>JBFGZQ010000013.1:0-108570 GCA_041586735.1 Motiliproteus sp.
AAATAACTCTGGAAAAACTTAAAACAAAACGTTTTCACGTTCGTACAAAAATCTTTCGTATCAGCGTTACTTCGATAAGTCTTGTGCAACCTATCCCAGTAAGCGCTCACACGAATTGCATGGTCGATTTGTTAAAGAGCGGTGCTTGCGGCGCTTCAATCTAGGAAGCTGCTCTCAAGCGAGGAGCGAATTATACATCTCAACTCCGGGTAGTCAACGCTTATTTTTGCGTGTTTTTCGAAGCCTTAATCTAAACATCCGCTTCTAAAAACCCGCCCTGAAATCCTGTTAACAACCTCAGAACGCTGACTTCGTTTGCGCCTAGACGGTAACGAGGGGCGCATTCTACAGACCCCAGCCCTGCCGTCAACGCTTTTTAGAGATTTTTATTGCAGCCCCCAAACCAGCAGCATCCGCAGACACTCCGTATAGACCCCACAAAGCGCTTACTTTTTTGAAGAAAGAAAACCCTCTAGAACAGGATCAAGACAGAACCGGCCTGGCAAGGCCATATAATGCAATGGGCTTTATATGGGGGGGGGGGATTACTTGTAACCAGAAGTAGCTCGGTTTTCTATACGGCGCAGCGCATCTAACAACGTAGGAGCATCGACCGACAAGATAGGCAACGGACCCAACTGTGGAAACAGATCTTTTTCCAACAGCCGCCATGTCCGATCTTGATGGGTCTGGCTCTTGTCGATCATCTTCTTTGAAAACCATTCACGACCGATAGCTTCGAAGCTATTGGCCGCAGCCTCGGCCCGTGTCGCTTTTCTTGCCTGCTTCTCACCGGACGGGTCGACACCCTCACTGATCAGTTTTCGCGCTGTATCACGTGCTGTCCGGGCTTCTTTTAAACTCACCTCTGGGTATACACCCAAAGCGAGCAGCTTCTCTTTGCCCAGTAGTCGATATTTCAAGCGCCAGTATTTTGAGCCATTGCGCTTAACGAGCAGGAATAGGCCTTTTTCATCGGTCAGCTTGTAGTCACGGGCATCTGGCTTGGCGGTGACGGCTTGGCGGTCGGTTAACGGCATGACATATCCCCTTTTGGGCCTGGGGGGACATTTTTTGGGGGTACAAGATTTCGATACCCCCAATGCACCCCCAAATATACCCCCAGCTTGCAGCGGAACCAGATAAACGCTCTGGAACTCATGGGACGAAGTATAGCCGTAAACCACGGATAGCTAGAGGTTTTGTGGAAGTCTTGGGAAGTGTGTGGAACTAGAAGTGGCGCACCCGGAGGGATTCGAACCCCCGACCAACTGGATCGGAACCAGCTACTCTATCCAGCTGAGCTACGGGTGCGCAGAGGAACTCTTTCGAGAGCGGGTATTCTACTCAGGCAATAGGGATACGGCAAGCGCTAACGAGGCAATGGTCAGTAGTTCGAATTCCTCCGGTGTGTGCGGGGGTCAGCGGCGCCGAGTTATGGCTAGCTCAAAGGATGCTCTGGTTACCCACAACCCAGCTAGAATGCGCTGATCAAGACACCTGTATTAGGCATACACAGACTCTTTGCCTAAGTGCTTAACAATCAAGTAGTAAAAAACAGGTCTAAGCTTTTGCCGATTGGATGACCCTAGAGCCTCAATGGCATGTGTTAGCGCGGCTTCTGCATCACCCCCTTGGACACCAAGCTTTCCGGCAATAAATTTTGTACGGATGTTATCCATCTCTCCTTGGTTACTTGCAGCCACTAAGCTCGAGTCTTTGTTATAGATTGACGGGCCCAGACTTTTTGCGATCGCCAATAGCAGCTTGTCATCACAAGCGATGCCACACTTGTCCATCTGTTGCTTACAGGCATCTACCACTTCATCGAATTTAGACATCGTTGATCTCCTTACTGGTTAACGTATTCGGAACAAGGCTGGAAGGAGCCGTACTGCCCAAAGTCGTCGGCCGCTACAGAAAAATAGACTCTGATTGCAGAGTCTGCCACTTATCGACGGATATTCCCCGAGCGGCTTTTAGGCCACCCTCGGCAGATCACGCCATTGACTGGTGTACGCGGGCGAGCGCCACGGGCGCTTCATTGTCCACGCCCTGTTCGTGCCATTGCTGGCCAGGAACACCGCCTGTGCCATCTTATCGTTATACGATCCACCACCTGCATTAATCGCTGACTCTTGGCAGGCTGCTGCTCTCCCAGCAAGTCCCGTCGTTGATGGCTGCCGGATGTCAGCTCGATCAGCCCCACTCCCACCTGGCAATACGGCAACCCAGGTTTAAAGATAAGAGGCTCAGCCTGTCTAAGCGCCTGGATCCGTTGCCGGGTATCACCGGTTGGATAAGGCCGCCGCACCACGTTGGACCTGGAGAGCCGGGCGTTAAGACCCTGCTTGGCCTCTAGATAGTCATCGGCTGGACCGGGAAAGCCCGCAGCAACACGGCTACTGTAGAGCGGCAGTAGCAGCTCGATGGGCGAGTCGGAGAGCGTTAGCATATTCACTATCCGCTATACACTGTAATTAGACACAGCATATCTCTATGCATTTACCCATCCAGATCCCAACCCAAGGAGACATAAAGCAAGGCTAAATTTGTCGAGCCTGCATGCTTAGCGCGGATTGGAGGCTGATATAGCCCTAGTCTTGTTAATACCTACGGCTTGAAGGGCATTTAGCGCTGCTCCAGCAGCTCGACCGTGACACTCTGACAGGCCAGCACCAAGGCCCAGAACTCTGAAAAGTCATTGACCACCACGTCTGGCTGGTAGGGGAACCGCTCGCTACCGGGAAAAATCTTATCCAACCAGGGCTGATCCCACTGAGCGCCGTTAAAGAACACCGCGGTCATCCCCGCTTTTTTTGCCGCAATAACGTCCGTAGTGCTATCGCCAACATACCAAATTTTATCACTGACGCTCATCCCAAGATCCCGGGCGGCTTTGAGCAATTGGTCGGGATGCGGTTTGCGCAACGGCGTGTCATCGCCGCAGACATTGCAGCAAAACAGCTCCGTCCAACCGGTATCATCCACCGCTGCCAGTTCGTGTTCAAAGAACTCTCGATCCCGATTGGTGATCACCCCGACTTTTACCAGCTGATTTAACGCCTGCAACATCTGCTTCACCTGGGGCTCAAACGGCAAAACCGTGCCATAGTGATTACGGTAGTGATGATTAAAGAGCAGATGGGCCTGCTGTTTGGTGTGCTGATCATCGCCAAACAGCACTTCGAATATATCGGTGCGAGAGATCTTACGATCGGTTTTTACCCGGGGGTGCAGCTGGCTGTAACTCTGTACATATTCAACCAGCCGGGCATCATCTTCCGATTTACTCAGCTCGGGATCCACCAGCCTGTCTAGCAACCCCTTGGCGCGCATATCCGGCAACATATCATCGACCGCGTGATACATGGCGTCGAGGGTATCGACCAGAGTGGCGTGCCAATCAAACAGGATTGCATGAGGTTTCTGCAACCGCGCCATGGCGGGATGCCAATCCGGTTCGATCCGTATAGGCGGCGGCTGCGGCGGCTCAACACCCACCGGCCGATGCAGCGCCACAGGAGCACAAAAAATACTCGGGGCACGCTGCTGGAGCCGCGCCAGCAGATCCAGCAACTCATCAAAGCTGTTGATAACGGCGTCGGGGCGGCACGCAGGGTTATTGATAAAGAGCTGCTGTAGATAGTCGTCGGAACCGCAGCCACCATTATAAAAAATTGCGCTCACTCCAGCTTTTTTAGCGGTCACCATATCCTGATAACTGTCACCGATGTACCAGGTATGGCGATTCGGCACGGCGCCCAGGGTTTGCAGGGCCGCACAAATCACCTCGGGATGGGGCTTATATTGAGACACATCGTCAGCGCAGATCGTGGTGTCTATCTGACCGACCCAGGCCCCGTCATCGACGGTCTGCAGCTCAAAATCAAGAAACTCACGACTCCTGTTGGTGGCAATACCCAGCTTCAGCCCCAGAGCCTTTAACGCCTGCAGATAACTGCCGACCCCCTGCTGAAAAGGCGTCACCCGACCAAAGTAATGACGGTAACAGCGGTTATAAGCCTCATGCGCCAGGCGCTTGGCCTCCAGATCATCGCCGAAGATAGCATTAAAAATATCGGTCCGTGAGACCCGGCGCTCCGCCAGTATTTTGGGGTGCAAGCGGCGAAAAATCCGCACATAGCGCACCAGCTTGACGTCATCCGCCGTACTGCATTGCTCTTCGGCCAGCAGGTGATCCACCAGCCCCAGCTCTTCGAGCTGCGGTAGCATCTCCGTCATCGCCTCGAACATGGCATCCTGGGTATCTACCAGGGTGCCATGCCAATCGAACAACAAAATGGCTGGAACCTCCAGAGAAAGGTCGGTGTTCGTCATATTCAGCTACCTTGTGTCACCCCAATACCCTAGATTTAACCCACTAGCGTCTTAGGCTGGCTCTTCTAGTGTGCGGTCCAACCGCCATCGATCGGCAGCGCTACACCGGTCATCGCCTTGGCCATATCGCTGCACAGATAGACCGCCAGCGCGGCAATGGCTGAGGGATCAATGAGCTCCGGGTAGGGCGCTTTACTCTGCACCAAACCACGGCGTGCCTGTTCGATGGTCTGATTATTCTGCTTGGCGAAGGTTTCGATCTGATTATTCAACAGCGGGGTGTCGGTCCAGCCCGGACAGATGCAGTTGGAGGTAATACCCCGATCGGCGTATTCGAGCGCGACCACTTTACTAAAGCCGATCAACCCATGCTTGGCGGCGCAATAGGCCGACTTATTCTCTGAGGCCACCAATCCATGCACCGAGGAGATGTTGATAATCCGCCCCCAGCCCTGTTTCTCCATCAAGGGTAGCGCTTTCTGGGTCGCATGAAAGGCGGCACTGAGGTTAATCGCAATAATGGCATCCCAGCGCGCACGGGGAAACTCTGCGACCGGCGAGGTGAACTGAATGCCGGCATTATTGACCAGGATATCCAGGCCGCCAAAATCCTGCACACAACGATCAATCAGGGTATCGACAGCTTCGGCGCGCGACAGATCGGCCGAACAGTAGCGGCACTCCGCGCCTGTCTCCGCAGCCAGTTTAAGTGCAATGCCACCGCCCTGGGCGTCATCCTCCAGCCCGTTCATCATCAGCCGTGCGCCTTGCTCTGCCAACGCCTTGGCGATCGCGTAACCTATACCGCTTGATGAGCCGGTCACCAGTGCCACTTTACCTTTAAGCATATATCCACCTTGAATCATTAGGCATCGATTGTATCTAGCTATCCGGATCTGATTAAAGCATCCCGAACCGCCATGTCAAACAGCGATCTCTGTCTACCAGGGTTTCCGTGGCCCGAAGATCGACCTCCGGCGCGCCTCAAGCGTCACATCATCCAGACATAGCCCTGCAGCACCAACAGATCGATCAGCAGCATCTGCAGCACGAAGCCGAGGTTCCATTTGAAGAACCGGTGCGCGGGCAACCCAAACCGCGCCTGCAAGGTCAAATGGGTGCCGGACACGGGCGAGGCCATAACGCCTAACGACCAGCCCATCAGATAGGTCATCCCCAGTAAGTTAGGGTCATCGATCTGCCCCAACAACACCCCCCCAGAGGTGCTGATACTGATCAGCGGGTGGATGCCGACCACTGCGGCGGCGACGATCATCAGTAACAGCCCCCAGGCCTGCCAAGGGCCAAACAGCTCCAGCGGCCATTCAAATCCGGTGCGCTGCACTACCGTCGCCAGCCCTAACGCTAACAACCCGGCGGCCAAAAACAAACAGACCTCACCGCCCATCTGCGGCAACTGCTGCTCGATGTGTAGACGTGCAGTCGCCAGCGCTTGGCGACTATCACGCCACAGCAACACCAACAGGCAGAGCAGTAGTGACAGCAACGACACCCAGGTCAGAATCACGATCTCAGGCCACAACCAACGCGCGGTCATCACCAGTAACGCCAACAGGCCCGGTAGCCATAAGGCTTCGAAATGCATTGGATAACCGGCCATTTTGTCGGCGCCGGGGTGCCGACACAGACTGAACGCAGCAAACAGCAGGGCGATCACAGCCGCAGGCACACCCGCCGCCACCAGGGTCGCCAGTTGCGCACCCTGAGCAACGGTCAGCGCCACCCCCATCGCCACAAAAAACGGCGACCAGAGCGCGGCCGTGGCAAAGCCGCGCGACAGCAACATCCCTTGCAGCGGTGATAACGGCAGCCGTCGCGCCAAGCGCTCGCCGATAATAGCCAGGGTGGAGATATTGATCACCGCCCCAAACAGGTGCACCCCCAGCAGCGTTCGGCACAACGCCACCCGCCCGCTCGGCAGTCGTTCCTGAGGATCCGCCTTAAACGAGGTCACCAGCCGCAAAAAACTGACCGCGATCAACATCGCAATCAGGCTATGGTTAACCGCCAGCAGTTTCGACCAGGGAAACGCCTGACCCTGCGTCCCCCATAAGAGCGCCAGGCCACCGACCACGCCAATAACCCATACCTGGATCCGCAAGATACCGCGGACCCGGGTAAACAGCAGCCCCCCCGCCAGCCAGATAAATATCCCCGACCAATGCGCAGCCACCAGCCCCAAACCCTGGGTAACCGATAACAGCACCGCCAGCAACAACAGCCAGCCGATCAGCGGTAATAGGCGCCGTCCGCTAGTCAGCATCGCGGCAAATACCCTGCAGGGAGAAGGAAAGGTATGACACCCTGGGAACGCATCGGGATCCTACAAACAGAGACAAAAAAGGGCAGCCGGAGCTGCCCTTCTCGCATCGCGATAACCGCGACGAGGCTTAACTGGCCTACATCGCTAGGATATAAGCAGACACCGCTCTGATCTCGCCATCGCTCATTTTACCCGAGATATCACGCATCATCGCTGAGGGGTCATTAGCACGACCGCCGTCACGGAACGCTTTCAGCTGAGCATCAACATACAGATCATACTGACCTTTTACAGCAGGAAAACCCGCCAAGCCGTTGCCCTCACCCTTCGGGCCATGACAGGCAGCACAGGCAGCGACACCTTTACTCTGGATGCCAGCGCTATAAATCTCTTTGCCTTGGGCAACCAGATCGGCGTCAGTTACGTCACCCTTGCTCACGGTCTGCGTGCTAAAGAATGCGCCCAGATCTTCCATATCCTGCTCGGTCAAACCGCTAGCAAAGGCTAACATCATAGGGCTAGGACGCACCTCAGCCTTGATATCCTTAAGCTGCTTAACCAGATAGTTGGCATGCTGGCCCGCGAGCTTGGGGAATGACGGAGCGTTGGCGTTACCATCGGCTCCGTGACAACCGGAACAGATAGCCGCCTTGCCCTGGCCCGCAGCCGCATCGCCCTGAGCCCAGGCGGCACCTGAAGCACCAATAGAAATTAACAGACTAATAAGTAATTTATTCATCGACCGTCCAATCCTAGGTTCAAAATTAAAAACAGGTAGCTACCTACACGGCAACCCTTATGGGCTGCCGCTCCGGGTCTAATGACTCAGATCCGTGCCGCTAAAATTAAGCATGTCCAAGCTATCCCCGAGCCAAAATTTTCGGCATTATATACCAATCTCCGCACAAACGGGAACGCACTGTGCCCGTACCGCAGTAACTAGCGCCAAATCCTATGACCAAAGCCTGTATTCATTACAACGCCGCTCACTATCTGGTCAGCGCCAACAAATTCAGCCAATGCCCCGCAGACAGCGGTGCAGAAGTTGCCTTTGCTGGACGCTCCAACGCCGGTAAGTCGAGCGCTATCAATGCGCTGACCAGCAATTCAAAGCTAGCCCGCACCTCCAAAACACCCGGCCGTACCCAGCTAATCAACTTCTTTGAACTCAATCATCCAGAACACAAACTGGTCGACCTGCCGGGCTACGGCTATGCAAAAGTACCCGTAGCAATGAAGGTGCATTGGCAAAAACACCTCGACGAATACCTACAAAAGCGCCAATGCCTAAAGGGCGTGGTGCTAGTGATGGACATCCGCCACCCGATGAAGGAGTTCGACCAGATGATGACGCAGTGGTGTAAAGAATCACAGATGCCGCTGCATATCCTGTTGACCAAAGCAGATAAGCTCAGCAAAGGCCCTGCCCAGAGCACCATGCTGCAGATCCTCAAGCAACTCAAGCCCGAGCTCGGCGAACTGGTCAGTGCACAGGTGTTCTCAGCACTGAAAAAGACCGGTGTCGATCCTCTCAAACTACGCCTCGATAGCTGGCTACTGGGCGATGCCGCCGAGACGACCGAAACGACTCCCGCCATCCAGCCGTAAGCTCGGTGGCTGACTACCGGATCTCGATCTGATCGACTGTGCGCCTATGCGTCATCATCGCTAACAATGACGACAGTTAATCGCCGAATAAAAACACCACCGCCTAACCAGCCACGGGAGTGATACCTTGGACACCAACCCACCCAACCCCAGCCTAAAGCAGCTTAATGACTGGCAGCTCGCTGCATTTTGCGCTGCAGTATCGGAACGCCTGCTCCCCAATTATGCGCTGTTTTCGCGAGTTGCGGAGTTCGGCGACGCTCAGGTACTGCGCACCGCGCTGGATAAAGTCTGGGATAGACTCAGCAACCGCTGCGGCTCAGTTAATTTTGAAACCCAGATGGAGAAGGTCGACGCGGTCACCCCCGAGCCCGAGGATTTCGACATGTATGGCGTGTATCCGGCCCTAGATGCCTGCGTCGCACTGATCTCGACCCTGAATCAGATGGTTGAAGCCTCCTACCAGGACGCACGACAGATCAGCCAGCTATCCTTACAGAGCATCGAAACCTACCTCGAAGTGGTCGCCGATGCCGAACTCTCAGATGAAGAGCTGGTACGCTTTATCAACACCCACCCGCTGATAGAGATCGAGCAACAGTTTCAGGACAAGCTGATCGAGCAGCTGCTGAGCAGCGCCAAAGTCAACCTCGCGCTGCTCGACAGCATTCGCCGCGATGCCAACAACGACGGCGTCAGCAACATCGGCATCTGCGACGACTAACCGCCGCACCCTTCCATGTAGCCAGATGACCTACGTTGCCGGCAGCCAGAATCAGTACGCGCTAGTCATTCATTCGCCCATCGTCCCATGTTACCGACGCCAAGATGTGGTTAATATGGCCGCATTAGTGCGACTAATAATAATTATTGCCCCGACAGAGGATGCACCATGATTTTAGATATACTGGAAACCGCGCTGTTATCCATAGGCTTTACGGTACTTGCCGCTTCTATTTTTCTGTATTTGAAACGCACCAGCCACTACAAGGCGATACTGTGCTTCTGGCAGGCGGAGATGGCGCTGAGCCATCGCGAGTTCATCATCAATAGAGTTGGCTTCATCATGATGTTCATGGGTATTATGCTGCGCTTTGGCAATTCCTGGATTGCCGCCTAACGAGTCGCCGCTGTCCTGACTAAACAGGATATCCCGGGCTCTGCTATCGGAGAGCCCTATGATTGGAAAGGCTGGAAACCCCTTGCGCGGATCGCAGTATCTGCTGCGTGGCATAAAAATGCTGGCCGAACCGGGATTACGCCCGTTCATCATCGTGCCGCTACTGATCAATACCCTACTATTTTCACTCGCCATCTACCTGCTCAGCCAGTATTTTTCCGGCTGGATCGACTCCTGGCTGGCGGTTATTCCCGGCTGGCTTGGATTTCTTGACTGGCTGTTGTGGCCGCTGTTCGCGCTACTGGTGCTGCTAGGGGTGTATTTTGGCTTTGCACTGTTTGCCAATGTGATCGCGTCCCCCTTTAACGGCCTGCTCGCGGAGCGGGTAGAGCAACGCCAGCGCGGCATCAACCAGACCGATGACGGCTGGAGGGGGCTACTGGCGTCGATCCCGCAGGCACTGCTACGGGAGATGGCCAAATGGCGCTATTACCTACCCCGTCTAATACTCCTGCTACTGCTCTCCTTCGTGCCACTGATCGGCCCGCTGCTGTGGTTTCTGTTCGGTGCCTGGATGATGGCGATTCAGTTCTGTGACTACCCGATGGACAACAATCGAGTGCCCTTCGGGCAGATGAAACAGCTGCTCAAGCAGCAGCGCCTGAGTGCATTAGGGTTCGGGGGACTCGTGTCGCTGGCGATGCTGGTACCGGTGTTGAATCTGCTAATCATGCCCGCAGCGGTGATCGGCGCGACGCTGTTCTGGGTGGAGGAGTATGCCGATAATCAGACCCACGGCTGACACTGAACGCTTAAGGCTTGGCTTTACCATCCTCACCATCCTCGGTTAACGCCCGCTCGGCATCGGGTGTACAGGGATGTTTAAGCTGAAGCAGTCGGGTGGGGAAATGGCAGCGGAAACAGCTACCGCTACCAGGAAGACTATCCACCTCCAGCACCCCACCATGGCGAATCATAACGTGTTTGACGATCGCCAAGCCTAGCCCGGTACCGCCTTGGGCGCTGGAACGGCCATTGTCGACACGGTAAAAACGCTCAGTCAAGCGCTGCAGATGATGCGCCTCGATGCCGACACCGGTATCACGGACCTGGTAATGACCACCCTGGTTATCCACCCACCAGCGGATATCCACCCGCCCCGTTGCCGGTGTGTACTTAACGGCGTTGGTGGCCAGATTAGTAAAGGCACTGAGCAACTCGTTCTCCTGCCCTAGCAGCAGATAACGCTCATCCACGTCCAGCTGCAGATTAAGCTGTTTGTCCTGCCCTAGCGCGGAGGCATCCTCAAAGACTTCGCGAAGCATGCGTCCAATATCGATCGCTAGCTCGTCCACTTGACCGTCCGTAGTTTCGAGCCGCGACAGCATCAACATGTCGGTCACCAGACTACCCATGCGCTTTGCCTGGCCTTCCATCTGCTGCAGCGCACGCAGCAACGCCGGCTGCTGCTCGCCACACTGATCCTGGAGGGTCTCTAGATAACCCAGAATCACCGTTAGTGGTGTACGTAATTCATGCGAGGCATTGCCGACAAAATCACGCCGCATCCGTTCCAGCTGATGCAGCCGAGTAACATCACGAATAATCAGCAACCGATCCGACTGACCAAACTCGGTTACCATAAACTGTAACCGCAGTCGTGGATTGGCCGGCGAAACCAGCTCTAGCGGTTCGGAAAACTGGCGGCGCTCAAGGTAACGAATAAAACCGGGATCACGGATCAGATTGGTGATCGGTTGCCTCAGATCATCAGGGCGTTTGAGCCCCAGCAGTCGCCGCGCCGAGCGGTTCCACCATTCAAGCTCCCCGCGAGAGTCAATCATGATCACCGCGTCACGCAACGCCGCGGTAGACTCCTGCACCCGAGCAATCACCTGGCGTAACTTAGCTTCCGATTTACGCTGACGATTCAGCAACCGGTACAGATCATCAAACAGCTCGCCCCAGACACCTCGACTTTCAGGCACCTCATGGTGATCGCTGTTACGCAGCCAGGTCATCAACCGAGACATCTGCCAACCATGCCAGAACAGCAACCCCGCCAGCACCACTACCAACGCCCAAGACACCGAACCCAGCTTCCAGCCGACCACCACCCCCAGCAACAACAGCACTAGCTGGCGCTTGTATTGAAAATTAGCTGGCTGCTGCACCCGTTAACGCTTCCTGTATCGATGAATGGATCTAAGAGGCCGCCAATAGGAGATCACTGATGGCGGGTAGGCGCTAT
This sequence comes from Motiliproteus sp., assembly GCA_041586735.1. Classification (GTDB taxonomy): domain Bacteria; phylum Pseudomonadota; class Gammaproteobacteria; order Pseudomonadales; family Balneatricaceae; genus Motiliproteus. Next base: position 11,605 of record JBFGZQ010000013.1, read on the forward strand.
GATTGGTTCGAAAACCTATAGCCCGTGCCACGTACTGTCTGAATCAAGGGTGCATATTGATCCCCCAGTGCTTTACGCAGGCGGCGGATATGCACATCTACCGTACGTTCTTCCACGTAGACATTGCCGCCCCAGACATAATCGAGTAACTGACCGCGTGAAAACGCCCGCTCCTGATGGGTCATAAAAAAGTTAAGCAGTTTGAACTCCGTCGGCCCCATCTGCAGCGACTCACCCGCCACAGAGGCGCGGTGCGAAACAGGATCCAGGGTCAGGCCGTTCACCTCGACGACCTCATCCTCCCCCCTCGTCGAGTTTCGACGCAGCACCGCCTTGAGACGCGCGACCAGCTCACGAGGTGAAAAGGGCTTGGTAATATAATCATCCGCCCCCGCTTCCAACCCCTGCACCTTGTTGTCCTCGTCACCCTTGGCGGTCAACAAGATGATGGGAATATCGGCAGTCAGGCTATCGCGCTTCAAGCGTCGCGCCAGCTCGATACCACTGATCCCCGGCATCATCCAATCCAGCAAAATCAGGTCCGGACGATCATCTACCACCACAACCATCGCCGCTTGGGCGCTATCCGCTTCCTGGCACTGATAACCGGCCATCGTTAAAGCCAACACCAGCATTTCACGGATCGGCGCTTCATCATCGACGATAAGTACTCGCTTGAGCGACATGAATCATTCCTCTGAGTATCAGAGCGCCATTACAACCGCCAATTATGACAGCCAGGTTACAGCTGCTAGCCCGCTAACAAGTAATCCAAAAACAGACCGGCGAACACCAGACTACCCACCCAGTGGTTATTCAGAAACGCCTCAAAACAGGCTTTGGGCTCGCGCTCGCGGATCAGATACTGCTGGTAGCCAAACAGCCCTCCGGCCGCTACCACGCCCAGATAATAGCTCAACCCTAGCTCCAGCTGGCCGCCCAGTAGCAACAGTCCCGCCAACACCAGCACCTGCAGTCCGGCAACAGCCAGCTTATCAGCATCGCCAAACAGCACCGCGGTTGATTTGATGCCGATTTTAAGATCATCATCACGATCGGTCATCGCATACAGGGTGTCATAAGCCACCGTCCAGATCACATTGATGAAATAGATCAGCCAGGCTTGCCGAGGCACCTCACCGGTCTGAGCACTGAAGGCCATCAGGATCCCCCAGGAGTATGCCGCACCGAGGATCACCTGAGGGAAGTAGGTGTAACGCTTCATAAAGGGATAGATCGCTGCCAGCGCCACCCCGCCAAATGACAGCATAATGGTCTGGGTATCGGTAAACAGCACCAAGATAAACGCCAGCACACATAGACTAACGAACAACACCAAGGCTTCGCGGGTGCTGACCCGCCCCGATGGCAGAGGCCGCAACCGGGTGCGTTCGACATGGCCATCAAGATTGCGATCGGCAACGTCATTGATGACGCAGCCAGCAGAGCGCATCAGCACCACCCCCAGTACAAAGATTAGCAACAGATCCCAATCCGCCCCCCCTTGGGCTGCGACCCACAGCGCCCAGAGCGTTGGCCAGAGCAGCAGATAGATACCGATCGGTTTATTCAGCCGCATCAACTGCACAAAACCGACAAGCTTGGCTTGGTTTGGAAAAGGGCTAGCAAGAGTCATGACTAATTCAATCCATTAGCGGTACCAACGACGTCGCCATCCTGGATAAGCCGCGACAGGTGCCTGTTGTGATAAGTAGAAACCGCTATTGTAACTGCAGCAACTGCGGGAGAAAAATTTCGCTGACCAGCAACGGTTTGTGATCCAACAGAAACACCGAGCGTCGTGCCCAGGCCCGAGTACCAGAGGCATCGAGCGGCACCCGCGCCGTTTCGATCGCACCGCGCTGCATCCCCGGATCGCTAAATAGCAACTCACCCAACGGCCGGTTACCCAGGTGAGCCAGCTTACGATGCCGACCGGTCAGGGTGGTGGCCGGAATCAGGCTTCGCGCATGCACCCAAGCCTGACCACAACCCAACAAGCGCACTTCGCGCACCAACACCAGCAGACGTGGGTCGATCTGTAGCGCTTGGGCTTCCTCTAGATGGGGGCGCTGCCACCCCTGAGCCACCACTTCGACGCGGAAGTCCCCGGCTGACAACGCCACCAGCCGCGCCGTTAGTGAGCCGCGATCCAGCAGCCACTGGCTCGGCAGCGCCGCGCAAGGACTGCGTCTATAGCTACGCCAACGTACTGTCAAATACGGTCGTGATAGGGGTTGAGGCGAGGTCAAAGCGGGCCTTTGGGCAAGTTAGCATTATGGCGGAGGCGAAAGGATGCTTGATCCGGGATCCGCTTTCAAGATTCAGGCGCTGATTGTGCTGAATTTAGCTTTGCCTTTGCCAAACGGGCCTGATTTAATGGCCCGATCCCTCAAAAAGGCATACCCAGGAGTAATTATGCAGAAAGCGGACCTGATAGCCCAGATCGCCGAGCAGGCGGGCTTAACCAAGACTCAAGCACAGGCAGCATTGAGCGCCATCACCGACAACATCACCGATGCCCTGTCGCGCGGTGACTCTGTCAGCTTGATCGGCTTTGGTACCTTTGAGCAGCGTCACCGTGCTGCTCGCCAGGGTCGCAACCCCCAGACCGGCGCCGCGATCCAGATCGCTGCCGCCAACAACGTCGGCTTCAAGCCCGGCAAAGCCCTCAAAGATGCGGTCAACAGTTAATCTCTATCCGCATTGCCATTAACACAGGAGCTTAGCGGTGCTTACCCGCGGCTCCTTTGTTATCTCTAGCAATTAGCACAAGATGAGGGACAACCCGCCTCCTTTAGCCCTTGACGGTTTTTTTGATCTCCTTCAGGCTGCTGTGGCTGACGTTAACCCCTTTCACCAGATAGATCAGGTGCTGACTGATATTACGACTCAGATCGCCAATCCGCTCCAGACTGCGCAGTACCCAGATCACGTTTAATACCCGGCTGATACTGCGTGGATCTTCCATCATGTAGGTGATCAGCGAGCGCATTGCGGTTTTATAGGCCTCATCCACATCGCGATCCTTCTTCACCACCTTATACGCCATGTCGATATCGTAGCGGGCAAAGGCGGTTAGCGTTTCCGACACCATCTCCCGAATCAGGCTACCGATCTGGCGAATCTCATTGTTGCCCCGGGGCAACTCACCTTCGTTGGCTAGCTCTATGGCGTGCCTGGCGATGCCGGAAGATTCATCGCCGATCCGCTCCAGATCATTCACCGCCCGACTGATGGCCACGATCATCCGCAGGTCGCTGGCGGCCGGTTGGCGGCGGGCGATGATTCGGGTGCACTGCTCTTCGATCTCTATATCCCAGGCATTGACCTGCTCATCGGCTTTCAGTGCCCGCTCAGCCAGCACGGCATCGCCCTCCACCAAGGCATCCAAGGCCTGATGAAGCTGGGTCTCGGCAATGCCTCCCATGGTCATCAGGTGGCTCTTAATCGCCTCCAGCTCGGCGTTGAACTGCTGCGAGATATGGGCAGTATGTGCATCTTTGTTAAAAGCCATCTGTTGCTACCTTATGTCTATATCCTTGGGGTTGGCGATTCCGGGGCGCTGCAGGGCCTGCCTAGCCGTAGCGTCCGGTAATGTAATCTTCAGTCTGCTTCTTCTGCGGTGTGGTAAATAGCGCATCGGTAGCGCCAAACTCGATCAGATCGCCCATGTACATGAACGCGGTATAGTCGGAGACTCGCGCCGCCTGCTGCATGTTATGGGTGACGATAATGATGCTAAACTCTTTCTTCAGCTCATGGATCAACTCCTCGATCTTCAGGGTCGATATCGGGTCCAATGCCGAAGCCGGCTCGTCCAGCAGCAGAACCTCGGGCTTGACCGCGATGGTACGGGCGATCACCAAGCGTTGTTGCTGTCCCCCTGACATCCCCAGCGCACTGTCGTGCAGACGGTCTTTGACCTCATCCCAGAGTGCCGCCGAACGCAGTGCCCACTCCACTGTATCATCGAGTTGACGCTTCTTATTGATACCATGAATACGCAAGCCGTAGGCGACGTTCTCATAGATGGTTTTCGGGAAGGGATTAGGCTTTTGAAACACCATCCCCACCCGCCGGCGCAACTCGGCCACCTCGACGTTGCGGTCATAAATATTATTGTCGTCCAGCAGAATCTGACCCTCGATACGGCAGAGATCGACCAGATCGTTCATCCGGTTGAAACAGCGCAGCAGCGTCGATTTACCACAACCACTGGGACCGATAAACGCCGTCACTCGGTTTTTGGGAATATCCATGCTGATGCTATTCAGGGCCTGCTTATCGGCATAGTAGAGATTCAGATCCCGCACCTGCAGGGTGATCTTCTCCTGCTCTAGGTCCAGCGCATTCGAATTACGGCTGATCGAACGTATATTGATACTATGACTCTTTTTATTTCGGTCATTTTTATCACGGGCCTGGCGCTCAGATTTACGGTCTATCCGGCTAGGCGCATCGTTGTCGAGTGTTTTGGGGGTTAATAGGGTCGCCATCGTTAATTCAACTCATTCAGTGTTCAAGTGCTTTATATTTTTCCCGCAGGCGATTACGGATCGCTACGGCACTCAAATTCAACAGTACTATGACCACCACCAGCAACAATGCGGTAGCGTAAACCAGCGGCCGGGCGGCTTCGACATTGGGGCTCTGGAAGCCGACATCATAGATATGAAAACCCAGATGCATAAACTTCTGGTCCAGATGGATAAAGGGGTAGTTACCATCGAGCGGCAAGGAGGGCGCCAACTTCACCACCCCCACCAGCATCAGCGGTGCGACCTCTCCGGCGGCACGCGCGACCGCCAGGATCACCCCGGTCATCATCGCCGGACTCGCCATCGGCAGCACCACCTTCCACAGCGTTTCCGCCTTGGTGGCACCCAGCGCCAGCGAACCTTCGCGCAACGACCGGGGGATCCGCGCCAAGCCCTCCTCGGTAGCCACGATCACCACCGGCAGGGTCAGCAACGCCAGCGTCAGCGAGGCCCACATCAAGCCCGGCGTACCCAAGGTCGGCGCCGGCAGCGCTTCGGCAAAGAACAGCTGATCGATATTGCCGCCCAGAAAATAGATAAAGAATCCCAGCCCGAACACCCCGTAGACGATCGACGGCACCCCGGCCAGATTATTCACCGCGATGCGGATCAGCCGAGTCACCGGGCCCTGCTTGGCATATTCACGCAGGTACACCGCGGCTATGATGCCAAAGGGGGTCACCAGAATCGCCATCAGCAGCACCATCATCACGGTGCCGAAAATCGCCGGAAACACCCCCCCTTCGGTGTTGGCCTCACGGGGTTCATCGGTCATGAACTCCCAGAGCTTGGCGCCGTAGAACAGCACCTTCTGCAGCCAGGACATCGCATTGGGACGGTAGGCGTGCACGATCTTGCTCAGCGGGATCTCCAGACGCTGGCCATCGGCGACCTCGGCCACCAGACTGTCACGCCCGATCTGGGTGTAGAGTTCTACCAAGCGTTGCTGCATCCCCTGATACTGCAGATCCAGCGCCGCCCGCGCGGCGGCAATATCGGCCTGATCCGCGGGGGTCAGGCTATCGCTAAGCTGCAGTCGCCGAGTTTTCAGACGCAAGCGCTCAAACTGGGCGTTAACGGCGCCGATCTCGTGCTTTTCGATCACTTTAATCTTGGCCGAAATCTCCTCAGCACGCTCGATGCGGCGCTGCAGCTCCGACCATAGCTGCTCGTAAGCGGCGGCATCCTCACCGGACTCGAAACTACCCACCGTCTCATCCTGCTGTTTCAGCTGCCGCAGATAGCCGTAAAAGTTGCCCCATTCACGCCGCTCGGCAACAAACAACTGCTCGGGGTAGCTGACTCCCTGGAGTCCGGTCTCCAGCACCCAGCGAAAATCGCTGCCCGATAGGTCACGGTTACCCACTTTCAGCAGATCACGGCGTACGAGTTCGACCCCCTCCGGCACCGAGATCCCCGCTTCGCGTAGCTGGCTCGCGGGATCTTTCTTGGTATCCGCGATCTCACCAACCACCTGGCTGAGACTGCCATCTTGCTCGATATACCCGGCTGCCAAAATATCCGCCGGCCAGAAGTGCCCCAGGCCACGCACCGCGATCAGCAGTAGCAAGCCGGCCACCATAATTACATTCAGCGCCACCGCCCCAGCGGTCAGCCACACCCAAGGCTGACCGGTTTTTACCCAGGCTTTTACAGAGATTTTCATCAGTTACAACGTCCTAATCCCGATACAGAGAATACAGATTTACGCGCGACAGCCATCATAGTGATCCGTACTTGCGCCGCAGCCGCTGGCGGATCAACTCCGCAACGGTATTGACCACAAAGGTAAAACTGAACAGTACCAGCGCCGCTAAAAACAGGATCCGGAAGTGCGAACTGGCGACCTCAGCCTCGGGCATCTCCACCGCGATATTAGCCGCTAGAGTACGCATCCCCTCAAACAGATTCATATCCATGATCGGCGTGTTGCCGGTGGCCATCAGCACGATCATGGTTTCCCCCACCGCCCGGCCCATACCGATCATCACCGCCGAGAAGATCGCTGGACTGGCGGTCGGTAGCACCACGCCGACCAGGGTCTGCCAGGGTGTAGCCCCGAGTGCCAGAGAGCCGTTACTCAGCGATTGCGGCACGCTAAAGATTGCATCTTCGGTGATCGAGAAGATCGTAGGTATCACCGCAAAACCCATTGCGATCCCCACCACCAGCGCGTTACGCTGGTCGAAACTGATGCCCAGGTCGTGGGTAATAAAGCCGCGCATATCACCGCCGAAAAACCAGGTCTCGATCCCCTCGCCCAGCGGCAGACAGAGCCAGCTCAGCAGCAGGATAACCGGAATCAACAGCAGCGCATCCCAGCCTTCCGGCACCTGCAAACGTATCGACTTGGGGAGGTTGTGCCACAGGTAGGCAAACAGCAGCACCCCTAGCGGCACCAGCGTCAGCAGCGCAAAGACGCTGGTTAGCTGATCCTCGATAAAGGGCGCTAGCCAGAGCCCGGCCAGAAAACCCAGGATCACCGTTGGCAACGCCTCCATCAATTCGATAAAGGGCTTGATCTTAGTACGCAGTGCAGGCGCCATAAAATAGGCGGTGTAGATCGCCCCGCAGATCGCCAGCGGCGTCGCTAACAGCATGGCGTAAAAAGCTGCCTTTAGGGTGCCGAAAGCCAACGGCGCCAGCGAATACTTGGGTTCAAAATCGTCATTGGAGGCCGACGACTGCCAGACATAATCCGGACGGTCATAGCCTTCGTACCAGACCTCCTGCCATAGCGAACTCCAGGACACCTCAGGGTGTTCGTTATCAACCTGCCATAGGCTGATCATCCCCGCGCCATCCTCGAGCAATAGCGCATTAGCCCGCGGCGCCATGGCGATCTGGGCCACGCCCTGCTCGGTCAGCTGTTGAGTCAGCACCCGGTTATGCGCCGTCGAGCTGTACAGGCTAACCTCGCCGTTCTGCTCCGCCACCACAAAGCCTTTACGGCGATGCTCGGTAGTCAGCGCCACCACCGCTGTGGGGGTCGGATCGCTGAAGCTGCGAATACGGGTCAGCTGGTAGGCATTGTACGCGTCACGCACTAAAAACCACTGCTGGGTCACGCCCAGGCTATCGGAGATCAGTAATGAGGTACCACCGAGCAGGAACTCGGTACGGGTGATCTCACCGCGGGTCACCTGCAGTGCTGGATGGACAACGGGGGCCGAGAACTCCTGTAGATCAACTGCCGTCAACCCGCCGCTACGGCGGGTGACAAATAACCAGCGTGCATCCGGGCTGATCAGCAGCTGCTGAACCCCGCGGGTATCGATCGCAATCGCCGCATGCTCGCTGCTGATCTCGACCTCTTCGGTGATGAAGTTGATCTGTTTAGCAAATCGGGTCGCCATCAGTGTTCCCGTGGCATCCAGCGCCACCGCCAGCAGGCGCTCCTCGCTGTCGCGCACCGCCAGTTGACTCACCACCCCCAGCTGCGGTGCCAACTGCAGATCGGCGTCGGCGTAGGGGTATTCAATATAGGGGCTGATATGACGGACATCGTTGGGATAACTGACCCGGTACTGATGCTGCGCATAAGTGAGGCTGCCGTCGGCGTTGGCCAGAGCAAAGCTGCGCAGGGCTTCAGAACCCAGCGCAAACGCGACCGGCTCGCTACCCTCAGCGCCGACCGACTGCTGCTGCAGCAAAGCACCGCTGCGGGTATCGAAAAAATGCGCCTGCCCCAGAGTGTCGACCCGCAACCCCACCTCAGCCTGCTCTTCGGCGGTCAGATACCAGGTCGGGGCATCCGATCCGGGTCTGGCATAGGGGGCAACCACCTGCCCCTGATGCTGCCAAGGGTTGATCTTGGCGGCATGGAACAGCGGCATCACTTCGTACATCAGGTAGATGAAGATCAGCATAATGGCGATGATCACACTCATGCCACCCATACCGACCGACACCGACGCCAACCGGTCCTTAAAGCGCCGATAGCGACGCAGCCGTTTAGCCGCCGGCGTATCAAAGTGAAGATCCGGAGCGGGATGTGGAACCGCTGTAGTGGTTGAGATTGAGGCTGAGGTAGTGGTTGAGGTAGTGGTTGAGGTCATTAACAGAGTCTCAGAGGTGTTCATAGCGCTTGGACCGACCAAGTCATGCAGGCCCTTAGAGTAACGGCCAGAGATGACAAAACTATTACAGACTGTCATTTAAGTGAAATAGGGGTTACATCCAAGGAAAGAGCACAGAGCTAAACGCCATATACCGTCCACCCCTGGACATCGGCTCTCCGGCATCCTGGTCTCCCGAGGCATACCGTACATGAGGGTACTGCGCCTCATTCGAGACGCATCCGCTTGGAATTATCGAGCCACCTACTGAGCGGTCATCGCCATTTCGATACCGAGGCTAGCCAGAGTCTTCTCGACCACCTTGCTGGGCAACGGGATATAACCATCCTTCACCACCACTTCCTGGCCTGACTTGGACATCACCAGCTTGACAAACTCACGCTCCAGCGGTGCCAACGGCTTGTTCGGTGCTTTGTTAACATAGACATAGAGAAATCGCGACAACGGGTACTTACCACTGACCGCCATCTCCGAGCTCGCAGCAATGAAGTCGGTGCCTGATTTACTCAGTGGTATGGCGCGCACACTGGAGGTCTGGTAACCGATACCCGAGTAGCCGATACCGTTCAGAGAGGTCGAGATCGACTGTACCACCGATGCCGAGCCGGGCTGCTCATTGACGCTATTCTTGAAATCACCTTTACAGAGCGCCTTGCTTTTGAAGTAACCGTAGGTGCCAGAGACCGAGTTTCGGCCATAGATTTGGATATCCTGCTTACCCAGATTGCCGGCGACCCCCAGATCACCCCAGCGGCTGACATCCTTTGGCGCGCCGCACTTACGGGTGCTGGAGAACACCGCATCGACATCGGCAATACTCATCCCCTTGATGGGGTTATCCTTGTGCACGAACACCGCCAGCGCATCGATCGCTACCGGAATGGCGGTCGGCTTATAACCAAACTTCTTCTCAAAGGCCTCCAACTCTTTGTCCTTCATCTTGCGGCTCATCGGCCCCAGGTTAGAGGTGCCTTCAGTTAGTGCGGGAGGCGCTGTTGAAGAACCGGCCGCCTGAATCTGAATATTGATATTGGGGTAGTTGCGCTTGAAATCCTCAGCCCAGAGGGTCATCAAATTCGCCAGAGTATCCGAGCCGACACTGGACAGATTGCCAGACACACCGCTGGTCTTGGCGTAGACCGGCAGTTTAGGATCCAGCAGATCGGCGGCTTGGGCTGTGCCAGTCAGACCGGTTGCGGTCAGTGCCACAGCGGCCAGTAGTTTCTTCGCGTTCATGGAAAACTCCTGCGTCTAGAATCGATGGTTCTGGAATCAATGGTTGTCGAAACACTCTCTCAGTGAGTGCGCCCACTGTATTCAGGTTCTATGACCGTTGTATGACAGCAGCCCAACAATCTCGCACGTTTCGCAAACGATCTTCATATACGGCTTCAACACCCGCTCCGAGCATACGACTAAAGGGGTAGACAGCCATCCCGGGCATGCTATGATCATCGGCCTTTAACCTCTAATCGATACCCCGTAAGAAGAACAATAATGGACGACACCGATACCCTGCTGACTCCCGAAGGGGAGTTGACCCTGCAATTAGCCGCAACCCGCCACGACACCAACATCTTTGGTGACATCTACGGCGGCTGGCTCGCCTCCCAAGTGGTTACAGCTGCCGAGATTCGTGCGGCACAGATCGCCAGAGGCCGCATCGCCACCGTCTCGATCAGCACCATCGAGTTTATGTCGCCGATTATGGTAGGCACGCTACTGAGCTTTTACACCCGTATTAAAGAGACCGGTAACAGCTCGATCAGCATCCAGATCGACGTCTGGGGACGCTGCTCGGATGGCAGCGGCTTTCGTAAGATTACCGACGCGGAAACCGTGCAGGTCGCTCTGGATAGCAACGGCCGTATCCGCCAGCTACCCCAGTAATCTATTGGCAAACTAATGACCCTGACGGCTTACGGCGCTAGCGCTTGAACCTGCGCCAAGCGCAGCAACTCCTGACGCTCCATCAACAACGCTGAGGCAGTCACCAAACGAATGCCCTGCTCATCAAGCAGAGGCAAAGCCAGGCGCAGGTAGTCAACGGTGACCGGATAGGGATGGCCGATCGCCACAGCGCTGCCGTGGCGACGAGCAATGGCGATGGTGCGCATAAACTGCTGATGCACAAACTCGATGGTCTGTTCATGATCCAGAAACACATCGCGCTGTAAACTAGGGAGCCCCTGCTGCTGGGCGACCTCCCAGGCAATACTGTCCGCCGTAGTGCGGCTATCGATAAAGAACAGCCCCCGCTGCCGCGCCAACGTCATCACCCACTGCATCTGCGGTTCCAGCGTGGTCAACAGGCTGCCCATATGGTTGTTAAGCCCTTGCACATAAGGCACCGTATCCAGATCCTCACTCAACACCCGAATAAAGTCATCCTGGCTTAGATCGGTGGTCAGCGCTCCTGGACCCAAGGGCCGGTCATGAGTGTTCTGCATCGGCGCATGCAGCATCACATCTTTGCCATTGTCGAACGCACGCCGGGCTAACTTGGGACCGAAAGGGCTGTGGGGCAAAAATGCATAGGTGACCGGACCTGGCAAGGCCAGTGCCGCGGCACCCTGGATCCAGTTATCGCCGACATCATCGATTATCACCACGATGGCAGGCTGCGCCACCGCATCGCTCAACGCTGCGGCCTGCACCTGAACCGCAATCAGGATGATGAGCGTGGCGATAAGCATTTCGATACCCGGCCAGTAAATCAGGCAACCAGCGTTGCGGCTAACGTTCACTCGCGGGCGTTGTTACGGGCAACAATCGACAGCGCCTTCAGTAGGTTCAGCGCCTCATTGAGCTGGTAATCGGCGCTCAATAGGTCGCTGTCTGCCTGGCTTCGATCCTGAGATTGCGAGCCGTTAATGGGCTTGTCGTTACCATTATTCAGATGGCCGACCAGGTCGGCCTCTTTGACCCCTTTGCTGCTCTCCACTTTGGTCAGGGTAGATGGCTCCACGCGAATATCAGGGACGATGCCCTCGGCCTGAATCGAACGCCCCTTAGGAGTGAAATAACGCGCAGTGGTCAATTTTAAGGCGCGCTCATTGGTCAACGGCAACACCGTTTGCACCGAGCCTTTACCAAAGCTAGGGGTCCCCATGATGATCGCGCGCTTATGGTCCTGCAACGCACCGGCGACAATCTCCGAGGCCGACGCCGAACCGCTGTTGATCAATACCACCACCGGTAAGGTGCCGCTGGCATTGTTGGCGGTCGCACTGTAACGCAACTCCGAGTGCGCCACGCGCCCCTGGGTGTAGACGATCAAGCCGCCGTCCAGAAAGGCATCACTGGTATCCACCGCAGCATTCAATACCCCGCCCGGATTGTTACGCAGGTCCAGTACCAAGCCCTTGAGCGACGCCTGCTGCTTCAAGGACTCGATGGCTTTGTTCAGATCAGTACCCGTATGCACCTGGAATTGCGAGATCCGTAGATAGCCTACACTGCCGTCTATCAACCGACTCTTGACACTGGTCACCTTGATGATCGCTCGAGTCAAGGTTAGCTCCAGGGGTTTTGACTGGCCCTCGCGCACAATAGTGAGCACGATGTCGGTGCCGGGTTTACCACGCATCTGCCGTACCGCATCGCTCAACGCCATGCCGCGCACCGGGCTGTCATCTAACTTGACAATCAGATCACCGGCGTGAACACCCGCTCGCTGTGCGGGGGTATCATCGATCGGCGCCACCACCCGGATAAGACCCTCTTCCATCTCAACCTCGATACCCAGGCCGCCAAATTCACCACTGGTACTGGCCTGCAAATTCTTAAACGCCTTAGGATCGAGGTACGCCGAATGGGGATCGAGACCGCTGAGCATGCCCTTGATAGCATTTTCCAGCAGCACGCTGTCCTCTACTGGCTCGACATAGGCGCCCTTGATCCGCTCGAACACTTCGGCAAAGGTGCGCAACTCCTCCAGCGGTAACGGCGGTTTAGCATCGTTTTCAGTAGCCGCCAGTGCCGCACCACAGACTCCCAGACTCAATATCAAGGAGAGGGTCAAGCTCTTGAATGACTGTTTCATAGATCGTCCTTCGACATATTCAAAAACTTATTCAAAGACATATTAGCCCCGCCTTAGCCAGGCTGTTGGATTGATCGGCTCACCTTTATGGCGAATCGCAAAATAGAGCCCGGTCTGGCTCTGACCACCGCTATCTCCGGCAGTGGCGATGGGCACTCCGGCAGAGACCCAGTCGCCCAGCTGTTTTAACAGGTGCTGATTGTGGCCGTACAGGCTCATATAACCATCGCCATGATCGAGGATCAGTAGCATCCCATAGCCACGCATCCAATCAGCAAACACCACACGACCATTATGCACCGCCGTCACCGTAGCGCCCATCTGCGCGTGGATCAACATCCCATCGCGGCGCACACCCTGCGCGCTGGCACTACCAAAGTGTTGCGCCAGCCGCGTATCCGTTGTCGGCCAAGGCAGTCGACCCTTAAGCTTAGCAAAGGCCTGGGTGCTGACCTGCAACTCATTGAGTGCCAGTGCCTGCTGGAGTTCCTCAAACATCCGTTTGAGTCGTAACTGATCACCCTTTAGCTGCTGCAACGACTGCTTCTGCGTCTGCAGCTGCTGCTCAATCGCCAGCAGTGTCTGCTGGCGCTGTTGTCTTGTTTGCTGCAGCGCATCGGAGCGCGACTGCAACTGCCGCTGTTCGCTATCAAGCTGCTGGCGCTGCTGCTGCAACGCTTGCTCAACCTGATCTAGACGCGTCAGGGTCTGCTCCACGGCGGTGACTGCCGTGCTCCGGGCATCACTCACATAACGATAGTAGCGCAGCATTCTTGCCAGCTGCTCAGGTTGCTGCTGATTGAGCAACAACCGCAGCTGATCCTGGCGACCGGTTCGATAGGCGGCCGCAACCTCTAGCGCCAGTGCCTGCAACTGCCGATCACGACGCTGCAGCAGTTGCGAACGCTCGGCACCAAGCTCCTTAAGCTGCTGCTGCTGCTGGTTAATCTGGCGATTATTAGCGTTGATCTGGCGACTAAGCGCGCCGCCCTGCTTTTCGGTCTCACGCAAGGTTTGGGTCAGCTGCTGCTGCTCACCCTGGGTCGAGCGCAGCTTGTTCTCCAGCGCGCCGATGCTGGACTGCAGCTGTTTGAGTTGACGTTCGGTCTGCTGCGGGGAAGCCGAGGACTGCGCCGTAGCAGCCGTTGCCCAGGATGCCCCAAGCAGCAGGCTCCAGAGCAGCACATTCCAGCGCGAGACCGAACATAGCATCCAGGGTGCCCAACAGAGCGCGATCCGGGAGATCAGCAGGGGTGCGATCCGTGACGTCACCAGGCGCACCATCGAGGGCGCCATCCAGAGCCGCAACGGCGCCGCCGGAAAAATCACTCGAGCAGCAGCGAGTGGCCGCTCATCTCAACGGGGGCCGGCAGCTGCATCAAGGCCAGCAACGTCGGGGCCAGATCGGCCAAACAGCCATCTGCCAGCGTAATCGCCTGCGGTCCCGCGTAGATCAAGCCCACCGGCAGCAGGGTATGCGCGGTATGCGCCTGGCCGGTGTGCGGATCACGCATCTGTTCAACGTTGCCATGATCGGCAGAGATCAACGCCTGACCACCCACCCGCTCAAGCGCCTCAAGCACCCGCCCCAGACAGCCATCCACGGCCTCGACCGCGGCAACCGCCGCGGCAAAGTTACCGGTATGACCCACCATATCGGGGTTGGCAAAGTTGCACACCAGCAGATCAAAGCGCTGCGATTCCAGCGCCTCTATCAAGCGGTCTGCGACTTCCGGCGCGCTCATCTCCGGCTGCAGGTCGTAGGTCGCGACCTCCGGTGAGGGCACCAGAATACGCTCCTCGCCGACATAAGACTGCTCACGGCCGCCATTAAAGAAGAAGGTGACATGGGCATACTTTTCGGTCTCGGCAATCCGCAGCTGGGTCTTGCCCAGCGAGGCCATATACTCGCCTAAACCATTGCTGATGGTGCTGGGGGGAAAGGCGCAGGAGGCATCGATATTCGAGGCGTATTCGGTCAACATCACGTAATCGACCAACGCCGGTACCGCCACACGCGCAAAGCCCGTGAACGCCTTATCGACAAAAGCACGACTGATCTCTCGGGAGCGATCGGGGCGGAAGTTGGCGCAGATCACCGCATCACCATCCTTGATAACCCCCTTCGGCTGGCCGGCCTGATCCAGGATCACCGTCGCTGCGACAAACTCATCATTCTCATCCCGAGCATAGGCATCGGCTAGCGCCTGCACCGCCGAGGTCTGTGAATAGACCCCCTGCCCCAGCGTCATGGCATCGTACGCCAGCTGTACCCGCTCCCAACGGTTGTCACGATCCATGGCGAAATAACGACCACTGAGCGAGGCGATAGCACCCACGCCCAGGTCGGCTAGCTTGGCTTCCAGCGCCTCGATGGACGCCAGTGCACTGCGGGGCGGGGTATCCCGGCCATCGAGGAAGGCGTGCACGTAGACCTGGGTCGCACCACGCTGCACCGCCATCTGACACAGGGCCTGAATATGCAGCTCGTGGCTGTGCACCCCACCCGGCGACAGCAGCCCCAGTAGATGCACGGCATGACCGCCCGCGATCGCCGCGTCCATCGCTCGCACCAACACCGGATTATCGAACAGCGCCCCCTCCTCGACCGCCTTGGTGATGCGGGTGAAGTTCTGATAGACCTTGCGGCCGGCACCAATATTCATATGCCCCACTTCAGAATTGCCCATCTGCCCGTCGGGCAAGCCCACCGCCAGCCCAGAGGTCGCCACCATCGAGCGCGGGTTATTGGCCCAGAGGCGATCCCACACCGGGGTCTTGGCTGCATGAATGGCGTTATCCTGAACACGATCACTGACGCCCCATCCATCAAGGATGATCAGGGCAGTTGGGGATTTAGGCTGAGACATAAGAGAGGGAGTTCCTGATCGAATAACTAGTGGCCGATAATTTTACGCTGCCATTGATCGTATCGCCAGCCGCAGGGTCGACTAGTGTAACGCGAGCCTAACCGAGCGGCTCGGCCCATTGGTTTTTACCCATCTTAACCCGGATTCAATCAAACCTGACGTTGCGCGCCACCGACACCGCACACATGGTCTAGCGCCTAGCTTAGGGGTATACTTGCGCTTCTTTTTTGCGCCCTACCAGGGGCATCACTATTCACAGACTTCTGGAAATCCTGAAATGGAGCAATTGATCGAATTCGCCACCAATCACTGGGAACTGTTCGCGGCACTGATCGCGACCCTGGCGCTACTACTATTTAGTGAATCTAAAAAAGGCGGCACCTCACTCTCAACCCACGCGGCTGTGCAACTGATCAATAAAGAAAACGCCGCAGTAGTCGATATTCGCCCCAAGAAAGAGTTCAAGATCGGCCACATCACCAACGCCATCAACATCCCTTACGCAGATTTAGACCGGCGTATCGGCGAACTGGAAAAATACCGCAACCGCCCTATTATTATTGTCTGCAACCTGGGGCAAACGGCTTCGGGTGCTGTCAAAAAGCTCAATGACGCGGCATTTGCCAACGTGGTTCGGCTATCCGGCGGCATCACTGAATGGAAGACCCAAAACCTTCCGGTACACAAAGGCTAACCATGGCCCACATCACTATTTACAGCACCGGTTATTGTCCGTATTGCATCCGCGCTAAGGCACTACTGGATAGCAAAGCGGCCGCTTACGAAGAGATTCGGGTTGACCTTCAACCTTTGTTAAAACGAGAGATGATGGCGCGCAGTGGCCGCCAAACTGTCCCGCAAATCTTTATCGACGATCTCCATGTCGGTGGCTGTGATGAACTGTTCGCACTGGAACGCCAAGCCCGCCTCGATCCGCTACTCGGCCACTAAACATCTTTCTAGCTTAACCCATAACAAGGAATAACCATGTCTGAAGACCAGAGCAACGCTCAAGCTGCCGACCAGGCACAAGCAACCCCACAGGCACAATTCTCCGTGCAACGCATCTACCTTAAAGATGCCTCACTGGAAGCGCCGGGTGCGCCTGAAGCCTTCACTAAGCAGTGGAAGCCGGAGGTCAACCTAGAGCTCAACTCTCGGACGCGCGTGGTTAACGAAAATCTCTACGAAGTCGTGCTGACGGTGACCGTAACCGCCAAGAACGAGGGTGAAAACGCCTTCCTGATCGAAGTGCAACAGGCGGGGTTGTTTGCCATCAGCGGCCTGGAACAGCCACAGATGCAACACACGCTAGGCGCATTCTGCCCCACCATTCTATTCCCTTACGCTCGCGAAGCGATCGACAGCCTGGCTAACAAAGGCAGCTTCCCGTCACTGATGCTGGCACCGGTAAACTTCGAAGCCCTGTTTGCCGAACAGCTGCAGAAGCAGGCTGCGGCTCAGCCCACAGCGGCTGAGACACACTAAGCCTACAACGACAACCGTCATCGATGCGCTATCGGTGACGGTAACGGTCAACAAGCCGCTGGTAACCATGCTTCACATCGCCCTGTACGAACCACGCATGCCACAAAACACCGGCAACATCATCCGTCTGGTGTCCAACAACGGCTGCCATCTGCACCTGATCGAACCCCTGGGGTTTGAGATGGATGAAAAGAAGCTGCGCCGGGCATCGCTGGATTATCGCGATCTGGCACGGGTCACCTTGCACCCAGATTACCCCGCCTTTCTGAAGGCAATGGCAGAACGGCGTATCTTTGCGCTGACTACCCAAGGCTCCCGGCCGCATACCGAGCCCCGCTACCAGAGCGAAGACGTACTGCTGTTCGGCTCGGAGACCTCGGGGCTACCCGATGTGGTACGCAACGCCATTCCCGAATCCCAGCGCATCCGCATTCCGATGCAACCCCAGGCACGCAGCATGAACCTGTCCAACGCGGTCGCCGTGGTGAGCTATGAAGCCTGGCGCCAGCTTGGCTTTGCCGGCGGCCAATAATGAGCATGCATCGATCCAATAGCGGACCGACGCACAGCCCGCCAGCCAGCGTATCAATCGCCTTTAGCGATGCCTTCCCGACGCGGATCAGCGCCACCCAGTAACCGCCCCTGCTGCAGTAAAATCCCCTGTACCCCGGAGTTGAGATCGCGCACCGAGACCTTGAATCCCATCTCGGTCAGCGCCGGCTCAAAATGCTCAGCAACCGTACCCTGCTCTAGATCGTAGGTACCAAATCGATTCACCAAATTAGGCAGATCGATAGCCTCTTGCACCGACATCCCCCATTCCAGATGGGCGATCAGGGTTTTTACGACATAGCCGATAATCCGCGAACCGCCGGGCGAGCCAACCACCAGATAAGGCTTGCCATCTTTCAGTACGATAGTGGGTGACATAGAGGAGCGCGGCCGCTTGCCCGGCTCCAGGCGATTGGCAATCGGATAACCATCCTTGTGGGTTTCAAAAGAGAAATCCGTCAATTCGTTGTTCAGCAAGAACCCCTGACTCATCAGATTAGAGCCGAAGCCGTTTTCGATCGTGGTGGTCATCGACAGCGCATTACCGGCACCATCAACAATCGAGATATGACTGGTCGAAGGCAGCTCGATCGATTGATCATCCGCCTGAGCAACCGCATGCTCCCAAGAGGGTAAACCCGCCTCAACACTCGCCAGTGCCTTGCCCGCCGTAATCAGCTGAGCGCGCTCGGCCAGATATCGGCTATCGAGCAAGCCACCGGGCATAGGCACGTAGTCGGTGTCAGCCATATAGCGCCCGCGATCGGTAAATGCCAGTCGTGAGGCATCACCGATAATCTGCCAGGCGGTAGCCGATTTTGCCCCCAGCCCCGCCAGATCAAAATGCTGGCTGATCCCCATAATCTGCCCCACCGTCAACGCACCTGAGCTTGGGGGTCCCATGCCGCAGATATCGAACTGTTTATAAGGCAGACAGGTCGCTGGGCGCTCTTTGACCTGGTAGACAGCAAAGTCCTGCAGCGACAACACTCCGGGATTACCTTCGGCTGACTGCACGGTGGCGACGATATCAGCAGCGATCTTGCCCGAATAAAACGCCTCACCCCCCTTTTCAGCCAGCGTAGCCAGAGTATCGGCATAGGCGCCATTCTTCAGCTGCACGCCTGCCGCTAGCGGTGCGCCTTCAGCATCAAAGAAATATTGTTTAGAGGCAGGGTAACGCCCTAGACGCTCCGCACTCGCTGCAATGGCACCCGCCAAGCGAGGCGAAACTTCAAATCCATCGTTAGCCAGTTTCATGGCGGGCTTAAGCAACTGCGCCCAAGGCTGATGTCCATAGCGCCGATGCAGCGTAGCCATCAGTTTGACCGTCCCCGGCGTACCGACAGAGCGACCGCCAACGACCGCATCATAAAAGCCTAACGATTTCCCCTGGGAGTCCTGAAACAGTTCCGGACGGCTATCGAGAGGCGCTGTTTCTCGACCATCATAGGTCGTCAAACGCCCCTCTTGGGCATCATAATAAACAACAAAGGCACCACCACCCAGTCCCGATGACTGTGGCTCAACCAAACCTAGCATCGCCTGTACTGCAATCATCGCATCCACCGCCGAGCCACCCTGACGCAGTACCTGATAACCCGCCTCAACGGCCACCGGATTTGCAGCAGCGACCATAAATTTAGCCGCCTGCACCTGCGCCTTGATCTGCATACCGCTGGACACTTCCGGCGTAATCGCATCCGTTACTTGCGAAGCAGCCAACGCTTGAAATGAGAGGCCCAGACCGACACACAAACACAGTTTTTTTATTTTATGATTCATCATTTATAACCTTTGTTGTTGCTCAAAACCGAGACCAGATCAAGCGCAATTAAGGAGCACTCTGTTTCAGCACAGCCATCAATATAGACGAACAACACGCCAGCGCTTGATGAAAATCAATTAACGCAATCTTGAAGCCACAAAAGGGGACTATTGGCATTCTAGGGTTGGAATAACCCTCTTCGACAGCAAGGGCGCGATTCCTATTTTGTGCAAAGCTGATTGGGTGGTTGCGTGAAGAGCGACCGGTGAGCAAACTGGCTGAGGGTTAGGTATTCGAGCGAAGCCCAAGGAGGCCCTCACCATGACGTCCGCTATCGGCAGGTGCATCTACAGAATGGACTCGACACCTTGGAATGAGTGATAGGCAAAACGAAAGACCTGACCCTGTTGTTTTCTGCGTACTATCCTGAGTGAAACGCCCTGTGCGGACCCGCATGCAGGGTGTTGTGGGGGCTGAGGGTTAGAGACCCTCGGCTACCCGATTATATTAGCTATCTGGTAGCTCAAGTTGCCTCTCACTTCTCCAAACTCGAATGAGCACAACGTCGGTTTCTTGTCTCAGGTAAACAACTCGAAATGGCGAATGGATTAACTCTCGAATATGGTTCGAACCAAACTCGGGGACAATCCGGCCAGCATCAGGGTGGCGCACAAGCATTTCAGCCTGTACCAGAATGGCCGTCACATACTCATCACTGATATGCGGCACGCCCTCTTCGGTGTAGTGTTCTTGAATTGCTTGTAAATCCTCAAGAGCGGACTGTGCGATGCGCAGTTCCATTTAGTTAATGCCCAGTGTTTTCTTTGCATCAGCTAGAGAAACGGTGTTGCCCTCGCGGACATCCATGAGACCTTGAGCCACGGCTTTAACGAACCGAAGTTCCTCAGCAGTTCTCTCATATTCCTCAAGCCCTTGAACAACAGCTACTCCACGACCTCGGCTCGTAAGCAAGATTGGGCGATGTGTATCCTGAGTTCGGTTAACCACCTTTCCGGGGTTGATCTTTAAGTCTGAGAGAGGGACGACGTCTTCTGAAAATTTTACTTGCATGAGGCATTCTCCGAAAAGTAACAATGCGCCATTAATAGCACCGGTTAACAGGTGCGGTCAAGAAAATATAACGTTCCCATCAAGCGCCGCAGAATGCGGTCGCTTGGATGGACTTGTGTACGCCCGGCATGGGCATGATCTTACTCAGCAGCCACGTACACGCCAACCATTACTCTAGACGAGTGAGCGCCCCTTAACCGTCTTACAAAACAATCTTAGTGGCTGTCATCGGCGCCGTCATCATCCACCCCCAGCTCTTTGATCTTGCGTGTCAGAGTGTTCCGCCCCCAGCCTAGCAGCAGGGAGGCATCACGACGTCGTCCGGCGGTATGCGCCAACGCCACCTCGATCATAATGCGTTCAAACGCAGGGACCGCCTCACCAAGGATGTCGGTATTCCCCCGGCTCAAGGACTGCTCGGCCCACTGCCGCAAGCCCTGCTGCCAGTCTCCAGGAAGCGGCTGCACCGCCTCCTCAGACAACAACTCAGGCGGCAGATCGGCAATCAACACCTCTCGACCGGATGCCATCACCGTGATCCAGCGGCAGGCGTTCTCCAGCTGGCGCACATTACCCGGCCACTCCACCGTACACAGATAGCGCTCGGTCTCGGCGGCCAGCGATTTTGGATCAACAGCCAACTCTTCCGCTGCCCGCGCCAGGAAATGCTGCATCAGCTTGGGAATATCTTCACGCCGGTCGCTGAGCTTGGGAATATGGATGCGGATAACGTTGAGACGATGGAACAGATCCTCGCGAAAACGCCCCTCCTTCACCAGCACCTCGAGGTTCTGATGGGTCGCGGCAATGATTCGGACGTTCACCTTGACCGGCGTATGGCCACCGACACGGTAAAACTCACCGTCTGCCAACACCCGTAGCAAGCGGGTTTGCGCTTCGGCAGGCATATCGCCGATCTCATCCAGAAACAGGGTGCCATCGTCCGCTTGCTCAAAACGACCCTTGCGCTGACTCCCCGCACCGGTAAACGCGCCTTTCTCGTGCCCGAACAGCTCGGATTCAATCAGGTCGCGCGGTATCGCGGCCATATTGAGTGGAATAAAGGGCTCCTGGCTACGCGGACTGTGCTTGTGCAACGCATGCGCAACCAGCTCCTTGCCGGTGCCCGATTCACCGTTGATCAGTACCGTAATCTTCGATTGTGATAACCGGCCGATCGCCCGAAACACCTCCTGCATCGCCGGCGCTTCGCCGATGATCTCGGTGGCGCTTTCAACCTCCTTCGCCGTGGCATCGGCGCGCTGCTCCTGCGCATGCGCCACGGCCCGCTTCACCAGCGCCACCGCGTCATCGACATCAAAAGGCTTAGGCAGATACTCAAACGCCCCACCTTGGTAGGAGGCGACGGCACTGTCTAGATCCGAATGCGCGGTCATGATGATCACCGGCAGATCGGGATAAGCCGCCTGAATCGTACTCAGCAGCTCTAAACCATCGATGCCAGGCATCCTAATATCCGTTACTAGCGCCTCCGGTCGTCCGTGCTCCAGCGCTCTGAGTACCTGATCACCCGATTCAAACGAGCGGCTTTGCACCCCACCCTGCTCCAGGGCCTTCTCCAGCACCCAGCGAATCGAGCGGTCATCATCCACGATCCAGACATTCGCATCGGTTTTCATAACTCGGTTTCCTGGCTCGGTTCTAGGGGAATATAAATCACGAACTCGGTTTGACCTGCCTGACTCTGGCATTCGATCAAGCCGTTATGCTGATTGATA
This sequence comes from Motiliproteus sp., assembly GCA_041586735.1. Classification (GTDB taxonomy): domain Bacteria; phylum Pseudomonadota; class Gammaproteobacteria; order Pseudomonadales; family Balneatricaceae; genus Motiliproteus. Next base: position 33,758 of record JBFGZQ010000013.1, read on the forward strand.
ATCGACTGGGCGATAGACAACCCCAACCCGGTGCCTTCCGCCCGCCCACTGATCATCGGAATGAACAGCGTCTCTTTCAACGCCTCCGGCACACCCGGACCATTATCACTAATCACCAACTGACACACCAACCGATGACGCTCGGCCCCCAGGGTAAACTGACGAATAGCCCGGGTTCGCATACAGATCCGTGGTCGCTTCGTCACCGACTCCCGCAACGCCTGAATACTATTACGCACGATGTTAAGCACCGCCTGGATCAGCTGCTCCTCATCGCCATTCAGCTCGGGAATACTGGGATCGTAGTCACGCAAAATCTCGATCTCTCCGGCCGTCTCGGCATTCGTGAGACTGTAGATATGCTCCAGAATCTGATGAATATTGAGTGGCTTTTTATCCAGAATCTGCCGCGGCCCCAGCATCCGATCGACCAGATTTTGCAGGCGATCCGCCTCGGTGATAATGACCTGGGTATACTCATTAAGACTGGCGTCGGGCAGCGCCCGCTCCAACAACTGCGCCGCCCCACGGATACCACCAAGCGGGTTTTTGATCTCGTGCGCCAGACCACGAACCAAGCCTCGGGTGGCCTCCTGCTGCGCTCGTGAATCCTCCTCCCGACCCATCCGCATCAACCGATCCCGCGGCAAGATCTCCACCAGCAGGTGACCATTTTGCAGCCCCACCAGCGGCGTGACGCTGTAGTCAGCCTCGATCTCCTTACCATGCGCCAGATACAGATGCGCCTCACGCCGGGTAAAGGAGTGTCCCGTATCCAAGACATCACTAAGCACATCGTAAAATTCAGAGTGGTCCCGTATCAGTGTCAACACACTTTCGCCGGCAATCCGTTTGGCGCTGACATCAAACAGCATCTCTCCCGCCGGATTGAGATAGCGCAGACAACGATCGGCATCGAGCATCAACACCGCACCCGATAGATTATCTAGCAATTGTTTATAGAGATTTTGCACACCAGCCTCGCAGCTCATCATCTAACGGTACAACCATGGCGCGCATCCACAACACCCTTGGCACCCAGTATCCGTCCTTATTGATAGAGGGCGCTGCAATAAACAAACCACAATCATCCTTATCAGCAACCCTGAGCCGCATCACTACAGCAGCGCAACCACGGGGACCAGGCGATGCGGCATGCAGCCCGGCAACAACCCACCAATAGACCGAGCACCAAACTGGTGCATCCTCTAGTATCCGCCCAATGACGCACCATAACAACGCGCCAACCAAGGCCCTGCGTTGACATTAAGACAAAAAAAACCGCCCGTAGGCGGTTTTTTCAGCTCGCTAACATTACACGCTGTAGTAAAGCTCAAACTCAACCGGGTGAGTGGTCATCGCGATACGCTCCACTTCAACCTGCTTGAGCTTGATGTAGGCATCAATCGTATCATCGCTGAACACACCACCCGCGGTCAGGAACTCACGATCAGCATCCAGCGCCTCCAGAGCCTCTTCTAGGCTGCTACACACCGTTGGGATCGCCAGCGCCTCTTCAGCGGGCAGGTCATACAGATCCTTGTCTGCGGCATCGCCAGGGTGGATCTTGTTCTTAATGCCGTCTATAGCACCCATCATCAGCGCGGTGAAGCACAGGTAAGGGTTAGCCGCTGGATCAGGGAAGCGGAACTCGACCCGACGCGCCTTAGGGTTGGTGACATAAGGAATACGGATAGAAGCAGAACGGTTACGCGCAGAGTACGCCAGCATAACCGGCGCTTCGTAGCCAGGCACCAGACGCTTGTAGGAGTTAGTGGCTGGGTTAGCAAAGGCGTTGATCGCCTTAGCATGCTTGATAACACCACCGATGGCGTACAGCGCCATATCGCTCAGACCGCCGTAGGAATCGCCAGAGAACAGGTTCTGACCATCTTTAGAGATCGACATATGTACGTGCATACCTGAACCGTTATCGCCAACCAGCGGCTTAGGCATAAAAGTAGCGGTCTTGCCGTACGAGTGTGCCACGTTGTGGACACAGTACTTCAGCACCTGAACTTCGTCAGCTTTCTTAACCAGGGTGTTTGGACCCACGCCGATTTCACACTGGCCCGCGGTACCGACTTCATGGTGATGTACTTCGATCGTCAGACCCATGGAGGTCATCGCATCGCACATGGCGGCACGCAGATCATGCAGCGAGTCGACCGGAGGCACGGGGAAGTAACCGCCCTTAACCACGGGACGGTGGCCGATGTTACCGCTATCAAACTCGCGGTTAGATGACCAAGCTGCCTCTTCAGAGGAGATCTGGTAGCCGGCACCCGAGATATCGGCATGCCATTTCACATCGTCAAACACGAAGAACTCGGGCTCAGGACCAAACAACGCAGAATCACCAATACCTGAGGACGCCAAATAGGCTTCACAGCGCGCAGCGATGGATCGCGGATCACGCTCGTAGCCCTGACCCGTGGTCGGCTCAACGATGTTACAACGCACGATAACCGTGGCATCTTCGGTGAATGGATCCAAGCGTGAAGCGGAGTCATCGGGAAGAAGGATCATGTCTGATTCGTTGATACCCTTCCAACCCGCAATAGAAGAGCCATCGAACATCTTGCCCTCTTCGAAGAAATCATCGTTCACATCGGAAGACGGGATCGTAACGTGCTGCTCTTTGCCTTTGGTGTCGGTAAAACGCATATCGACCCAACGCGCTTCACTCTCTTGGATCAACTTCAGAGTATGGCCTAGCATAATGATGTCTCCGCTCTAACAAACGCACAGATACTGTGCTTTGGATAATTCTGTAACCGAATTCGGTTACAGCAAATTGTGGTTATAACGCCTGTCAATGTCATAGCAAACACTATGCCAACGCTCATATACACCTCTGAGCCCCGATATCCAACGATTACTCCCGCTCACCTACCCCAGTAGCGCACAAAAATAGTGCAATAATGATGCAGACGTTGCCTTTTGGTGCACGCAGCAGCGCACTAGCATAGAGGCTTCAGGACTTAGTTCAAGAGGGCGGGCAACTATTTACGCTTAAAAAGCGGTTTTGTCGCTTCATTGAGCCAGAGCTAAGGTATAATGCCCGATTTTTCCCACGGGCCAGCCTTGGCCGGAGCATTTCTGTGATTGAGAACTTACGTAACATCGCCATTATTGCCCACGTTGACCACGGTAAAACCACCCTGGTAGACAAACTGTTATCGCAATCCGGCACCCTGGATCGCCGCGATGAAGGCGCCGAACGGATCATGGACTCCAACGACCAGGAGCGCGAACGCGGCATCACCATCCTCGCCAAAAACACCGCTATCACCTGGAATGGCAACCACATCAACATCGTTGACACCCCAGGACACGCCGATTTCGGTGGTGAAGTTGAGCGGGTACTGTCGATGGTCGACTGCGTACTGCTGCTGGTCGATGCGGTTGATGGCCCTATGCCACAAACCCGCTTCGTCACCCAGAAAGCGTTCGCCCAGGGCCTGAAGCCGATCGTGGTGATCAACAAGATTGACCGCCCCGGCGCACGCCCTGACTACGTCATGGATCAGGTATTTGATCTATTCGACAACCTCGGCGCTACCGACGAACAACTCGACTTCCCGGTAGTCTACGCCTCCGCCCTCAACGGCATCGCCGGACTCGACCCCACCGAGATGGCCGAGGATATGACCCCGCTGTTCGAAGCGATTATCAAGCACGTACAGCCACCGGTCATCGACGCCGAAGGCCCGTTCCAGATGCAGATCTCGGCGCTGGACTACAACAGCTATTTAGGCGTTATCGGCGTGGGTCGCGTGACCCGCGGCCACATCAATACCAACGCTCCTATCAAGGTGATCGACAGAGAGGGCAAAGTCCGCTCCGGCAAGATCCTTAAGATCATGGGTTACATGGGTCTAGAGCGCATCGACATTACCACGGCCGAAGCCGGCCACATTGTCTGCGTGACCGGCATCGACGGGCTGGGCATCTCCGATACCCTGTGCCACCCCGAGACTGTCGAAGCCTTGCCACCACTGAGCGTCGATGAGCCGACCGTTTCTATGACCTTCCAGGTCAACAACTCACCGTTCGCCGGCCAAGATGGCAAGTTCGTCACCTCGCGTAACATCATGGAACGCCTGGATCGCGAGCTGATCCACAACGTCGCCCTACGGGTACAGCAAGGCGACTCGCCAGAGAAATTCAAGGTATCTGGACGCGGCGAACTACATCTGTCGGTACTGATCGAGACCATGCGTCGCGAAGGTTTCGAGCTGGGCGTTTCTCGTCCTGAAGTAGTGCAGAAGATCGTCGACGGCGAGATCCAAGAGCCCTACGAGATGGTGATGCTGGATGTTGAAGAGCAACACCAGGGCTCCATTATCGAAGAGCTGGGCAAGCGTAAGGGCGACATGACCAATATGGAAGTGGATGGCAAGGGCCGCATCCGCCTGAGCTTCATCATCCCGTCACGCGGCCTGATCGGCTTCCGCAGTCAGTTCCTGACCATGACCTCGGGCACCGGCATCATGACCTCGATCTTCGATCATTACGGTCCTGTCAAAGAGGGCGAAGTCACTTCGCGCAGCAACGGCGTCCTGGTTTCCATGGTGTCAGGCAAGGCACTGGGCTACTCACTCTGGAACCTGCAAGAACGCGGCCGCCTGTGCGTAGAACCCAATATCGAAGTGTACGAAGGGATGATTCTGGGAATCCACAGCCGCTCCAACGATCTCGCCGTCAATCCGATCAAGGGCAAGCAGCTGACCAACGTTCGTGCCTCAGGCACCGACGAAAACATTCAGCTGACACCCTCCATCAAGTTCACCCTCGAGCAGGCCCTGGACTTTATCGAAGACGACGAACTGGTAGAGGTCACCCCTCACGCCATCCGCCTGCGCAAGAAGTTCCTCAAGGAGCACGAGCGTAAGCGCGCCGCACGTGGCGGCTGATCTCTAAACCGGCATCATAAAAAACCCCGCAGCCAGCGGGGTTTTTTATGGGTGGCCCACGACTCATGTATCGATAGCCCCCACCCAAGATCTCTTATACTATCAAGTGATCTGTCGGCAGGAGCCCTTTCTATGCACACCCTTTTTCCCGAGATCCAACCCTATCTGCAGCAACAGCTGAACGTTGACCCACGGCACAGCCTGTATATAGAGGAGAGCGGTAACCCGCGCGGCCAGCCGGTACTGTTTGTCCATGGTGGTCCTGGCGGGGCGACCAGCGAGTTCGGACGACGATTTTTTGATCCGGAAAAATACCGCATCATCCTGTTTGATCAGCGCGGCTGCGGCAGATCCACCCCGCATGCCGAGCTGCACGACAACAGCACCGCTCACCTACTGGCTGATATGGAAGCGATCCGCCTGCACCTCGGCATCGATAGCTGGTTGCTGTTCGGCGGCTCTTGGGGCTCGACCCTGAGCCTGCTCTATGCCCAGGCCTATCCCGAGCGTGTTAATGGTCTAATCCTGCGCGGTATCTTCCTGTGCCGTGATCAGGATATCCGTTGGTTTTACCAGGAGGGTGCCAATCAGATCTTTCCTGACCATTGGCACGAGTACGCCGCGCAGATCCCCAAATCCGAACAACACGACTTTGTCTCCGCCTATTACAAACGCCTCACCTCGAGCAACGAGATCGCCCGGATGGCGGCAGCTAAAGCCTGGTCTAGCTGGGAGGCGCGCTGCTCGACCCTGAACCCCAGCAACAGCCTGGTGAACCACTTCAGCGAACCCCATGTAGCACTGGCGATGGCTCGCATCGAGGCGCACTACTTCGTTAACAAAGCGTTTATTGAACCCAACCAGATCCTCGATCAGGCTGACAGAATCCGCAGTATTCCTGCTATCATCGTCCACGGCCGTTACGACATGGTCTGCCCGGTGAATCAGGCGCTATCACTGTATGATTTGTTGCCCGAGGCGGAGCTGCATATTGTCCGCGATGCCGGCCATTCTGCACTGGAACCCGGCATCACCGACAACCTGATCAAGGCCACTAACCACTTCGCTATGCGCCTGGCCTAATCGCTTCAGCTGAGCGCCTATCTTGCCGCAAGGACCCCTATGCTTGCTTTGATTCAACGCGTTAGCGAAGCCTCGGTGAGGATAGATAATGATATCCATGGCCAGATAGGCCCCGGGATCCTATTACTGCTCGGGGTACAAAAAGGTGACGATCGGGCGGCGGCGGACAGGTTACTAAAAAAGGTGCTGGCCTATCGCATCTTCAACGATAGCGATGGCAAGATGAACCTGAGCCTGACCCAGACTGGCGGCGGGCTGCTGATTGTCTCCCAGTTCACCCTGGCCGCAGACACCCGCAAAGGTCTACGTCCCGGCTTTTCCACGGCGGCGCCCCCAGAACAGGGTGAAGCGCTGTACGATTATTTTATCAGCCAGGCACGCAGACAGGCGTTGCAGATAGCCAGCGGTCGGTTTGGTGCGGACATGCAGGTCGCGCTGATCAATGACGGTCCAGTCACCTTTATGCTCAATAGTTAACAACAATCTAAATCCTTGAAGATACAAAAACTGAATATGAAATCGTTATCCTATTTTGATTAATCAAATACGAATCAAAATCAAGCCTTTCGTAAATACTAACTTTCCGGGTCTACTGGCGTGCATCACCATCGGCCTGGCCGCGGGCTTTCTGGCTGACCATTACGGCGGCCCAACGATGCTCTATGCACTACTATTAGGCATCGCCGTTAATTTCTTGCACGATAATGAGCACACTCAAGCCGGCATCGAACTGTCGGTCAAATCTATTCTCAGGATTGGCGTCGCCCTGCTCGGCTTTCGTATATCCGTTGACGCGGTGCTGGCGCTAGGTTGGCCACCGGTGCTACTGGTCGTCGGTAGCGTCATTGCCACGATCGGCTTTGGCGCCTTCTGCGCCCGTTTTATTCAACGCGATAGCCATTTCGGGCTACTCACCGGCGGTGCTGTTGCCATCTGCGGTGCTTCTGCGGCACTGGCAATCTCCGCACTATCGCCCAAGACCCCCGAACACCAACGCGACACCCTGTTTACCGTGATCGCCGTCACGGCCATGAGCACCATGGCGATGATATTCTATCCGCTGTTTGCGGCCTTTATCGGCCTCAGTGACACGGCTAGCGGCATCTTCTTCGGAGCCACCATCCACGACGTCGCCCAGGTAGTCGGTGCCGGTTACAGCCTGTCGGAAGAATCCGGCGATATAGCCACGGTGATCAAGCTGCTTCGTGTGGCCATGCTGCTACCGATCGTGCTGTTATTATCGGTATGGATGCGCCGGCAGCAGCGCGGCAATAGTGCATCCACACCGTTACCGGTCCCCTGGTTCGTGTTTGCGTTTGCGCTGTTTGTGGCCATCAATAGCAGTGGCTGGATACCTGTTTATCTCACTGAAATTCTGGTCGAGATCTCCAGCAGCTGTATTGTCACCGCGGTGGCGGCCTTGGGGATGAAAACTTCATTGGCAGAACTGATCAAGATCGGCCCTCGACCCGTGCTGCTAATCGTCGCCGAAACCCTGTTTTTAGCCGCTATTGTCAGTATCACGCTGCAGTTTATGTAGGGATTCTGCGAAGAACTCCCGTATAGCGGCCGCCATCTACCAAGCCCCTCCGCTGACACCCAGAGCGACACCCAGAGCGACAGAGTCGTCTTGGGCTGGTAAATATCGTACAATAGCGCACGTTAAAACTACGCGTATCTGTTGTCATCATCCAGAATCAGGCCAGACTATCCATGAATATCGAACAAACGCTACTCGAGCGCAGCGGCTCAACATGCGAGCTCTGCTCCTCCGACGCCAACCTGAGCGCCTACTCGGTGCCGCCAGTGACCGATGAGAGTGCCGAGCGTTCGCTATTGCTCTGTGATACTTGCAGTAACCAGATCGACAATCCTGAAAGTATGGAGGCCAACCATTGGCGCTGCCTGACCGACAGTATGTGGAGCCAGGAACCGGCGGTGCAGGTGATGGCTTATCGTCTATTAACACGCCTCTCTACTGAACCCTGGGCACAGGATCAGCTGGAGATGCTGTATCTGGACGAAGAGACCAAGGCCTGGGCCGAAGCCGATAACAACAGCGCCGACAGCGATGCCGAATCCACCACCAAAGACAGCAACGGCGCGATTCTCAATGGCGGCGATACCGTGACCCTGATTAAAGATTTGGATGTTAAGGGCGCAGGATTCACCGCCAAACGTGGTACCGCCGTGCGCGGCATCTCGCTAACCAATAATCCCGAGCAGATAGAAGGGCGGGTCAACGGCGTACGCATCGTACTGCTGACCAAGTTCCTGAAGAAGTCGGGCTAAAAGCCCTATCGGAGAGCGCCTGAGTCGTAAACTGCCGGGTAAAAGCTCGACCCACAAGGAGGTGGATCAAACTCATTCCGACAGCAGGACTGCTCAGCCCTTCAGGGCCTGGATTTCGCGCGCCAGCGCCTTGGCCATCGCCGGACGCGCTAGCAGCCGTTCCCGATAGGCATTAAGATTAACCTGCTCGATCGGCTGCTCAAATTTCACCCCCCACTGCAGCGTATGAGCGATCAAAATATCGACCGCCGTAAAGCTATCGCCCAGCAGATAATCCTTATCACCCAGGCCCTGACTGAGAACCTCCAGCGCTTTCTGGTACTCCCAGCTGGCGGTGGCAAAGATCTCTTGAATCCGCCGCTCTTCAGGCAGGGCAAACCTGTGCTTTGCCATGGTCCAGAGCGGCTGCTCCAACTCACAGACAGCAAAATAGCTCCACTGCTCAAATAACCCACGCAGGTGGCTGCCGACGACAGGAATCAGTGAACTATCGCCGTACTTGTCCGCCAAGTAGCTGACAATCGCAGCCGATTCAAACATCACCAGCGCATCGTCCTCAATCACCGGCAACTTACCGGCAGGGTTCAGGGCCAGAAATGTGGGCGTGCGGTTGTCACCTTTGGAGAAATCGATCAGTTGATACTGATAATCAATCCCCAGCTCTTCCAGCAACCAGGTGATCCGTAATGAGCGGGAGTTGGGGGAACCGTAGACCTTAACCATGAACACTATCCTCTGCGTCGATAATAAAAGCTGACCCTCAGGCCCAGTGTCTCAGCTTAGTCATGGCCTGACCGACTGACAACTAAAGACCTCGATTCAGCACTTTGACTATTCAATGACAGACGATTCAGCTATGCACGATTCAACTACAGGCCGCCTATAGCGGCCTTTAAAGGCGCTGTAGTAGAGCACCGGAATCACCACCAGCCCGGCAATGGCAATAAGAGCAGAATAAGAAATAGAACCGCTAGCCGTTGAGCTAGAGCCAGCCCTTGCGCTTAAAGTAGACGTAGGGGGCCATGCCCGCCAGCACCATCAACCCCAGCGCCCAGGGATAGCCGAGCCTCCACTGCAGCTCGGGCATAAAATCAAAGTTCATGCCATAGATGCTGGCCACCAACGTGGGTGGCAAAAACACTACGGCGGCGATCGAGAAGGTCTTGATAATCTGATTTTGCTCGATATTGATAAACCCCTGCGTCGAGTCCATCAAGAAATTGATCTTGTCGAACAGGAAGGTGTTATGCGACATCAGCGTGTCGACGTCGCGCATCACCACCCGACACTCCTCCTGCCACTGAGGATGCTCGCGCAGGTGGCGCATCAAAAAAGCCACCGAGCGCTTGGTATCCATTAGGCACAAGCGGATCTTACCGTTGCTGTCTTCCAGCTTGGCGAGCTGATCGATGGCATCATCCAGCGGGGCGTCTTCATCCTCCAGCACCGAGAAGCTCACCCTCTCGAGTCCCGTATGAATATCCTCGAGCTGGTCGGCCAGATTCTCCACTTTCTGATCAAACAGCGATACCAGCAGCTCCGAGGGCGAATTTACCTCGATCTGACCGGCTCGGGTACGCAATCGCAGTAGCCGAAAATCGGCAAGATCATCATCGCGAACCGAGATCAGTCGTTCGGGTTGCAGAATAAAGGCAACCGTCACCGTCTGATGGCGCCCCTCAATCTGGGTCAAAAACAGCGAGTGGATATGCACCCCGCTATGATCGATAAAATAGCGTGCGGAGGACTCGATCTCCTCGACCTCATCGGATTCGGGCAGCTCTGCACGCAGAAACGCCTCTAGCTGATCACGCTCCTCTTCGGTCGGCTCATCGGCATCGATCCAGGCCCCTTCCGCCAGTAAGGGAAGCTGTTCGCCCGTGGCGATAGGCTGCTGCGCCAAGCGGCCATGATGAATACTAAAAACACGAATCATGCGAGCCCCTAGGTCTGCCTGCTCGGCAGACGGCTAAAAATGTCGGGCGGCTTGAGCGCCAACCCCTGGATCTCGATCCCATCGAGAGATGGTCGGCAAGGAGCCGACCAGACTCACCCGCGTTGCGATATCCACCCTATCCCCTGCACGCCGACCTCGACAGCAGAAACACCCTTGGCATGGGTGTTTAGCGATAAAACGATCGTCAAGCATAGCAAAAAAACCACCAGACAGACCCTTTAGTCTCAACACAACCACCGGTTTAAGCGGATTTAATTACCGAGCCCGCGTTCCCGCTTGGCAGCGGCAGCCAGATTGACCCACAGGGGCGGCTCAGGTAGTGTTAACGCTTCATTTTTCCCCCTGCAGATGACTATCCTGATGCCTCGCAAGCCGCACACTCCCGATTTTGAAACCAGCCTCTCTGAGCTCGAATCTCTGGTCAAGCAGATGGAGCAGGGCGACCTGTCGCTGGAAGACTCGCTACAGGCTTTTGAACAGGGCATCCGCCTGACTCGAGAGTGCCAGCTAACGCTGAATCAGGCGGAACAGAAGGTGCAGGTATTGATCGAGCAAAACGGCACCCTGCAAACAGTCGATTTCAACACCGGTGAGTCGCTGGAGCTATAACGCTAATGGATGATCTGCAGCAACGTATCCAACCCCTGTGTCAACGGGTCGAACTGAGACTCGCCCAGCACTTCGATCAACAGTCGCCATCCACCCCTCCGCAACAGCTCCGCGAAGCGATGCGTTACGGTCTGCTTAACGGTGGCAAGCGCCTGCGACCGGTATTGGTCTATGCCAGCTGCCTGGCGCTCGGCGGCGAACTCCATCAAGCCGATGCCGCCGCCGCAGCCCTAGAGTGCATCCACGCCTACTCACTGATTCACGATGACCTCCCGGCGATGGACGATGATACTCTGCGGCGCGGCAAACCCACCTGTCACATCGCCTTTGATGAAGCCACTGCCATTCTCGCAGGTGATGCGCTACAACCCCTGGCTTTCGAACTCTTAAGCCAGCCCTGCGACCTCAGCCCAGCCATTCAGCTGCAGATGATTCAGATTCTAGCGCAGGCCAGCGGCGATGGCGGCATGGTCGCGGGGCAGGCACTGGACATCCAAGCTGAAGGCCAGCGCCAGACCCTGACCCAGCTGGAGCAGATGCACCGTCTCAAAACCGGCGCGCTGATCCGCGCCGCCGTTCAGCTAGGCGCGCTGGCGTCGGGTCACTGCGATCCGAGCCGTCTGGCCACGCTGAGCGACTATGCGGCGGCGATTGGACTGGCGTTTCAGGTGCAGGACGATATTCTGGATATCGAGAGTGACACCCAGACCCTGGGAAAGACCCAGGGGGCCGATCTGCATAGAAACAAATCGACCTACCCGGCGCTATTGGGTCTCGAAGGGGCCAAACACAAAGCCGCCGAACTGCATCGCCAGGCACTAGAGGCGCTGCAACAGCTGCCGTCGACTCAGGCCAGCGTTCAGGCGGCTTCGGTACAGGCGCTCCCCGCACAGACTGCGTCCCTGCCGACCAGCACCGAACTGCTGGTACAGATTGCCGACTATATTATCGCCCGCAATCATTGATTGCCGGCCACCAGGGTTACACTCAAGCCGATGCATAACGCACTACCCGAGACGCGACCCCAGACCCCGCTGCTGGACCGGATCAATGCGCCAGCCGATCTGCGCCTGCTCGACAGCCACCAGCTCCCCGAGCTGGCCGAACAGTTGCGCAGCTACCTACTCTACAGCGTCGCCCAGAGCGGCGGTCATTTCGGTGCGGGACTGGGGGTGGTTGAACTCACGGTCGCCCTGCACTACGTGTTTGACACCCCCCGCGACAGCCTGATCTGGGATGTCGGCCATCAATGCTACCCGCATAAACTGCTGACCGGTCGCCGTGATGCGCTGCTCAAGATTCGTCAAGCCGATGGCCCATCACCGTTTCCTAAGCGTGACGAGAGCCCCTACGACTGCTTCGGCACCGGTCATTCAAGCACCTCGATCAGCGCCGCGCTGGGCATAGCGTTGGCCCACAAACTCAAACAGCAACCCCAGCGCGCCGTCGCGGTGATCGGTGATGGCGCGATGACCGGCGGCATGGCGTTCGAAGCCCTCAATCATGCTGCCCACACCGGTGCCGATCTGTTGGTGATTCTGAACGACAACGATATGTCGATCTCCCCCAACGAGGGTGGATTGGCAACCTATCTGAGCAAACATCTGCGCAGCGCCTTTACCCTTGACGACCATAACAGCGCACGCCCTAGTGAGCGCACCGGCGCCGGTACCACCGCGGCCCTGTTTGAAGCGCTGGAGTTCAACTATAACGGTCCGATTGATGGTCACGATCTGGCGCTGCTGGTGTCGACGTTACAGCGCCTACGCCAAGCCCAGGGGCCACAGTTTTTGCATATTGTCACCACCAAAGGCAAAGGTTTTGCGCCCGCCGAACAGGATCCGGTCGGCTACCACGCCATCACCAAGCTACCCGCACCAAACGAACAGTACAGCAGCCTGCCGGGAACGGCCTACTCTCAGGTCTTTGGCGACTGGCTGTGCGCCACAGCCGAGCAGGATTCACGCCTGGTAGCCATCACCCCGGCGATGAGCGAGGGCTCGGGCATGGTCGACTATGCCCGCCGCTTCCCGGCACGTTTTTTTGATGTGGCGATCGCCGAGCAGCACGCATTGACCTTGGCGGCGGGGCTGGCGTGTCAACAGATGAAACCGGTGGTAGCGATCTACTCCACCTTCCTGCAGCGCGGTTATGATCAACTGATTCACGACATCGCCCTGCAACAACTCGATGTCCTCTTGGCGATAGATCGTGCAGGCTTAGTTGGCGAGGATGGTCCGACCCACCATGGCTGTTTCGATCTGAGCTTCCTGCGCTGCATCCCCAACCTCCTCATTATGGCCCCTGCTGACGAACTCGAGACCCAACGGTTACTGGAGACCGGTTACCGGCACCCGGGACCCGCCTGTGTCCGCTACCCACGCGGCAAAGGCCCAGGAACGGCGCTGCAGAACAACCCGCAACCGATCCCGCTAGGCCAAAGCCGAACGCTGCGCCACGGCAAAGGCGCCGCACTGCTGAACTTTGGCAGCCTGCTGAGCGAAGCGCAGGCGGTCGCCGAAGCGCTGGATCTAACCCTCGTGGATATGCGCTTTGTTAAACCACTGGATCACACCCGACTCGTTGAGCTGATCCAGCACCACGGGCTACTGATCACCCTGGAAGAGAACAGCATTGCCGGCGGCGCCGGATCAGGGGTACACGAGTGGCTTGCACAGCAGCAGTCTAGTCCACATCCACATCAAGACCCACGACAGACCATCAGGATCATCAATCTGGGACTGGAGGATCATTTTATCGGCCACGGCAGTGCGAGACTACTGCGCAGCCAGGCAGGACTGGACCGCACCAGCCTGATAAACAGGATTCAACCACTCCTCGATCCAAATATTAGTTAGCGCGTAGAGAAGCGGTTTCACCCAACCTCAGGAGGAGGCGTCACCCTTAAAATGGTGCTCTGACATCATATGGCCAAGCTTACCGGCCTTGGTCGCCAGGTACTGTTCGTTATGGCTATTCTTGCCCACCTGCAGCGGCTCGCGTGCCACGACATTGACCCCATATTGAACCAAGGCCGCCACTTTACGCGGGTTGTTGGTCATCAATCTGACGCTGCTGATGCCCAGGTGCTCAAGCATGGCTTTGCACATACTGTAATCGCGCAGATCTGCAGCAAATCCCAGCCGCTCATTGGCTTCAACGGTATCCGCCCCTTGATCCTGCAGGTGATACGCGCGGATCTTATTTAGCAGGCCGATACCCCGACCCTCTTGGCGCAAGTACAAAATCGCCCCCGAACCCTGCTCGGCAATCCGCTTCATCGCTTCTTGTAACTGAAAACCACAATCACAGCGCATGCTAAACAGCGCGTCACCGGTCAGACACTCGGAATGGATACGGGTTAGTACCGGCTGGTCAGTATTGACCTCGCCGAGCGTTAACACGAGATGTTCTTTGCCGGTCTTCGGTTCTTCGAAGCCATGCATGGTAAACGTACCCCAAGGGGTAGGCAGTTTAGATGAGGCAATGTAACTCACAGGCACGTTAAAATTCCCAATAAAAGCGGCGATGCATTCTATCAATGTCGGATAAGCATTGGCGAATAAATCAGCGCCTTGCTATCCCGAGTAATACTCTCTGCTATACAGATTAAAGTCTAACACCAATCACTTGGCCTACAGAAATGGCCGCTCGCCGCTACAAAAGTCACAACGGGCCGACGTCCAGCGGACCCACGCAGGCGATCTCTACAGGCCATTCTTACAAACTATCCCCACCACCAGACACAGGCCTGCAGTACCGCCCAGGCGTAGATACCGGCCAACACATCATCAATCATGATGCCAAAGCCTCCGGCCACTTTCTTGTCCGCCCAGCCTATAGGCTGGGGCTTGGCGATATCGAACAACCGAAATAGCACGAATCCCAGCAGCAACCAGCCCCACCCGGGGGGCACCAGAATCAGGGTAATCCAGAGTCCGACAAACTCGTCCCAGACGATACCCCCATGGTCGTGCACGCCCAGATCACGCGAGGTGCGTTCGCACAGATAGATACCGAGCAGGAACGCCGCCACAACCACCACCAGATAACCCAGCAACGGCAGTTCGCGCAACCACAGGTAGGGCAGCACAGCCGCCAGCGTCCCCCAGGTACCCGGCGCCCGTCGGGGCGCCCCGCTGCCAAAGCCAAAGGCGGCGAGGTGAACAGGATTGCGCCAGTTAGGTCTTGGCAGTGACACGCAAGGCTCCGTGGTTAATCGAAATTAGTCGAAAAAAAGTCAGCGGCAAAGGGCTTAAAAGTGCTGATAACCGCTCGGCTGCAGCGCGACCGAGCCTCCAGCCTGAGTACGCCCGACCAAGCCGGGCTCGGCACGGACCCGACCGATGCGCTGACAACCGACATCCAGATCGCAGAGCGCTGCGGCTAATGCCGCCTCCTTGGCCGCGGGCACAGTAAAACACAACTCGAAGTCTTCACCCCCGGTCAACGCCCAGTGTTGCGCCCGCGCCGCATCATACTGCGCCAGCATGGCTGTCGAATAGGGCAGTTGATCCAACTCAATCATCGCCCCCAGATTATCCGCTTTAAGCAGATGCCCGAGATCGGCCAGCAAACCATCGGAAATATCCAGCGCCGCGCTGGCGATCCCCCGCAGCGCCTGGCCCAGGGCGATCCGTGCACGGGGTTGATAAAACCGTTGCAGCAGATAGGGATCTGGGGATTGGCGCTCCGACTGCAACGCGTGTTGCAGCTGATCCAGCCCCGCCATCGCATCGCCGAGCGTACCGCTGACCCAGATACCATCACCCGGTTTGGCACCGCGCCGCGTCAAAGCTTGCCCCTGAGGCAGCCAGCCATGCACTTGCAGACTCAGGGTCCGATGTCCCCGGGTAGTATCACCGCCCACCAGGCTCAGACCGTAGCGCTGCAACGCGGCACCCAAGCCTTGACTGAACAGTCGTAACCAGGCCTCATCCGCCTCGGGCAGCGTCAGCGCCAGAGTCAACCAGGCAGGCTTGGCCCCCATCGCCGCCAGATCGCTAACAGCACTGGCCAGTGCCCGGTGCGCCAGCTGATCGGCAGCGATACCCGGCAAGAAATGGGTACCCTCGACCAGGGTATCGATCGACACCGCTAACTGCTGGCCAGCGGGGACCGTTAATAGCGCGCAGTCGTCACCGATCCCCAGATCGACACCCTGCCCGTAGCCTGGCAGCGTCTTAAAGTAGCGATCGATCAACTCAAATTCAGCGACGGCCATACCCAGCTCTCAGCTCTCAGCTCTCTACTCTCAGCGCTTAGCGGCGCTTATCTCAGGAGCACGTAGATCACGAGCCACCCGATCCAGTACACCATTGACATACTTGTGGCTCTCGGTGGCACCGAAGATTTTGGCCAGATTGACCGCTTCATTGATTGCCACCCTGTAGGGCACATCGATCATCGCCGCCAGCTCATAGGAACCCATCCGCAGCACGGTCAGTTCGATGGGATCAAGATCTTCCAGCTTGCGATCGAGATAGGGGGCGAACACCTGATCCAGCTCAGTAGATCGGGAGGGCACACCGTGCAACAGGCCAGAGAACAGCTTCATATCGGCCCTACTCATATCGTTCTCGGCACGAAATTCCGCCTCGATAGCGCCCAGCGTGGAACCCGCCATGTGCCACTGATACAGCGCTTGAAGCGCAAAACTGCGCGCCTCACGCTTCATCTCGGTACGCGAAGGCTTGTTACTTTTAACCGGGCTTTTGATCGAGCCTTTAGCCGCGTCCTTAGCTGGGCCTTGAGTTGCACTACCGTCTGAATCACTCACGACCTAACCCTCGAGCTGCTTAAGCAGACTGACCATCTCTAGTGACGACAGCGCGGCTTCGGCACCTTTATTGCCGGCCTTGGTGCCGGAACGCTCGATTGCCTGCTCGATAGAATTGACGGTCAGAATGCCATTCGCTACCGGGATACCAAAGTCCATCGCCACCTGCGCGCAGCCCTTGGCACTCTCGGCACTGACATATTCAAAATGGGGGGTACCGCCACGGATCACCGCACCCAAGGCGATAATGGCATCTTCACGCTGCTGCTCAGCCACTTTCTTGACTGCCAGCGGAATCTCGATCGCACCAGGCACCCGGACGATACGGATATTAGCCTCTGCAACGCCATGGCGCCGTAAGGCATCCACGGCACCGGCTACCAGGCTCTCGACCACAAAGGCATTAAAACGACCTACGATAATAGCGTAGCGGCCTGCGGATGCATCGGTGTAATCGCCTTCGACTATCTGAACTGTCATTGCTGTTTCCTTCTATCTATAAAGTCTGTCGGGTAAATACGGGGCTGTCGCATTTGCGAGCATGACAACCGCATCAGCTATCGCAAGGGATGAACTCGACCACTTCGAGATCAAAACCTGACAACGCATTAAATTTAATCGGTGAGCTTAGCAGGCGCATCTTGCTCACTCCCAGATCACGCAAAATCTGCGAGCCGGTGCCGATGGTCATATAGGTCCCGGCGCCATCGATATTGGCGGGCCGAACCGGACGCTGATTCAGATGCGCATCCAAACTACTCACCAGATCTTCGGGGGCGCTGTCACCAAGCAACACCACCACCCCAGCCCCCTCATCGGCAACCCGCTGCAATGACTTACGCAGGGTCCATTTCGGTTCATCGCTATTAACGCCGATCACATCCCGCAGCGCGTCAGCCATATGCACTCGAACTAGGGTGGGCTGATCCGCCTTAAGCTCACCTTTCACCAGCGCGATATGGCTAGAACCATGGGTCGAATCCCGATAGCTGATCGCCTGAAACTCACCCTGATCGGTTTGCAGGCTATAGCTGGATTCGCGCTCAACGGTATGCTCATTGAGGATCCGGTAGTGAATCAGGTCGGCAATCGTGCCGATCTTCAGCTGATGCTTCTCGGCAAATTTTTCCAGATCGGGACGACGCGCCATGGAACCATCATCATTCATGATCTCAACGATCGCAGCCGCCGGCATACAACCCGCCAGACGCCCCAGATCACACCCCGCTTCTGTATGGCCGGCCCGGCTCAACACCCCACCCGGCTGCGCCATCAACGGGAAAATATGCCCCGGCTGGACGATATCCTCAGGCTTGACCTGCGGATCAACGGCGGTACGCACCGTATGGGCACGATCGGCGGCCGATATCCCGGTAGTGACGCCTTTGGCTGCTTCAATCGACACCGTAAAATTGGTCGCATACTGGGCGCCATTATCCTGCACCATCAGCGGTAACTTCAGCTTCTGGCAATGCTCGCGGGTCAGCGTCAGGCAGATCAAACCCCGGGCATGGGTCGCCATGAAATTAATATCTTGCGGACGTACCTTCTCGGCGGCGATGACCAGGTCGCCTTCGTTTTCGCGATCTTCATCATCCATCAGGATGACCATTTTTCCCTGCCGGATATCTTCAATCAGCTCGGCGGTGGAGTTAAGACCCATAGTGGCTCCTGTTACGCTAGTAGGTAAATACAATATCAGTTAAAACCGCGCCCCTGGTTGCAGGTCGCAGTACTAAGATTAAAAGCCGTGTTCGGCCAGAAATGCCCTGCTCAGTCCGCTCGGTTTCGCCGCGCTCGCATCGTCGCTTGGCGCGTCGCTCCCCTGCAGCAACCGCTCCAGATAACGGGCGATCATATCCACTTCCAGGTTCACCCGGCGGCCGGCACGGTACGCGCTGATCAGCGTACCCTCCAGGGTATGGGGGACGATATTAAGCTCAAATACCCGGCCAGCCACCGCATTGACGGTTAGACTCACGCCATCAACAGTAATCGAGCCCTTGGTGGCGATATAGCGTGCCAACGCCTCGGGGGCCTGGATCCGAAACCGTACCGAACGACCGTCGTCGCGGCGCTCCAATACCTCACCAATACCATCGACATGACCGCTGACGATATGACCGCCTAAACGGCTGGTCGGCAGCAGGGCTTTTTCTAGATTGACCTGATCGCCGGCTCCCAACAGTTCAAATTCGGTATGCGCTAATGTTTCACGGGAAACATCAGCCCAAAAACCGTCACCGGGCAGCTCGACGACGGTCAGGCACACGCCATTAACGGCAATACTGTCACCCAGAATCACATCGCCCAGATCCAGCGCTCCGGTACGGATGCGCAGGCGTAAGTCGCCGTCCTGCATCCGACTGTCGGCCACCTCACCCACGGCTTCGATAATACCCGTAAACATCGGTCTAATTCCTTTGCGCGAAACGAAAGTTAAAACGCTGATCATCACCCAATTGCCGCTGACCGGCCAGAACTAACCGATACTGCTGCGCCATCTGCTCCAGCGGTAGTGTAAACGCCGGGCGTGCACTAGAGCCTAACAGAGTCGGTGCCTGATAGATCACCAGCTCGTCCACCAACTGCTCGTGAATAAAAGCCCCGCTGAGGGTCGCCCCGGCTTCGATCAATAGTTCATTACACTCGCGCTCACGAGCCAGCCAGTGCAACACCGCCAGCGGCTCGACAACCCGCTGCTGAACCAAGGTGGCCTTGCCACTTAACTGCGCCACTCTAGTCGGATCGGCAGCAACATAGAAGATCACCGTTTCACCCGGTTGGGCCAGCATCGCCGCGTTCGCCGGGGTGCGCAACTGCGAATCAACTATGACTCGCAACGGCTGCCGGCGGATGACCTCGGGCATATCCGCCACCGACACCGCAGATCCCAGCGGCTCGGCGCGCAGGGTCAACGCCGGATCATCCTTCAGCAGCGTACCTATGCCCGTCAGAATGGCCGAGCTGCGCGCCCGCAAGCGCTGCACATCCGCACGCGCTTGCGGGCCGGTAATCCATTTTGATTCGCCCGATGCCATAGCAGTGCGACCATCCAGACTGATCGCCTGTTTGATCCGTACATAGGGGCGCTGACGCGTCATCCGTGAAATAAAACCGGGATTGAGCGCTTCGGCTTGCGGCTGCAACAACCCCCAGCTGACTTCGATACCCGCCTGCTGCAAGCGGTTGTGGCCGCGACCAGAGACCAGCGGATTAGGGTCTTGCATCGCCGACACCACTCGAACAATACCGGCTTTCATTAATGCATCGCAGCAGGGCGGCGTCTTGCCAAAATGGCTGCAAGGCTCGAGCGTCACATACGCCGTCGCACCCTGAGCCGCAGCGCCGGCTTGCGCCAGCGCATTCACCTCGGCATGGCCTTCGCCCGCGCGGCGATGATAACCTTCGCCCACCACCCGACCCGCGTTGACCAACACGCAACCCACCCGTGGGTTGGGTTCAGTAGTGTAGAGCCCCCGTGCAGCCAATTGCAGTGCCCTGGCCATATAACCATGATCAGCAGCGTTAAAGTGCATCAACGATCGACCCCGCTAGCAAGGCCCCTAGGGGTAGGTGGAGTGCTGGAGAGGGCATTGGAGGGCGCACTGGAGGTCGTATTGGAAGTATTCTGAAGCGAGACAGCGGCGTGCGATGCGAGCTTGTCGATCTCGGCCTGAAATTCACTGATATCCTGAAAGCTGCGGTACACCGAAGCGAAACGCACATAGGCGACCTGATCCAGCTGTCGCAGCGCGTCCATCACCGCCTCACCGACCACCATCGACGCGACTTCGCGCTCACCGGTGGCGCGTAGGCTATGTTTAATCTGGTTGATACAGGCTTCGATCGCCTCGATACCGACCGGACGTTTCTCCAACGAGCGCAGAATGCCCGCCCGGAGCTTGTCTTCATCGAAAGGCTGCCGAGTTCCATCCTGCTTGACCAGGCGTGGCATCAACAGCTCAGCCACCTCGTAGGTGGTATAGCGCTCATTGCAGGACAGACATTCACGACGACGGCGAACCTGAACCCCTTCGGCGACCAGACGCGAATCGATCACCTTGGTTTCATGGGCTTTGCAAAACGGACAGTGCATCGCGTTAAACCTGCCTTAAAGAGCGTATAGCGGCCTGAACCGCTCGTGGGTAGAGACAACGAAGCCCCGATCTAGCGAGATCGAGGCTTCCGAGGCGCGTTATCGAGGTCGCGCGCCGTTATTTACTGTATACCGGGAAGCGCGCACAGAGCTCCAGCACCTGCTGTTTCACCCGCTCAATCACCGCTTCGTTACTGATATCGTCCAGCACATCGCAGATCCAACCAGTCAGTTCGACCACCTCTTGCTCACCAAAGCCACGTCGTGTCACGGCGGGCGAACCGATCCGCAGACCGCTGGTGACGAACGGTGAACGCGGATCGTTGGGGACCGAGTTCTTGTTCACGGTGATATTGGCGCGCCCCAAGGCAGCGTCTGCGTCCTTACCGGTAATATCCTTATTGATCAGATCGACCAAGAACAGATGGTTGTCGGTACCGCCGGAAACGATATCAATACCACGGGCGATAAAGGTCCGCGCCATCGCCTGGGCATTGATCACTACCTGCTGCTGGTAGCGTTTATACTCATCACTCATCGCCTCTTTAAAGCAGATCGCCTTGGCGGCAATCACATGCATTAAAGGGCCACCCTGGCTTTCGGGGAACACCGCAAAGTTAAGCTTCTTCTGCAGCTCTTCATCGCCATTCGACAGAATCAGACCACCACGCGGACCACCCAGCGTCTTGTGGGTAGTCGTCGTCACCACATCGGCAATGGCGACTGGTGAAGGGTAAACACCCGCCGCCACCAACCCGGCAACATGCGCCATATCAACAAACAGGAAGGCACCGACGCTATCAGCAATCTCACGGAACCGTTGCCAGTTCACCACCCGTGAATACGCAGAAAAGCCCGCCACGATCATCTTGGGCTGGTGCTCTTGCGCCAGGCGCTCCACCTCGGCGTAATCGATCTCGCCAGTTTGCGCATTCAGGCCGTACTGCACTGCATTGTAGATACGGCCGGAAAAGCTCACCGAGGCGCCATGCGTCAGGTGACCGCCATGCGCTAGACTCATGCCCAGCACGGTATCGCCCGGCTGGCAGAGTGCCATGTACACCGCCGCATTAGCCTGCGAACCCGAGTGCGGCTGCACGTTAGCGTAAGCCGCACCATACAGCGCCTTAGCGCGATCGATCGCCAACTGTTCGATGACATCCACGTGCTCACAGCCACCGTAGTAACGCTTCTCGGGATAGCCTTCCGCATACTTGTTGGTCAAGCAGGAACCCTGCGCTGCCATCGACAATTCGCTGGCATAGTTTTCAGAAGCGATCAGCTCGATATGCTGTTCCTGACGCTGTTTCTCGGCAGCAATGGCAGCAGCGATCTCAGGATCAAATTCAGCAATCGTCAAGGCGTTGTTCAACATAGGCACCCCATAAATCAAGAAAGTCAGGCCGCAGATCCAGAACGGGAACCGCTACGGCTGCGAGAAAGCGGCGAATTATACCCAAAGAGCCGTTAGATTCACATGAAAGCGATGCATAAATGCGCAAATGGTATTCATCAACCTGGCGCCTCATAGCGGCCCACAACAGAGTTCAAGGTCGCTATCGATAAAACGCCCTACAGACCGATAGGCACGCACGTCCTGGCACTTGCATCTACCGCACCGCCAAAACACAAAGCCCCCAATCGGGGGCTTTTCAGATGGCCCATTTGGGCGCCACAAACTCAGGTAATATTGATCTTCACCGTCTTAGGCGACTCCTGCTTAACCTTGGGCAAATTAAGGCTGAGAACACCATTATCAAAGCCGGCCTTTACCGCCTGCGGGTCAACATCACCGCCTACCGATAACTGCCGCATAAACTGTCCAAAATGACGTTCCTGACGAATCAAGCGACCGTCTTTTTCCTCTTTTTGCTCACTGGAGGTCTCGGCCTTGATGGTCAGCACCCCATTCTCCAACCTAACCTCGACATCCTCTTTTTTGACTCCCGGAAGATCCACCTTAATCAGATAGTTGTCATCTGTTTCGTGCACATCGATAGCAGGCGACTTATCCGCCCCCGCATGGACGACAGGCCGGTAGAAGTCGTCAAAAAACGTATCCCCAAACAGCCGATTAAAACGTGTTAAATTCCCCATGATATCAGTCTCCTTGCGACCAACCCGCTATGCAAGCACAAGCTAATGTATGCGCTATAATTGTAGCGCCCTCTCGCACAGCTAGACTGAAAAGAATGCATCAACAGATGTGTTTTCTGTATCTACAATCATGCGCTCCGCGACCTCTCCGCCAGCCACCCTATGGAGACACCGAAGCAAGAGCCGCCCTGGCAAACACGCCGAGTTATTAGCACGGCCTACCCTGCCCTTCATCGCCGCAATGGGCTAAAATCGGCAACAACGTTCAGTTAACCGAGGTTAAACAGTTCCATGGCTCAATTCGTCTTTACGATGCATCGGGTGGGCAAGATCGTGCCGCCCAAGCGTGAGATCCTCAAAGATATCTCGCTGTCATTCTTTCCGGGTGCCAAGATCGGCGTACTGGGCCTCAACGGTTCTGGTAAATCCACGCTGCTGAAAATCATGGCGGGCATCGATCCGGACTTTAACGGTGAAGCACGCCCGCAACCGGGTATCAACATCGGCTATCTGGCCCAAGAGCCCCACATGGACGACAACAAAACCGTCCGCGAAGTGGTCGAAGAAGCGGTCGCCGAAGCCAAAGATGCGCTGACCCGACTCGATGAAGTCTACGCCGCGTACGCCGAGCCGGATGCCGATTTCGACAAACTGGCCGCCGAACAGGCCCGCCTAGAAAACATCATCCAGGCGGTCGACGCCCACAACATCGAACGCCAGATGGAGGTCGCCGCCGATGCCCTGCGTCTACCGGGCTGGGACGAGAAGGTTGAACACCTCTCTGGGGGCGAGCGCCGCCGCGTCGCCCTGTGCAGACTGCTGCTGTCCAAGCCCGACATGCTGCTACTCGATGAGCCCACCAACCACCTCGACGCCGAATCGGTGGCCTGGCTGGAACGCTTCCTGGTGGACTTCAACGGTACGGTGGTAGCGATCACCCACGACCGCTACTTCCTAGACAACGCTGCGGGCTGGATCTTAGAACTCGACCGCGGTCACGGCATCCCTTACGAGGGCAACTACAGCTCCTGGCTGGAGCAGAAAGACGCGCGCCTGGCGACGGAAGCCAAGCAGGAAGCCGCGCATCAAAAGACCATCAAATCAGAACTGGAGTGGGTTCGCCAAGGATCCAAAGGGCGTCAATCCAAGTCCAAGGCGCGTTTAAAGCAGTTCGAGGAGATGAGCTCGCAGAGCTACCAGAAACGCAATGAAACTCAGGAGATCTATATTCCGCCAGGACCCCGTCTGGGCGAGAAAGTGATCGAGCTGCACAACGTCTGCAAGGCGTTTGGTGAGAAGATGCTGGTCGACAATATGAGTTTCACCATCCCACAGGGCGCAATCGTTGGCGTTATCGGCGGCAACGGTGCGGGCAAGTCCACGCTGTTCAAGATGATCAGCGGCACAGAACAGCCCGATTCAGGCGAGGTGGTGATCGGCCAAACAGTCAAGCTCGCCCACGTAGATCAAATGCGCGAGCTTGATGGATCGAAAACCGTATTTGACGAAATATCGGACGGTCAGGACATCATTACCGTCGGTAACTATCAGGTACCCGCACGCGCCTACGCCGGTCGTTTTAACTTTAAAGGCGGCGATCAGCAAAAATTCGTCAAAGACCTGTCCGGTGGTGAGCGCAATCGTCTGCACCTGGCCAAACTGCTGAAAGAGGGTGGCAACGTGCTGCTGCTCGACGAGCCGACCAACGACCTCGACGTCGAAACCCTGCGCGCCCTGGAAGAAGCGCTGCTGGCATTCCCCGGCTGCGCCATCGTGATCTCGCACGATCGCTGGTTCCTGGACCGGATCTCCACCCATATTCTTGCGTATGAGGGCGACTCCAAAGCCGTATTCTTTGAGGGCAACTACAGTGAGTATGAAGCCGACTTTCTAACACGAGTCGGCGATGCTACGCCTCACAGAGTTAAGTATAAGAAGATCGATGCTTAACGGCTCTAGACACCTGAATGACAAAGGGCGCACTTAGCGTCCTTTTCTGTGGCTATGCCTGAGTTAATGGCTGCAGGGGATAGTATTTTCATCTACTTCGAATAAGATCGCTCCCATAATAGAAGAGCACTTCAAAAACCCTATTAATGTTGATGTTGACATACACTTATGCATTGGCATATTTTGACAGTGCTACCATCAGGCTGGGATTGACCTCGAAGAGCCGCCAAGGCACTTCACAAAGGACGAGAAATGGACAGGAATGTTTGCTTTTATTACCGAGAAGAAATCAAGCTTGGGACCATTAAGTACAAGCATTGTGGTTCAATGCTCTCCAATCCTCAGCTGATCGCTAACGGCACGAAGTCAGAAGGCACTCTCTGGCTTCCCGTTCCAGCCTTTGTTTTATCTCTCTTTGCCTTTATTACGCTGCTTGACCATCCGCATACTGGGCGGTTTGTATCAAAATTTTTTATTAAAACATAATTCATCAGGGATGATTATATGAACTTTCCAGGGAAATATTATATTCTTTGTACTGCGATGATTTTCAGTGTCAATGCAACAGCTGCAGCATACAATACTGAAAACTGCAGTTACCTTTCTCGCGCTGATGAAACCCTACAAAAACGCATATTTGATTGGGTTTACCCGTCAACAGGAATGCGCCCTTCATACGAATCGTTTAGCTCTGTCAGGTATTGCCAAGGATTAATAAGAGAAGCCGCTAATATAGAAAAAAATGTGAAATACGTATGCTCTTCGTTCCCAGAAAGTTATTGTAAAGACGAGAAGACCAAGTTAGAAAACAACAATACTCGTATTGATGAGCTCCTCAAAAAGGCAAGCGAATTAAAAGTAGTCGCCCAAAAAGAAGCCTTGCAAGCGAAGATCAGGAAGGACGAAGAAAAACAAAAAGATGACTTCAATGCAAGGAATACTTATTTAGCAGAGCAAGAGCTGAAACAAAAAAAACTTTCCCAGCATAGAGAAGATATGGACCTGGCTCTTAGCGAGCAATGCTTAAGTGAAGTTGAAACCATCAAAAGCCATGATGCTTCTATAATTATGCACTGGAATAAAACAATAAGTGATCTTGAATCAGCAGTTAAAAATGAAAACCATCGCTATGCACAACATATATACAATAAAGAATTTCCAAAGGTAGCGAATAAGCCAGCTCTTTTAATATATTCAAGTGGTACTGATGAGTGTTTCAAATACACAGAGTACCAGAAACTAGAATCAGAAATATTTATTGAATTTTCTAGCACAGAAATAAACAAGGATAAGCTAGAGCAGATTATGAAAAATAGTAACAATCAGGCGTCTAGCATTGAATCAACTAAAAAACATAATGTAACTCCAAAAAATAAAACAGATGCTAAAACAGGTTACTTTGTGGAGTCGGAGGTGCTTTTTTGTAATACAAAGCGTCAGTTTGATGATCAGATGCTAATGCTAAGTCAGGGCCATAAAAACTATGCTTCTGGTTGTTACTCTACTTTCGGAAATATTGATGTAGTACTTATAGATTTTGGAGTTCTCGGTGCAACAGAGGTTCGATCGTTATCCAATGGAAAATCCATGTGGATTACGTCTGAGTCTCTATCTAAGTATCAATGATACATTAGGGTACTTCAGGGCACCTCGAAAAACCCCTCTGGTATCGTCCTATGGTAAAATTCAAAAATTCACAGCCGCCTAAGCCCTAGAATCGATGAAAAAACGAAGCGCTATCAAGACCGAGCTGTTTGCTGACGCACATCACCGCAAAAAGATCTATTCACTGGGCGATCCGCTGATCGAGATCCAGTCACATATTGATTTTGCGGTATTAGCAGCTGATTTCAACATAAGCAAATAAGCTCATATACAACATAAAGAGAGCCTAAAAAGAGCGACCCTTTGGGGTTGGGTTGCCTCTTCCTAAAGCAGCCTCTCTATGCTCCAAAAAGCGGCTTAAAGACCCACTGCTCGGCATGCTGAAAACAGTGATTAATATGTGATAGCCGCTTAGCAACAATGCCCATAAACAAGATCGCTACTTCATAATTTCGAAATATCTATGCTTGGACAAGACCCGCGTACAGCCTGCTCAAGAAGCCTTCAAAAGCCTGTATACACTGGCTTTTGACAATCCATACTCGGACATCAACCCCCTTATCAAAACCCCTTCAGAGCGCTTCTGGCGCATCTCAAGTAGCTGCTTATCATCGAGCTTTGCCTTTCTGCCAAATCCCACGCCTTTCGCTTTTGCTGACTCAATGCCTTCCATTTGACGCTCTTTTCGCAAGTCAGTTTCGAACT
Source organism: Motiliproteus sp. (assembly GCA_041586735.1). GTDB lineage: Bacteria > Pseudomonadota > Gammaproteobacteria > Pseudomonadales > Balneatricaceae > Motiliproteus. Next base: position 60,853 of record JBFGZQ010000013.1, read on the forward strand.
CTGCAATAGCCCCTAGCATGTTGAACATGAGCTTACCTGTGGGGGTGGTTGTGTCGATGTTCTGATCCAGCACCATAAGCTCCACATTCTTATTTTCCAGTAGCTCACGGATCTGGTTGAGATGGATAGTCGATCTAGCCAAACGATCTAGCTTTGTTATGACCAAGACATCGCCATCCCTCACATAATCAAGACACTTTTTCAGCTCAGGCCGATCAGCCGTAGTTCCTGAGCGTTTCTCCTGATACACCTTGTCACAGCCAACTAGCTTCTCCAGCTGAACATCCAATGACTGACCAACCGTACTCACCCTTGCATATCCTATTCTAGCCATGTCTTACAATCTCTAAGAGCTTAAGATAAACGCATTATAAGACATTGAATAAGACACGCAAGAACAATAGTATCGAAACGTATACTTTTTAAGAATGGCCCTCTGGCCTTATCCTTAATGACAATTATGCAGCAGTATTAGATTACACACCTATGCTGCATAGGTGTTTAAATCGCCTTAAATCGATGGTAATAACCACCCTTAGAGGAGAGTATGGGCTGGTGTAGAAAAGCGATTTAAACATTGTTACGCAAGGCTATAGCATGCCTAGCACAATGACTAATGCTTATCTCCAGCAAGGAAGAGTCAGTAGCTATACCCTAATAGCGCCAGACTATGAGTGCGTGTCATGGATGTAGCAAGGGGGCTACTTTAGCAATGTATTATTTTATTTGTTATGCATTTTGCATTCACTGGTTTGGGTGTTAAGGGAAAGGGTTAGGTGGTGGAGGGTATGTATGTCGATAGCATCTACGTTCCAGTAACTAGCGGAGTAACTACCCAAGTAACTACGTTCCAGTAACTAGCAAAATAACCATCAAATTAACCATCAAATTAACCATCAAATTAACCATCAAATTAACTAACAAATTAACTATAAAAACCGAGTGTGGGAGGGGGGTGCGGGTAGCATTAGAGACACTCTACGCGTACATTTTTTGATCAATTTCTTTGTAACTTGTTGAAGTTACTAACTATTTTTTAGCAAAGTCCACGTAAATGGCCTACTATAAATCAATGACTTACGAGCGTCTCAAAATGGCCTAAAAATCGCCTCAAAAACGACCTCAAAAACGACCTCGAAAACGATGATTCTGAGGGGTGTTTTTCGGGCTGTTTTTGTGAGCAAAATACCCTCGTCAGTGACCTCCGTGGTGTGAACTACCTTTTGATATCGGTGCATGTGCTGTATGGGCGTTTTAAGCACTTTTAAGAGGGGTCTGAGTCGTACCTATACAAACGGGTAGGGTAACGTCAAACCACGGTTTAAATGTCAACTGAGGGGCCTTAAAGGCACTTCTACGGTGGTAGATATCACTAGGGTCTTACTCTCTCGTAATTTTAGAGCACGAGTCTTAAACCCACCTTGATTACCACCATTATATTTTGGTGTATTAGTCTAGAGTGATCAAGCAAAGAGGTTGTTAAGCGAATAGCTTAGACAGTAATAGCGCTCACCACTAGGCTAGACTGTCATATCTAATGATTCCTATCTAATCTGGCAGCAATTACCTTAATGTTTTTGATGCATTTCAGGGGGTGAATGATTTGATTGCAACCGAGAGGTCTTTGCTAGCCAAGCTAATTGCTTTAGCCTCCTCATACAGGTCTTTAGTATCGGCTTCTATTGATGCTGCATCAGCATACCGAGGGCTATCTATCCCTTCATCTTCGCAAACATCCTTTCCAACGGAACCGGCATACCAGAAAAACCAGTGACCGTCTTTGAGAGTTATGACGTATGTGTCTGGAGAATGAACTTCCAGCCTACCTAGATATGAAAGAACGAACTGCCTTAGCCTTACCCTATCAGACCTAAGATCGTCATAGACGTATCGTGCCTCGCTAAAGCTAAGTAACTGCTTCGACTCAACCTCCAAGCCTTGCAGCTCGTCTTCTAGCAAGGCTCTTTGATTGGCTGCATCCTCGGCAACTAGCTTAGCTTTTTCACTAAGTGAGGCAGAGGTACTAAAATACTGTTCCGCCGCTTTATCCTCGCGTTGCTTCAACTCCTCGATCTTAAATTTCAATGATTCAATCGTATCCGCTGTTTCTCCCGTCCAATCGGTTCCCTGATTGCGTAAAGATCGCAACATTCCTCTAACCACTTCCATTTCTAATCGCAGATACGGTACCCAAGGCAAAGAACACCCATTTTTAGCTAAACGCCCCGAGCACACCACGTAGCACACCCATTTCACACCAGACTTCACCCGCCTATAGTGAAGAGGGCAACCACATTCATTACAGTAAATTTTCCGCTGAAAAACGTTTGCCGAATCCTGGCTATTACCCGTCCGACCTTTGTTCAGCCTATTCTGCTTTGAGATCTGTTTGATTCTTGAGTGCTGCTCCATAGTTATGATCGCAGGATAGAAACCATCTATGGGCGGCAACTCCTTACCCTCTAACCCCCTATGCGGGATGTACTGACCTGCTAGTGACGGGTTAAGCATAATTTTTCGAACAGCCCCTTTACTCCAAGAGGTAGGATTGCGCTCACCAGTCTCCCTGTTAATCCTGCCATAACCAAACGTAGGAACACTTTCTGCGTTTAAAACATTAGTGATATGTACAGCCCCCTTACCCTGATTCAGGTAAAGATCGACCATACGCTCAACCACAGCTTTACGCTCTGGGTTAAAGACCCAGTTGTTCTGTTCGTCCAGATCAAGCCACTTAGGAGCTATACCACGATGCTTTTTCTTTCCCTCTCGGATGGCCTTATGAGCCTTCTGAGCACGGTCTGACTTAGTAGCACTCTCATCATATGCTCTTTGCATCGAGGCTATTGCCATGAAGAGTAAGCCAGGATTTATTGAGATTGTTTCTCTACTGTAACTTGTTGGCTCACCGATCAGAGTGGTGATAATCACTCCAGCTTGAACGATCTGAGTGAACTGGGAGAATGCATTCAACACCTCCTCACGTGACAACCTATCAAGTGACTCTGATAAAAGGATGCAAGGGGTCTTGATCCTCCCAGCGTTCAAGCAATCTAAGAACACCCCTAATCGACCGTTTACACTGTTATCCCCGTGATAACCACTAAGACCTAAGTCAACATAACGCTCGGGATCAATCAGGGTAAGGTTATAATTGTCTGCATACTCAACAGCTCGTTCAATTTGACGCTGAATACCGCCACCAAGCCGCTGCTTATCGCTACTGATACGGGCGTAAAGGTACGCGTCCATAACTCACTCTCCCCAGAAGATGAGATAGACAATAGCATGTTAGAATGTATAACTACAGCGAGTACGAAGCCGACCTCGTGACTCGTATCGGCGACACCACGCCACACCGGGTCAAATACAAAAAGATCGACGCGTAACCACCCGCACATCCGCATCCACAGGGCGCTAACACACTATATAGCGCCCTTTTTTATCTCTGAGCCATCGTCCTGCGTTCTTATGTACCACGACCTATTGCGTACCACCACCTCAAGTTCAGCCACCCCCATCTGAGCCCGCTCCAGGCATAGGCTGCTATACCTTGAGATAAGGATACAGATGGATTCGAGCAATGGAACACAGCCTGCAGCATCTACTGTTACTAGGATCGGCACTGGCAATCGGCCTGCTCATCGGCGTTGAACGCGGCTGGAGCTCTCGCGACCTTGCAGACGGCAAGCGTATGGCAGGACTGCGGACATTTGGGCTGACCGGCTTGCTTGGCGGACTATCAGGCCTGCTGACCCAGCTGCTCGGTGAGCTTATTCTCGCCACCGGGCTTGCAGCCATCGCCGCGCTAGTCATCACCGCCTATCTGAGTAACAGACGTTACAGCGCCAACATTAGCGCCACCACCCATGTCGCCATGCTCACCACATTTTTACTCGGTGCCTTAGCAGGACTGGATCAGGTAATCATCGCCGCCGCCTGCGCGGTGATCACCACGCTACTACTGCGCTGCAAACGCTTTCTACATCGGCTACTACTGCAATTATCCCAACCCGAACTCAACGCCGGGCTTCAGCTGCTCATTATCTCTCTGGTGCTATTACCGGTCTTGCCAAATAAGGGCTACGGCCCCTGGCAAGCACTAAACCCCTATGAGATCTGGTGGATGGTAGTCCTGATCGCAGCAATCTCTTTTATCGGCTACTTTTTGATCAGAATAATGGGCGCCCAGCGTGGTATTTTAATGACCGGGCTCGCAGGCGGGCTGCTTTCATCAACCGCATTGACGCTGCAGTTATCAAGGCTCGCATACGCCCATCCTGCCCTACAACGCCCGTGCTCTGTCGGTATATTAACGGCATGCGGAGTGATGTTTATTCGGGTAACGCTGATAGCGGGACTGATCAATCCAGCACTGATCATTAAACTTTATATCCCAATGATCACCATGTCAGCGGTAGTTTTTAGCTGCGCCACGCTCATTTTCCTTCAAGAAAAGAGCACAACCAGCGCCAACCCCGCTCCGTCAAGAAACCCCCTGGAGCTCGCACCCGCACTGGTATTTGGCTTGCTGTTAGCGGCAGTCGCTCTGCTAAGCCAGGCGATGCGCGAATGGATGGGAGACGCTGGTATTCTGCTACTGGCGGCAGCCTCGGGAATCGCCGATGTCGATGCAATCAACCTCACCCTCTCCAGAATGGCAAAAAGCGACATCCAACTAGAGACTGCAACTCAGGGAATCATTCTGGCAAGTGCGTCCAACACCCTACTCAAAGGCGGACTCGCTGTGTTTTCTGGAGGAGTGATCATGATTCGCTGGATAACGCTGCCACTACTGCTAGCAGCGATCAGCGGCTTGCTGTGCATCTGGCTACAATGATGCATACAGCATTCGACTGAAGACAGCCAACACCATCGAACAGAAGCCTGCTCTATGAGCCAGACAGCGCCACGCAGAGACTAATCGATCTCAACAGCACTGCGAATGCGCTCTTGACGTTCCTGCTCCTCCATAAAGGCTGCCTTGATCTCTTCCAGCACCCCATCCACATCCGCCGTATGCAGATCTTCCTCAAAGTAACCCGTCAGCTCAACATCGGGATGCAGATCACCACTCTCGTACAGACTCCAGATCTCTTTGGCGTACTGGGTACCGAGCAACTCAGGTGCGTACTGAGCGTAATAGGCGGTCATGTTATTGACATCCCGCTCCAGCATCCACTGGGCATGGTTATTCCCAGCCGCATCGACAGCCTGTGGCAGATCGATAATCACCGGACCATAAGAATCCACCAGCACGTTAAACTCTGACAGATCACCGTGCACCAAGCCGGCACAAAGCATACGCACCACATCGCCAATGACTGCCGCATGATCCTCCACCGCTTGCTCAGCAGACATGGAGACATCATTCAAGCGGGGCGCCACTTGACCCGCATCATCGGTGACCAACTCCATCAGCAACACACCGTCAAAACAGCCATAGGGCTGAGGGACGCGCACACCCACCTTCGCCAAGCGATACAGCGCATCGACCTCGGCATTGTGCCAGGCGTCTTCCTGCTGACTACGACCGAACTTGGAGCCCTTTTCCATCGCCCGAGCCCGCCGACTATTGCGAACCTTGCGGCCTTCTTGGTACTGAACGGCTTGCCTGAAACTGCGCTTATCCGCTTCCTTATAGACCTTCGCACAGCGAATTTCTGAACCGCAGCGTACGACATAAACCGTCGCTTCTTTACCGCTCATCAGCTGACGAAGAACTTCATCAATCACACCCTCTTCAACCAAGGGCTGGATTCGTTTAGGAATTTTCATGGTATTTATTGGCTTTCAGGCCACGCATAAGGAGTTTACCGGCATAAGAGAGACTGACACCTAGATGCGAATACAGACTCAGCACCGGTCCCAATCAACCAACCAACAAAAAAGGGCAAGACTGAAAGTCTTACCCTTTTTTCGCTCAACCCCTAATACGGGGGAGATAGGCTGACCTACAAAATAGGCAAGCCAGATAGCAATCTAAAATTAGATAGCTACGATGTTCTCTGCCTGTGGGCCTTTCTGGCCTTGAGTCACAGTGAACTGTACTTTCTGGCCTTCAACCAGGGTTTTGAAGCCTGAACCAGAGATAGCGCTGAAGTGAGCGAAAACGTCTGGACCAGACTCTTGCTCGATGAAACCAAAGCCTTTAGCTTCGTTGAACCACTTAACGGTACCAGTAGTTGTAGACATAGTTATTTCCTATAAATCAAGAGTAATTGGAGCCTCATAACAAGGCTTATTTGCTGGAAGTGTTGCGATTACTTATGAAGAACAGGACGAGGCACTAAAGACAGGACTTCGAAAATCTGCGCATAAATATCAGACGTACTTTCAAGCTGTTCTAAAGTATATATAGCTCCCCCTCGTTGTCAACACCCATCGCTGTAAATTTCACCTGGCCCGCTGACATAGCCATTATTTCATAAGTCAACTATCAGCTATGGAGCAACTATAGGCCAACCATAGACTAAGCATCAGTCGCTTGCCGTCCAAGTCACACATGGGTATGGTGCGAACTCTCCATTATCGCACTCTCGGCCGCACCAACCCCTACAGCCTACTGATCCCGCAAGGAGCACTTGATGCCCAGCTCGCCTTCACGCCATACAACCCTCAAGCGCCCCTTGGTCTTAGCTGCCGCGCTCATATTCAACTCCGCTGTTGCGGCCGATAGCCCAGTACTTCATTACGACGGCCAGACCTACCAGCAACAGACCCTACCCGCCGCGGTGCAGACGTCGCTGCATAAGCTGGAGCAACAGCACCATCAACAGCGCCTGGAAGTGTTCAACAACTATGTCGTAAACCGCTACGTTCGCGAGCTGGCAGAACAACAAAACAAGCCCTTCCTGCAACTACAACAAGAACTACTCAGCGCCCCTGCGCCCAGCAGCCTGCAGATCGAAGCCTTTTACAACGCCAACAGGGCGCGCATCTCCGGCACACTACAACAGGTACAAGACGGGATAGCTGAATACCTCCAACAACAGACGATGCTAGAACAGCAGCGGGCGCTACTGAGTCAAATTGCTGCTGAAAAAGGCTACCTTGTCGAACTACCCGCATTGCCGATACTTCGCCTGCCTATCGAACTGGCGGGCCACCCCAGCAGAGGCAACCCCAATGCCAAAATCACCCTGGTAGAGTTTGCCGATTACCAATGCCCGCATTGCAAGGATGCCGGCCCGGTGGTTAAAAAACTGCTGGAGCAGTACGGTGAGCAGGTCCGCTTGGTGTTCCGTGACTTCCCCATCAATCAATCCGGTATCTCCCGCACCATCGCCGAGGCCGCCGTCTGCGCCGATCAGCAAGGGATGTACTGGCCCTTCCACGAACTGGCATTCTCCCGCCAGGCCTACCTTAAATCGGTGACCGCGGAGATGTTAGCGACCGAGCTAGGCATGAATATCGACGCCCTCAACAGCTGCCTCAAGACCGGCAAAGCGCAAGCCCAGGTTGCGGCCTCTGCGGACGAAGCCCGAGAGCTCGGCGTCAGCAGCACCCCGACATTTTTTGTTAACGGCCGCCCGCTACCCCACAGCCACGGGGACCTAGGCACCGATATCAGCGCCTTAATCGATCAAGAGCTCCAAGCCAAGCCCTAGCCCTTAGGATCAGCGCCTCGCCGAGGCGCTGATCTACCCACCGCAGCCGCACTCTGCGTATTCCAAGCCACCCAAACCACCTAATTGAGAAGAGCCTAAACACCATGACCCCCGAGCAGCTAGCGTGCATCGAACAGCAATTAGGCCGAACACCCCGCGGACTCGCAGAGATCGCCTTGCAAAGCCCTGACGGCATTCCGATAGTCCTGAGAATGGAGTCGCTGGTCGATGATGAGCCGTTTCCGACCCTGTACTGGCTCTGCTCTACAGATCTACACCGGGCCATCAGCCGCATCGAAACCGCCGGCTGGGTCAAGCAGATCGAACAGCAACTGCAGATCGACACCGAGCTTAACGCGCGCTACCAGCAAAATCATCGCGATTACGTGCACAGCCGTGATCACTATATGAGCAGCGCACAGCGCCAACGCATTGCCGAGCTAGGATTTTCGCACCTGTTTCAGCGCTATGGTATCGGCGGCATCGCCCAATGGGACAAGGTGCGCTGCCTGCATATGCAGTACGCCCACTATCTATGCGGAGAGGGTGAAAATAGCAACGTTATTGGCGCACTTATGGAGCAAGAGTTCAGCCTGTCGCGGCTAACCATCACCCGCTAGTCCAGCCCCAGCAAGCACTAGCCCTAAACCTGCATGGCCTTAGAGACCGACCCGGCCCAAGAGTTCAGCGCTCGATGCATACCGTCCGGGACATCGCCTCTCCGGCATCCCTGCCTCTCGATGCATACCGTCCATCCCTGGACATAAAAACGGCCAGATAATTATCTGGCCGTCGGACGTACAACAAAGAACACTATCAGCCCTGCAGACGGTGATACTTGTCCATCAACTGATCTTCGGTCTCGACGTGATCAGGATCCTTGGGAATACAATCCACAGGACAGACCTCAACGCATTGCGGGGTATCGTAATGACCCACACACTCGGTGCACTTGGCGGGATCTATCTCATAAATTTCGTCACCGGGGGTAATCGCCGCATTGGGGCACTCCGGTTCGCAAACGTCACAATTGATACATTCGTCGGTGATGATTAACGCCATGATTGGCTACCTCTATTCGCGTATATTCGTGGCGCGGGTTACGCCAGATGTTTTTTCAGTGCAGCAGCCACAGCAGGATGAACAAACTTTGATACATCACCGTTCAATGCAGCCACCTCCCGAATCAGGGTTGAAGAGACAAAGCTATACTTCTCCGCAGGCGTTAAAAACAGCGCCTCAAACTCGGGATAGATCGCCCGATTCATATTCGCCAGCTGAAACTCGTATTCAAAATCAGATACCGCTCGCAAACCTCGCAATACAGCACAGGCCTGATGCTCTCTCATAAACTCGGTCAATAGCCCGCTGAAACCGATAACCTCAACCTTGCCCAAGCCCTGAAGAACCTCCCGGGCCAGCTCGGTCCGCTGATTAAGCGGCAGCAACGGCCTCTTTGAAGGACTCTCGGCTATCGCCACGATCACCTTATCAAACAGCTTAGATGCACGCTGGACAAGATCTGTATGACCATGAGTTATCGGATCAAAGGTACCTGGGTAGACAACGATATTCATGACTATTATATCCATGCATACTTTGGAATCGCGCGAATGGTAACGGAATTGGCTCACGGGCACAAATAGAATACTCTTCTATACATATACCCGCACAACCCCATAAAAACGGCTGTTTATCGATGATTTTTACTCTACTGACGACCAACCCCCGGCCACTTGCCGCCCTACTCGGCTGCGTGCTGCTCAGTGGCTGTGAGAGCCTGAAGAGCGTTGATCAGGGGCTGTACCGTATCGCCGAATCCGTATCAGAACAGGATCGCGTTACCGGACAACGCAGTCTGAGCCTGGCCTCGCGCAGCGAACAGATCAGTCGCGGCAACGCCATCGTAGAACAGCTGCTGGCCCAGGAGCAACAGCAGGGCAAGCGGGTCAACCAGCAGCTCGACAAAGCCCAGTACTGGCGCATGATCCAGATCTTCGATCGTATCCACCGGATCAGCCATCTGCATGATGAACGCTGGCAGCCGGTGCTGATCGATCGAGATAGTTTCAACGCGTTCACCACCGGGGGCACCTACGTGGTGGTGCATTTAGGCCTGATGCAACAACTGCAAAATGACGATGAGGTCGCTGCCGTGCTGGCCCACGAGATCGCCCACACGGTAGCCAATCACGTCTTCGAAGGGCAGTCCTTGGCACAGGTCACCGCCCTGGCAAACTCTAACTCAGCCAGCCGGGATGGCTACCAGGCGGCCTTTACCCACGACAACGAACGTGAAGCCGATCGTATCGGGGTGCTCTATAGCGCCCTCAGCGGCTATGACCCTCTGGCGGCCAGCCGTATCTGGAAGCGCCAGTTTGAAGCCCAAGGCAATCAACGTGCGCTGTTTTTCCACTCCCATCCGGTCAACAGTGACCGTGAACAAGAAAACCGCGAGCACGGTGAAAAAGTTAGTACTTACTATCAACCCAGTCAAGTCAACCCCAATCACGCAGCGCTGCTGGAGGACAACGTCCTCTGGAGCAAGCGCAGTGCTGAGCAGACCCGCGGCGGCGATGGCGGGGGCGTAGCGGCCTTGACCAGCACCCTGTTCGGCGCCTATGTTCAGCACCAGCAGGCCAAGCAGGGCGAGCAACAACAAATCCAGCAGATGCAACTGGTTCGTTATGTACAGACCCAGCTGAAGATCACCGGGGACAGCCGCCCGGCAGCAGACCGTTGGCGGCTACAGCTGACCTATTCCGGAGAGATCAGCTTACGAGGCCTGACGATGGGGGGAAAGATCGACCAGGGCAACGATAAACCCGCCCTGATTATGATTGCCCACACGGACAAGGTACTACGCGCGGGAAGCTCGTTCGAACTGGAGTTCAAACACAGCGCGCTGACGGCCGTGCAGCAACCACGCAAAGCTGTTCAGCTCTATCTCGACGATGCCTTGCCAGAACAGTAGCACCGCGGTTGCAAGGCGTTTGATTGAAACAGACTCAGTCGCCACTGTATCGTGGTAGCTGGTGGCGGAGCTGCGAGTTATCGACGCGAGTACTATTTAGGCGTGCGTAGCACTTTTTTCTCGTTCAAGCGCAGCGAACGCAGGCTCCGTCTGATCGCCTTGAGATGATCAATCACTCCCGGCCCCAGCTTCATCGCCAACCCCACCGCCAGGACATCGATCACTACCAGCTGCACTACCCGGGAAGACATCAGTGCACTAAGATCTTTATCTTCTTCAAGGTCGATATGGATCGGAATGGTCGCCAACTCAGACAACGGGGTAGCGCCTGGGCACAGCGCTATCACCTGTGCTCCTTGCGCCATCGCTAATCGAGCAGAGTGCAACAGATCCTTGGTACGGCCGGTCTGAGACACGGCCACCACCACATCACCCTCCGACAGGGTGACGGCGGCGATCGATTGCAGATGCGGGTCGGAGTAAGCCACGGCATTAACGCGCAGGCGGTGAAACTTATGTTGCGCATCGGTGCACACGGCAGCGGATGCGCCGAAGCCATAAAATTCGACCCGACTCGCCAGGGCCAGCGCTTCTATGGCCTGCTCTAGCCTCTCGGGGTCGAGCGCCTCACGAATATTGATCAGATTACCGATGGTCGAATCAAAAATCTTTTGCTTGAAATCGTTAACCGTATCTTTTTTATCGAGAGCAAACTGTTCAAAACTGGAACTAGCCCCCAACACTTGCGCCAACGTGAGCTTAAAATCTTGAAAGCCATCGTAGTTAAGCGCCCGGCAGAATCGGACCACGGTCGGCTCACTGACCTGCGCCTCAGCAGCCAGATCCACAATGCGCATATGGATAATCTCTTTAGGCTGCGCCAATACATAATCGGCGACCTTTTGCTCAGACTTGCGCAATTCAGGCCGAGCATCGGCGATCGCTTTAAGTACGTTAATCGAATTCAAACAGCTATTTCCCTTGTGACGACCGACAAAGCACGACCAGCAAACTACAACAGGCTCTAGGGTATCAAAAAATCGCCGCTGCTGGGGAACAGCGATACTTTAAAAGCACTCCAAGTTGACAGCCAAAAAACATCAAACCGTTTACCACAGCGCTTAAATGCTATTTGATTTATCAAAATCGTTTTTTATCGCCCAATAGTGCTGCCAGGCCTCGTCCATCTGGTTCTGTTTAACTGCCTGAGAAAAGGCTCGAATTTGAACCTCTAGCTGATCAAGACCGACCATAGCAGCGAGTCCGGATAGCTGATGGGCCTGCTCGCGCAGCATCAACATATCAGCCTGCAGCAACGCCTGCTGCAACGCGGCAAACTGCTCTTCAAGCGCTTGCCGCAACTCCTGCTCTGGAATGCCAAACTGTTGCAAACGCATAGCGACACGACTACCCGCGGCCTTACTAACAAGCCGGCGTTTATCAGGAGCCAACGCGGCTAATATCTCTTTGACTAACACCAGCTCCTCCACTGGCTTATAGAGCACACCCTGAAGCGCATGAGATTCGATCAACGCCGATTCATCGCTGATCACATCCGCGGTAAGAATCAGAATAGGCGTCTGGGCTGCTGCAGAGGACAACTGCCGTATCTGCTGACACGCCTCGGCACCCCCCATGATCGGCATATGCAGATCCATAAGGATCAGATCAACCGCTTTCTGCTGCGTCAGGGTCACGGCATCACGACCATTAGCGGCAGTCTCCACCTGAGCCCCCTGGGCCTGCAACATCCGCGTCAATAGCAACCGATTAAAACGGTTATCCTCGACCACCAACACCCTCAGCCCCTCTAGTGGCAGGCTGGGTAATGCAACAGGAACACTCGGCAAAGATACCGAGTCTAAGGCCTTAAATAAGCGGTAGCGCCCCACCGGTATCCGCAACAGCGTAGCCGGAGCGAGCGACTCAACCAACTGATCAATATTCACCTCCAGCTCATCATCACCGTGCTCGGTCACCAGGATCAACTCTCCAGAAAAACATTCCCGCACGGGGTTAAGAAAGCGGTTCCACGACAAGGTTTTCAGCTCTGCCAGCGCCAGATGTATAACCACCCGATCATAGCCATGCTCAGATGCCTGGATGACCGGCACCAATCGCTGCCGGTCATCCAGGCTCTCGACCTGACAGTCCCAAGTGCGGAGCTGCTGTTCAAACTGAACCTGACACTGGCGATCATGACAGCAGAGCAACACCCTGAGTGGCGGCAACAACTTCGGCGGCGACGGCGGTGCGTTATCCAAACACAGGCTAACGGTGAATTGACTGCCCTCATCCACCACACTGGTCAGCATCAACTCACCCTGCATCAGCTCAACCAAGCTCTTGCAGATCACCAACCCCAAACCACTACCGCCGAAGCGCCGACTGATCGAGGTATCGGCCTGGGAAAAGGGCTGAAACAGTGTCGCCAGCTCGGTCGCCGCAATGCCAATTCCGGTGTCTTGGATCTCGATCTGTAGTCGCGTCTGCGCCTGTTGCGACTGACTAGAGAGTCGGATCTGCACGGCTCCCTGTTCGGTAAATTTAATCGCATTGCTGATGAGGTTACTGATAACCTGCGAAAACCGGGTCGGATCCCCCATCAGTAGCAACGGCCAGGGCACATCAGAGTGCAACGCTAGCCGCAGACCCTTGTATCCAGCTGCGGGCGCCTGCATCTCCAGCACATCTTCTAGGCACTGCTCCGGACTGAACGGGATTTTTTCCAGTTTAAGATTGTCAGACTGATATTTAGAAAAATAAAGAATATCGTCAATCAGGCGCAACAACAGTGACGAGGCGCTATAGATGATGCGGCAAGACTCCCGCTGGCTATTACTCAACGGACTCTTTTCCAGCAACTGAATAAAACCGATCACCGCGCTAATCGGGGTCCTCAGCTCATGGCTCATGCGCGCCATAAAGTCATCCTTGGCACGTCCCGATAACTCGACCTGATCTTTGGAGTACTGCAATTGTTGATGGCTCTGTTCCAACTCCGACAATGCTGTTCGAAGACTGGCAGTGGCTTGGTCCACCTCTCTTTGCTGCTTCTGCTGCTGCTGCTGAACCTGAGTAATCAGTATCATAATGCCTTGCTGCAGGGCACCGATCTCCTGCGGAGAACTCTGGGTAAGCGCCGGTTGATACGCTGAACCGGATTGATAACGGCTTAGCGATTGGCTAAGCGCCTCAATAGGCGTACTGATATTGCGACCGATACGCACGGCCAGCAGTGCCGCCAGCAGCAAGCCAGCAGCGGATATCAGCAGTCCCCAGAGCACAATCTGTTGCTGTTGCTGCAATAACAATTTGTCGTTGAGGATCAAGATCACCGTGCCGATATGACGATCCGGCATCAGGCTCTGGTCAAAATCGTCGACTATCACTGCGCTCATCATCACCGGTTTCACCAGCACCCAACTATTGGCCAAGCCCTGCAGCTCAAGCCGCTGTCCCGCTGGCTGTAGCCGTCCTGCAGATAGCAGCCGGGCAAAATCCAGGGCCAGCACCTCGCGTTGATAGAGCAACTGCGACTGGGCATTGAGAAACATAATATTGCTGATTTCAGGGCGTTTTATCGGCCCCCGAGTCAACTGCTCTAGGACATCGATATTTTGGGTCAACAACCCAAACTCTGCCGCTGCCGAGAGAAAATCCATTAAGGTATCAGCCTGATCGTCGAGCGCCTGTTCCACATCCTGAATCCGCGAGCTGATTAGGTAACTCGACAGCGCCAAGGTCAGCAGCAACAGAGGCAGCAAGGCCGTTAACATCAGCTGCTGACCGATACTCAGACGCGAAACACCCAAGCGCCACTTCATCATTGAGGCTCCCGAGACATCAACACTTCGATCTCATCCTGACCTGGCAGCTGTAAGTCGATACTCTGCGCAGCCTGAAGACTGGTACGAATTTCAAAAAACAAGGGGTACGCCGGAGCTGGCAGTTTACTGCTCTGCGACCGCCAGCTGGCTAACCAAACCGCGGTATCCTTAGCGATAGTCGCAGGGGTGCTAAACACCGCTGCCGTGGCCCCGGCATCGACATAACGGCTGGAAAAGCCGATCAACGGCAGGCGGTGTCTGTAGCTCAGCAACAGCAGCCATTTGGAGATACTGCGATTAAATTCAGCTTTATCAGGCACCACCAGAATCGCATCGCTATTCTCGCTCAAGGGTTCCAGTAGCCGAACTGGATTCTCATTATGGCTGAAGCGTACCAGTCGTGACTGCCAGCCCTGCGCCTCTATGGCCGCCTCTATCGCGGGTAACTGCTCATGACTGCTCGGCCCCACCACCACCCCCATCCGTTTGATGGAGGGGCGGATCAGTTTGGCCAACTGCAGCTGCCGGGCTATCGGCTGTTCTAGATAGATCGCACTTAACAATCCTTGCTCTAGCCTCGAGAGCAGCAGCGGCTGTTGACTCAGTGCAACGAAGGTCTGACGTGGAATAAGCACACTCAACACCGGCCAGTGCTGCGGCTGCCGCAACACCTCTCGGGCGGCCTGCGTACCCACGGTCACCAAAAGATCGGCCTGCACCGCTGTCGGGCTATAATGCTCGCCAAGCACCTGTTGCACGCTCCACTGCGGTAATTGCCGCGCCAGTAACGCAGCGTAGTCACGGTAGGGCTGGCTATCCTGACTCAGCACCAACAATACCGTCGGCCGCGCCCAACCACTGGTCGGCAGCAAAACCATCAGCAACAGCAAGACCCGCCATCCAGCGTGGCTGCAAAAACGCGACCCTCTGATGCGATTCAAGCCAAACAATCCATTGCTTACCGGTCTCTATATCCTAACTAAACCCTGGATATTATAGGAACTCTAAGGTGGCGCGCACAAAACCACGCTGATCCACGCTGTTGTTGCGATCAAACTCCGTATAACTGCCGGTGACACTCTGCAGGATCAGCTCCAGCGAGCCCTGCATCCCTGCGGCTTGAAAGCTTTTCGCCACACGGCCATCGAGGCGATTATAGGGATCCAACCCAGACCCTTGCGGCCATTTAACCGAGGTCTGTCGGTACCAGGCCGCGCTAACATCGACGCCATCACCGAAGGCGTGGCTGACCAACAGACTCAGCCCATGGCGAGGGACGCGTATGCCTAAGTTTTGAGGGCCTTCTCTCTCTCCGCTCCCTCCGTCATATTGGCGCCGATCATACTGGCCCTCGGTATCAATATAGGCATAACCGAGCATCAACCAGCTGTGGTGCCAGGGCTGCAGAGTCCATTGCGCCTCAAGCCCGCGGTTACGCCAGCGGGCGTTATTCACCAGTTGCAACGCTTGCCCCTTGGCATCAGTGGCAGGGATCTCCGCGCTCACCCAATCAGGATCGGGATCTGCGCTATAGGCCCATTGCTCTGCCACGCCATCCTCAACCTCCTCAACATAGAGCTTGAGATCAAAGGCCGAGCGGATGGCCGCCACTTCGACCCTATAGCCCAGCTCCAAGGCATCGACGCGCTCCGGATCGAGGCGCTCGGGAGTGTAGGTATCCAGATCGAGCATCTGAGTATTGCTGGGCAAGACCAGTCCGGCAAACAGATGCTGCTCCATCGGTGAGGGCATGCGATAGGCGCGACTGGCCGCGGCTCTGAGGGTGTGCTGCTCGCTCAGGTGCCAATTGAGCCCCAGCCGAGGCGACAATCGCGCCCCCGGATCCGGATTGTGCTCGAGCATGGCACCCAGGTTGGCGGTCCATTCAGAGGCGAACTGCCAGGCCAGATTGCCGAACAGCCGCGGGCTGGTGCTGGACACCGCGCCGGTAGTACCGAGGTTGACCAGACTGGTGAAACGATCATGGCGTACCCCGGCACCGGCGACCAGTCGCAGTGCCGGATTCCACTCCTGCTGCAGCTGCAGCTCCAGGTCGTAGCGCTCGGTGATCCCGGTTTCGCTGCCCTCATCTACCAGTTGATCGGGCTGCCCCCCGGTTGCGCCGTCGATAATAGCTAAGATAGTACCTTTGGCGTCCTCATAGGACGCCCCACCAAATGCTGATTCATTCTCTCGAAAAAACAGCTCCGACAACAGAATAGGGCTCTCGTTATGGTACTCGTAGCGATTATGGCTCAGCTGCAGCCGCAGTTGCTGCTCCGGATTGAGGAGCCGCTCCCAACTGAGGTTCTGGTAATGGGCCTTGACCTCTCGATCTGTAAACTCTGCTGGATTACGGGTATTACCGACACCTACCTGGCCATCGCTGAGCCCGAGCTGCACCACCAGACTGTCAGCCAGCGTCGGCGTATAGAGGCCATGCAGATGGAGCTGGGTGATCTCGGCGCCATCCTCCATGCGGGCGTAAGAGCCACCATCGTCACTATCAAAGCCGACCCCGGTGCCTCGGTTTTTATGGTAATTGAGCGACAGTCGATAATTAAAGCCGCCGATGTTGTCGTTATGGCGCAGGGCGTACTCTTGGGTGCCCAGCGCTCCCAGGGTGGTCCTGACCGCGCTACCACTCTGCTCCAGAGGCGTATAGGTGGTGATGTTGATCGCCCCCAGAAACGCATTCGATCCCTGGGTGGCGACGTTAGGCCCACGCACCACCTCGATATAGTTGATATCGTCCAGGGACACGCCCAACGCCGACCAATCAACACTCGACAACGCCGGCTGGTAGACCGAACGGCCATCAATCGTCACCTCCATGCGTCCCGGGTGGGCATCTCCCTGACCATGGCTGACCACCCCAAACTGATTGGCGCTGACATGATAGGCCTGAAAACCGGGCACCAGCTTAAACAGGTCGGCGATATTGACCGCCCCCGAGGCTTCGATCATCCGCCGATCGATCAGGGTCACGGCGGCGGGGGTATCGCTGATCCTCTGCTGGAGGCGGGTCGCGGACTTGACCGAAGTAAGCCCCCCAAACAGGTCCTCTTCATCCAGCGAATCATGCGACGCGGCTTGGCCAAGCGTAGCCGTTAACAGCGGTGCTAACAGCCCAACAACGCACACCCCAAACCGACCCGAATAGCGAAATTTCAACAACGGCACTCCTCCTATAACTGCAACCTGGATCGCAAGCATCATCAAACTCTGGTAAGAGTCCGACAAATCACTCAGTAGATCAAAAAATGATATCAGCTACAAACCGATATCACTTATTGCTGCTTTAGATCACGCTTATACAGGCTAAGAGGCTGTGTCTACTCCGCTAGCAGCAACACCTCCGTCACCAACTTGCCGATTCCGGTTGCCGCTTCGCTGATCGAGCCGGCCAGCATATAGGCGGGAGTGGTGACCAGTTTATGCTGCGGGTCGATCACCACCTCCTGGACAGCACAGCGTTGATGTTTGCCACCCATCGCCTCGATCGCGGCGGCGGTGTCGGCATCCGTACCTATCGTACAGGTCACGCCGCGACCCAATAGCCGGGGGGTCATGGCGGGGGCGATACAGATCAGCCCGATCGGTTTGCCGGCCTGGTGGATCGCCTGGGTAAACGCCAACACCTGAGGGTTCACCTGACAGTCACTGCCTGCCAGGGCAAAATCGGAGAGGTTTTTAGCGGCGCCGAAGCCACCCGGAATGATCAAGGCGTCATACGCCTGGGGATCGGCCTCAGCCAGATCCTTGACATCGCCGCGCGCCAAACGCGCCGCCTCCACCAACACATTGCGCGTTTCACCGACCGCCACCTCGCCGCTCAGATGGTTAACCACATGCAACTGCTCGATATTCGGCGCCAGACACTGATACTGCGCGCCCTGCTGCTCGAGGTGATAGAGCGTCATCACCGTTTCGTAGATCTCCGAGCCATCAAACACCCCACAACCGGATAAAATCACCGCCACCCGTTTCATCATGTTCTCCTGTTCGATTATCGAAAGCGCTTTACATTAGGTCTTTAACAGTCGCTTTAGAGTGTAGACATATCACTGCTGAGCAGCGCTTTAAAGCCGGCCTGATAATCGACATAGCGAAACAGATAACCGGCATCGAGCAAGCGCTGTGGCCGGCAGCGCTTGCTGCCGGTACGCAGTGTCTGGCTGAAATCCAGCCGCCGCTGTGGCTCTGGCAAACCCAGCTGCTGGCGCAACCACTCCAACACCTCATAATAGCTGGCCGGATGGGGATCCGAGGCCAGATAGCAGTCCGCCAGCTGATGTCCGGCCAGATCCTTGTCGATCAAGAACCGCAACACCCCGACACAGTCATCTCGATGAATACGATTACCATAATGAACCGGTTCGGCCAGCGCACCCTCACCCTGACGCACCCGACTGAGCAGCCGCTCACGACCGGGGCCGTAGATGCCGCTAAAACGCACCGCAGTGCTCGGCAAGGGACTCTGGCGCAGCAGCGCCTCGGCATCCAACATTGCCTGCCCCGAAAAGCTGCTCGGCTCGGTCGGGCTCTGGTCGTCGACCCACTCGCCCTGGTGCTGATGGTAGACCGCACTGCTGGAGACATAAAAAATACGCTGAGGAGCTAACTGTTGCTGCGCTAACGCTTGCAACAGGTTCTTCAGCCCCTCGACATAGGCGCGCTGATAGTCTTGGGCACTGAAGCTGGCTGGCACCAGCGAATAGACCAGATAATCATGCGCCGGTAGCTCAGCTAGACTGGCCGGATCGGTGACATCGGCACAGAGCCCTTGGATTGGTGCAGGCAGTTGATTAAGATGGCGCTTTAAGCCGATGCACTGGTGTCCTGCTTGGCATAACTCCAGCCCCAGCTGGGTTCCGATATCACCACAACCGACCAGTAACACTGTTGCCATGATGTTGACCTCTTTTACGTGCTGGCGACAACCGCCAGCTAGCCATGGAAAAAACCGCAGTGTGGCCCCTGCGTGGCGGCTTGTCACCCCCGCTAGTCCCCAGCCATGACTGACACCCCGCTGCGCCGTCTGGACCAGCTATCGGTCTCCCGTCTTAAAGGGGTTGGCGCTGCGATGCAGCAAAAGCTGGAAAAGCTGGGCCTGGAAACCCTGCAGGACCTGCTGTTCCACCTGCCGCTGCGCTATCAGGACCGTACCCGGGTCGTGGCTATCGGCCGGTTGCGCCCCGGCGATGAAGCGGTGATCGAGGGCCAGATCAGCAGCTGCGAACTAGTGCAGGGGCGCCGCCGCAGCCTGCGCTGTATCCTCCGCGACAGCAGCGGCAGTGTAGGATTACGGTTTTTTCACTTCAGCGCGGCGCAGAAAAACAACCTCAAGCCCGGTACCCCGCTGCGCTGCTTCGGCGAGGTCCGGGTCGGCAGCAGCGGTCTGGAACTCTATCATCCGGAATACCAAACGCTCGTGGGCGACGAACCTGCTCCGGTCAGCAGCACCCTCACACCGATCTATCCCGCCACCGAAGGACTGACCCAGGCCCGGATTCGCAGTCTCTGTGCCCAGACCTTGGAGATCATGGAGCAGCAGGGTGGACTGCAGGAGTGGCTACCCGACGCGCTTAGACGCCAACATACCCTCAGCGATCTCAACGCCGCGGTGCGCTACCTGCACAACCCGCCGGTCGGCACCGACCTGCTGCAACTGGCCGAAACGCGCCACCCCGCCCAACGCCGACTGGCATTCGAAGAGCTGCTGGCTCACCATCTCAGCCTGCTGCGGCTGCGCCGCCAACAGCAACAGCACCGCGCCCCGGGACTCAGCACTCGGGGTCGGCTGCTAACGACTTTTCTGCAGCAGCTACCCTTCGATCTCACCGGCGCCCAGCAACGGGTCTGGCAGGAGGTCAGTCGCGACCTGAGCCAGCCGATGCCGATGCTACGCCTGGTGCAGGGCGATGTCGGTTCGGGCAAGACCGTGGTGGCCGCGCTCTGTGCCCTGCAAGCGATCGAGTCCGGCTATCAGGCGGCGGTCATGGCGCCCACCGAAATTCTCGCCGAGCAGCATATGCTCAACTTCAGCAGCTGGTTCGAACCCCTGGGGTTACGGGTCGACTGGCTGTCGGGACGGGTGAAAGGTAAAAAGCGTAGCGACACTCTGGAACGGATCGCTTCGGGGGAGGCGCAGGTGGTGATCGGCACCCACGCGCTGTTCCAGGACGAGGTGGCGTTTCACTGTTTGGGCGCGATTGTGGTCGATGAGCAGCACCGCTTTGGGGTGCACCAGCGCCTGGCGCTGCGCGAAAAAGGACGCGATGGCCAGGTGCCGCACCAGTTGATTATGACCGCCACCCCGATCCCCCGGACCCTGACCATGAGCGCCTATGCCGATCTGGATTGTTCGGTGATCGACGAGCTGCCGCCCGGCCGCAGCCCGGTCAATACCGTGCTGATTTCCGATCAGCGTCGTGATCAGGTGATCGCCCGGGTGCGTGCCGCCTGCGCCGAAGGCCGCCAGGCGTATTGGGTCTGCACCCTGATCGAAGAGTCCGACGTGCTCGAATGCCAGGCCGCCGAACTGACTGCCACCCAGCTGGTAGACGCATTACCAGAGCTGCGTATTGGCCTGGTGCACGGGCGGATGAAAGCCGGTGACAAAGCCGAGGTGATGAGCCGTTTTAAGACCCAGCAACTCGAGCTGCTGGTGGCCACCACGGTGATCGAGGTGGGTGTCGATGTGCCCAATGCCAGCCTGATGATCATCGAGAATCCCGAGCGTCTCGGACTGGCGCAGCTGCACCAACTGCGCGGTCGGGTGGGACGTGGCTCGGTCGCCAGCCACTGCGTGCTGATGTATCACAATCCGCTGTCGCAGCAGGGCCGCGAACGGCTGCAGGTGATGCGCGAAACCAACGATGGCTTTCTAATCGCCGAAAAAGATCTCGAACTGCGCGGCCCCGGCGAGGTGCTGGGCACCCGTCAGACCGGGATGATGCAGTTTAAAATCGCCGATCTGGAGCGCGACGCCGATCTGCTGGACCAGGTGAAGCGGGTCGCAACCCAGATCGAGCCGCTGCACGCCAACTGCGAAGGTATTATTCGCCGCTGGCTGGCGCAGGGCGAGCAGTATGGCAATGTCTAGTTAATCTAGAGTGACGACCGCACCGCTGTCGGAATGAATGCCGACCACAAAGCGCTATTTCAGCAGGTTACGCAGGCTGCTCAGCGTAGCCCGGCCCTGAGCTTGGTTCTCGACTTCGCAGCCGGGATCGCGCCCAAACCACTCCAGATCCTCTTCGGGTAACTCATCGAGAAAACGGCTCGGCACGGTGTCGATCACCTCGCCATACTGTTTACGCTGCCGCGTCAGGGTCATGGTCAGGGTCTTGCGCGCCCGGGTAATCCCGACATAGGCCAGGCGGCGCTCCTCCTCGACAAAGTCCTCTTCGATGCTATTGCGGTGCGGCAGTAGCTCCTCCTCCATGCCGATCAGATAGACATGCGGGTACTCGAGCCCTTTGGAGGCGTGCAGGGTCGATAGCTGGACCCGGTCATCGTCATCGTCCTCCTCCTGCTGCTCGAGCATATCGATCAACAGCAACCGGGTCACCGCATCATCAATCTCGGCCTCGGGGTTATCTTCCTGCAAGCGCTCCAGGGTGCGCTGCAGCGAGTCGACCAGAAAGCCGACGTTGGCCATGCGCCGCTCCGCCTGGAGCTCGGAGTTGCAGTTCTGATAGGTCCAGGTTTCATAATCGATATCGCGGATCATCTGTTTGATCACCTCGATCGGTTCACTCTGGTGACAACGCTGGTGCACCCCCTGCAACCAGCTGCTGAATTCATGCAGTTTGCCCTGGGCGCGCGTCGACAGCACCTGCGCGAGTCCCAGTTCGGTACTGGCCTGGAACATACTGATCTGGCGATCGCTGGCGTAACTCGCCAGCTTCTCCAGGGTACCGGGGCCGATCTCACGCCGGGGCAGGTTGATGATCCGCAAAAAGGCGTTATCGTCATCGGGATTAATCAGCACCTTGAGGTAACCCATGATGTCCTTGACCTCGGCGCGCGAGAAAAACGAGGTGCCGCCGCTGAGCTTGTAGGGGATCTGATTGGTCTGCAGCTTCATCTCGATCAGCCGTGACTGATGGTTGCCGCGATAGAGAATGGCGTAATCCCGATAGTGGTTTTGCAGCCTCAGACGTCGCTCGATGATATCGGCGGCGATCCGCTCGGCCTCGGCATCTTCATTACGATTGACGATCACCCGCAACGGCTCGCCCATGCCCATATCACTCCACAGGGTTTTCTCAAACTCGTGGGGGTTATTCATGATCAACTGGTTAGCCGCCTTGAGGATGCGGCTGGTGGAGCGGTAATTCTGCTCCAGCATCACCACCTTCAACGCCGGAAAGTCACTCTTCAGCAACGCCAGATTCTCCGGTCGGGCACCGCGCCAGGCGTAGATAGACTGGTCATCATCGCCCACCACCGTCAAGCCGCCACGAATCCCCACCAACAGTTTAACCATCAGGTACTGACTGGTATTGGTATCCTGATATTCATCCACCAGCAGATAGCGAATCTTGCGCTGCCAGCGCTCCAGCACATCGTTACGCTGCTGAAACAGCAGCGTGGGGATCAGGATCAGGTCGTCAAAATCGACCGCATTGTAGGCGCGCAGGCTGCGGTTATAACGGGCATAGACCCGCGCTGCCAGCTCTTCGTTACCATTTTGGGCCTGCTGGTAGGCGCGCTCAGGACCGACTAGATCATTCTTCCAACTGGAGATCAAATGCTGGACGGTATCGACCAGATCGGTCTCGTCCTGACCATCTTTTTGCATCAAGCTTTTAATCAGCGCGTTGCCATCCTGGGCATCAAAAATAGAAAACCCCGGCTTAAAACCCAGTAACTTATGCTCACGGCGGATGATCGTCAGCCCCAGATTATGAAAGGTGGAGACCGTCAGCCCTCGCGAGGCGGGCCCCTTGACCAGTTTACCGACCCGCTCCTTCATCTCCCTTGAGGCTTTGTTGGTAAAGGTCACGGCGGCGATATGGTGCGCTTTGATGCCGCAGGCTTCGATCAGATAGGCGATCTTGCGGGTGATCACGCTGGTCTTACCGCTGCCGGCACCGGCCAACACCAACAGAGGACCATCAACATATAACACCGCTTCTTTCTGGCGAGGATTGAGATTACTCACAACGACTGGGTCTCTGATTAAATTATGGATAGGTCTGTCGATAGAACGGCCGGCACACTCTTCTTTGTGGACGCTATAACACTGAAGAGATAGCCAGCAGGGTCGATATTAGATAGATTGAAAATCTCTAGGGAGTGAGAATTCTACAGTCCAGGGCGTGAAAATCATACTAGCGGGACCTGTCGAGAACGCATGCCAACGGCCAAACCCTGTGAATCGGTGCTCATATCAGATCGATATGGACACCCGCACGGGTCAGCGCATCAGGGCACGATCCAGCTTGCGATAGCTCAGAGACTCTAACAGCTGGGATCGCTCCACCAGGCTGGAATCGGCCAGGTCAGCCAAGGTCCGCGCCACCCGCAGCACCCGATGGTAGGCACGCGCCGACAGTCCCAGCCTATTCAGCGCCTGCTCCATCATCAACCGATCATCCTGATTCAGCTGGCAGTCCTGCTCTACCTCGCGACCGCTGAGTTGGCAGTTAAGTTTGCCGCGACGCTGCTGTTGGCGCTGACGCGCCTGCTGTACCCGTTGCCGAACCTGCGCCGAGGTTTCAACGGCTACCACCTCGGCTGTTAACTCGCCCTCGGCTAATGCGGCCACCTCGATGTGCAGATCCAGTCGATCCAGCAAGGGGCCGGAGATTTTACTCTGATAACGACGCACCAGATCAGGGCTGCAGTGACAGCGCCCCCGAGGGTCACCGTAATAGCCACAGGGGCAGGGATTCATCGCCGCAATCAGCTGAAAGCGAGCCGGGAACGTCACCTGGGCACGCGCTCGCGAGATACAGATCTGCCCCGACTCCAGCGGCTGACGCAACACCTCCAGCACCTTGCGATCAAATTCGGTGAGCTCATCCAGAAACAACACCCCGTGGTTGGCGAGCGAAATTTCTCCTGGGCGAGGCATACTGCCACCGCCCACCAGCGCCACCCCCGAGACGGTATGATGGGGTTGCCGAAACGGCCGCTGCTGACTCAATACTGCGTCCGAAGACGGGGACGCCACCGAGCGTATCGATGCCACATCCAGATGCTCTTGCAGCGTCAACGGCGGTAACAACCCCGGTAGCCTGCTGGCCAGCATGGTTTTGCCGGTTCCTGGCGGCCCCACCATCAACAGACTATGACCACCCGCAGCCGCCACCTCCAGCGCCCGTTTCGCCTGAAACTGGCCTTTCACCTCAGCCAGGTCCAGATCAAAACAGGGCGCTGGTAGTCTTGGCGCCGGAGTGGGTTCGATCAGGGTATGGCCGAGCAGATGGGCGCAGACCTGCAGCAGATGGGGGGCGCCGATCACCCGTGCGCTGGTCACCAGTGCCGCCTCTTCGGCGCAGGCCGCCGGCAGCAGCAATGCTCGCCCGGCCACCGCGGCTTGAATCGCCACCGGTAGCGCCCCCGGAACCGCCCGTAGCTCACCCGACAGCGCCAGCTCTCCAATCACCTCATACTGATCCAGCTGCGCTTGGGGAAGCTGCCCGGAGGCACAAAGAATCCCCAGGGCAATAGCCAGATCATAGCGACCGCCCTCTTTCGGCAGATCAGCCGGGGCCAGATTGACGGTGATCCGCCGCAGTGGATAGTCAAAGCGGGAGTTCAGCAACGCACTGCGCACCCGATCTTTCGACTCTTTGACGGCGGTCTCAGCCATGCCGACGATCGACAAACCCGGCAGACCATTACTCAGGTGGACTTCGACCGTCACTGCGGGGGCTTCTATGCCCAACAGGGCCCGGCTATGGACGATAGCAAGTGACATGGTTCTTCCTTGAACGCGCTGACCGATCTAAGCGGCGCGGCTAAGCGATGCTTCTAAATCCATGTTATGCCTTGCTGACAGGCACAGATTTTTCCAGCTCCGCGACCCGCTGCTCCAAAGCATCAACCAGACTACGAGTGCGCATCAACACCTCGTGCTGGGTATCAAACTCCTCCCGGGTGACCAGTTCCAGCCGGCTAAAGGCGCTCTGCACGACCAAATTAATGCTGTTGCGGATCTCCTGCTGAGTCTTTTTCGGGCCTTCGCCCAGTAGCTGAGTCAGCTGTTCATTCAGCCCCTCAAGCAATGTGGATGGGATCATCGCATGCTCCAATAATAATATGACAGTAGCCGCAGTCTAGCATGCGGACGCACAGCCTCAGCTATGATAATCGCAGCGGCGCTCATAATGCACAGCATTGGTGCATGCACCGGCCTCGTGCTTAATGATTGTGCCCTGATAGAGACTACGCGGCATTAATCGCAGCGTAAATCACCCCTCAAAAAAACCAATCCATTGTTTTATAAATATAAAAACAACATTGGCACAGCTGATGCTATGACCTAAGCAACAAGCCTAAGCAACAAGCCTATTCAACAAGCCTATTCAACAAGCACTTGCTGACACTATCGTTCAAGCCGGTGTTTACCACTTAGCCATTAGGAGAGATAGCCATGAAACTTATTACGACTGTGATCAAGCCCTTCAAACTCGATGACGTGCGCGAAGCGCTGTCAGAGATCGGCGTACAAGGGGTTACCGTTACCGAGGTCAAGGGCTTCGGTCGACAGAAAGGTCATACCGAGCTCTATCGGGGCGCGGAGTATGTGGTCGATTTTTTACCCAAGGTCAAACTAGAGGCCGCGGTGAGCGATGAGATCGTCGATCAGGTGATCGAGTGCATCGCCAAGACCGCCAATACCGGCAAGATCGGTGACGGCAAGATTTTCGTCACCGATCTAGAACAGGTTATCCGTATCCGTACCGGCGAAACAGGCAACAGCGCTTTGTAAGCGGCGCCGCGGTCGGTGTAGATAATTAAGGGGAGTGATCATGGAAAACCAAATTTTTCAACTGCAGTATGCGATGGACACCTTCTACTTTCTGGTGTGTGGCGCACTGGTGATGTGGATGGCGGCCGGTTTCGCCATGCTCGAAGCGGGCTTGGTGCGCTCAAAAAATACCACAGAAATTCTGACCAAGAACGTCGCCCTGTTTGCGATCTCTTGCATCATGTACATGGTCTGCGGCTACGCACTGATGTATGGCGGTGAAGTGTTCCTGACCGGCATGGGCGAGGTCGATAGCGCAGCGGTCTTGAGCGACTTCGCTAGCCGTGAAGATGGCTTCGAAGGCGGTTCTATCTACTCGGGTGCCTCCGACTTCTTCTTCCAGGTAGTGTTTGTCGCGACCGCCATGTCGATCGTCTCCGGTGCCGTGGCTGAGCGCATGAAGCTCTGGGCATTCCTGGCCTTCGCGGTGGTGATGACCGGGGTGATCTACCCCATGGAAGGTAACTGGACCTGGGGCGGCGGCTCGGTATTCGGTCTGTACACCCTGGGCGATCTGGGCTTCTCTGACTTCGCAGGTTCTGGCATCGTCCACATGGCAGGCGCATCCGCGGCACTGGCCGGTGTTCTGCTACTAGGGGCGCGTAAAGGCAAGTACGGCAGCAACGGTTCGATCAATGCGATCCCCGGTGCCAACCTGCCGATGGCAACCCTGGGTACCTTTATCCTGTGGATGGGCTGGTTCGGCTTCAACGGCGGTTCGGTGCTGAAACTGGGTGATATCTCCAGTGCCCATTCGGTCGCCATGGTATTTCTGAACACCAATGCCGCGGCCGCCGGTGGCGCTATAGCTGCATTGATTACCGCCCGTCTGCTGTTCGGCAAGGCCGATCTGACCATGCTGCTTAACGGTGCGCTGGCGGGCCTGGTGGCGATCACCGCAGAACCGTCAACGCCTACCGCCCTGCAAGCGACGCTGTTCGGCGCTAGCGGCGGGGTGCTGGTGGTATTCTCAATCATCATCCTGGACAAGCTACGCATCGATGATCCGGTGGGTGCGATCTCGGTACACGGCTCTTGTGGCCTGCTGGGGCTACTGCTGGTACCGCTAACCAATGGCGATGTCAGTTTCTCAGGGCAGCTGATCGGCGCGCTGACCATCTTCGTCTGGGTATTTGGATGCAGCCTGATCGTCTGGAGCATTCTGAAAGCGGTCATGGGTATTCGGATCACCGAAGAGGAGGAGTACGAAGGGGCAGACCTTGCCGAGTGTGGTATGGAAGCCTACCCCGAATTCACCAAAGGCTAATCCGACCTAAGCATAACCTCTTTCTATAACACTTGGGCGCTCTCACTAGAGCGCCCTTTATGTACAGGATGTACGGTATGCCGCGGTCGCAGGGATGCGAAAGAGCGGCGATGTATAGGATCGCCAACCCGCCCCCCCTCAGCAATCGCAGCGGAGCAACGGCTTTCAGATTGCATTTAAGCCTGTCTTGCATATGCTTACCCCTGATACTGCCTAGCGGCCATCCCGCAGCCGATTTTTCTCAGCACGAGTTCGGGCTCCGCCACCACATCAGGCCATTATGATCCTCTACATCGCCGAAAAACCCAGCCAGGGGCGCGCCATCGCCGCAGCACTGCCCAAACCGCAGCGTTGCGGTGATGGCTTTATTGAGGTCGGTGGCGGTGATTATGTCAGCTGGTGCATCGGCCATCTGCTGGAGCAGGCCGAACCCGACGCCTACGACCCTGCCTTTAAGCAGTGGCAGCTGCAACACTTGCCGATTATACCCTCGCAGTGGCGGCTGCAGCCCAAACCCAAGACCCGCGCCCAGCTCAGCGTGTTGCGCAAGCTGGTCAAGCAGGCCGATCAGCTGGTACATGCCGGCGATCCCGACCGCGAGGGCCAGCTGTTGGTCGACGAGGTGATCGGCTACCTTAAGGTACCTGCCGACAAACAACACTCAACCCAGCGACTGCTGGTCAACGATCTCAATCCCAGTGCCATCCAACGCGCCCTGCAGCAGCTGCGTAGCAACCGCGAATTTATGCCGCTGTCGGTCTCGGCTCTGGCGCGCTCCAGGGCCGACTGGCTCTACGGCATCAACCTGACCCGCGCCTATACGTTGCAAGGCCGCAAGGTCGGCTATCAGGGGGTGCTGTCGGTGGGCCGGGTGCAGACGCCGTTGCTGGGGTTGGTGGTACGCCACGATCAGGCGATCGAGGCGTTTATCAGCAAGCCCTTTTATGAACTCTGGGCTGAACTGGAGACCGAGTCCGGCGAGCGCTTCCATGCCAAATGGCAGCCTAGCGAGGCTTGCCGCGACTATCAGGATGAGGAGGGCCGCTTGCTATCGCGCGCTTTGGCGGACAACGTGCGCCAGCGGATCAGCGGCAAAAGCGCCCAGGTGAGCGCCATTGATAAAACTCTCAAACGCCAAGCCGCCCCGCTGCCCTACAACCTGTCGGCGCTGCAGATCGATGCCGGAAAACGCTATGGACTCAGCGCCCAGCAGGTGCTCGATAGCTGTCAGGCGCTGTACGAACGCCATACGTTGATCACCTATCCGCGCTCGGATTGCCGCTACCTGCCGCTCGAGCATCACGCTCAGGCGCCCGCGGTGGTCAAGGCCCTGGCCGCCAACCTACCCGAGCTGGGCAGCGCGGCCGCTAACGCCGACCTGAGCCGCAAGAGTAAAGCCTGGAACGATGCCCGGGTCGATGCCCACCATGCGCTGATTCCGACCCAGAAACGTGCCGAACTGGCCAAGCTCAGCCGTCAGGAGCAGCAGCTGTATACCCTGATCGCGCGCCAATATCTGGCGCAGTTCTATCCCCCCTATCAATACTATGAAACCCAGCTGGAGGTAGAGATCGAGGGCGGGCACTTCGTCGCCAAAGCGCGGCAGATCGAACAACTGGGCTGGAAGGCGCTGTTCTCCAGCAACAAGCTGGGTAAGTCCGAACAGGCCACAGAATCCAAGCCTGCCGACGACGAGACCGCGCTACTACCCCCACTACAGCAAGGCCAACCCCTGCATTGCCACGGCGGCGACATTCGCGCCAAGCAGACCCAGCCGCCGGCCTATTTCACCGATGCCAGCCTGCTGGCGGCGATGACCGGCATCGCCCGCTTTGTCACAGACCCGCAGATCCGCAAGGTCCTCAAGGACACCGATGGCCTAGGCACGGAGGCCACTCGAGCGGGGATTATCGAGTTGCTGTTCCGGCGCAAATTTCTCAACCGCCAGGGTAAACAGATCCGCAGCACCGAAGCCGGACGCGGGCTGATCAACAGCCTGCCCGCGCAATCGACCACCCCCGACATGACCGCCCAATGGGAGGCCACACTGGAAGCGATCTGCCAGCGCCAGGTCAACTACCAGGGCTTTATGCAGCCGCTGCTTAGCACCCTGGCGCAGCTGATCGAGCAGGCCAAACAGTCGCTGCCGACGGGCTTGGCGGGGGTCAAATCCGATGCTGGCTATAAACGTCGACGAGGCGCATCTGGCAGCAGAGGCCGCAAACGCCCAGCTAAAGCTAAAACATAAGACCCGATTGCCCACCATCGCGGCCGTCGCCAGGATGGTATGAGGCATGATGTGAGACAAGGCATGAGGCGATGCCTGAGCGGTGACGGCAGCGCCGTAAAATCACCCGGGTGGCGCAGACTCCGGCTTACAGAAAATGCAGGCTCAGGCTCAGATAGGCGCGGCGATCAAACTGGTTGCGATGTTGAAACTCCGTATACCCGTCATTCAGCAGGTTTTGGACGACGAAGGCGACCTGGCTGTCGGTATGGGCATGCACAAATGTTTTGGCGAGCCGGGTATCCAGCCGCTGGTAGCTATCCACCTCGGAACCACCGGTGAAGCCGGTGGCGCTCTGCTGGTAGTAGGTCAGGCTGGCGCGCCAGCGGCTGGCGAACTGATAGCTGCCTAGCAGGCTGAGGCTATGCCTGGGTGCCTGACCGTTCAGACTGGCGTCACCGGGATTCAGATCACCGCCACGGGCCTGGCCCTCGAGATCCTGATACGCGTATTGCAGCGCAACCAGCGAATCCAGGGTCGGCCGCACTTTCAGCTGCGCTTCCAAGCCCTGGGATCGCCAGGCTAGGTTGTTGCTGTTGGTGGTGCGGTCAATACCCGGAATTTTTCCTTTCTCGCTATAGTCGTTTTTGACTTGACCTATGCCATCGTCTACCTCCTCGTGGAACAGCTTGAGATCGATATCGAGGTTGAGCGCCGCAACCTGACCGAGATAACCCAGTTCCAGGGTGCGATTCTGCTCCGGTTGCAAGTTGGGATCGGCATTGCGTAGCCACAAAAGCACTGTACCGTTGCTGTGTTTCCTGCGTGAATCTTGCTGCGACTCCAGCAGGGAGGGCATACGGTAGGCATGGGTGTAGCTGGCCCTTAGGCTATGCCGCGGGTGCAGCTGGTAGATCAGCGCCAGCCGCGGGGAGGTTTTGCTACCTATAGCCTCATGGTGCTCGGTCATCGCTCCCAGGTTCCAGGTGGCCTGTTGGCTGGCGCGCCACTCGAGGTTACCAAACAGCCGCCACAGGGTTTCATCCACCCAGCGGTGGTTGTTGAAGAGCAGCTCGCTTTGGCCGCGATCCTGCCGCACCCCTGCGCCCCAAACGGCTCGCACTCGGGACGCCAGGTGGCGCTGGTGCTGTAACTCCAGATCGTAACGTTCGGTACTACCCTCCTCCAGATCGCGCGCGGCGGGTTCGTCAGCAAGGCCGAGAAAGGCCAGCGTGGGTGCGCCGAAGATCTCCGATAGCGGAGTCCTCTCCATCTTGGCCTTGAAGTAGTTATGGTAGAGTTGGATGCGCAGCTCCCCGGCGTCATACAGGTCTCGGGTCCAACCCAGCACCTGGTAGTGGCTTTGGTAGTCTCTCTCCCAAATGGCCGAATAGTCGGCACCGATGCCCGCCTGGCCCTGAGTGACGCCGAGGCGCAGATCGATGCTGTCGGTCAACGTCGGTGTATAGAGGGTCTGAACGTTAACATAGCCCCCTTGGCCCTCATCGCCTACACCAAAGCCATCGTGCTGCAGATAACCCGCGGACACGCGGACGTTCTGCTGACCCCAACTGGCGTTGTGATTCAGCTCAAGCTGCGCTTGATCCTGACTGCCGCGCTGGACGCTGATCCTTGACCCCCTATCCGTGAGGGCGGTTCGGGTAATGATATTGATGGCGCCCAAAAAAGCGTTGGAGCCGTAGGCCGGTACATTGGAGCCACGCACCACCTCGATGTAGTCGATATCATGGAGACCGACGCCCAGCGAGCGCCAGTCCACGGAGGCCATCATCGGAAGGTACACCGAGCGGCCATCGATCATCACCTCAAGTCGCCCCGGATAGGTTTCGCCAAGGCCATGGGCGGTGACGCCAAATTTGTGGCCGTTGACATGGTAGGCCTGGAAGCCGGGCACCAGCCGGAACAGGTCGGAGATCTCCTGCGCCCCTGAGGCGTCGATCATCTGTCGATCGATCAGGGTCATGGACGCAGGGGCTTCGGCGAGGGTCTGCGACAACCGCGAGGCCGATTGCACCCTCGGGATATCGGCCAGCAGGTCGGCCTCATTCAGCAACGCCAGGCTACTGGGCTCATTGGCCCAAGAGGGGATCGTGACAGCCACGAATAGCAGGGGGGTAAGGGCGTATGCCATTGCGTGGCAGCGGGGTACAGCCATGATGACCTCTCGATCTCTGCAGCTGAGGCCTATGAATAGCCTGCGTCTATGCTGGCGCCGCATACTAGCAGCCGAACAACACCACAGCAACAAGTCACTATTTGATTAATTATCACTAGATGACGCATCACCTAGAGTATCACCCTACAAGCCCATCGATCGAGCGCCTGCGCGGGGTCCAGCCGTGCGAGTCGCAACAGTCAACGCAGATACTGGCTTTTATGACCCTGAGCCATGCTAAGCTCGCCCTCTGAATTCAACCTGATCTCAATCTGCAGCCAGATAACCGTTATGACATTTAGAGACCTAGCACAGCGCTTCCGAGGGCGAGCCAAACTGTCACACCCCTGTCGGCTGACGTGGGCATGCGCGGCCCTGCTCGGCACGTTGCTACCGCTGCAGCAGGTGGTTGCCGGGCAGCTACGGGTCGCGGTGGCGGCCAATTTTACCGGCGCCTCACGGGAGCTCGCTCAGCGCTTTGAAGCAACCACCGGGCATCGGCTAAAAATCAGCTACGGCTCCTCGGGCAAGCTGTTTTCACAGATTGAGAACGGTGCGCCGTTCGAGGTGTTTCTGGCCGCCGACCATCTGTTACCCCAAAAAGCCATTGCCGAAGGGCTGGCGATCGATGGCAGCCGCTTCAGCTATGCCCGGGGCACGCTGGTACTCTGGAGCAGCCAGCCCGGACTGTTTACGGATTCAAATGATGCCGACACCTACCTGCGCCAGGCCGATTTCCAGCGTATCGCCATCGCCAACCCCAAGACCGCACCCTACGGCTTAGCGGCGCAGCAGGTACTCAACCATCTAGGGCTCTGGGATGCGCTTCAGGATCGCTTAGTCAGAGCCGATTCGATCGCCCAGGCGTTTCAGTTTACCGCCACCGCTAATGCCCGGCTGGGTTTTGTCGCCCAGTCGCAGATTCAGGCCTGGGGCGCACCATCGGGCAGTCTATGGCAGATTCCCGAGTCCTATTACCGCGCCATCGACCAACAGGCGGTGCTCCTCAACAGGGGCCAGCACAATCCGGTGGCGCAACAGTTTCTGCAATTTTTGAAAGGTCCCCAAGGACGGGCTATTATCAGCGCCCACGGCTACCGCCTACCCATTCAGGAACCCCTTTAGGAACCTATTCATGAGCTTTGATTGGGAACCGGTCGTACTGACCCTCAAGCTGGCGAGTCTGACCACTTTAATTTTACTGATCCTGGGCACACCCATCGCTTGGTGGCTGGCCCGCACCCGCCACTGGCTAAAACAACCGTTGGCCGCCGTGGTGGCACTCCCCCTAGTGCTACCGCCCACGGTGCTGGGTTTTTATCTACTGCTGCTGCTCGGCCCCAGTGGGCCGATCGGCCAGTTTACCGACAGTCTGGGGCTGGGCACCCTGCCGTTTACCTTCACCGGGCTGGTGGTGGCCTCGGTCATCTACTCGCTACCGTTTGTGGTGCAACCGCTGCACAACGCCTTCGAAGCTTTGGGCGAACGGATGCTGGAGGTCGCCGCCACTCTGCGCGCCTCGCCGCTGGACTGTTTTTTTAGCGTCGCGGTACCCCTGGCGCGGCCGGGATTCCTGACCGCTGCGGTCCTCGGCTTTGCCCATACCGTGGGCGAGTTCGGGGTGATATTGATGATTGGTGGCAACATCCCCGGGGAAACCAAGGTGCTGTCGGTGGCGATCTACGATCATGTTGAAACCCTGGAGTATGACCAGGCCCACCTGCTCTCCGGCGGTCTGCTGCTGTTCGCTTTTCTGGTGGTGCTGTGCCTGTACCAGATCAATGGCCGACTCAATCGGGAGCAGCGCCGATGATCGCTCACGATACAGCCGCAAGCTCCGGCATCGGTATTCGGGTCGAGGCCGAGGTGGGCGACTTCTCCCTAGATGTCGAGTTACAGCTACCGGGACAGGGGGTCAGCGCACTGTTTGGCCACTCCGGATCGGGTAAAACCCTGCTGCTGCGCTGCATCGCCGGGCTGCACCCCACCCGGGCGACAGTCTGTATTAACGGCTCGATGTGGCAGGATGCAGCACGGTTTATGCCAGTGCATCAGCGTCCACTGGCCTATGTGTTCCAAGAGGCTAGCCTATTCCCACACCTGTCGGTGCAGCGCAATCTTGAATACGGCTATCGACGCCTGACGGCACAGCAGCGGCGCATCAGCTTTGAGCAAGCGGTCGCATGGCTGGGGCTGGAGCGACTGCTAGCGCGCATGCCTGACAAGCTCTCTGGCGGCGAGCGGCAGCGGGTAGCGATCGCTCGAGCACTACTGACCAGCCCGCAGTTGCTGCTGATGGATGAACCCTTGTCGGCACTGGATCAACGTAGCAAGCAGGAGATCCTGCCCTACCTGGAACTGCTCAATCGCAGCCTGTCAATTCCAGTGCTCTACGTCACCCATGCGGCCGATGAGGTAGCACGGCTGGCCGATCACCTGGTGGTCTTGGAACAGGGTCGCGCCCTGGCCAGCGGCCCGCTGACCGAGACCCTGGCGCGGCTAGACCTGCCGATCAGACAGGAGGAGGATGCCGGGGTGGTGATTCTGGCCCATATCGCCGAGCGCGATAGCCGCTGGCACCTGGCACGAGCCACCTTTGCCGGTGGCAACCTCTGGGTGAAGGA
The DNA here is from genome assembly GCA_041586735.1 of Motiliproteus sp. Taxonomy (GTDB): domain Bacteria; phylum Pseudomonadota; class Gammaproteobacteria; order Pseudomonadales; family Balneatricaceae; genus Motiliproteus. Next base: position 95,553 of record JBFGZQ010000013.1, read on the forward strand.
TAGCGGTCTGCCTGTGGACCAACAGGTACGCCTTCGGGTACTGGCGCGTGATATCAGCCTGGCGAAAACCCGCCATGAAGACCAGAGCACCCTCAACCTGCTGGCTGCCCAGATCACCGACATCGTCAACAGCGACCACCCGGCGGTGGTGCTGGTGCGCGTACTCATCGGCACGACACCGCTGCTGGCACGACTCACCGCCCGCTCGGTCGAAACACTGGAGCTGGTAGCTGGCGACTCGGTCTGGGTGCAGATAAAATCGGTCGCGGTACTGGAATAAACCCCGTTGGTGCTACTCTCCCTTTCGCCTTTGGAATCGCCTGTATGAACAGTTTCGTTGACAACCTGGCCTTCTCCTTCTCGGTCACCGGACCGATCTTTGTGGTGCTGGCGCTAGGGGTATGGCTGAGTCGTCGCGGGTCTATTAACGATAACTTTGTCGATATAGGTTCACGACTGGTGTTCAACATCACCCTGCCTTCACTGCTGTTTATCAGTATCAGCCAGACCAGCATCGAGCAGACCGCCAATATCAAATTGATCGCCGTCGGCCTGGTAGGCACCTTGATCGCCTTCTTCGTACTCGAGATGCTCGCAGCACGCTGGGTGCACCCCAGCGAAGAGCGTGGTGTAGTGGTCCAGGGTGGATTTCGCTCCAACATGGGTATTATCGGTCTGGCTTACTGCGTCAATGCCTACGGCAATCAGGGGCTGATCACCGCCTCACTGTACCTGGCGCTGGTGACGATCCTGTTCAACGTGCTATCGGTCATCACCCTGAGTCGCGCTCTTAACCGTGGTGCAGGGATTCGTGCGACCCTGCTGGGGATCGCCAGAAACCCATTAATTCTAGGCATTCTGCTGGCCCTGCCGGTCGCCTGGCTGCAGATACCACTCCCCCAACTGGTCATCAGAACCGGTGAATATTTTGCCCATATGACCCTGCCGCTGGCGCTGCTGTGCACCGGTGCCAGCCTCAACTTCGGCGCACTACGCCACAACCTCAACCATGCACTATTGGCCGCCAGCTTCAAGCTGCTGGCGGTACCGCTGCTGATCACGCTAGGCGGATACCTGCTACAGTTCCGCGGCCTCGAGCTAGGCGTGTTGTTCCTGATGGCCTCGGCACCTACAGCTGCCGCCAGTTACGTGATGGTCCGAGCGATGGGCGGCAACGCCTCACTCGCGGCGAACATCATTGTCATCACCACACTCGGCTCCCTGCTGAGCACCAGCATCGGGGTGACGTTGCTCAAAGCCTTTGCTCTCATATAAACGCCAGCCCAGTTCAACGCGATAGCTGACGAATGGTACTACCTAGAAAGTGAGACCTTTGCACCAGCCGGAATGTTGTTTGCTGGCAAGGCAAAAACGTACGAAATGAGGGCATTTATACTTATAAATGACCGATTGAGTACGTTGTTAACGCCGCCAGAGGGCAAAAGAACAATCGTGCAAAGGTCTCAAAGTACTTATCTACGACAAAAAGTTACAAGACAGCCTGCCAGCCAGCTGTTAACTTTGAACACTTAGCCAGAAGCAGCAGAGTCAATTTCGCGTCCTAAGCTAAACGAGGGGATCTCAAGCGCCGACCATCGGCGCCGGAAGGCTCACAAAATAACAAGATTGATTGGCGGCTGAATTCTTAAGCATGCCTTGTTCACGCATGGAGCGACAGGATGGTAACGACAAGATGGTAACAACCTATATCAGCCACCAGGACTGTGGCCTCCACAATATGGGCCCGGAACATCCGGAAAGCCCCATCCGTTTATTAGCGATTGCCCGCCAGCTCGAACGCTCCGGCCTCCAGGATCATCTCCAGCAGATGAAGGCCGTCCATATCCTCGAGGAACAGATCCAGCTCGCACACGCGCCGCTGCACACCGAGCGCTTACGGATGAAGCTACCCAGCAAAGGGGTGGTCTATACCGATGATGATACCGCGCTCTGCCCGCAATCGCTGCATGCTGCCAGTTTAGCCGCCGGCGCGGCGATCATGGGCGTCAATCGGGTGTTAAGCGGCAAGTCCAGCAACGTCTTCTGCGCGGTACGTCCGCCAGGACACCATGCCGAGCACAACATACCGATGGGGTTTTGCTTTTACAACAATGTCGCCATCGGCGCCATGCACGCGCTGCAACAGCCGGGCATAGAGCGGGTCGCCATTCTCGATTTCGACGTCCACCACGGCAATGGCACGGTGGATATCTTTAAAGACAAGCCCGAGGTGCTGGTCTGCTCAACCTTCCAGCACCCCTTCTACCCCGAGCGTTACAGCGAGATTCAGCGCCCCAATATTATCAACTGCCCATTGGCCGCCCACAGCGACAGCAGCTGTTTCCGCCAGACTGTAGAAGCCAACTGGTTACCCGCGCTGCAGGCTCACAAACCGGATCTTATCTTGATCTCGGCAGGCTTTGACGCCCACTGGGAGGATCCGATGGCAGATCTGAAATTAAACGAGGAGGATTACCGCTGGGTCACCCAGCTGATTATGGACATGGCGCGGATCTATGCCAAAGGCCGGATCGTGTCGGTACTGGAGGGCGGCTATAACCCCAGCTCACTGGCCTATAGCGTCCAGGCACACCTGGAAGCGCTGCTGGGCTACTGAGCCACCCAGCAACTAGGGATCTCCTTCTAGCGGGTGCTATACAGGGCGATACACCTTCACATTGGTGTAGCCCTGCTCTTTAAGATAGAGCGCGTGCAGCTGGCTCATCACCCCGCGATCACAATAGAGCAAGTACTGGCGCTCGCCATCCAACTTAACGAACTCGGTCGCTAAGGAGTAAAAGGGGATCTTCAGCACCTTAATATCGCCCATCTGCAGCGGATCGCGCTCCTCCTCGACAGGATGGCGGACATCGATGACCACCTCTGAGGCCTGAACCTGCTGCTGATTTTCAATCTCGATCTGCGCCTGCACCTCGGCTTCGATCTGATCGATACGGATCACTTTAGAACTGGCAACGGCCTGCTCCAGCACCGCAAAATCAAATGCCGCCTCCTCCTTTTCGATTCGATCACGCTTGGCATGGGTGGTCGGACGATCGGAGATCACCCCGCAATACTCGGGCATCGATTTGGCAAAATCATAGGTGCCGATACGCTTGGCGGTATCGATAATATCCTGCTTATCAGACACGATCAGTGGCCGCAGCACCAGGGTATCGATCACCGAGTCGATCACCGCCAGGTTCGGCAACGTCTGACTGGAGACCTGGGCGACACTCTCACCGGTCACCAACGCTTCGATCCCCAGCCGCTCAGCCACCTGCGCTCCGGCCCGCAGCATCATCCGTTTTAACACCACCCCCATCTGCGAGTGGTGGACCTTGGTGAGGATCTCAGCCACCACCGCATCAAAGGGTACGCTAACGAATTTAACCCGATGCGAGGAGGCAAATTTATTCCAGATGAAATGCGAGACCTGCTTCACCCCGGTCTCGTGAGCCGCGCCGCCGAGATTAAAGAAACAGTAATGGGTACGGCAGCCGCGCTTGATGGTCATATAGCTCGACACCGTAGAATCAAAACCGCCTGATATCAGCGACAGCACCGCGTCCTGACTTCCCAGGGGAAAGCCGCCCAGGCCCGGATAGCGCTGCTCAACCACAAACAGCGACTGGTCACGCACCTCGATATTGACCGTCACCTCGGGCTCATGCAGATCGACACTGAGGGCATCGGTATGCTGCAACAAACCACCGCCAATATAACGCTCCAGATCCAGTGAGCTAAAATCATGCTTACCGGCGCGCTTAACCCGCACCACAAAACGCTTGCCCGCCAGCTGCTCCGCATACACCGAGCGGGTCAGCTGAAACACCTGCTCAAAATCCCCCAACGGATACTGCCTGACCCGCAGAAAATAGGCGATCCCCGGGGTCTCCTGCATCGCCTGAGTGAGCGCTGCGAGCTGTCCGGCATCTTCGACCCGAGTCTCGACCGTCACCTTGTCCCACTGGGCGCAGACATGCGCCTTGGGGTCGATACGCCGCAGGATGACCTGCAGATTAGACTGCAGCCGCTGAATAAAACGCCGCCGCACCGGCTTGCTCTTAATGGTAATCTCAGGAAATAGCTTGACGATAAATTTCATGATAGGTGCAGCCTGCAATCAAACACTGAAGAGGGTACTAATCCCCGTAACAGGCCCCATGACCGCAAACTGACGATCTAAAGGGGCAGGTGAATTAGCACGCAAATAAAAAAGGCCCAGCTTTCGCCAGGCCCTTTCTATATGTTGGTACACCCGAGAGGATTCGAACCTCTGACCGCTCGGTTCGTAGCCGAGTACTCTATCCAGCTGAGCTACGGGTGCATAAACTTGCACAATTATTCAGCCACTAACGCCAAACAATCTGCCTCTACCGAGGCCGAATCACTATATCGTGATCCGTTAAATAAGTGGTACACCCGAGAGGATTCGAACCTCTGACCGCTCGGTTCGTAGCCGAGTACTCTATCCAGCTGAGCTACGGGTGCCCAAAACGTTGCCATAAAATGGCGGAGAGCGAGGGATTCGAACCCTCGATAAGATTTCTCCTATACACCCTTAGCAGGGGTGCGCCTTCAGCCACTCGGCCAGCTCTCCAACAACGGAGTGGAATCTTACCAGAATGGCGCAGGAAAAAAAGTGCCTATAGCAACTTATTCGGGGTTATTCTCGTTTTCTTTCTGGATCCGCTGATAGATCTCTTCACGGTGCACAGAAACATCTTTAGGCGCGTTAATACCGATTCTCACTTGATTACCCTTAACGCCCAACACCGTGACCGTAACATCATCACCAACCATCAAGGTTTCGCCAACACGGCGGGTCAAAATTAACATAAACTCTCCTTATTCTCTGCGTCCATCTGCTATATAGCTGATTAATCTATAATACTTTATACAATCAAGTATAGACCTAAGATGACGAACAGTGACTACAACTTAAAAATCAAAAGGACAGAGACGGACCGCCCATCGATCCGCCACCTACATATCAGGACTCCTGCACGACCTCGGCCTCATCCAGCTCAAAAGCCGAATGAAGACAGCGCACAGCCAGCTCTAAATATTTTTCTGCGATCACTACCGAGATCTTGATCTCGGAGGTCGAAATCAACTGAATGTTGATCGACTCGTTAGCCAGCGCGGTAAACATCTTGGTCGCAACACCCGCATGAGAACGCATCCCCACACCCACGATAGAGACCTTAGCGATCTTATTATCACCAATCACCTCACGTGCCTGCAAGTCATTACCCACCTGCTCCAGAACCTTACAGGCCTGTGCATAATCATTACGATGTACCGTAAAGGTAAAGTCGGTGGTGTTATCCTCGGCAACGTTCTGGAGGATCATATCAACTTCGATATTGGCCTCACTCACCGGGCTCAAAATTTTAGACGCCACACCGGGGATATCAGGGACTCCCATAACGGTCAGCTTCGCTTCATCACGGTTAAACGCAATGCCAGAAATTACCGGTTTTTCCACGGTATCATCATCCTCTGTCGTGATTAGGGTTCCAGGACCATCCTGAAAACTGTGCAGCACCCGCAGCGGCACATTGTATTTACCCGCAAACTCCACCGCACGGATCTGCAACACCTTTGAACCGAGACTCGCCATCTCCAACATCTCTTCAAAGGTGATCTTGTCCAGTCGGCGCGCGCCCTCCACTACGCGAGGATCGGTGGTATAGACGCCATCGACATCCGTGTAGATCTGGCACTCATCGGCCTTCAACGCTGCCGCCAATGCCACTGCCGTAGTATCAGAACCGCCTCGGCCTAAGGTGGTAATGTTGCCAGCCGCATCCACACCTTGAAAACCAGCCACGACCACCACTCGACCGGCCTTCAGGTCGCGACGGATATTTACATCTTCAATATTCTGAATCCGCGCCTTGGTGTGCGATTCATCGGTCAGAATACTGACCTGGGCTCCCGTGTAGGAGCGGGCCGGACAACCGCACTCATTCAATGCCATGCACAGCAGGGCGATCGTCACCTGCTCACCCGTCGATACCAACACATCCATCTCGCGCGCGGTCGGCACGTCCTGCATCGCAGCAGCCAAGCCAATCAACCGGTTAGTTTCGCCGCTCATCGCCGAAACCACCACAATGATATCATCACCCTGTTCACGAAATTTTTTGACCTTAGCCGCGACCGCCTTGATGCGCTCAACCGTGCCTACCGAGGTGCCGCCATATTTTTGAACTATCAGTGCCATTTGCGTATTAGATCCTTGCTACGTGCGAGTTTAGACCCGCTGCTCTACCCAATGTGTAACCGAATCCAGCGCCGCTGCCAGCGCTTGCGGGTCCGTACCACCGCCCTGAGCCATATCGGCCCGGCCGCCTCCTTTACCGCCCACCTGAGCGGCCACATGCTGAATTAACTCACCGGCTTTTAACCGTCCAGTCAGCTCTTTACTAACACCTGCAATCAGACTGACTTTGTCGCCATCAACGCTGGACAATAACACCACCGCCGAACCTAGCTTGTTCTTGAGCTGATCCAGCGTATCGCGTAATGACTTAGGATCAGCACCCTCGAGCCTTGCGGCCAATAGCTTAATACCCTTAATCTCGACCGCCTGGTCGAGCAGATCATTACCGACACTGCTCGCCAACTTGGCTTTTAGCTGTTCCAGCTCTTTTTCCAACTGCCGATTGCGCTCCAGCAGAGAACCGACTTTATCGGCTACCGCATCGCGACTGCTCTTCAGCAACCCAGCAACGTGATTCAACGCCGTGTCGGTCTCGGCCAACCACCCCAGGGCGCCCTGGCCGGTCACCGCTTCGATCCGGCGCACGCCTGCGGCGATGCCGCCTTCGGCGACAATCTTAAACAGGCCGATATCACCGGTACGCTTAACATGTACCCCGCCACAGAGTTCTAGCGAAACCAGTTGCGGTCCCAGACCCATACTGACCACACGCACATCCGCATCGTATTTCTCACCAAACAGCGCCATAGCTCCCTGAGTCTTGGCCTGCTCGATCGCCATCACCTCGGTAGACACGGGCAGGTTGGCACGAATCTGATCGTTAACCCGCTGCTCTAACTGTTGCAACTCCTCGGCACTCAAGGCAACCGAGTGGGAAAAGTCGAACCTTAATCGGTCTGCGTCTACCAAAGAACCCTTCTGGGTAACGTGCTCACCGACGATATCCCGTAATGCCGCATGCAACAGATGGGTGGCCGAGTGGTTCAATGCCGTGGCGCTACGCTTATCGGCATCGACAAACAGGTTCAGATCGGTACCGACCCGCAGCTCACCCTCTATCACCTTGCCAAGATGCAGGAACGCCTTGCCCTGCTTTTGAGTGTCGTTGACCAGAAAGCTGAAACCACAGCTACTGATCAGACCTTGATCGCCGACCTGGCCGCCCGACTCGGCATAAAAAGGCGTATGCGCTAACACTAGCGCCCCCTGCATGCCGTTCGCCAGACGCTCTGTCGCCACCCCCTCACTGAGCAGCACCTCGACCTTGGCATGCCCCTCCAGCGAATCATAACCCTCAAACCGGGTTTCAATGTCCAGATCCAGGCTGTCGGTATAATCAACGCTGAACTGACCGGCTGCGCGTGCTCGCTCTCGCTGTGCGCTCATGGCAACTTCGAAGCCGTCCATATCCAGGCTCAGCTCACGCTCGCGGGCAATATCGGCAGTCAGATCCGCGGGGAATCCGTAGGTGTCATAGAGCTTAAAGACGATATCACCTGGGATGACAGCGCCGTCCAGATCGGCAATATCCTGCTCCAGAATCCGCATTCCCTGCTCTAGGGTCTTGGCAAACTGCTGCTCCTCGCGTAACAGCACCTGCTCAATTCGCACACTTTTTTGTCGCAACTCCGGATAGGCCGCGCCCATCTCTTGTGCCAAGGGGGCGACCAGCTGGTGGAAGAAGGGACCCGTGGCACCTAGCTTGTTGCCGTGGCGGATCGCCCGGCGCATGATCCGCCGTAACACGTAACCGCGCCCCTCATTGGAGGGCACCACATCATCGGTCACCAGGAAGGCGCAGGAGCGGATATGGTCGGCGATCACCTGTAGCGACTTACTCTCTAGATCGGTAGTAGCGGTGACACGCACCACCGCCTTGATCAACTGCTGAAACAGATCGATCTCATAGTTACTGTGTACGCCCTGCATCACTGCCGCGATCCGCTCTAACCCCATACCGGTATCGACCGAGGGCTTGGGCAAAGGCGCCATAGTGCCATCCGCCGAGCGCACATACTGCATAAAGACGATGTTCCAGATCTCGATAAAGCGATCGCCATCCTCTTCAGGGCTTCCGGGTGGGCCGCCCCAGATCTGCTCACCATGATCGTAAAAAATCTCGGTGCAGGGGCCGCAAGGGCCGGTATCGCCCATGGCCCAGAAATTATCTGAGTTATAGCGCCCGCCTTTGTCACCAATGCGAATAATGCGCTCGACCGGCACACCGATCTCCTCAGCCCAGAGCGCGTAAGCCTCATCATCTTCCTGATAGACCGTCACCGACAGTTTCTCGGCAGGGATCGCCATCCACCCAGCCGAGGTCAGAAACTCCCAAGCGAAGCGGATCGCATTACGCTTGAAATAATCGCCAAAGCTGAAATTTCCCAGCATCTCGAAAAAGGTGTGGTGACGCGCGGTGTAGCCTACATTTTCCAGATCGTTGTGCTTACCCCCGGCACGCACACAGCGCTGCGAGGTGACCGCGCGGTTATAAGGGCGCTTATCGGTACCCAGAAATACATCTTTAAACTGCACCATACCGGCATTGGTAAACAGCAGGGTCGGATCATTACCAGGAACCAACGAGCTGCTGGAAACGACTTCATGTCCCTGCTGTGCAAAGTAATCCAGAAACGCCTGGCGAATCTGCGCGCTGTTCATCTGTTTCATATCACTCAACCACTGACGAGCTACTCTCTGCCCTATAAGACCGATGCCTGAAGAACCTCAGAGTAACCACTTTATACTTGCAAAATTGGCGCACAGTATACCTGTGGCTTAGCTAACAGAACACTCTCCACTTGACAAATATGTGACTCAGGGGGGCGCTAGTCGAATTCCACCGCACTCAGAGCATAGCGTGTCTGATCCTGACTAAAGCCGCGGTAGACTAAAAAGCGCCACTGTTTAGCCTGCATCCGCGGGTCCTCGGGAATATCCAGGCCGAAGCGCCGCTCACGTACGCTGCGCGCCAGCGCAAACCAATCCTGCTCACAGCCACTCAACAGCGCCTCCTGAATCGCCTCAGCGACACCTTTATGGCGCCACTCCTGAGCGATCCGCAAAGGCCCCTTACCCTGGCTAATTCTCGAACGCAGCAGGCTTTCTGCGAAGCGCTCATCACTCTGCAACCCTTGCTCGCGCAATCGTTCTAGCAACTCCGCCAGTAAGGGGGCGGCGCCCTCGTGACGTCCCAGCCGCTGTTCTAATTCAGTACGGCTATACTCTCTACGTGACAGCATGACTAACGCCGACTGCCGCAGCTGAGCGATCAATTCATTATTAACAGTGTCATTCACAACGGGGTTCCAACTGGATTTACTCTTGGGCTTACGACTACGCAGCCCTCCTTTGCCTTCATCTATAGGCACCGATAGAATAACCGCCTTTCTGAAACAGCGCTTCCAAGACACAAGGGCCGCACATGAAACTTTCCGCTTTCGGCACCAAATTCACCACAGAATCCGGCATTCTCAGCTTGATGGATGATCTTGGCAACGCGTTGGCTGGCGATCAGGACATGATCATGATGGGCGGCGGCAATCCTAGCCATATCCCCGAAGTACAGGCGCTGTTTCATGACCGCGCTCGACGGGTTCTGGACAACCCTAAAGAGTTCCAGCACCTGATCGGCGTCTATGACCCGCCTCAGGGCGAAATTGAGTTTACCACCAACCTGGCGGCGCTGCTGCGCCGCGAACTAGGCTGGGACGTTAGCGGCAGTAACATCGCATTAACCAACGGCAGTCAATCTGGTTTTTTCATGTTATTCAACATGTTCGCTGGCACATACAACGATGGCCAACAAAAGAAGATCCAGCTGCCACTAGCACCTGAGTACATAGGCTACTCTGATGCCGGCCTGAATCGGGATTTCTTTACCGCCGGGCGCCCAAAAATAGACTTCATTGATAGTCACACCTTCAAGTACCGGGTCGACTTCGACGCCATCAAGATCTCTGAGCAGACCGGCGCGATCTGCGTGTCACGCCCTACCAACCCCACCGGCAACGTGATTACCGATGAGGAGTTGGCAAAACTGGATGAGCTGGCCCAGCTTCACGACATCCCGCTCATTATCGACGGCGCCTATGGCACGCCTTTTCCGAATCTTATTTTTACCGACGCCACCCCGCTCTGGAATGACAACGTCATCGCCTGCATGAGCCTATCCAAGTTAGGCCTCCCTGCCGCTCGCACCGGCATCATCGTGGCCCACGAACAGGTGATCCGTGCGGTGGCGGCGATTAATGCCATCATCAATTTATCTACCGGTAGTTTTGGTGCCGTGCTGACCCAAGATATGGTCCGCAGTGGCGAGATCATCCGTATCAGTAACGAACTGGTGAAGCCCTACTACCAGCAACGCTCGCAACTGGCCGTGAGTTGGTTTCGCAAGGCCCTGGGCGAAATACCCTATTACATCCACAAACCTGAGGGGGCGATGTTTTTGTGGCTTTGGTTTAAGGATCTGCCGATCTCCAGCCTGGAGCTATATCAACGCCTCAAAGCCCGGGGAGTGCTGGTCGTTTCCGGGCATTACTTCTTCCCCGGCATCGCTGCTGACTGGCAACACCAGCACGAATGCATTCGTGTCACCTACACCCAGGAGGCTGACAGGGTTAAGAAAGGCATCGCCATTATTGCCGATGAGGTCCACCGTATTTACCAGCAGGCCTGACGTAGTGACAGCGGATCGGTAACCGTACTGCTGAGGCACGGCGAACGCGTCACCTCGGCGTCGACCAGCCCCTGGGCAATGGCATTGAGAGCACGCCACTTATGCGCGCACCATCTAGGGCTCAGCAGCAGCTCGGCCTCAGCTGTTCCGGTCAAACGATGAAACACCAACTCCGGCGGGCTACGGCGAATAATTTCAATGCAGGTCTCGACATAATCATCAAAAGAGACGCCGGTGTAGAGCCCCTGTTTCCATTGTCGAGCCAATTGCGTTCCCTTGACGATATGCAGCGGATGCAGTTTTAGCCCCGCTGTACCTAAGGCCATCACCCGGTCAAAACTCTCGACACTGGCGAGCGCAGGCTCGCCCGGCAGACCGACAATCAGATGGGTACAAAGCTGCAGGTCTCGCTGTTGGGAACGCAATACCGCATCCTCATACTCCGACCAACCGTGCCCTCGGTTAACCCGAGCCAGAGTCTCATTATTAGCCGATTGCAGCCCCAGCTCCAGCCAGATCTCGTAGCCTTGCGCCTGATAGTCTGCCAGCAGATCCAATACTGGATCGGGGACACAATCGGGCCGCGTACCCACCGAGAGTCCAATCACATCCGGCTCACTCAATGCCTCATCATACAGCCCTTGCAGATAGTCAATATCCGCATAGGTGTTGGTATAGGCTTGAAAGTACGCCAGATAGCGCTGCGCGCCGGTACGCTTACGAATGACCCGCCGTCCCGCCTCGATCTGCTCAGCAATACTGGGGGGCTGCTTACTCATAGGGGCGAACGAGGAGTTATTACAGAAGGTGCAACCACCTAGCCCCTTGCTACCATCACGATTGGGACAGGTAAAACTGGCATTGAGCGCCAGTTTGTGGACCCGGCAGCCATATTTACGTTGCATATGGCCACCAAAGCTATTCACAAGACTCGCTAATTGCATTGAAAACTCTGATATTGACTAAGAAACAAGACGCCCCGCCATTTAATGGCGGGTAGCCATTACGAAGTGTGCTTTTTCCGATAGCGCAGCACCGACTGCACCGGGCCGGAAAAGGCGTAAACCACGAAGATCAACCACAACAGGGTCGCCGGATCGATCGATATCACAGCAAACACCATGACCACACCCAACAACACCACAAAAGGCACCTTGCCTTTAAGATCAATCTCTTTGAAGCTGTGATAGTAAAAATTACTGACCATCAGGATACCAGACAACGCCACTATAGGCGCAATAACCAAGCTGTACTGTGCTGCATCAATTTCAAACTGAGTGCCAACCCACACCATCCCGGCCACCACACCTGCGGCGGCTGGACTGGCCAAGCCGATGAAGTAACGTTTATCCACACTACCGATCTGGGTGTTAAAGCGTGCCAGCCGTAGTGCCGCTCCGGCAACAAATATAAATCCGGCAACCCATCCTAGTTTACCGGCATCCTGCAATGACCAGGAAAACGCCACCAATGCCGGCGCGACACCGAAGGACACCATATCAGCCAGACTGTCGTATTGCGCACCAAAATCACTCTGGGTGTTCGTCATCCGCGCGACACGGCCATCGAGGCCATCGAGTACCATCGACACAAAGATAGCGATAGCCGCCTTCTCAAAACTGCCATTCATCGCCGCGATAATGGCATAAAAGCCGGAAAACAGTGCCGCCGAGGTGAGCAGATTGGGCAGCAGGTAGATGCCGCGATTGCGAGCTTTGAGCTTGTCGGTGGAGGTCGCTACAGCCTCGAAAACATCCTCCGATTGCTGATTCTGATCCGGCTCTGTCATGTTCGGGTACGCCTTATATTGAGTACAAAAAAGAGGTTTATGATAAAGCGATCATCGCCGCGCTTCCAGCTTACATCGAAAGCCCCCGCCCTTGAGGACTATCGCGCTAGGACGATACAACATGTAGTAAAAAAAGCACAACAAGCGCCTAACAAAAAACCCCCAGCACTGAGTGCTGAGGGTTTCTGTGTTAGGCGCTTGGCGATGTCCTACTCTCACATGGGGAGACCCCACACTACCATCGGCGCTAAATCGTTTCACTGCTGAGTTCGGAATGGTATCAGGTGGTTCCAATTCGCTATGGTCGCCAAGC
>JBFGZQ010000014.1:0-93040 GCA_041586735.1 Motiliproteus sp.
GAATTTATGCTCAAAATAACTCTGGAAAAACTTAAAACAAAACGTTTTCACGTTCGTACAAAAATCTTTCGTATCAGCGTTACTTCGATAAGTCTTGCGCAACCTATCCCAGTAAGCGCTCACACGAATTGCATGGTCGATTTGTTAAAGAGCGGTGCTTGCGGCGCTTCAATCTAGGAAGCTGCTCTCAAGCGAGGAGCGAATTATACATCTCAACTCCAGGTAGTCAACGCTTATTTTTGCGTGTTTTTCGAAGCCTTAATCTAAACATCCGCTTCTAAAAACCCGTTCTGAAATCCTGCTAGGAGCTTCAGAACGCTGACTTCGTTTGCGCCTAGGCGGTAACGAGGGGCGCATTCTACAGACACCAGCCCTGCCGTCAACAGTCATTCGAAAATAATCTGCGCACTCTCACTCCACCGACCCCTTGATGCAACAGACACAACCCTTACCACTCAAAATGATTTAAGGCCCCATGACCACGCCCGAGCGCAAATCGGTCCGCTGCCGCCAAGGTCCGGGTCAGGTAATCTTTAGCCGCCGCCACGGCTGCCGCCAACTCCAGCCCTTTGGCAAGATGAGCGGCAATCGCCGCAGCCAGCGTACAACCTGTCCCATGATTATTCTGAACTTGTAATCGAGGTGCGCTATACCGATACAGACAATCGTTAACCCACAACAGATCTTCAGCGCAATCACCTGTCCGATGGCCACCTTTAAGCAGCACCGCCCCAACCCCCAGCGCAACCACTGCGCGAATTGCGCCTTCAGGATCAACATCAATCTCGGCTTCGGAAACCCCAGACAGACAAGAGGCTTCCGCCACATTAGGCGTCAAGAGCGTCACCCGTGGAAACAGGAGTTTTACCATCAACTGCCGCCCCGCAACATCCAATAGCGGCAGTCCACTGCTGGAGACAAGCACCGGATCAAGCACCACTGGGATATCGGGGTATTCACAGAGCACCTCGCTAACCGCCCGAACAATCGCGGCCTCACCCAGCATCCCTATCTTGATCACCGACACCGGCAAGTCCTGCAACACGCTCAGCATCTGGTGTTTCACCATCACCGATGAAACCGGATCGACATGGCTCACCCCTAACGAGCTCTGGGCGGTAATCGCGGTCACCGCGGTTGCCGCATAGACGCCCAGCGCGCTGCAGGTTTTCAGATCGGCCTGCAACCCCGCACCGGCGCTACTGTCAGACCCCGCCACAGAGAGCACACAGGGAAGCGATTTTCTGTTCGTCATAAAACACCTAGAGCAGTTATGTGAACACCTCCAAAAACAACCAAGCGCACAGATTAGTGCTGGCACTGCGCACAAAATACCGTAGCGCGCTGCCCCAGCTTGACCTCTTGCAACACCGACCCACAACGGCAGCAGCGTTCTCCACCTCGCCCATATACCTGCAGCTGCTGCTGAAAATACCCAGGCTTGCCGTCGCCGCCGACAAAATCCTTGAGGGTTGTGCCGCCCTGCTCTATCGCTCTTGCCAACACGCTTTTAATAATCTGTACTAAACGCTGATAACGCACAAGCGACACCTGACCCGCAGGGCAGCGGGGATCGATTCCCGCCTCGAACAACGCCTCATTGGCGTAGATATTACCGACACCCACCACTCGATGGCCATCCATTACAAACTGCTTAACCGGCTGCTTGCGCTTTCGCGATAACCGAAACAGGTGCTCGCCATCAAACTCATCACTCAAGGGCTCTGGGCCCAGATGCGCGAGCAGCGCATGCTCTTCTAGGCGCCCCTGATGCCAGAGCACCGATCCGAAGCGACGCGGATCTGTCAGCCTTAATACCCTGCCATCCTCAAAATTCAAATCGACATGATCGTGCTTGCCCACCGCAGCGGCCGCAGACACTAAGCGCAGGCTACCAGACATCCCCAGATGGATAAGCAGATGACCATCGCCAACCTGGAGCAACAGATATTTCGCACGCCGCAACACCGCCTGAACCTGCTGACCCACGACCTGCTGCGTTAGCTGCTCGACAGGCACCGGCCAGCGCAGACGGGACTGCCGCACCACCACCGCAGTGATCCGCTGGCCTTTAACATAAGGTTCTATACCCCGCCGGGTGGTTTCAACTTCAGGCAATTCAGGCATCGGTCCTCCGGGATACAGACAGTCCGTTCCGGCATCCTTGGCCGCTGAACAGGGAAAAACGATCCCTATTTACAGGTATAAAAAAAGCCCTGGCTGAGCAGGGCTTTTTGAAAGAAACTAGATCAGCGCTCGGTGTGCGAGTTACTTAATCTTAGATTCTTTATATTCAACGTGCTTACGAACCACTGGATCAAACTTCTTCAATACCAGCTTTTCAGGCTTGGTACGCTTGTTCTTATCAGTGGTGTAGAAGTGACCAGTGCCGGCACTGGAAACCATTTTGATTAAATCGCGCATTCTTCCGCTCCTTAAACCTTGATGCCGTTGGCACGAACATCAACCAGAACCGCATCGATGCCCCGCTTGTCGATAATGCGCATACCTTTAGAGGCTACACGCAGACGAATAAAACGATTTTCACTTTCAACCCAAAAACGATGCCAATGCAGGTTGGGCAGGAAACGACGACGTGTTTTGTTCTGAGCGTGAGAAACATTGTTTCCCGTTACAGGGCGCTTGCCTGTAACCATGCATACTCTAGACATGGTAGTAATCTCTAATCGCTATCTACATATATTGGCGCTAAGTCGACTTATCCGAGCCCGCTGGCTGCCCAATGGTCGATACACACCTCAGGCGGAGCGTCTTCACCCATTGAAGACCAAAATCCCGTACCTTGGATAGGAGCGCGGATACTAAAGCAAAGCAAAACCTAAGGCAAACTGTCGATCGTTTTTTATTCGATTGGCTACCCAGCCATCACAACAAGCCGCGTTCGGCAAAAGATACCGGCTGAGCATCACCAATCACCAGATGATCCAATACCCGAATATCGACCAGCGCCAGCGCATCCACCAACCGACGGGTGATCTGTTGATCTGCCAGACTCGGTTCGGCTACCCCCGAGGGGTGATTATGAGCCAGAATCACCGCGGCGGCATTATTCTTGAGCGCCAGCTTGACCACCTCACGCGGATAAACCGCCGCACTGCTCAATGTACCCTCAAATAACTCTTCATAGGCCAGCAGGCGATGTTGATTATCAAGCAGCAGCACCGCGAACACCTCCCGTTCACGGTCGCGCAGCCGACTGCACAGAAACCGTCCGGTTTCGGCGGGACTGGTAAACCCCTTACCGCGACTCAGTTCCTCGGCCAGATGGCGCCGCCCCATCTCTAACACCGCCTGTAACTGGGTATATTTGGCAGGACCCAAGCCCTCACCGAGACAAAATTGCGCCTGGGTAGCAGCCAATAGCGGGCGCAAACCACCGAACTGCGTCATTAAGCCCCGCGCCAGGTCCACGGCACTCTTACCCGGCACTCCGGTGCGCAGAAAGATGGCCAGCAGTTCGGCATCGGACAGCGCTTGCGGCCCTTGCAGTAAGAGCTTCTCGCGCGGTCGCTCCTGTTCGGGCCAATCGGAAATCGCCATACGCTTCCTCCTTGAAAAATGCTGGCATGCAACAGTACAGCACTACGCAAACAGTGTAGCCGGTGTTAGCATAGTGAGCTTTCACTAACCGTCAAGCGGCTGTTATGACTCAATCCTTATCTACTCTAGCGAATAAACGCATTCTCCTGGGGCTCACGGGCGGCATCGCCGCTTACAAGAGCGCCGAACTGACCCGGCTATTTAAAAAAGCGGGCGCCGAAGTGCGGGTGGTGCTCACTCCTGCTGCGGCAGCGTTCATCACCCCGTTGACCCTTCAGGCGCTGTCAGGGAACCCCGTTCATCAGCATATTCTAGATCCTGAAGCCGAAGCGGGCATGGGTCATATTGAGCTGGCCAAATGGGCAGACCTGATCTTGATCGCCCCCGCCAGCGCCGATTTTATGGCGCGGATGGCCGCGGGGATGGGTAACGATCTGTTGACGACCCTATGCCTGGCCAGCGAGGCACCGATGGCGATCGCGCCGGCGATGAACCAGGCGATGTGGCGTGATCCGCGCACCCAGAACAACGCCACCCAGCTGGCGGCGCTGGGAATGCAGATCTGGGGACCGGGTGAAGGCGATCAAGCCTGCGGTGATAACGGCCCGGGAAGAATGCTCGAACCCGAGCAGCTCGCCGAATTCAGCGCTGCGATGTTTAGTTCTGGGGCGCTCAGCGGCCTGCGGGTCTGTATCACCGCAGGACCCACTCGCGAAGCGATCGATCCGGTACGCTATATCAGCAACCACAGCTCGGGCAAAATGGGCTACGCGCTAGCCGAAGCGGCTGTAGAAGCGGGCGCCCAAGTGACGTTGATCAGCGGCCCCGTCAACCTCAACTGTCCACAGCGAGTCCAGCGCATCGCGGCCAGCAGCGCGCAACAGATGCTCGACGCCGCGCTGGCACAAATGGGCCAATGCGATATCTTTATCGCCGCCGCCGCTGTGGCCGACTATCGCCCGGCGTCTATCGCCGAGCAAAAAATCAAAAAGAACGCTGACGAGATGCATCTCAGGCTGGTTAAAAACCCTGATATTGTCGCCACCATCGCCTGCCACCCGCAACGGCCCTTTACCGTCGGTTTCGCTGCCGAAACCGAGAAACTGCTGGAACACGCGCACGGCAAACTGCAGCGCAAAAAACTGGATATGATTATCGCCAACGATGTTTCCCAACAGGACATCGGCTTCAACAGCGATGACAATGCTGTGACCGTCGTCACCCGTCACAACGAACAAAGTCTGCTACTGGCCAGTAAGACTCAGCTGGCGCGCCAACTGATTGCATTAATAGCCGAGCAGCTCAGCCATACAAGCCTACCGCGCTCTACTTAATAAAAGCATGGACAATCGACAACAATGAAACAGTTACAAGTCAAAATTCTCGATCCCCGGATCGGTTCCGAATTCCCGCTGCCGGCTTATGCCACACCTGGCTCAGCGGGCATGGATCTGCGCGCGATGCTCGATCAGCCGCTGCAACTACAGCCCGGCCAGACTCAACTGATCCCCACCGGGCTGGCGATCCATATTGAAGATCGCGCGTTATGCGCGATGCTGCTGCCGCGCTCGGGGCTGGGCCACAAACACGGCGTAGTACTGGGCAACTTGGTGGGCCTGATCGATTCCGATTACCAGGGCCCGTTAATGGTTTCTTGCTGGAACCGTGGCGACAACACCTTCTGCATCGAGCCGGGCGAGCGGATCGCACAGATGGTCCTGGTCCCCGTGGTCCAGGCTGACTTTGAGATCGTCAGCGAATTTAGCAGCTCCGATCGCGGCGCTGGCGGTTTTGGCCACTCTGGTCGACAGTAGCATCACAGCGACCTCGTCAACATCTTGCCAACACTTCATTTATACATTTAAGGACAGCGTTACCCATGGATCACCCTCTGCCTACACCACTTCCCGAATCGATCTTTCGCGCCTACGACATCCGCGGCGTGGTCGGTGAAACCTTAACGCCGGCCATGGTTTACCATATCGGCCGCGCGGTGGGTGCCGAAGCCGCCGCCCACCACGAACAGCGCGTGGTGGTAGGCGCTGACGGCCGACTCTCCAGCCCTGAGATGAGCGCAGCATTGATTGCTGGATTGCGTGCCAGTGGCCGTGACGTACTGGATGTGGGCATGGTGCCAACTCCCGTCACCTACTACGCCACCCACATCCTCGATAGCCGCTCCTGCGTGATGGTGACCGGCAGTCACAACCCATCGAATTACAACGGCTTCAAAATTGTGATCCAGGGTAAAACCCTGTCGGGCGATGATATTCAAGCGCTATTAACCCGGATCAAGCAACAGGATTACCCGGCCGGTCAAGGCACGCTCAACAAGATCAGCGTGTCCGACGATTACCTGCAGCGCATCACCGCCGACGTCAAACTATCGCGCCCACTCAAGGTAGTGGTCGATTGCGGCAACGGGGTCGCAGGCGAGCTGGCGCCGCGGTTACTCCGAGCGATGGGCTGCGAGCTGACCGAGCTGTATTGCGACATCGACGGTAATTTCCCCAATCATCACCCGGATCCCGGCAAGCCGGCCAATCTCAAAGATCTGATTACCGAGGTCAAAGCCCAAAACGCCGATCTGGGACTGGCCTTCGATGGCGATGGCGATCGGGTCGGCGTGGTCACCAACACCGGGCATATCGTCTACCCCGACCGGTTAATGATGCTGTTTGCGCTGGACGTACTAAGCCGCAATCCCGGTGCCGATATTATCTATGATGTAAAATGCTCGCGTTTGCTGCACCAGGTACTGGAGCAAGCCGGTGGTAAGCCACAGATGTGGAAGACCGGCCACTCGCTGATCAAGGCACGCATGAAAGAGACCGGTGCCTTACTCGCGGGCGAGATGAGCGGCCATATTTTCTTCAAGGAGCGCTGGTTCGGTTTTGATGACGGTCTCTATGGTGCGGCCAGATTACTGGAGATACTGGCCAACGAGACCCGCAGCTGCGACGAGATCTTCGCCGCCTTTCCCGAAGATATCAGCACCCCGGAGATCAATATCGAGGTCTGTGACCAGTCCAAATTCACCATCATCGAACAGATGCAGCAAGCCTCATATCCCGGAGGCAGCGCCCATACCATTGACGGCATCCGCGTCGATTACCCCGATGGTTGGGGCCTGGTTCGCGCCTCCAACACCACGCCAGTATTGGTACTACGCTTCGAGGCGGAAACCCAACAGGCGCTGGAGCGAATTCGCGATCAATTTCAACATAACCTACACGCGGTCGATAGCAGCCTGGTTATTCCGGCACCCTAACATGACCGACTACCCACCGATCCTCAGTCACTCACCTATAACGGGGACACTATGACTCTCAACCGTGATTCAGCCATGAACGTGGCCAATGTACTAACCGAGGCACTACCCTATATCCAGCGTTTTGTCGGCAAGACCCTGGTGATCAAATACGGCGGTAACGCCATGATCGACGACGAGCTCAAGAACAGTTTTGCCCGCGATATCGTATTGATGAAAACCGTCGGTATTAACCCAATCGTCGTTCACGGCGGTGGCCCGCAGATTGGCGAGTTATTAAAGAAACTCAATATCGAATCGCGTTTCGTCAATGGCATGCGAGTCACCGACAACGCCACCATGGATGTGGTGGAGATGGTGCTGGGCGGCTCGGTCAACAAGGACATTGTCGGCCTGATCAACAATAATGGCGGCAAAGCGGTCGGTCTGACCGGCAAGGACGGCAGACTGATCCGGGTCCGTAAACTCAAGGTGAAGCATAAAACGCCGGAGATGACCGCGCCCGAAATCATCGACATCGGTCATGTGGGTGAAGTATCCAGCGTCGATACCGAGCTGCTGACTCTGTTGGGCAACAGCGATTTCATCCCGGTGATAGCGCCGATCGGCGTCGGTCAAAACTCGGGCCGCTCCTACAACATCAATGCGGACCTGGTGGCAGGAAAAATTGCCGAGGTTCTCAAAGCCGAGAAACTGATTCTGCTGACCAATATCGAAGGGCTGCTGGATAAACAGGGCCAGGTGTTGACCGGCTTATCCACCGAACAGGTGGACGCCCTGATCGCAGACGGCACCATTTACGGGGGCATGCTACCTAAGATCGGCTGCGCCCTATCGGCGATCAATAACGGCGTGACCAGCGCCCATATCATCGATGGCCGAGTACCGCATGCCACGCTACTTGAGATCTTCAGCGATGATGCGGGGGTCGGCACACTGATTTCAAATACCATACAGCCCGCTATAGACAGCACTCACGGCGATGATTAAGGCCGCCACGACGACCGCTGCCACCGATAAACCGACCCGTCGCGAGCAGATCCTGCAGTCTCTGGTCCATATGCTAGAAGCCAACGCCGGTGCACGAATTACCACCGCAGGCTTAGCCCGCGAAGTCGGGGTTTCGGAAGCGGCGCTGTACCGGCACTTCCCCAGCAAGGCCAAAATGTTCGAAGGATTGATCGGCTTTATCGAGGAAACGCTGTTCTCGAGGGTCAAAATGATCATCCAGAGCGATGGCAACAGCCTCAAACAGTGTGAGCAGATCCTGACTCTGCTGCTAGCGTTTGTCGAACGTAACCCCGGTATGGCTCGAATCATGACCGGCGAGGCGCTATCTGGGGAAACCGAACGGTTACGTCAGCAGGTTAGCCAGCTGTTTAACCGCTTAGAGCTGCAGCTCAAGCAGATTTTGCGTGAGGCCGAACTGAAAGAGGGGCTACGCACCCAAGCATCGCCAACGGTCAGCGCTAATCTGCTAATGGCTTGCGCCGAAGGACGGATTCGTCAGTTTGTGCGCTCTGAGTTCAAACAGCCACCGACCCAGGGCTGGGATGATCAATGGCCACTGCTGGCGCAGCCGCTATTTCGGTAGGGCGACTTAGCTAAAAAAACAACATAAGAGCGGCATTAAACCGCAGTGCAGTGGTTCGAAAACCCTGCACTGCAGTGTTATTTTACGCGTTAATGCGTTGCCGGTTCGCGATCACCAACGCCTCAAACTCTTGGGCGGGCAGCGATCGACTGAACAGAAAACCCTGCATTGAGTGACAGTGTTCATTCTTCAGAAACTGGCACTGCTCCTCGGTTTCCACCCCTTCAGCCACCACATCCAGATCCAGCGCTTCCGCCAAGGCGATGATAGAGCGTGATATGGCCATATCCTGTTTATCACTAGGAATATCCTTAATGAAGGAGCGGTCTATTTTCAGGGTATCAATAGGAAAACGCTTCAGATAGGACAACGACGAGTAGCCGGTACCGAAGTCGTCCAGAGCCACCCGAATGCCGAGCTGCTTCAACTCCCGGATAGCGGCTAGCGCGTTATCCGGATTCGCCATCAACATCGACTCGGTCAATTCACACTCCAGC
Source organism: Motiliproteus sp. (assembly GCA_041586735.1). GTDB lineage: Bacteria > Pseudomonadota > Gammaproteobacteria > Pseudomonadales > Balneatricaceae > Motiliproteus. The sequence continues at coordinate 8,924 of JBFGZQ010000014.1, forward strand.
AACTGCGGCGCTAGACCGGCGCTACCCAGTGCCTGCTTAATCATCGAGGCTAGTTGTTGATCGTTAAACTGTAGCGCCGACAGATTGACCGCAACGCTCAACTGCGTGCCACAGCGCTCATTAATGTTGCGGGTGGTCAGGCACGCCTGCTGTATTACCCAGGCCCCCATCGGAATAATCAACCCGGTATCTTCTGCAGCAGAAATAAACTCGTTCGGAGGCACCAGTCCGCGCTCCGAGTGCATCCAGCGCAGCAACGCTTCCGATCCGATAATCGCACCCGTTAACAGATCGATCTTGGCCTGGTAATAGAGTACAAACTCGCGGTGTTCAAGCGCATGATGAAGCGCCATCTCCAGCGCCAGCCGCTCCTTGGCACGCGCATTCAGCTGTCGCGTATAAAAATGGAAGCTATTAGGCTGCTCTCGAGCCTTGTACTGCGCCGCTTCGGCGTTGCGTAACAGCGCAGAGGCACTCATGCCATCCTGGGGGTAGACGGCAATGCCGATCGAACAGGTCAACGCCACGCCCTGTGCACCATCGCCCAAAGGCTTGGCAACCGACGCCATCAGCTGCTGAATTATCGGGACGATATCTTCCACATCATTGAGATCATCTAACACGATCGCGAAATCATCCGCGCCCAACCGCGCCACCGTATCGCCCTGGCGCACATCCTGACTGATACGGGCAGCCATCGTCTGCAATATCAGATCGGTCGCTTGGCTGCCGATACTCTGGTTGATAAATTTAAACCGATCCAGATCCAATATCACCAACGCCGTATACTGTTTGCTACGCCGAGCATGAATCAACGACTGCTCCAGACGATCGCGCAACAGATTCTTATTCGCCAGCCCCGTCAAGGCATCATAGTTGGCCAGTTTATCCAGTTGCTGCTGATCGTTTACTTTCTGGGTGATGTCATTAAAAACACTGACGTAATGCGTTGCCTCACCTTGCTCGTCACGCACCGGCGCCATCGACAGGTCGTTCCAAAACAGACGCCCGCTACGGTGGTAATTACGCAGCACCACTGTGGTACCTACCCGTTTACGCAGCGCCTGTTTTAAGGTCTCCAGCGCCAGCTGCTCCTGGTCATCACCGAGCAGAAAGCGGCCATTACGGCCGACCACCTCCTCACTGCTATAACCGGTGATCTGCTCAAACGCCGGATTGACATACACGAAGGGGTTGTCATGCTCTCTCAAGTCAGAGATAGCAATGCCATTATTGGCAGACTCTATCGCCCGCAGCAGCAACTGCAACTGCTGCTCCAACCCTCGCCGTTCGGTGATATCGATCAGGGTGCCGATGAGACAAGGCTGGCCCTTAAATACCGTCGTGCTGCCAAACACCTCGACCTGAATACGCCGACCATCGGCGCAGAGCCCGGTAAATTCGTAACCCGAACTACTTATTTCACCCGCAGCGCGTCGCCTTAGGTTTTCAGCAACCAGCGCTCGGCTTTCCGGGGCAGCCAGCGCGACCGCGGCAAACCCTGTATTTAGCAGTTCAAGGTCGTAACCAAAGGTCCTGGCCATATAGGGGTTGGCGTAGAGAAACCGCCCATCCTGAATCATATAGACCCCCACCATCGAATCCTCGGCCAAGACCCGCAATTTCGTTTCGCTATCGTTCAGCGCCTGGCGCGTTCGGTGAGCTACCAGGCCAAAGGTCATATTCTCGGCCAGCTCGTCCAGCATTCCACATTCGATCTCATCAAAGGCGTCCGCTTGCTCCGAAAGGATCCATAATACCGAATGAACATTGTTCTCCAGATTGACCAGTGGCAATACGATGGCACTGCAAACCCCCTCGGGCAGATGACTCAAGGGTGATGACTGCGCGTCTAGCGGGTGAAAGACCTGGGCTTGGTTACGACGAATACAGTCGCCAGAGAGGCGCTCGCCTCTTAGCGTTGTATCGATATCCTGGAGGTAACTTCCAGCATTGCCGCTATATTCCTGCGGCGTCACCACACGGGCTTGCGCGGTGTTAGCGGTACCGATCCAGGCAAAGCGGTAACCACCATGCTCCACTAAAATATCGCAGATCCGCTGCAACGTCTGCGACTCGTCAGTCGAGCGCACCAGCGCCTGGTTACACTCTGACAACAACCGCAGGGCGCGGTTGGCTGAACGCAACTGCTGTTCGGAGGTTTTTAACGACGAGAGGTTTTCCTTAATCGCCACATAATGGCTAATGCGGTTAGCCCTGTCCTTGATAGGCGTGATAACCAGGGCTTCATGCACCCGCGCACCACTTTGGGTTTTATTAACCAGTTCACCGCGCCAAACATGACCCGAACTGATCTGCTGCCACATCTGTTGATAGGTTTGTAGCGGCGTCTCGCCTCCCTGGATGAACTTAGGGTTCTGACCCAGGGTTTCTGCCAAGCTATAGCCCATCAGTGCGGTAAAAGCCGGATTGACATAACTGATCACCCCTGCGGCATCCGTGATCATGATGCTGCAAGGATTTTGCTCCACGACCGCCGATAGCACCTTAAGACGCTCGTCATCAACCTGGCGCGCCAACTCATAAACCTTACTGTCGGTGACATCCACGGAGATCCCGCAGACCGTCAGAGCCTGGCCGCCCGCGCGGGTTAGGGGTGAGTAGCGGGTTTCAAACCAGCGGCCTTTAAATTGCGATATCGAGCGAGAACTTTCACCCTGCTGGGCCCGGCGCAAGCTATCCAGCTCCGACTGATGACCGCGAAACAGCTCCTGCACCGATCGCCCGACCCACGGCCCCGGAGCCACACCCATAGCATCCAGCCCATCACCCTCGGCCTGGATAATAATCCCTTGGGAATCCACCACCCAGATCAGCATCTGCGTGCGCCGAAACTCAGGAGTGGTCGATGACTGCGTAGCGCCTAGTGTAGAACTCTCAAGCTGCATGTTAACAACGTTTGTCCGACGGATTGATTGAAGAAAGCCGTCGTCCGTTGAGCGGCAACTATTTTTACGCCCAGTCTATAGTACTTTAGCCGATTAACCCAGATCGATCGCCTAGCTGCCCAGTGACTAGGCTTTGCTCGCTTAGCGCGTAGCGATAACGACTGTGTCACAACGGCTGCAGCTTGGCATAACTGACCATTAGCCACTTGCTACCCTGGGTATCAAAATTCACCTGAACCCGGGCATTAGGCCCCTGGCCCTCGTAATGGGTGATCACCCCCTCACCAAACATACTATGCAGCACTCGCTGCCCCAGCATTAACCCCGTGTCAGGGATATCGGTCCCGGAAAAGCTGCCAGACATCGGCGTAGAGGTTTTAGTAAAGCTGACCGGGCGCGAGAACTGGGTTTTGAGCCGCACCTCCTGCAACAGCTCGCTCGGGATCTCCTGAACAAAGCGCGACAGCCGATTGTAAGTATCCTGACCGTGCAAACGCCGCGATTCGGCGTAGGTGAAGTAGAGTTTATGCATCGCTCGGGTGATACCGACATAACAGAGTCGCCGCTCCTCCTCCAGCCTGCCGGGTTCCTCCATCGACATCTTATGCGGGAACAACCCCTCCTCGACGCCCGCCAAGAACACCAGCGGAAACTCCAAGCCCTTGGCTGAGTGCAACGTCATCAGCTGCACACTGTCCTCGAACTCATCGGCCTGACCATCGCCGGCATCCAGCGCCGCTTTATCCAGAAATGCGGCTAACACCGGTAGCTCCTGCTCCTCGGCATCGCGCTGCCACTCTTGATCAAACTGCCGGGTCGCGCTGACCAGCTCTTGGAGGTTTTCGATCCGCGACTGGGCTTTCTCACCCTTCTCTTTGAGATGATGATCGATCAGCCCGCTGTGGGCGATCACGTGTTCGGCCTGCTCGTGTAGCGGCGCCCCTTCGGTAGCGTTATCGAGCCGATCGATCAGCTCAATAAAGCCACGCAGGGCGTTGCCAGCCCGGGCCGGCAGCAGCTGCAGCTCTATCACCTCGTGCGCCGACTGCCACAGACTGATCCCCTCGTCTCGGGCACGTTGGCGCAGCAGCTCTACGGTCTTGGGACCGATGGCACGGGTGGGTATATTGTTGATCCGCTCGAATGCGGTATCGTCGAGCCGGTTAGCGACGAGGCGCAGGTAGCAGAGCGCGTTCTTGATCTCCAAACGGTCATAGAAGCGCTGACCACCGTAGATACGATAAGGCATCCCCGCACGAATCAAGGCCTCTTCTAGCACCCGCGACTGGGCGTTGGAGCGATACAGAATGGCGCTACTGGAGCGTTCATGGCCCTTGCCGACCCAAGCCTGGATGGTATCGACGATAAAGCGCGCCTCATCCTGCTCGTTAAAACCGGCGTACAACGAGATCGGATCCCCTTCATTGCCGCTGGTCCAGAGTTTTTTACCCAGGCGCCCCTGATTATTGGCGATCAACGCATTAGCGGCATCGAGAATCGTGGCGCTGGAACGGTAATTTTGCTCCAGGCGCACCACCTGGGTATCGGGATAATCACGGCTGAACTGCTGGATATTTTCGATCTTGGCACCGCGCCAGCCGTAGATCGACTGATCATCGTCACCCACGACCATCAACTTGCCGCGCTGACCCGCCAACACCCGTAACCAAGCATATTGAATCGTATTGGTATCCTGAAACTCATCAACCAAAATATGGGCGAAGCGTTGCTGGTAGTGCTTAAGAACCTCCGGCTTATTCAACCAGAGCTCGTGGGAGCGCAGTAGGATCTCGCCAAAATCAACCAGCGAGCTGCGCTGACAGGCCTGCTCGTACTGGCGGTAAAACTCCACCTGAACGCGCTGGTAGGGATCGCCACCCGCGTCAATATGCCCAGCACGCAAGCCCTCATCTTTTTGGGCATTGATAAACCACTGTAGCTGTTTGGGCTGAAAGCGGTTCTCATCCAGATTCATCTCTTTCACCAGCCGTTTTACCAACCGCAGCTGATCATCCGCATCGAGGATCTGGAAACTCTCCTGCAACCCGGCATCGGCCCAATGGCTGCGCAACAGTCGATGCGCCAGGCCATGAAAGGTACCGACCCACATCCCCTGCGGATTAAAGCCGAGCATCTCGGTGATCCGCCCGCGCATCTCCTTGGCCGCTTTATTGGTGAAGGTCACCGCCAGGATGGCGTGCGGCGATACCTGCTCGGCCTGCATCAAGCGCGCGATGCGATGCACCAGCACGCGGGTCTTGCCAGAACCGGCACCGGCTAGCACCAGCAGATTGACCGGAGGCGCCGCTACCGCTTCACGCTGGGCATCATTAAGGGGGTCGAGAATGGTAGAATCATCCATCGGTGCACACCTGCATTACAATCAAAGCCGATGATTATATCAGGCGGATTCGGCAACAGCGGCCCAAGGCGTTAAAATCCTGACCTTGATCGCTCTTTCATGATCCCGAAAATCCACACCCAAGGAGTAGCCTATGCCACTGGCGATGGCGCGCCATATTCTGGTCAAGACCCCGGATGAGGCCCAACAACTGAAACAGAAGCTGGCGCAGGGCGCCGATTTCGCCCTGCTGGCTAAAAAGCACTCGCTCTGTCCATCGAAAAAAAAGGGCGGAAGCCTGGGCGAGGTGCGCCCCGGGCAGATGGTACGGGCGGTCGACCAGATCATTTTCAAGAAGCCGCTCAACCAGGTGCACGGACCGGTTAAAACCCAGTTTGGCTACCACCTGGTCGAGGTGGTATTTAGGGATTAAAACCGGGCGTTGATCTGCAACCGCGGGGATCCGAACGGATTATGCTCGAGCCTAATCCGGCGGCTTGATCCAGGCTAGCGCGGCAGTTCGCCAGGATGGGCGATATGATTGAGCAGAATACGCTTGAGCGGCTCAGGATCCTTAATCACCTGCTCCGCGTCATACTGATTCTTGTCTAAGCCGTGCAGACTGATCAGCCGCGATAACCAAAAGCGCATCGCCGCGGTGCGGATCAATATCGGCCAGGCAAGGTATTCACCCGAGGTGAACGGCCGCACCTGCGCATAGGCTTTCAACAATGCATCGAGACGCTCGCCATCAAACTGCCCCTGAGCATTGACACACCAGTCATTGGCGACGATCGCCAAGTCATACAGCAGATAGCCGCTACAGGCGTTATACAGATCGATAATGCCGCTCAAGCGCTCGCCATCAAAGAGGGCGTTATCGTGAAACAGGTCACCGTGGATGATCCCCTGCGGCAGATTCAACGGCTGCTCACGCAGGGCGTCAAACTGCGCCACCTCCTGACGCAGCAACGCCGCATCTTCAGCGTTAAGCAGCTCGGCTGCCCGCTTGGACTCACGCCGCCACCAGAACACCCCGCGATGCGCCTGACGGCTCATAAAGAAATCCTGCCCGGCCAGATGCAGCTGCGCCAGCGCCGCGCCAATTTGGCGACAATGACCCGGGGTCAGATCAACCTGATGTCGTCCCTTAAAGCGCGGTAATAACAACGCCGGCCGACGCGCCAGGGTTTTTAGGGCGATGCCGTTGCGATCCTTAAACGGCGCCGGCACCCTCACCCCTCGCTCGGCCAGATAGCCGGTCAGCTCAACGAAGAACGGCATCTCCTCCAGCGATAACTCTTCGAACAGCGTTAACACGAACTGCAATCGCTGCCCGCCGCGCTCGGTATCGACAAAATAGTTGGTATTTTCTATGCCGCCATCGATGCCTTGAAAGCCGGCCAAAGCCCCAAGATCAAAATCAGCCAGCCAGTCTTGCAGATCGGCAGTACAGAGTTGGGTATAAACAGCCATGGTAAAAATCCAGGTCTAGCGACCTTTGATAAGTATTAACCGACGCTAGGTCGGAATTTATAGCTCAGAACATATAGCTAAGCAGTTACCGGTTACCGACAACCCGCTACCAGCGAAACAACACCCACTTGGGAATCAATAACTGGCTGCTATCCAAGCGAATGTATTGACCATCACGACTATCCGCCGGGACCAGATAATAGGGTTTTCCTATTTTGGGCACCACCCGAATCTCCTTAATCGCCCCATTAACCCGGTATTCATAATAGAGCTCGCCCTGATCACCGGGACGAATGGTGATGGCATCATCCGCGCTGGATCGCACCTCTTCCGCCCTCAGTGGTATGGTAGACAACGTCATTGCCAATACCAAACTCAAGCTTACTAGCCGTTTCATATGCGGTGTCCTTATACAGAGTTAAGCCACTCTATTCTAAACCCTGTCCCGAGCACTCAACAGCCAGGCTGGCGTTATTGAGTGAATTCTTTATCATGGCGCTCTCACATTGCAGCGAACAACACCACGGAACATCTTCATGACCGACTCGGCTAGCAGCAAGCCCCTGATCCTCGTAGACGGATCCTCCTACCTGTACCGTGCCTTCTTTGCCTCACAACAAGCAGACCTGCGCACCTCGTCAGGAGTACCGTCCGGGGCGATCCGGGTGGTCACCAGCATGCTGCGCAAACTGATCAACGAGTATCCCGGCAGTCCGGTGGTGGTGATCTTTGACGCCAAGGGCAAGACCTTCCGTGATGATATCTACCCCGAATACAAAGCTCAGCGGCCGTCGATGCCCGATGACCTGCGGCTGCAGATCGAGCCAATCCATAATATCGTTCGCGCGCTGGGATTGCCGCTGATCGCGGTGGAAGGCGTCGAAGCTGACGATGTGATCGGCACCCTAGCGGTGCAGGCCAGCGCCGCCCAACGCGACACCCTGATCTCCACCGGCGACAAGGATATGGCGCAACTGGTCAGCGACCATGTCACCCTGATCAACACCATGAACGACACCCGCATGGATCGCGCCGGGGTGATCGACAAGTTCGGTATTCCACCCGAGTTGATTATCGACCTGCTGGCGCTGATGGGCGACAAGGTCGATAACATTCCCGGGGTGCCCGGGGTAGGCGAGAAAACCGCGCTGGGACTGCTACAAGGGATCGGCAGCATTAAGGATCTATACGCCAACCTGGAGCAGATTGCCGGACTGGCGTTTCGCGGTGCCAAGACGATGGCCAAGAAGCTCCAAGAGCACCGCCACAATGCCGAACTCTCCTATCTGTTGGCCACTATCAAGACCGATGTCGAACTCGAGCTGAGCATCGATGACTTTGTCGCCCCCCAGCCCGATACCGAGGCCCTGACTGCGCTGTTCACCGAGTTTGAATTCCGCAGCTGGATCAGCGAACTGGATGCCGACACGGCCGACCTGCCAACCACAAGCGACGACCCAGCCACGCCTGTGGCCCCCGCTACTCTGGACTACCAGACTATTCTCGAGCAGGCCGATCTGGATCGCTGGATCGCTCGGCTCAAGGCCGCACCGCTGTTTGCCTTCGATACCGAGACTAGCAGCCTTGATTATATGCAGGCCGAGCTAGTCGGCGTCTCCTTTGCGATCACGCCTGGGGAAGCCGCCTACGTACCGCTGGCGCATGACTATATAGGTGCACCGGTGCAGCTCGACCGCAACGCCGTGCTGGCACAGCTTAAACCGCTGCTCGAAGACCCTACACTGGCCAAGGTCGGCCAGCATATGAAATATGATATGAATGTGCTGGCGCGTTACGGCATTGTGTTGCAGGGCGTACGCTTCGATACCATGCTCGAATCCTACGTGCTCAACTCCATCGCCGGGCGTCACGATATGGATTCACTGGCCCAACGTTTTCTCGGGCTCAGCACGGTCAGTTTTGAAACCCTGGCCGGCAAAGGCAAGAAGCAGCTGACCTTCAACCAGATCGACCTGGAGCAAGCCGCACCCTACGCCGCCGAAGATGCCGACATCACCCTGCGTCTGCATCTGACCCTGCGTGCCAAACTGGAGCAAGAGCCCCGGCTGCTGGCGATCGTAGATGAGCTGGAGATCCCGCTGATCCCCATTCTATCCACTATCGAGCGCACCGGCGCCCGGGTCGATGCGACCATGCTTGGCCAGCAGAGCCAGGAGATCGCTGCCCGCCTGCTGGAGCTGCAACAACAGGCGTATAGGCTAGCCGAACAGGAGTTCAACCTGGCCTCACCCAAACAGCTGCAGGAGATTCTGTTTGAGCAGCTGAAACTGCCGGTACTCAAGAAGACCCCCAAGGGCGCGCCCTCCACCGCCGAAGAGGTGCTGGCCGAACTGGCGCTGGATTACCCGCTCCCCAAGCTGATTCTGGAACACCGCAGTCTGAGCAAACTCAAATCGACCTACACCGACAAGTTACCGCTGATGATTCAGCCCAGCACCGGCCGCATTCACACCTCCTACCACCAGGCCATCACCGCAACCGGCCGACTCTCTTCCACCGATCCCAACCTGCAGAACATCCCGGTGCGCAGCAGCGAAGGCCGACGCATCCGCCAGGCGTTTGTGCCGCCGGCAGGCTATAAACTGGTCGCCGCGGATTATTCCCAGATCGAACTGCGGATCATGGCCCATCTGTCGCAAGACCAGGGGCTGCTGAACGCCTTTAAACTGGGGGAGGACATCCACAAGGCTACCGCCGCCGAGGTGTTCCACGTCGAACTGGATCAGGTCAGTTCGGATCAGCGTCGCAGCGCCAAGGCGATCAACTTCGGCCTGATCTACGGGATGTCGGCGTTTGGACTGGCCAAACAACTGGGGGTCGGACGCAACGATGCGGCGCGCTATATAGAGCACTATTTCGCCACCTACCCCGGTGTTGAACGCTACATGGACAGCATCCGAGCCAGCGCCGCCGAGCTGGGGTATGTCGAGACCCTGCGCGGTCGACGTCTGTACCTGCCGGAGATCAATGCCCGCAACGGCATGCGCCGCCAAGCTGCCGAGCGCACCGCCATCAACGCACCGATGCAGGGCACCGCTGCCGATATCATCAAACAGGCGATGATCGACGTACAGGCCTGGCTAGAGCAATCGACACTGGACGCGCGGATGATCATGCAGGTTCACGATGAGCTGGTCTTCGAAGTGGCTGACAGCGATGTCGAGGCGTTCCTCGCCCAGATCCCCGAGAAGATGGCGGCGGCAGCCAGCTTGGACGTGCCCTTAGTGGTTGAAGCAGGCGTCGGCGATAACTGGGAACAGGCGCACTGATTTAGACAACCCGTAACCGCATGATTTGTAAAACGATAAAAAAACAGTTGAATTAATTGATGCACTCGCCGAACCATCAACCATACTTAGAGTCTCAAGCATATGAGAGCCGATTCACTGCTTATGCGTTACTACCTCGTTACGGCCCTCTGTATGGCTTGTATTAGGCCCTAACCTCAACCCCCTTCTGGCGTTGGGGCCTTTTTTAAGTGAATACTCCCCTCCGTACCTCTGTTCAACCCGGCTCCGGCCGGGCTTTTTTTCGGCCCAGGACTGCACACCGCGAGGGGCATTGATGACAGTGGACTGCGGTGCGCCTACAGCGATCACCGGGCCAGAAGCGCTGATGCGGCTTACCCACAAACCAAAAAAAACCGTAGCCAGAGGATACGGTTTTTTTGCGTTCAGCGCGAGCCTAAGCCTGCGCTAAATATGCACCACAAATTAAGCGACAATCTTAGCAACAACGCCGGCGCCAACAGTACGACCGCCTTCACGAATAGCGAAGCGTAGGCCTTCGTCCATCGCGATAGGGTTGATTAGGGTAACAGTCATCTGGATGTTGTCACCGGGCATAACCATCTCAACGCCTTCTGGCAGCTCACAAGCGCCGGTTACGTCGGTAGTACGGAAGTAGAACTGTGGACGGTAGCCTTTGAAGAATGGCGTGTGACGTCCGCCTTCATCTTTACCCAGTACGTAAACTTCAGCAGTAAAAGTGGTGTGCGGAGTGATAGAACCTGGCTTCGCCAGAACCTGACCACGCTCAACGTCATCACGCTTGGTGCCACGCAGCAGCACACCGACGTTCTCGCCAGCACGACCTTCGTCAAGCAGCTTGCGGAACATCTCAACACCGGTACAGGTAGTGATCTGAGTGTCACGAATACCAATGATAGCAACCGATTCACCAGTCTTGACAACACCACGCTCGACACGACCGGTCACCACGGTACCACGACCCTGGATAGAGAATACGTCCTCGATAGGCATGATAAATGCGCCGTCGATGGCACGGACTGGATCAGGGATATAGCTGTCCAAAGTAGTGATCAGCTTAGCAACCGCAGTGGTACCCATTTCATTGTCATCTTGACCGTTAAGGGCCATCAACGCAGATCCTGGGATGATCGGGGTGTCGTCGCCTGGGAAGTCGTACTCGCTCAGCAGGTCACGCAGCTCCATGTCTACCAGCTCCAGCATCTCAGCGTACTCTTCGCTGTCAGCGCCACCGCAATCTTCAGCCAGCAGGTCAGCTTTGTTCAGGAACACCACGATGTAAGGAACACCTACCTGACGAGACAGCAGGATGTGCTCACGGGTCTGAGGCATAGGGCCGTCAGTCGCACCACATACTAGGATCGCACCGTCCATCTGTGCAGCACCGGTGATCATGTTCTTAACATAGTCGGCGTGGCCTGGGCAGTCAACGTGCGCATAGTGGCGAGTAGGTGAATCATACTCAACGTGAGAGGTCGCGATGGTGATACCACGCGCACGCTCTTCAGGGGCGTTATCGATCTGATCGAAAGCGCGCAGTTCACCTGTACCCCAGACGTCAAAACATACACGCGTCAGTGCAGCAGTCAGAGTGGTTTTACCGTGGTCAACGTGGCCGATAGTACCAACGTTGACGTGAGGCTTAGTACGTTCAAAAGTTTTCTTAGACACAGTGAGTAACCTCTAGTCTTAATTAAAAATTAACATTCAGCGTTGATAAGAGCGTCGGCGACGTTCTGTGGCGCTTCGGCATATTTTTCAAACTCCATGGTGAATGTCGCTCGACCCTGACTTGCTGAACGCAGATCAGTCGCATAACCGAACATTTCACCGAGTGGTACCTCGGCACGGATGATCTTGCCCATAGGGCTGTCCTCCATACCATGGACGAGGCCACGACGACGATTCAGATCACCCATGACATCGCCCATATAGCTTTCAGGCGTGACCACTTCGACCTTCATCAACGGCTCCAGCAAACAGGGATCTGCTTGCAGAGCGTATTTACGTAATGCTTGAGACGCTGCGATTTTAAAGGCCATTTCGTTAGAGTCAACATCATGAAAGGATCCGTCATACAGACGGGCTTTCAGACCTAACAGAGGGTAGCCCCCAATGACACCGTTCTTCATCTGCTCGGTGATGCCTTTTTCAATCGCGGGGATATATTCTTTGGGAATGGTTCCACCCACGAGCTCATTGACAAACTCCAAGCCATCTTTGTCGGAAGGCGAGAATTCAATCACCACGTGTCCATACTGACCACGACCGCCGGTTTGACGGATAAACTTGTGATTGGCGACCACCGAGGCACGGATCTTTTCACGGTAGGATACCCGTGGCTTACCGATATTGGCTTCCACCTTAAATTCACGCTTCATTCGATCAACGAGAATATCAAGATGCAGTTCACCCATTCCGGAAATGATGGTCTGCCCCGACTCGGGATCAGTTTCAACTCGGAACGAGGGATCTTCCTGAGCCAGCTTACCCAGCGCAATGCCCATCTTCTCTTGATCGGGTACTGACTTGGGTTCAACAGCGACAGAGATCACCGGTTCTGGAAATTCCATGCGTTCGAGAATGATCACTTCGCCAGGGGCACAGAAGGTATCACCAGTAGTGACATCCTTCATGCCTATCAGCGCTGCGATATCGCCGGCATGGACCTCTTTAATCTCTTCACGATTATTGGCGTGCATCTGCACCATCCGACCGATACGCTCTTTTTTCTGTTTCACGGAGTTATACACCGCGTCACCCGATTTAAGCGTACCCGAATAAACCCGGATAAAGGTCAGCGTACCGACAAAAGGATCGGTGGCAATTTTGAACGCCAGTGCCGCGAATGGCGCCTTGTCATCAGCTTCACGCGTAGCCGGAGTGTCCTTACCATCATCAAGTACACCTTCGATAGGCTTTACTTCCAACGGCGAGGGCAACAATTCGACAACCGCGTCCAGCATCGCCTGAACGCCCTTGTTCTTGAACGCAGAACCGGCCAGCACCGGTACAATTTCGTTAGCTAACGTACGGGCGCGCAAACCCGCTTTGATCTCATCGATAGACAGCTCACCGTCGGTGAGGTATTTGTCCATCAACTCATCATTAGCTTCAGCCGCAGCTTCAACCATATGCTCGCGCATCCGCTGCGCTTCAGCCAACGCATCCGCGGGGATATCAACCTCATCGAAGGTCATACCCTGGTCCGCTTCGTTCCACAGAATGGCTTTCATCCGCATCAGGTCGATGACACCCTTAAAGGTATCTTCGGCACCAAGGGGAAGATTGATAGGCACCGCTACCGCACCCAAACGGGTCTGTAGTTGCTCGACAACCATCGAAAAGTCCGCGCCTGTACGGTCCATCTTATTGACGAACACCAGCCGCGGTACTTCATATTTATTAGCCTGACGCCAGACTGTTTCAGTCTGCGGCTGCACGCCCGAGGAGGCGCACAGCACCACCACCGTACCATCGAGAACCCGCAGCGAACGCTCGACTTCAATGGTGAAGTCGACGTGTCCTGGGGTATCGATGATATTAATGCGGTGCTGTTCAAACTGCTTACTCATGCCAGACCAGAAGCAGGTGGTAGCCGCAGAGGTAATGGTTATACCCCGCTCCTGCTCCTGCTCCATCCAGTCCATGGTCGCGGCACCGTCATGCACCTCACCGATTTTGTGAGACATGCCAGTATAGAATAAAACCCGCTCTGTCGTTGTCGTCTTACCCGCATCCACATGGGCACAAATACCAATGTTGCGATAACGAATAAGAGGAGTTGTACGAGCCACGATTTTATCCTTTGCTTAGAAGCGGTAGTGAGAGAAGGCTTTGTTGGCTTCAGCCATACGGTGCACGTCTTCACGCTTCTTAACAGCAGAACCACGACCTTCAGCGGCATCGCTCAGCTCACCCGCCAAACGTAGGGCCATAGACTTCTCGCCACGCTTACGCGCAGCATCTACCAACCAACGCATAGCTAGGGCGGCACGGCGTGAAGGACGAACCTCTACGGGCACCTGATAGGTCGCACCACCCACACGGCGAGACTTAACCTCAACCATAGGCTGCGCTGTTTCCAGGGCTTTGATAAACACTTCAAGTGGGTCGCTGGCACCGCGCGACTGGATCTTGTCCAGTGCGCCATAGACGATGCGCTCAGCTACAGATTTCTTGCCACTAACCATCACGTGGTTCATGAATTTGGCCAGGGTGATGTTGCCGAACTTCGGATCCGGCAGTACATCGCGTTTGGCGACAACGCGTCTTCTAGGCATGATAAGCCCCTATAATGTAGGTCTTCAGGTTAACTCGGGCACCTATACAAAGCATAAAGGCCCGCCCTTACTCTTATCGTCAACAATGTCCGGATGCAGCCCCAAAGGACTACAACGGCATAATGCTTACGTCAGTAGTAACAACTTGTATAAGTCGATTACTTCTTAGGACGCTTGGCACCATACTTGGAACGCGCTTGCTTACGATCGGAAACACCAGATGCATCTAGCGCACCACGCACTGTGTGGTAACGCACACCCGGTAGATCTTTAACTCGACCACCACGAATAAGAACAACACTGTGTTCTTGCAAGTTGTGACCTTCACCACCGATGTAAGATGTAACTTCGTAGCCATTGGTCAGGCGCACACGACATACCTTCCGCAGAGCCGAGTTCGGCTTCTTGGGGGTAGTGGTGTAAACCCGAGTGCAAACGCCACGACGCTGAGGACAGGCCTGCAAAGCAGGTACGTCACTCTTTACGACATTGCGCTTACGCGGCTTACGAACCAATTGGTTAACAGTAGCCATTCAGCTTAACTCCACGCTTTTTACTTAAAAAAGCACCATACAAAAAAGCAGAACCCTTACGATCCTGCCACGAAGGGGCGAGATTTTAATCATCTCGCCCGCCAGAGTCAATACCAGACCGCTGCTATCGCAGCAATCCGTATTAACTCGATCTGGCGATCAACGTCCCGAGTTTAACGCCTCGGTCAGTGCCGCCTGGATATCTTCTGCGCTCACCGACGTCGGACTAGAGGCTTTGGTGTCCTCCAACCGCTGACGTTTACGCTCGGCATGGTATGCCAGTCCGGTTCCCGCTGGGATCAGACGTCCTACCACGACGTTTTCTTTCAAGCCACGCAACCGATCACGCTTACCGGTGACCGCACCCTCAGTCAGCACCCGAGTGGTCTCCTGGAACGAGGCCGCTGAGATAAAGGACTCAGTCGCCAGCGAGGCCTTGGTAATACCCAACAGCACCCGCTGGTACTGTGCAGGCATACGGCCGTCAGCGATCGCCTTCTCATTCTCTTCCAGCGCCAGCGTCAGCTCTACCTGATCACCCTTGATCAACTGAGTATCGCCACCGTTAACCACATCAACCTTGCGCAGCATCTGGCGCACAATAACTTCGATGTGCTTATCGTTGATCACCACGCCCTGGAGGCGATAGACGTCCTGAATCTCGGAAGCGATGTAGTTAGCCAGCGCCTCAACACCCAGAATACGCAACACGTCGTGCGGGTTGGTCGGGCCATCGGAGATCACCTCACCCTTGGCAACCTGCTCACCTTCAAACACGTTCAGAGTACGCCACTTATGAATCAGCACCTCATACGGTTCACTGCCATCAGTTGGGGTGATCATCAGCCGCTTCTTGCCCTTGGTCTCGCGACCAAACGTCACGGTCCCTGAGATCTCGGCCAGAATGGACGACTCCTTAGGTCGACGCGCCTCAAACAGGTCGGCAACACGCGGCAGACCACCGGTGATATCTTTGTTAGCCGCGCCTTCCATGGGAATACGCGCAATAACGTCACCGACTTTTACGGTACCGCCATCGTCCGTATTCAGCACCGCACCACCAGGCATCATGTACTGCACCAGACTCTCGGTACCGGGGTGACAAAGCTCGTTACCCTCGGCATCGGCAAAGCTCACCATCGGCCGCAGATCCTTACCCGCCGCGGGACGTTCTGAAGGATCGATCACCTCTACCGCGGTCAAACCGGTCAGATCATCGGTCTTCTTGTTAACCGTCAGCCCCTCTTCCATTCCGGTAAACACAATCTTACCGGCCACTTCAGCGATAATGGGGTGGGTATGCGGATCCCAGCCAGCAACGATATCGCCGCCATTGACCGCATCGCCATCCTTAACCTTGATCACGGCGCCATAAGGCAGCTTGTAACGTTCACGCTCACGACCGTGCTCATCGGTCACCCCCAACTCACCGGAACGCGAGGTGGCCACCAGGTTACCATCGGCTTTCTGTACAAATTTGAGGTTATGCAGACGAATAATGCCGCCATTCTTAACCTGGATGCTGTCTACAGCCGCCGCTCGCGATGCCGCACCACCGATGTGGAAGGTACGCATGGTCAGCTGAGTACCCGGCTCACCGATCGACTGCGCTGCGATAACACCGACCGCTTCGCCCTGATTCACCAGATGGCCACGGCCCAGATCACGACCATAACAAGCCGAGCAGACACCGTGACGCACATCACAGGTGATCGCCGAACGCACCTTGATTTCATCAATCGACGACAGCTGCGCATCGGTCTCCAGACCCAACACCCAGGCCTCATCAATCAGCGTACCGGCAGGAATCAAGGTCTCATTGGTAGACGGATCCACGACATCGGCGGCAACAGTACGACCCAACACCCGGGCGCCCAACGGCACCGTGACATCGCCACCCTCGATCATCGGTGCTACCGTCACACCGTTGTCGGTACCACAGTCGCGCTCGGTAATCACCAGATCCTGAGCCACATCGACCAGACGACGGGTTAGATAACCAGAGTTAGCGGTCTTCAACGCGGTGTCGGCTAGACCCTTACGCGCACCGTGAGTGGAGATGAAGTACTGGAGTACGTTCAGACCTTCACGAAAGTTGGCAACAATCGGCGTTTCGATGATCGAACCGTCGGGCTTGGCCATCAGTCCACGCATACCACCGAGCTGACGCATCTGCGCCACACTGCCTCGAGCGCCGGAGTCGGCCATCATATAGACCGAGTTAAACGATTCCTGAGTCAACGGCTTACCGTCTTCGCCCAGAACAACATTACCCTCAACATCGATAACCTCATCGACCTTCAGGTCTGCCATCATTGCTTCAGTGACTTTCTCGTTAGCACGAGACCAAAGGTCGATCACCTTGTTGTACTTTTCACCCTGCGTTACCAAACCATCAGCGTACTGGATCTCGATCTCTTTAACTTCGGCGTTAGCCTCATCGATGATTGCTTTTTTGGCATCAGGGATCACGAAGTCGTTAACACCAACGGACGCACCCGAACGGGTCGCGTAAGCAAAACCGGTATACATCAACTGGTCGGCGAACATCACCGAGGCCTTCAGACCACAGCGACGGTACGCCTCGTTAATCAGTTTGGAGATCGCCTTTTTCTTCATTGGCTGATTGGCCAGCTCGAACGGCAGCCCCACCGGGAAGATATCAAATAACAATGCGCGTCCGACAGTGGTATCCACAATGCTGGTCAACTCGGTATCGTTACCCTGAATATCACGAATTTTCTGGGTGATACGGACTTTGACCTGCGCCTGTAGCTCAACCATCTTGGCACCGTAGGCACGGCTCACCTCAGAGATATCCGCGAATACCATGCCCATGCCTTTGGCATTCATCTTCTCACGGGTCATAAAGTACAGACCCAAGACCACGTCTTGCGAAGGCACAATGATCGGCTCGCCGTTAGCGGGTGACAGTACGTTGTTGGTCGACATCATCAACGCACGGGCTTCAAGCTGTGCTTCGATGGTCAGCGGTACGTGGACCGCCATCTGGTCACCGTCAAAGTCGGCGTTATAGGCGGCACAGACCAGCGGATGCAGCTGGATCGCTTTACCTTCGATCAGTACCGGCTCAAACGCCTGGATCCCCAGACGGTGCAGTGTCGGTGCCCGGTTGAGCATCACCGGATGTTCGCGGATCACTTCGGCTAGGATATCCCAGACTTCCGCGGTTTCGCGCTCGACCATCTTCTTGGCCGCTTTAATGGTAGTCGCCAGACCACGCAGCTCCAGCTTAGAAAAGATAAACGGCTTGAACAGCTCAAGAGCCATCTTCTTAGGCAGGCCACACTGATGCAGGCGCAGGTAAGGACCGACCACGATAACCGAACGGCCCGAATAGTCGACCCGCTTACCCAGCAGGTTCTGACGGAAACGACCCTGCTTACCCTTGATCATGTCGGCCAGGGACTTCAGCGGACGCTTGTTAGAACCGGTAATCGCACGACCGCGACGGCCGTTATCCAACAGCGCATCGACCGACTCCTGCAACATCCGCTTTTCGTTACGGACGATGATATCGGGAGCGGACAGCTCAAGCAGACGCTTGAGACGGTTGTTACGGTTAATCACCCGACGGTACAGATCGTTAAGATCCGAGGTCGCGAAACGGCCGCCATCCAGAGGTACTAACGGACGCAGATCCGGCGGCAGAACCGGCAGCACCTCCATGATCATCCAGCCGGGCTTGTTACCGGAAGCCACGAAGGACTCCATCAGCTTCAGACGCTTGGAGACCTTCTTGATCTTGGTTTCGGAGTTGGTATTGGGAATCTCTTCGCGCATCTGCGCGATCTCGGCATCCATATCCAGCTCACGCAGCAGCGCCTGGATCGCCTCAGCACCCATCTTGGCATCAAACTCGTCGCCAAACTCTTCCAACGCCTCGAAATACTCTTCGTCGTTGAGTAGCTGCCCTTTTTCAAGGGTCGTCATGCCGGGCTCGGTGACTACAAAGGACTCAAAGTACAGCACCCGCTCGATATCACGCAGGGTCATATCCAGCAGCAAGCCGATACGGCTCGGCAGAGACTTCAGAAACCAGATGTGAGCAACGGGACTGGCCAGCTCGATATGCCCCATACGGTCACGCCGCACTTTGGCCAGCGCCACCTCGACACCACACTTCTCGCAGATCACGCCGCGGTGCTTCAGACGCTTGTACTTACCGCACAGACATTCGTAGTCCTTCACCGGTCCGAAAATCTTGGCGCAAAACAGGCCTTCGCGCTCAGGCTTAAAGGTCCGGTAGTTAATCGTTTCCGGCTTCTTGACCTCACCATAGGACCAAGAACGGATCATCTCAGGCGAAGCCAGACCAATTCGAATTGAATCGAATTCATTGATCTGATTTTGCGTTTTCAACAGGTTAAGCAAATCTTTCATCGGCCGTCGCTCCTTCCGGAGTTAACGACCAGAGCGGCTGCCGGCCACCCTGGTCTGTGTGATAACTGCTGCTTATTCGTTTTCGAGTTCGATATCGATACCCAGCGAACGGATCTCTTTGACCAATACGTTGAAGGACTCAGGCATACCTGGCTCCATCCGATGGTCACCGTCGACGATGTTTTTATACATCTTGGTACGGCCGTTCACGTCGTCCGACTTCACAGTCAGCATCTCTTGCAGGGTGTAAGCGGCGCCGTAGGCTTCCAGAGCCCAAACCTCCATCTCACCGAAGCGCTGTCCACCGAACTGCGCCTTACCACCCAGCGGCTGCTGAGTAACCAGACTATAAGAACCGGTAGAACGGGCGTGCATCTTGTCATCAACCAAGTGGTTCAACTTCAACATGTACATATAGCCGACGGTCACAGGACGATCGAAAGCGTCACCGGTACGACCATCAAACAGGGTGACCTGTCCGGTATCGCTCAGGCCAGCCAGGCGCAACAGCTCTTTAATCTCTGACTCTTTGGCACCATCGAACGCCGGGGTGGCCATCGGCACACCATGGCGCAGGTTTTTAGCCAGCTCGAAGATATCTTCGTCAGACATCGCATCGAGGTCTTCCTTACGCCCACCGCCTACGGTGTTGTAGATTTGATTCAACAACTTGCGAATCTTGGCGATCTTGGCTTTCTCTTCCAGCAGGCCATTGATCAGATCGCCCAGCCCCTTGGCAGCCGCACCAAAGTGGGTCTCAAGCACCTGACCGACGTTCATCCGCGACGGTACACCCAGCGGGTTCAGGACGATATCGATCGGCCGTCCTTGCTCATCGTAGGGCATGTCTTCAACCGGCTTGATCGCCGAGATAACACCCTTGTTACCATGGCGACCGGCCATCTTATCACCAGGCTGCAGCTGACGCTTAATGGCCACGTACACCTTAACGATCTTCAACACACCCGGCGCCAGATCATCACCCTGCTGCAGCTTACGCTTCTTATCTTCGTACTTTTCATCCAACTGCTGGCGACGTTCAACCAGCTGTTGTTGAGCACGCTCGATCTGTTCGGTCAAGGCTTCATCACTGACACGGATCTTAAACCAGTCAGACTTGGTTAGACCGCCCAGGAACTCCGCAGTGATCTCCTCAGATTTTTTCAGCCCGGCACCGCCGTCAGCCTTAACGCCCACCAGCGCTTTTTGCAGACGCTCAAAGGTCGCGCCCTCAACGATACGGAACTCATCGTTAAGATCCTTACGAATAGAGGTCAGCTGCTCCTCTTCGATCTGAATCGCACGCACATCCTTCTCGACGCCGTCACGGGTAAAGACCTGGACGTCGATAACGGTACCCTTGGTGCCGGTCTTAACCCGCAGCGAGGTATCTTTAACGTCTGAAGCTTTTTCACCGAAGATAGCCCGCAGTAGCTTCTCTTCCGGCGTTAATTGCGTCTCACCCTTAGGCGTGACCTTGCCGACCAGGATATCGCCAGGGCCGACTTCGGCACCGATATAGACGATACCGGACTCGTCCAGCTTACCCAGCGCGCCTTCGCCAACGTTAGGAATATCCGAGGTGATCTCTTCAGAACCCAGCTTGGTATCACGCGCCACACAGGTTAATTCCTGAATATGGATAGTGGTAAAGCGGTCTTCCTCAACCACGCGCTCGGAGATCAGAATCGAATCTTCGAAGTTGTAACCGTTCCAGGGCATAAAGGCGATGCGCATGTTCTGACCCAGCGCCAGCTCACCCATATCGACAGAGGGGCCATCGGCCATGATGTCACCGCGTGCCACCGATTCACCGATACGCACCAGTGGACGCTGGTTGATACAGGTATTCTGGTTAGAGCGCACGTATTTGGTCAGGTTGTAGATATCGACACCCGCCTCACCCGCAATAACCTCGTCATCGTTTACACGCACCACGATACGACCCGAATCGACCGATTCGATCTCGCCACCCCGGTTAGCGACCACGCAAACACCAGAATCGCGCGCTACGTTACGCTCCATGCCGGTACCGACCAGCGGCTTCTGGGCCCGCAGCGTGGGGACCGCCTGACGCTGCATGTTGGATCCCATCAAGGCCCGGTTAGCATCATCGTGCTCTAGGAATGGAATCAGTGACGCCGCCACAGACACAACCTGACGCGGCGAAACGTCCATGAAGGTCACCTTGGCAGGCGGCATCACGGTAAATTCATTTTGATGACGTACAGCCACCAGATCGTCTACCAGACGATTCTTGGCGTCCATATTGGCGTTCGCCTGCGCGACCACATGCTCGGCTTCATCGATGGCGGAAAGAAACTCGATCTCATCCGTCACTAGACCATCGATCACCTTACGGTAAGGACTCTCAAGGAAGCCGTAGCTGTTGGTACGGGCGTAGGTTGCCAACGAGTTGATCAGACCGATGTTCGGACCTTCAGGCGTCTCGATGGGGCACACACGACCGTAATGGGTCGGATGAACGTCACGGACTTCAAAGCCAGCGCGCTCACGGGTCAGACCGCCTGGCCCAAGCGCAGAGACGCGACGCTTGTGCGTGACTTCCGACAGCGGGTTGTTCTGATCCATAAACTGCGACAGCTGGCTGGAGCCAAAGAACTCCTTAACGGCCGCAGCAACCGGCTTGGCATTGATCAGATCCTGCGGCATCAAGCCGTCAGATTCCGCCATCGACAGACGCTCACGCACCGCACGCTCAACCCGCACCAGACCTACACGGAATTGGTTTTCGGCCATCTCACCGACAGAACGCACCCGACGGTTACCCAGGTGGTCGATATCATCCACGACACCTTTGCCGTTACGGATGCTGATCAGAGTCTTCAGAACCTCAAGAATATCTTCCTTGTCCAGGGTACCAGCACCCAGGATCTCTTCACGACCGATACGACGGTTGAACTTCATCCGTCCTACTTCAGATAGGTCATAACGGTCCAGGCTGAAGAATAGATTCTCGAACAGACCTTCAGCCGATTCTTTAGTAGGCGGCTCGCCAGGACGCATCATCCGATAGATCTCTACCAGCGCTTCTAGCTGGTTGCGAGTCGGATCGATACGCAGTGTTTCAGAGATAAATGAACCGCAATCCAGATCGTTGACATACAGCGTCTGCAGCGTCTCGATGCCAGCATCGTGGATGACTGCAAGCAATTCAGCGGTAATCTCATCGTTGGCTTCGGCAATGATCTCGCCCGTAGATGGATGAATCACATCTTTAGCGACGGCCTTGCCTAGCAGGTAATCCTCTGGAACTTCAAGCTCAGATACCTTGGACTTTTCCAGATCCCGGATATGCTTCGCAGTAATCCGGCGACCGGCTTCAACCAGCACAGCACCGTTGCTATCTTTAAGATCAAAAGATGCCGTTTCGCCACGCAGCCGCGAAGCAACCAATGCTAAGGACGCAGTACCCTCGTGGAGAATATAGCTATCGGTGTCGAAAAACGTGTCCAGAATCTCCTGAGTAGTCATACCCAGGGCGCGCATCAGAATGGATGCGGGCAGCTTGCGACGACGATCGATGCGGACAAACACGTTGTCTTTAGGGTCAAACTCGAAGTCTAGCCAGGAACCACGGTAGGGGATAACGCGGGCCGAATACAGCAATTTACCGGACGAATGCGTCTTACCCTTGTCGTGATCGAAGAACACGCCAGGAGAACGGTGCAGCTGAGAAACAATAACACGCTCGGTACCATTGATGACGAAGGTACCATTGTCAGTCATCAGGGGCATCTCGCCCATGTAGACTTCCTGTTCTTTGATATCCTTGATCGCCTTATTAGAGGACTCGCGATCGTAAATAACCAAACGAACTTTGACCCGCAGCGGAGCCGCGTAGGTAACCCCACGCAACTGACACTCTTTGACGTCGAATCCTGGCTCACCCAAACGGTAGCCAGCATATTCCAACGCTGCGTTGCCAGAATAAGAGGTGATCGGAAACACGGAGTTAAACGCCGCGTGCAGTCCGACTTCTTTTTTATCATCTGCGGATGTCGCACCCGTTTGTAAAAACTTGCGGTACGAATCGATCTGGATGGCCAGCAGGTATGGAACATCCATTACGTGAGGCAATTTACCGAAATCCTTCCGGATACGCTTTTTTTCTGTGAACGTGTAAGCCATCAGCATTCCCCAGCTTGTGCACCGAATCAAACAAACAACAGAAGAATCCAACACCGAATCTTCTGCCAGAGACCGTCAGGACGAAGCAGTCCCGGTATAACGGCAAAAAGGCCGGTGACAGTTGTCACCGGCCAATTGCGCAATTCACATTACGCAGCTAACGCCAGAGGCGTGAAGTCATTACTTAACTTCAACAGTGGCGCCAGCTTCTTCCAGAGCAGCTTTAAGCTCAGCAGCCTCGTCCTTGCTAACAGCAGCTTTAACAACGCCAGGAGCGCCGTCAACAACAGCCTTAGCTTCTTTAAGACCCAGACCTGTAGCAGCACGAACCGCCTTGATAACGTTAACCTTCTTGTCACCAACAGCCGCCAGCACAACATCAAACTCAGTTTGCTCTTCAGCAGCAGCGCCAGCGTCGCCACCTGCAGCAACAGCAACAGCCGCAGCCGCAGAAACGCCGAACTTCTCTTCCATCGCGGAAACAAGCTCAGCAACGTCCATTACCGACATGTCGGCGATTGCATTAATGATATCTTCTTTAGTCAGAGACATGGTTCAATCCTGATATTACGTGAGCATATGCTCGTTAAATCGTTGAATAACCAGACTAAGCAGTGACTTTCAAGTCAATACTTAAGCGGCTTCTTGTTCTTTCTGATCGCGAACGGCCGCCAAAGTGCGAACCAGCTTGCCAGCAGAAGCTTCCTTCATAACGCTCATCAGCTTGGCAATCGCTTCGTCGTAAGTTGGCAAGCTTGCCAACACGTCGATAGAGATTTGATTGCCTTCGAAAGCAGCCGCCTTAAGCTCAAGCTTGTCATTACCCTTGGCGAACGCCTTCAGAATGCGCGCACCGGCACCTGGATGTTCGTTGGAGAATGCAATAATGCTTGGGCCTACAAACGTCTCAGTCAGACATTCGTAAGCAGTGCCTTCCAGCGCGCGACGTGCTAGCGTATTACGCACAACGCGCAACCACACTCCACTTTCACGCGCCTGCTTGCGCAGCTCTGTCATTTTCGCGACGGTAACGCCGCGAGAGTCTGCAACGACAGCAGACAGAGCGCTCTGAGCAGCCATCTGGACTTCAGCGACGATCGCTTTTTTGTCTTCGAGTCCTAGTGCCACTAGTGGTACTCCTGGATTAAAGCCTTGCTATAGGTTATTAATACAACCTAGCAGCCTCGGCCCTGTTACCTTCCCCTCTCACCAGCTACTGCCAGCAGAGGAACTCAATCGGTGTTAGATCCAATAAAATCTGAATCGGGTCACCATCTGCGCAGGTACTCCCGAAGGAGATCATTAAGGGAGACTAAACAACAGCCCCCACCTGCGGTCTTTGACGACCCTTGCTGGCACACAGATAAACACATTATCCAACAACCAGCAAAGACCCCAAAGTTCGCTTGCACGCCCGTAGCCAAAGACTGCGGGCGACAGACCCCACAACAGCAGGGTCTAAATTAGATAATCAGGCTAGCCAGATCCACCTGTAGGCCTGGGCCCATCGTGGTCGATACAGAAACCTTTTTGAAATAGATACCCTTCGCAGAAGAGGGCTTAAGCCGTTTCAGCTCAGACACCAAGGCTTCGATATTCTGCTTAATAGCCGCGGGGGCGAAATCAACTTTGCCCACTGCGCCATGAATGATACCGTTCTTATCGGTGCGGAAACGTACCTGACCCGCCTTGGCGTTACGCACTGCCGTAGCAACATCGGCAGTAACCGTTCCAACCTTAGGGTTAGGCATCAGACCACGAGGACCCAGAATGGTACCCAGCTGACCTACAACCCGCATCGCATCAGGGCTTGCAATAACGACATCAAAATTCATCTCGCCGCCCTTGATTGCTGCAGCAAGATCATCAAAACCAACGATATCCGCACCTGCAGCCAAGGCTTTCTCAGCATTTTCGCCTTGCGCAAATACTGCAACACGAACCTCTTTGCCCGTACCATTTGGCAGTACAGAAGCACCACGAATAACCTGGTCAGATTTACGAGGATCGACACCCAGGTTAACAGCAACTTCGATAGACTCTTTAAACTTAACCGTAGAGAGCTCGCTCAGCAACGACACTGCATCTTCAATCGAGTAGTGCTTACCGGGCGTTACTTTTTCAGCAATCGCCTTAGCACGCTTAGTCAACTTAGCCATTATTCAGCTCCCTTCACTGTCAGACCCATACTACGAGCAGTACCCGCAATAGTACGTACCGCCGATTCCAGATCAGCAGCGGTCAGATCAGCCATCTTAGTCGTTGCAATCTCTTCCAACTGCGCAGCAGTAACCACGCCCACTTTGTCAGTATTCGGACGCGCGGAACCACTCTTCAGACCAGCAGCCTTGAGCAGCAACACAGCAGCAGGAGGCGTTTTGGTAACAAAAGTAAAGCTGCGGTCGGCATACACAGTGATCACCACAGGAGTAGGCAGACCCACTTCCAAGCCCTGCGTCGCGGCGTTAAACGCCTTGCAGAACTCCATGATATTAACACCGTGCTGACCCAATGCTGGACCTACGGGTGGGCTTGGATTCGCCTTACCCGCTGCGACCTGCAGCTTGATATACGCCGTGACTTTCTTAGCCATGATATCTCCTCATGTGGGTGCAAGCGCCTTGCGGCTCCCCGTTCTACTCACCGCCAAACTAGAGCTGGCAGCAACAATTTGATAGCCGCTTAAAACCACTAACAACGACCTAAATTACCATCCTACAGCTACAACAAAGCAGCGAGAGAGCCAAGCTCAATCACCGCTTCAATAACAACCTTCAAGCCTAATCCTTAACGACCTGACCAAACTCCAACTCAACCGGCGTCGAACGACCAAAAATCAACACAGCCACCTGCACTCGGCTCTTTTCGTAATTAACTTCTTCGACAACACCGGTAAAGTCTGTAAACGGCCCTTCGGTGACACGCACCATCTGACCCGCCTCAAACAATGTCTTAGGACGAGGCTGATCAACACCGGCCTCAACGCGCTGCAAAATCGCCTGCGCTTCTTTCTCAGTAATTGGAGCTACCTTTCCTGGACTCTTGGTATCCTCACCAATAAAGCCCATCACCCGAGGCACCGCCTTAACCAAGTGCCAAGAAGCGTCATTCATCTCCATTTGCACCAAAACATAGCCTGGGTAAAACTTACGCTCAGACTTACGTTTCTGGCCATTACGCATTTCAACCACTTCTTCGGTCGGAACTAAAATCTCACCGAAGGCATCCTGCATATCTTCGAGCTCAATCCGCTCTTGCAAGGACTGCATAACTCGCTTTTCATAACCCGAATATGCGTGAACGACATACCAACGCTTCGCCACTGCGAGAACCCCTTAACCTATTACCCCAGAAACCATCCAACTCAACAGCGAATCAATCGCCCAGAGCGCCAAACCCGTCAACAACACAACCACAACCACAATCGCAGTGGTCTGCACTGTCTCCTGGCGCGTGGGCCAGACAACCTTGCGTATTTCAATCTTGGCTTCTTTAAACAGCGAGAAAAACGCCTTGCCTTTGGCCGTCTGTAACGCCACAAAACCAGCCGCCGCAGCCAACAACAACAGAGCCAACACCCGGTACAGCAGCGACTCTTCTGCAAAATATGAATTGCCTGTCACCCCCACTGCAACCAGCAGCAGAACCACAAACCACTTACCAGAATCAAACTTGGATTCAGCAGAACCCGCCTTCGCAACCATGCGCTAAAGCCTCTTAAACAGATGATGCTGATAGAAATATCAACCTTAAGACAGCCCGCCAATCCAACAACTCAATACAAGAAGTTAAATTGGCAGGCCAGGAGGGACTCGAACCCCCAACCTGCGGTTTTGGAGACCGCTGCTCTGCCAATTGAGCCACTGGCCTGTCACAAGGGGAGCGAATTATATCCGCACCACCACTGCTTTGCAAGCAACAATAACCACTTATTCAAGGATCCCGACTACAACACCCACACCACAACCCACCTCGCGAACAGCGCGACCCAGCAACCCCAAACGCAAAAAGGGCAGATATATTGCTATATCTGCCCTTTTTACAACTACTACCTATAAAATGGAGCTCCAAGGCGGATTTGAACCGCCGACCTCACCCTTACCAAGGGTGTGCTCTACCCCTGAGCTACTGGAGCACATTTCATAACCAACAGTATTTAACTTACCACTTGAAACCAACGACACTTGCAACTGACAGCATTGGAGCGGGTAGCGGGAATCGAACCCGCATCATCAGCTTGGAAGGCTGAGGTGATAGCCATTATACCATACCCGCTCAAGCCAAATGTCTAAGTTAATGGTGGTGAGGGGTGGATTCGAACCACCGAAGCTCGCGCGTCAGATTTACAGTCTGATCCCTTTGGCCACTCGGGAACCTCACCTTACCTTCAAGACCCTGATCTGCAACCAGCGTCCCGATAACTTACTCTTGCCACTAAAAATGGTGCCGGCACCAAGAGTCGAACTCGGGACCTACTGATTACAAGTCAGTTGCTCTACCAACTGAGCTATGCCGGCTCATGCCTTGCGTCAAGAGGCGCAGATATTACTCAGACCCCTGGGTTGTTGCAACCCTTTGGCAAAGTTTTTTTCACTTTTCACCGCCGGAAACTGTTTCAGCAGCGAACGCTCCCAAGCACTACCGATGACGGCGTCGGAATCAGTCCGTAACAGCAGGTAATAATTATAGCGGGGGCGCGCCTGCCCCTTTACTACCGCAGCATAACCCTGCTGCCGCAAGACCAGCTCTAGAGCCCGTGCCGATGCCTGCTGCTCATACTCCCCCAACAACAGCGCCCTCTTTATCCCCGCAACCTCAGCCCACTGGCCTGGCAACCCTAACGCACGCATAGCGCCGAGCAGCTCAGACTGCGCCTTAGCCCCCTGCGGCGCACTAATGGACAGGCTATACACCGAGGGCAGCTCTTCGGCCAGCTGCTGCTCTATCTCCACATCCCCAGGCCCCTCTGGGCCCAGCCACGCCTCGAGCGCCTGCGCCTGCGTAAACACGCCGAACTGATAACAATACCACCCCGGCTCTGGCTCCGCAGCAAGAGGAACAACAGGCTCGGGGCGGGGTGTCGGCTCGCGCGGACGCAGCACGGATCTAGGCACCTCGGAGAGCAGATCTAACGCAGCCACGCCATGCACCTGCTTCTCGACACGGCTAGCCACTTGGCGCCGATACTCTTGCTCCTGATAGAACCAGCCATACAGCAGCACATTCACCAGCAATAGCAGCAGAAATGACCAGCGCAACATCCGCTACACGCCCTGGCTGTCGGGCAACGCCCAATCTAGCCCGTCCAACACCAGATCAGCACAGCAGTCACCCTCCCCCGCGGCCGCCAAGAACCGCTCGGCGTCCCCCCCTGCAACCAATAGACGCGCCTGCCTGCCTAACAATTTCGGCACATCAGCCACCACCCGTTGCGCCAATGCCGCCAGCATCAACTCAATTCCGTGCCCCACCGCCTCTTCCGTACTACGACCCGGTCGCGTATCAAACCGATCCTCAACCTCTATGGGTAGGTGGATCTGGCGGGTATTACTCAGCAACCCGCGGCGCATCAACCGCAGTCCAGGTGCGATATAGCCACCCAGATGTTGCCCCCTCGCATCAACATAGTCCACGGTTACCGCACTGCCGCAATCCACCACACAACAGCCTCCTGGACCTCGATTAAACCCTGCCAGCATCGCTAACCAGCGATCTGCACCCATCGTCTTGAAGTTCACATAGCTGTTAGTGACGCCCGCCTGGGCAGATTGAGACCGTGCCTGTTCAGCGACGACGGACCATTGTCGCCGACAATACTCCAGCACTAACTGCTCAGCCTCGGTAGAGGTCACCGACACAAAGCGCACTCGCTGCGGCCGATCAAGCCACCCCCAATGCTGCTGAAGCTGCATCGCATTAAGCGCTGCGGTATCAATAGAACCACACTGCGACCCCTGCGGGGTCCTATACCGCCATTTAAGACGGGTATTACCCATATCGATATCAAGCATCTGCGAGCGGACGGAGACTCAACTCCCCTCCGTGATACGCCTTTATTCCCGCATCCGTTGCCAGCAATAATGCCCCTTTCGCATCCACCCCAAGACACTCGCCCTGCTGCGAAAAACTCTCGGTCGCCAAGCGTACCTGCTGCCCCTGATGGGCGTTATGCTGCTGCCACTCATCTCGAAAAGCGCTAAAACCCTGCTTCTCAAAGCGCTGCAATGCGGGTAGCAGTGCATTAAGCACGGCTGCCAGGACCCGGTTACGGTCCAGCGGCTCAGCCTTAATCCGCTGCAGATCGGTCCAAGGCTGATCCAGATCGGATGCGGCAACCTCCGGCATCGCAACATTGATACCCGCCCCGATCACCACCTGACACTGTCCTGAGGCATCACCGCTCATCTCCAGCAACACCCCGGCCAGCTTGCGCCCCTGATAGAGCAGATCGTTGGGCCACTTCAGCTGCACACCTGCGATCCCCATCTCGGCCAAGCCGTTGCGCAACGCCAAGCCGACCACCAGGCTCAACCCCTCGAGCGCGGCAGCGCCACCACTAAAAGACCAGGTCAGGGAAAAATACAGATTACGCGCAAAAGGACTGACCCAGACCCGCCCACGCCGCCCACGCCCCGCCGTCTGTTGCTCAGCAACATAGAGCCGACCATGGCAATTGCCCAACTGCGCCTCCGCCGCGGCCAGCTTATTGGTCGAATCCAGGGTTAACGCCAGCTCGACATGGGTGAGCTCGGCCGCGACCGCTGGCGTTAACTGTGACTCAAACACGCTGCGTTCGAGTAGATTGATACCGCCCGGAATCCGATAGCCCCGCCCCTTCACGGAATGACAATCAAGCCCCAATGAGGGTAGCTTTTTTAACTGCTTCCAGACAGCCGCCCGGCTGACCCCCTGGGCTTCCCCCAGAGATTCGCCGGAATGAAATTCGCCATCGGCCAACAGCGTCAATAAGGTCTGCAGGCTCACCCTCGGACCTCGCTGCGATCGAAAACGATAAAGCTATAGGAATAGGGATTCGGCGCAACGGCCTCGAAATCTTGACGCGAGACGGGCTGCCAGTCGCAAAGATCCACCTCAGGAAAACGAGCATCGCCCTCAACCTGGTGATGCACCTGAGTCAGATAAAGGCGCTGCGCCATCGGTAACGCCTGGGCATAGAGCTCGGCCCCGCCAATCACCAAGGCCTCGTCAACTCCCTTAAGTGCAGAAACCCGCTGCGCCTGGGCGATGGCTTGCGGCAGCGAGTGAGCAACGCTAACCCCCTCAAGCTGATAATCTGGATCACGGCTAACCACAATACTGGTACGCCCCGGCAACGGCCGCCCGATCGACTCATAGGTCTTGCGGCCCATGATAATCACCTTCCCCAGAGTCACCGATTTGAAATATTTAAGATCCTCCGGTAGATACCAGGGCAGGGCATTCTCTCGCCCAATAACCCGATTCTCCGCCTGAGCCACGATCAGCGCCAAACGCATACAACCTCCTTAAAACCCTAGGGCTAGACAGCATAGATTAAACAGCTATGGGCGCCGAGATATGGGCATGGCTGTGGTAGCCCAACAGCTCAAAGTCCTCAAAGGTAAAGGCGAACAGATCTTTCACCTCAGGATTGAGCCTCATCACCGGCAGACTCAGCGGCTCGCGGGACAGCTGCAACTCCGCCTGCTCTAGATGATTGGCATACAGATGCGCGTCACCGAAGGTATGGACAAAATCGCCCGGCTGTAAACCACAGACCTGCGCCAGCATCAGCGTCAGCAACGCGTAGGACGCTATATTAAAGGGCACGCCTAAAAAGACATCGGCGCTGCGCTGATAGAGCTGACAGGATAGCTTGCCTTCGCTGACATAGAACTGAAACAGCGTATGACAGGGTGGCAAGGCCATTTTATTCACTTCGGGTACATTCCAGGCACTGACGATCAACCGCCGTGAATCAGGATTGGCTTTAATTTGCTCGATCAGCAACGCAATTTGATCGACGCTACCGCCGTCCGGGGTAGGCCAGGAGCGCCACTGATGTCCGTAAACCGGACCCAGGTCGCCCTTAGCATCCGCCCATTCATCCCAGATCTTCACCCCATGGTCATTGAGGTATTTAATATTGGTATCGCCCTGCAGAAACCACAGCAGCTCGTAAATAATCGAGCGCAGGTGGCATTTTTTGGTCGTGACCAGCGGAAAACCGGCTGCCAGATCAAAGCGCATCTGGTGACCAAAGACACTCAGGGTCCCGGTACCGGTGCGATCGCCTTTGAATACGCCGTTATCACGGATGTGACGCATGAGCTGCAGATACTGCTGCATGCAATTACCCCCTACCTTGTGGTGGCTGAACCGCGCTGCTGCGATAAGCCCAAAACATAAATACCGCACCGATCAGGACCATCGGCAATGACAACAGCTGCCCCATCGTCAGCCAATCGAACGCGATATAGCCTAGGTGCTCATCCGGCTGACGCGCAAACTCGACTACAAACCTAAAACAGCCATAACAGATCAGAAACAGGCCCGACACCGACATCGCCGGACGAGGCTTGGCCGAGAA
Organism: Motiliproteus sp.; assembly: GCA_041586735.1. Taxonomy (GTDB): domain Bacteria; phylum Pseudomonadota; class Gammaproteobacteria; order Pseudomonadales; family Balneatricaceae; genus Motiliproteus. The sequence goes on from JBFGZQ010000014.1 coordinate 40,881, forward strand.
CCACCACAGCAGGCAGAACAACACCAGCCCCTCCAGTGCCAACTGGTAGAGCTGTGAGGGGTGTCGCGCTAACTCGTCGGCGCGCGGAAAGCGCATTCCCCAGGGCAAGTCCGTGGCTCGCCCCCAGAGTTCGCCGCCGATAAAGTTACCCAGCCTCCCGAGTCCCAGTCCGATCGGCACCAAGGGCGCGACAAAATCGGCCACCCCGAACAGGGTTTTGTGATATTTTCGCGAAAACAGCAGGATCGCAGCTACCACCCCCAACAGACCACCATGAAACGCCATCCCCCCTTCCCAGACGGCGAACAGCCATAGCGGCTCGCTCAGGAAACGCTCGAAGTTATAGAACAACACGTAGCCCATCCGCCCACCCAGTACCACACCCAGGCCGCAGTAGAAAATCAGATCAGCGACCTGCTCCCGGGTCCAGCCAGAACCTGGCAGGGCGGCGCGACGATTGGCCAGCCACCAGGCAGCCATAAAACCGCCCAGATACATCAGCCCATACCAATGTATCTTCAGCGGCCCCAGCTGCAGGGCGACTGGATCGATCTGCGGGTACGTCAACACGCGGGTAGCCCTCCTCTAAATATCACGCTAAAAGCATCTAAATGATTATTCGATCCCTAACCCGCGGACAGCGCCGTACTGAGAAAGCGGATGCCTACCAGCAGCAGCAACACCGCAAACGCACGCTTAAGGGTTCGCTCGGGTAATGCATGCGCCAGCTGCGCGCCATAACGGGCACACCAGGCACTGGTCAGGACGATACCCACAAAAGCGGGTAGATAGACGTAGCCTAGGCTCCACTCCATTAGCGCAGGATGATCCCAACCTTGCTGCATATTAACCAAGGCACCGGTAATCGCGATCGGTAGGCCACAGGCCGCCGAGGTGCCGATTGCCTGCTGGATGCGGACGTTGCACCAGCTCAGATAAGGGGTGGTCATAGACCCCCCACCGATACCGAACAGCGCGGAGCCATAACCGATCAGACTACCGACCAGACCCAACCCAAAGCGTTTAGGCACCTGCCTGGCGGGTTTAGGCTTTAGCCCCAGTCCCATCTGAATGGCGATTAAAATAGCAAAACAACCGATCAATAACTGCAGCACCGGACCACTGAGCTGAGCAGCGGTTTTAACCCCTAGGATAGCGCCGATGATGATGCCCACCGCCAACGGCTTAAAGATATCCCAGCGCACGCCCTGCTTCAGATGATGGGTGCGCACCGAGCTGAGCGAGGTGACCACTATCGTCGCCAACGAGGTCCCGACGGCCACATGGGTCAGCACTTCGGGCGACATCCCCTGTACCCCAAAGCTGAACACTAGCACCGGAACGATGATCAATCCGCCACCAATACCGAATAAGCCGGCGATCAGACCCGCGCAAGCACCAAGAACAAGATAAGAGAGAAGCAGCACAATAGATGCCTAAATTGTGAGGAGTTTAAAAGGCGGCTATTATCACTCAAATTTACGCTTATTGGCTAGGTCAACCACAGATGTGTCTGATTCTGTTTGCTTACAAGGCTCACCCTCGCTACTCCTTGATCGTCGCCGCCAACCGCGATGAGTTTTATAACCGCCCGACCCGTCGCCTCGACTTCTGGCCCGAAGCCCCCCGACTACTGGCAGGCCAAGACCTTGAACAGGGCGGCACCTGGCTCGGCAGCACCCGCACGGGTCGCTTTGCCGCCGTCACCAATGTTCGTGAAGGATTTAGTCAGGGCCATACTCGACTACTGTCGCGTGGTCGCCTGCCACTGGATTACCTGCTGGGTGACCAGCCTGCGCTAGACTATCTGGCCGCACTGGAACCTCAAGCCCACCTCTATGCCGGTTACAACCTGTTACTAGGCGACCTCGATGGCCTCTACTACGGCTCCAATCGCAACCAGCAACAGCCGCAACCCCTAAGCCCTGGGGTGTACGGACTCAGTAACGCTACGCTCGACTCACCCTGGCCCAAGGTCGCGCAAGGCACTCAGGCACTGCAACAACTGATTAACAGCGACAACATCTCTGCTGAAGCGCTTTTTAGACTGCTACAGCAGCGCGATATTCCCGCAGATGACCAGCTGCCCGATACCGGTATCGGACTGGAATGGGAGCGGCGGCTCGGCGCACGCTTCATCGAGAGCAACGCATACGGCACCCGTTCTAGCCTGATTATGCTCGGCGAGCATGACGGCAGCTACCAGATTCACGAGCAGAGCTATACCCCGCACTGGGAAAAACCCAAAAGCTACTACTTTTCAATTGAATAACTCTTTTATACTGTGCGCTTAGCAGAACCCCGACTAGACTGATTGCTCCATGGAGACCCGCACGCAGCATGCCGAACAACGCCTCTCGACAATGCCCGCCCATTCAACAGCTACTATGGCGTTCTTACGTCGGCAGCACGCTGATTCCATTGATTTTTGTCGAGATTCTATTTTTGCTGGCGTACTTCACCGCCACCGATCAACTCAGCGAGCGCTACAAGGCATCGCTGGAACAACAGGCCGCTTTCCACCAGCTGTCGCTGAGCCGTATTCAGGCACAGGAGATCAACAAGGCGCTCGATACACTCCTGCCCGATCAACTCAAACAGGCTTACAACCCAATCGCCACCCCCGATCTGATGGCACGTCTGAAGCACAGCAATAGCTTCCAGCTCAGCAATAACAAGTACTACCAGATTTTTATCGAACATGAGGGCAATATCTATCGGATTGACACCCTGGAGCGACTCAAGAGTGCCAACAACCCCTTTTTGGCCCACCTGGGCGCGATCGATAGCAGCCTGGAGGGCCATGCCAGCCTGGCCCCGTTGCAACTACTGACCTGGACCCCCATCCCGATCACCGGCTGGCAACTGCTGACCCTATCCTCCGCATCGACTCCCGCACACCTGTTAGAACAGGGTACCGATCAGATCAGCTCCATCCTGTTCTGGACCGTTGGTATGCTAACCCTGATCTGCCTATTAGTCCTATTGTTCACCCATCGCCAAGCCAAGCTACTGGGGCAGCGCATCACCCGCCCGCTCAATGACATCAACGCCATGATCAGCCAGATAGGTGCGGGGCACTACCAACCCGAACGCCCCACTATCAATATCAACGAGATCAACAGCTCCGCAGTCGGACTCAGTAAAATGGGGTATGACCTGGGCCAAGCCCGCAGAGAGCTGATAGACGCCCAGGATAGCTTATTACAGGTCAATTCCGAGCTAGAGCTCAGAGTCGAGGAGCGCACCACCGAGCTGGTTGATGCCAACGAGCGACTAAAACAAGACAAGCAGCAACTCGAAGTCCTCTACCAGCAACTTAAACAGGCTCAAATTCAATTACTGGAATCGGAGAAGATGGCCTCCATCGGCCTGTTGGCAGCGGGAGTTGCTCACGAGATCAACAACCCCATGACCTACATCATTGCCAACTTTATGGCGATGCAAGAGTACTGTGATGACCTGCTCAGGCTTATAGAACGCCAACAACAACTGGTCGCCGACTCTGCCCAGGATGACGCTCAGGCGCTGTTAAAAGAGATGGACTTTGACTATATGCGCGCCGATATCCCGGTATTGATCCGCCAGTCTCTAGAGGGGGCGGATCGCGTCAAACAGATCGTCCAGGGGTTGCGTGATTTCTCCCATACGGGCCAGCAAGATTGGGAGCGTAGTGACCTGCATGACGGTTTGAACACCACCCTTAAAGTCGCCCACAATGCAATCAAACACAAAGCCAAAGTAATTAAAGATTTTGAACAGATCCCCACCATTGACTGCTTGCCTTCACAGCTCAACCAGGTATTTCTAAACCTGTTGGTCAATGCGGCACAATCGATAAAAGAGCAGGGCAGCATCCACATCCATACGTACCAGGAGCAGGACTGGGTACGCATCGATATCAGCGACGATGGTCAAGGAATAGACCCTAAGCATCTGAGCAATATCTTCGATCCATTCTACACCACCAAACCGGTTGGCGAAGGTACCGGACTAGGGCTGGCACTGTCCTTCAACATCATCAAAGCGCACCATGGCAGAATCGACGTCGAAAGCACGCTGGGCAAGGGCACCACGTTTAGCCTGTGGCTACCCATCGAACAACATGAGGCACCACAAGCCCTGAAACTGAGTCAAAAATCAACCGAACAGGATCAAGAACAGCTTAAGACTGCAACTGTGGGCGCGACAACCGCCCCAGTCCGGCATCCACGAGCATCTGCCCCAGCGCCTGTTGCACCGACTGAGGATCATCAAAACTCAGCGCGGTATCCAAAAATAGCTGCGCCTGATCCAGGGTAATGCCGCGAATGGCAGACTTCACCTTGCCCAAGCGGGTAGAACTCATCGACAGCATATCGTAGCCCATCGCCAGCATCAGAATGGCACCGACCGGATCACCAGCCAGCTCGCCGCAAATACTGACCTGCACGTTCTCTTTATGCGCTTCGACTACGATCTGCAACAACGCCGCCAACACGGCAGGGTGGTAACTGTTATACAGACTCGCCACTCGGGGGTTGTTACGATCCACAGCTAGTAGATATTGGGTCAGGTCATTACTACCCACCGACAGAAAATCGACCCGGCGGGCAAAGCTGCGCACCTGGTAAACCGCCGCCGGAACCTCGATCATCACTCCGATCTGCGGTTTCACCAGCCGACAGCCATCCTCAATCAGCTCTGCAAACGCCTGGTCGATCAGCGCTACCGCCTCATCAATTTCCACCACACTGGAGATCATCGGCAACATGATCCGCAGGTTATCAAGCCCTTCGCTGGCCTGTAACATCGCCCGCACCTGAACCAAGAATATCTCCGGATGATCCAGCGTCACCCGGATCCCGCGCCAGCCTAATGACGAGTTCTGTTCATCGATCGGAAAATAGGGCAGCGACTTATCCCCGCCTATGTCCAGGGTCCGCATCGTTACCGGCCTAGGCGCAAAAGGCAGCAACTGACGTCGGTAGCTATCGATCTGTTCCGCCTCGCTGGGAAAAAACTCTTTGATCATAAACGGCACTTCAGAGCGATACAGGCCGACACCTTCAGCACCACGCACCAGCGCCAGCGCCACATCGGTCACCAGGCCGGTATTCACACACAGCGGGATATGGTGGCCATCCAGGGTTTCTGCCGGCAGGTCACGCATCTGCTCCAGCCCCTTGCTGAGCTGTAGTTCCTCACGGATGATGACGTCATAATAGCGATGGAGCTGCTCCGAGGGATTGACGAACAGTCGTCCGGAAAACCCATCGATAATCACCGGCTGGTTATGCACCGTGGTGGTCGATAGGTCGACGACACCCATCACGGTAGGAATACCCATCGAACGCGCCAGGATGGCACTGTGCGAATTTCCAGAACCCGTCACCGAAACCAGACCAACCAACTTGTCGATGGGCACCTCACCCAGCATCGATGCGGTGAGCTCTTCAGCCACCAGCACCACCTGATCGGGAAACTGAGTAGGGATATTACTGCCATTCTCCTGCAAACAAGACAGCACCCGCCGCCCCAGGTCTTTGATATCCGTGCCGCGCTCGCGCAGATAGAGATCGTCCATCAGCTCGAATTCACGCACATGACTCTGCACCACCCGGCGTAGCGCACCCTGCGCCCACTGCCCCTGGCGGATCTGCTGCTCGATCTCACCCGCCAAGGCGTTGTCGTCCAGCATCCGCAGATAGACATCGAACAGCGCCTGCTCCTCGCCTTTCAGCCGCCGAGCAAGGCTGCGTCCCACCACCTTGATATCATGCCGAACCCGGCCCAGAGCCTCCCGAAAACGCTGTAACTCTGTATCAATATCGTCGGCCTGCTGATCGGGTACTGCATCAAGATTAGCCAACGGCGCGATCACCACGGCGGTACCCACCCCTACCCCGGGAGCACCCGCCACCCCATCGTAACGGGCGTCCTGGCGTACTTGCAGAGAAGAGCCCGCATCCACCCGGAGGCCGCTCGTCACCTCCCCATGGGCAATAACGCCGGCCAGCTGGGCTGACATCGTGACTAAAAAAGCCTCTTCACTCTCATCAAAACGACGGCGCCGTTTCTGCTGCACCACCAGCACACCCAGCACCTTGCGCTGATTGATAATCGGCGCACCCAGGAAGGAGTGAAACTGCTCCTCACCCGAACCCACGATAAAGCGATAGGAGGGATGGGCCGTCACATCTTCAAGATTTAACGGCTCAGCGCGAGCGGCCACCGTTCCCACCACACCCTCGGAGGGCGCCAACCTGATCTTGCCGATAGCCTCCGGGTTTAAGCCCTCGGTGGCCATCAGTACATATTTTTCGGTTAATGGATCAAACAGATAAACGGAGCAGACTTCGGTGTTCATCATCTGCTGAACACGCTTAACAATGATCTCCAGCACGGCACTCAGATCGCCGGCCGCATGAACCTCTTGGAGAATTTTCCGTAATACCGCCAGCATCGACATCAACGAACCACTTGCAGCAACGGATGACCCGCAGACGCGGCTGAAGGCTGGCGAGTCAAACGCCCATGGCGTTCGACCAGCTCTTTAAGAGCCCCACGATACACCTCGCGTTTGAACGAGATCACCTGGCCTAACGGGTACCAATAACTGACCCAGCGCCAACCATCGAATTCGGGCTTATGCGAATGATGAAAACAGACGGCTGAATCCTGGGCTCGCAATTTAAGTAGAAACCATCGCTGTTTCTGGCCAATACAGAGCGGCTTGGAGTGATGACGAATCATCCGCTTCGGCAGACGATAGCGAAGCCAACCGCGGGTACAACAGATCAGTTCAACATCGGTAGGATCAAGCCCCACCTCCTCTTTAAGCTCACGGTACATCGCCTGCTCGGGGGTTTCGTTATCGCTAATCCCCCCCTGCGGAAACTGCCAGGCATCCTGACCCACACGCCGCGCCCAGAGTACCTGACCCTGATCGTTTGCGATAATGATCCCGACATTGGGACGAAAGCCTTCTGAGTCAATCACGCCAGCACCCTTACTCTACTTATCAAGCCATTGTTCCACAAATCGGCGCTATCACCAATTGCAGTTTAGGGCTAACAGTCCAGTCTGATACAGATAGACCGCAAACCACAGCACTAATCAAGCTTAAACCCACTGAATTGCAACCCTAGCGCTGTTGTCTCATGGCCACCTCGACTATGATTATCGGCCTAAAACGCATTGCCCATTAACCACCTAGGAGCCTAGCGATGGCATTGGCTATTTTTGATTTGGACAACACCCTGATAGCGGGTGACAGCGACCATGCTTGGGGGGAGTTTCTAGTCGATCAGGGGCTGGTAGATCGCGACCGTTATAAGCAGGCCAACGACAACTTCTATCAGGACTACCTGCGCGGTACATTGGATATTTTCGCTTACCAGGCGTTTGCTCTAGAGCCTCTAACCCGCTTCACGCCCGAGCAACTGACTCAGCTGCATCAACAGTTCATGCAACGCAAGATCACCCCGATCCTGCTCAGCAAGGCCAGTGCACTGCTGGAGCGCCACCGTCAGGCGGGCGATTTTCTGCTGATCATCACCGCGACCAACCGCTTTGTTACCGGCCCCATCGCCGAGCTGCTAGGGGTCGACGCTATCCTAGCCACCGAACCCGAAGTGATCGAGGGTCGCTATACCGGCAAGCTAGTCGGCACCCCCTGTTACCAAGAGGGCAAGGTGACCCGGCTCAACCAGTGGCTCAAAGAGCGTGACCACGACCTACAAGGCAGTTACTTTTACAGCGACTCGCGCAACGATATTCCGCTGCTGCAACTCGTCGACCACCCTGTCGCGGTCGATGCCGATCCGGTACTGACCGAATACGCCAAAACCCAAGGCTGGTCGCTTATCAGCCTGAGATAGGCGACGCTAGCTTAGAGACAAGCTAGCGCTAGCTGACCGGCAACACCCGGACAAACAATGATTTGAGATAATCGGTCTCCGGAATCGCCGGATGTACCGGATGATCGGGGCCCTGGTGCCCCTGTTCGATGATCTGCGCCTGACGATCCATCTTGCGACTGCCGGAGCGCACGATCTCCACCAGGCGATCGCGCTGCAGATGCATCGAGCAGGATGCCGACACCAACAAACCATCGCGCGCCAACAACCCCATCGCCAGTTCATTGATGCGCTGATAGGCCTGCTCACCATTGCGCATATCTTTACGCTTTTGAATAAAGGCCGGCGGATCGACCACCACCACATCAAAGCGCTCGGCTTCGGCCTTAAGCTGCTTCAAGCCATCGAATGCATCACCCTGAAGCGTTAACACCCGTTCGCCGACGCCATTGAGCTGGGCGTTTTGGTCGACACAATCGAGCGCTGAGGCTGAGGCATCCAGACAGAGCACCTCTGAGGCACCCGCAACGGCCGCCTGAACCCCCCAACCACCAATATAACTAAATAGATCCAATACCCGCTTGCCCGCCACGTACTGCTGCAACCGGGCACGATTCATCCGATGGTCATAAAACCAGCCGGTCTTCTGTCCGGTTTTGACCGGCGCCAAAAACTTCACCCCGTTCTCCTCCAGCGGGGCGTAATCCGGCACCTCGCCGACCAAGGTTTCCACATAGCTTGGCAGACCCTCCATCTCGCGCATCTTGCCATCGTTACGCATCAGGATCGCAGCGCCTGGAATCACCTGCAGCAACGCCTCGACAATCGCCTCCTTAACCACCTCCATGCCCGCCGTTGAGATCTGCACCACCAGCAGCGCATGGAAGCGATCCACGACCAGGCCCGGCAAGCCATCACTGTCACCGTACACCAGTCGATAACAATCATTACCAAAACAGCGCTGCCGTAATGACAGGGCGATTTTCAACCGATGCACCAGCAGCGACTTATCCAGCATGCAGCCACTATCGCGGCTGACCAACCGGCCACAGATCAAGTTATTGGGATTCAGGTACGCCACCCCTAACGGCTTGCCTCCCGCCTGCTCGACCACGACCTGCTCCCCCAGCTGAAACTGCTTCAGCGGTGTTAGCGCGGTATCCACCTCATTGCTATAGATCCACAGATGACCGCCACGCAGACGACTGTCGGACTTGGGTTTAAGACGCAAAGTTTGCAAAGCCATGAACGATTCCTTGGGGCCTGAGGCCCGATGACGGCTGCTGTTAAGCAGCCGTCGCTACCAAAAACAAACAGCCCCGCGTCCTTAACGGGCGCGGGGCTGGAATGATGAACGTCGATCCGGGTTAATTAACGACCCGTATCGGGGCGAGTGCTCAGGATTCCGCTTCGCACAACTCGCCGTACTCGGCGGCGTCCAACAGATCCGCGAGTTCATCTTTGTGAGTCAGCTTAACTCGGAAGAACCAGCCATCGCCATAGGGATCAGAGTTGGCCAGCTCGGGAGAGTCTTCCAGATCGCCATTGACCTCGACGACCTCGAGGCTGATCGGCGCATAGAGGTCAGAAGCCGCCTTAACCGACTCGACCACGCCCATCTCATCACCCGCCGCAAAGGTCGCGCCCAGCTCTGGAAGTTCAACAAAAACCACATCACCCAGCAACGCTTGGGCCTGATCGGTAATACCGATCGTCGCGATACCGTCACCCTCATCACGAACCCACTCGTGGCTAGACGCATATTTCAGCTCGGCAGGGATGTTACTCATAGTGCTGTCCTCTCAAAGGAGATATATTTACCCATTAGCATCCGCCGCGCCATCACCAGCCGACGTTATAAAAACCGCAATGTATCGCCAAGCCCGGAGCAATTCAACCACCGGGTACCGATATCATCGCAGCCGCAGACAAATCGGGCCGCGCCAGAACAGGCAAATCCGCCTCCAGACCTAGGCCATAACGCACCAACTGGCGCTTTAGCACCCCAGAGTGCGCCAGCTGCTTCATTCCCAGATTACGTAACCACTGCAGAACCGGCGGCACCTCGCCATAGAGATGATGAAACCCTGCCATCAACCCCATCATCGCCAGATTCTCTGCTTGACGACGACGCTGATAACGGCGCAATCGCTGGCAATCGCCTAGCGGCAGCCCCAGCTGATGGCTTTTCAGCAGCTCTTCAGCCAGCGTCGCTGCATCCAGCAAACCCAGATTAACCCCCTGTCCTGCCAACGGATGGATGCAATGTGCGGCGTCGCCCATCAGCGCCAGCGCGCTATCCACATACTGTTTAGCATGGCGCTGCACTAACGGGAATTTGAATCGCGGGGCCACCGCGGATACCGATCCCAGTCGGTATTCGGACGCCTGCCCTAACGCGGTAGCAAAGTCAGCCTCACTCAACGCCATCAGTTCGCTTGCATGCTCGGGAGAGGTCGACCAGACGATCGAGACCTGATGCCCGGTCCCCGCCAGCGGCAATAACGCCAATGGCCCGGTATCGATGAAGCGCTGCCATGCCGTCGCTTGATGCGGCCGCGTCAGCGTCACCGTGGTGACAATCGCGTGCTGCTGATAATCCCACTCGCTTAACGGCACCCCAGCCAAGCGCCGGGTGGGCGAGTGTGCACCATCGGCGCCCACCACCAGCCGCGCCCTGAGTCGCTGATCATCGCTGAGCTGCAGCTGCCGCCATGCTCCATTAGCATCGTCCTGCGACGCTGACAAATGCTGCAGGCTGACACCACCCAGCCAGCGAATATTTTCATGCCCTTCCAAGACCTGGTGCAGAGCCAGCAGCGTCACTCGATTTTCGACGATATGCCCCAGATGCCCGAGGTGCTGCTCGGCGGCAGAAAAGCCAATCTCGGCGGTCCCTTCACCATCCCACACCTGCATCTGCTGGTAGGACGTGACGCCTAGCTGCGCCATCCGGGTCCAGCCCCCCAGATTGCGCAAGATCTGCTCCGAGGCTAAATTCAGTGCGCTGACCCGAGGGTCAAAACCCTGCCCGGCGGCGGCCAGCAGCTGCTGGTGACGCTGCTCGGCAGTGCTGGCCGAGAGGTCGATAACGGCCACCTTCAGGCCGCTGCCGCCCAGCGCACAGGCCAGCGTCATCCCCACCATACCCGCGCCAACGATAGCGATATCCACATCAAGGTCGCTCGGGGTAAGATTATGATCTGGTTGAGTGATCGGCATGCTCAGCACCCCAGCCTGGGCAGTGGCATATCCAGCCCCATCGCGCTTTGGGCAAAGGCACGCTTAAGCGGAGTGACCAGCTCCAGCCCCAGCAAGCCCAGGTTACGCGCCAGCACCGGGGCGGCATGAGGGCTAGAAAACAGCTTGGTGATCTGATCACTGAAGCCCAGCGTCTTGGTCTGATCCCAGTGCAGCTGGGATTGAAACCGCAGCAAGGTATCCAGACAACCTATAGCTCGCTGCTCAACCTGCGCCTGCAATAACTCCTGAGCCAGCACCAGGGCCCCACGCAACGCCAGATTAAAACCCTGACCGGCAACGGGGTGTAGCGCATGCGCGGCATTACCCAACACCACCAGCCCGCTGCGGACCTGTTCGCACGCCAGTACTCGCTGCAGTGGATAGTCGTGCCGCTCGCCCAGCGCAACAAAGCGTCCGGCGCGGTAGCCAAAGCGGCGCTGTAAGCGGCGCAGGAATTCGCCGGCATCGATACTCAGCAGCGCCTCGGTGTGCGCCAAAGGCACGCTCCATACCAGCGCGGATCGGGGCCGCCCCTGAGCATCATCGGTCAACGGCAATAACGCCATCGGCCCCTCGGTGGTGAACCGTTCGTAGGCTACCTGCTGGTGCGGTCGATCCAACGCCAGATTGGCGATGAGCGCACTCTGCTGATAGGAGGTTACCTGGCGGTCGAGCTGTAGCTGCTGACACAACCCAGATCGCCCTCCATCTGCGATCACCAGCAAGCGACTGTCGCAGTAATGGCTCTCACCCTGATACTGATACTCGACCCGCATACCGCCAGGAATCGCCTGTGCGGTGCTGACTTCGGCCGGGCAGCAGAACCTCACGCTGACCTGTTGCCGTAATGCCTGGAGCAGCGCCTGCCCCAAACGGCGATTTTCTAGGACATAACCCAACGCCGGCACCCGCTCCTGCATGGCATCGAGCCGTGTCGCGCCTAGATGTCCGCGATCGGAGACCTGGATCTTACTGATCGGACAGGCATCATCGGCCAGCACCGGCCAGAGCCCCAGACCTTCAAGCAGGTGCCTGGACCCCAGCGAGAGCGCGGTGGATCGGGCATCGAAACTGGGCTGCAGCGGCTGATGATCGATTAGCGGCAACGCCACAGCCTCGAACACCACGATCCGCAATGGCTCAGGCTGTTGCGCCTGACCGCGTGCTAACGCCAGCGCCAGTGCCGCGCCCACCATACCGCCACCGACGATGGCAATATCGTACGTTTCTGACGCTGGGGCACTACTCATTCTCGGCGCCATGCGGATCGACCCCTTGACCCCGGCTGTGCGCCATCAGCGCCTCGATCTCAGCAATCTGCTTGGGGGCATCCGCAGACAGCACCTCAGAGCCCTGTTCGGTCACCAACAGGTCGTCTTCGATACGGATGCCGATGCCCCGCCAGCGCGCATCGACCTGCTCGTTGTCTGTCGCGACATACAGACCGGGTTCGATCGTCAACACCATCCCCGCCTGTAACAGGCAGGGTTCGCCATCGCGGCGGTAATCACCGACATCGTGGACATCCAACCCCAACCAATGGCTGGTACGGTGCATATAAAAGGGTTTGTAAGCTTCGCTGTCGATCAGCGCCTCGACCTCGCCCTGCAACAAGCCATGCTCGACTAAGCCTGCAACCAGCACCCGCAGCGCAGCTTGGTGCGGTGCATCAAAACAGACACCCGGCTTGACCGCTTCGATCGCGGCGTGCTGGGCATCGAGCACGCACTGATACAGGGCTCGTTGATCCGTGCTGAAGCGGCCGTTGACCGGAAACGTCCGGGTAATATCACCCGCGTAACCGTTGTGTTCACAACCGGCGTCGATCAGTACCAGATCGCCATCGCGCAGTCGATCCCGATTCTGGGTGTAGTGCAACACACAGGCGTTCGCCCCGCCGCCGACGATCGTGGCATAAGCGCTGAAACGACAGCCCTGCTGGGCAAAACTGTGGGCGATATCGGCCTCGAGCTGGTATTCAAACATTCCCGGGCGACAAGTGCGCATCGCCAACCGGTGCGCCCGGGCGCTGATGCGAGCGGCCTCGCGCAGCTGCTGCTGTTCGGCACCACCTTTGATCAAGCGCAGCTGATGCAGCAGCGGCTCGCTATTGTGAAGCTGCTGCGGCGCGCTGGCACTCGAACGGCCCTGGGTTTGCAACTGCTGACACCAGCGTTGAATCTGCAACGCCAAACCATCAGGAGCACTCAACGGCTCGCCAAACGGATAGTAGATCCGTTCGCAGCCGGCCAGCAGCCCCGGCAGCTGAGTCGGTAGCTCATCCAAACTAAATCCGCGCTCAAAGCCAAACTGGATGACCGCACCCTCGGCCCCAGCCCGATAACCGGTCCAGACCTCCTGGGCAGGGTCGCGCGGCAGCACAAACAGGATCGATTCGGTCTCAGCAGCGGCATTTTTTAACAACAGCAGCAAGGCATCGGGTTCGGAAAAACCGCTGAGATACAGAAAGTCGCTACTCTGACGGAAAGGATACTCGGTATCCCGATTGCGATAGCGCAACTTGGCTGCAGGCAATAGCACCGCCGAACGCGGTGGCAGCTGCGCCAACAACTGCTGGCGACGCTCAAGGTATTCAGACAGGGGCAGAGGATCGATCACAGGGGACTCCATCGCTGAGGATCTATTCAACCGGCTTAGTGTAGCGCCGCATCTGCAGGCAGGGTGGGGATAGGTTTATCAAGTTCAGGGCCACGATTACACTCTGAAAACACCAGCAACGCGACCATCCGCACGTACTCATGGATCTCCATAAAATGGGCTTCGCTCTCTTCACCATCAGACTCGTTCACCGCAATCTGGGCGATTTGCGCCAAATCGTTCAAGCCATCCCGGGCATCCTCACTCAACGCCTCCGCCGGTGTTCCCCGGGCAAGCGCGTAACCGCACAAAAAGCCATGACACCATAATCCTAATGCTTCGGCACGTTGCGCCAAGGCATGGTCTTCATCGGGAATCATCGGCTGCAGATCAAACCCGGCCTGCTCCAACTGCGCCAGTGTCACCTGGTACATCAATGACAAACTGGCCCGCAGTGCCGCGACAGGCGCCTCCTCTAAGCCGATCTGTTGCTGCGCCGCCTGGAACCAGGATGCCAGCGGCAGGCGTGCGCTCGTCGCCAACTGACCACAGAGATAACCATGCAACTCGGAAGGGGAGTGCAGGGCGGATTGCTGAACGAACAGGTCGGCCAGCTGGTCGAAATCGACTTGCTCTGGAATGGCATGCTGTGACACTTGAGACTACCTCTGGGCGAAGATCCGGCACCCTATACGCCAGATGATTTAACTGGCGCTTATCCTAACATCTCAGCTGTGCTGCGACCACGACCAGGGGTCGTAATAATGATGCCCGCCCGCCCAGACAGCGACGACAGCCGTTGACCCGCCCCTCCACCAGCCCTACTATTCAAGGCTCACCAGGATGAGTCCGCAACATGTCAGAATCGACCTCAACAGATCTGGAGTATCAAGTGCAGCAACTGCTCAGTTACTGTCAACAGCTACAACAGCAAAACAACCAGCTACGGGCGCGTGAGCAGACCCTGAAGCTGGAGCGCAACCAACTACGCCAGGTTCGCGATACTACCCAAAAACAGATTGAGGCGATGATCGGCCGCTTTAAGGCCATGGAGCAGTAATGCAACCCGCAAACACGGACCAGGTGGCGATTCAAATTCTGGGCAAAGAGTTTTTAATTAACTGCCCTCGGGAATCCCAACCAGAACTCATGACCACTACCCAACTCCTTGACCAGCGCATGAAGGAGATCAAGTCGCGCGGCAAAGTGTTTGGTCTAGACAGAATAGCGGTGATGGCGGCTCTCAACCTCACCCACGAGTTACTTAAAGCCCAGCAACAGCTAGAGGATCTCAAACAGCAACAACAGCAGCTAAGTGCGCGCATCGCCAAAGCCCTCGACGACAGATCAGCATGACCGCCAAACACAACTCGAGCCCTGAACAAAAACCCATAGCGAATTTAAAAACAATTTTCAAGACCTGACATTTTGCTATTCCGGGGTATACTGGAATAGCTCCCTGAGGTGTTTGGCAGCTGGTATAGTCCCTCGAGCCGATAAGCACAATCCCGGAGGCTTTCAGCAGCTACTGATGTGCACGCCCGCTAGTCGGAAAGCCTAATGTAGCTCGAAAGCCGCCACCTTGAACCTTCGGGTTCAGGGCCGACATCAGCACCGGCACTGTGGGGAGCCCTTTTCTTTGATTCAATACCGATGACTCAAATCCAGCCCAAGACAACCACACGCGCACAATTGAGACAATCTCTGCGCCAGCAACGCCGCGCACTGACGCCAGCGCAACAGCGTCAGGCAGCCGCCAGACTGGTGCGAACCCTCAAGCGTCAAGCGCTGTTTATTCGTGCCAAACGAATCGGATTTTACCTGGCCAGTGACGGAGAGATCTCTGCGTTACCGCTGATCAACGCTGCACTACAGATGGGAAAACAGTGTTTTCTGCCGGTTCTGCACCCGGTCCGTCATAATCGGCTGTGGTTTGCACGCTACAGACCCGAATCAGCCTTGGTAAAAAACTGCTACGGCATTGCTGAACCCGATATTCGCCTCGAGCCCCGAGTGCTGCCGCAAACCTTAGATTTAGTCATGCTACCGCTGGTAGGCTTTGACCCTCAGGGTGGGCGACTAGGGATGGGTGGAGGCTATTATGACCGCACGTTTGCGTTTAAACGTAGGGCCTATACGCAGGACGGACGTCCGCCACGAAAGTCTCCGGCGCTAGTCGGACTCGCTCATGAACTGCAGCAACAACCCAAACTAGAACTTGCCGACTGGGACATCCCACTGGCGGCGGTCGCCACGGAGCAGCGGCTGTACTGGAGTCGTTAGCAAAAACAGCCCCACCGAGGTGCACTCCCTATCAATTCGGAGCCATACCCGACGCAAAAGCCGCTGTCACAAAACCGGTTTGACTCACCCCCGTGAGGGCAAAGCCAACGATAAACACCAGCACCAATACCAGTACTAAATCCGGTTTTTTATTCATAGCGCTTTTATAGACTCCTGATTTCGAGGTAATTCGCCGAACGAGGATGGCATATTATTAAAAAAATACAACTCTCCCGCCTCAATAATCCATCCTTTATATAACTAATATTAAAAACAGAAGGTTATAAAGAAACGCGTTATTTTAAACTAGGATGAGGCTTATCTTAGAAAGACCTTTGACCCGACTGCCTCACACGCCTGAGCTGCGCCTCACTTTCCAGCAACGCTCTTTGAGTCCGATCTCTCTGAATCAAACCACCCAACACATTCGCCACCGCCTCTAGAAAATCAGACTCATCCTGCGCGTGCTGATGCCCTGCAGGCAAATACAGAATCATCACCCCTAACAAACGTTTCTCGTAGCTGATCGGAACGGCATAATGACCGTGATCTCGCATCCCTTCATAGCAGCGACTATGCCGACAATCTACGCTATCGGCATGAATAACGCTTTGTGTTGCGGCGGCTATACCGCAAACGCAGTAGCCATAATCGACGTGATGACACAGCGACTGTATTTCAGGATCTAACCCTTGCTGTACGACCAACTCAAGCTGCTGGCTCTCCTGCTGTGCTAAAAAAACACCCCCCTTAGACTCCATCGGCAGCCAACTCGAGCGACTGATCAATGCCAAGGCGCGACCTAAGGCATCCCGCAGCGAGATGGGCTCAAGGGTAATACGCAGCAGCTCATTGAGCAGCGTTTGCGCCTGCACTGCCCGCTCTAATTTTTGCTCGACCTGCTTACGCATTCGAATTTCAGTCTCACGCTCGACAACACGCGCCTCTAGCTCATGTGCATGCTCACGCTGAATCCGCTCACGCGCTTCAAAATAGGAGATCCGCTCCAGTAATTCATCCGGCGTCAACCGCAAATTAGCCAGTATCGAGGCATACACCTGACTGACCTGTTCGTGCTCGACCTCGGAATAACTCAAATGCTTTTTCATGGCTTTATGTGAAGCTGCGGTACCCACACTCCCTGCCAGCACGCGCTCGAGTTCACGATGAAAACGCAACAACTCCCCGGCAGACAGGCTGTCTTTTTCCATCACCCCCAGCCCTTCGGCGATCTGCCTAATTTTACTTCGCGCAATCTTTTCACTGAAATACTGCCCGAGCAACCTCTGCGCCTCGGCTAGTTTTTCCGCCTTATCGATATGTCCCGTTTCAGCCGAGTGCTGAATCTCGCCAGCGGGGCTATAACGCAACGCATGCACATAGGAGCTCGCCATCTCTAGCTCAGACTGCTGCTGCCGCACCAATACCGAGCCCAGAAGATAAGCGGCGCTATTAAAGAACAACGACCAGAACGCAGCGTGGGTGACCGAATCAAACCGGTCCAAGCCAAACAGTGCTTCGGGCCGCAACCACCAGACGCCCCAAAGGCCATCCGTTACGATACTAAGAGGCAACTGTCCCGACGCTGCCAGCAGCGGTACCATCAGGGTATAAAACCAGAGGATAAAACCCAGCCCTAATCCCAACAGCGCACCCGCCTTATTCCCTTTAAGCCAGAACAGGCCGCCGAAAATCGCGGGGACAAACTGCAGCGCCGCGCAGAAACCCAGCATGCCGATATTCACCAGACCACGCCCTTCGGTTAATTCGCGCGCAAACAGATAACTGATCCATAAAATCCCCGCGATGACCAGCCAGCGCGCAGGCAACAGATAACGCCTGAGCCAAGACAATCCTGCGATCCGATCGATCAAGGGCACCAGCAGGTGATTGGTGCTCATGGTAGCCAAGGTCACCGAACTGACGATAATCATCCCGGTAGCTGCAGCTAAGCCGCCTAGAAAAACCAACACCGATAGCGCCTGCTGATCCGCATGCAATGGCAACAACAACACATAAAAATCGGACATCTCATGGGGCAGCCCCACCGCCCTTCCAGCCGCAGCCAACGGCACCACAAACAGGCTGATCAACAGCAGATAACCCGGCACCAGCCAGATGGCGGTACGAATATGCTGCTCATCAGCATTTTCAACCACCGCAGTATGAAATTGGCGAGGCAAAAACAGAATCCCGGCCATCGACACAAACAGCACCGTCATCCAGCGGGTATAGGCGGCCGTATCGCCACTGCCGACGCGCGTCAACTGCTCTAGATCAGCAGCGGGCAAGGCCGCGAACAGTGCGTCAAATCCCCCGTACAAACCGAAAGTAGCGAACACCCCCACCGCTAAAAACGCCACCAGCTTGACCACACACTCCACGGCCAAGGCAGCCATCATCCCCTGGTGACGCTCAGTAGGATCCAAGCGCCGCGCTCCGAACAGCACCGTAAAGGTGATCAACAATCCGGCGGTCCATAATCCAAGGCCATCCCAATCCAGATTAGAGGTCGATCCACCGGTCATAATGCTAAAACTACTGACCACGGCTTTAAACTGAATGGCGATATAGGGCAGCGTACCCAACAGCGCAATCAGGGTAACAATCATCGCCACGCCCTGAGAGCGGTCATAGCGAGCCGAGATAAAATCGGCAATGCTAGTGATATTGCGCTGCTCTTTAATCCGTACAATTTTACGCAGCACCACCCACCACAAGCCGATCATCAGCGTCGGACCTAAATAGGTAGGCAAATACGCCAGACCCGCCCGCGACGCCACACCGACGCTGCCATAAAAGGTCCAGGAGGTGCAGTAAACGGTGATCGACAGGGCATACACCCAAGGCCTGCTCGAGAGATATTGCGAGATTCTCGGGGTTCGCTCAACAACCTGGGCAATAGCGAACAGGATCGCCATATAGGCCAAAAAGATCAAAACAACACTACCGGCACTAAACATATGCGCTCACCGGACGCTGCGGAATATCAGAAAATAGAGCGCCACTAGCACCGCCCAAGCGCCAAAAAAATAGCTCAAGCGACCCACTGGAGGTAACGAGCGAGCAATCTCCATTAACGGCCAGCCAAAAAATAGCACGCCCGCAATACATACCAGGATCGGAACTTCAGGTTTTTCCAGCACTGCTGCTCTCCAACTAACTGTTCGGTGTCAGAATGCGTTGCGGATCAGTCCATTCGGCGGCTAAGACTATCAGCCGACAACCAACACCTACCTACTACTTTAGGGTAGCCAATCACCCTAACAACCACCTAGACAGTAGCCGGGCAAGCCCAGAGGCATCCATTCAGCCTAGAAAATGGATAACTAACGGCAGGGTCGCCGCGGCCAGCAGGGTCTGCAGGGTGATCATAGCGGCCATCAGCGATGCATCACCGCCCAGCTGACGCGCCAGAATATAGGCCGAGGGCGCGGTCGGCAGCGATACAAAAATCAGCAACACCAGGGTAGCCTCAGGTGGCAACTCCAATAACATCGCTAACAGCGCAAAACAGAGGGGATACAACAGCAGTTTTAGCAGACAGCTCCCCCAGAGGGCAGCGCCCCCAGAACGCAGCGCCTTGAAATTCAATCCTACACCCACCGCCAGTAACCCCAACGGCAAGGCCATCTTACTGAGCAGTTCGAGTACCGGCACCAGCGGCGATGGCATCCCCACCCCAGACAGATTAAGCACCCCACCCAACGCGCAGGCCATTATCAGCGGATTTTTCAGTAGCGGCAGCCACAATCCACGCCAACGGTCGGCCCCTGAGCGGCCGCTAACGATAAAGACCGTGACACAGGCGATATTAACCAGCGGGATCGTCAGCCCCAAAAACAGTGCGCCCCATAAAATGCCTTGCTCACCGAATAACTCGGCGGCTGCAGCCAGGCCGACATAGGTATTAAAGCGGATGCTGCCCTGAAATAGCGAACTGAGCGCAGGCATTGCCAATCCCAGCGTACGCGCCAACAGCAGTGTCACCAGCACCATCGCCAGCAACGCCAGCAGCAGCGCCAAGACCACCTGCCCGACCCCCGATGACGGCAGTGTCGCGGTAGATAGCGTCAACACCAGTAACACCGGAAACAGCAGGTAGTAGGTAAAGCGCTCGGCCAATGGCCAAAACTCAGCACCCGGAAAATTAGCCCGGCGCAGCCCGACCCCAAGCACAACCATGACAAATACCGGGCCCAGCGCGGCGAGAATGGAGAACAGTTCACTCATAATTCGTTCGTAACTCCAGCGCCCTAAAAGTCGTATCGTTGCAGCAGAGTCGGGCAGGGGCATAGAATGCAGTAATTATCCGTCAAACAACAGCTACCAAGGAGTAACCATGAGAACTTCTCTGATACTGACCGCCATCGGCCCCGACAAACCCGGATTGGTCGAACTGCTATCCACCACCCTGGCAACACACCACGCCAACTGGCAGCAAAGCAACATGTCCAGATTGGCGGGGCAGTTTGCAGGCATCCTGATCGCCAGCGTGGACACCGATCGGGTTGAGACGCTGCTCAAGGCACTCGACGGACTCGACGGCAGAGGCCTTAAGGTCAGCGTGGTCACCGAAGCCGATGACGGCACCACGGCTCCAAGCCAGGTTAAAGGCCAGACACTGACACTGGCGCTGGTCGGACACGACAAGGCGGGGATTGTTCGCGACATCTCCCGCGTCCTGGCGGAGTTCAACATCAGCGTCGACGAGCTGGCCACCGAAGTCGTCAGCGGCTCGATGTCGGCCGAACTGTTATTTAAAGCGGAAGCCTCGCTGCGAGTACCCGAGGGTACGGATCTGGATGATCTGCAGGAGCGCCTGGAGGCGATCGCCTCAGATCTGATGGTCGACTTGACCCTGAGCTAACGCCTAGATGAGTAAGATCTACAGAAGCTGGAGCTAAAGATCGGGGTTACGCCCGCCGCTTCAGCTCCACTAGCCAGTATTCACCGCGCTACATTGTCGTAACAACGACTTCCGACAGGCTGCTAGCGCGCCTCAAGCAGCGTCCGTGCCCGCACGACCGCGGCACGAACCTGATTCGGCGCGGTACCACCAATATGATCACGCGCCGCCACCGAGCCCTCCAACGTCAGCACCTCAAACACATCTGCGTTAATTTGGCCGGAGAACTGGCGTAGCTCATCCAGACTCATCTCTCCCAGATCTTTGCCTTGCTGGATACCGTAAGCGACCGATTTACCGACGACCTCATGGGCATCTCGGAACGCCACACCCTGGCGCACCAGGTAATCAGCCAGGTCGGTCGCAGTTGAAAAGCCGCGCAGGGCCGCCTCGCGCATCTTGTCTTTCTTGGGTGTAATCGCCGGAATCATATCGGCATAGGCGCGCAAACAGCCCTGCAGGGTGTCAATCACGTCAAACAGCGGCTCTTTGTCCTCCTGGTTATCCTTGTTGTAGGCCAGCGGTTGCGACTTCATCAACATCAATAACGACACCAGATGACCGGTAACCCGGCCGCTCTTACCGCGCACCAGCTCGGGCACATCGGGGTTCTTTTTCTGCGGCATAATCGACGAACCGGTGCAGAAGCGATCGGGCAGATTGATAAAGTCGAACTGCGCCGAGGTCCAGAGCACCAGCTCTTCGGAGGCACGTGACAGGTGGGTCATGATCAAACTGGCGGCGGCGCAGAACTCGATGGCAAAATCACGATCACTGACCGAATCCAGCGAGTTTTCACTAGGGCGCTCGAAACCTAGCAGCTCGGCGGTGTAGTGGCGGTCAATGGGGTAGGTGGTACCCGCCAGCGCCGCGGCACCCAGCGGCATGATATTGACCCGCTTCAGACAGTCCTGGAGGCGGCCATAATCACGCTGCAGCATCTCAAACCACGCCAGCAGGTGATGCCCAAAGGTCACCGGCTGAGCCGTCTGCAGGTGGGTAAATCCAGGCATAATCGTATCGGCTTCGCGCTCGGCAACCGCTAACAACCCCTGCTGCAGCCGGGTCAACTCAGACAGAATCAACACCATCTCATCGCGAAGATAGAGGCGAATATCGGTAGCGACCTGGTCGTTACGCGAACGTCCGGTATGCAGTTTTTTACCGGTGATGCCAATTTTCTCGGTCAGCGCGGCCTCGATATTCATATGCACATCTTCAAGCACCTCCGACCACTCGAACTCGCCACGCTCGATCTCGTCCTGAACCTCTTGCAGCCCAGCGATAATGGCATCACGTTCGGTTTCAGTCAGCACACCGACTTTAGTCAGCATCTTGGCGTGCGCCACGGATCCCTGAATATCCTGGCGATACATCCGCTGATCAAAATCTACGGAGGCGGTAAAGCGCGCTACGAAGGCGTCGGTGGGCTCGTTGAAACGACCGCCCCACTGCTGGTTAGTTTTGGACATATGGATTGCCTGACCTCGATGGCTACAGCCTTACGGCTTAAAAATGTAGCCGCATTATACAGTGCCAGGCCCCGCTTCGCGATGCCGTAGCACTGTAGCTTTGGGGTCATTCTGGTACACTTCGGGCACTTTTTACCATGATGGACGAGACCCCAGCTATGAGCGCCAACCCGATCCGTATCGCCACCCGCAAGAGCCCACTAGCCCTGTGGCAAGCCGAATTCATCAAAGCCGAACTAGAAGCGGCGCATCCTGGCTTGAAGGTCGAGCTGCACGGCATCGTATCCAAAGGTGATAAAATTCTTGACGCGCCGCTGTCTAAAGTCGGCGGCAAAGGGCTGTTCGTCAAAGAGCTTGAGCAGTCGCTACTAGCCAATGAAACCGATATTGCCGTGCACTCGATGAAGGACGTCCCGATGGACTTCCCCGCAGGCCTGGGTCTTGCCATCATCTGCGAGCGCGAAACCCCTACCGATGCCTTCGTCAGCAACACCTATAACAATCTCGACGAACTGCCCCAGGGCGCCATCGTCGGCACCTCGAGCCTGCGCCGTGAAACCCAGCTGCGTGAACTGCGCCCGGATCTGCAGATCAACTTTCTCCGCGGTAACGTCAACACCCGGCTGGCTAAACTCGATGCCGGCGAATATGACGCCATCATTCTCGCATCTGCAGGACTGATCCGGCTAAACATGGCCGAGCGTATCAAGACCCAACTCGCCGACACCCTCAGCCTGCCCGCTGGCGGCCAAGGCGCCGTCGGCGTAGAGTGTCGCACCGATGACCAGCGGGTGATCGACCTACTCCAAACCCTGCACCACCAGCCAACCGCCTATTGTGTTCTGGCCGAGCGCGCCATGAACAAGCGTCTCGAGGGCGGCTGCCAGGTACCCATCGCCTCCTTTGCGACCCTCAACGACAGTGGTGATCAGCTCTATCTTCGCGGCCTAGTCGGCCGTCCCGACGGCACCAAGGTGCTACGTGCCGAAATTCGTGGCGCGGTGAGCGATTGTGAGGCGCTAGGCATCCTACTGGCAGAAGATCTGTTAAACCAAGGTGCCAAGGAGATTCTGCAGGAGGTGTACGGCCAGTGAACCTGCCGCCAGACAACAGCATGGCCGCCCTGCCACTGGCCGGACAGCGTGTGTTGGTCACGCGTCCAACACCCCAGGCTAACGCACTCTGCGCGGACCTGACTGCCAAAGGGGCCGAGGCGATTCGTTTTCCAACCCTGAGCATCCGCCCTACCGATCAGCAGGACCCTGGCTATCAACAGCTAAAAAACTGCTTTATTGATCTTGATCGCTATCATGCGGTCATTTTCATCAGCGCTAACGCCGCCCAACTAGGCTATGACTGGATCGATCAATATTGGCCCCAGCTACCGGACAGTATCCACTGGCTAGCCGTTGGCGCCGCCACAATGCGCACGCTTCAGCAACTCGGCTTACCCGCCACCGCCGCTGAGGGCAGCATGGACAGCGAAGCAGTACTGGCCCTGCCGCAGCTACAACAGCTCGAGCATGCTAATATTCTGATCTGCCGCGGCCATTGCGGACGTGAACAGTTATTGCTGGATTTGCAGCAGCGCGGTGCCAATGTTGACTATGCGGAGCTTTACCACCGTGAGCTACCGGTTTATAGTCAAGCAGAGATCGAAAGTATTATTTATAAATCAGCTGCTTCAGCTATATTAGCAAGCAGTGGCGAAGGGCTGTTGAATTTGATAAAGCTAACCCAGCAACCTGACGGTGGGCTGAGCACTTTCACTGACACCCCGCTGGTCGTCCCTAGCCAGCGGGTAGCCACACTGGCACAACAGCACCATTTCAATCACATACAGGTTGCTACAAACGCCACCGATGCGGCTATGGTCGACGCATTAACGGCACTGATTGCAACCCAAGGCAGAGCGAATCACTGACATGGAAAAAAAGTCCATGAACGACAAACAACAAGACTCACCCCAACCTTCGGCAGCACATACCCGTAGCGACACTCATGCGGCAAAGGACGGCGCGACAACGACTAACACCAACGAGCCATCCGCAACCCAGCCGCCAGCAGCGGAGATAACCGACAAAGCATCCACGGCACATGCCAGCGCCGTAGCGGAACCCTCCGCGGATAAGCCCGCTCAAGAGTCCCCTAAACAGCCTGAGCCACTCATAGAGCCCCTCCCCACACAACCACCTAGCGACAGCAAAAACACTAAGATCTCCAAGCTAGCCATACTGGCGTTGTTACTGGCGCTGATCGCGTTACTGATTATTGGTTATGGTTACACCCTGATCCAAAAGATACATATCCAACAGCGTGAGCAGGTCAGCGGGCTTCAACAACAGCTCAGCAGCAGCGACAACAACAACCGGCAACTGCAACAACAAAATGGGCAGATCCTCGGCGAACTGCAGCAAATTCGGAGTGCAGCGACGCAACAAAAAAGCAACGTCGATGAGCTGCAAGCTCGACTCTCCAAGGCGATGCAACAGGTCAGTAAACTGGGTATTGATAGCCGAAAAGACTGGCTGCTGGCAGAAGTGGAGTATTTGTTACGCTTAGCCAACCAACGCGTGCTAATGGAGCGCAATGCCAGTGGCGCCCTTAGCCTGTTACAGAGCGCAGACCAGATCCTCAAGGAGACCGATGATGTATCGATCTATCCGGTCAGAAAGGCATTAGCACAAGATATCGTCGGACTCGAAGCGGTTCCTATCGTGGACACCGAAGGGATATTTTTGAAGCTCAGTGCTATTAACAGCCAGGTCGACAACCTGCGCATGCTGCCGGTTACCGATAAGCACCAATTGCCAGATATGCTCCAGCAGATCAACCCCGAATCGATGTCGCAGCTTAACGCCTCTTGGGCCAGCGCGATGGAGAAACTCGGCAGCCTAGTGATCATTCGTCACCGAGACGAGGCGGTGACCCCGTTGCTCTCCCCTGAGCAGCACTACTTCCTGACCCAGAATCTGCATCTAATGCTGGAACAGACCCAACAGTCACTCCTGCAGGGCAAGCAGGATGCCTACAGCGCGGGATTGAAAAAATCCCAACAATGGATCGACACCTATTTTGAGGCATCTGACGCCACCACCCAAGCGCTACTGCGCAGTCTGAACGAACTGAGTGGCGTTAAAATTTCTCCGGTACTACCCGATATCTCCGGTTCATTACGCGAATTAAAAGCCTATCTGGCGGAGCTGCATAATCTCCAAGGAGCCGGCAGATGAAACTATTTCTAATTTTTATTCTGCTGGTGCTGTTGGGCGGCTCCCTGGTGGGCGAACTGATTGTTCAAGACCCAGGTTATGTACTGCTTAGCTTTAAAAACACCACCGTAGAAACCAGCATCTGGGGACTCGGAGTCGTCGTGCTGGTCGGCTTCACGGCGCTCTACCTGTTCCTGCAGTTGAGCCAGTACTTACTGCAACGGCGGCGTAAAATTCGCGAATGGAGCGAGAACCGCAGTCGTAAACAGGCCCATCTAAAAACCCTGAGCGGCCTGAACGCACTCTCAGCGGGAGATTGGTCTAAAGCGCAGCGCTTGCTCAGCCAAGCCGCACCACACTCGGATGTGGCACTGGTCAACTATCTGGCGGCCGCCCGCGCTGCCCATGAACAAAACCAACCTGAAAGCTGCGATGAACTCCTGGACCAAGCACGCCGATCCGCACCCAAAGCAGAAATCGCGGTCGGGGTGATCCAAAGCCAGATCCAAATCGAGCGCAACCACTGGCAGGCCGCACTGGAAACCTTGGTTCGGTTACGAAAAAAGGCCCCCAAACACAGCCTGGTGCTGAGGTTATTGACTCAGACTTACGCCGAGCTTAAAGACTGGGGATCCATCGTGCAGCTACTCCCCGATCTGCGTAAGCATCTGGTATTTAACAGCGAACAACTCGAGCAACTGGAACAGCAGGTCTACCTGGGACACCTGCAGAAGAACCTGGACTCCGTATCGTCGGGCACCGAAGACGATGCTCGCGCACAGATGCTGATGCATAACTGGAAATCCGTACCCAAGGCTCTGCAAAATGACAGCACCTTGATTGAGCGTCAGGTCGAACTGCTGGTGCAATGCAACGCCGGTGATCAGGCAGAAGCGTTTATCAAAGAACGGCTTAAAAAGCAGTGGCAACCCAATTTGGTCAACCTGTATGGCCGCATCGAAGCGAGCCAACTCGACAAACAGCTTAAGCAAGCGCAGAGCTGGCTGCGCGACCACCCTCAGGATGCTACCCTGCAACTGACGCTGGGACGCCTAGCGTTGCGCAATGCCGAGTGGCAGCAGGCGCAGAACCACTTCGAACAAAGTCTGGCGCTGCATAGCTCTGCCGAGGCCTATGCCGAGCTGGCTCGACTGCTCAATCACCTGCCGAATAACAGCAACAGCCGGCATCTACTGCAGCAGCATGTCGACACCCTGACCGACACCCTTCCCAACCTGCCTCAGCCGACACTTCCTCAGCCGGATCCAGAAGTTCTGGAGGAAAAGCCCGCAACCCTGGAAAAGCCGCCCGTCACAGAGCAACCCGAGACTAAAACGGCTTAATTAGCCAACAAAAAACCGCTACCGACAGCCTGCCGGTAGCGGTTTTTTATCCGCGCAACGTCTAAGCAGAATCAACGCCTCGGAGCGTAGCTGTAGACGTCAGCATGGATCTGGCCATCGCCCATACCCTGCAGCCGAAAATCATCCTCAACGGCATACACCATCGCCGGAGAACCACAGACGTAAATTTGCGCGTTATCCAGCTGTTCAAAGTCCTCCAATACCGACTTATGCACCAACCCTATCCGCCCAGACCAGTCACCCGCACTGGGCGAGGAGACCACCGGATGAAAGTGAAACTGCGGGTGGCATTGCTGCCAATGTTCGATCAACTCATGCCCATACAGATGCTCGGCTTCACGCACCCCCCAGTATAGATGCAGCGGATTGTCCATCTGCTGCGCCAACGCATGCTCGATCAACGCCTTCATCTGTGCAAACCCGGTGCCTGCTGCGATAAAGATCAGCGGCTGCGTCGCATCAGTAGGCCGTTGATCTAGATAACAATCGCCCAATGGCAGACGCACCTGCACCTGCGACTGGGTTTTAAATAGCGCGATCACTCGCGAGGACAGGCTTTGCTCTCCCTGATCCTGAATCTGCAACTCTAGTACCGGTAGCTGACAGGGGGCAGAGGCGATCGTGTAAGGCACAGCCTGCTGCTCCAGCAGTAACTCCAAATATTGCCCGGCAAAATGGGTCACCGGCGAGTTCAACAATAACTGCACGCGATAGATACCATCGGTAAGTCGAGTGACCTGCTGCACGAAGCAGTCGGTGACGGTAGGTTCTGTGGTTCTGGCTTCGCTCGCTGGCGACATGGGCTTATCTCTGTATATTGGCTATAAGGGTATTGATGAATGAGCTGTTTACTTGCCGGGCAGCTCGATATCCAGGCTCTCCCAGAGCTGATCAATTCGCTGCTTAACGTCCGCCGTCATCGTAATGGGACTACCCCACTCACGATCGGTCTCGCCCGGCAACTTATTGGTCGCATCGAACCCCATCTTAGACCCCAAACAGGGTACGGGTGAAGCAAAGTCGAGATAATCGATCGGGGTGTTCTCTATCATCACGGTGTCCCGTGCTGGATCCATACGCGTGGTCATCGCCCAGATCACATCATTCCAGTCCCGGGCGTTAACATCATCGTCAGTAACAATCACGAACTTAGTGTACATAAACTGGCGCAGGAACGACCAGACCCCCATCATCACCCGCTTAGCATGACCGGGGTACTGCTTCTTAATCGTCACCACCGCCAGGCGGTAGGAGCAGCCCTCAGGGGGCAGATAAAAATCCACAATTTCTGGAAACTGTTTCTGCAGAATAGGTACAAACACTTCGTTGAGCGCCAGCCCCAGTATTGCCGGTTCATCGGGCGGCCGGCCGGTATAGGTACTGTGGTAGATCGGCTTGTTACGATGGGTCAAGCATTCGACGGTAAACACCGGAAAGGTCTCGACCTCATTATAGTAGCCGGTATGATCACCAAAAGGCCCCTCTTGAGCCACCTCACCCGGTTCGATATACCCTTCGAGCACGATCTCGGCGGAAGCCGGTACCTGCAGATCGTTGGTCAGGCACTTCACCAGCTCGGTCTTTTCGCCCCGTAACAAACCCGCAAACGCATACTCCGATAACGTATCGGGCACCGGTGTCACTGCGGCAAGGATGGTAGCGGGATCCGCTCCCAGCGCCACCGCGATGGGAAAGCGCTCACCGGGATGAGCCTGTTGCCACTCTTTAAAATCTAACGCACCACCGCGATGCGACAACCAGCGCATAATCAACTTATTAGGCCCCAGCAGTTGTTGCCTATAGATACCTAAATTCTGGCGCTCCTTCTCCGGACCTTTGGTAATGACCAGCGGCCAGGTCACCAGTGGTGCGGCATCTCCCGGCCAGCAAGTCTGAATCGGCAAGCGGGTCAGATCCACGTCACCACCGTGAAACACATGAGTTTGGCAGGGGGCCTGCTTGACCAGCTTGGGCCCCATATTCATCACCTGCTTGAAGATCGGCAGTTTATCCCAAGCATCTTTGAGCCCCTTAGGCGGCTCGGGTTCTTTAAGAAATGCCAGTAATTTACCCACCTCGCGCAACTGCGATACTTCATCCTGGCCCATCCCCAGAGCGACCCGCCGCGGCGTACCAAACAGGTTGGCCAATACCGGCATATCGAAGCCCTTGGGGTTTTCAAACAGCAGCGCCGGACCACCCCCTCTAAGCGTACGATCACAGATCTCGGTCATCTCCAGATGAGGATCGACTTCGGCGCTGATGCGCTTAAGCTCCCCCATCGTTTCAAGCGCTTCGATAAAATCTCGCAGATCTTTATATTTCATAACAGTATCTGAAACTTAGTAGATAAAAATAGTCACCAGGGTACAGCATAGCCACCCCTCAGATGCACAAAAGGGCAGATCATTGACCTGCCCTTTTAGAGACTCTGCAGTGCTGCAGGCTACTTGCGCTTCATCGACATAAAGAACTCATCGTTGGTCTTAAAGTCTTTTAACTTGTCGATCACAAACTCGATGGCGGAGGTATCCTCCATCGAATCAAGTAGCTTGCGTAAAATCCACATCCGCTGCAACTCGTCTTCGGTGGTCAGCAGATCTTCTCGACGGGTGCCCGAACGGCGAATATTCATCGCTGGGTAGACCCGACGTTCGGCCGCCTTACGGTCGAGATGCAGCTCGGAGTTACCCGTGCCCTTGAACTCCTCAAAAATCACCTCGTCCATTTTAGAGCCGGTATCGACCAACGCCGTGGCGATAATTGTCAGGCTGCCGCCCTCTTCGATATTACGTGCGGCACCGAAGAAGCGCTTAGGGCGCTCCAGCGCATGGGCATCCACACCACCGGTCAACACCTTGCCCGAGGAGGGGATCACGGTGTTGTAGGCACGCGCCAGACGGGTGATGGAATCGAGCAGAATCACCACATCTTTCTTATGCTCGACCAGCCGTTTGGCTTTTTCGAGCACCATCTCGGCGACCTGAACATGACGTGCAGGCGGCTCATCAAAGGTACTGGCGACCACTTCACCGCGCACCGTGCGCTGCATCTCCGTCACCTCTTCAGGGCGCTCATCGATCAGCAGCACGATCAGATGGCATTCGGGGTTGTTGCGAGTAATGGAGTTGGCTACATTCTGCAACATCAAGGTCTTACCGGCCTTGGGTGGCGAGACTATCAGCGCGCGCTGGCCTTTGCCCATCGGACAGATCAGGTCAATAACCCGCGCGGTAATATCTTCGGTACTGCCGTTACCCAGCTCCATCCGCAAACGCTGTTGCGCGAATAGCGGCGTCAGGTTTTCAAACAGGATTTTATTCTTGGCCTGCTCAGGACGATCAAAGTTAATCTCGTCAACCTTAAGCATCGCAAAATAACGCTCACCATCTTTAGGAGGGCGGATCTTACCCGAAATACTGTCGCCTTTACGCAGGTTGAAGCGCCGAATCTGACTGGGGGATACATAGATGTCATCAGGACCGGCCAGGTAGGAGCCTTCGGCTGAACGCAGGAATCCAAAGCCGTCCTGCAAAATCTCCAGCACCCCATCACCGTAGATATCCTCTCCACTCTTGGCGTGTTTTTTGAGAATAGCGAAGATAACATCTTGTTTTCTGGAACGGGCCAGATTGTCTAATCCCATCTCGGAGGCAATATCGAGAAGATCGGACACTGATTTTAATTTTAGTTCACTCAGATTCATAATTTATGATCGTTAGAAGGCACGCAGAGCGGTGCTGTATTGGCGGGAAGAAGGGGGTCGGTATCAGGTGTTGCACCGCGTTGAGCGGTATTGGAATGGCATTGTGGCCGTTAACATCAGGGAATGCAATATGCCTGTCGCGAAGGCACACATAAAAACGGGCTTTTTCAAGCCCGATTCGATTATTTTGCGCTGAGATTACTATTCAAAAACTCGGTCAGCTGTGATTTTGACAACGCACCCACCTTGGTCGCCTCAACATTACCGCCTTTAAACAACATCAGCGTGGGGATACCGCGAATACCAAATTTAGGCGGCGTATCACTGTTTTCATCGATATTGAGCTTACAAATCTTCAGCCGACCCGCGTAATCGCTAGCGATCTCTTCGAGGATCGGGGCGATCATTTTACAAGGCCCGCACCATTCGGCCCAGTAATCGACCAGCACAACCCCTTCAGCCTTCAGTACATCTTCCTCAAAGCTGGCATCTGTTACATTAATAATATTGTCGCTCATAAAACTCTCCATAGAACTGACTGCAAATAGTAGCCTGATGCGCAGCCAGATGAAACCCCACCCCGGACGGTCAACACAGGCCTAAACCCTGTCGCCCCCCTTGCGCTTTGCAAACCATTATGGGGCCAAGCGACCGGGATTCAACCCCAGCAGCCCGGTGCCCGTCTCAATGCACGCTATCCGAGCCCATATCCGTGACACCACGCCGCAGCTGTTCAATCTCGACTCGATCAATCTGATAACCACTGTTACAAAATTGACAATCCATCGCGATGAACCCCTGCTCATCCAGCATCTCGTCCAGCTCGGCATCGGACAGGGTCCGCAGCGCCCTCAGGCAGCGCTCTTTGGAGCAATCACACTTAAACGCCAGTTCGTTAGACGGATACAGCCTGACGGTCTCTTCGTGGAACAACCGCACCAGCAGCGTTTCATTATCGAGTTCGAGTAACTCTTGATCGCTCAGTGTCGCGCCCAGATGAGAGATCCGATTCCAGTTTTCCGCAAACCGTTGTGCCTGATCATTGCCAGGCAGAGCCTGCAACAGCATCCCGGCGGCATGCTGATCGTTAGCACAGAGCATAATCCGGGTGGCCAGCTGCTCAGAATGGGCGAAGTACTGCTCCAAACAACGCGCCAGATCCGGTTGATCCAGTGGCACCACACCCTGGTAGCGCTTGCCCTGATCGGGTTCAATCGTGATCACCAGCTGGCCATGCCCCAACAATTCAAGCAGCGTATCACTATTGACCACGCCCTCTATGCGGGCGATACCGCGCAGATGATGCTGACGGGTACATTCGCTCATCAACAAGGACACCACGCCATCACCACGCGCTTGCAGACTCAATCGACCTTCAAATTTAAGCGTGGCGCTCAGCAGTGCCACGGCCGCCAGCATTTCACCCAGCAGGCGCCGCACCGGGGCCGGGTAGTCATGCTTAGCCAGGGTCTGCTGATAACTGTCATCCAGCCCCACCAGAACACCGCGAACATCGGCGTCATCAAAAATAAAGCGCTGTAACTGATCTGTACTACTCATAACTCGACGCGACTCAATAATGGATAAACAGGCTAAGGCTAACACTCGCGCCTTAGCCTCTGAGTTTACCACGGATGGCCGTCATCATTCATGCTGGCGCTGGACGAAACGGTGGATCTGGCGGCGACCTTTTTTGCTCGGCCGCTGGCTGTCGACGGGCTGCCCGGCACGCGCTAATTTCCGCTGCTCCTGCGCCGCCGCACGCTGCGACTGGCTGGCTGGCGTCTCAGCATAGAGCAGCAACGCATCGGGGGCACCACGACGCTGGTCTGACAACTGCAGCACCTCGACCGTCTTCTCATCCATGCCCTGGCGAATCTGCAATAGCGCGCCGATCTCGACGATCTTACTGACCTTGGCCCGAACACCGCCATACTGAACCTTACCGCCTTCGATTGCCTGCTTGGCAAGGGCGCGAGTCTTAAAGAAACGCGCCGCCCAGAGCCACTTATCGAGACGGATACGAGGCGGCTGATCGTTCAGGGTCATTTAGGTTTAATCTCATCAAAATGCTCGATGGCATTGAACTCATCGATGCTCCGGTGCGGCTGCTGGCTATCGGGCTGAAGGATCGATAACAGCTGGGCGATACCGTATTCACGCGCCGACCGCAACACTGCCAGACTGTCGTCTATCAACAGCGTTCGGGGCGGGTCGAATGGCTCCTGTTGCTGCAATAACCCCCAGAACGCCACATCCTCCTTGGGAACACCCAAATCATGGGCGTTGAGGATACGATCGACATATCTATCCAAGCCGGTATGCTGCAACTTCAACCGCAGGCTTTTTGGGTGCGCATTGGTGACGATCACTACGCGCAACGGTTGCTGCCGCAAGGCCTGAAGAAAATCCGGCACATGCGGACGAAAGCCCACTTTATGGACAATTTCAGTCTTTAGTGCGGCGACATCAACGCCCAGCTGCTCGGACCAATAATCGACACAGTACCAATTCAGCGTGCCCTGCTCGCGCATGATACGTTCGATCAACTGCTTCTTAGCTTGCTGCGGCTCCAAACCATGTACCTGTGCATAGCGAGCGGGTAGATGCTCGAGCCAGAAATAGGTATCGAAGTGCAGATCCAACAGGGTACCGTCCATATCCAGCAGCACGGTATCCAGAGTACTCCAGTCCAGCATAGCAACAGTCTCTATTCAGAAAACAGCCCACCCACACGGGGGGCATCAACGAATTATGCCGCCACCCTCTCATCATTTATACCCAAGTCTGCTTTAATCCTATCCATATCCATATCCATATCCATATCCAGCCTAGGCTACCTTATGAATAGCACAGCCCTACTACCCCAACTACTGATGATCGCCCATGAAGCGGGTGACACGCTGCTCAATATTTACCACCGCGCCGGCCGCGGGTGATCGCGACGTCGATTGGCGGCGCTGCCTGGGGGATCCGCCCAGCGGTTAGTGACAATCCCGTGCCGCCTGGCGCACGGTGTGCTCAATGCGATCTTGAAAGCGGGCACCAGCCACCCGGTTGCCGATCACCGCACGCACCTCCTCTTCGCTCAGTCGAGCATGGATAAAATCGGTAAAACAGCGACAGCGCTGTTCAGTGGCGCCCGCGCCCGCCATACAACCTTGATAAAACGGCTCCCAGGTTTTAGCCTGCGGACCAAAATTTTGGCTAATAATAAACCCCAACAGGGCAATCGCGGCCAAAAATAGAAAGATTCTAGGCATAGGTACTCAATATTGTCCGCATTATCTGCGTTGTTATTAGAAGCGTTCTATTCTATGCAGTATGGGTGTTATTGTGGAATCCACTTTAGTCGCGCCTTGCAACAAACCCGACTAAAATAGTATGACATATATCATCTAAGGTGCTATTATCAGCGCCAGTTACCGCAGTCAGGTTATGGCCAAGGAGTCACTCAAGGAGTTACTCGTGCCTGACTGAACACCTCCTTACTTTTTCGCCCGATACAGGAACTATCAGATGAGCTTCGAACTTCCCCCTCTTCCCTATGCCAAAGACGCCCTGCAGCCACATATCTCTGCGGAAACCCTCGAGTACCATTACGGCAAGCATCACAACACCTATGTGGTGAAACTCAACGGCCTGATTCCGGGTACCGAATTCGAAAACAAAACCCTGGAGCAGATCATTACCTCCGCCCCAGCCGGTGGCGTATTTAACAATGCGGCGCAGATCTGGAACCACACCTTCTATTGGAACAGCCTCAGCCCTAACGGCGGCGGCGAGCCCACGGGCACCGTTGCCAAAGCGATCAACGCCGCCTTTGGCTCCTTCGCAGAGTTCCAAGCCCAGTTTACCGATAGCGCCATCAACAATTTCGGCTCCAGCTGGACCTGGCTGGTTAAGAATGC
Organism: Motiliproteus sp.; assembly: GCA_041586735.1. GTDB lineage: Bacteria > Pseudomonadota > Gammaproteobacteria > Pseudomonadales > Balneatricaceae > Motiliproteus. The sequence continues at coordinate 75,420 of JBFGZQ010000014.1, forward strand.
CGATGGCTCCTTGGCTATAGTCAACACCAGCAACGCCGGCTGCCCGCTGACTGCCGGGCAAACCCCGCTACTGACCGTCGATCTCTGGGAGCACGCGTACTACATCGATTTCCGTAATCTGCGTCCGGACTACATGAAGGCGTTCTGGGCACTGGTGAACTGGGAGTTTGTGGCTAAAAATCTCGGCTAATATCGGAGATATCCGCCACCCTAAAGCCCCGTCAATCGCTGATTGAGGGGGCTTTTTATTGCACCAGAGTTCATTTTAGTACTCCAGCTGCGTCGCTAAGCGCTGTGTCGATATCAGCACCTGGCAGCAAAATGCTATCCAAATCTAATCCATATCAAGGAACTCAGGTATAGAGCTGTTATGCTGTAGCTCTGTTTACCACCCGCGCACAGCCATCCTGGCCCGTGCGCTTTGATTGAGCGCTGCCGTTGCCATGATTAACATCGAACGCCCCGAAGACCGCATCCCCCCCGAAACTTTTTCTCTGTTTGCCCTGGGTTTCCGACCCTTCTTTCTGCTGGCCTCACTGCTGGCTATAGTCGCGATAGTACTATGGCTGCCCTATCTGTTTGGCCACCTGACGCTTTCGAGTTATTTTAACCCGCTGCACTGGCATGCTCATGAGATGCTGTTTGGCTATGCCACCGCCGTTATTGCCGGGTTTCTGCTAGCTGCAGTGCGCAACTGGACCTCCTTCGATACACCTAGCGGCACACCGCTGATGCTGCTAGCGCTGACCTGGCTATTAGGGCGCCTGGTCAGCACCCTGCCGCTGGGGCTACCGCCCATACTGGTTGCAGCCATCGATTTGGCATTTTTACCGGCGCTGATACTCGCGCTTGCCGGCCCCTTGATTCGGGCTAAAAATCTGCGTAACACCCCGTTTTTGCTAATCCTGTCGTTGCTAACCCTGGCCAATCTATTGATTCACCTTCAAGCCTTGGGCCTCGGATCCAGCGGCGATCAAGGCGTCAAACTGGGGCTGGGGCTGATCATCCTGGTGATCGTGATTTTAGGCGGTCGCGTTATCCCCTTCTTTACCCGTAATCCACTACCCGGCATGCAACCCCGGCAATGGCCCTGGGTCGAAGCCTGCGCCATCGCTGGGACCGCCCTGCTACTGCTGCTCGAATTACTGGCGATACCCGCACTGTATCTGGCGCTGCTCAGCGGTGCCGTTGGCGCGATCCAGCTGCTGCGTTTGTCTGGCTGGTATGACCGACGCATCTGGAGTCACCCGATCATCTGGGTGCTCCATCTCGCCTACGGCTCGATCGCACTAGGATTCTTGCTTAAAGGACTGGCACTGCTGGGCTGGATACCCAACAGCACCGCGATTCATGCCTTTGGTTTTGGCGGCATCGGCCTGATCACTCTGGGAATGATGTCGCGTGTGGCGCTGGGACATACGGGGCGCATGTTGAAACTGCCGTCACTGACTGTCTGGGGGATTCGCTTGCTGGCGGTGGGCGTCGTTATTCGACTGGCGGCCACGCTAACCAGCAACGATCTGGCCACGATGCTATTGAGTGCTTCGGCGCTCTGTTGGCTGCTGGCTTTTGCCGCCTTCTTTAAAGACTACGCGCCGATACTGATCCGGCCTCGCATTGATGGACGTCCGGGTTAGTCGTTAATCCTGGCCGGCTGTACTATTTCGACAGCTTAGCTGTTCGCATCTACGACAACGGCCGTTATAATCGCCGACTTTTAGTCCACCCAGCGCCGCGCATGTAGTCGGCGCTGACTAACTGCGGAACTGTGGCATGATGGGAGCTATTGCGGCCTGCTGGGGATTCTTGGGGATTTTTTCCCTGTTCAGTTTTACCATCGTTCGCCTCAGCCAGATTGGTATTGAGGCCTGGGATACGCCCTTTGCCTGGCACCACTGGCTGGCTTTGGTGGTCTGGGTCATTTTTATGGCCTACAACGAAGGCTATAAGGGGTTTCAAAAAGGCTTCTCGCCTCGTGTTGCCGCCCGTACAGCCTACCTGTACAAAAACCCCAGCCTGTTACGATTGGTACTGGCGCCGCTGTTTTGCATGGGTTATTTCCATATCAGTCGTAAGCGGCAGGTGCTGACCTTCGCCTTGACACTGATGATTATCGGCCTGGTTCAAGCCGTCGCGCTATTGCAGCAGCCCTGGCGCGGCATCGTTGATCTTGGGGTCGTGATCGGACTCGCCTGGGGGCTAATAAGCCTGAGCCTGTTTAGCGTTCAGGCCCTGACCCAGGAAAACTACCCACACTCACCCGACGTCCCTGCCTGAAGATAGCCGGCAGCGCTATTTCCAGGCTATTGACTACAAACCTACCTACTCAGAACCAGGGTATTAGCCCTGGTGATCTCTGCGCTGGCGATCTCTGCGCTGCGGCTCCAACTGCCGAAACGCCTGCTGCTGTTCAGGCGTCAGGATGGCATAGATCTCCGCATGCAGTCGGGCCCGCGCCATCAGCTGCTGACTCATCAGCTCGGCCTTCTGCTTCGCCAATACCGCAACCTGATCCTGATAATCAGCGGCCGCCGGATCTAAGCGGTGCATCTGGCTACGAAACTGCTGCATCTGCTCCTGTTTATCCACCATCTGCTGCGGGTGCTGACTCAACAGCCTATCGACCTGCTGGCGCTGCGCCTCCGTTAACCCGAGTTGCTGCCCCAATTTATCCAGCCTATGGCGCTGCATCTGCTCAGCATCGGGCCGGCCCTTGTGCTGCTCATTACCCTGATTACTGCCGTACTTACTGTCATGCTTACCCTCCATGCCCCAACGGCTATGCCCCTCACAATCCCCCATCCCCGAAGCATTGGCCGCATACACCGCGCCACTTCCCAGAGCCAACGTGGTTAGCACTACCCAGATACGTGTGTTCATGATTCTATCTCCTCAGTTAATTGATCGCCCATTCAGCTTACAATGACGATTGCAAAGCGCAGTCAGCGGCATGTAAAGGTTGGGTAAAGAGTGCGGCATGCCGATCCGGCTATGTCAAAATAGCCCTGAACAACAACCAGGATAATGCGCTGTTATGGATCCGATACTGCTGGTCGACGATGATATTGAGCTATGCCAGATGCTGGCCGAATATCTACAACTAGAAGGCTTTGAGGTCGAGCAGATCCATGATGGCCAGCGCGCCTTAACCCTGACCCGCGAGCACCGCTACGCAGTCATTATTCTGGATGTGATGATGCCGGGGCTCAACGGTTTCGATACCCTCAAAGCCTTGCGCCAGCAGTCGGGCACGCAGAGCCGCACCCCGGTACTGATGATGTCTGCACGTGGCGAGGAGGTCGACCGTATTGTCGGGCTAGAGATCGGCGCCGATGACTATCTGCCCAAGCCCTGCAGTCCTAGAGAGCTACTGGCGCGGATCAGAGCCATCATTCGCAGAGTCTCGCTCGAACACCAGCCCCGTGCGCCCCAGCATCCAGCTCGGCTGCAGTTCGGTGAGCTGCAGCTCGACAGCCTCAACCAGAGTGCGCAGCTGGCAAAACAGCCATTAGCGCTGACCCAGACCGAGTTTCGAATTCTGCACTGCCTGCTCAGCGCCCCCGCCCAACTGATTACTAAAGAAGCACTCACCCGCCACGCACTCAACCGTAGCCTGGGCCCCTTCGATCGCAGCATCGACATGCACCTGAGCAACCTGCGCCGCAAACTCAACCAGATCGCCCCCGCTGCGATCCAGATCCAGACGGTACGCGGATCGGGATATCGGCTCCTACAAGGACCCTCCGCTCAGAGCGTGGCTGAATCAGACGCTTCAGATGCGTAGCCTCTACGTCAAGGTCTTTGCCGCGCTCTGGCTGGTCATCATGCTGGTGGTCGGCAGTAATATGTTGCTGACCTGGGTGCTGGTACGACAGTTCGAAGACACCGACACCCGCGATAGCTATGTCGAACAATACGCCCGCCAGGCACTCGATAGTTACCTCGATCTGGGCCCGGAGGGGCTGCAACGCTGGCAACAGCAACTGTTCGAAAATACCGAACTGCGCACCCTGCTGCTCGACCCACAGACTCGTGACCTGAGCGGCAATCCGCTGCCCCCGCGACTCGACAACCTGATCCGCCGTGCCGGTCGGCAGTCTGCAGCCAGCGCTGAGCACACCCACCCCGCAGACGCGGGCGACAGCCACCAGCAGAGGATGCATCGCAACCCGCGGCCGGTGATCTGGCCGATCCAGCATCAGGGGCAGAATTATCTGTTTGTGCTGCTCAACCCTCGGGCGCTGGCCGATCATCTGTACTCAGGAAGCGCGCTACTCTGGCGCCTGGCCTTGTCGGTCAGCCTGGTCGGGGTACTGGCATGGTTGATGGCACGCTATCTGGTGCGGCCGATCCAGCAACTGCAACACGCCAGTCGGCAACTGGCAAGCGGCCAACTCGACACGCGGGTAACGCCGCTACTCGGCTGCCGTGGCGATGAGATAGGCCAGCTAGCGCAAGAGTTTGATCGCATGGCAGAACAGATTCAAAACCTGATTCAGGGGCAGCAGCAACTACTCCGAGATGTCTCTCATGAACTGCGCACCCCATTGGCCAGACAACGCTTTGCCTTGGAGCTGGCGCGTAAAAAACCGGGTTCCTCCGAGGCTCTGGATCGGATCGAGCAACAGGCCGAAGAGCTGGATACGTTGATTGCAGAGATTTTAATGCTGGCTCGACTCGACAGTCACAACGGCCAGGAGCCGCGGGTGCTGACCGACCTGAAACCGTTACTGGAGTCGCTACGCTGTGAGTTCAACGTCGACCAGCCGCGTGTGCAGCTACATCCCTGCGACTCGGTAGCGCTGCGTATAGAGCCGAAATTGATTCGCCGAGCACTCAGCAATATTATCGGCAACGCCCTGAAATACAGCACCGCCGAGGTGCAATTGAGCCTCGAACAGCGCCCCCAGGAGCTCTGGATTCGGGTTCAGGACCAGGGCCCGGGGATTGACGCGGCGATGCTGGAGAAGATCTTCGAGCCGTTCGTGCGTACCGATCAGGCGCGTAGTCGACAACAGGGCGGCTGGGGGCTGGGGTTGGCGATTGCCGCCCGCGCCGTGCGTCAGCATCAGGGACAGATCGAGGCCCGCAATCGCAGTCCGCACGGCCTGGAGGTCCGCATCCGGCTGCCGTGTTAAACGCTGCATCCGCCAGCGCTCAGGCAGCAGCAGATGATACTGCTGGCTTAACTAAACACAGCCGGTCTAGCTCAACACCGCGGACTTAACTCAGAAACAGCTGATACGCCGGGTTGGCGGTTTCGTCCCAGTAGCTGTAACCCAGCTCATCGAGAAATCGTCCCAGTTTGTGGCGCTCATCCTCCGGTACCTGCAGCCCCACCAGCACCCGACCATACGCCGAGCCGTGGTTGCGATAGTGGAACATCGAGATATTCCAGCAGCCGCCCATCTTATTCAGGAACCGCCACAGTGCGCCGGGCCGTTCGGGAAACTCGAATCGGTACACCACCTCATCAACCACCCCCGCCGGCGCATGCCCACCCACCATGTAGCGCACATGCAACTTGGCAATTTCATCATGGGTCAGATCAACCACCTCATCAAGCTGCACCGTCAGATCAGCAAGCAATAGCTCACGCTCTCCCGGCTTGATCTGCACGCCGGCAAACACCACCGCCTGATGGCTATCGCTATAGCGGTAGTTGAATTCGGTAATATTACGACTGCCCAGAATCTTACAAAATGCTTTAAAGCTACCGGGGCGCTCGGGAATTTTAGCCGCGATAATCGCTTCGCGCTGCTCACCCAACTCGGCGCGTTCGGACACATGCCGCAAGCGGTCAAAGTTAACATTAGCGCCACTATCGATGGCGATCAGCGTCTCGCCAGTAAGCCCTTCACGGGCCACATATTTCTTTAATCCCGCCAGCGCCAAAGCCCCTGAAGGCTCGGTGATCGAGCGGGTATCGTCAAAGATATCCTTGATCGAGGCGCAGATCTCATCAGTATTGACGGTGATCACCTCGTCGACATATTCACGGCAGATCTCAAACGTGAGTTCACCCACCTGCGCCACCGCCACCCCGTCGGCAAAAATTCCGACGTGCGGCAAGACCACCCGTTCATTGGCGGCCAGCGCGGCCTGCAGGCAGGCGGAATCCTCGGACTCGACACCGATCACTTTTATCTCGGGGCGCAGATATTTGATATACACCGCGATACCCGAGATCAAGCCGCCGCCGCCCACCGGCACGAAAATCGCATGGATAGGACCGCTCTGCTGCCGCAGCAGCTCCATACCGATGGTGCCTTGGCCCGCAATAACATCAGGATCGTCGTAGGGGTGCACGTAGACCAGCCCCTTCTCCTCCACCAGCTGCTGCGAATACTTGAACGCCTCCTCGAAGCTATCCCCGTGCAGCACCACCTTAGCACCGTTCGCCCGTACCGAATTGACCTTGATGTCCGGCGTAGTTTTGGGCATCACGATGGTCGCCTTCACCCCCAGCACTTTAGCCGATAACGCCAGTCCCTGGGCATGATTCCCCGCCGATGCAGCCACTACCCCGCATTGGCGCTGTGCGTCAGTCAACTGACACATCTTGTTATAGGCGCCACGCAGTTTGAATGAAAACACCGGTTGCAGATCTTCACGTTTGAGCAGTACCCGGTTATTCAACCGCGCCGACATCGCCCGCGCTTCATCCAAGGGGGTCTCTTTGGCAATATCGTAAACGCGGGACTGGAGGATCTTCTTGATGTACTGGTGCGGCATAATCAACTCTGAATAATGAGGCTGTCGGAAAAGTCACCGACTAAGGTGATGCGATAGGGCAGCGCATCATAGTAATCACTCACCCCGTATGAGTCTAGCCTGAGTGACCTCGGTACCCGCGCCGACAGCCCGCCACACCAATCACCGACACCAACACCCGCAACCTATGCCTATACTTGCAGCTATGTTTACCGTTACGCGCGCTGGCCACGTATAATGCCTGCCAACACCCCCGTATAGAGACCTACCCCATGACCCAGGATGAGATGAAGCAGGCCGTCGCTAAAGCCGCCGTGGCCCAGATTCAAGCCCAGCTCGAGCCCAACAGCATTGTAGGTGTCGGTACCGGCTCGACCGCCAACTGTTTTATCGACGAGCTTGCCAAGATCAAGCATCTGTTTGATGGCGCGGTCGCCAGCAGCGATGCCACAGCTGCCCGGCTTAAACACCATGGCATTCCGGTCTATGACCTGAACAGGATCAATCAGCTGGATTTTTATATCGATGGTGCCGACGAGTTCAACGATCGGCTCGAACTGATCAAGGGCGGTGGCGGCGCGCTGACTCGTGAGAAGATCGTCGCCGCCGTCGCCAAGACCTTTATCTGTATCGCCGACGAGACCAAGCATGTCAACCTACTGGGAAGCTTTCCGTTGCCGGTCGAAGTGCTACCGATGGCGCGCAGCTATGTAGCCCGCGAGCTATTCAAACTCGATGCCCAACCGGTCTACCGTGAAGGCTTTATCACCGACAACGGCAACCAGATTCTGGATATCCATAACCTAGAGATCGGCGCAGCGGTGAAACTCGAAGAACATATCAACAACATCGTCGGCGTGGTCACTAACGGCCTGTTTGCAGCGCGTCCTGCCGATATAGTACTGATGGCAACCGCCACCGGCGTTAAACAGTTCAAGCACTCCCAAGCCCACACCTAAAGACTGCCACAGTCCTGTGTAGCATCGATGCCCGGCCATCAGCGGCAGCATCGATGCGGCGTGGTGATCCGGACGAACCGCCACAGGTGTCGACTACCCGAGCAAGATCGGCAGTTCAATCTGAATCCAGGTACCCTGCCCCTGCTTACTGCTCATCTCAAAACGGCCTTCCAGGGATAGCGCACGCTCACGCATACCGAGTAAACCAAAACCGCCACTCTGAGCTTTAGGGTCAAAACCGATGCCATCATCCTCGATTCGAATCAGCAGCCGCTTTGGCTCTCCAGAGTCGTCAGCCTGCAAACGAACGCTTAACCACAGGTTGTCTGCCTGGGCGTGCTTAACACAGTTATTGAGCGCCTCTTGGATAAGCCGATAGCACTGAATACAGATCTGCTCGGGCAGCTCGTTCAGGGCACCACTTAACTGCAGATGCAGTTCGATCCCCTGTGCGTTGAGATGCAAGCTATCGATACACTGGTGCAACGCATCCACCAAGCCCAGATCATCCAAAGCAGAGGGCCGCAGGGCTCGCATCAAGGCGTAGGTCGCGCTATAAATTCGTTGTGCGGTACTATCGATGGCCACCGCCGCGGTATGCACCAGCGATGCCGCATCACCCTGGGTATGCCGCTGTAACAGACGTGCGTCGGTGCGGATCGCCGTCAGCGACTGGCCCATTTCGTCATGCAGTTCCCGAGCAATATTGCGCCGCTCAGACTCCTGAACCTCAAGAATTTTTTGGGTCAGCTGACGGTTCTCTTTGACCTGCTGACGCAGCTCTGAATTTCGAGATACCAGCGCCTGTGTCCGCTCCATTACCCGTTGCTCCAACTGATCACGCTTCTGCTCAAACCGGCGTGTAAGATCGAGCCTCTCGGAAGCGGCCTGCTCGCGGCGACGGAATCCCTGGACCGAGAGCAAATAGGCTACCCCCGAGAACAGCAGCACAATCAATCCCACCGGCCAGCTGGTATCAGTCCAATACAGCTGCTTTTGTACCCGCAACTGTAGCGCTTGCCCGAACCAGGTGATGGAACGGCGCGCCTCCAGGGCCGGCAATAGCCAACCAGCGTAACTCTTTTGATTTACCCGCCCTCCGAGCACCGCCCCCTGACTATCCTCGAGGGTCACCGACAGACCCTGGGGAATATGCGCCGCAGGGGGCAGCAGATCATCAAGACTCATGACCAGTGCCACAATCAAGCGCGTCTTTGCGGTATCGGCGTAAGCGGGGGCTAACGCATGCATTAATCGATACCCCATCGCGCCATCTTCCAACGGGTAGGGGTCAGAGGCAAACACACCCGGGTAGTCGCTAGATTGCATCAACGCCTTCTGAGCGAAGGCCACCGAGTAGCCATCTTCGCCCAGCAACTGCCTTCCCAAAAGATCCAGCGGCTCAACAAATACGATAGGATACGCCTGACTGGCGACATAAGACTGACCTTCTAGCTCGCTAACAGGGGCCGTTTGGCGGTAAATCTTATAGCCTGAAATGCCCTTATCTTGCATCGCCTGCTCATGCGCAACACGCTGATCCGCATCGACGCGTTGGTAGATCAGTAGACTGCGCAGCTGCGGGTAATGTGCGCGCATCTCCCGAGAATACCGGGTGATAGCCGCATCATCACGGTCATCGGTCTTAACCAGCGCAACAACAGCGTGCAGAATAACTTCATTTATTCGCGCACGCCGGTAAGCAAACTCATACACCACCCGACTTTCAAGCTGCAACGTCTGTTGCTGTCGGTTGATGTCGAGCAACAGCAGCAACGCCATGACGCACAGAGTAACGCCAGCCCAGAGCAGAGATATCAACTTAAGTTTGGTCAGGTTCATGGCACGATTATGATCTAAAAAGCCCGATTACGGGAGCCTAGTCTCCGTTGATCAGCCATCATCGTCAGCTAGCATCACGACGCGCGACAGGCATATCCATTCACCTAGGCGATGGTGAGGCACGAACCGCATCAGACAAAGTTTACAAGCGCCTGCAGGCGGAGTTTGGTGGCAAAGCCTGACAGGGGTTAAGTTCACCCACGGCCGCCCTTGGCGTATACTGTCCAGTACCTCAAACCGCGCATCTGCCATGAATCCTTGCCCTATGCCCTATTTACCTGCTGTAGAGATCGAACCTACTCAATCCGCCACCGCCAGCGTTATCTGGCTCCACGGGCTCGGCGCCGACGGCCACGACTTCGCGCCGATTGTCCCCGAACTACACTTACCCAAGGATCTGGCAGTACGGTTTATCTTTCCACATGCGCCCTCGATACCGGTCACCATTAACAACGGCTGGGAGATGCCAGCCTGGTACGATATTCTCGAAATGAACATCGACCGCAAGGTCGATGAGGTACAACTGCGGGTCTCGGCCAACGCCATCCACATCCTAATCGACCGCGAACTAGAGCGCGGCATCGATAGCCGACGCATTCTCCTAGCCGGTTTTTCTCAGGGCGGGGCGGTGAGTTACCAAGCGGCGCTCAGTTACCCACGACCGCTGGGTGGTCTGCTGGCGCTATCGACCTATTTTGCTACCGCCAGCAGCATAGAGCCGCATGTCGCCAACCAGCAGCTGCCGATTCAGATCTACCATGGAAGTCAAGACCCTGTGGTGCCTGCCGCCTTGGGCCACAATGCACTCAGCCAGCTGACAGCGATGGGCTATCAGCCCGAGTTTGAAGAATACCCGATGGCACACGCGGTTTGTCCCGAGCAGATCAGCCATATCGGCCGCTGGATCAGGGCGCGCTTACAACCCTAGCCCGCTACAGCCCCTCCCCCTTCACGCATCGACACCCAGAGACCGGACTGTTTTCTGGGCGCCGATGTTGGCATAATGCGCCTCACAGATTATCTCTCTGCAGTAGCCCGTTAGCGCCTGCTCCATCCGCACTTTGAATTCGGTATAAAACATTGCTCACAACCGCAAATCTCTCCATCCAATTTGGCGCCAAGCCGCTGTTCGAAAACGTCTCGGTTAAATTTGGCGAAGGTAATCGCTACGGCCTGATCGGCGCCAACGGTTGTGGTAAATCGACCTTTATGAAAATTTTGGGCGGCGACCTGGAGCCCTCCTCGGGCAATGTCTCTAAAGATCCCAACGAGCGCATCGGTAAGCTGCAGCAAGATCAGTTCGCCTATGAGCAATACAGCGTCATCGATACCGTGATCATGGGCCATGTCGAATTGTGGGCGGTCAAATCGGAGCGTGATGCAATCTATGCCAACCCCGACATGACCGAGGCCGATGGCATGCGCGCCGCCGAGCTGGAAGCTGAATTTGCCGAGATGGATGGCTACAGCGCCGAAGCACGTGCCGGCGAACTGCTGCTAGGGGTCGGCATTGCCGCTGAACAGCACTACGGACTGATGTCCGCCGTCGCTCCAGGCTGGAAACTGCGGGTATTGCTGGCTCAGGCGCTATTCTCCGAGCCCGATATCATGCTGCTGGACGAACCCACCAACAACCTCGACATCAACGCCATTCGCTGGCTGGAAGGGGTGTTACTGGAGCGCAACTGCACCATGGTGATCATCTCTCACGATCGCCACTTCCTCAATAGCGTCTGCACCCATATGGCCGACCTGGATTATGGTGAGCTACGGCTGTTCCCCGGCTCTTACGATGAGTACATGACCGCAGCCACCCAATCGCGCGAGCGGATGCAGGCTGAAAATGCCAAGAAGAAAGCCCAGATAGCGGACCTGCGCGCCTTTGTCAGCCGCTTCTCGGCCAACGCCTCCAAAGCCAAGCAAGCCACCTCACGCGCCAAGCAGATCGACAAGATCCAACTGGTGGCCGTGAAACCGTCCAGCCGCCAAAACCCTTACATCCGCTTTGAGCAGGACAAAAAACTGCATCGTCTGGCCGTGGAGATCGAGGGCCTGGGCCATCGTTACGACGAGCAACTGTTCTCCGGCTTCGACCTTATGGTCGAAGTGGGCGAGCGGGTGGCGGTGATCGGCCCGAACGGCATCGGCAAAACCACCCTGCTAAAGTGTCTGAGCGGTGATCTTACCCCTAGTGCCGGCATCATCAAGTGGTCCGAAAACGCCGAGTTTGGTTATTACGCCCAGGACCATGCCGCAGACTTTGAAACCGATAAGACCCTGCTGGAGTGGATGGGGCAATGGGGTAAGGAGGCGGATGATGAACAGGTGATTCGCGGTACCCTGGGGCGCCTGCTGTTCTCCCAGAAAGAGATCGACAAGTCGGTCAAGGTGATCTCCGGTGGTGAACAGGGGCGGATGTTGTTCGGCAAGATGATGCTGCAGCGCCCCAACGTACTGCTGCTGGACGAGCCGACCAACCACCTGGATATGGAGTCGATCGAATCGCTGAACCTGGCGCTGGATAATTATCCCGGCACCCTAATCTTCGTCAGCCACGACCGCGAGTTCGTCTCCTCGTTGGCCACCCGCATTATCGAACTGACCGCGACCGGGATCGTCGATTTCCACGGTAGCTATGAGGACTATCTGCGCAGCCAGGGCGTTAGCTAAGCGGCTAATACCCGGCTCTGGCAGCTAGATTCCAGCGTTAAAAAAAAACCGGCTCAGGCCGGTTTTTTTATATAGCGCCGCTCAGCTGATGACTAACCCATTTCGGTTTTAGGCGCTTCGACACCCATACGGCTGGCTTCGATCACCGCCTGAGTCCGACTGTGGACCCCCAGCTTACGCAAAATAGCGGTCACATGAGCCTTGATGGTCGCTTCGCTGACATTCAGCTCATAAGCGATCTGCTTGTTGAGCAACCCTTCGGTCAGCATCATCAGTACCCGGAACTGCTGTGGGGTTAGGGAGCCGAGTTTTTCGGCAAAAATAACATCCTCAGAACTCAGCGAGGCATCACCCTCGACAATCTCTTGCGGCAACCAAATCTCACCCTCCAGTACCGAGCGGATAGCAGCGGAGATCACATCCAGAGGCGCCGACTTGGGGATAAACCCAGAGGCGCCATATTCAATCGCCCGCAACATCACCTGGGGCTGCTCGCTACCCGAGACCACCACCACCGGCACCCCTGGATTCTGGCCGCGCAGATACGCCAACCCCGTAAAACCACTGGTACCCGGCATATGCAGATCCAACAGCACCAGATCCGCGTCTGCATGAGCAGCGATAGTCTCCTGCAGCGCCACCAACGAATCGGTCTCGATCACCTCAACCCCGGCAACCGCCTGGGACACCGCCTGTTTCAGCGCTGCACGAAACAGAGGATGGTCATCTGCAATGATAATTTTTTGAGCTAGCTGCATCCTATTCAACCCTTTGTCGGCGCTCGCGAGGGAAAGCGCACTGCCAAAAAAAACTCCCCTAGTGTAAAACACTTTGGGGAGTTTTCAACTGGCCAACAACCACTTAGCGCAGCAATAAGGCGTTAATCGAACTAGCCTTTACGATTCTGACGATTATTGATCAAATCATCGACCACCGAGGGGTCAGCCAACGTGGAGGTATCGCCCAGCGCGCCAAAATCGTCCTCGGCCACTTTACGCAGGATACGGCGCATGATTTTGCCAGAACGGGTCTTAGGCAGACCTGGGGCAAACTGAATCAGATCCGGAGTGGCGATCGGTCCAATCTCGTTACGCACCCAAGCGCGCAACTCTTTGAGCAGCTCGTCAGATTCCTCTTCACCCGCCTTCAGGGTGACGTACACATAGATCCCCTGACCCTTGATATCGTGCGGATAACCCACCACCGCGGCTTCTGCCACCTTGGGGTGCGCCACTAGCGCCGACTCAACCTCGGCAGTACCCATGCGGTGACCGGAGACGTTGATCACATCATCGACACGACCCGTGATCCAGTAGTAGCCATCGGCATCACGACGCGCGCCGTCACCGGTGGTGTAGTAACCCTTATAGGTGGTGAAATAGGTCTGCACGAAACGCTCGTGATCACCCCAGATCGAACGCCCCTGACCCGGCCAGCTATCGGTGATTACCAGATTACCATCCGCCGCGCCTTCTAGAATATTACCCTCAGCATCGACCAGCGCAGGCTGTACGCCGAAGAACGGACGGGTGGCTGAACCCGGCTTGGTGGGCGTTGCCCCCGGCAGCGGCAGGATCATCAGTCCACCGGTTTCGGTCTGCCACCAGGTATCGACGATCGGGCACTTGCTGCTACCCATGATGCGGTGGTACCACTCCCAGGCTTCAGGGTTGATCGGCTCACCGACCGAACCCAACAGCTTCAGGGTTGACAGATCAGAGTCGCCCAACACATCTTCACCCTGCTGCATCAGCGCGCGAATCGCCGTGGGTGCGGTGTAGAACTGATTGACCTTATGCTTTTCGATCACTCGACCGAAGCGCGACATATCAGGATAGCTAGGCACACCTTCAAACATCAGCGTGGTCGCGCCGTTGGCCAGTGGCCCGTAAACGATATAGCTGTGGCCCGTGACCCAACCCACATCGGCGGTGCACCAGTAGATATCACCATCTTTGTAATCAAAGGCATATTTGTGGGTCATGGCCGCATACACCATGTAACCACCGGTAGTGTGCTTCAAGCCTTTGGGCTGACCGGTAGAACCCGAGGTATAGAGAATAAACAGCGGGTCTTCAGCGGCCATCTCTTCGGGGGCGCACTCGGCACTGGCATCAGCAACGATCTCTTCGTACCAGACATCACGACCCTCTTTCCAGGCCACGTCGCCACCGGTACGCTTGACCACCACCACCGTGGTACAGCATTGGGTGCCGGCTTTCTGCAGCGCCTTATCAACGTTGGCCTTCATCGGCACGGCCTTACCGCCGCGTAATCCCTGATCGGCAGTCACCACCAAGCTAGACTGTGCGCCTTCGATCCGTGCCGCGATCGCATCGGGAGAGAAGCCACCGAACACGATCGAGTGCACCGCACCAATACGCGCACAGGCCAGCATCGCCACCGCCGCTTCAGGAATCATCGGCATATACAGGGTGATCACATCACCTTTCTTGGCGCCTTGGGCTTTCAGGGCATTAGCAAATTTGCAGACGCGCTCATACAGATCGCGGTAGGTGATATGGGCATCATCACTGGGATCATCGCCTTCCCAGATAATGGCGACCTGATCACCACGGGTGGCCAGGTGGCGATCCAGGCAGCTGACCGACGCGTTCAGGGTGCCATCTTCGAACCAGCGGATATCGACATTGTGCGGATCAAACGAAGTGTTCTTGGCTCGAGTGAACGGCTTGATCCAATCGATACAGAGTCCCTCTTTGCCCCAGAACGCTTGTGGATCGGTAACGGACTGCTGGTACATGGCCAGATACTTGTCGTTATCGATCCAAGCATCTTTAGCAAAATTTGGATAGACGGGATAGACTTTTTCTTCGCTCATCATGAGGCCTCTAGTTAATATTCTTAGATTCTATTACTGAAGTACGCCGATTATGCTTATTATTGACGATTCAGGGATGCTGGATTAGCTGCTGACTACCTACGGGGGTTTGCCTTCTCAAGCGATCCTGTTACAGCGGCCAATAGGATTGTTATATAGTAGCCCCGTTTTATACAGAACAGGCACCCCATCTCTGAATTAGACCTTGGTCTACGCGCGCCTAAAAAAGCGTATTTTTACGACCAATTGACGACTCAATACCACCACATCAGGATCAATTTGTGACCAATACCCTAATTATAGCTTGCGAGATGAGCAGCTACGAAGAGGACGCTTTTCCGATCTCCATCTGCTGGAGCATGGCGGACGGCCGCATCAAAACCAGCCTGATTAGACCCGAAGAGGAGTGGCTCGAGCAGGCCAGCTACCTGGAGATCGATCCGGATCAACTGCTGCGCGATGGCCATAGCCCTAAGGCGATTTTGGAGGAGCTGCAGGAGGATCGCGGTGATGAACCGCTGTACTGCGCCGACCTCGACCAGACCCAACGGGCGCTGGATCAGCTGTACGCCTGCCTCGATGGCTATAACGACCTGCCACTGCAGCCGTTGCTGAGCTTGCTGGATGACATTCCCGCCGCCGATCTGGAAGCCTGCCGCCAAGACTGCCTAAACCTGCTCGAATTCGACCCTTATAGCGCCGAAAGCCAGGTACGGTTATGGCAAGAGATCTATGCGCGTTTAGCGAGTGAGGCTGATTAGGGCACTAGCCTTCGGATCAACGTCATTCCGATCTAACCCGCCCGTGTCGGGTTAACACCCGACCTACTGCATCTCAATGGCGTACCTGCATCATTGGCGAACAATACCGTACTTACGCATTTTTTCGACCAGCGTGGTACGACGGATACTCAGCAATTCCGCCGCACGGGCCACCACGTTATCCGCCTCGTTCAACGCCTGTTCGATCAGCGAGCACTCCAGATCACCGAGGTAGCTCTTCAGATCCATCCCTTCGGGTGGCAGATAGCCGCTGACAGAGGCGATCCCCCCCCCTCCCTGCTCATTGAGCACCGAAGCTAACAGCGGCCGTTTGAGGTGCGATGGCAGTTCGTGCGGCTCTAGATAACGAAACTTGTGCGGCAGCTCCTGAGTGCTGATAACCGAGTTGGGATGCAGGATCGACAATCGCTCCACCAGATTAGCCAGCTCGCGAACATTACCCGCCCAGCCATGCCGCGCCAGCGACGACAGCGCACTGTCATGGAATTGAATCAGCCCCAAGCCGCTGGCCTCAGCACGGCTGACCAGCTCGCTCAACAGCGAGGGTAGATCCTCCATCCGCTCGCGCAATGTCGGCATCTCGATAGGGAACACATTGAGACGGTAATACAGATCTTCGCGGAACTCCCCCTCGGCGATCATCCTGTCAAGATCTTTATGGGTCGCGGCGATAATCCGCACATCAACCTCAATGGTCTTATTGCCAGCCACTCGCTTAAAACCGCGTTCCTGCAACACCCGCAGCAACCTGGCCTGCGTCGGCAGCGGCATATCACCGATCTCATCGAGAAACAGAGTGCCGCCATTGGCCAGCTCGAAACGACCATGCCGGGTAGAGGTAGCGCCTCTAAAGGAGCCCTGCTCGTGTCCGAACAGCTCACTCTCGAGCAGCTCAGCCGGGATCGCACTGCAATTGACCGGTACAAACGAACCATCCGCGCGTGAAGAGCTGTTATGCAGGTTACGCGCGACCACCTCTTTACCAGTACCCGACTCGCCGGTGATCATCACACTGACATCGCGATCGACCACCTGCGCCATCATCGCCCGCACTCGCCGCATCGGTAGGCTAGTGCCGACCAGATGGTGATATAGCTTGCTGTGGTCCTCCCACAGGTGCAGCTGACCGTTGGCGACCTCGCGCTGCTGACGGTAAAATTGCGCCTGGTGCAGCACCCTCAGCAGCTGGCGCTGATACAGCGGCAGGCTAATCTTGGCCACCAACATCCCCCGAAGTGGCGCACTCAACGCCTGGGATTCAACCCAGGCCGAGAGCGACAACACCGGTACATGCGGATCGCGCGCCTGTAACTGCGTCAGCAGCAATTCCAGGCTGATCGGCTGGCGACAATCACCCAGCAGTACAGCGGTGACCCCCGGCGTTAACAGCCCCGGTTGCTGCAGCCAACCGGCGAACTCCACCGCCCGGCACTCGATCCCCGAATACTCAAACAACGCCTGCAGCAGTCGCGAACGCTCGAGGTCATCATCGATTAGCAGAATAGAGAGCGATGCAGACATACAAAGAACCATCAGGACGTTTTTTTGACACCATACAACAGCAGACCTCGACAAGCGTCACCGTGTAGAACCTACGGTATAGGGGCTTTCACATACGCAGTTGTAATCACAAAAGCACAAAAGGCACAAACAAAAAACCCCCAGCACGCGGTGCTGAGGGTTTCTGTGTTAGGCGCTTGGCGATGTCCTACTCTCACATGGGGAGACCCCACACTACCATCGGCGCTAAATCGTTTCACTGCTGAGTTCGGAATGGTATCAGGTGGTTCCAATTCGCTATGGTCGCCAAGC
>JBFGZQ010000015.1:0-79032 GCA_041586735.1 Motiliproteus sp.
ATTTGAATGTAAATCAATTCCGCAATACAGTGGGGTAGTCATTAGCCTTCTCCGATTTGAGGTGGTGATTAAAGTTTCGCAACTCTAGTTTTACCACCGATCTGAGGAGTTCGGCTAATGATTATCAGATTAGACTTTCTGACAGAAAACTATCTAGATAGATATGCTCTTTATCTGTGAAATGGTTACAAGGACGCAACCATGGCTCAATTGCCCATATTTAATCCGCCAGGATGCCCCTAGCACGTTCTTCAACGGGGTAATGACCGCGCTATTTGTTTTGCGGGGGAAGATGATTGGCAAAGGTGGGTAGACTAAATAAAGTCTGATCTGACCCTAATTATTTTAAGTTTGCTGGAGTTGCCAATGTCATCAGGATCAAAAAAAGGAAAAGCGACAACTATTATTCATAATAGCCTTCGTCAGGATACTTTTGGTAGCCCGTATTCTCCCATTTATAATACCAGCACCTATCGTTACTCTAATACTGAAACTTTGTTGGATGTGATCGAGGGTAGGAAGCCAGGTTATCTTTATACCCGTTGGGGTACTAACCCCAGTATTGTCGAATTAGAACAAGGCCTAGCTAAGCTTGAAGAAGCAGAAGCGGCTTTAGCTTTTGCTTCGGGTATGGCGGCCATTTCGGCAGCCATTTTTGCTCATGGTCGAAAAGGGGTTGTCTGTGTTGGAGATCTATATGGTGGTACTCAAGAATTACTGAGCAATCACTGCCAAGTGCTAGGGATTCCTGTCACCTTTTTGCGCCAGCGTGAGCTAGATAAACTTGAAGCGAGTCTAAGTGTTTCGGGAATGCTGGTTTTCTGCGAGACCCCTGCTAATCCAACACTTGCGCTGCTCGATATTGCTGATCTTGCTCAGCGCTCTCATGGTAAAGGTGCGCTCTTGGCGGTAGATAACACCTTTGCCTCACCTATAAATCAACGTCCTATTGAGTTGGGTGCCGATTTAGTTTTACATAGCGCCACTAAATACCTAGGTGGTCATAGCGACTTGACTGCGGGTGCGTTAATGGCATCTCACAAATTGATTGAAGATGTCGCGCGCTGGCGTAAGAATTTAGGACAGTTGCTATCTCCAGAAACAGCGGCATTACTGTCACGAAGTTTGAGGACTTTACCAGTCCGAATTCGGCAACATAATGAAAACGCACTCGCCGTTGCTCAAGCAATGGAACAACACCCCAAAGTAGTAAGAGTACTTTATCCTGGGCTAGCTTCTTTCCCCGATCATGAACTTGCCAAACGTCAAATGTATGGTTTTGGTGGGATGGTCACCCTGGAAATAGCAGGGGATGGTGAAAAAGCCGTCGCTGTTATAGATAATCTAGAGGTTTTTTTATTAGCTACTAGTTTGGGTGGCGTGGAAAGTTTGGCTAGCCAGCCGTCTGCAACCAGTCATCATGGCATCAGCAAAGAAGAACGTGAGCATCAGGGGATTAGTGATAGTATGTTGAGGCTGTCTGTTGGACTGGAGGAGCCGGCTGACTTAATTGCAGATTTGTATCAGGCACTTGAAAGAGCATTTTGATACGCTGTCTTTTTTATTGCTCAAAGACATTCAGGGTTATATAGAGCTCCCCCGCAATAATTGCGGTCATATATGGTCTTACCCTAGCGATAGAGGAGCTGTTTATGTGGCCGTACATCTATGAAAGATCGGTCGGTTGTGTTTTCTGAGAGCCATAGGCAATGGCTTTCATATAGATCTTCTAGTTCTCTAAGCTCCATATCTATTAACCT
This sequence comes from Motiliproteus sp., assembly GCA_041586735.1. Classification (GTDB taxonomy): domain Bacteria; phylum Pseudomonadota; class Gammaproteobacteria; order Pseudomonadales; family Balneatricaceae; genus Motiliproteus. Next base: position 1,761 of record JBFGZQ010000015.1, read on the forward strand.
CCAATATCGCTCTTGCTTGGTCATTTCGGCACAGAGCTGAAGTGGGCAGCGGGGTTGGGGCCGTTTCGTGAAACAGCACTCCGCATCAGTTAAAGAGAAAAGAATACGGACTAGGCTACTCTTTTCGTGATTCTCGATCATGACACCTATCCTATGCTTCTTGGTCAGAGCCAATAAATTATATTTAGCAACAGACTAATGTTGTTCTCAAGATATGTATCTAGGAGAAGATCTTATTTTTTGGGTTGAAAGGAGGGCTGTGTTGCCTCCCGTGGCGGGTTAATCCAGCAAACGACAAAATCCAGCGGGGCATACCTGGGCTTATAGTGAAACGTATTACGCAGCAGCGCTGTTACTCGTATCAGGTTCTGGGCCAGGAGCCGAGGCGCATGTTGCGGTACTGGCTCGGCGAGATACCCATCACTTTTTTGAAGATCCGCGAAAAATAGTAAGCATCCTCGTAGCCCAGGGCGTAGCCGATCTCGTTGATGCTCTGGTTGCCGATATCGAGTAACTGGCAGGCGTGTTCGATCTTGAGGTTAATAAAGTGGTTGATGGCACTGGTACCGGTCAGCTCTTTGTAGCGCTTGGCGAAATGGAACTTCGACAGGTTGACCTGCGCCGCCAGGGTTTCCAGCTCCAGGGCGACGTGAATATGGGCCTGCATGTAGCTGTGGATCAGTTCCAGGTCGAAGCCGCTGCGCTGATTTGCGGAGCTGCGCAGCAGCGCCAGATAGCTGAGGATCTGGCGTAACTGGTTGGCGGCGTGCAAAAACGGTCGCAGTTGGTAGCCGCTCTGACGCACCTGGAGCAGGTTTTCAAAATCGGCAATCAGTTTGGCATTCTGGCCGACCTCTATCACAGGATAGTCCGGGTCGAGCGGCAGGTTGGTAAAGAACTCCAACGCCATTGGACCCTCAAAATGGACCCAATAGATGGTCCAGGGATCGTCGTCATCGGCGGCGTAGGCGTGCGTCAAGCCGCGTGGCAGCAACAGCAGCTGTCCCCCTTTCAGGTAACCATGACGCTGGCCGACGGTCAGCGATCCACGCCCAGCGATGCAATAGATCAGCAGATAGTCGTCGTGGGACTCGCGTTCCATCGCATGGCCTAGGGCCTGGACATAGTGGCCCATCCCCAGTGGGTAGAGTTCGCTGGAGAGCGGATGCTGGTGCAGCCGCTTCAGCAGCGATCGGGGAACGACGTAGCGGGCGCTGTCGGCTGGCAGTGGCCAGCTGGAGGGTTTGCTCATAAGACTGGGTTCATAAGGCTAGCTTTATAAGCTTCTGTGCATAAGACCACGGTTTTAGTTGGGGCTGAAATGACAATATAGTCCATCATTGAAGCAATTTTATCAATCCTTAGCGCCCGGATACTGTGCTTAAATCAGTACCAGTATAAAAAAATCACAAAGGTGAACCACATGTCCAAGCAAGTCCCCCTGTTTATTGATGGTCAGTTTGTCCAGAGTCAGACCGAGCAATGGATTCCAGTCACCAACCCGGCCACCCAGGAGGTGATCGCTCAGGTGCCTTGCGCCACCACGGCGGAGATGGATGCGGCTATCGCCAGTGCGGCGGCGGTGTTCGAGACCTGGAAAGAGACCCCCGTGTCTGATCGTGCTCGGTTGATGCTGCGCTATCAGGCCTTGCTGAAGGCGCATCACGATGAGATCGCCACCATTCTGGCCGAGGAGACCGGCAAGACCTTTGAAGATGCCAAGGGCGATGTGTTCCGTGGTATCGAAGTGGTTGAGCAGGCCTGCAATATCGCCAGTATGTCGATGGGCGAGACGGTCGAGAACGTCGCTCGTAAGATCGATGGTTACAGCATCACCCAGCCGCTGGGTGTCTGTGTCGGTATTACGCCGTTCAATTTCCCGGCGATGATTCCACTGTGGATGTTCCCGATGGCGATCGCCTGCGGTAACACCTTTATCCTCAAGCCTTCCGAGCAGGATCCTAATACCCCGACCCGTCTGGCCGAGCTGTTTGTTGAGGCCGGTGCCCCGGCGGGGGTGTTGCAGATCGTCCATGGAGGCAAAGAGCAGGTGGATACCCTGCTGACCCATCCGCTGACCCAGGCGATCTCGTTCGTCGGCTCGGTGGCGGTGGCAGAACATATCTACAAGACCGGTACCGATCATCTCAAACGCGTGCAAGCCTTTGCCGGTGCCAAGAACCATATGGTGATCATGCCCGATGCCCAGAAAAATCATATGATCAGCAACCTGGTCGGAGCCTCTGTGGGCGCCGGTGGGCAGCGTTGCATGGCGATTTCGGTGGCGGTGTTTGTCGGCGAATCGCGTAAATGGATTCCAGAGTTGAAGCAGGCGCTGTCTGAAGTGCGTCCGGGTGCCTGGGACGATCCCAAGGCGGGTTATGGTCCGCAGATCAATCCACAAGCCAAAGACCGTATTCTTGGGTTTATCGAAGCCGGAAAGCGTGAAGGCGCCACCTGTGAGCTGGATGGCTCCAATTGCACCGTCGCAGGTTTTCCTGACGGTAACTGGGTGGGCCCCACGCTGTTCACCAATGTCACTACCGAGATGAGCATCTACACAGAGGAGATCTTCGGACCGGTGTTGTGCTGTATCGAAGTCGATACCTTGGAGGAGGCGATCGCACTGGTCAACAACAACCCCTACGGTAATGGTACCTCGTTGTTCACCGCATCCGGCGCTGCGGCACGTAAGTACCAGCACGAGATCAAGGTAGGTCAGGTGGGGATCAATATTCCGGTCCCTGTACCACTACCGTTCTTCTCATTCACCGGCTGGCGCAAGTCGTTCTACGGTGATCAGCATGCTTACGGCAAGCAGGCGGTACGCTTCTATACTGAGACCAAGACCGTTACTGCGCGTTGGTTCGAAGACGATATCACTACCGGCTCGAACATGACCATCACCTTAAAGTAAGGTAGCAAGGATGGGGGCGTCTAGGTGATAGTTCAGACATAGCCCCCGTTTTTTTAGCTTATCCTGATGGCTCGAATTGTAGGAACACCTATATGGATTTTAATCTGACTGAAGATCAGCTCGCTTTTGCCGCTGCCGCACGGGCCTTCTCCGATCAAGAGCTGACCCCTCAGGCTGCCGAATGGGATCTGCAGCATACTTTTCCCAAAGCTGTGATTAAAAAAGCCGGAGAACTCGGCTTTTGCGGTATCTACACCCCCGAAAAGGCCGGTGGCATGGGGCTGTCGCGGCTCGATGCCCATGTGATTTTTGAACAGCTATCGATGGGCTGTACCTCAACTACCGCCTTTATCACCATCCATAATATGGCGACCTGGATGATCGGTGAGTTCGGTAATCAGCAGACCATCGAGCAGTGGTGTCCTGCGTTGGTGATGGGCGAGCAGCTAGCCTCTTACTGTCTTACCGAACCCAATGCAGGATCCGATGCGGCCTCGTTGAAGACCACCGCCAAGCGCCAAGGTGATGAGTATATCCTCAACGGCAGCAAGTGCTTTATTTCCGGCGCTGGCGAAACCGAGGTGCTGGTGGTGATGGCGCGTACTGGTGTGGACGGTCCCAAAGGGATCTCTGCCTTTGCGGTCGATGCCTCGCTGGCCGGCATCAGCTACGGTCGCAAAGAGCAGAAGATGGGTTGGAACAGCCAGCCTACCCGAATGATCACTTTTGAAAATGCGCGGATTCCGGCCAGCTGTCTGCTGGGCCAGGAGGGTGATGGCTTTAAGATCGCCATGAAGGGGCTCGACGGCGGACGGATCAATATCGCGACCTGTTCGATCGGTACCGCGCAGCAGGCGCTGAACAGTGCCGTGACCTATATGCAGGAGCGTAAACAGTTCGGCAAACAGCTGGCCCAGTTTCAGGGGCTGCAGTTCAAGCTCGCCGATATGGCTACCGAACTGGTCGCCGCGCGGCAGCTGGTGCGTTTGGCGGCGTTCAAACTGGACAATAATGATCCGGATAAGACCACCTACTGCGCCATGGCCAAACGTTTTGCCACCGATGTCGGTTTCCAGGTGTGTGACGCGGCGCTGCAGATCCACGGCGGCAACGGTTATATCAAAGAATACCCGCTGGAACGTCATGTCCGGGATACCCGGGTGCATCAGATTCTGGAAGGCACCAATGAAATTATGCGTGTGGTAATTGCTCGGCGACTGTTACTCGAGCATGCGGCGAGCGTGCTGTAACGCCGCGGCCGTGACGCCAAACGTTGAACTAGCATCTTTTGAGGAATACCGATGAGCGAATTGATTTTGGTTGAAAAGCGTGGCCATACCGCACTGCTGACCATGAATAATCCCCCTGCTAATACCTGGACCGAGGCGAGCCTGACGGCGCTCAAAACCACGGTCGAAAGCCTGAATAACGACAAGGATATCTATGCCCTGGTGATCACCGGACAGGGTGATAAGTTTTTCTCCGCCGGTGCCGATCTGAAGCTGTTCGCCGATGGCGATTTCGGGGTGGCGCGCAATATGGCGCGTTACTTCGGTGAAGCCTTTGAGGCGCTAAGCCAGTTCCGCGGCGTGTCGATCGCCGCGATCAACGGTTTTGCGATGGGTGGTGGTCTGGAGGTGGCGCTCGCCTGTGACCTGCGGGTAGCCGAAGAGCAGGCGCAGATGGCGCTTCCCGAAGCCAAAGTGGGTTTGCTGCCTTGCGCCGGTGGCACTCAGAATCTGCTGAACCTGACCAGCATGGCCTGGGCCAAGCGCTTGATCCTCTGTGGTGAACGGATCAAGGCGCCCAAGGCGTTGGAGATCGGCCTGATCGAAGAGCTGGTACCGCAGGGCGGCGCGCTGGCCAAAGCACTGGAGATGGCCGAGGCGGTCGCGCAACAGAGCCCCTCGTCGGTAGCGGCCTGTAAAGAGCTGATCCAGCTGGCGCATCAACGTAATAACAGCATTACCCTGCCGACCGAACGCGAGTTTTTCGTCGATCTGTTCCATACCCAGGATCAGCAGGAGGGGGTCAACGCCTTCCTTGAAAAGCGCAAGCCCGTATGGAAAAACTGTTGATCGTCGATCGTTAAGGAGCAAGTTATGAGCGCGGTACTATTTACCGAACACCCCGCCGGTAACGGCAAAAAGATTATTCAGGCGACCCTCAACTCCGAGAAAAGCCTTAATGCCCTGACGCTGGAGATGATCCGGCTGCTGGCACCCAAGCTGCCCGAGTGGCAAGCCGACCCTGGCGTTGCCGCCGTGATTCTTGATGGTGCGGGTGAGAAAGCGTTCTGCGCCGGTGGCGACATCGTCAACCTCTATAAGGGGATGGTGGGCGAAACGCCCGTGGCTGAGGGGGAGGCGGGGTTCTGCGAAACCTTCTTTATCGAAGAGTATCAGCTTGACCATGCGATCCACTGTTTCAGCAAGCCACTGATCGTCTGGGGTAGCGGCATCGTGATGGGCGGCGGTCTGGGGTTGATGGCCGGTGCCAACTACCGGGTAGTCACCGAGACTTCACGGATCGCCATGCCGGAGGTCAGTATTGGTCTGTATCCCGATGTTGGTGGCACCTGGTTTCTGAACCGCATGCCTGGACGGGTAGGCCTGTTTCTGGGGCTGACCGCCAGTGCCATCAATGCCGCCGACTGTCGTTACGTCGGTCTGGGCGATCGTTTTATCCACAGTGACAAGCGTGCGCTGATGCTGGAACTGCTGCAGGCGGTTGCTTGGGGTGATGAACTCGAAGCGCTGCATCACGGTGTAAATACCGTACTGCGTAAGTTAGAGCAGCAGAGTCTGGCCGCCCAGCCTGCACTGCAACCTGAGTCGCAGGTATTGAAGCATTTCGACCAGATCAATGCGTTGATGGATCATTACGACCTCGCTGATATCGTTAATGCGCTGTTGACACTCGAGACCGACGATCGCTGGTTGCAGCGCGCTCAGGGTGCGATTAAAAATGGTAGTCCGGCGGCGATGGCGCTGATCTTTGCCCAGCTTAAACGCGGTAAACATCTGTCTTTGAAAGAGGTGTTTCAGGCCGAATTGGATCTGTCGGTGAACTGTGCCCATGCCGGAGAGTTTACCGAAGGGGTGCGTGCCTTGCTGATTGATAAAGATGGCAAGCCTAACTGGCGCTTCAAGTCGCTAGCCGAGGTCGATGCTAACTGGATCGAGGCGCTGTTTGCCAGCCCTTGGCCGCAGCAGCACCCATTGGCAGGCCTTTAACAACTGTTACCCGATTAATTTCTCTAAATAGTCGTTACAAAAGTGCCGCTAACAACGAACTAACAACAAGAACAGGTGAACTCTATGTCAAAAATTGCATTTGTCGGTCTGGGAAATATGGGTGGGCCCATGGCCGCCAATCTGGTCAAGGCAGGCCATGAGGTGCATGTCTTTGATCTGTCAGCGGCCGCGCTCAAGCACGCCACCGATGCCGGTGCGATTTCCGCGCCTAGCGCTTCAGAGGCGGTCAAAGAGGCTGATTTTCTGATCTGCATGTTACCGGCCGGGGCGCATGTGGAGTCGGTACTGGTCTCTGGCGATGCGCTGCTGGACAAGATCGCTAAGGACTGTCTGGTGATCGATAGCAGCACCATCGATGCCGGTTCTGCCCGTAATCTCAGTAAAGCTGCTGCCGATCGCGGTATCGAGTTTTTGGATGCGCCGGTCTCCGGTGGCACCGCGGGTGCGGCAGCGGGTACGCTGGCGTTTATGGTGGGCGGCACAGAGCAGGCCTTTGCCAAGGCGTTGCCGATTTTGGAGTGCATGGGTAAAAACATCTTCCATGCCGGCGGTGCCGGTGCCGGGCAGGTGGCTAAAGCCTGCAACAATATGCTGTTAGCGATCCATATGGCGGGTACGGCTGAGGCACTGAATATGGGCATTAACAATGGCCTGGACCCCAAAGTCTTGTCGGAAATTATGCTTAAGAGTTCGGGGCGTAACTGGTCGCTGGAGGTGTATAATCCGGTTCCTGGGGTGCAGGAAGGGGTGCCCGCATCGCGCAACTATGACGGCGGTTTTATGACCGACCTGATGTGCAAAGATCTAGGTTTGGCGATGGATGCCAGTCAAGCCAGTCGTTCGCCGGTACCTATGGGTTCCGCCGCACGCGGGCTGTTTAATCTGCATCAGGCGCAGGGCAACGGCGCGTTGGATTTCTCCAGCGTACTCAAGCTGTATCAACAGCACTGATAAGCGCTAGCCATAACTCCCTCTGTTTGGGAGTTTTTTACCCATGATATGTGACGTTTACGTAAGGAGTGGCTTGAATGCCTGAAATAGTCGATGAGCTGTTACGTGAGTACCCGATCCATCTCGAGCTGCCGGTGCTCTGGGGCAATATGGACGCCTTCGGGCACGTGAATAATCTAATCTATATGCGCTGGTTCGAGAGTGTTCGGATCGTTTATCTGGAAGCAGTGGGCAGCATGGGGCCTGAGTCTGAAGCCGCTTATCCCGGTATCGGCCCGATCCTGGGAAATATAGATTGCCGATTTAAGATCCCGCTCGAGTACCCCGATACCATTACCGTGGGAGCACGGGTCACCGAGATCGGTGAGGATCGCTTCAATATGGAGCATAAGGTCGTCAGTCATAAGCATGGCAAGGTCGCGGCCGAAGGCCATGGCCTGATCGTCTGTGTCGACTATAAACGTGGCGGTAAGGTGGCGATACCCCAGGCCTGGCGCGAGGCGATCGCCCGGTTAGAAGGTTAGGTAGCCTTTTCTGGCGCTTAGGTCAGGGTAACAGCTGGTTTACGTTACTCTGGTTTGATCGCTAGGGCATGGGGGTCGAAGCTCTAGTCGAAGAGCTAGCGCTTGATCTGACAGATAGGGTATTGTTAGCCGTGGATTTCTTAAGGATAGATGCTGAGAAAGGAACCTGGCCTGATGATCAACCCCAACCGTTACCTCTGCATTGCGATGCTAACCACCCTGGTGGTGACGATTGCGCTGTCTTTTTTCTACTATTACCGGGCGATGCATAGCTTGCAGAGCGCTCGACTGCAAACTGATCTTGTCATTAGTCAGCATCTCCCTGAGGCTGCATTAGCGCTGCTTAACACACCGGCAAACGATCAGCCCCAGAGTGGATTGCTGCGCCAACAACCGATATCACGGCAACCGCTCGAATCGTATCTGGGTGGTCTGGATATCATTGCGCTGGAGTTGCTGAGTCTGCAGCGTAGTTCCCTGTTGATCATGGGCGAGCGTCCCCGTGGCATAGATGTTTTCGATGCTGCCGAGTTTGACCGAGTGAAACAGGGCCGCAGTATGACTCGGTTGGTCTCGCCAGAATGGTTGGGTTTGCTGGGGAAAGGTGATGATTACCGGCATATCCAGATCAGCCAAATAGCCATTAGTCTTCCTGGTGAAACTAGGGTCAGCGCGGTGCTTAATATCTACTCGGATCTTAGCGCGCAGGTCAAGGCGATCTATCTGACCCAACTGCTGCTGTTGGGGTTGATGTTCTTGAGCCTGAGTGGTTTGCATCTGTTTCTATATCGAAAGCTGCAGCAGGATAGGCAAAAAATCCAGGGTGCGCTGGAAAAAGACTCCAAAACGACCCGTAAAGCCGATCACGATGCCCTGACCGGATTGCCGAATAGAGCGTTGCTCAGCCGGCGGTTAGCCGAGGCGGTAGTCCACAGTGAGCAACTGCAGCACTCGGTGGTGGTGATGTTTCTCGATCTGGACGGTTTTAAAGCCGTTAATGATACCCACGGCCACCACGTAGGTGACCAACTGCTGAGAATTGTCGCTCAGCGTCTGAGCGATTGTGTGCGCGAAGAAGATACCGTCTCTCGTTTGGGCGGCGATGAGTTCGTGGTAATCCTGCCCCTGTTCGACAGCCGCTATACTGAACAGGCTTCGGAAGTTGCCCAGCGCATTCTCGAGAGTCTGGCCACACCGATGAAACTTCAGGATAAAGAGCTGCAGCTGGGCTGCAGCATTGGCGTGAGCCGCTATCCCGACGATGGCAAGAATACGGAGATGTTGTTAAAGAACGCGGATACGGCGATGTACCAGGCCAAGGCGCAGGGCCGTAATAATGTCCAGTTCTTCAGTCGTAAGCCGGCCGGAGCCATGTCGGCACCCACTAATTTAAAGACAGACCTGCAGCGATCGCTGCAACGTCAAGAGTTTCAACTGCTATTTCAACCCCAATGGGACCTGAAAGGCGACACTATCGCCGGGATCACGGCATTTTTGTATTGGCAGCACCCCGTTTCAGGGCTGGAGCTGGCGGAGAAGCGGCTTCCGGCCGGTAAAAAAAATAATCCGGCACGCGTCGTGGGTGGCTGGATGCTGCAGGAGGCCTGTCTACAGCATATAAGCTGGCAGCAACAGGGGATCGATGTGGGTCCACTGACGGTATATCTTAAAGCCAATCTCTTTGAGTTAGATGCGTTGCCGAGCAGCATTCGGGAGGTGCTTGAACGCACCCGTCTGCAGCCGCAGAATCTGGAGCTAGAACTAACCGATTGCCTGTTAAACAAAGAGCTGGGCGTCGTACGCGCCCTTCTCGACAACCTGCGATCGCTGGGCGTTAGAGTCTCTGTAGATGGCTCAGAATTCAGCCCCAACCTGCTTAGTCAACTGCCGCTAGATACGCTGCGTATCGGTCATCAGAGTATTAGCCGGGTGCTCAGCAAGGGTGCCGGATCCATCATCGTCCGGGCTATTATTGCGCTGGGCCGCCAACTGTCACATCCAGTGATCGCCGAGGGCGTGGATACCCTCCCGCAGAGAGAGTATCTGCGCGCCAAAGGTTGTGATCAGATTGTCGGGCTTTGCAATAGCCCAGCATTACCGACTCAGGAGCTGGTAAAACTGTTGCGCCGTCGAAAGAGGTCAGCAGCCGGTCACGGCGTGGATACCCCGGTCAGGGTATGATCAGCGGCTATCGATAGTGGTGATGGTCAACGCTGTTTGGGTTATCCCAGTTCGCTCGGATCAATGACCACGCCTAATGAGCGCTTGTCGATCATCTTTTTGTCTTTAAAAATCTTGTAGCGGAACGTGACTTTTTTCCCCACCTCAATCTCTAGGTTTTTATCTCCAGAGAGGTAGCCGTAGCTCTCGCCTTCGATGCGGAGCTGGTGCATATAGTAAGGAGGCATCCCCACCCATTCATTGAAGGGTCCCTCTGTCTCTATGGCTTCTAGAAGGCCTCTGCCGATTAGTTTAGGTGCTTGGACTCGGCCTTTACCGCGTTTGAAATTGCCCGCCATAATATTTTCGTCTCTATTATTGTTAGACCTCGGCGCCACGTGTGCGGACCTGAGGTACCTAGGAAATTATTGCCATGGATGGAAGCACCGATGCCCTGTGGCGGCTTAGATTTTATAATCTAAGCCGCTGCGCCGCGCTAGCGTTGGCTGCACCTTAGCAGACTATCGCGTTGCTGCAAGTTATTCAGGCTGAGTAGCTGGATATTAGACAAGGGGTGATAAGGCTATAAAGGGTTGCGGATGACTGATGTTACTTAGCCCCTGTCGGTTAGCATTTATTATTAATGCCGTCAGAGACTATACTCATAGCCATGCTGTCTCAAGATGTTCGTCTACAGTTGATGGTTGAGATGATCTTATGATTCAAGATCTTAAAGGTGAAGAAACCTGGCGTCTATTGCGTATTTTGGCAGAGTTTACCGAGGGCTATGACAAGCTCTCCGATGTAGGCTTTGCGGTCTCGGTGTTCGGATCGGCCCGTATCCAGCCCGATTGTCCTTACTACCAGAAGACTGAGACGCTGTCTCGACGCTTGGCCGAAGAGGGCTTTACCATCATCACCGGCGGTGGCTCTGGGATTATGGAAGCGGGTAATAAGGGTGCCCATGAAGCCGGGGCGATGTCGGTGGGCTTGAACATCCAGTTGCCAATGGAGCAGCACCCTAATGCCTATCAGAATCGCTCTCTCAATTTCCGCTATTTCTTTGCCCGCAAGGCGATGTTTGTTAAGTACTCGGTCGGTTACGTCTGTATGCCTGGCGGTTATGGCACCCTGGATGAGTTTTTCGAAGCCTTGACGTTGATGCAAACGTTGAAAATATACCCCTTACCGCTGATCCTGTTTGGTAGCGACTTCTGGCAGGGACTACTCGACTGGATGAGGGCCCAACCGCTCAAGCATGGCCTGATCTCAGCGAAGGATCTGGATATTATTAGGGTCACCGATGATGTCGAGGAGGTGGTGACTGCGATCTGTGCACATAGACAATGGAAGGAGCAACAGATATCACTGGCAGACAGCGGCCTCAGCAAAGGTTGATAACCCACGGATAAGGCGGTGTCATAGATGAAATCTGTTCGCCGCTGCGCTGAAGGATGAGCGCCAGATCCATCGGTCTAGCTCTTTTTCTGTAGGTGTTCTTTTTAAAGGTTCTCCAACGTCACTCAATCCAATTGTAAGTTTGGCAGTGGGCTGTCCATGACCGCCGCGATTGCGCTGATAATCTGCTGTTCGGTGGCGGTGATCTGCTTGTCCTGTTTGGCGCAGTTGAGCAAGCCATTCAATAGCCGGGGTTTGAGCAGTGGTTTGGCGGCTCCGAGTCTGTTGACCGCTTTGATAAAGGCGGGGAGGTCGCAGGCGGCGTTAGGTAGTAGGCGAAGATTGTAGAGCCCGGCGCTAGCTACGCCACGATTAAACGCCTTTTCGGCATCTTCTATGTGGCGGTGACCCTGGTGGGCTAACAGCGACATCACCAACTGATACTCATCGCTGAGCTGTTGCGGCTGGCTGTATCGGGCTTGGGTGCGGCAACGGCTTTCAAACTCTGCTGCTAGATAGTGCTGCACCACCTGAAACAGGCACCATTCGAACAGATCGACTTGTTGGTCGGCACGGATGACCAGCAGCAGGGTGTTTTTGAACGGCAGATATTGCTCGGCAGAGAGGCATTTAAGCGCCGGTAAACAGAGCTGAGTGAGTGGCAGATGTTGTGCACAGGGTAAGGGTTGGATCTCCGTTAACAGCTGCTGGCATAGCGTTAGGATGCCTCGGGCGGGTAGCCGCTGAATCAATCCCAGCTGTTTGTCCCGGAGCGGCTGTTGGTCACTGAGCAGCAGGCAGAGTACGATTGCCATCGCCCCCAGGGGCTCGTGCGCTTGTGCGTGCAGATGGCTGGGGAATCCCTTTAGCTGTTCACGGATACCGTCTACAGACCCAGGTTTGGCGCTCAACAGCTCGGTCGGGCCGCCGGCGAGCACCACACCGAGCTGCAGTGCTTCGAGGCGTTGCTGTTGTCTGAGTTGCTCGCGTTCCTGGTGTTGCTGTTGCTGACGCTTGATCTCACTGGGTTTGGGATAGATATAACTACCATCCCAATGGGGTTCGATCCTCAGGATGCGTTCGAGCAACGGGGGGTGGGTCGTGAACAGCCCCGTCAGGTTTTTTAATGCTTGGCCGAAAAATAGATGACTGACTTCGTTGCTGGCGGGGCTGAGCAGGTCGGCACCATACTGGTGGCCACCGATCACCTTGAAGGCATCGGCGATCCCTTGCGGGTTGCGGGTAAACTGCACTGCTGAAGCATCAGCTAGGAATTCACGCTGGCGGCTAACCGAGGCTTTAATTAAATTGCCGAACAGGGTACCGAGCCAGCCGATCAGCAGCAGCCCGGTCCCCAATCCAACCAGCAGCAGGTGGCCGCCGGTGCCCTTGCCGGCGCGCGAACCTCGCCGCGGGCTAAAGCGCAACAATAGCTGGCCCACCGAGCCGATAAAAACGATGCCATGCAGTATCGCAATCAGGCGCAGGTTGAGACGCATATCGCCATTGAGAATATGGCTGAACTCGTGAGCGACCACCCCCTGCAGTTGTGGCCTGTCGAAACGCTCGATACAGCCCTGGGTCAGGCCGATCACCGCATCGGCCGGGGTGTTGCCGGCGGCGAACGCGTTGATCCCGAACTCCTGAGCGAGCAGGTAGACCGGCGGTACCGGCATGCCCGAGGCGATCGCCATCTCCTCGACCACGTTCAGCGCTTGCTGTTGCTCAATGCTAGCGCTGTTGGGCTGGATACGCTGGCCGCCCAGCGCTTCAGCGACCGCTTTTCCGCCCTCGGCCAGTTGCTGCCATTTATAGCCAATGGCACAGAGTACCGTCGCGCCCACCCCCAGACTGATCAGCCCAAAGCGCTGCCAGTCGAACTGCGCTAGCAGTGGATTTAGGCCCCGGTAGACCAGCGTGGTCATGCTGCCATCGAAGGGGCTGCTCAAGCCCCATAGGGTCAGCATTACCAGCAGGTTGGTGATAAGAATCAGGCAGCCGACAGCTATAACAAACAGCACTACCAGCAGACGGGTAGTGCGGCGAGCCTGATCCTGTTGGGTAAAGAAATCGACCATCGTCAGCAGCTCGGAGGGTGCTTGTTAGCAAGTGCTTAGCAGCAGGCACTTATTAGACAGTGCTTGTCAGAAAACACTTGTTAGAAGGTGCTTGTCAGAAAGTACCTAGAAACAGACCTTGGGTGCCACCTGAATCTCGGCACTATCTGCAAACTCCAACAGGGTCGCATCTTGCTTGTGGCCGAAGGTGGGGGCAAAGAAGGTCGGTGGAAAGCTGCGCCGGAAGGTGTTGTAGCGGGTTACTGCATCGTTAAACGCTTGACGCGCAAAGGCCACTCGGTTTTCGGTGCTGGTTAGCTCTTCGGATAACTGCATCATATTTTGATTGGCTTTTAACTCCGGGTAGTCTTCCATCACCAGATTAAGCTTGCCCATGGCTGAGTGCAGCGCGCCCTCGGCCCCCGCTAATTTACCGATTGATGCCGCACTGGCAGGATCAGCGGCTGCTCCTTTGAGCAGCGTCGATGCTTCATTACGGGCCTGAATAACCGCCTCTAGGGTGTCGCGCTCATGGGCCATATAGGCCTTGGCGGTTTCGACCAGATTGGGGATTAGATCGTAGCGGCGTTTAAGCTGTACTTCGATCTGGCTAAACGCGTTCAGATAACGCTGCTTCAGAGTTACCAGGCGGTTGTAGATCGATACGATGTAGAAGACCGTCGCAACGATCAACACCAGAAAAACAATTGTCCCCACTTCCATAGTTAGCTCCTGCTTAGCATCTGGCTGTTGGTCCATAGAGGCCAGCCGCCACTACGACGCCCGCCTTTTTCAGGAGCCAAGGTATAACACAGAACTCCCTTAGCGTCAGGGGGTGCAGGGCATTGATTGATAATGGTCTCCGATCGCCGCAGATCGAGATGACAGTTCTTCAAGCACCGCCATAAGGGCCGCTATAATGCGCCCTGATTTGCAGGAGACTGAACCATGAAATTTATTGGAGCCCATGTCAGTGCATCCGGCGGTGTGGAGAATGCCCCGGTTAACGCGCATGCTCTCGGTGCCCGAGCATTCGCGCTGTTCACCAAAAACCAGCGCCGCTGGGATGCCAAGCCGCTGACGTCGCAGAGTATCGATGCCTTTAAACGCAACTGTGAAACATACGGCTTTGCTGCAGCACAGATTCTGCCGCACGACTCTTACCTGATTAACTTGGGGCACCCTGAGGCGGAGGCGCTGCAAAAATCCCGTAGCGCCTTTATCGATGAGCTGCAGCGCTGTCAGCAGTTGGGGTTAACGCTGCTCAACTTTCATCCCGGCAGCCACCTGAAGCTGCTGAGTGAGAGCGACTGTCTGGATCGGGTGGCCGAGTCGATCAATATCGCCCTGGATGCCACCGAGGGGGTGAGCGCCGTGATCGAGAATACCGCCGGACAGGGCAGTAATCTGGGTTATCGGTTCGAGCATCTGGCACAGATTATTGACGGGGTTGAGGATAAGTCCCGTGTCGGGGTCTGTATCGATACCTGCCATACCTTTGTCGCCGGCTACGACCTGCGCGGTCATGCAGCGTGCCAGCAGACCTTTGCCGAGTTTGAACGGATCGTCGGTTTTAACTATTTACGCGCTATGCACCTGAACGACGCCAAGGTTGATTTCGCCACCCGGGTGGATCGTCACCAGAGTTTGGGGCAGGGCTTTATCGGCTGGGATTGTTTTGAATTTATCATGCGCGACCAGCGCTTTAATGGCATCCCGATGGTGCTGGAAACTATCGATGCGAGCATCTGGGCCGATGAGATTAAGGCGCTGTATCAGTTACAACATGTGGATCCAGTGGCGGTGCCACAGCTAGCCTCCTGAATACGGGTTGCCATCCTCTATTTAGGGTTGTAAGGGTCCCAGCCTCGCGGCGGTATGCGTGATAACAGGCGTGAATCTTGGCTTGTAAGGGCATGCGCTAGTCTCTATCTGTGGCTTGTATAGCTGCCGGTACGTTGGCAGTCTTGGGTTCACAACGGAGCCCCATTGCGTTACCCGCATCGAGCATGTACATAGTACATGAGTAAGCGGTGTTTGAGCGTGGGGTAAACTCGTAAAGTTCGGAGTTCTGAGCCCAGGTATCCAGTTCATAGGCAAAGTCGGGCGCCAGTAGGTTGGTCGCTTTACCTTGGGTGCCCTTAGGGAAGCACGACAATCCCATGTCCGCACCGGAATCTAGCATGAGCATGATGCATGCTCGATCAGGGCTTGCTTTGGGGGTGAACTCGTAAACCTCGGAGTTTTCCTGCCAGGTATCTAGTTCATAGGCATAATCGGGCTTTTGGTCGGGAAGGTTACGGGTCTCGCTGTTACAGCCTGTCAGTACCAAGGAGGAAACAAAGGTCAAAACAACAATCGAGCGGTATTTCATGGTATTTCCTAGATAATTTTTAAGCTGTTGCAGCTTATCAAATATATCTATGTTTTCAATGCCTTATTTAAAACATAGCAATCATAAGGCTGAATGGTCATTACGCGCATCGGCTGACAAGCTTTATGTAATCTATACCCGCCATCTGCTGATTATATAAGGGCTTCACAATTGTGAAACCATGTCCACAAATGTGAAGCTATTCAATTTATTCCGTGAAGATAGAGTTGGCGATAACCAGTTTCTGTACTTCAGTGGTGCCCTCATAGATGCGTAGCGCTCGAATATCCCGGTACAGTGATTCAACGGTAACACCTTGTACCACACCTAGGCCACCAAATAGCTGTACCGCCTTATCGATAACCTCCTGAGCCTTTTCGGTAGCGTACATCTTGGCCATGGACGAGGGGCTGGTGTTACGACCTCCAAAGGTGTCTTTACTCCAAGCAGAGCGATAAACCAGCAGCGACGAAGCATCTATATCTACGGCCATCTCGGCGATTTTGGCTTGGGTCAGCTGGTAATCGGCTAGTTGTTTGCCGAAAACTGAGCGCTCCTGGATCCGTACCAGCGCCTCGCTCATGGCTCTGCGAGCAAAGCCTAATGCCGCCGATCCCACACTAGTGCGGAACACGTCCAATGTGCCCATCGCCACTTTAAAACCTTCACCTGGATTGCCTACCATGGCCGATTCAGATACTCGACAGTTCTCCAGGGTAATGGTGCCTAAAGGGTGAGGCGCGATGACCCGGATTCTTTCGGATACCCTGATTCCCGGATTATCAGCATCGACGATAAAAGCAGACAGTCCTCGGGCACCAGGTGCTTCGCCGGTTCTGGCGAACACGATGTAGTGATCGGCGATCCCGGCATTTGATATCCAGGTCTTTAAGCCATCGAGGATAAAATCAGATCCTTCCCGGCGAGCGGTTGTGGATATGGCCGACACATCGCTGCCAGCATCGGGTTCGGAAAGCGCAAAAGCGGCGATCCTTTCGCCTCGAATGACCGGTGGCAAGTAATCAGCACGTTGTTGAGGAGTTCCTGCGATGGAGATAGGACCGGTTCCTAAGCCCTGCATAGCGAAGGCGAAATCGACAAGCGGTGCATGGCTGGCCAGGATGTCTCGGCTCAGGCACAGACTGCGAACATCAAACTGACCCTGAGGGTCGACTACCGCTGTGCAGTTTAGGAACTGTGCTTGGCCCAACCGGCTGACAATCTCACGGCAGGCTGCATCTTGAGAAGTATCATCCTCGCCCGCAGCTGCGGCGATCTCAACCAATTGATTCTTGGCGAAGGCGTCGAGAGACGTCATCAACTGGCGATGGCGAGGTTCAAAAAATGGCCATTGATCGAAGCCAGAAGATCTAAAGTAGGTTTCAGTGGTCATAATTACCTTCTCCTGTTTGATCCACGGGTCGGGCAATACGCCTTTGAGGCCATATCTACTGCGCCCGACCGAGGATGAGTGATGGCTTAATTGCCTTCGAATTTCGGGATTTCCTTGTTGACGAAGGCGTGATAGGCCCGCTCAAAATCTTTGGTTGCCATGCAGATAGCCTGGGCTTCTGCCTCGGTTTCCAGAGCCTGTTCGATGCTTTGGCTCCACTCCTGGTGCAGGCATTTTTTAGTGACTGTGTGCGCAAAATAAGGTCCTTCAGTGATGACCTTAGCCATGCTGTAGGCTTTGTTCATGAGCTCCTCTTGGGAGACGACTTCGTTGAAGAAGCCCCAGTTAGCGCCCTCGGTGGGCGTCATTACCCGTCCAGTGTAGAGCAACTCAGAGGCGCGGCCGTGACCTATGAGTCTTGGCAAAATGGCACAAGCGCCCATGTCGCAGCCAGCCAGCCCGACCTTGACGAATAGGAAGGCGGTTTTAACCCGCTCGGTGGCATAACGGAAATCACTGGCCATAGCTAGAATCGCACCAGCACCGACACAAATACCGTCAATCGCGGCGATGATCGGCTGAGGGCACTGACGCATCTCTTTGACCAGATCGCCGGTCATGCGGGTAAACTTAAGCTGCTCATCAATACCCATCCTGGTCAATGGGCCGATGATGTCATGCACATCGCCACCGGAGCAGAAGTTACCACCGGCTCCGGTAATCACCACGGCCCTGACATCAGATGCGTACTGCAATTTATGAAAGGTATCGCGAAGTTCTGCGTAGCTCTCGAAG
The DNA here is from genome assembly GCA_041586735.1 of Motiliproteus sp. Lineage (GTDB taxonomy): Bacteria > Pseudomonadota > Gammaproteobacteria > Pseudomonadales > Balneatricaceae > Motiliproteus. Next base: position 19,587 of record JBFGZQ010000015.1, read on the forward strand.
GTAAAGGGATTTTTACGGTCGGGGATATTCATGGTGACGGTAGCGACTCCATCGCTAACATCCCAGCCAAAATGATCGGGCTTCCAGTCTGCAGCTTTTACTTTATACATCGTATGTTCCTTAAATTAGTTTTTGTACTGTCTCTAGTGACGACATGGCTTGGCTGAGTTAGTCGACCATGGTCAGTCCGCCACTGACGCTTAATACCTGTCCGGTGACGAAGGATGAACGATCGCTGGAGAAGAACAGCACCGCGTCAGCCAGTTCGGATGGCTTAGCCAGACGGCCAAGGGGGGTGGCGCGGATGAAGGCCTCCTGATGTTTTTCTGGTACGGCACGAAGCAGTGGTGTATCGGTAGGGCCAGGACAGACGGCGTTGACATTGATATTGAAGCGCGCGAGCTCCCGAGCCAGAGATTTAACGAAGGCGATGGCTCCACCTTTGGCGCCGGCGTAGACGGTCTCTCCCATGCTGCCGACACGTCCGGCATCACTGGCGATAACTACAATTTTGCCTTCTTTGCGCTCGATCATCTGGTCCAGGAATGCACGGGTTACCAGAACCGGCGCCATGAAGTTCAGATCGACGACCCGTTTCCAGAAGTCGGGGGTGTTCTTGATAAAGGGCTCTATTTTCCCCCAGCCGGCCACGTTAACAACAATATCGACATGACCCTTACTGGCGTAAGTCTGCTGTTTGAAAGACTCGATTGATTCTGGATCGGTTACATCCATGCGCAGAAAGTCCGCGCTGCCACCTTCTGTACGAATCTGCTCTGCAGCGGTTTGTCCCGCGTCTTCATTGATGTCACCAAGAAATACGTGGGCACCTGCTTTGGCTAGGCCTTGTGCGGTGGCAAAGCCGATTCCTGACGCTGCGCCGGTTACAACGGCAACTTTATTATCTAAGTGCATAAGGCTCTCCAGTCGGTTATGTAGTAAACGTCATTCAGGCTTAATGAATGATCAGTCAGTTAATGATTGAGTATTCAGTTCTCTGGGTCAAGTGTAATTTTCATTATTGGTTTTAGATCGTGCCGATCTAGGTTGCTCAGAGAGCTAAAAATCAGGCAGTCGCCGCTATCAGTATTGACTTTTTCACTCGGCGAGTGAATAGTCATTCAGTTTAAAGGCCGTTAATATCAGGCAATGCGGCACTCTGTGCGGACCGGCATAACCATTGTTAGCCATTGTCTGCTGGTCTGTGAACAGCATCTATATGTGAGGACTTATGATGAACAACAAGGTTCAAGAGAAAGTGATAGGCGTTACCGGTGCTAGTCGTGGGATTGGGGCGGCTGTTGCCATTGAGCTGGCGCGGCGGGGTTTTATTGTTGCCTGTCTGAACAGAAGCGGCTTAGCCACAGAGTGCCCGGATGACGTTGATGATGAGATCAGAGCGCGTTTAGTGGGTATTCAATGTGATGTCACCGATGAGACCTCGGTTCGTGATGCGATGGGTCAGGCAGATGCTTTAGGAGGTGGATTATTTGGTATTGTCAATAATGCCGGGATCGCTTCTGGAGGCGGGTCTGACGTCTACCCACTGGCAGATTTTGAAACGGTTTTGCAAACCAACGTGGTGGGTGTGTTTTCGGTGTGTCAGGCTTGTTACCCTTTTCTAGCAGCGAATAAGGGTGGGATTATTATCAATATTGGCTCGTTCTGGGACCGTATAGGCGGCAAGGGCTACGTGGCTTACTGTGCTTCAAAAGCTGCTGTAGGGGCGGTTTCACGCGCTCTTGCGGTGGAGTGGGCGAAACATAACATTAGGGTTTTGGATGTTGCACCGGGCTATGTGCGTACCGAAATGACGGCCGATTTTCTTGATCAGCAAGTAATGAAAGATCATCTGAAGGGGCGGATACCACGGGGTTATCCTGGAGAGCCTAACGACATCGCCCGATTTGTAGCCTCAACTTTCGTCGAGGACAACGCCTATCTCACCGGTAGCACGATTTATATCGATGGCGCCCAGGGAATCGCTCCGTAGGTTCCGTCGGGCTTGGCTGAATGTAGAGCATTAAGCCTGCCTGCTTTCCCATTTTAGACGGGTCTCTGGTGTCGCTTGTTTTTCCATCCCGCTTCTTTCACCTCTCGGTCATGGATCCTGGATAGAGGTGTTCTTTGCAAACCGTCTGTATCCGTGTCGCTTGCATAAATCAACTGACGCCGCTAATAGGCGTCAGTTGGATATCTCCGCTTGCTGCGTATTAGCATGAATGGCGGTTGGCTTATTCAGTAGCAGGCCGCAGCCAATCCCCAGCGCAGCGGCGGTTAAGGTGAGGATTAATGAATATTCCCAGGCGCCAAAAGCGATAACTAGGCTTGTCAGTAGAATTGGCCCTAGAATCTGCCCCGCGCCAGCACCCTGCATTAAGAACCCCATCATGCTGGCCATTTGCCCTGGATGCTGAATGTAAAAAGGTGCGCTGGCGGCAAGGGTGCCTGGGATGAGCCCACCGATGGCGCTGAAACTGACGGCTGCTAGAAATCGCCATGTCAGGGATAGCTCGTTATTAAAAATGACGAGGGTGCAGAGTCCTGTGATGGCGGCAGCGAATATAAGTAATCGGTGGCGCTGCCAGCCGTGACGTAGTAGCCAGCCGGATGCCAGGTTACCGACGATGTTGGCCATCACCACTAGCGCGCCTAAGGTAGCGGCCTGGGGTATAGCGATCTGATACTGATCTACGAACATTTTTGGTAGAAAGGAGGTGACCGCTATAAATTGAGCCGAGTAGGCGGCAAAGCAACCGAACAGGCAGAGGGGTGCGCGTTGGCCAACCATTCTCAGAGAGCGAGATAGGTTGACCTGCTCGGGGGCTGAAGAGTAAGGGCTGCGAAATGCTAGGCCGATCCATAATCCCAAGATTAGGGTTGTGATCCCGGCGATTATCCATAGTCCTCGCCATCCGACCCTGTCTAGTAACCAGGGAGACATCAGCAACATAACCCCCATGCCGATCGGCACAAAGGCGCCCCATAAGCCCAGAGCCAGAGGGCGGTCGTGGTCGGTGCTGGAACCAGCGATCAGTGCTGGCAGCGAGGTCGCAGCGAGGATGTAGCCCAGGCCTTCTATTACCCGAGTCAGCAGCATAGCTGAGAGGCTGGTGGACATGGCACCTAGCAAACTGCCTGTGGCGCAGATCAGCAGCCCCAGCAATGCTGCCCGTTGATGGCCGATTCGGTCAGAAAAGCATCCTATCAACAGTCCTATGAGGCCGGTTATCAGGCTAAAAGCCGCGACCACCATGCCGACGCCCTGTAGTGAGGTTTGGAGTTCGTCGATGAGGGTAGGGATAGAGCCAGGCAACTTGCCTATATGGATCGCGATAGTGCAGCCTGCAAAAAACGCCAGTACCACATGCGGCCAAGAGGTGTTTTTTAGGGAGGAGGGCAAAATAGAACGTCCTTTATAAGATAGGTTCAGGGGGATAAGGCGTTGCTTGTGTGGGAGTTAACTCAAGCCTGACCTCTACCATCCCCTCCTCGGGAACGGGCGTGAGTGTAAATCCTATTTTCTTAGCCAATCCCAGCATCCGTAGATTGTCAGAGAGTATTTGACCGACGATGAACCGGGTCCCCCGGGAGCGACAGTAAGCAATCATCTTGCTCATCAGCTTGACGCTCAAACCGGTCCCTTTCAGTCCTCTGCTCATTAGAATGGCAAACTCAGCGGATTCGTTGTTAGGATCGGTAACGGTTCGAACCACCCCCAGGGTTTCGCTGGTGCCATCCTTCTCGGTGACGGCTATGAAGGCCATCTCCCGGTCGTAGTCGATTTGAGTCAGACGTGCCATCTGTGAATGACGAAGTCTGCGAATCTGTCCGAAGAACCGATAGCGAAGATCATCTCCGGACGCCTGGTCGAGTAGTCTGTAGTGATTCGGTTGGTCTTCAGGGCGAATGGGGCGCAGCATACCCCGTCTTCCATCATCGAGTATAAAGGGCTCTTCAAGATGTTTGGGGTAGGGGCGAATGGCTAGGCGTTGACAGGAGTCGGTATCAACGCTCTTGAGGTGTATTTGAACCGTTTCGATTGAGATTCTGTTTTTATTAAAGCGAAGTGGATTAATTACTAGGCTCTGGAGTTGAGGAATATCGACTATCAATTGTGATACTTGTACCAGTATCTGGCAGAGAACCGAGGTGGTGACGGATCTGTGGTTGGTCTCTGGGCCGCCTGCTGGATTGGTATCTAGATTGGTGTCTAGATCGGTGTCTAGATCGGTCTCGGGATTGCTGAGGCGCTGCGAAATGCGGGTTCTAGTAATTAGATCTCGCGCCAGACTCATATTCAGCGGTGGCAGGGCAACGGCGTAGTCTCCGATAAGCCCAGCATCGGGGCCTCCTTGGCCAAATGTTATGACTGGACCGAAAGTCGGATCCTGGCTGACCTTAATCATAAAATCGTAGTCGCGGGTATCTTGATCGTAGCCATGATCGGGAGGCGGAAGAGGGATGCAGTAGGCCGCGAGCAGCGCTTTAGCGTCCTGGTCTGTCATGAGGTCATCTTTACCTCGTATGGTCCGGGTGACGAGCCGCTGGGCCGCTTGGGTATCGGGTTTAAAGGTGTCAGGAAGCGATTCAGGAGTTTCCATCAGCTGACGCTGGTTTTGTCGGTAACGGATACCGTGCATGAAGGCGCGTACGGCGGTGGTTGGGGTGTTGTAAGTGGCAATCTGCTCTCGGGAAAATAGATCGCGTGCCTGTTTGACCGTTGCTTCACCGACCCAGCAGGTCAATAGATAGCACGGCGTTTGCCTATGGGCGCTGACGATGCCTTCGGCTGCCGCCATGCTATCCGAGGTGGCCACCGGAGCGTGGATGACCATAATAATGTCCACTTCGGGGGCTTGGGCAAGTATTTTGTATGCCTGTTCATAGCGCTCGCGGGTAGCATTGGAGAAGATATCGACTGGGTTGCTGCGGGACCAGGGAGAGGGGAGTATTTCATCTAGTTGTTTGAGCGTCTCAGCGGATAAGTTAGCCAAGTGGTTGCCACAGGCGCTCAGTTCATCAACCGCCATGATGCCTAGGCTGCTGCCGCTGCAGAGAATGGCTAGGTTTTCGCCGCGCATTTTTCCTGCCCGGGCCAGTGACTCAACCCCGGCAAACAGCTCGTCGATATCGTAGACACGCAGCATGCCTGCACGGCGGATGGCGGCGTCGTAAACTTCATCAGACCCGGTAATAACCCCGGAGTGAGCGGCCACCGCTTTGGCGCCTGCTTTTGTACGGCCGGACTTGATAACAAGGAGCGGTTTGTTGCGCGCGGCAGCACGAGCTGCAGACATAAATTTTCGCCCCTTCTGAATAGACTCTACATAGAGGAGAATTGACTGGGTTTTAGGGTCGCTACCCAGATAATCGATGACATCGGCGCAATCGATATCAGCGCTGTCTCCCAGAGAGATGAAATGAGAAAAGCCAATATTACGGGCCCGTGCCCAGTCCAATACCGCGGTACACATCGCTCCGGATTGTGATACAAAAGCGATCTTACCGGGGAGGGCGCTCAGGTGAGAAAAGCTGGCGTTGAGCTTGGCCCCTGGGATTAATAATCCCAGGGAGTTTGGACCCAGTATCCGCAATTGGAAGGGGCTGGCTGCTTCAAGCATCGCCTGTTGTATCTCTTTTCCTGCAGAAGTCTGTTCTCTATTTAGGCCCTTAGTCATGATGATGGCTGCGCGAGTGCCGAGAGCCCCCAGTTCGGTGATGAGCTGGGGGATCACTCCCGGCGGCGTGCAGATCACCGCCAGATCTGGGACAAGAGGAAGGCTCGCCACATTTTTGTAGCTGTAGACCCCTGATACCGCTTGATGCTTAGGATTTATCGGCATGATCGGACCGGAAAAACCAGACTCAAGTAAATTTCTCATGACCAGGTTGCCGACAGTTCGCTCCCGGTTACTGGCCCCGATAACAGCCAAAGAGCGGGGGCTGAATAATTTATTTAGATTTTTTTGAGGCACTTGTCTCTCCGTGTTTGTGGCGGCGGATTGGCTATCTAAAATCCACTCCCTGCGAGCCTGTTATTGTAGGCTTCATGTTGGTGCGCTAGCGAATTTTAAGATCCTGATAGGATGGTTAGCCTCGGTATGGATACTATTCCGTCTTAATGGATACCTTGATTTTTCAGGAACTAGGTAAGCTTTATTGGTGCTGAGAAGAGGCTGTGATAATTCACCCGAGAATCGATAACGCTCTTTTTCAGTGTTGTGGTAAACCATCCACCTATAATCTATACCTTTTTATGAATGAACATTCAATCCGTTTGGTGGTCTGTGGATCACCTATAAAGGCCTGTATAGCCTATGGTTGCTGGTTTTTATGGGTGTTCTTCTATTTCGTATATAACAAAGAGATTGCTCATAACGAGGCTGTATCGCATAATCTAGTCGTTTTATCTATAGGTCAGGCCTAAGTTACTATGCGATCTTCCATGAAATTTGAGAGTACTGTCACCGACCCTAAGCTTGTTGCAGACCGCAGAGCCCAAATTGCGAGTGCTGCGATAACGTTGTTTGCTGTAAAGGGTTATTACCGTACTACGATTCTCGATATTGCCAAGGCGGCGGGTATCAGTAGTGGTTTGATATACCAGTATTTTCGTGAGAAAGAGGATGTGCTCTGTTTTGCGCTGCTGCGGGTTGTTGATACTTATGAGCGCGAAATTCCACGGCGGATCTCTGAGGCTCAGGATCCGATAGATCGTTTGTGTCTAGCCGTTGAAGCCTACTGTTCGATTGTTGATGAACTCAGAGACGCTACGTTGCTGGCCTATCGCTCCACCCAATCACTCTCGGCTGAGGGCCGCAAATTCCTGATGGAAGGAGAGCAACGTTCAAATGCAATCATTTTAGATTGCATCAATGAGTGTATAAAAGGTCGCTATTTTAATGATGTTAATGGAGATTTACTGGTCTACCAATACGTTATGTATTGCCACACCTGGGCATTAAAATACTGGGCTTTTCGCGAGAAATATACCTTGCAGGAGTATGTTCAAGAGGGGCTTAAGCTGCTTGTCGAACCGCACCTGACGTCGCGTAAGGGACGCAGGGCGTTTAACAATAGGCAGGGGGATGTATTGCCGGAATTATAACTTGGCTGGCAGATTCTTTGCGAAAAGGTCTCTTATTTTTCTCGACTCCAATTTATTTTCGTACGGCTCAGTTGTTTTTAGCTGGGCTTGCTTCTTAGTCGTTTAGGTCATTACTTTTTTTCACTCATGTTGAGCCGCGCTAGGATTTAGCGAGGGGCCTCTATCTCCGCCACTCTGGGTTGGGTGCGGTGTCATTTTACAACGCCATCACGATGTATAATGAGTGACTAGTCAGTTATAGATATTGACACTGCTCTTTTACTGAGTGACTATTCAGTCATTGCCTTTGGGTATGCGAAGGGTGGGCTGTATCGATTCTGCATCGAAGCATTCGGATGAGTTTACCGACTCCAAGCACGCAATATTGATACGCCTGATCCCATAATGATAAAAACAGCGCTAGTAATGGAGGATTTATGAATTTACCCGGTGGTATTTCTTCAGCCCATACTGATCTATTTGCACAGTCGTTATTACCGGCAAGAGAGTTCTGGCCAGATTTTGATTTTTCGGCTGACCATCTTCGCCACTATCCCGACCAGATCAATGCCGTAGACGTGCTACTTGACGCTGCTGTTGAAGAAGGGGCAGGAGATAAGCCCGCGTATATCTATCAGGGCGTCACCTGGACCTATAGCTACTTGAAGGACCAAGCAGACCGGATCGCACGAGTGCTCGTTGAGGACTATGGGTTAGAGCCGGGTAACCGGGTGCTGCTGCGTTCTGCTAACACGCCAATGGTTATTGCCTGTTGGCTAGCGGTGCTCAAGGCCGGTGGTATTTGCGTATCTACCATGCCATTGCTGAGAGCGAGCGAACTCGGTTTTATCCTCGAACGGGTGAAGGTGCGTTTTGCCCTTTGTGACAGTTCGCTGAGCGAGGATATGGAAACAGCAAAGGGGCTGTCATCCAGTCTGGAGAAGATTCTGTACTTTAGCTCTTCTGGTCAGGGAGGGGATGAACAAGCGGAACTAGATCAGCGCATGGCCGAAAAGCCTGTGGGCTTCAATAATGTTAAAACCTCTGCCGATGATATAGCATTAATCGTTTTTACCTCAGGATCCACCGGGCAGCCTAAAGCGGCCGCGCAGTTTCATCGTGATATTTTGGCTGTAAGTGATAGCGTGCCGCTGGCGTATCCTATCGCTGCGGATGATGTTATCTGTGGGTCGCCGATATATTCCTTTACCTATGGACTGGCTGCTTTCATTCTTTATCCGTTGCGTTATCGTGCCTGTGCCGTCTTGACTCCAGCCAAACCGGAACTGTTGTTAGAGGCCATCGAAAAGCACAAAGTGACGAATCTTCTCGCGGTACCAACGACGCTGAATTCAATGCTTAAAATTATTGACAACTATGACACCAGTAGCCTGAAACGTTGTACCTCGGCGGGTGAGCATCTGCCGTTAACCTTGTGGGAGATGTGGCTGGATAAGATCGGTATACGGATTGTTAACGGCGTGGGTGCCACCGAGTTTATGGCTCATTTTCTGTCGGATAACGAGGCGGTAGTGAGGCCTGGTTCGGCAGGGCTTCCCGTACCGGGCTATACAATTAAAATTGTAGACCCGTTGGGTAACGAAGTCCCTAGAGGAGAGGGCGGTTTGATCGCGATCAAGGGGCCTACAGGTTGTCGCTACTTGGACGACGAAGATCGTCAAAGAGGGTTCGTCCGTGATGGATGGAATATTCCTAGTGACTTGTTTAAACAGGATGAGGACGGGTATTTCTGGTACTTGTCGCGCGCAGACGACATGATTATTTCGTCGGGTTACAATATTTCCCCCCAAGAGGTTGAGCACAGTATTTTACAGCATCCTCTGGTTACTGAATGCGCGGTGGTGGGTATCCCTGATGCAGATAGAGGAAAGTTGGTGCGCGCCTGCGTGGTGTTGAAAAATTCAGCCTTAGAAACCGATGAAACCGTAAAATCTATACAGGAGTTCGTTAAGGCGGATATCGCCCCCTACAAATATCCGCGTGATATCTGCTTTTTTGACGAATTGCCTCGAACCCCTACAGGGAAAATACAGCGCTTTAGACTACTCGAATAGTGGTTTTGGAGGTGGCTTCAAAGGTGGCTTCAAGGGTCACTTCGAGCCGCCTATTGCGAGCGGCCCGAGTGGCATCAGCTAGGGGTTGATGCCTTGGACTGCTGGGCGTCGGTAAAGGCTTGGCGCAGTGTTGAGCTGATCATATGTAGCGCCTGATGAGCCAACGACAGCACCCCTCCCATGCTGATGAAACCGTGTAGGGTACCCTCGAAGCAGTGATAGTGGATGGGAACGCCAGAGTCTTTTAGGCTGTCGGCATAGTGTTTGCCCTCATCCCGCAGCGGATCAAGACCCGCAGTTATTACTAAGGCTGGTGGCAGACCGGTCAAATTGCGCTCTCTTATAGGTGCAGCTCGGGGCTCAGTCGCCGCTGCTCCAGGACCAAAATATTGTCGAGTGAACCAGTCGATAGTCTCTCTCTCGACGGGAAACATCTGTGCGTAGGTCTCCCTTGATGGGTATAATTGTGCAAGCTCATTGCCGCCTTGGTCAAGGCAGGGGTAGATAAGCACTTGATGCACTAGCTTGTACTTGTTTCGCTGCTGCGCCACGAACGCGGCCAGAGTACCACCAGCACTATCGCCAGCAACGGCGATTCGACTTGGATCTCCGCCATGGACAGCAATGTTTTGTGTTACCCAGTCCATGGCTGCGCAAGAATCCTCCACGGCAGCGGGGTAGCGGTGTTCGGGTGCCAGACGGTAGTCCACGGAAACCACTAAGCATTGAGCTCCCCGACATAGTGCACGACACAAGTTATCGTAGCTTTCCAGTCCGCCGAAGACGAAGCCTCCGCCATGAAAAAATACCAACACCGGGCTCTGTGAGTGATCGCCACCCGGTGGCCAATAGAGGCGCAAAGGCAACTCTCCACCAGGGCCAGGAATGGCGATATCTTTACAGGCTCCCACTTCAGAAGGAAGGATATCGGCTTTTTTGGAACGCAGGTCGAATTGGCGCCGCCCCTCGGCGGGAGGGTATGCGATGAGCGGGGGAAGCTCGGCCCCGGCTAACCATTCCAAAAAGGCTTGAGTCTCGGGGTCTTGGTACATCAGGTTGTTTCCTTACTTAATCGTCACGGTGAAGGGCTAAGCTCCGATAACTGTTGACGATCGAGCCCATAACCGGGCTGCTCGGATTACAGGTTTTGAGGGGTCTCTCAAATCACAGTAAATAACAGCGCTAAGAGTAAATCAGACACTTTTTAGCGACTCAGGGAACCGCTGTCAAATAGGTTTCTCTGTCTGCAAAATGGCTGCAGGGCGCAGCTCTAGGAGTGCTGCACCGATAGTTGACCGATAGTTGCGCCACTGACGCCACGGTTGTATCACTCCTCATAAAGCAGCGAGATATTGAGTTTGCTGCGTCTCGATAGCCAAGCGCTGGCTCGGTATCGAGGATCTTTGTAGGCGTCGTAGAGATTTTCCAAAATGGTCAGAATACGCCCCGTTCCCAGCGAGTCCCCCCAGGCTAGTGGCCCCTTGGGATAGCCGAGTCCAAGCCGCACGGCATTGTCTATATCAACAGGGGTTGCGATGCGTTGCTGGGCCAGTTCGCAGCCTACATTGACGATATTGGCCAGTACCCGCTGGGCGATAAAACCGGCGCTTTCGCGGATCAGCAGTGCGGGCACTCCGTCACGTGTGAATAGCTGGTGAGCGGCTTGCCGGATCGATGTCGAGGTGATCGGTGTGGGCATCAAGGTGCGTAGCCGGTTAAGATCGTAGAGTATATCGATGGCAATTACCTGACGAGGATTGACCCCCAGTGCTAGTGCCGCTGAGGTGGCATCGGCTCCCAAGGGAGAGAGCAAGCATAGTGAGTCGGGAGCCGGTGAGCGCCCCGGATCCAGCTCACCCCCCAGCGCTGTTACCAGATCGCTCAACATCTTGTGAGCGTTCGGCTCCTCAGGGTTTACCCAGATGGCGGGTGCCGCGGCCTTAGGGGCTTCTTGTAGGGGGGCAGTTAGCTGGTTATTACCATCGTAGCGGTAGAATCCCTTGCCTACTTTGCGTCCCAGCAACCCTGCTTCTAACCGCTGACGAACCATTGGAGTAGGACGATAGCGTGGCTCGTGGTAGAACTGTTGGTAGATCGTCTCCATGACTGGGAGCGAAACGTCTAGGCCGGTGAGATCCATTAGCTCAAATGGCCCTAAGCGAAAGCCCACACCATCCCTGAGAATAGCGTCGATGGTTTGGAAGTCAGCGATTCCTTCACTCTCTATCCGCAACGACTCGCTGATCATCCCTCGTCCTGCGTGGTTGACTACAAACCCGGGTGTATCCTTGGCTAGCACTGGAGTATGTCCCATCTGCTCGGCCAGTGATGTCAGCGTTTGGGTGACCCAGAGCTCGGTCTGAACCCCAGCGATCACTTCGATCAACTTCATCAGCGGCACGGGGTTAAAGCAGTGAAATCCGGCAACCCGTTCGGGGCGTGTGCAGGTAGCCGCGATGGAGGTCACTGAGAGTGACGAGGTGTTGGTGGCCAGAATACAGCGCTCTGACACGACCGCCTCTAATGATTTCAGTAATTCCTGTTTGGCATCCAGACGCTCGATGATGGCTTCGACCACTGCAGCGCAGCAGGAGAATGCCTCCAGGCTCGTCGAGCAGGTGATACGTGCCAGGGTCGCTTTGGATTCGGCAGGGGTCAGCTTTCCCTTGCTCACCAGACGTTCGAATATCTCGCGGAGGGACCCGATGGCTTGGTCCATCGCAGCTTGGTTGGCATCGAAGAGTATCACCTCGATACCTGCCTGTGCTGCGATCTGGACAATACCTCGGCCCATCACGCCCGCGCCGACGACACCCAGCTTCGCGCTGGGTTGCCAGATTACGGATTGACGCTGTTGTTGATCTAGCATAGTGCTACTTCCCCTTATAAACGGGTCTGCGTTTTTCGAGGAAAGCATTCATTCCCTCAGTCTGGTCAGCGGTGGCAAACAGTAGCTGGAATGCTTTTCGCTCCAGTGCCATCGCCTGATCGAGAGGAATATCCTGGCCCATCATCACCACCTCCTTTATCTGGGCGACAGCCAGTGGCGGCATACGCGAGATATGGGTGGCCATCTTCAAGGCCTGCTCCAGTACCTGATCATCGGCCACTACCATCGAACAGAGCCCCATGGATTGGGCATCGCGTGCGGAGATAGCATCGCCGGTCAATAGCAGGCGCATGGCGTTGTACTTGCCGACGGCCCGTACCAGGCGTTGGGTGCCCCCCGCACCCGGCATGATGCCCACTTTGATCTCCGGTTGAGAAAACTGGGCGCTCTCTCCGGCAATGATAATGTCGGCGTGCATCGCCAGTTCGCAGCCTCCGCCAAAGGCGTAGCCATTGACGGCGGCGATGACCGGCTTGGTGCAGTTGGCGATCGCTTGCCACAGCAGGTGAGTCTTGCGCAGCATCATATCCAGGGCGCTACGGGGAGCCAGGTCGACCAGGTCTGCGCCGGCGGCGAACGCTTGCTGATCGCCGGTGACCACCACGCAGCGCACCGCATCATCGTTGCTCAGTTGCGTAAAATAGTGGGCAAGCTGCTCGCGAACCGCCATGTTAAGCGCGTTTTTCTGCTCGGGGCGGTTGATGCGTACAATGGCCACTTCGTTGGAGTACTGTTCAAGAACAACTTCATTCATAGGAGGCGTCACTCTGAAGGGGGCGGATCGATTCTGTCAAAATGCAAGGAGCGGATTGTCGTGAATGATTCGTAGCTCGGGTCAGTCTTGTTAGCCTGCTTTGTCTAGGAAACGCCGAACAATCTCTTGAGATATGGGGTTTTCGTAGAGCTGCAGGGTCCCCTCTAGCTCGATGGCATAGCCGTCGGCTTCGGGGTTGAGTGCGCTATCGATGCACCGTTTGCACTCTTTGATGGCGTCCTGGGGGATTTTGGCTACTCTTGCTAACAATCCCGAAACCAGATCTTCCAGCTGATCTTGGTGCGCTACCCAATGGACAGCACCGAGTTTGGCGGATTGAGTTCCATCTAATATCTCAGCCGTGAGGATCATTCTGCGGGCGATGGCACTGCCACAAAGCAGGGTGAGCCGCTGTGTGCCGCCAGCGCCAGGGAGTAAACCCAGTTTGGCTTCCGGAAGCCCGATCTTGGCAGTATCGGTGGCCACCCGAATGTCACAGGCCAGCGCCAGTTCAAATCCACCACCCAGCGCAGCCCCTTCGATCTGTGCCACCGTCACCATGGGCAGGGCTTCGATGCGGGCAAACACTCGCTGCATCTTCGCGGCCAGTTCGACCATCTGCCGCCGTCCTGATTCACTGGCAAAGCGGCTACGCATCACCTCAAGATCGGCACCAGCGCAGAACACCTTCTCGGTGCTGCGAATCAGCAGGGCCGATAGGCTGGGGTTCTGTTCTACCTCATCCAGTACAGAGTCAAACCGGTCGATCCACTCGTCGCTGATGGCATTTACAGGGGATCGGGACATCGTCGCAGTGGCTACCGAGCCGTCTAGGGTCAATGAAATCATGGTTGTGTTCACTCTTTTGGTTGATTTCGGACTACCGGTAATCGGCTCTTCCTTACGGGGTAAGGTCACTGATCAGCGGGTACGAGGTAGAGAAATTTAGAGTCATTGATGCTCTGTATTAACTGACTGAATGATCACTCATTTAAAAAACGTTGTCAATCTTCGACCCCTTGCAGTCAGGGACAGGCTTTCTCTAAGCAGGGGCAATTGAGAGTAGCGGTGCCGAATGGGGCCATTCGGCAAATGCGCTTATGGAATTATTTAGTAATAAAAAACCTCCTCATCGTGATTTGACCACCGCTCCCTTTCTTGCTCACACAATGACTATGTGTTGCTTGTTTCAGTAGAACTCAAAGGCACAATCAGCACCGGGCGGTCGCTACGCATCAATACCTGATGGGCGGTAGACCCGATTACCAGTTGGCTAAGCGTCGAGTGGGTTCGCGAGCCCATCACAATCAAATCGGCATTAATCTCCTTGGCCACCGCCAGTATCTGCTCCACCGGTTTGCCCTGCTCGATGCGGCATTGCGGCCGCCCCTGCGATAGATGAAAGTCAGCCGGCAACTCTTCGGCTCTAAACTTTTCGATGCGTGTATTGATCTCCTTACGGATAGTTTCGACACCATTGAGCTGCATTACTTTCAGCTGATCTTCAGTCATATAACCGCTGATCATCATCTCTGCCGTCTGTCCTAGAGGCTTGATGGCGTGCATGTAGGTCAGCTTGGCGTTGTTGCTGTCAGCCAGGGTGACCGCCATGCGAAAGCTCTTGCGGGAATCGGGACCGAAGTCGGAAGCGTAAAGAATGCAATCAATTTTATTTAACATAACAAGATTCCTCTACCGGTGTGCTTGGCAGGCCACCGGTGGTGAGTTGATAGGCCTTTTTCACTCCTGCCTAGATCAGTGCTAGTGCCAAGGAGGGGAACAGGATAATCAGTGCCAAGCGCACGATATCCGACAGCACAAAAGGGAGCACTCCTTTGAAGATCACTCCGATGGGTATCTGCGGTGCCACGCTCTTAATCACAAACACGTTCATTCCCACCGGCGGTGTGATCAGTCCTAACTCCACGGTGATCACCGCCACTATACCGAACCAGATTGGGTCGTAACCCGCCTCGACAATCAGAGGGAACACCACCGGCACCGTTAGCAGCAACATCGCCAAGCTATCCATTACGCAGCCTAACAGGATAAATAGCACCAATACGGCGCCCAGCACCGCGTAGGGGGGCAACCCCATGCCACCCACCAACTCGGCCAAATAGAACGAAATCCGCGATACCGACAGGAAGTAACCGAAGATCTCGGCGCCGATAATCATAAAGAAGATCATCGCCGAGAGTTTTAGGGTCTCATCCACTGCATCCAAAAATCCGGCCATGCGCATACCGCGTAGAAACGCGATTACCATAGCCACGAAGGCGCCGATGGCAGCAGCCTCGGTGGGAGTAAATATCCCCATATAGATGCCGCCGATAATGATCGCAAACACCAGCATAAAGGGGCCGAAACCGGCCATGCCTATAATTTTCTCCATCCAAGTGGTGGAGACTCCTTCTCTGGCTAGACTTGGATTGAGGTGCACTAGAATAGCGATCGTGGCGCAGTAGAGCCCTAGCCCCAGCAGGCCAGGAATTACCCCGGCCATAAACATCTTGCCCACCGACTGCTCGGTAATCAGCGCATAGAGCAGCAGTGCGATACTGGGGGGGATCATGATCCCAAGAGTGCCCCCGGCGGCCAAAGTGCCGGTGGCGAGGGAGTCCGCGTAACCATGTTTTTTCATCTCCGGTAACGCCACCCGCGACATACTGGCCGCGGTGGCCACCGAAGAGCCGGATATGGCCGAAAAAGTTCCGCAGGCGATGACTGAGGCCAGCGCCATGCCACCACTCCAACCACCAAACAGCGACCGAGCGGCGCTGAACAGTTCGCTAGACATTCGCGCTTTGGAGGCAAATACCCCCATCAGAATAAACATGGGAATCGGACTGAAGCTGTAATTACTGAGGGTCTCGAAAGGCCCAGATTCAAGGATCGACAACGC
The DNA here is from genome assembly GCA_041586735.1 of Motiliproteus sp. GTDB lineage: Bacteria > Pseudomonadota > Gammaproteobacteria > Pseudomonadales > Balneatricaceae > Motiliproteus. The sequence continues at coordinate 35,301 of JBFGZQ010000015.1, forward strand.
GGGTTGAAAGGCGACGATCCAGGTAAATCCTAGCAGCCCAGTCAGAGCAAGGGCCAGGGCGATGGGGCAGCGCAAGGCGATAAATACCAGCATGCCGGCCATGCAGATCAAGCCGATAACAGGAGCACTCATGAGACATCTCCGTTGGTGAGTAAGACATGACTCGGGTTAGATTCTGGAGTCCGGCCAGGCACTAGCGCCTGCACACTGACCAACAGGCTGCGCAGCCCCAATACGGCGGTGGCGAAGCAGGCCAGCAGATAGAGATGGGACATCGGTATCTGCAGGTCCTGGGTGGTTTCTAAGCTAGATAGCGCCTCCTGGTAAGCATGATAAAAACGCCAACTCATCGCCAGCCCCAGTGCGGCAAAGCCCAGCGTATAGAGGCTGCTGACTAGACGATCGACCGTTTGGGATATGTTTTGGGTAAACAGGTCGACAACGACCTGGCCTTTATTGACGCTATGGGGCAGCGAAAACAGGATGCAGAACAGCAGTCCGAAACTAACCAACTCGATACCACCGAGAAAGGTCAAATCGAACTCTCCACTACTGACTGAAAACAGAGTACGGGTGGCCACATCGACCACCACTAAAGTCATCATCAGGATGAGCAGCAAGCCGCTCACCCTGTGCATCCAGTGCGCCATCGAATCGACTGTGTTACTGAATAATCGCATGATAATACCCTTTAACTATCGCAGCTGTTTGATAAAGCCTGAGCCCGCTGATAGACACTGCGTGCAGTCCCTCCGGTTGATGCCAGGTAGCCTTCAGTAGCCTTATCCAGAACCCCTTTCCAGGCAGGGTTGTTGACGCCACCTTCGATGGTGGTGATGTTTTGCCCCAGCGCTTTTACCTTAGCCAGCCCAATTTTGTCCTCCTCATCCATAAACTGGCCACTCTTGACAGCCCAATCTAGTCCGGAGTTTTTATCGATCACCTGCTGCAGATCAGCAGGCATTCCTTCATAGGCCTGTTTATTCAAAGTAACAACAAAGGCAATTGTGTAAAGGTTGATATCGGTGTGTTGATCAGTCAGCTCATCCAGGCGGAAGGACTTCACGCCTTCCCAAGGCAGCGCCGCACCATCTATCACACCGCGGGACATGGCCTGGTAGATCTCGGGAGCTGGCATACCGACCGGCTGTCCGCCCAGTTCGCTTAGCAGATCAGCCACCACGGCAGTGGGGCGGCGAATACGCAGACCTTTAAGATCTTCCGGGGTCTTTACCGCTTTACCCTTGGTATGGATTAAGCCGGGACCATGGGTAAACACGAACAGAGGATGGGTCTCCTGGTATTCTTGGGCGATAACACCTTCATCGAGCAGGGACTGAAGAACACAGGAGCCATTTTCACCGCTTTTCGAAATACCTGGGAGTTCCACGACCTGAGACAGCGGGAAGCGGCTGGCGGTATAACCTTGGACCGTGACCCCGACATCAGCAATGCCATTGACTACGGCATCATAAGTCTTGGGGGCTTTGGTCAATGTCTGTGAGGGATACATTTCGACCTCGATGCGGCCGTTGGAGTCTTTCTCCACGGCATCGGCCCAAGATTGGAAATGTTTGGATATACCGGCTTGGGCTGGCCAAAAGTGAGCAAAACGCAGGGTAACGTCTGCGGCTACCGAACTCTGGACAAAACCTAGTTGCCCAACCATTGTCGCAGCGAGCACTAAAGAAAAACGCTTCATAATTACACCTATTATTTTTTTTTGGTTTTGGTTAATTAATTTGCAAATCAGCCATGCATCGTCATCTTGATCTTTATACCGATCAAAATGACTGGTCATTCATTTTACAAGGTACATTACAAAATGACTGACTGTACAGTCATTTTGTAACAAATAGGTAACCACTCAACGCCCTTACACATTTGAGCGTCAGCTCTGTTTATGATCTCAGAATTTTTCCTTGAAAAAGCAAAGCCAGGGCCTCTGTGGCTGATGCCCCATGCTTGCGATAAGTTGACAGATAACTACGAACTCGACAAAAGATCTTCGCACTCTCCATGGACCGGAAACACCCCGATATCTTCTGCCGTACTTTCATCATGCACAGGTTGCTTTTACCCTGATTGTTGGTGAATGCCACCCACTAGACCTCCATGAGGCACAGCGCATCTTGCTCGAAGTTTCGCCAAGTGGTTCCGATACGCCTCTATTTTTAATGTCTGCCCGCACAGGAATGGCTTGGTAAGGCAGTCATTATCGCACGGATTTTCAGAGCGTCATTTTTGGCTCTGAGTGCCATTATGAGGCGATTAAAAACCGTGATCGCTGTTAGCCCAAAGCGATAATGTCCCCTCTGCCACAAGCTAAAATGTCCCTTTTTGATTTCAGGAGGGGGAGTGACAGAGGATATCATTGCTTTGAGTCGTCGAGAGGTTGACCGCCTATCCGTTATTCAGTCTGTCATTGCTAGGCAGATCACCCAAGCCGATGCTGCGCAGCAGCTAAGAATCTGCGTCCGCCAAGTCAAGCGCCTGGTTCGCGCCTATCGGACACAAGGTGCCCAAGGGCTGGTTTCCGGCCACCGTGGCAAGCGCCCCAACAACGCCATTGATGAGGCTGTCCGCCTACAGGCCATCACTCTTATCAAGGAACGTTATCCCGACTTCTCTCCGACCTTCGCCCACGAGAAGCTGACCGAGTGCCACAGGCTGCGTTTTTCGGTGGAAACCCTGCGTCAATGGATGATTGCCGAAGGCATCTGGCGTACCAAGCCTCGGCGGCAGGCCCGCATTCATCAGCGCCGTCCCCGCCGCGCTTGTCGGGGTGAACTGGTGCAGATCGACGGTTCACCTCATGACTGGTTCGAAGGACGGGGGCCCCGTTGCACCCTGATCGTCTTTATCGACGACGCCACCAGCGAACTGTTGGCCTTACGCTTCGTTCCGGCCGAAACTACTCAGGCTTATATGGAGACGCTACGGGACTACTTGGCACAGCATGGCCGCCCGGTGGCGCTCTACAGCGACAAGCACAGTATTTTCCGGGTCAACCACCCTGGCAGGGAAGGCGAACTGACCCAGTTTGCCAGGGCCCTCAAAACCTTGGATATTGAATCGATCCATGCCAACACCCCTCAAGCCAAGGGGCGAGTGGAGCGGGCCAACAAGACCCTCCAGGATCGGCTGGTCAAGGAGCTGCGTCTTCAGGATATCAATACCTTGGAACAAGCCAATGGCTACCTTCCACGCTTTATGGCGGACTACAATCGCCGCTTCGCCGTCGAACCGCGACAAGCCGAAGATGCTCTACGTCGTGTACTCCATACACCCCAGGAGCTTGGGCTGATCCTCAGCCAGCATCACACCCGGAAGCTCTCCAAAAACCTCTCCTTCCAGTTTGAAAATACCGAGTACCAGCTTCAGGGCTACGGAAAGGGTTATCGTCTTCGGGGCGCCTCTGTCACGCTCTGCAAGGCTTTTGACGGCACAATCACACTACTTCATGACGGGAAGGTGCTGGAGTATCGAACGTTACAGCAGGGCGAAGCCCCAGCCCCTATTGCTGATGAGAAGTTGGTTCATTCTTTGGTCGATCAAGAAAAGCAAGAACAGCAGCAAAGAACGGCCTGGAAGCCTCCCGCAGACCATCCTTGGCGCCGATCTTCGGTTGGTACTGCAAGGATTTAGCCTGCAATCAAAGGGGACACTTCTGAATTGCAGAAAAGGGGACATTTCTGTTTTGCGTTGACATAAAAACCGTGATCGCTAGCGTTATTGTTGGCAACGGGCTAAAGGCTACGCCGATCAACCGGTATTACGCATCCCGGCGGAGATGCCGGTCATGGTGACCATCAACGCCTGTTCGACCGTGTTGTCGGGACAGTTACGATCCCGGCGTAACAGCTCGGCCTGCAGGTAGTGCAGCGGATCGATGTAGGGATTGCGGACCTGAATCGACTGCCGCAGCATCTCATTGTCACTGAGCAGCTGGCTGCTGTTCTTTAACGCCGGTAGCAGTTGCTGCGCCTGGCGCAGCTGCTGGCGCAGGCGGCTGCCCAGCGGACGCAGCTCGGGATCGACCAGGCGCTGCTCGTAGTAACGGGCGATGGCCGGTTCGGCTTTGGCGAGTACCATCTCCAACATCTCGATATAGGCGGTAAAAAACGGCCACTGCGCTAGCAGTTCATGCAGCAGCGGTTGCTGTTGCTGCTCGATCGCTTGTGCTAACGCCTGGCCACTGCCAAGCCAGGCGGGCAGCATCAGTCGGGTCTGGGTCCAGGCAAAGATCCAGGGGATGGCGCGCAGGCTTTCGACGCCGCCATCCTGTTTGCGTTTAGCCGGGCGGCTACCCAGCGGTAGCTTGGCCAGCTCCTGTTCGGGAGTCAGTTGCCGGAAGTAGGCCACAAATTCCGGGGTTTCGCGGATCACTTTGACATATTGGCGATGCGATTCGCTGGCCAGGCTATCCATCAGTGCGCGCCATTCGGGCTTGGGACTGAGGGGCGGCACCAGGCTGGCTTTGAGAACGGCACCGGCGTAGAGCTCCAGGTTACGTACGGCGATCTCCGGCATACCGAATTTGTAGCGGATCATCTCCCCCTGTTCGGTGACCCGCAGGCTGCCATCGACGGAGCCGGGCGGCTGCGACAAGATGGCGGTGTGGCTGGGGCCGCCGCCACGGCCGACGGTGCCGCCGCGGCCGTGGAATAGGGTTAGGTCAACGCCATGACGTTGGCACAGGCTGGTCAGTGCTTCCTGAGCACGGTACTGGGCCCAGGTGGCGGTGAGGGCACCGGCATCTTTGGAGGAGTCGGAGTAACCGATCATCACCTCCTGGCGCCCCGCACAATAGTCCCTGTACCAGTCGAGTCGCAGCAGGGTATCGAGGCAGGCAGGGGCATTATCCAGGTCAGCCAGCGTCTCGAACAGCGGTGCAATGCGGATGTTGTAATGATGGCCACTGGCTTTCAGCAGCAGCGCCACGGCCAGCACATCGGAGGGCTGCGCGGCCATCGAGATAACATAGCTGCCCAGTGATTGACGGTCGTGACGGGCGATCACCGCACAGGTGTCGAGCACCTCTTTAACCTCGGCGCTGGGCTGCCACTGCAGCGGCAGCAGCGGTCGCTTGCTGGATAGCTCCTGCAATAGATAGGCCTGCTTTTGAGCTTCGCTCCAGTCAGAGTAATGTCCCAGGCCATAGTAGTCGGTGAGTTCGTCAAATACCTGGGCATGGCGTTCGGAGTTTTGACGTATATCCAAGCGTACCAAGCTTAAGCCGAAACAGGCGATGCGGCGCAGGGTGTTTTTAAGGCAGCCGTCGGCGATCAGCGCCATCCTGGATTCGCGCAGCGAGCGATCACAGAGCAGTAGTGGTTCCAGCAGATCCTGATCATCCAAGTAGACCTCGTCAGCCGGTCTCCAGCCCTGATCGAGACAGGCTTTCGCCCAGCTACGGGTGTTCTCCAGTTTGTGCCGTACCTGACGCAGCAAATCGCGATAGGGCTCGTTGCTGGGGCCGGTCACCTGGATGAGTTCTGCACTGGCGCGACTCATCGACAGCTCATGCAGGAGTTTGGAGACATCGCCTAGCAATAGGTCGGCGGCCATCCAGCGCGCCAGCAGCAGCACCTCTTCGGTAACCTTGGCGGTGACGTTGGGATTACCGTCTCGATCGCCACCCATCCAGGAACAGAACCGGATCGGTGCGGCATCATGAGGGAGGGTTGTGCCACTGACCCGTTGCAACTCGCGATCGAAATGGCGCAGGAAGGTGGGCAACGCTTCCCAGAGCGAATTTTCAATCACCGCGAAGCCCCATTTGGCTTCATCGACCGGCGAGGGTCGCTCGCTACGGATCTCGTTGGTATGCCAGGCCTCGCTGATCAGCTGCTGTAAGCGCTCGCTGAGGTCGGTGGTTCGAGGGCTCAACGGGTGCTCATGGTCCAGCTGTTCCAGCAGCTCTGCCATGCTTTCATATTTCTGGATAAAAGTACGCCGGTTGACCTCGGTGGGGTGAGCCGTAAGCACCAAGTCAATCTGTAGAGCGGCGGCTTTGCCGGCCAGGGCTTGCGGATCGATACCGGCTTGGATGATCTCATCGAAGACCTGACACAGTGCGTGGGCATCAGGTTTGGAGACCACCAGCGAGTTACGGCGCCGAACCCGGTGATACTCTTCGGCCAGGTTCGCCAGGTTAAGGAATTGTCCGAATGCCCGAGCCATAGGTACCAGTTCTGACGGATCCAGTTGTTGCAGGGCGCTGACCAGTTCGGCGGTGTCTATCTCGCCACGGCGTGCCGCCTTCGACAGGCTAATAATGGACTCGAGTTTATCGAGAAAGGGTTGCCCCTGATCGTTACTGATCGCATGCCCGAGCAGTTTGCCGAGTCGGCGGACATCGTTGCGTAGTGGAGCCTGAAGATCAGCCATGGTTCACTCCTGTGAGTCTGTATATAAGCGCTGTCGAGGTCATGATGCTGTGGTTCGGTGCTGCCGGAACGACCCGGCACGCCTGCCTGAACGCGGTGATACCCGCGAGTCTGCTCTCAGGGTAGACGGGTTCCCAGAGTCTGGGCCAGCGTATAGCTATTTTGAATGCAATCGGCCACCGAGATACCATCACGCCAGTTGGCGCGAAGGTGAATGCCCGCTAAGGGTTTGAGGGCGCTGTTGATCGCCTCCAGGCGTTGCAGGTGGCCCAGCTGGTATTGGGGGATCGCTTGTGGCCAGCGGCTTATTTCGATCAGATCCGGTGCGCCTGTGATCCCCAGTACCGGGCTGATATCACGCAGCACCCGGCGTAGCAACTCGTCATCCTCGACTCTGCCTGCTTCGGGGTTGAGACTGCCGCCGATAAAACAGGTTATCAGGTGGTGGCCCTCGGGTGCCCGGTGAGGAAAGATACTGGAGGGGAACAACACCCCTAGGGTCTCGACTCCGGTACAGCGGGGGATCAGGAAGCCGAATCCGTCCAGAGGGTGGTCTATCTGAGATTTTTTAAACCCCAGTGACACCGATGCCACGGTCGGGTATTCGATCGGTTCGAGCAGTTCCTGGATGCCGGCGGCATGCGGATTTAGTAGCGCGGCGCAGGCGCTAGCCGGCAGTGTCAGGATCACCTCGTCCGCCTGCCACTGTTGGCTTTCATTGCCCGCCTGCCAGCGGCCGTCGTCGAGTCTGCTGAGCCGGTCTACGGCAATGCCGGTATGGAGCTCGGCTTGGAGTCTATCGGCCAGGGTGGCGGCCAGGTATTGCATCCCCTCAGCGAAGGAGATCATCCCGCCCGAGGGGCCGGCGCCACCACGGTGCTTGTGAAACAGGGTCTTAGCGATGGCGCCGATCATCATCGAGCGGTAGTCACGCTCCAGCGCATAGACCTTGGCGGTGGCTGCGCGGGCCGATAGCTTATCCGGATCGCCGGCATAGACGCCCGAAATAAAAGGGTTGATGGCGTAATCCAAGAACTCTTTGCCGAGTCTGCGTTCGACAAACTGGGCCACGCTCTCCTCCTCGGCCGCACGACCGATAAAGGGCTCTAGCAGCAATCGCCACTTGCCTGCCGCCTTGAACAGCGGGGTGCGGATAAATTCGCCAGGTCCCATTGGCAACGGGTGAATCTGCTGGTCGCGGAGGATAAAGCGTTTGTGACTGGCGGCGTTGGCGGTGATCGGGGTGATCGCCAGGCTGTCGAACAGGATTTTCAGCGCCGCACGGTTGTTGAGGGTTGAGTTGGGGCCGCGCTCGATCAGGTAGCCGTCGCGTTTCAGGGTGCGCAGATTGCCGCCCGCTTCATCACGGGCTTCGAGTAGCCTGACCCGGTGACCCTGTTGTTTTAAGAACCACGCACTGGTCAGGCCAGAGATCCCAGCACCTAGAATTAGATATGAACGGCTCATGAGCTCTCCAGTACTCTTATCAAAACAGTGTTCACTATAACCATCGCCACTGTTAATTCAATCGATTAGGAGGTCATCGATATAGATGTTGGTTCTGGAGCGGCAATCCGGCTATAGTTTAGCGAAGTTGTAAGAGGTGCCCTGATGTCCGTATTTACACCCACCTATAGCCTGTCCGATGTCGAGCTGCTCAAGCGTGAGCGGGCGTTCGATGGCTTTTTTAAACTGGATCGCTTGCAGTTACGCCATCGCTGTTTTGATGGTAGCTGGACTGAGCCTCTGCAGCGGGAACTGTTTATTCGTGATGATGCGGTCTGTGTGCTGCCGTACGATCCGCTGACCGATAGCCTATTGCTGATCGAGCAGTTTCGCGTTGGGGCGTTGCTGGATGAGCACAGTCCCTGGCTGTTCGAACTGGTGGCTGGCATTGTCGAGCCCGGTGAGTCGGTTACCGAGGTGGCCCACCGAGAAGCCGATGAGGAGGCCGGTGCCCAGTTGCTGGCGCTGGAACCGATCTGCCGTTACCACGTTAGCCCAGGAGGCAGTCAGGAAGTCATTCATCTGTTGTGTGGCTTGATCAACAGCGAAGGGTTGGGCGGGTTGCATGGCCTGGCACACGAGGGTGAGGATATACGCGCCACAGTGATGCCGCGTACCGAAGCCTACCAGGCCGTGGTAGACGGGGCGATCAATAATGCCGGAACGATCATGGCCCTGCAGTGGCTGGAGCTGAATCATCTTAAATTGCAGCAACAGTGGCTGCCGCTGTTGGCTGCGACCTTAACAGCGGAATTGACCGAGCAGGCCGCGTTATGACTCTGGCGCTCAAAAAACGTTATGTCCCCGATCTGCGGGCGCAGATGGCCTGTTGCGAATCCAACTACCATAAGTTGATGCGTTTGCTGCCCGATTTTGACCAGCTCGATCGGCATCAATTTCAGATCAGTTGGCAGCAGCATCGGGCGCAGGTCGAGATTCAGATACTGGAGCGTTTCGCCTATACCAGCACCCTGACTATCGAGCAGTGCTATCAAGATAACCGCTGGATCCAGATGCCTGCGCTGCTGGTTCGCCTCTATCATGATGCGCGGATGGCGGAGGTGGTCTGTCGCAAGCAGCGCGGTCAGTTGCGGGGCCGTTATCCCTATCCCAATCAGCAGATGTATCAACCCGATGAGAAGGCGCAGTTGAACAGCTATCTTCGCGAGTGGCTGAATCAGTGTCTGGCCCACGGGCATACCGCCGAGGCTGCAGCACAGGTGTGAACAGTGGCGCTGAAATCCTTGCTAGCACCGCTGCGCGACCCTGCAAACTGATCCAGTTGAGTGATCTGCACCTACCCGCACTGCTCGGTCAGCGTTACCGAGATTGCGATACCGAGCAGCAGTTGCTACGGGTTCTGGAGCATCTGCAGACCCAGCATTCGGACCTGGATGCGTTACTGCTGAGCGGCGATCTGGTGCATCACGGCCATAGGGATGCCTATCGGCGCCTGGCAGGCTATCTCGATCGATTGGCCAAACCCTGGTATTGGATTGCCGGCAACCACGATTCGCTAGCAGCTATGCAACAGGTTCGCCCGCCGCCATCGACCCCACTGATCTGTGACGGTTGGCAGATCCTGCTGCTGGACAGCACTGCAGCTGCCGATGGCCAGGGTGGTGGCTCGTTGGCGGACGCCGAGTTGCAGCGGCTTGAGGCGCAGCTGCAGAGCGCTCAGCAGGCAGGCGCATCGTTATTGTTGGTGCTACACCATAATCCACTCTCGGTACAGAGTCGCTGGCAGGATCAGATTATGCTCGGTAATGCCGAGTGTCTCTGGCAGCTGCTAGGCCGTTATGAGGTGCCGGTCACCCTGCTGTTTGGGCATGTGCATCAACACTGGGATATTATCCATCAGGGCGTCAGACTGCTCGGCTGCCCCTCGACCGCGGTGCAGTTTGTCCGTGCCCAGCCACAGTTGTTGGTCGAAACGCAGGGTGCAGCGGCGTTGCCGGGCTATCGTTGGCTCAAGCTGTCTGCTGCTTCGGCGGCAACAACGGCTAGGGTGGCGGCGCAACCCCAGGCCAATTTCACCGGCTTAGAGACCGGCGTTGAGCGGGTGGCGGCGGGCTAGGTCATTGTCGATTGGGTATTTTCCCGAAACTGTGTAAAAATCTGCGCTCTGATCCCTGAGCGATATTGCATGACCCCTACCACCACGCCGCTGTATCTTTATATCCATGGCTTTAACAGCTCGCCGCAATCCTACAAGGTGCGCCAGTTGCAATCCTGGCTCAGTGACCTGGATCGGGCGGATCGGCTGTTAGTACCTAACCTGCCGTACCCGCCAGCCGCTGCGGTGGCATTGCTCGAAGCGCTGCTGAGTGACTATTGCTCACGGCCGTTGGTGCTGCTGGGGAGTTCGTTGGGGGGCTTTTATGCCACCTGGTTGACCGAGAAGTTCGCGGCTCAACAGCCGCTACGTTGCGTGTTGATCAATCCCGCGGTGCGGCCCTTTGAACTGCTCGATGCCTGGCTGGGTGAGAATGAGAATATCTATACCCACGAGCGTTATCTATTGACCCGCGAGCATCTGCAGCAGCTACAGGCGTTACACTGCCCGCAGTTAGCCGACCCGAGCCGCTACCTGCTGCTGACGCAAACCGGCGATGAGGTGCTTGATTATCGTCAGGGGGTAGAAAAATACCGTGAATCTGCACAGCTAGTGACCCCCGGCGGGGAGCACGGTTTTGCCAATTTTGAAGCCTACTGGCCGCGTATATTTGAGTTCGCTGGAGATAGCGAGCTGCAGCGGTTAGCCGAATCCTATCTCAGAGTCCGCAGTTAACGATGAATACCAGCTATAACGCCGACGCTATCGAGGTCCTCAGTGGCCTCGATCCGGTTAGAAAACGTCCGGGCATGTATACCGAAACCGACCGCCCCAACCACTTGGCGCAGGAGGTGCTGGATAACGCCGTTGATGAGGCGCTGGCGGGTCACGCTAACCAGATAGACGTGATTCTTAACGCGGATAACTCGTTGTCGGTCAGTGATAATGGCCGCGGCATGCCGATCGATATCCACCCGGAACACGGCATCAGCGGAGTGGAGCTGATCCTGACTCGACTGCATGCCGGCGCCAAATTCTCCAACAACAGCTATCAGTTTTCGGGTGGTCTGCACGGGGTGGGGGTGTCGGTGGTCAATGCGCTGTCGAAGCTGCTCGAAGTGCAGATCAAGCGTGATGGTAACCTCTACCGTATCGGTTTTGCCGATGGCGAGAAGGTCTCCGAGCTGGAGGTGATCGATACTGTCGGTAAGCGCAACACCGGTACCGAGGTGCGTTTTCTAGCCGATCCTCAGTATTTTGATTCACCCAAGTACGGGGTCAGTCATCTGCGCCATATGTTGCGCGCCAAAGCGGTGCTCTGTCCCGGCTTGAAGGTTAGCTTTACCGACCTGAGCGGTAAGGCTAAGCAGAAAGAGAGCTGGTATTACCAAGACGGTCTGGTCGACTATCTTAAAGGCGCGACCCAGCTGTTTGAAACCCTACCACAGCAGCCATTTTTTGGTTCGTTGACCGGGGAGCTGGAGGCCTGCGAGTGGGCTGTGCAGTGGCTGCCCGAGGGTGGCGATAGCACCACCGAAAGTTATGTCAATCTTATTCCTACCTCGCAGGGCGGTACTCACGTCAATGGCTTTCGTACCGGCCTGCTTGAGGCTATTCGCGAGTTTTGCGAGTTTCGTAATCTGCTACCGCGTGGACTCAAGCTCACCGCCGAGGATATCTGGGAGCGCTGCTGCTACGTGCTGTCGGTCAAGATGCAGGACCCGCAGTTTTCCGGTCAGACCAAGGAGCGCCTGTCATCACGGCAGGTGGCGGCTTTTGTCAGTGGTACGGTCAAGGATGCCTTTGGTTTATGGCTCAATAAGCATACCGATCAGGGTGAGTTGCTGGTCGAGTTGGCGATCAGTAATGCCCAGAAACGGATGCGTTTGAGCAAGAAGGTGACCCGCAAACGGGTGACGGCAGGTCCGGCGCTGCCGGGTAAACTGGCCGATTGCTCCGGCAGCGATGCGCTGAAATCGGAGCTGTTTCTGGTGGAGGGTGATTCTGCAGGCGGTTCGGCCAAGCAGGCCCGTGACCGAGAGTATCAGGCGGTGATGCCGCTGCGCGGTAAAATTCTCAATACCTGGGAGGTGGAATCGGGCGATATCCTGGCCTCGCAGGAGGTGCACGATATCTCGGTGGCGATCGGCGTGGATCCAGGGGTCGAGACCTTTGCAGGCTTAAGGTATGGCAAGATCTGTATTCTGGCCGATGCAGATTCCGATGGCTTGCACATTGCCACCCTGTTGTGCGCGCTGTTTGTACGCCATTTCAAACCGTTGGTCGAGGCCGGACATGTGTATGTGGCGATGCCGCCGCTGTACCGGATCGATATCGGCAAAGAGGTGTTTTACGCCCTCGATGAAGCCGAGAAAACCGGCATTCTGGATCGTATCCAGGCCGAAAATAAACGCGGTAAGGTCAATGTGCAGCGCTTTAAGGGGTTGGGGGAGATGAATCCGCTACAGCTGCGGGAAACTACCATGGCGCGCGATACCCGCCGCCTGGTCCAGTTGGGTATCGATGCCGATGATGGCACCTTCGAGATGATGGATATGCTGCTGGCCAAAAAACGCTCGGCAGACCGCAAGAACTGGCTGCAGAGTAAAGGTAATCTGGCCGAGATTTAACGGAGAGGTCATCATCTTAAAACAGAAGATGCTGACTATTAGTCGTAACACTCCATAACACCCTATACAGAAGTGAATTATGTCAGCCAACGTACAGCTAGATGAAGGTGTTGAGCGCCAATCATTGAAGGAGTACACCGAGAAAGCCTATCTGGATTACTCGATGTACGTCATTCTTGACCGGGCTTTGCCCCATATTGGCGATGGTCTGAAACCGGTGCAACGGCGGATCATCTACGCCATGTCCGAGCTGGCGTTGAAAGCCGGGGCCAAGTTTAAAAAGTCTGCCCGTACCGTCGGTGACGTGCTGGGTAAGTTCCATCCCCACGGTGATAGTGCCTGTTACGAAGCGATGGTGCTGATGGCGCAGCCGTTCTCCTATCGCTATCCACTGGTGGATGGTCAGGGTAACTGGGGCTCGGCCGATGACCCCAAATCATTCGCCGCGATGCGTTATACCGAATCACGGCTGACCGCCTATAGTTCGCTGTTACTCAATGAGCTGGGGCAGGGTACGGTCGAATGGGGCCCCAATTTTGACGGCACCTTGCATGAGCCGCTGACGTTGCCCGCGCAGGTGCCTAACGTGTTGCTTAACGGCGGTACCGGTATCGCGGTGGGGATGGCGACCGATATTCCCGCGCATAATCTGCGCGAGGTGGTCGGTGCTTGTCTGCATCTGCTGGATAATCCCCAGGCCGATGTCGAGGCGTTGTGTGAGCATATTCAGGGGCCAGATTTTCCTACCGAGGCGGAGATCATCACCCCGCCGGAAGAGTTGCGAAAACTGTATCACAGCGGTCGCGGTTCGGTGCGGATGCGCGCGGTGTACACCAAAGAGGAGGGTGACGTGATCATCACCGCGCTGCCGCATCAGGTCTCTGGCGCCAAGGTGCTGGAGCAGATCGCGGCGCAGATGCAGGCTAAAAAGTTGCCGATGGTCTCTGATCTACGGGATGAATCCGATCATGAGAATCCGACTCGGCTGGTGATTATCCCGCGTTCTAACCGCGTCGATGTCGAGCAGATGATGGCGCACCTGTTCGCCAGCACCGATCTGGAACGTAGCTATAGGGTTAACTTCAATATGATCGGTATCGACGGTCGGCCGCAGGTCAAAAATCTGCGTCAGATCCTCACCGAGTGGCTACAGTACCGCACCGACACCGTCACTCGCCGCCTCCAATACCGGTTGCAAAAAGTACTGGATCGATTGCATATCCTCGATGGCCTGTTGGTGGCCTTCCTCAATATCGATGAGGTGATCGAGATTATCCGCGCCGAAGATAAACCCAAGCCGGTGTTGATGGCACGTTTTGGTATCAGTGATATTCAGGCGGAGGCGATCCTAGAATTGAAATTGCGCCATCTGGCCAAACTCGAAGAGATGCGCATCCGTGGTGAGCAAGACGAGTTGAATAAAGAGCGCCTGAAACTGGAGAAACTGTTGGGCTCCAAAGCCGCGCTGCGCAAACTGATCAAGCAGGAGTTAACCGCTGCGATGGCGCAGTTTGGTGATGATCGCCGGTCTCCCATCCGGCTTCGGTCTGAAGCCAAGGCGTTCAGTGAGGTCGACCTGTTGGGTTCCGATCCGATGACGGTGGTGTTATCGAACCAGGGCTGGGTCAGAGCGGCCAAGGGCTTCGATGTCGATGCCGCGGCGCTGAGTTATAAAGCCGGTGATGGCTACAAACTCTCGGCGCCGGGACGGATGAATCAAGCGGCCGTTTTTATCGACTCCAACGGCCGTGCCTACTCGCTGCCGGTGCATACCCTGCCTTCAGCCAGAGGGCAGGGCGAACCCCTGACCGGACGCTTATCGATACCTAGCGATGCTAGCGTTGATGCGCTGCTGATCGCGGCGCCCGAGCAGCAGTTCCTGCTGGCGGCTGATAGTGGTTATGGTTTTGTCTGCCAATACGATGATCTGCTGGGTAAAAACAAGGCGGGTAAGGCGGTGCTGAGCCTCTCCAAGGGCAGTCAGGTGATGCAGCCAAAAGCGCTCGGCCAGCACCCCGGGCAGCTGCTGGCCGCCGTCAGTAACGAAGGGCGTTTGCTGCTGTTTCCCGTTGCCGATCTGCCTAAGCTGGCACGCGGTAAGGGCAACAAAATTATTAATATTCCCAGCGCCAGGGTCGCCACCCGAGAGGAGTTCGTGGTCGCTATTGAGGTGCTCGATGCCGACGCTAGCCTGACGATCCACGCGGGTAAACGCCATCTGACCCTGAAGCCGTCCGATTTACAACACTATTACGGTGAGCGTGGACGTAGAGGCAGTAAGTTGCCCCGTGGGTTGCAGCGTGTCGATCGTCTGAGCAGTGATTCGACGCTGTTGGATGCCAACCAGGGTGCCGATGCTGACGACAGCGGCAGTTAAATGGTATTCGACCTGCTTAGGTTCACCACGCGGTGAGTCGGGCCCTGAGTTTTGCGCCGGTGATCGCTACTGGCGCTCGGGTGCTGATTCTGGGTTCGATGCCGGGCCAGCGCTCGCTGGAGCAGTGCCAGTACTATGCCCACCCCAGAAATAGTTTCTGGCCGATCATGGCGGAGCTGTTTGAATTCTCTAAGGAGCTCGCTTATCCAGAGCGCCTGCTGGCGCTACAGCAGCAGGGTATTGCCTTGTGGGATGTGCTAGCCAGTTGCGAGCGCCCTGGCAGTCTAGATGCGGCGATTGTAGAAACCAGCATCCAGGCGAATGACTTTGCCTGGCTGTTTGGCTGTTATCCGAGTCTTGAGGCGCTGTATTTTAACGGCGCTAAGTCGGAGCAGTGCTACCGAAAATATGTCATCCCAGGGCTGGCAGGCGTAGCTCAACCCAGACTGTTACAACGTTTGCCCTCCACCAGCCCCGCGCACGCCAGCCTTGACTACGCGCAGAAACTGCAGTCCTGGCGTCAGGTTGAGCAGCTGCTGTGCCGTTCGTGATTCTTTATCTACACTGTGATAGCTGAAGATTATAGGTCATCAGCAGACCTGATGGCTTATGGGCTGTACTGCTTGATCTTTACCCGCACAACGCTGTCATACCGCCGGTACTATTATTGCCAATGAGAAAAAGTAATTTACCAGCACATAGGATTATCAACAAAAAATATAAGAATATAATGTGTCTCATTGATGCCGCGCAGCGATCCTTAACTCCGCAGGCGTTGTTCGAGGTAGGAGCCGAGCGCAGGCCGCTAGCGACTTATTTAACGTTGAGGAGTGACTCATGAGAAAGGCTTTCTATATGCCATGCCGCAAATGTCGTTAATGGAGCCCGATGCCATCAAGGAGCGCGGTTCAGCATTAAACGCCCGGACTTTCAAGAAGGCGCTAAACGTCACTGACAAAGTCTTGGTTGATCTCCCGCTGGTCGATAACTTTACTCTAGAACTGGATACCCATCGGATTGACTTTGTTATCTCTTTCGGCGGCGGATCACCCTATGGCTGCGCTAAAGGCATCGCCCTGGTCGCCACCAATGATGGCACCATTAGAGACTACTCTAAAGACGTCCGCCTATCGGCTAAGCCTCAGCTGCCTTTAAGTGGTTTAGGGGCTTGATGTCTGAACTCCAGTAGCCTGGATCCTTGGTGCAGGTCTATGTGCAGTATTAGAGCGCAGGTTGTGTTGCTGAATAGGAACGAATTATGGCAGGTGGTTGGTCCCGTGATGGAGCTGTGCAAGATCAAATTGACGCTAGCGTGGATGACGCTATTGCCGCGGCTCGCAGTCAGTTACAGGTCGGCGATAGCTTAACGCATTGCGCGGAGTGTGAAGCTTTAATACCCGAGACGCGCCGCAGGGCCATCTCCGGTGTACGCCTGTGTATTCGTTGCCAGGCAGCGCTCGAAAAGCAACAAACAAGTCTGAGTACCTATAACCGTCGCGGAAGTAAGGACAGTCAATTGCGCTGACCTTTATATCGCTTCAATAGGGGCGCTTCTGGCAACAATCTAATCCTGAAGGAGCACCCAGTGCAGTGAACTCTTCACCTCGTCGGTGTTAACCACCGTTGCCCGAGCCAGCGGCCGGATTACAATCTCCCAGCTACTGCGTCATTGGCTGACGGTGTGTATCGGCAATATGGTCGGCGCCTGCTTCTTTGTGGTGATCATCTGGTTTGCTCAGCAGCATATGGGCGGAAAGGGCGCCTGGGGCATTAATGCCATGAATATTGCCCAGCATAAACTGCACCATGATTTTGGGCAGGCCGTCGCCTTAGGGGTACTCTGTAATCTGATGGTTTGCCTTGCGGTCTGGATGACATTTTCATGTCGCAGTGCGATCGACAAGATTCTGGTGATGTTGCTGCCGATTGCGATGTTCGTTGCCAGCGGCTTTGAACACAGTATTGCCAACATGTTTATGATTCCAATGGCGATTATAATTAAAACCTTTGCCATCCCGGAGTTTTGGGCAATGACCGGCCATAGCCCGGCAGAATTTGCAGAGTTAACGCTGTGTCATTTTATCTTTAATAATCTGCTCCCTGTGACACTTGGTAATATCATCGGAGGCGGTTTTTTAGTGGGTATGACGTACTGGGTCATTCACCGTTGGCCTGGGTTGAAAACAAAACTTATCCAGCAGTCACCCTCTGTTTACTTCCGATTGTTACTGTTTGGTAAAAGTGATTTTACATTTCGCCGGGTTGTCATCTACTGTAAAGGGTCTACTATAATCTTATCGAAACGGACAGTGGATATTTGGCTACAGATCGATAATCAGATAATTAATTAGTAATATACGGAGAGCTTAAATGAGCATATTTACTCATGTAACTGTCGGCACTAACGACTTGAATAAGTCACGTGCATTCTACGATAATGTTTTAGGTAAGCTAGGCTGCAAGCGTATCGCTGACTTAGGTGAAAACGGTTCTATTTGGGGCGAAGATGCACCATCATTCTTTGTCTTAAAGCCAGCCAATGGTCAGCCAGCAAGCGTAGGTAATGGTGTTACAGTCAGTTTTGCAGCGCCTAGCCGTAGCGCAGTCGACGCCTTCCACGCTGCCGCTGTAGCTGCGGGTAGCCCAGATGAAGGCGCTCCAGGTACACGAGATTGGGCTCCTAATGCATACGCGGCTTATACTCGCGACACGGATGGTAACAAGCTCGCAGTCTATTGCTTTAAAGAAGCCTAAAGCGGGTGTAAGTCACCTGTAAGGTTAAAAAACACCGATTAGTCGGTGTTTTTTATTTTATACACTTAGACGTATAAAACGTATGTCTGTTTTCTGCTCTGATATTAACTTTAATCTATGCCGTCAAGCGCAAGTATTCAGGAGTGATGTAGCCTTATTGAGGTAAATATAGCATCGTAGCGGAGGTTGTTGTAATCGTTAGAAATAAACTGAATGCATTTCAGCTATTTTGTTGTCTGCGGCTCTACGGGCTTGTTGTTTTTCTTCAAATAGCGGTTATAGCTATTCTGGGTGCGATTGTCGCGGTTTCTCAATATTGTCCCCCCCCCCCCAAAAAAAAAACCAAGTTTTACACGGGCGCTGTTGGGCGTAGCCTTATCACTGCCCTGCATTAGTAACCTGCGGACAAATAGATTTCCTTATTGACGTGCTGGTTTCCCTGGCGCGGCTTGCAACTGCTGCACCAGCCGGCGTATGTCTCTCTATCGTTACGTCTAGCGGATGTCAGTTCGACAGGCTGGGGTCCAATGGGCTGCGTAGCTGTCTTATTGTTACCAGATGGTAAAGGTGATTTGCCATTTAATGGAATTATCATTTTAACAGGAGTGGCTATAATTATTGCCATAGACGCGGTGGCCAGATCACCGCATGAACTCATCCATACATATAGGAACAACTCTGATGACACAGATGATTAAATCTAAAGCAGCCATCGCCTGGGGCCCAGGCCAGCCGCTGACCATCGAAGAGATCGACGTGATGCCGCCACAGGCTGGCGAAGTGCTGGTGCGGATTGTTGCTACCGGCGTCTGCCATACCGATGCCTTCACGCTGTCCGGTGACGATCCGGAAGGTATTTTTCCGGTTATTCTCGGCCACGAAGGCGGCGGCATCGTTGAGCAGGTGGGTGAAGGTGTCACCAGTGTGCAGGTCGGTGATCATGTGATTCCCCTTTATACTCCGGAATGTGGTGAGTGTAAGTTCTGCAAGTCCGGTAAAACCAACCTGTGTCAGAAGATTCGTGAAACCCAGGGTAAGGGGCTGATGCCCGACGGCACCACCCGCTTCTACAAAGATGGTCAGCCCATCTTTCACTATATGGGGTGCTCAACCTTCTCCGAGTACACCGTACTGCCCGAGATTTCGCTGGCCAAAGTGAACCCGGCTGCGCCGCTGGAAGAGGTCTGCCTGCTGGGTTGCGGGGTGACCACCGGCATGGGGGCGGTGATGAACACCGCCAAGGTGGAAGAGGGTGCCACCGTGGCGATCTTCGGTATCGGCGGTATTGGCCTGTCGGCCATTATCGGTGCCACCATGGCCAAGGCCAGCCGCATCATCGCTGTCGATATTAACGAGAGCAAGTTTGAGCTGGCGCGCAAGCTCGGTGCCACCGATTGCATCAACCCGAAAGATTACGACAAGCCTATTCAGGAGGTGATTGTTGAACTGACCGATGGGGGGGTCGATTACTCCTTCGAGTGTATCGGTAACGTCAATGTGATGCGCTCGGCGCTAGAGTGCTGTCATAAAGGCTGGGGCGAATCCGTGGTGATCGGTGTTGCCGGTGCCGGTCAGGAGATCTCCACCCGTCCGTTCCAGCTGGTGACTGGTCGGGTATGGCGTGGTTCGGCCTTCGGTGGCGTCAAAGGCCGCTCTGAGCTGCCTGAAATCGTCGAGCGCTACATGAAGGGTGAGTTCAAACTGGATGACTTCATTACCCATACCATGGGTCTTGAGGACGTCAACAAGGCCTTCGAGCTGATGCATGAAGGCAAGAGCATCCGTAGCGTCATCCATTTCGATAAGTAACCTGTATATCAGCCCTAGCCTGCTCTATTAACAGCAGGCTAGGGCTGTGGACAGGCTGATTTAGAGAGCCATTTAATGAGTATCGAAAATCTGAACTGCAACAAGAGTTTTGGCGGTTGGCACAAACAGTACAGCCACCGCTCAGAGACGCTGAACTGCAGTATGCGTTTTGCTATCTATCTGCCACCTCAGGCATCCAGCGGTGAGAACGTGCCGGTGCTGTACTGGTTGTCGGGGTTGACCTGCACCGATGAGAACTTTATGCACAAAGCCGGTGCCCAGCGCGTCGCTGCCGAGCTGGGGATCGCTATCGTGGCACCCGATACCAGCCCCCGCGGTGAGGAGGTCGCCGATGACGAGGGTTATGATCTGGGCCAGGGCGCCGGTTTTTACGTGGACGCCACTCAGGCGCCCTGGAATCGTCACTACCGGATGTACGACTATGTGGTCAACGAGCTACCCCGGCTGATCGAGTCGACCTTTCCCGTCAGCGAGCAACGGGCTATCGCCGGGCATTCTATGGGTGGCCATGGCGCCTTGACGATCGCGTTGCGTAACCCGCAGCGTTACCGCTCGGTGTCGGCCTTCAGCCCCATCAGTAACCCGCTGAATTGCCCTTGGGGCAAAAAAGCGCTGGCCGCTTACCTGGGTAAAGATACGCACGGTTGGCGAGACTATGATGCCAGCGTGTTGATGCGTGCGGCGAAACAGGCGCAGCACCAGGTACCTGCCTTGGTGGACCAGGGTGAGGCCGATGAGTTCCTGGCAGAACAGTTGCAGCCGGAGAGACTGGAGGCCGCTGCGAAGGTTAGTGGCTACCCGCTGGAGCTACGTCGCCACGAGGGCTACGACCACAGCTACTACTTTATCGCCAGCTTCATCGAAGAGCATCTGCGCTTTCATGCCACCCATTTACATAAATGAATCTCCAAGCCGGTGCGCTCTCTCGGGTGCGCCCCTGCCGATCCCTTTGACCCCGCCCAGCGGGGTCTTTTTTCAGGATCATCTACCTCAGGCCGGACGTTGGTAGAGGTGATAACAACCTTCTGCAGATAGAAAACGAGTATTACAGCGATATTCGTCCTAAGCGTGTCATGCGGCCGGGTGAGAAACCGCTCGAGGCACTGAGGGAGCGCGGGGTTGAGTACGTTGAAGTGCGCATCTTAGATATCAATCCGTTTTTGCCGGTGGGTATCGATGCGCAACAGATCCGTTTCCTTGATGCATTCTTACTCTATTGCCTGCTTTCAGACAGTGATGATATCTCGGCGGCGGAATCTGAACAGATCCGTAGCAACCAGCAGCAAGTGGTGTTGCAAGGACGCAAGCCGTCATTGATGTTGCGCCAGGCGGGCAATCCTGTCGCTTTTGGCTCTGCAGCCAAGCAGCTAATGGATGAGGTAGCGGCTGCCTCGAGGTTGCTGGACCAAGCCCATGGCAGCCAGCACTACCATCAAGCACTCACTGCCCAGTTGGAAAAAGTGGACAACAGCGAGCTGACGCCCTCCGGACAGATGATGGGAGCGATTGCTGAGGGGGTTAGCTTTGCTGAACTGATGCTGAGGCAAGCGAAAACTCAGCAAGACTATTTTGCTCAGCAACCGCTCCCCGACGCTCTGCATGCAGAATTCAAACGCTTGGCGAGGGCGTCACTGCAGCAGCAGAAGGCGTTGGAAGCTAGCGACCCAGGTTCGTTTGATGAGTTCTTGCAAGCGTATTGGGCCTCAGCCGTGGTAGGTGCCAGGTCTAAGGCGGCTTGAAGGCAGTACAGTTCTATCGTGGGATCTCTGAGTCAGTAGCATTGCTGCACAATGAATCCGCAGCAATGTGCTCAGCGGGTACGTTTTCACGGCCTGTCCGCTTACGCTTGTTGTGGTGCCCTGAGTCTGAAAAAACTGAGTTGCACCACGGTCGATCTTGATAAAAAGTGAAGCGCTGTTCTGCCGGATTAGAAGGACTGGGTCCGAGAGTCCCTTGATATCCTAGAGAGATAGATAAGACTATAGAGAGGGTTCTGTGCTGTTAGTCTGAGGTGGCAGCATAGAATCGGCAAACAACTAAGGTGGGTACGTCACCATGGGCAAGACGAAGCTGCTAGATGAGGTGGCGACTTCCGCGGCTTGGGAGGGTAAGAGCGGCTGGGCACTACAACCGTTGATTCTCTGGTTGGCTAGCGAGGGACGCTTGATCCGTAACCCGGCGATATTGATTGAGGCGCTATGCCAGCGTCTTCGCGATGCTGGTGCGCCTGTCTATAGGTTTTGCTGCAATTTCAACACCTTGCATCCAGAAGTGGCGGGCCGGAAGTTTACCTGGTGGCGAGATAGACCGGTCGTCGAAGAGTACAGCGCCCTGCATGCGGTTATGGACACTCCCATCTATATCGGCAGCCCTATTGAGACGATTCAGGTACGGGGTGAACCGGTACGTTTCCGGCTGGATGGCAAGGATTTGAGCCAGTTACACAGTTCCTTGCAAGGAGCAGCAGCTGAGGGTGTGGTGGACTATCTGGGTCTGCCCATGGCGTTCAATGATGGCAATGTAAACGCCTTTCTGGTGGGGACCGATCAAGAGCAGGGCTTTAGTGACGACGATATAGCTAAGTTCAAACTGCTGGTAGATTTTTTTGCTCCGCTGCTTGAGGCGATCGCGCTACGGCTGCTGGCCCATTCGCTGCTGGATACCTATATCGGACCTCGAAGCGGGAAAAAGGTCCTCAAAGGGCATATCAAACGGGGGGATTACGAGCAGATCGATGCGGTGATCTGGTTCAGTGATCTGCGTGATTTTACCGCCCTTTCTGCGCAGCTATCGAACGACGAGCTGCTGCGTCTGCTGAATGGTTATTTCGAAACTGTCGCTGCGGCGGTAACCCGCCATGGCGGAGAGGTTCTCCGCTTTATCGGTGATGCCATGCTGGTACTCTTTCCCTGTGCGGAGTGTTCCACGCAGGAGGTTGCCTGCCAACAGGCGGTGAAGGCCGCTGAAGAGGCGTTGGCGGCGGTGCAGAGCCTTAACCGTGAACGGCAAATGCTCAAACAACCGCTGATCAATTTTGGTATAGGTTTGGATCAAGGCAAGGTGATTTATGGCAATGTCGGTGCGCCAAACCGGTTGGATTTCACGGTGATGGGAGCGGCCGTTAACCGTGCTGCACGGCTCGAAGCCTTGACCAGGACGCTGGAAGTTCCCTTGCTGATAAGCGAGGAGGTGGCTCGATGGCTGGGCGCCAACACCAAGTCGATGGGGTATATATCGCTCAAAGGGATAGCCGAGCCGCAGCCAGTTTATAGCCTAGCGAGGACGTTATCGGCATTGCTGTAAACATGATTCACACCTCCATGTCATAATAATCAATATGTTATCTGGTCTTAGAGGGAGTGAGTCTGTACTTTTTGGTCTCTTAGGACCCTTAAGCACTGGAGTCGAAACGCAGCGCCGCTCCCCGGGTGCGCTGTAATCCCCGACGCAGGTAATCCAGCAAACGTGCTGCTGCTGGGGCCAGGTTGGCGTGATCATAATGAAAGCCGATGGTCACTTTTCCCAGCGCCGGAAGTTGCTGGTTGATGTCGCTGGTCGTCAATACGCTGGGCGCGGTATTGATGGCTAGGGCGCTGACCCCTAGCCCCGCTTCGATCGCCGCCTGAATACCCAGCAGGCTGGAGGTGGAGTAGAGCACCCGCCAAGGAATATTGGCGTCGTTCAGTGCGGTGGTAATGTGCTGCCGATAGATGCAGCCTTTGGGGTAGAGCACCAGTGGCACCGGTTGCTCGGGTTTAAAGGTAAATCCTGGTCCGCTGATCCAGGCTAGGGGTTCGGCGATAAAGTCATTTTCTGCAAAACTGTGTCCCGAGTATTCGTCCATCAGCATGACTAGGTCGTAGGACCCCTTCTTGAAATCCTGGAGCAGATTTACGCTGAGATCGGTGCGTACATCCAGCGTCACATCGGGGTAGGCCTGAGAAAACTTAGACAGCGTCATCGGCAGAAAGGAGACTTCAAAGTCGTTAGGGATACCCAGCGTCACCGAGCCGCTGACCGCCGGTACGGTCAGTCGCAAGATCAGGGTATCGTTGAGCTCTAGAATCTTGCGGGCGTAGTTGTAGAGCATCTGGCCCTCTTCGGTCAGGGTCAAGCCACCGGTTCGGTTGAACAGCTGAACCTCGGTCATACCTTCGAGTCGCTTAACCTGTAGGCTGACCGCCGGCTGTGATCGCCCGAGCATCTCGCCGGCTTGGGTAAAACCACCCAGATCGTGGATGGTGACAAAGGTGCGTAACAGGTCCATCGGCAGGTTTATCATGGCAGACTCCAGATGATCAGTATCTCAGTATAGAGCGTATTTATTTATAAATAAAATGATTTGTATATTAGTATTTGATTTATAAATAATAAAACAGGGTAGACACCGTTTGGATTAGAGATTTCTTCGATCTGTTGTTACCAGGATTTTTCATAAAAGAAGGT
The DNA here is from genome assembly GCA_041586735.1 of Motiliproteus sp. Classification (GTDB taxonomy): domain Bacteria; phylum Pseudomonadota; class Gammaproteobacteria; order Pseudomonadales; family Balneatricaceae; genus Motiliproteus. Next base: position 59,292 of record JBFGZQ010000015.1, read on the forward strand.
GAATCTCGTTCAACCAGTTGATATGGTTGGAGTTACGCCAATAACGCTGCGGACGAAGCTTAAACGAGATCGCCTATGAACGATTTTACCCCTGGATAGCTGCGTTTTCCTGCCACCGCCGGATTTACCGTTCGCGCCGATTTTGACGGCGGCGTGCTCTCAACCGATTTCGGCGCCTGCCAACGCTTTTTTACTTCAATTCTGTTCTGTTTGGTCCTCTGTTTTGTGGCTAAAACTCTAAAGCAATAATAACAGCGGCAAAATCAGCGTCTCTTTAACGTGAAAATGGAGGCGCCAACGTTGCTGGCGCCCACATAAACTTAGCCTTTTCTCTTCCTTGCTTTTGGCGCTTTTTCTTTATTTATTAATTCTTTTTTCAATGTGCGTTTTTCTTTTAACGTCATCATTGGCTTCTTCTTTTCACTTTTTGACATATCATCACCTAATAAGAAATAATAGCAAAATTCATTGATATTTTTTATAAGAACTGTATAGGTCATAAAAACAAAGCAAACCAGCCACCTCCTTAAATATAACTTATCAGTTAATAACTTCGAGAACTTTCATTTTTATCTTCTTGAAAAAAAATGAAACGGTATCGTCTTTTTTCTTACCAAGAAGCGAGATTCCCAGTGGCGACAAACAAGATACCAATCCAGCTTCAGGGGAACTCTTTCTGGGCAAAACCATTGTTACCGTTGATTCTTCTTGAGTAGTGAAATCATAAATACGTACCCGGCTTCCCACACTGATAGTTTCAGCAGATCTTTCTTTTTTTGCTTTATCAATTCCTTCAAAAACTGAGAGGATTGTTAGATAGTTTACAGACAAGCCCCAAGAGCTCTTTAAATACGTATACAGAAAAAAAGATATAGGCATAATTAAAACTCCATTTGTCGAGCACGGCAAAAATTCTAGCCAAAAAACAGCTTTAATCACAAGTTAAGTCAGTTAATGTTTTATCGATAATCGATAAAAATATAGGCGAGCACAGGAATGCGCTCGCTTAGGAGGGAAATTTAAGGACAAAGCTCCCTAAAAAAAGAATACGGAAAATAAGCAGGCGTGGAGTTTTCATGGCTTGAATATACCACCTTAAATAATAACTTCAACCTGAATCAGTGATTCCATAAGATCGCTCATCTGGACCACCCCATTCGGCATCGCCCTTTACTATTTCGATCTTATCCACCCAGAATTACGGCGGATAGCCGCTTGGTCAGTGTTTTTTATGCGTTGCCTGTGCAGAACATGTTTTTTTAAACAATTTTCGAGATTCAGGCGTGACTAGGCCCGGCGCGACACCGTTTGGATTAGAGATTCCTTCGATTCGTCTTTACATCGTCAGCTCGGGGTGTAACGAGGTTACCCAGCCCTCAAGCGCGATCTACGGCTCGAGAAACAGGTCTCCATGTCGATTAGATAGATGCGCAGTACGCCGCTGCCAGCCTCTTCACTCAGCCGCCGGATCAGCTTTTTGATAGTCCTTGGCTTGTTAGCGAGTCCGCCCCTGCACTCTGGTTTTGTTCATCCTGGCCATGCGCTGGCGACGGCAATCGTGTCCTTGTGAGCATCAAGTCCGACACCAAGGTAGTGGAAACAGGCCTCCTGTCCAGTCAGGAGCGTACTTATGGATGATGTTGCAGTCTCGACTATAGCGGTATCCATACTATGATTTTTTCATGTCTGCACTTCTCAATATGGCTCTACCGCACGCATTGTTTGCTCGGCGACCGTGGTAATCCGCGGGTGTTGAGGTTGGGCGGGTCAAAACATCATGTCTAGTAATTGTATGAAATTAAATGGAAATATCTTGTGTAAGTCGTGGTTAGGGGGGGGTGAAAATTTATTTATTGACTGGTAAGGACAGTTGTATAAACTGTCCTTACCAATTGTGCTTACCAATTGTGCTTATAACAAAAATTCAAGGATATAAATCATGATGAAACGTTTATTGTGCTGCTCGACTATGGCTCTGCTGGTGACAGGAGAGGTGCAGGCTGGGCCTTTGAAGGTGGCGTTGGTAGAGACGCTATCCGGCTCACAGGCATCGACTGGTCTGTTGTATCGGGCGTCGGTGAATTACGAGATTGCCAAAATCAATGCGGCCGGCGGCTTTCGCGGCGAGCCGGTCGAGCTTGTCGAGTATGATAACCAAGGAGGCCCTGTTGGTGCGGCTGACCGGGTAAAGGTAGCTATCGCGGATGGGGCGCGGGTGATCCTGCAGGGGTCTTCGTCAGCGGTCGCCGGGCAGGTATCCGAGGATGTGCGTAAGTATAATCTGCGCAATAAGGGCAAAGAGGTCGCTTATATCAATCTGGGTGGCGAGGCGCTGGAGCTGACGGGAGATAAATGCCATTTCTACGCCGTTCGCACCAGTCCGAACGCTGCGATCCGATTCCAGACCCTGACCAAGGGGATGAAGGAGTTGGGGTTGCTGGACGACAAGGTCTATTCGATCAACCAAAACTATTCTTGGGGCGTTGACGTTCAGAATATCGTCAAGGGAAATGCGGCAGCTGTTGGTTATACCGTTGTTGGCGAAACGTTGCATGATGTGAACAAGATTCAGGACTTCTCGCCCTATGTCGCCCAGATCAATAAGTCCGGCGCCGGTACGGTGTTGACGGGGAACTGGTCGAACGACCTGCTGTTGCTGATGAAGGCAGTGGCGGATGCTCAGTTAAATGTTCGCTTCGGGACCGCTTTCCTGGATCAGCCTGGCAATGTCGGTAATGCGGGGGCGGTGGCCGAGGGGCATATGGTTGCGGGCGTGTTCAACCCGGAGTTCAATCCTGCATCCTCTGAGCTAGCTGAGGATTACAAGGCCGTGACCGGCCACTATCCCTCCTATGTCGAGCCGACCGCGATCTTTGGCATGCAGCTATTTGGGGCCGCTCTGAAGAGTCTTGACGCGGGCAAGGGCGATGTGACCGCCAAGGACATTATCCTGGCGATCGAAGCCACCAGCATCCAGACGCCGGCTGGCGAAATGTCGATACGCGCCGAGGATCACCAGGCCGAGCTGCCGATGATCGTTCAGCAAGTATCGAAAGACGCTGCTTTCAAGGTCGACGGATCCGAGTACGGTTTCAAGCCTCTCAAGGCCTATGGCGCTGACGACTCGAAGGATTTGGTCCAGGCCTCCTGCCAGATGAAGCGTCCGGGATAACTCCGGGGCGCCCCCGCAATTTTTGAACCTGTCTGGCACTGCTGACGCAACCTCGGTATCTACCGGGGTTGCGTGAACCTGTGCCCAGGTGCTGATCCGCTTCCAATCAAAGGGTGATCAAATATGGAGCAGATTATTTTTTCCCTACTGAACGGCGTTATTTACGGGCTGCTGTTATTCATGGTCTCGGCCGGCCTGACGCTGATCTTCGGTATGATGGGTGTGCTGAATTTTGCACACGCATCCTTTTACATGGTCGGGGCCTATCTGGCCTATACGCTACAGCCGTTGACCGGCTTTTGGCTGGCGATCGTGATTGCGCCGCTACTGGTGGCAGCGCTCGGCGCATTCGTCGAGCGCTTCATCCTGAGGCGGGTTCATGCCTTCGGCCATGCGCATGAGTTGCTGGTGACCTTCGGGCTTGCGGTGGTGATCGCCGAGGTGATCAAGATACTTTACGGCAATTTCCCGGTTGACTACCGGGTTCCGTCCAGTCTGAACTTTTCGGTTTTTTCCCTGGGCGGGATGGAATATCCCTTCTATCGACTGCTCATGGGCGGTGTCGCGCTGGTGATGTTTATCGTGCTGTATCTGCTGCTGACGAGAACACGGGTCGGCATCGTCGTGCGCGCGGCGATTCATCGCCCGCGCATGGTCGAAGCACTTGGCCACAACGTGCCGGTCGTCTTCATGAGCATCTTCGGTATGGGGGCCTTCTTGGCCGGGTTGGCCGGGGCGATCGCTGGAGCCTTCTACACCACCAACCCGAACATGGCGCTGGAGTTAGGCATTGTGGTTTTCGTCGTGGTCGTCATCGGCGGGCTCGGTTCAATGGAAGGGGCGATGCTCGCCTCGCTTCTGATCGGGGTGGTGACATCGCTGGCCGTTAGCGTGAACGCATCGCTGGCTGACCTGCTCGACAGCTTCGGTCTGGGTGATTGGGCGCGCGAGGTGGGCGGTGTGATGACGCTGCAACTCTCCAGTCTCGCCGCTACGTTGCCGTTCTTCCTGATGTTGTTAATTCTGCTGACTCGCCCATCGGGGTTGATGGGCGAGAAGGAGTGATCTGATAATGAAAAAACTACTCATTGTCGCCATCGTTCTGGTTCTACTGGTGGCGCTTCCTGCGCTGGTTGCCGAGTCGATGCTGAATGCCTCAGTACAAATGCTGATTGCGGCGCTGTTCGCTACGGCGTTCGCGCTGCTGTGCGGACAGGCCGGGATGCTGTCCTTCGGTCATGCGGCCTATTTTGGGGTGGGGGCCTTTGCTACCGTCCACGCGATGAATGCCTTTGGCGGGGAGGGGCTCCTGTCGACGCCCCTGCTACCGCTGGTGGGGGCTCTGATCGGGTTAGTTGTGGGGCTTGGTGCGGGCTATTTCTCGACCAAACGTACTGGTACGTATTTCGCGATGATCACCTTGGCACTGGCCGAGCTGTTGCACTCGCTGGCACCACACCTGAAGGGGTTCTTCGGTGGTGAAGCGGGAATTTCCTCATTCCGGATGCCGGCCTGGGGCTTCGAGTTCGGGTCGACCACGGAGGTCTACTACCTGGTTCTTTTTTGGACGGTCTTGTGCATCGCGCTATTGTGGGGGCTGACTTTTACCCCCTTCGGACGTTTGGTTCTAGGACTGCGCGAGAATACTAACCGCCTGCGGTTCCTCGGATACAACACCCATATTCTGGCTACTCTGGTTTTCGCCATTTCGGCAGCTTTTACCGGCGTCGCAGGTGCTTTGCAGGCGATCCACATCGAAGCGGCGAACTATGTGTTCCTAGAAGTGCACGTCTCGACCGTGGTGCTGCTGAATACGTTCATCGGCGGGGCTAAGGTGTTCTTCGGTCCGGCCATCGGGGCGGCGACGATGACCTTCTTCGGTCATATTACCTCGGACTTGACCCGTAGCTGGTTGTTGTATCAGGGAGTCATCTTCATTCTAGTGATGATGTATCTGCCGCGTGGAATTGTGGGCGAGGTCCTGGCCCATTACCGCGGGCAGGCGGGGGCGTTGAGTCGGATGCTGCTGCTTTGGCGGTTCGCGGGAGTGTTAGTCGCGGCGGCTGGCTTCGTGCTGGCAGTCGAGCTGATCCAGCGTTTCTTCAGTGCTGATTACAAGGCCGCGCAGATGGCGGATGGCTGGCCAAGCATCAGTTTTGCCGGGTTTGACTGGGCGCCGTTCGCCCTCGGTACCTGGGGGCTTCCGCTGGTGCTGATTGCAGTGGGGCTGGGCCTGATTATTTACATCAACCGCCGAGAGGCGAGCCAGCAGGAGGCCCGGACATGAGTCGCGATATCCTTGTCCTTGAACAGCTGAATAAGTCCTTCGGTGAGGTGCAGGTAACGCACGACGTTAATCTTGCACTTCGTGAAGGTGAGCGTCACGCCCTGATAGGCCCGAACGGTGCTGGGAAGTCAACGCTGTTCCATCTGATCTCCGGACACTACAAACCGTCTTCGGGCAGTATCCGTCTGGACGGAAGGGAAGTCGGTGGGATGGCCCCGGCCTCGGTCAACCAGCGCGGTATCGCGCGTTCGTTCCAGATCACCAATATCTTCGCTGGACTCAGTGTGTTCGAGAACCTGCGCCTCGCAGTAATGCGCCGGTATGGTTTGCAGTTCAACTTCTGGCGGCGCGTCTCGCAATTGCGGCAGGTGAACGAAGAGGCGAACGACCTGCTGCAGAAGATCCGCCTGACGGCTAAGGCGAATGCTGTCGCCGGCGATCTTCCCTATTCGGATCAGCGCTCTCTTGAAATTGGGATGACGCTTGCCTCAGACCCGAAGGTGATCTTGCTGGACGAGCCGATGGCCGGCATGTCGCACGAGGAGACCGACTATACCACTGGGCTGATTCGTGAAATAACCCAGGGGCGCACGCTGATGATCGTGGAACACGATATGGACGTGATCTTCACGCTAGCCGACCGGATCACGGTGCTGGTCTATGGCGAGGTTATCGCCACAGGCACCCCGCAAGAGATCCGCGAAAGTACCCGTGTCAAAGAAGCCTATCTGGGCGAGGAGGCATGACGATGGTAAAGCACGACATTATGGTGCTGCGTGACCTGCATGCCCACTACGGCAAGAGTCATATATTGCAGGGTGTGAACTTCGATCTGCGCCAAGGCGAGATCGTCAGCCTTCTGGGCCGCAACGGCTCGGGGCGCTCGACGACTATGAAGGCCGTGATGGGCCTAGTGACGCCGAGCAAGGGGGAGGTCTTGTTGAACGGACACAACTTGGCCGGTCAGCGACCCTTTACGATATGCCGCGCGGGGATCGGCTACGTCCCGGAAGAGCGGGAAGCCTTTCTCAACCTCACGGTCGACGAGAATCTGGCGATGGGAGTGCAACAGGGCGTTCCCGGCGCGACGCAATGGACGGCCGAGCAGATGTTCGACTATTTTCCCCGGCTGAAGGAACGCCGCAACACGCGTGCCGGCAGCCTATCGGGCGGAGAACAACAGATGCTGACGATGTGTCGCAGCCTGCTGGGCAACCCGCTGGTCATGCTGATAGACGAGCCGACTGAAGGCCTGGCGCCGATGATTGTGCAGGCAGTGGGTGAAATGATCACGGATATCAATCGCAAAGGTGTGTCGGTCGTGCTGGTCGAACAGAAGCTGGTTATTGCGTTGAAGGTATCACATCGAGTAGCGGTGATGGGGCACGGGCGGATCGTATTCGAGGGCACGCCCGACGAGCTGATCGCCAACCACACCATTATGGAAGAATGGCTGGCCGTCTGAGCCATTCGGGAGGAATAACATGCAAATGACAGCACCTATGGAAGTAGGCCTTACCGTCACCGACCTGGCCAGGATGCGCGCATTCTACGAAACCGCGCTGGAATTACAATTTGTGTCCGAAATTTATGTGCCAGGACCCAAGGCCACAGAGGCCGCGATGTGTGCCGAGGGCTACACTGTTGTCCGTTTTCAGACCCAGACCGGCGAGCGGATCAAGCTGTTGGCACCCGACGTGCCGCCCGCGCCACGCACCGATACCGGTGACATGATCTTGTCGCACCAGGGCGTCACCTACCTGACCTTCATCGTTGATGATATCGCCACGGTGGTCGAGCGGGTGCGCGCGGCAGGGGGGACGCTGCTGAATGTTGCGCCCGTGACCGAGGTTCGCCCCGGTGTATTCCTGTCCTTCCTGCGCGACCCCGAGGGCCACCTCCTCGAGATCGTCTCCTATGCCGATGTGTCGGCTTACCGCAATGATAGAGCGAGAAAATGACATGATGTTTGACTTCAATGGCGAGACGCTGCTCCTGAGCGGGGCGAATGGCGGCATCGGGCGCGAGGTAGCGCTGATCTTCGACAGGGCCGGAGCGAATATGGTACTGGCAGACCGCGATTTGGCATCGATGCAGGCGTTTGCGGCGGAACTCGATGGCCCGGGGCGTAAGATCTGCCTGGCGATGGACGCTGGCGACCCAGACTCTGCGCAGGCAGTGGTGGATCGGGCCGTCGCGGAATTCGGCAGTATCGATCATGTCGTGCCGTCGGCGGGCATATATCTGGCCGAGCCTTTTACCGAGATGACCGATGAGCAGTGGCGGCGCACCCTGTCTATCAACCTCGACGGTGTTTTTTATCTGCTGCGTCGCGCGGCTCCGCATCTGACGGCGGGGTCAAGTATCGTCAACCTGACCTCGCTCGCCGCCTTTCGGGGGGCGTTCAGCAACGCCCATTACGGCGCCACCAAGGGGGCGCTGGTTTCACTAACCAAGGCGCTGGCGCGAGAGCTGGCGCCCAATACGCGGGTCAACGCCGTTGCGCCGGGCGTAATTGAAACACCGATGACACGGGAACTACTGAACACGCGCGGCGATGCGAGCATTGCGCAGACGCCGCTTGGGCGGTTCGGCAAGCCATCCGAGATCGCCTCGGTCATTGCTTTTCTCTGTTCCGACGCCGCGAGCTTCATTACTGGCGAGACCATTCAGGTGAATGGCGGAATCTACATGGTCTGATCGACCGAGACCAATAACAATAACATTGGGACAGTAATGGCCCGTAAAGGAGATAGTAATGGCTGGATTACTTGATGGAAAGTTGGCTCTTGTAACGGGGGCCGGGCAAGGGGTTGGCGCAGCGATTGCGCGTGGAATGGCTGAGGCGGGGGCCGAGGTTATCCTGACCGATCTGAATGCGGACTCGCTGGAGAAGAGTATCGCGGCGCTGCGGGGTGACGGCCTGAACGTACGATCTGAAGTCCTAGACGTGACTGACCGGGCCGCAACGCTGGCGCTGGCCAGGCGGATTATGGAGAAAGACGGCGGGCTTGATGTGCTTGTGAACAATGCTGGGGTCGCGGGACGTGCGTCGTTTGACGATCCGGCAGTGACTGAGGTGTTCGACCGTATTGTGGACGTCAATCTTGGTGGCACGTTCAATGTCTCGCAGGCGTTGGTTGGGGCGCTAATCGCCCGCAAGGGCTGCGTCGTGCATCTGTGCTCGGTCGCAAGTTTCGTCGCCGGCGGTTCGACGGCTGGCTATGTCGTATCCAAAGGGGCGGTGCGGTCGCTGACCCAGGTGATGGCACGCGATCTGGCGTCGCATGGCGTGCGTGTCAACGCCGTTGCCCCCGGCATTATCATGTCCGAGATGGCACTTGCACAGTTGAATCGCCCCGAGGGGGCCGACTGGTTCCTGAACCGCGTGCCGATGAAGCGCATCGGCGAAACGCGCGAAGTGGTCGACCCTGTGATCTTTCTGGCCTCCGAAATGGCCAGCTTCATCACGGGTACCGTTTTGCCCGTCGATGGCGGCTTTCTCTCCGCCTGACCCTAATATTCTGGAGCACTGAAATGCCTGCTTATTCTGATTTAACCCCACTGGCCTCTTGGCGCGAAATTCGTGCCACCGAGGCCGATTACACCGCGCTGGACCCGAAGACCGGGAGGACCATGCTGGCGCAGATGAGCCTGATCCGTGCCTTCGAGGAAAAAGTATTGGAGCTGGCCGCGCAGGGACTTGTGCACGGGCCCGCGCATTCGGCCATTGGCCAAGAGGGCGGTGCCGTAGGCTCTGCGCTCTCGATGCGTTCCTCCGATCAGATCAACGGTGCGCACCGGGCGCACCACCAATTTTTAGCCAAGGCGCTGGCCTACATCGTGCCTGCCGGCATCGACCCGGAAAAACCCTTAGAAGACACCGTTCGCAGCCTTTCTAAGAGGGCGCTCGCCGAAATCCTGGGGCTCGCGCAGGGCTTTTGCAACGGGCGTGGTGGATCGATGCACCTGCGCTGGGCCGAGAGCGGTAATCTCGGCACCAATGCCATTGTCGGTGGCGGAGTGCCGATGGCGGCGGGGGCTGCGTGGGCGCACAAGAAAGCCGGTACGGGTGACGTTGTGTATACCTACTTCGGCGACGGTGCGACGAATATCGGCTCGGTTCTCGAGACCATGAACCTTGCAGCGGCCTGGAAACTGCCGATCTGTTTCTTTATCGAAAACAACCGCTATGCCGTTTCCACTCATGTCGAGGAAGTCACTGCGGAAGCACGGCTGTCAGCGCGTGGGCTGGCGTTTGGTATTCCATCCTTCAAGGTCGACGGGATGGATGCTCTGGCGGTCTATCTAGCGTCGCAAGAGGCTAACAAGATCATGCGCGCCGGAGAAGGGCCGACGATTATCGAAGCCGATGTCTATCGTTATTTCCACCAGAATGGCGCACTGCCCGGTTCCGCTTTCGGTTATCGGACGAAGGAAGAAGAAGCCGAATGGCGGGGACGTGACCCGATTGCATCGATGGCGGCGCTGCTGATCAAGCGACAGATCATCAGCACCGATGCGGTTGAGGCCTTACGTGAGTGCTGTCAGACGCTGATGAACGTGGTTGCTGACGAACTGCTCGAGACGGTTGATGGCAAGAAACGTATCATTCCCTCGCTGTGGCCGGAGGAGAGCTTCCGCGACTATGGCTTGCGGGGCGACCTGTCGGAAATGGCTGGCGCCCGCTATGTTGAGCTTGCCGACTTCAGCGGCCCCCTAGAGGAGAATGCCAAGTTCATCGACAAGGTGGCTGACGTGATGGAGCATCGCATGGCCACGGACGAGAGTCTGGTGGTGCTGGGCGAGGATGTACATCGGCTGAAAGGGGGTACCAACGGCGCCACCCGTGGCCTGTCGCAGAAATACCCGGACCGCTGCCTGGGTACGCCGATTGCTGAAAATGCCTTTACCGGCCTTGCAGCGGGCATGGCGGCGGATGGCCGCGTGCGACCAGTGATCGAGTTTATGTATCCCGATTTCATGTGGGTTGCGGCGGACCAGGTGTTCAACCAGATCGGCAAGTTCCGCCACATGTTCGGCGGCGAAAGCCCTATGCCGCTGGTGCTGCGCACCAAGGTGGCGATGGGTACGGGTTACGGCTCACAGCACTCGATGGATCCGGCGGGGATCTTCGCGACCTCCCCAGGCTGGCGCATCGTTGCCCCTTCGACACCTTATGACTACATCGGTCTAATGAATTCGGCGTTGCGCTGCAACGATCCAGTTCTGGTGATCGAGCACGTCGACCTCTACAACGCTAAGGGTCCCGCCCCGGCTGAGGACCTGGATTATTGTATTCCCCTGGGCAAGGCGAAGGTGGTGCGCCCGGGATCGCAGATCACCATCCTGACCTACCTGGCGATGGTCGAAAAGTCTCGTCAGGAGGTCGAGAGGCTGGGTGTCGATGCCGAGATCATCGACCTGCGTTCGCTCGACCGGGCGGGGCTGGACTGGGAGACGATCGAGGCGTCGGTACGAAAGACTAACAACGTTCTGATCGTCGAGCAGGGGGCGCTGGGTACCTCATATGGCGGGATGCTGGCGGACGAGTTACAACGGCGCGTATTCGATTATCTGGATCAGCCGATTCTGCGCGTGACTGGAGGCGAGGCATCGCCGTCGATCTCCAAGGTGCTGGAAGCGGCCGCCTGTACACGTCCGCAGGACGTGGCGGCGGGTATCTGCGAAGTTATGGCGGGCCAGGGCCTGCCGTTGTCAGAATGAACAGGGGGTTGAAGAATGGCTACTGAAATAATCCTGCCGTCGTTGTCAGCGGGGATGGAAGACGCGGTTATCGCGAAATGGCGGGTCAAAACGGGCGAGAAGGTGAGTCTGGGGCAGGTGCTGGCCGAGATCGAAACCGACAAGGCGATGATGGAGTTTGAGGCCGAGGCCGATGGGATTGTAGGGCGGTTGAATATCGAGGAGGGCAAGCGCGTCGACGTCGGACAGGTCATCGCGGTGCTGGTCGCGGAGGGGGAACCCGTACCCGAGGCGGGTTCCGCTCGTGCGCCGGTCGAGGTCGCGGCCGCCACAGCGGCGCTTCAACCGGAGGCCGAGGGCGAGCGAAAGCATGGCGCATCGCCGCTAGCGCGCCGGATAGCCGCCCTAGCGGGGATCGATCTCGAGGGCTGCGAGGGCAGCGGGCCAAGGGGGCGAATCGTCAAGATCGATGTCGAGCGCTTGCTTGCCGCACAGGATGCGGTACCCGCCGTAACGCCTGCTGTGCAGGCGCCTGCGCAGCAGGCTGTTGGCGTACCCGCCGGCATCGGCCCCTACGAGGTGAAACCGCTGTCGAACATGCGTCGAGTCATCGCCCGCCGGCTGGCCGAAGCGAAGCAAACTGTGCCGCACTTCTACCTGTCGGCCGATTGCGAGCTGGACGCGCTGCTTGCTCTGCGCGCTGAGATCAATGCAGGCCGTGATAAGGCTGGGAAGATTTCGGTCAACGATTTTGTTATCAAGGCAGCGGCCTGCGCGTTGCGTAAGGTGCCGGAGGCAAACGTAGTCTGGAACGGCGACGAAATCCTGCAGTTGGCGGACGTGGACATTTCCGTCGCGGTGGCGACAGATGGTGGGTTGTTGACGCCGATCATCCGCGGCGCCGACCGCATGAGCCTAGGTACACTGTCGGACGAAATGAAAGCGCTAGCGGCCCGCGCACGCGAGGGCCGGTTGAAACCCGAGGAGTATCAGGGCGGGGGCTTCTCGATCTCGAATCTCGGGATGTATGGCGTCAAGAGTTTCTCGGCGATTATCAACCCGCCACAAAGTTGTATCTTGGCGGTTGGTGCGGGCGAGAAGCGCCCTGTCGTACGAGGCGAGCAGATCGTGCTGGCCGATGTGTTTAGCGTGACGCTGTCGGTCGACCATCGTTCGGTCGACGGTGCGCTCGGGGCGCAAGTGTTGGCGGCATTTAAGGAGGGCATCGAGAATCCGATGTCGCTGCTACTGTGATTAGTGGAGGCACGCGGCTGTTTGCGATCGTGGCCCACCCGGTACGCCATGTGCGGACGCCGCAGGCGATGAATGCGCTGTTCGAGCGCGAGGGTGTCGATGCGGTGATGGTGCCCTGCGACGTAAGGCCAGAGCACCTGGCTGCCTTTGTCGCTGGATTGCGGGGAATTGAAAACTTCGGCGGTCTGGTCGTGACCGTGCCGCACAAGGTGGAAATAGCCGCCCTGTGCGACCGACTGACGATGCGGGCCCGAGCGGCGAATGCGGTGAACAGCATCCGGCGGGAGCCGGACGGCACCCTGACCGGCGATCTGCTGGATGGGGTCGGGTTCGTTGCTGGCCTGGAAGCCGCGGGTCACGAGGTTGCCGGGCGACGTGTCTATCTGGTCGGCGCGGGCGGTGCGGCAAGCGCCATTGCCCTGGCCATTGCGGCAAAGGGACCGGCGCGGCTGACGCTCGCCAACCGCTCGCTCGACAAGCTGAAGGCGCTGGCCGCGCGGCTGGCTGAGCAGTACCCGGCACTGGATGTGGTGTGCGGGGGTGATGTCGCAGAGCATGACCTGGTCATCAATGGCACGTCGCTTGGCCTGAAAGCCGATGACCCATTACCGTTGCCGGTTGAGCGGATAGCGGCGGGGGCAACTGTCGCGGAGGTAATCATGCAACCGGAATACACCTCTCTGCTGATGGCGGCACAGGCTCGGGGCCTGACCGTCCATCCGGGACGCGCCATGCTGGAAGGGCAACTTTCCGAAATATTCACTTTTCTGACAAAAAATAATATGGAGGCGGATGATGCAACTTGAGGATCCGAGGCTGCTACGCGAGGCGGCGCTGATTGGTGGTGAATGGATCGAGGCGAACGGGCAGGGTATTGCTGTCACGAATCCCTCGACCGGTGAGGTGATCGGTCATGTGCCACGCCTTGGTCAGCAGGAAACCGCCCGTGCCATCGCCGTCGCGGCACTGGCGCAGAAGGAGTGGGCCGCCCGCACGGCCAAGGAGCGCGCGGACATTCTGCGCCGCTGGTTCGAACTGATGATGGCTCACAAGCAGGATCTGGGCCGCATCCTGACCGCCGAGCAGGGCAAACCCCTGTCCGAAGCGGTGGGCGAGATCGGCTATGGCGCCTCGTTCATCGAATGGTTCTCCGAGGAAGCCCGCCGTGTCAACGGCGAAACCATCCCGGGACACCAGCGTGATAAACGCCTGTTGGTAATGAAGCAGCCGATTGGCGTGGTAGCGGCGATCACACCGTGGAACTTCCCGAATGCGATGATCACCCGCAAGGCAGGGCCGGCCTTCGCGGCGGGTTGCGCGATGGTGCTCAAACCAGCCTCCCAGACGCCGTTTTCGGCGCTCGCGCTGGCGGTTCTGGCCGAGCGCGCCGGGCTACCGGCGGGGCTGTTCAGCGTCGTGACCGGTTCCGCGGCCGAGATCGGTGCCGAGATGACGAGCAACTCTGTCGTGCGCAAGTTGACCTTTACCGGCTCGACCGAGATCGGCGTCGAGCTCTATACCCAAAGCGCGAAAACAATCAAGAAGCTAGGGTTGGAGCTGGGCGGCAATGCCCCCTTTATCGTGTTCGACGATGCCGACTTGGATGCGGCGGTGGAAGGTGCGCTGATAGCCAAGTTTCGCAACAACGGCCAGACCTGCGTCTGCGCGAACCGGATCTATGTGCAGGACGGTGTCTATGACGCCTTCGCCAAGAAGTTGACTCGGGCTGTGGCGCAATTGAAAACTGGCGATGGCTTGGAAAACGGTACGAACCTTGGCCCTCTGATCGACGCAGGAGCGCTCGCAAAGGTGGAGGAGCACGTCGCTGACGCACTGTCTAAGGGCGCGAAGCTCGCGCTCGGCGGCAAGCGTCACGCGCTTGGTGGCACCTTCTACGAAGCGACCGTCCTGACTGAAGTTACACCGGAAATGGCCGTTGCGAGGGAGGAAACTTTTGGTCCCGTCGCGCCGCTGTTCCGGTTCAGCGATGAGGCAGAGGTGATCGCTCAGGCGAATGACACCGAGTTCGGGCTGGCGTCCTATTTCTATGCGCGAGACCTGACGCGGGTGTTCCGCGTGTCCGAGGCGCTGGAGTACGGCATGGTCGGGGTGAACACCGGCCTGATCTCGACCGCCGAGGCTCCGTTCGGGGGGGTCAAGCTGTCGGGCCTCGGCCGTGAAGGATCCAGCCACGGGATAGAGGAATTTCTCGAGCTTAAATACGTTTGCCTGGGCGGAATCGCTTAATTCATACGGGCTTGTTATTACTGGAGGGGAAGCGTGTCAGAAAGAAATTTCGATATGATTGTGATCGGTGCCGGGCCGGGTGGCTACGTGGCAGCGATCCGGGGGGCGCAGCTGGGGTTGAAGGTGGCCATTGTGGAGCGCGAGCACCTCGGCGGGATCTGCCTGAACTGGGGTTGCATACCGACCAAGGCGCTGCTGCGCTCGGCTGAGATCTTCCACCTGATGCGCCGTGCCAAGGAGTTTGGCCTGAAAGCCGAGGGCATAGGGTATGACCTCGATGCGGTGGTGGCGCGATCGCGCGCGATCGCGAAACAGCTATCGGGCGGCATTGGTCATCTGATGAAGAAGCACAAGGTTAGCGTCGTTACGGGTGAGGCGACACTGCCGAAGCAGGGTGTCGTAGCGGTTAAGACCGCCAAGGGTACCGAGGAACTGATGGCGAAGGCGATCGTGCTGGCTACCGGCGCGCGTGCACGGGTGCTGGAGGGGATGGAGCCCGACGGCGATGTCGTCTGGACCTACAAGGACGCGCTAATACCGAAGCGGATGCCGAAGAAGCTTCTCGTCATCGGTTCTGGCGCGATCGGAATCGAGTTTGCCAGCTTCTTCAACACGCTTGGTGCCAATACCACTGTGGTCGAGGTGATGGACCGTGTTCTGCCAGTCGAGGATGCCGAGATCTCTAACTTCGCCAAGAAGCAGTTCGTGAAGCAGGGGATGAAGATCCTCGAGAAGACCAGGGTAACGAAGCTTGATCGAAGCGGTGACCAGGTCGTCGCGCAATTTGAGGATGGCAAAAACACCACTACCGAGGAATTCGATACCGTGATCTCTGCGGTCGGAATCGTCGGCAATGTCGAAGGGCTCGGGCTTGAGGCACTGGGCGTTAAGATCGACCGTAGCCACGTGGTGGTGGACGCGTACTGCCGGACTGGGGTCGAGGGGCTCTACGCGATTGGCGATGTTGCCGGCGCCCCGTGGCTTGCACACAAGGCCAGCCACGAGGGCGTGATGGTCTCCGAGCTAATCGCGGGCCAGCATGTCCATCCGATCAAACCGAACACGATCGCCGGTTGCACCTATTGCTATCCGCAGGTCGCTTCGGTTGGTTTCACGGAGGCCAAGGCTAGAGAAGCAGGCTACGAGATCAAGGTAGGCCGCTTCCCGTTCATCGGCAATGGCAAGGCGATTGCATTAGGCGAGCCAGAGGGCTTGGTCAAGACGATCTTCGACGCCAAGACCGGTGAGCTGCTGGGCGCCCACATGGTCGGCTCCGAGGTGACGGAGTTGATCCAAGGATATGTTATCGGTCGCACCCTGGAGACGACCGATGCAGAGCTTATCGAGACTGTTTTTCCACACCCGACACTGAGCGAGATGATGCACGAGTCGGTGCTGGATGCCTATGATCGAGCGCTCCATATTTGAGGATGCTGGGCTCGGATTTTTCGATGCCTTGGTGGACTTGCTCGACATGAGGGCTCGCGTCTTCATGTCGCTGTTCGCCGACTCAGATGGAAGATAGAGGACGCAGATCTAGGGTGGCGTTCTGTATCATGCTGGTAATCGCAGTTACTCAGGTTGGATGTAATGCTGAGCAGTAAACATTTTTTGGCAAGGTCATGTTGGAGGTCAATGCATGAGTGAAGGTCGGCATAGTGAGCGTGTGGTGTTGATTACGGGAGCAGCAAGCGGAATTGGTGCTGCGATAACCGACCGTTACTGCAGGGAAGGCGCCTCAGTGGCTCTGCTGGATGTCAATGCCGATAGCGTGCGGGAAAACTCAGATGCGTTGAATGCGAGGGGATACCGCACTGCTTGGGCCCAAGCAGACGTGGCCGATTACAAACAGTGCGCTAAGGCCTGTCAGGCGCTAGAGGCTGCGCTAGGTCCGATCGACACGCTGATTAATAACGCGGGGGTGTCACCCAAGCACAATGGAGTAGCTGCGCCCATCTGGCAGATGGAACCGGACGAATGGCAGAAGGTGGTGGGTATCAACCTTAACGGGGTCTTTAATCTGACCCGCCTGCTGTCACCGGGCATGGTGGAGCGTCGTTTCGGGCGTATTGTCAATATGTCATCTGTGGCTGGTAAGGCATATCTGCCCTTGGTTGCTAGCCACTACAGTGCTACTAAAGCGGCGCTAATCGGATTTACACGGCATGTGGCGGGTGAACTGGGACCCTATGGGGTACGGGTCAATGCGTTGGCACCGGGGCGCATTGAAACCCCATTGGTAAAATCCGTGGCGGATGAGATTAATCAGGATGCGATCAGCAATACTGCGCTCAGACGTCTGGGTACACCGGACGAGGTGGCACGGGTGGCCTGTTTCCTGACCTCCAGTGATAGCGACTTTGTGACTGGGCAAGTGGTTGATGTAGCCGGCGGTTGGATGATGACCTGACTATAGCGCCTGCTTCATCTGTTCGACCTGACTGGCCGGCTTTGACAGCGGTGCCGGATGCCTATGACCGAGCGCTCCATATTTGAGGATACTAGGCTCGGATTTTTCGATACCTTGGTGGACTTGCTGCTTTTACTGGGCAGCACCGCTATTTAAGCGGCTTCGCCGCCACCCCTTATCCCAGCTTTCTTCTTTTTCAGGGGGAAGGAGCTAGTCCGTGCTCTAGTTTAATTCCTTGTTATTAGGATAAGTCTTGAGTTTCAGGATGAGCACTCGCTAATATAGGAACCCTATCCGGTAAGTCCCGTTGCTCTCGAAAGAGGTGATTAATGACAGCTTCATCTGATGTAGGTGGGTTATCAACCCGCGATGATCGACAACTAAATAGGAGAGGAGAGGAGTGATAGTAAAGGATCTCCCTGATGAGATTGCATCGGATCTCGTACAGCGTATTAATTCGGGTGAATTCGGCGAAGGGGGCCGCCTGCCCAGCGAGCGGGAACTGAGCGCGCACTATAGCGTCTCACGCCCAGTCGTCCGCGAAGCCTTGTCGCATCTGAAGTCCTACGGTCTGGTTCGGGCGCGGGCCGGTTCGGGCGTTTTTGTCACCGACAACCACACCGTTCGAGCATTCCGTCTTCCTGACGTCGACATCGATGAAACGGAAGCTCTAGCGCAGATCATGGAGCTGTTGCTGGCCATTGAGGTCGCAGCCACGCGCAGTGCGGCGATTCACCGCAGCCAAGCCGACTTGAAACACATTCGGCGTGAACTTCTGGGCATGGAGTACGCGATTGCCAGTGACAAACTGGGCGATGAGGAGGATTTCGCCTTTCATCGCGCTATTGTGGCCGCGACGCACAATCCACATTTTATTTCTCTGTCCCAACATCTGGAATACGGTGTGCGCAATGTGATCCGGAAGACCCGCAGCAACACCCGGATCAATTTATCGGACATGACGGATGCAGTGCAGGAAGAACATCAGGCCATCTTTCATGCGATTGACGACGGGGATCCTGATGCAGCAGCAGACGCTGCGGCTCGGCATCTACAAAACGCCTCGGAGCGCACGAAACTCTACCGTAAAAAGTGAGGCTCCGGATGTGATCTTTTGCTCTTCGGTATTAAAAAACATCAGGCTATGAGTTTTTATGCCAGGGTGCCGATGTCTATATGAACGCCACTCAGGCGCCCTAGAATCATCACTACCGGATAGTACGACTATGAGATCAACGAGCTCCTCTGCTGATCTAATCGACCTTCCCAGTCAGCTCGCAGCGGGCTATCGCCTGGCACTCTATGGGTGACCATGGCGCCTGACGATCGTGCTGCGTAATCCGCTGCGTTACCGCTCGGTGCCGGCCTTCAGTCCTATCAGTAACCTACTGGGCTACCCCTGGGGCAAAAAAGCCTTGGCCGCTTGATCCTCTCACTTGAGCGGGGCTCGATACCTAAAATTTCATCCATACGGATAAATATGATATTTGCATCGCAAATGTTCCCATAATTACTATTGATTTCTATTATGCCTGAGTGCGCGTTAGGATCGGTTATAGCTGATTAGTGAATACAGGTTTTGTGTGTATAAACCTGTTCCATACGCTGATTAAGTCCCGTGAGGGCTAAGCTGGGTTTACAAAATAGCTTCGTATAAAGATAACAATAATAGGAATTCAAGCATGCAGATGCCGCAAACACTATTGATCCCCAATGGCGACAAAGTCGCCCCCACGTTCTCACAGCAAGAGATGCGTTCACGGCTGGTGAAGTTACGCCACTATATGGCCGAAAACGGCCTGCAAGCGGTGCTCTTTACCTCCTATCACAACATCAACTACTACAGCGATTTCGTCTACTGCCGCTTCGGCCGGGATTACGGCTTGGTGGTGACTCAGGATGATTTCACTACCATCAGCGCCAATATCGACGGTGGCCAGCCTTACCGTCGCAATCAGTTGGGCGACAACGTCGTTTACACCGACTGGCAGAAGGATAATTTCTTTTACGCGGTCAAGCAGCTGATCAAGGATGGCGGTAAGGTGGGGGTCGAGTTCGACCATATGCCGCTGCAGAACCTGGATAAGATGAAAGCGATCCTGCCGACCGCGGCGTTTGTCGATATCGGCGTACCGACCATGAAGATGCGGATGATCAAGTCTGCCGAAGAGATCGAGATCATCAAGCACGGTGCCCGGGTTGCGGATATCGGTGGTGCGGCGATCCGTGATGCGATCGCTGTCGGGGTACCCGAGTACGAGATCGCCCTGGCCGGTACCCAGGCGATGGTGCGTGAAATTGCAGCGACCTTTCCGCATGGCGAGCTGATGGATACCTGGGTCTGGTTCCAGTCGGGGATCAACACCGACGGTGCTCATAACCCGGTGACCTCGCGCAAGGTCGAGGCGGGCGATATTCTCAGCCTGAACACCTTCCCGATGATCGCCGGTTACTATACCGCGCTGGAGCGCACCCTGTTCAGCGAGCATGTCTCCGACCGTCATCTAGAACTGTGGGAGATCAACTGCAAGGTGCATCGTCGTGGTCTGGAGCTGATTCAACCCGGCGCGCGTTGCTGCGATATCGCCGCCGAACTCAATGAGATCTTCCTCGAGCACGATGTGCTGCAGTATCGCACCTTCGGCTACGGCCACTCGTTCGGCAC
>JBFGZQ010000016.1:0-75485 GCA_041586735.1 Motiliproteus sp.
TCCTTCAAGATAAGGTTTCACCAGGGCCTCGAGCCCTCTAAAGAGCCGTTCAAGACCAGGACGTTGATAGGTTGGGTGTGTAAGCGCTGTGAGGCGTTGAGCTAACCAATACTAATTGCTCGTGCGGCTTGACCATATAACACCAAAGCGGTGTTAATGACGCAATAGAACAAGCTAAACAAAGATATAGACATAACCAGATAGAGTTTGATCGACACAACGAACAGTTCAAGATAGCGCTTCAATCGAAACCAACAGATCCACGACTTTTTTGCTTGGCGACCATAGCGAATTGGAACCACCTGATACCATTCCGAACTCAGCAGTGAAACGATTTAGCGCCGATGGTAGTGTGGGGTCTCCCCATGTGAGAGTAGGACATCGCCAAGCGCCTATTACGCATATCCCTGACTGGAAACAGTCAGGGATTTTTGCGTTCTGGAGTCCGGCTTTCCGAAAGACGAAGGCGTCAGCCCGACTGCTTGGCAAGAGCGTCGCTGGCCAGAATGAGGCTACCTCCATCGGGGCATATCTCGTCGCTTTTGATAATGGTATATTTGACGCGGTAACCGAATTTAAGGAAACGTCATTTTGAATAAGACTCAATACTTCTACCGTACAGCCATTATCACCCGAAAAAATAATAAGGTGGCGCTCGCCAATATTGATAATCCTGAGGAGACCTCACCTCTGGATGATTGGTTGGGCATCGTTGTCTCCTTGGCGGACGGCGCCCACAGTATTCAAGAACTGATTGAGTATTTGACCGGCCACTATTCTGGAAAGGCACCTCAGGAGCTGGAAAAGACCCTGGAATCGGTTTTTGAGCGTCTCAGCGATGGCAAATTGATCCGCTTAAGTGATGCACCTGTTACCCTGCCTTATTATCTAGCATCCCCGATAGAATTGCTGGATATCGCCAAAGCCAAAGAGCTGATGCACGAAGACGGTTATACCCAGCACTGAAGCGACCTGCCTGGTGCCACATAACCCCGGGGCCGTTGTTTAGCGCTGTGTTAGTTCTGTCATCGCAGTGCTATGCTGGTCGTTCTGCGAGTCGTGAATCGGTGCTGTGCAGCCCTTCACGCAAAGACTTCCAGCACAATTACCTTTAAGAGTGCTCTGCGGACGTTTGATCGGCAGGCAAGGTCTGGTAACTCGGTGTTGTCGGCCTCATGCAAGACCCTACTCGACAAAATAGCACCTTGCTACTGCTACAGGCAGTAACGACCTTTAGTTGAGCTTATTCTCCACCGCCCACACGGCGGCTTCTACCCGCGACTTTAGGTTCATCTTTTTTAACAGATTTTTAACATGCACTTTCACCGTACCCTCGGTAATCTCAAACTTGCGACCGATCTGCTTGTTGCTGCTGCCGACGGAAATCTGTTTGAGAATCTCCTTTTCGCGCTTGGTGAGGCTGCCGATTTCCGATGATTTCGGTACTTTGGGATCGCTGCGTAGCTGCAGTGCCAGAATGTGCATCAACTCGGGGCTCAGTACCAGCTGCCCAGAGATTGCGCTGTGTATTCGTTCCAGCAGATCTTCCGGTTCCATATCCTTGAGCAGATAGCCATCGGCACCGTTACGTAAAGCGTTGACCACGTCCTCACTCTCATTAGATACGGTGAACATGATGATCTTGGCGTCGACATCGTTCTCCCGTAGCAACTTTAGGCTCTGGATGCCGTCCATGCCCTTCATATTGAGATCCATCAATACCACATCAGGCGATTGCTCCAGCACCGTAGTGAGCGCATCTTGGCCGTTACTGGCTTCGCCCACCACCTTGAAGCTGGGTTCCAGAGCCAATAGCTGAATGATGCCCTGGCGCATCAACGGATGGTCATCAACAATAACGATCTTGGTCTCTTGCATTATGATTCCTCTATACCCTCTTTGGTGACGATCACTGTTCTCGGTCAGTCTCCTAGTGGCTTAACCCTGTAGCTCATGCAACTCGTTACAGGCCAGTGGGGTGAACTCCAACTCGACGCAGGTTCCTGAGGGTTGTACGCGATGGACGTTGAGCCGGCCTTTCAGACTATCGGCCCGATCCTGCATGATTGTCAGACCGTAGTGGGCGGTTTTTTTAGGGGTGTCTGGAATGCCAATGCCATTATCACGTACCTGGACCTGAACTGTATCCTGGGCGTGGTTAAACACCGAAATTGTTACCCTGTCGGCCTGAGAATGATGCAGAGCATTGGATAGCGCTTCGCGTACAATTTGAATCACATTCACCTCCTCATTCGGGCTCAGTGCCCATTGCGACAAGGCGTATTCTAGCGTCACCAGGAACGCCCCCTTGCGGTTAAACTCCTCCACAGTGCTATTTAGCGTCGGCTCAAGACCAGAACCGTCGGTGGTCAAACGGAAGGTAGTTAGTAGTTCACGCAACTGGCGGTAGGCAGAATTTAGACCATTGCTCAGTTCATTGAGCACGGCATCGGTTTTTTCCACCGGTGCCTGGTTGCGTTGTAACGTTTTAAACCGAGTCACCTGGATTTTCAGATACGAAAGCGCCTGGGCCAGGGAGTCGTGCAGCTCCCGAGCGATCACTGCACGCTCCTCCATTAACACGATGCGACGCTGCTGCTCAGTGTGTTTACTCAGTCGCAGGCGAGTGGCGAATGAGTCTGCCACGGTCTCCATCAGCTGTTGCTCCCACTTTTCAATGGTACCCTGGGTTTTGGCCTGCAGTGTACCGAAGTGTTTTTCGTTATCGCGAATAGGGAAAAGATGAAATGTATTTTCAACATCGCCCCCCGGCTTGTTTTCGCAGGCATCACAATTATCACACAGTGGCAGGGAGTAAGGCCTGCTATATAGGTTGGACTGCCCTGCAGTGCTGATTAGCAGCACGTTGCCCAGACTCGGTTTTTCAACACAGAGTTGGATATCGGTTAGCGTGGTGGCGCTTTCAAGTTGCGCGAGGATTTTTGTGAATTGGTTTTCCGGGTACTGGTCGTAATTCAGACGCTGAGTAATATCGTAGACTAGCGCTAGAGCATTGTTGGCCTGCGTCAGCTTTAGGGTCTTGCTGGCAACACGCTGTTCCAGATCTTCGTAGAGCTTGGACAACTCACCGGTCATTAGATTGAAGGACTCTCCCAGCAGCCCTAGCTCATCATCACCCTGATAAGTGACCCGGGTCGACAGGTCGCCACGGCGAATTTTTTCTGCCGCTAGCACCAGATCATTCAATGGTGTAACGATCGTCATTCGCAGACCGTACATAGCGATGACCATTACCATCACTACGCCGAACATACTGATCCCTCCCACCGTTCGTAACAGCGAGATTTTCGCCTCCGCCTTCTGTTGAATCAGCGATACCAGCTGATCAACATCATTGACGAAGTCATCCACCAGCACCAGAAATGCCTGGCGATTGCTCTCCAGCTGCAAATCGGCAGGATCCAGTAACGGCTCCATTTTCTGGGTCCACAAATCCGTTACTTTTCGGTAGGCGGGTAATAGCGGATGATGACTACCGGCGATGCGAATGTATTGCTGTAGCTGATGACTGTTTAATTTTGTTTTAAATGTCTTTGTTTCATTTTCCAGTTTTATAAGGTCAACGGGGGACGATGCGGTCAACACCGTGGCGATTCGAAACACCTGCATACGCAGGGAGCCTGCAAGGTTGATAGTGGAGGCATCGCCGTCCGTGCTTTCGGTGACGATCACCGACGCCAGCCAGCTGAAAAACACCAGCATGCCGACACCCAGCAGAATCAAACCGGCTCGAAAGACGATCGACCGGTGTTTAGTCAATCCGCCGTTGTCACTTTGCACGCTAGTACCTCCGAGTAATTAAAATTAATTCAAAAGCTTACAGCAGATCCCCTGGGGAATCTGGACCCAATTTGGTTTGCAGCAATGGCGTTAGCTTAAGTAAGATTGCCACTGTGGCATTTTATCACGGAGTTCTAAAATGGCCCCATTTAGCAGAATGCAGCTTGCGGTTGATCCTAAATAAGCTACGCGTTAACGGCCTGCCTTGGGGCTTGGATCATTGTTTTATTGTTGATCTGCGCTCTCATCAAGGTGCTACTGTCATTATCGCCCCCCGACGATAAGCGTGGCGTAAAAAAGCATAAAAAAACCATCAGAACGATGGTTTTTACGGGATAGTATTGTCGAGAGTCCCGGTGGGTAGTCAGGGTTCAGGCTTGTTAAGTACCGCCAGCATCATAGGAAACAGATTCCATCAGCTTGGTCGACTGATCGCGCTCGTACTCCTTTCGTGCTTTATCGAGTTGGTTTCTGACCTCCTCCGGCAATGTCGACAGGGCCTCTGTCAAGACGATGGTCAGCAGGTCGCCAGCGATACAGTTTGCATCTCGATGATAGGCTGCAGCCAGCGCCTTGAGTTGATGGTGCAGATCGGTGGGTATAGGCACATGCATTGGGTGTACAGAGGAACTGGTCATATCGCAATGAGGATTCTGTGATCCCTCGGCCGTCAATAACCGTTTTATGTATCCAGAAATTTGAGTATTCATAAAGCCTCCTAAAGAATATTCCTGCTACCTCCTGCCATCAGGCGGACCATGATTCCGACAGCTTTATCAGAGATAACGGTTCAATCAGTAATAGGTATAGGGGTTAACCCGAGAGCTGTAAAGTGATCAATACGAAGACTGTTGAGAGTTAGCTGTAGTGAGTTGTAGAGAGCGGTACTGTAGAGAGCAACAGTGCGGCGGTGACGCAGCGGAACAACATGTTAACTCAGTGGGTTGATTGAGCAAATTAAGGAATAGAGACTACCCCTGTAGAGGATCCAGCAGCTCCTGAGCGATATGGCTGGATTCAGGCCCTCTTATTTTAAAAGAAGGAGGTTCATAAAGAAGGCCTGAAATAAAAGAAGGTCTGTTGTCCGAAAGTTATTTTGGGGTATCGATGAGCAGGGTATTGCCTTCGCGGTCAAAAGCTAGGAAGCGCGAAACACCGCCTTGGCGTATCGCCTCCACCATCATCGCCATCGGCTGTTGGGCCTCTTCGGTAGTGGGCATCATACCTCCGCGTCCAGATTGACAGGCGGCAAAGACTAGATCCCACTCCTGTCCAGTCTGTTTGGATTCTTCTACCAGGTTGGCAAATGTGCTCAATTCATCCAGGGCTTTATCGACGCAGATCACTGGCGCCAGAGCTCCGCCGTGACCCTGGTTGAAACCTTCGATCTCGCCCTCATCCGCATCCTTGGGGAGTTCTGCTTTGGCAAATACCAGCAGAATTCGCTGTGGTTCCGGCTGCTCTGCTGCGGCTTCCAGCAACTTGTCGTAATTCGAAATATTGATGCTCATAGAGGCTGTCTCAGCTGATTAATACTGCTATTACTACGGTCTTTTAGGTTTTTCTATAATCTTTCTATAGTGTCTTTGGGGGCTGTTAATCACTGGTTAACGGCTGTCGGTCTTGGGCAACGGTGAATTATTGATATCGGACATTAGCATCGCTTTGATGCGGAGCACATCCGCAGTATCAAAATTCAGTTTTGGACGCTTTTTGATCCCATACTCCGTCAGGGTGTAATGATAATCGGCAGTGATGTCATGCTGATACAAGCAGCCCTTCACACAATGCAGCGGGCAACCGTCCAGGGCAATGATTGGGCGGCCCGATTTTGCTATGCTGATCAGGCTGGCGACACCGCCGCCAACGCCGGCAATACAAGACATCTCCGCTTTTTCTTCACGGTAGAGTTCGATCGCCACCTGATTTGCCAACTGGGCGATATTGGAACAACCCGAGCAAGCATAGATCAGTGGTAGCGGGGCGCTACTGACGGTGCTGGTGCTTATCTCGAGCTGCTTATCTGTCATGACATGCCAAATCTATTATTGAACCAATGGCGAATCGGTACCCTGGATATCGATCCCCTCGATCTCCGCTTCACCAGCAAGAATGCTGATGTATTGGCTGATGGCACGGCGGTATACCTGGTGATCCAGGTAATGGAGGATTTTGTCTTCCACGGCGTTGAAGGGCAGTGGTTCACCTTCCACCCGGTGATCGACTCGCAGCACATGGTAGCCAAAGGGGGAGCTGATGGGCTTGGTATACAAACCTTCATCTGCCACAAACATCACCTGCTCAAATTCCGGTACGGTGCTGCCTTTTGTCAGCTGTCCGAGACTGCCGCCGACATCCTTTGAGGGACAGGCGGAATGCTGTCGTGCCAAGGTGGCAAATTCTTCGGGTTGGGTCTTCAAAACGTTCAACAGCTGTTCTGCCAGAGCTTTCTGCTCATCGCGTTGTTGTTGATCGTCTGGAGCTGCGGCCAACAAAATATGACTGGCTTCGATCAGTACCGGGCTGTTGAATTTGTCGCGATTGGCGTCGAAATAAGCTCTGCATTCGGCTTCTCCCGCTTTGGGGGTGTCGATCTGCTGATCCAGCAATTGACTGATCACAGCCTCTTCATCAAAGTCTTCATCCACTCCATCGTTGGCTGCAATACCCAAAAGCCCTTCGACTTTGGCTTTCTGTAACAGCAGTTCACGAATGACCAGAGCTTCGGCAGCTTGATGAATAGCCAGCTGAAGATTATCAGCCGGGTGGTTTGCGACCTCTCTGGCGATCGCTTCTTCGCTGATCGAAATCCCATTGACCTTGATCGCCGGAACATCAAATTTGGGTGCCTCGGGGGCTTTGGGAATACTGGAACAAGACATAATTCGACCTCTAGATCGGGGTGGTACTTCAATAACGACTGTTCGAATAAGACCTGATAATTATAACAAATTACGCGGGCTGGTAACTTGGAGTTGGTCGATTAGATCCTATTGGAACAGGTTTTATTGGGTTTTTGAGCAAAAAATTGGAGCATTCTGAGCGTGATGGATGAGCGACCTCTATTTCTCGACCACTCAAATGAATGACCTCCGAGCCGGAGGTCATCATTGAAGGCGTGGCCTGCTTGATAGCAGGCTGCGCCTGTTAGCTAACTATTTACGTCCGCTTAGCTATTAACGGTGCGTCTTCTGGCGGACTAGCTGATAGCTACGACCCAGATACCAGACCGGTGCACTGATGACGTGAACCAGACGGGTGAAGGGGAAAACCAGCAACAGGGTCATGCCGAAGAATACGTGCAGTTTGTAGATAAGACCTACAGGTTCCATAGCAACGGCTGCGTCAGTGATCTGGAAGGTCACGATACTCTGCGCCCAAGTGCCCAGCAGTACCATAACAGAACCGTCCATGTGACCGGCTGATGCAAAGATAGTCGCCAGACCTAGCAGCAGTTGAATCAACAGCAACCAGAGGATAGCGATATCAGACATGGAGCTGGTGGCACGGATCCGTGGATCCGTCATCCGCCGTTTCAGCAGCATGACCAGACCGTACAAACACAGCAGGCCGAAGAGACCACCGGAAATCATTGCCAACAGTTGCTTAGCGCCTGTTGAAATGAAGTGATGGTAGATCGACGCGGGTGTCAGCAATCCCACAAAGTGTCCCATCAGCACGAAGATGATACCGACGTGAAAACAGTTGCTAGCAAGACGCAGGTCGTTGCGCAGCAGCTGACTGGAGCCCGAGCGCCAGGTGTATTGCTCCCGATCGAAACGGATTAGGCTTCCAAGCAGCAACACTATGATCGCAACGTAGGGATAGATCCCGAATAACAGCATATTTGAGTAAGACATAATAATCTCCACACTTTTTATTAGTGGTTCTGAGCGCTTCTCGTTTCAGACACCCACGTGATTGGGACCGCCTGATCGTTGTTTTTGGGCGTTTGGTAGGTTTGTGGGCGGCAGGCGGCCTCTGGCTCTTGATTCGCCATGAATGTTACCTGCTCCTCCTCCCAGACCTTATCCATCGCTTCCAGCGTATCGTCGCGCTCCTCAACGGCGGCTTGTGCTTTCAGGCGATCGATATCCACTTCAGCACCACTGATGATCAGCAACGCATCAAACAACACCGAATACAGGCTGTTGCGCTCCTGCAAGCGGGCGCTGATCACTCCGAAGATGTGACCCACGTCCGCCAAGCCCTGGCGCGCCTCGATATCCGGGCGTTGAGCCAGAAACTCCAGAAACAGCGGGATATAGTCGGGTAGTTCACGAACCGCAATGTCATAGCCATTGCGTTCGTAGTTGGACATCAGGTCTACCATCGCCTGGCCACGATCACGGCTTTCGCCGTGAACATGCTCAAACATCAGCAGCGACACTGAACGACCCCGGTCAAACAGAACCCCGTACTCTTCCTGAACTTCCATCAGATCGCGACGGCAGACGGAGTCCACCAGTACGACCATCTGTTCGCGTACTGCAGGAGGACTCTCCTTTGCCGCGCGAACTTCCTCGCAAAGCTCTGTAGCAAACTGCTGCAGCTCTTGCGAGGGGTAGTTCATCAGTACTGATATAACTTTAAGAATATTCATGGCTAATCCCAGATCTGCACAGTATCGATAATATCCCTGCGGTTGGTCTTTTTGCCGCCAAACAGGTTGAGATCGCTGGTTCCTGTGGAGCAACCGTTACCGAAGCTGAAGCCACAGCCGCCACGTTCATCGAACGCTTCGTGCATGGCATCTTCGCGGTGTGCGGTAGGTATCACATAACGATCTTCATAGTCGGCGATCGCCATGTAGCGATACATCTCCTGAACTTGCTTTTTGGTCAGACCCACATCTTTCAGCACTTCCAGATCTTCGACCTTATCGACCTGCTCGGAACGTTTGAAGGCACGCATCGCCAACATCCGCTTCAGGGCCAGGGTGACAGGTTTTTCGTCACCGGCGGTCAGCAGGTTAGCCAGGTATTTGACTGGAATCCGTAAGGAGTCGACGTCAGGAATGATGCCGTTCATGCCGACATGTCCCGCTTCTGCTGCGGACTGAATTGGGCTCAAAGGTGGGATGTACCATACCATCGGCAGGGTGCGGTATTCCGGGTGCAGCGGCAGCGCTACTTTCCAATCCATCGCCATCTTGTAGACGGGTGATTGCTGGGCAGCAGTGATGACCGAATCCGGTACGCCGTCTTTACGGGCCTGCTCGATAACCTTGGGATCGAAGGGGTCCATAAATACTTCTAACTGCTTCTCATAGAGATCAGTTTCTGAAGGGGTGCTGGCTACCTCTTTGATGCGGTCGGCATCATACAGCAGAACGCCTAGATAACGGATACGACCGACACAGGTCTCGGAACATACGGTCGGCATACCCGCTTCGATACGGGGATAGCAGAAGATACATTTCTCGGACTTACCGGACTTCCAGTTGTAGTAGATCTTCTTGTAGGGGCAAGCGGAAACACACATCCGCCAACCACGACACTTGTCCTGATCGATCAGTACGATGCCATCTTCTTCACGCTTGTAGATCGCACCTGAAGGACAGGAGGCGACACAGGCCGGATTCAGGCAGTGCTCACACAGACGCGGCAGGTACATCATGAAGGTGTTTTCGAATTCGCCATACATCTCTTTCTGGATGTTGTCGAAGTTCTTGTCCTTACTGCGCTTGGCGAACTCGGTACCGAGAATCTCTTCCCAGTTGGGGCCCCACTCGATCTTCTGCATACGCTTGCCGCTAATCAGCGAGCGCGGACGCGCGGTAGGCATATGATCGCCCAGCGGTGCGGTGTGCAGATGTTGATAATCGAAGTCGAACGGCTCGTAGTAGTCGTCGATCTGGGGTAGGTCCGGGTTGGCGAAAATGTTCGACAAAACCCGGAACTTGCCACCGATCTTCAGCTCGATATTGCCGTCAGCTAGCCGCTTCCAGCCACCATTCCAAACGTCCTGATTTTCCCACTGCTTCGGATAACCGATACCAGGCTTGGATTCAACGTTGTTGAACCAGGCGTATTCCATGCCTTCCCGTGAGGTCCAGACATTCTTGCAGGTAACGGAACAGGTATGACAACCAATACACTTGTCAAGGTTCAGTACCATGCCGATTTGAGAACGAATTTTCATAATTCTGGCTCCTTACACTTCAGTGGGCAATGGCTGAGGGATCTGGTCATCTTCGCCATCGAGCCAGTCAATTTTGTTCATTTTGCGAACCACAACAAATTCATCTCGGTTGCAACCGACGGTGCCGTAGTAGTTGAAACCGTAAGACTGCTGTGCATAACCACCGATCATATGGGTAGGTTTAGTGACCACACGGGTCACGGAGTTGTGCATGCCGCCACGGGTTCCGGTAGTTTCGGCTCCCGGAATGTTAACGATACGTTCTTGGGCATGGTACATCATGGTCATGCCTTCGTTGACACGCTGACTAACCACGACCCGGCAGGCGATTGCACCGTTGATGTTGAATACTTCAACCCAATCGTTATCTTCCAGATTTACTTTCTTGGCGTCTATTTCTGACATCCAGATGATGGGTCCACCACGAGACAGTGTCTGCATGATCAGGTTGTCGCTATAGGTGCTGTGGATACCCCATTTCTGGTGAGGGGTGATCCAGTTCAGTGCGATCTCTGGATTGCCGTTGGGCTTCTTATTCATGATCGGACTGACGGTCTTAGTATCGATCGGTGGACGGTAGCTGCAAAGCTGCTCGCCGAAAGCCTGCATCCACAGGTGATCCTGATAGAACTGTTGACGACCGGTGATGGTTCTCCAAGGGATCATCTCATGGACGTTGGTATAGCCGGCGTTGTAGCTCACATGCTCGTCTTCAAGGCCCGACCAGGTCGGTGACGAGATGATCTTACGGGGCTGCGCCACGACATCACGGAAACGAATCTTCTCTTCCTTCTTGGGCTTGGCCAGGTGAGTGTGATCACGACCGGTGAATTTGCCGAGTGCCTCCCAAGCCTTGACCGCAACGCCACCGTTGGTTTCAGGGGCCAGGGTGAGGATCATTTCCGCCGCATCGATGGCGGAATCCAGATTCGGACGGCCTTCGCTGATGCCTTCATCGGTGACGCGGTGGTTCAGGTCACCCAGTAGCTGGACATCCTCTACGGTGTTCCAGTTGATACCCTTGCCGCCGTTACCCAGTTTCTCCAGCAGCGGACCGACGGAGGTAAACTTCTTGTAGGTGTTGGGGTAGTCACGCTCAACCACGACTATGTTCGGCGCAGTCTTGCCTGGAATCAGTTCGCATTCGCCCTTTTTCCAGTCTTTAACATCATAGGCCTGACCCAGTTCGCTGGCAGTATCATGCAGCAGCGGCACGGTGACGATATCCTGTTCAACACCCAGTACGCCCACGGCTACTTCGGAGAACGCCTTAGCGATACCTTTGTAGATATCCCAGTCACTGCGCGCTTCCCACGCAGGATCAACCGCTTGGGTCAGTGGGTGGATGAAAGGGTGCATATCGGAGGTGTTGAGGTCATTCTTTTCGTACCAGGTGGCCGTCGGTAGCACGATGTCCGAGAACATACAGGTAGAGGACATGCGGAAGTCCATGGTCACCACCAGGTCCAACTTACCGGTAGGAGCATCTTCTACCCACTCTACCTCTTTTGGACGTATTTCATCGATGGTGTTGTCGTCGTTCATAACCCCGTTCTTGGTGCCCAGGAAATACTTCAGGAAGTACTCGTGGCCTTTACCGGAGGATCCGAGAATGTTGGAGCGCCAGATAAACATGTTGCGCGGGAAGTTTTCGGGGCTATCCGGATTCTCACAAGCGAACTTGATGTTGCCACTCTTGAGTTCTTGCACCAGGTAGTCTTTGGGATCCATGCCCGCTTTTTTAGCGTCCTTAGACACTTCTAGCGGGTTTTTGTTGATCTGCGGAGCAGACGGCAACCAACCCATGCGCTCGGCGCGCACGTTCCAATCGATCATGTGCTCTGGGAACGCATCGGCATCGGCCAGCGGTGACAAGATCTCTTTAGCGTTCAACTTCTCATGGCGCCACTGGCTGGTGTGCGCATAGAAGAATGAGGTGCCATTCATGTGGCGCGGTGGACGGCTCCAGTCCAGACCGAATGCCAGCGGCTGCCAGCCGGTTTGTGGGCGCAGTTTTTCCTGGCCTACGTAGTGAGCCCAACCGCCGCCGGACTGACCGATACAGCCACACATCATCAGCATGTTGATCAGGCCACGGTAGTTCATGTCCATGTGATACCAGTGGTTCATGGCGGCACCCACGATGATCATGGAGCGACCACGGGTCTTGTGCGCAGTGTCCGCAAATTCGCGGGCAACTTGAATGACCTTGTCGCGGCTAACCCCAGTGATCTTTTCTTGCCAGGCGGGTGTGTAGGCGATGTCATCGTCGAAGCTAGTGGCGACGTTACCGCCGCCCAGGCCACGATCGAGGCCATAGTTAGCCATCATCAGGTCGTAAACAGTGGTGACTTTTGCTTCAGTGCCGTTTGCCAGCTTAATGGTACGGGCCGGTACGTTGCGAACCTGAATATCTTCTTGGTTGTTGGCGGTAAAATAGGCGTGTTCTTGGCCACCAAAGTAGGGGAAACCCACTGGAACCGCGTTCTTTTCGCCATCGATCATGGACAGTTGCAGTTTGGTTTCTGCGCCCTTCAGACCTTCGCGTTGCTCTAGGTTCCACTTGCCGTCTTCACCCCAACGGAAACCCACTGAGCCGTTAGGAGCTACCAGTTCGCCACTGATCTCGTCATAAGCGATAGTTTTCCAGTCAGGGTTGTTTTCCTGGCCGAGGTTGCCGTCAAGGTCTGCAGCGCGGAGGAAGCGAGTGGATTTCAGAACGCCGTCTTTATGCTCTTCGAGCAACACCAGCATCGGCATGTCGGAGGTTTGACGCGCATATTCGGTGAAATATTCGCTAGGGTTGTCCAGGTGGAACTC
Source organism: Motiliproteus sp. (assembly GCA_041586735.1). GTDB lineage: Bacteria > Pseudomonadota > Gammaproteobacteria > Pseudomonadales > Balneatricaceae > Motiliproteus. The sequence continues at coordinate 12,766 of JBFGZQ010000016.1, forward strand.
GCGCAGGATAACGTGGCCGAAAGCCATGGCCAGCGCAGCATCAGTACCCTGTTTGGGATTCAACCAGATGTCGGTCAGTTTGGAGACTTCGGCGTAATCCGGCGTGATGGAGACAGTTTTAGTGCCCTTATACCGTACTTCGGTAAAGAAGTGTGCATCGGGGGTACGTGTCTGAGGAACGTTGGAGCCCCAAGCGATGATGTAATTGGAGTTGTACCAGTCCGCGGATTCAGGAACGTCGGTTTGCTCTCCCCAGACCATGGGTGATGAGGGAGGCAGGTCACAGTACCAGTCGTAGAAGCTGATGCACACGCCGCCGATCAACGACAGATAGCGAGAGCCGGCTGCGTAGGAAACCATGGACATCGCAGGAATCGGCGAGAAACCGATGATACGGTCAGGACCGTAAGTCTTGGCGGTATAGACGTTCGCAGCGGCGATCATCTCGTTGACTTCGGTCCAGGTGGAGCGAATGAAACCGCCCATGCCGCGCTTAGTCTTATAGGCATCTGCTTTAACGGGGTCTTCAACGATTGAGGTCCAGGCATCAACCGGAGACAGGCTGCGACGGGCATCGCGCCACAACTTCAGCAGCGGCTTACGGACTTTTGGGTACTTCAGACGGTTGGCGCTGTAGGTGTACCAGGAGTAACTGGCACCGCGCTGACAGCCACGAGGTTCATGGTTCGGTAGATCGGGGCGGGTGCGGGGGTAGTCGGTCTGCTGGGTTTCCCAGGTGATCAGGCCGTTTTTAACGTAAACTTTCCAGCTGCAGGAGCCGGTGCAGTTCACTCCGTGGGTGGAGCGCACGATCTTATCGTGCTGCCAGCGTGAACGGTAGCTATCTTCCCAGGCGCGGTTTTCATTGGTCACTTCACCGTGACCGTCTGCAAACTCGCTCTGTTTTTTCTTAAAGAACTGTAAGCGATCTAAAAAATGGCTCATTGCCTTAACTCCAAATTGATTGAGTTGTTGGGGCCATACCCCTCAGCGCATGATTTCTAGTCATAGTTATGGGATTAACCATTGACTAAGGTGTCACCTGAAAAACGCTCTTTCAGGTGACTGATCGTAGGGATCATCAACAAGCGCGTATTGATGAATCCTTTCAGAGATGGAACATTACGGATTTTTGAACTCTGCACCGGGACGCAGATAGTACCACCAGTTAATCAGGATGCAGAGAACATAGAACACGGCGAAGCCGTACAGTGCGTTCTCAGGGGTCGTTAAGTTGATCTGCTCACCCAGCACCTGGGGAATGATGAACGCACCGTAAGCGGCCACCGCAGAGGTCCAACCTAGAACTGGGCCGGCCTGCTCCTTGTTGAACACCATGGAGATGGTGCGGAAGGTGGAGCCGTTGCCGATGCCTGTTGCTGCGAACAGCACCAAGAACAGAATCAGGAAGGGTACGAAGTACTCTTCGGGAGTGGCTGAGGCATAGGCCAGCTTCATGTAGTACGCGACACCCAGGGCGCTGGCGATCATTATCACGGCACAGTATTGGGTGACTTTAGCACCACCAAGCTTGTCGGCAATCCAGCCACCGACAGGACGAATCAGGGCGCCGATGAAGGGGCCCATCCAGGCGTACATCAGGGCGCTGGGACCATTGGCGTTGCTCATGTTGTGGTTCATGACACCGTCGACCAACAGGTGCTGGTAGCCAAAGATGACCTTGATTGAAAGACCGAAGGCTGCCGAGAAACCGATAAAGGAACCGAAGGTCATGGTGTAGATTACACTCATTACCCAGGTATGGGTGTTGCCGAAGATCTTATACTGACGGTTAAGGTTCTGCTTGATCTGACCGGGCAGGAGCTTCAACAGGTATACGGTCAGGGCGATAACGATCGGCAGTACGATCCACTTACTGACGCCAAAGCCGGAGCCACCCACCTTTTCAGGCAGCATCAGCCACAGACCGAAAATCGCCGTCAGGAAACCGATGGCGAGCATGCCGCTGATCATCGAGAATGACGCTACGGGTGAGGGCAACTCTGGCGTTACGTGATCAGCTTTGATGTTGTTCATGCCGAACCAGCCCACCACAGCCAGTGGGATCAGAATCAACAACCAGACGTAACCGGCGTTGTGAATCCAGGCATCGGAACCGGCGGGGATCTTGCCGATCAGGGTACCGGAGGTGGTGACCAGCTCCATCGGCTCACCGCCGAAGATGCCGAACGTCATGACCAGTGGAACCAAAATCTGCATGGTGGTCACACCGAAGTTACCCAGCCCCGCATTCAAACCCAGCGCCAGGCCCTGCTGCTTCTTGGGGAAGAAAAAGCTGATATTGGACATTGAGGAGGCAAAGTTACCACCGCCAAATCCGGACAGCAGCGCCAGAATCTGAAACACCCACAACGGTGTGTTTTTATCCTGCAGCGCAATACCCGCGCCGATGGCTGGAATCATCAGCAGGGCGGTGGTGAACACGATCGTGTTGCGTCCACCGGCCAGACGAATAAAGAAGCTACTCGGTATTCGCAGCGTAGCACCGGTAAGACCGGCGATGGCCATTAGGGTAAAGAGTTCGGGTTTGGCGAAGGGAAAACCCAGGTTCAGCATCTGGATGGTGATGATGCCCCAGTACAGCCATATCGCGAAGCCACAGAGTAAGCTTGGGATCGAAATCCAGAGATTGCGGTTAGCAACCTTCTTTCCTTCGCTCTCCCAAAACTTGGGATCTTCGACATCCCAGTTTTTTATATCTGACATTTATTATTGCCTCCAAATAAACAGAAAGGTAAAACTAAACTTCAAACAAAGATTTCGGTCGATCCGTTACCAAAAAGCTTTTGGGTTAAACGTACAAACATCAAGAGCAGCGATGGCGCTATACCAACTCTGCGGACAGGTTTTCTTTAAACTTGCTTTTCTGGACGTTGTTCTCGTTAGCAAAAGACCAGTGCATCCACACTAGAGAGACGCAGGTGATGCCGTAGAGAATCATAAAAATCGAGGAGTTGACGTGGAAGGTGTCGATAATAATGCCGAACAAGATCGGCAGCAGAAAACCGCCAAGGCCGCCGGCTAGACCGACAACACCCGAGACCACCCCCAGGTTTTCTGGGTACTCGTCAGACAAAAATTTAAAGACTGAGGCTTTACCGAATCCCCAAGCGATACCGACAATAAATAGCAGGGCGGTGAACACCCAAACGTTAAGGCCAAGTTCGAAGGTACTGCTGCCACCGTCGGCGGTCTGTACGGTGAAAATGGTCTGAGGGTAAGAGAGCAAGAACAGGCAGACCCAGCAGACCCACATCACCCACCAGGTCACCTTGTAGGCGCCATACTTGTCGGAGAACCAGCCGCCCAGTGCGCGGATGATGCCGGAGGGCAGCACGAAGATGGAGGCCAGCAATGCAGCCTGCTGAATGTCAAAACCGTATTCGTTGATGTAGTACTTGGTCATCCACAGGGATAGCGCCACAAAACCACCGAAGACGATGGAGTAGTATTGGCAGTAGCGCCAGACGTTACGGTCCTTCAGGACCGAGAGTTGCTCTTTGATGGTGACGCTGGATGACACTTTATGGGCAGGATCTGAATAGGTGAACATCCAATACAGGATAACGGTGACCGCCATGAACACCGCATAGACTTTGGGTACGAAGGCCCAGCCATAAGCGACCACCAGGGACGGGGCTACAAATTTAGTGATTGCGGCTCCGGCATTACCGGCACCGAAGATGCCCATCGCCAGTCCCTGCTTATCCTTATCGAACCATTTGGCGGTGTAGCTGATACCGACGGAGAAGGAGGCGCCGGCGATGCCGACAAACAGGCCGAGTACCAGAAACTGCCAATACTCGGTGGCTTCACCGATCAACCACAGGGGCAGCACAATGGTAGCCAGTAAAAATGTGAAAACGATGCGGCCGCCAAACCTGTCGGTCAGCATGCCCGCGGGCAGACGAAATACCGCACCGGTTAGAATGGGTGTAGCGACCAGCAAACCAAATTGGGTTTCAGACAGCGACAGCAGCTCTTTTATCGGAATACCGATAATAGAAAACATGACCCAGACTGCAAAACAGGCGGTAAATGCATAGGTGTTCATAATCAACACCGAGAGCTGCATTTTGCGAAATGATGCCATTTTGGAGCTCCTTGATAAAATTCCACGGTGGGAGTGCTGCACTAGCCGCGATCATCTCAGGTCGTAAGACGTGTTCGCAATATCTCTAGAGCATCTACCCCGGGGCGGGGAACGCTAAACTACCACTTTATAGGTAGCGCGATGGTTTGGTATAACATACTGAAAACAAATAATTTAGTTGGATTTAATGGATTTGAAATGAGCTTTCAAATTAATTTGAATTATTTGGAGGTATGACCGTGTAGCGTGACAGCCAAAATGCAGAATCCAGGCCGCCACGATTGTTATTGCGTAGCCTTGGTCAGAGCTCAATAAACACGCGCAACGCGATGTTCACCGGGGGCTAACTTCCTGTCAGATACGGCGGTTCCATAATCGGCCGAGATCTGGCTTATCCTACCGCTCAACAACCTAGGCTGTTATTCTGGATCAGCGTAATAGCAGTGACCCGCGGGCGCTGCTGTCGACAAGCAACAAACTGGGGTTACAGGCACCGAACATGAACATTACCGAAAAATTACCGTTGAGCATTCTTATCCTGGCCGGGGGTCGCGGAACCCGCATGGGCGGCAGAGACAAGGGCTTAGTCGAGCTCAACGACAACTCCTTTATCGGACACGCACTCGAGGTCGCGCGCCCCTATAGTGATGACATCATCATCAGCTGCAATCGCAACCAGGATCGTTATCTTCAGTTCAGTGAGACGCTGGTTAGCGATGAGCAGCTGGGCTTCCCCGGACCGCTGGCTGGGATTCTGGCTGGGATGGAGGTGGCTCGCTACCAGGCGATGCTGGTACTGCCTTGCGACACCCCGATGATTCCTGAGGATCTTCCACGGCGGCTTTACAGCTCGTTTCGCGACAATCCTGAGGGTATTAGCCTTGCGAATGATGGCGAGCGTCAGCAGCCTCTGCACGCTATAGTGCCGACCCGTTTAAAAGACAGTCTGCGTGCCTATTTGGCAGCCGACCAGCACAGTGTGTTCCGTTGGTATAATCAGCACTCGATCACAGACGTCCTTTATTTGGGGCAGACCAAGGCTTTTACCAACATCAATCGCCTGGAGGAACTCCAGGCGCTGACGCAGCGATAGCCCTAACCATGTATTCAGAAGGGTCCTAACGAGACGATATCGCCGTCGTTGATCGCGGTATCGGCGGGGATCGCCGCATAACCCTGGGTCCTGATCTCGGAGTCTTGACACTGCCGATAAAGAGTGAGCGCTCCACAGCCAGGCAAGCCGTTGCCTCATTGTTTAAGGTTCAACAGATACTCCTCCAGCCGCGTAAAATCGATACGTCCGCGAATTCTGTGCCGCTGTTCACCGGGCACATAGAGATAACTTCGAGGTAATTCACCTTGCCAACTGGGGTCGATTTGGAAGCGCAACTTTTCGATATAGGGATCGGCAAATATCCAATTACTGGCTGATTCCAGGTCATTTTCTGCCAACACCGCTGCCGTTTCAGCGGCAGCCTCAACACCGTCCACTGAGATGAGCACCAGACCTATCCCTGGATGACTGGCTGAAAATTCAGCCAGTTCGGGCATCTCTGCACGGCAAGGAGGACAGTCCAATGACCATAAAACAACGAGCAGTGGTTGCTGCTGATTAGCAGTCATAATCCCCTGATAACTGTCTGTTAGGAAAGGTTTAGGGGATGCTGCCCAGCTGGGCAGTGCGACTAGCAGGCTAGACAACAGACCGCAAAACAGAGTGCTAATAAAGCTCAGGGGCTGCTTAATGGTCATGATGATCTGCTCCATCCACCGCTATAAGTTGATAGCCCTTTGTCTTGGTGTGCCAGCTGATAAAGACCTGCTCAGCCTGCGGGATCAAAAAAGGGTAATCGGACATCTCTGTGGTGACGGCGACCACCCGGGGCAGAGTCCAGTCTCGTCCGTTGTTGTCTGATCGCATCAGCAATATTTGCGTACGTTCCCCATCAAATTCTTTCCAGCTGAGGTAGACCTTGTCCTCGATGCTAAGTACATCGGGATGTGCGGCCTGACGATCATAGGCACCAAAACTAAGCGGCGAGGAGAAGCTCGCTCCCTCATCCGAGGAGTAGGCATAGAACAACCCCTGTCGCTGATCAGCATCATTAAACCAGGCGCTGTGATAACGCCCCAGGGTATCAATTGACAGCGCGGGGCCATGGTGGGGACAGGCATCAATTTGCCAATTGTCATGACTGACGCGAACCGGCTTGGAAAATTGCTTGGCGCTGGTGAAGCGAACCAATCCGTGGTCACGGATATTGTCGCCGTAGATATGTCTCCACATCACCACCGGCAAGCCATCGGTATCTAGCTCGATAGCCAGGCGACAACATTCACAGCTGTTATCTACGATTTTTATGTTAGGGCTAAAACTATCCTGGCCGGGGGCTTTATGACTGTAATAGAGCGCGCCACCCTTATACTGCCCCCCCTGTTTTTCATGTGCTTGGCGATCCCGTTTATCCACCCAGGCCATATAGACATGCCCCGCGTCGCTGACCGCCAAGGCTTCAAATCGATGACCGATCAATTCATGATTATCATTAACGGTCAGCGGCTCACTAAAGTGGCTGCCGTCAGTCGCTGAATAGCTGTAGCGGATATTACCGCTATATTTGGGTTGCAGGGCAAGGGTCCAGGAAATATGAATACCGCCGTGCCCATCAATAACGATCTTGGGCCGGTTTTCACCCCGCGCCGATACCGCTTCAGGAACCCGGTTTACGGCCACTGGGGTTGAATATGTCTGTCCCTGATCATCAGAATAATTCACGTAAACATGACCGCCATAAGCCCAGGCCAACCAGAGTCTGCCTCGTTGATCGAATATCGCACTGGGTGCCAGACCGCAATCAATGCTCGGCATTGCTGCGGGGTCAGCACAACTTGAATCCGTGCTGCTGTGTTGCCCGTGCTGCCCCTGTACCGCCGCCAGAACCTGCCCTTGCATCACCAGGATCAAGATGCCGAATAGCCGCGTTATCATCCATCTATTCATAATCGCTCCACAAACTCGGTTGCAGTCGGTCAGCCTATGGGGCGGTAGCGGTTAATCCGTGACCGGGTCCCCAAGGACTGACGACTATTGACTTAACTAGTTAAAACGGTAATTCACGCCGATATAAGCCGTCCGCGGCTCGCCTGGTGCGAATTCGAATTTCTCCGGACCAAAGCCTGCCGGAGAGTAACTGGCCGCAGTGGCGTAACGTTCATCCATCAGGTTGGTGACCCGCCCGTAGACTTCCAGGCTGTTCTGCAACAGATAATTGACCCGTAGGTTGAGCAGATCATGACCCTTGTACTTATGGGTATTGGCCTGATCCATCCAATAACTGCCTAAACGGACCCACTCCAGCTCTGCTCGGCCGCCATTGAGCATCACGGGACGATAGCTCAACCTGGTATTGGCTATTTCACGGGGCGCTGATTCCATTTCATTACCGCTGTAGTGGGTGGTGCTATCAGGGCGCCATTGCTCATAGGTATGCTTGGCATAGGCATAAGACAGGTCGAGACGCAGCTGGCCGGTCAGCTCTTTTCCGGCACCGATTTCGATACCTCGGTGTACGGTTTCACCGGCATTCATCGTGGTGCGAGAGCCGTCAATTTCACGGTAGGTGAGGATGTCGTCATCCTTACTCATATAATAAACCGAGGCTTCATAGTTGATCTGCAGCGCGGTTTTACCCCGAATACCCAGTTCATAGCTATTTGTTTTAATGGCTTTCAGATCTACGCTGCTGGTGGCCTGGCCCTGGCGGAACAGCTGACTTTCCGAAGGCACCCGAAAGCCATGACGATAAGATGCAAAGCCGCTCATCGTTGGGCTGAAGCCATACGTAGCGCCTAGCTTGGGACTCAGATGGTCGAAATTTACGCGCGTATCAGCGGGGCGACGATGTTTACCGGTCGTCACCACGCTGAGGTTATTGTCGTAGTCGTACTGCATATGGTCATAACGCAGTCCAGCGTTCAGGCGCAGCTTCTCCACCGGTGAGGTCTCGACATGCACGTAAGGAGAGATGCCGGTGTAGTCGACATCGTAATCATACAGCAGCTCGTTTTTTACATAGCTGGTGTAAATGCCGCCAACCTTGGTGGGCGTGATACGGTGCTCTTGCCGTCCGCCCGGGCTGTAATCCAAATCGGTACCAACAATCAGCCGGGTATTGTAGGGGGCGTAGTCCTTGCGGTATTTCAGCAGTACTCCCACCGAGTCGTTGTTGGTTTTATACACCGTAGGGTCATAGCTCAGTGCCCAGTTCGGCAGCAGCTCCATATAGTTGTGCCTGGCGTAAGGGGTCAGGCTGAGCAGGGTGTCGCCATCTTCCTGTTCATAAGCACTGGACAGGCGTAGCGCCTGCACATCACGGTATGAGATAGGGGTGTAATTCAAGGTTGGGTTGTTTAGATAATCCGCTTCCAACAGTCGTGAGGAGCCGGCTGTTTGTTGATCGATATTGGAACCGGAAATAACCGTTTTTAACGTCGCACCACTGTCGAGAAAACGATCCCATCTAAGCGTCGCACTCTGGCGCTCATACGCGGTATCCTTGCGCCAACCGTCGGTTTTGGTCAGGTTCAGATCGGCACGCACGCCGTCACTATCCCCGCTATCGCCACCGCTGAGTAGCAGCCGCTGCCAGCCGTGTTCACCTGTTTCTACGCCCAGCTCCACCTCCCCTGCCTGTGGCGGTGCTTTCGTCAAGACGTTCACCACCGCACCGATCGCATCGCTGCCGAACAGGGCGGTTCCCGGACCCTTTGAAACTTCGACTCCGGCCGCCTGAGGGACGTTGATTTCATACAGCGCGTTATGGTTAAAAAAACCGGTAGAACGACTGGGAATACCGTCTTCAAGATAAAGATACAGTGCCTGGGTGGTGATAGGCTGACGAATAGCGGTCATGTGGCCTTCGCCACCGGTAACGTTGACATGAACACCGGGCATCCGTCCCATGATTTCACCGGGGTGGGCCGGTTTGATCTCTTCTATTTGCTGCTGCGAGGTGGTGCTGACGGTTCCGGAGGTTTCAGATTTAAGCGTCGCTTCCCGAGTGCCGGTGACGGTGATTTCACCCGCCAGTTCTGGTTCCGCGGCATAGATCGGCGTAGCCGTCAGCGCCACAACCCCAGCTATGGCCAAACCGAGAGGTGTTTTTTTATACATACAAAAGCCTTTACGTTGATTTTAAAATTTAATTTGTTAATGAGTAGTTCATATCAAAAATGACTTTTATGGGACGTTGCAGTTGATCGGGTATCGGCGGTAGAGGAAAGGCATTGGTCAGTGCCTTCTCCGCGGCTTTACGCAACAGTTTTGCCCCGCTGTTAATGGTCAGATCCTGTACCTGAGTTTCGTTGAGCAGTAAAAACGACACTCTGAGCTCTCCTTGCATGCCACGTTTACGAGCCGCCTGCGGATAAAACTTATATTTTTCAATATGCGCTATCAGTGCAGACAGGTAGCTTTGGCGGATAAGCGCCAGCGACTCGATGGCTTCACTAGCCATCAGCGGCACCGCAGGCTGTGGTAACGGCTGCGGATGAGCGTCGCTTAGCGGCATAACATTGGCTTGTTCCGCGGTTGGCTCGGGTTCAGCTTCAGGTTCAGGCTCGGGTTCGGGTTCGGGTTCAGGTTCAGGCTCGGGTTCAGCTTCAGGTTCAGGCTCGGGCTCGGGCTCAGGCTCAGGCTCAGGCTCAGGCTCAGGCTCGGGTTCAGGCTGTGGCTCAGGCTCGGGTTCAGGCTGTGGCTCAGGTTCGGGTTCGGGTTCTGGCTGTGGTTCTGCTGGTTGCTCCGCAACGGGCTCCGTTTTGGCGCTAAGGGTTAATCGAATCTGCTGAGCAACAGGACGTTGTAACTCATTCGAGACGGCGGCCGCTTGTTCTTCGAGCAGCAATAAGGTGGCCAGTCCGTGAAGTAGCAACGACAGAATAATGGCCAGAAAACGACCTTTAGAGGCCTGTCTAATCATGGTTGCTCGGTCATGATGTCCACCGATTCCGCACCCGCCGAGCGAGCGTAATCGATCACTTTGACTGCCAAACCCAGCTGGGATTGCGTATCTCCGCGCAAGCGCACTCTGCGTTTATCCGGTGCCTCAAGAGCCGACCGCATGCGCTGCATGAGCATCTCCTCAGCAACGATTTCAGCGTCTATGCGAATGCTGTCATCCGCGCCGAGGATGACGTTGACATAGGGGGTTTCACTGGGGGTCGTGCCGCTGCTGGCCTGAGGTAAATCAATGGCCATAGACTCCTCGTCAACAAAATGCGCGGTCAGCATAAAAAATACCAACAACAGAAAGACCACATCGATCAAGGGCGTCAAATTCAGTACGCTATTCGAGTAGCGACGCTTATAATCCATCGGTCACATCCTCCCAATGGGGCAAGGACACTTCGTTAACCGCGGTGCTACGATCGATCGGTCTTGCCCGTCGCTCCAGCAACAGAGAGCTGCAGTGCTGAATTGAAAGCATCCGTCGTTCCACCATGCCTTCTAGAAAATGCAGTAAAATCAACAGTGGAATAGCAACGGCCAAGCCAACGCCCGTGGTCAGCATCGCTTCCCAGATACCACCGGCTAGCGCTTGAGCATCCACTTTGCCACCGGCAAGTTCGATCACCATAAAGGCTTTTATCATACCGGTGATCGTTCCCAGCAAGCCCAATAAAGGCGCGGTATTACCCAGCACCCCAAGGGTTCTTAGTCCCGATTCCATGCGCTGTAATTCAACCGCTTTGACACGATTGGCAACGGCCATCAGGTCGCTGACGCCCTCACGGTCTGCGTCGATAACGGCCGCAATAACTCGGCCTTCTGGGTTGCGTTGGTCGCTAATGTTGTCGGCTGCATCCTGCTGATCGAGCAGTTTGCCTAACTGGGCTACCAGCTGCTGAGGGAATTCGGTGTTGCGGAGCAGCAGGATATAGCGCTCGAATACGATAGCCAGTCCGATAACGGAATAAGCGGCCAGAATCCAAACCACTGGCCCGCCTTTGGATAATAGATCGGTGATCATCATGGTGACTGCGCCTTATTTTCCAGGTTGGAACCTGGATGTCAGATAGAGCAGCTAACAACGCCCCCTTAGACGCCATCACTAGCTGCGCAACATCAACGCGTCAGAGATTCCAGGCGGGGCAGTGGTAATAGCTGAGAAATGAATAGCAGGCGGGAATATGCGAGGCTCGATCGGACAGCGACCCCTAATAACTAGGTGGTCAGTACCCATGCGGGTGCCTAAAAAAACGCCTGAACAACCCTGTTAGACGATAGGCGGTGAGCGTGCCGAGGTGGTATAGAGCAGAGGATCTATAACCGCAACGATGTTTTCTGGCAGAGGGACTTTTTGCTGTGAGGGCGCTTTGAGAGTATTCAGCGAGAGGGTCGTTAACGCCGATATATAGAGATGGGTTAGCGAGCAGAGCGGGCAATTCATAGATCCCTGATAAGACGAATGGTCTTGGGATTCTGTTGCACCCTCTTCAGCTAGCAGTACGGTCTGTAGTCCCTGCAGTGTACAGAGTACAACCTGTTGGCCGCCTTCAGACTTTACTGAAGACGCAGCTGAGAGCAACGGAATAAATAACTGAATCACCAGCAGCAGCCCAAGCAGGGCTGTTGACCAGCGCGGGTTAAGCCGGCTGAATTTTGTGATTAACTGCGGGTTCATACTCTGTTCTTGCGACTGCCGCCGATATGGGTAGTGGGGTTGGAGTTGTCGACAGGGTAATTGATTGTATTAAAACAATCAATTAAACCCTTGCTAGCTGTCAATGATGTGGGTGGATGATGTTCGGATTAGTACGGCGGCGGTGGATAGCCGTGGGTTTAAGAGGTAGTAGAACCCCGCTGTTTAAGCGGGGTTCTAAGCGCCATGCTGATCAAAGCCATGGATCTTGGCTGTTAGCCCCTATAGTAGCGCTGCGGCACAAAGGGCGCCTTGGCAACATTCATCGCTAATGGTTTGCCGCGCACCAGCGCGAACACTTCGGTCTCTAGGGCTGCGTACTCGGTCGCTACATAGCCTATCGCCACCGGGACGCCGATGGTCGGTCCAAAGCTGCCGCTGGTCACCCTGCCAATAATATCGCCCTGGGCGTTGACCAGCTCCGAGCCTTCGCGGATCGGAGCTTTGCCCTGGCCGATCAAGCCGACGCGCTTGCGAGTGACCGCTTTGGTCTGGATCTGTTCAAGGATGATGTCGGCCCCGGGGAAACCACCGGCACGAGCACCGCCGTTCCGACGGATGGGGCTGATCGCCCACAACAGGCTGGCTTCGATCGGGGTGGTGGTCGCGTCGATATCGTGACCGTAAAGGCACAGGCCCGATTCCAGACGCAGCGAATCCCGGGCACCCAGGCCGATCGCCTCGACCTCGGGTTGTGCCAGCAGCAGGCGGGCGATCTGTTCGGCTTTATCGGCAGGGATGGAGATCTCGAAACCATCTTCGCCGGTATAGCCGGCACGGCCGATCAGGCAGTCGACGCCATCGATGACGATGGCACGTGAATCCATAAACACCATGCTGGCGACCTCGGGTTGGATGCGCGCCAGCGCTGTGGCAGCCAGCGGACCTTGCAACGCGAGCAGGGCGCGATCTTCCAGTACCTCGATGTCGATGTTATCACCTAGGTGGGCGCGCAGGTGGGCGATATCCTGCGCTTTGCAGGCGGCGTTGACCACCACGAACAGCTGATCACCGAGGTTGCTGACCATCAGATCATCCATGATGCCGCCCTGGGCGTTGGTAAACAACGCATAACGCTGCTTGCCCAGCGGCAGATCGATGATGTCGACCGGTACCAATGCTTCCAGCGCCGCTGCGGCCCCTTCACCCTTGAGCAGTACCTGGCCCATATGCGAGACATCGAACAGACCAGCGCTGTCACGGGTCTGCAGGTGCTCTTTCTTGACGCCCAGCGGGTACTGCACCGGCATCTCATAACCCGCAAAGGGGACCATTTTGCCACCCAGTTCCAGGTGTAGGTCGTAGAGGGGGGTTCTGGCCAGGGGTGGATTAGATTCGGTCATGGCAGGCTCCGGTAGTTTGCTCTGAAGGGGGTTGTTATGGGAACGTTATGGGTTTTTTGGGTAGCCCACTAGAGATGAGCTATCGATGAACTATCCAAAAACCCCAAGAATGGGGGTGTCTCCTCCATTCTTGGGTTCAAGGTTCAAGGTTCAGGGTTGCAGGCTACACCTCAAGATTGGATGCGGCTAGATCCTGCTGCCAGTCTCTGACGCTCGAAGTACTCGCGGGTCAGCTTAAAGACTACCGGGCTCAATAGTGCCAGTGCAATCAGGTTGGGGATCGCCATCATGGCATTAAGGGTATCAGCCAGTAACCAGACAAAGTCCAGGCTCACTATGGCGCCCACGGGTACCGCTAGGATCCAGAGAATGCGGAACGGCACGATCACCTTGACGCCGAACAGGTACTCGGCACAGCGTTCACCGTACAGGCTCCAACCCAGGATGGTGGTGAAGGCGAAGATCGCTAGTGAGATCGCGACCAGGTAGTTACCCACGCCTGGCAGGGCATCGGCGAAAGCGGCCGAGGTTAGTGCCGCGCCCGACTCTCCTGAGGTCCAGAGGCCAGAGGTGATGATCACCAGACCGGTGATGGAGCAGATGATCAGGGTGTCAATAAACGTACCCAACATCGCGATCAGACCTTGACGTACCGGGTCTTTGGTTTGTGCCGATGCGTGTGCGATAGGCGCACTGCCTAGACCAGCTTCGTTAGAGAACACTCCTCGAGCCACACCGAAGCGGATCGCCATCCATACTGCTGCACCGGCAAAGCCACCTTCAGCCGCTGTGCTGGAAAAAGCGTGAGTGAAGATCAGATCAAGCGCATGCGGAATCGCATCGGCATTGACTGCCAGCACGCTCAGACCTGCCACCAGATAGGCAATAGCCATAAAAGGCACCAGCATACCGGCGACGTTGCCGATCCGCTTGATACCGCCGATTAACACCGCGCCGGTCAATACCATCAGGATAATACCGGTGATCCACATCGGCACCCCGAAGTTGGTTTCAATGACGCTGGCCACCGAGTTGGATTGCACGGTGTTACCGATACCAAAGCCGGCGATGGTACCGAATACCGCAAACATTGTACCCATCCAGGCCCACTTCTTACCCAGGCCGTTCTTGATGTAATACATCGGCCCACCAACGTGATTGCCGTGCTCGTCGACCTCTCGGTATTTAACTGCCAGTACCGCCTCGGAGTACTTGGTCGCCATACCGACCAGAGCTGTACACCACATCCAGAATAGCGCGCCGGGGCCGCCCAGGAAGATCGCGGTGGCGACACCGGCGATGTTACCGGTACCAACGGTGGCAGAGAGGGCGGTCATCAGGGCGTTGAAGGGTGATATTTCGCCCTCCTGCTGCTCGGCCGCTTTAGCGGTGCGGCCGTTCCACATTAGTTTGAAGCCGCTACCCACCTTTAGGATCGGCATCAATTTTAGGCCCAGTTGCAGGAACAGACCTACCCCTAGGATCAGTACCAGCATCATCGGTCCCCAGACGATGCCGTTTACGGTGTTGAGCAGCTCGGTGAGCATCTGCATGTGTGTCCCTCGTTATGATTATTTTGGCTATTGCCGGTTGGATTTGTACTGCGCTGGTATCAGCGGTGTTTCGATGCCGATACCTATACAATACAGTGGGCTAATTTACCCCATCAGACCCAGTCTTGCGGCGTATAAAATCTTGTAATTATTCATTATTCAGGTTAACAGCCTATATTTTTTGCCTTTTTTGGTGTTTTTAACGAAGCCTGTTGTTTGTTGGCCCATCCCGACCGCAGCGGCGTAGCAGGCCGCTGGTGTTCGAGTGCGGGTTAATCACGATACACATCGATCGACGGGCAGCTACAGATGAAATTTCGGTCACCGTAGACGTTATCGATGCGATTGCTGGCCGGCCAGAACTTGCTCTGTTTGAGTCCTGCCAGCGGAAATACCGCCTGCTCGCGCGAGTAGGCTCGATCCCAGTCAGCGCTCACCAGATCCGCCTGGGTGTGAGGGGCGCGCACCAACGGGTTGTCCTGCCGGCTCCACTGACCCGATTGCACCTGAGCGATCTCCTGGCGGATAGCGATCATCGCTGCGATGAAACGATCCAGCTCCTGCTTGGATTCGGATTCGGTCGGCTCGATCATCAGCGTTCCGGGAACCGGAAATGACATGGTCGGGGCATGGAAGCCGTAATCCATCAGCCGTTTGGCGATATCCTCTTCGCTGATCCCCGAAGCCTCTTTTAACGGCCGGATATCGATGATGCACTCGTGCGCGACCCGTTGATTGCGGCCGCGGAACAGGATGGGGTAGTGCGGCGCCAGTTTCTCGGTCAGGTAGTTGGCGTTGAGAATGGCGATCTCGGTGGCGCGCTGCAGTCCCTCTTTACCCAGCAGGGCGCAGTAAGCCCAGGAGATAGTCAGGATCGAGGCGCTGCCGAACGGGGTGGCGGATACCGCGCCCATGGCGGCATCCTTACCGGCGAACGCGCCGTCGATCGGGCTGACCGCGTGGTTGGGCAGGAAGGGTGCCAGGTGGCTCTTGACGCCTATCGGCCCCATGCCGGGTCCGCCGCCGCCGTGGGGGATGGCAAAGGTTTTGTGCAGGTTCAGGTGCGATACATCGGAGCCGATCAGACCCGGCTTGGATAGGCCCACCTGGGCGTTCATGTTGGCGCCGTCCATATACACCTGGCCGCCATGGGCGTGAATAATATCGCAGATCGACATGATCCCCTCTTCGAAGACGCCGTGGGTTGAGGGATAGGTGATCATCAGGCAGGAGAGATTATCCTGGTGCTGTTCGGCCTTGGTCTTGAGGTCGTCGATATCGACGTTGCCGCTAGCATCGCACTCGACCACCACGACCTTCATGGCCGCCATCGCCGCCGACGCTGGATTGGTACCGTGGGCGGAGCTGGGTATCAGGCAGATATCACGGTGGCCTTCACCGATGCTGTGCTGATATCTGCTGATCGCCAGCAGTCCCGCATACTCACCCTGGGCACCGGAGTTGGGCTGCATCGAGATCTTATCGTAACCGGTGATCTCCACCAGCATCGCCTCAAACTCTTCGATCAACTGCATATAGCCCTGCACCTGATCGCGAGGCGCGAAGGGGTGGATATTGGCAAACTCGGGCCAGCTCAGCGGCATCATCTGCGCTGAAGCATTGAGCTTCATGGTGCAGGATCCTAGCGGAATCATCCCGTGGGCCAGGCTGAAATCTTTATTCTCCAGGCGCTTGAGATAACGCAGCATCTCGGTTTCTGAATGGTAGCTGTTGAACACCGGATGGCTGAGGAAGCTTGAGGTGCGACGTAGCCCGGCAGGGATGCCGTCCGCGACACCGGCACTCAGCGCACTATCGATGGTGGCCAGATCCAGGCCATGATCGGCGCCCAGAACCACCTGCCAGAGCTGCTCGATATCGGCCGCACTGCTGGTCTCGTCGAGGCTGATGCCGAGCTTATCGCTGCCGACTGGGCGCAGATTGAGCTGCGCGGCATAGCCGCGGGCCAGGATGGCCTGCTGCTGCGTGCCGACCTCCAGGGTCAGGGTGTCGAACCAGCTGTCATGCTGCAGGCGGATATTTTTTTGCTGTAGACCCTGCGCCAGAATGCTGGTCAACCGCAGTACGCGCTCGGCGATCCGCTTGAGTCCGTCAGGGCCATGATAGATGGCATAGAATCCGGCCATGTTGGCCAGCAGCGCCTGGGCGGTACAGATGTTGGAGGTGGCTTTCTCACGGCGGATATGTTGCTCGCGGGTTTGCATCGCCATCCGCAGTGCGGGTACGCCCTTGGCATCGACCGACTGACCGATGATGCGGCCGGGAGTGGAGCGCTTGTAGCTGTCGCGGGTGGCAAAGAACGCCGCATGCGGGCCGCCAAAACCCATAGGCACGCCGAAACGTTGCGCCGATCCGAACACTACATCGGCACCCAGTTCGCCCGGGGACTTGAGCAGCACCAGACTGAGCAGGTCGGCAGCAACCGAGACCAGGGCGTTTTGGGCGTGCGCCTGTTCGATTAGTGATTCGATCCGGGTGACCTGGCCGTGGCTGCCGGGGTATTGGGTCAGAATGCCGAACGCCTCATGCTCGGCCAATAATTGGCTCAGGTCACCGACCAGAATCTCAAAACCAAAGTATTCGGCGCGGGTTTTAACCACATCGAGAGTTTGTGGATGCAGATCGTCGGAGACCAGGAACAGGTTGCTCTTCTTGCGGTTGGCACGTTTGCACAGCGACATCGCCTCGGCGGCTGCGGTGGCTTCGTCCAGCAGTGAGGCGTTGGCCAGATCCATGCCGGTCAGGTCCATCACCATCTGTTGGAAGTTGAGCAGCGCCTCCAGACGGCCCTGGGCAATCTCGGGTTGATAGGGGGTGTAGGCGGTGTACCAGCCGGGATTTTCCAGCACATTACGGAGGATCACATTGGGGACCAGGCAATCGTAATAGCCGGTGCCAATGTAGGACTTGTGGACCTGGTTTTTTGCCGCGATACGCTTGAGCCGCGCCAGTACATCGTGCTCGCTCTGGCCACTATCCAGTGCCAGAGGTTGAGGCAAGCGAATCGATCCTGGAACCGTCTGCTCGATCAACGCTGAGACTGACTCCAGCCCGAGATCGCTCAGCATCTGCTGGATCTGGTGGGCATCGGGGCCGAGGTGGCGATCGCTGAACTCCAGCGGATGGGTGAGCGCAGCTAAGCGCGGCAGCGGAGAGGCATTCATAAGGCGTTCCTGTCACTGGACTGGCCACAAGGCCTAGAGTTTTTGATAGTAGAGCGGTGTTGTTCTAATCGTCGACTATTAGTCGGCGATCAGCTCGGCGTAGGCCGTAGCATCCAGCAGGTTAGTGATAGCCGCGCTGTCGCTAACCTGGACCTTGACGATCCAACCGGCACCGAATGGATCGTCGTTGAGGGTCTCGGGCGCGTCTTCAAGCAGCTCGTTGATGGCGATGATCTCGCCGGAAACAGGGCTGTAAACATCAGAAGCAGCCTTGACCGACTCGACCAGTGAGAAGGGCTCGCCGGCGCTGACCGCACTGCCAAGCTCGGGGATTTCGACGAATACTACGTCACCTAGCAGCTCCTGAGCATGCGCGGAGATGCCGATGGTGACGCTGCCGTCACCGTTATCCAGAACCCATTCGTGGCTTTTGGCAAAACGTAGGTTGGAAGAAATGTCGCTCATAATTACTGTCCTGATTGTCAGTCTGTTATCGATAAAGTGGGGTGCCGGGTTTGGGTTGCCGGAATGAGAGTGCCGGGCGTGGCCCGACACTCTGGAGTCGGTTAACGGTACAGCGGGAAGCCCTGGCAGAGCGCCTCTACCTGCGCCAGTACCTGCTGCTCGACCGCCGAGTTATTCTCCGGATTGGCTGCCAGACCATCGAGAACATCGCTGATCAGGTGGCCGATACGCTGGAACTCCGCGACGCCAAAACCGCGGCTGGTGCCTGCGGGGGTACCCAGACGAATCCCAGAGGTGACCAGCGGCTTTTCCGGATCAAAGGGGATGCCGTTTTTATTACAGGTGATGCCCGCGCGCTCCAAACTCTCTTCGACCGCGTTGCCTTTGAGACCTTTGGGACGCAGATCAACCAGCATCAAATGGGTATCGGTGCCGCCGGTCACCAGGTCGCAACCGCGCTCGACCATCACCGCCGCCAGTGCTGTGGCGTTGTCGAGTACCTGCTGGATATAGGTGCTAAATTCGGGTTGCAGCGCCTCACCAAAGGCGACCGCCTTGGCGGCGATCACATGCATCAACGGGCCGCCCTGTAGACCTGGGAATACTGCCGAGTTGATCTTCTTGCCCAGCTCCAGATTGTTGGACAGGATCATCCCGCCACGTGGGCCGCGCAGGGTCTTGTGGGTAGTGGTAGTGACCACATCGGCAAAAGGCAGCGGGCTGGGGTGTTTACCGGTAGCGATCAGGCCGGCGATGTGTGCCATATCGACCATCAGTAGTGCGCCGACCCGGTCGGCAATCTGACGGAATCGGCCAAAGTCCAGCTTGCGGGGAATTGCCGAACCGCCGGCGATGATCAGCTTAGGCTGGTGCTCGACCGCCAGTGCTTCGACCTGATCATAGTCGATTAGGCAGTCGCTTTCCCGGACCCCATACTGTACCGCATTGAACCATTTGCCCGACAGCGCCGGACGGGCGCCGTGGGTCAGGTGGCCGCCGGCATCCAGCGACATCCCCAGAATGGTATCGCCCGGTTGCAGCAGTGCCAGCAGCACCGCGCCGTTGGCTTGAGCCCCGGAGTGTGGCTGGACGTTGACATATTCACAGTTGAACAGCTGTTTGGCACGTTCGATCGCCAGGGTTTCCACCTCATCGACATACTCGCAACCACCGTAGTAGCGGCGCCCTGAGTAGCCTTCGGCATACTTGTTGGTGAGGACCGTACCCTGAGCCTGCATCACCGCCTTGGAGACGATATTTTCGGAGGCGATCAGCTCGATCTGGCGCTGCTGACGGCTAAATTCGCGGTTAACCGATGCCTGAATAGCGGGGTCGATGTCAGCCATGTTGGCAGTGAAAAAAGCTTCGCGCTGGGCGTTGTTGGCATACAGTGGGCTGATGGTCATCTCAATTCCTCTTGTTATGATTCTGGGTGGTTAGCAGGTGACGACGTTGACCGCTAAGCCACCTTCCGACGTCTCTTTGTATTTGCTCTGCATATCCGCACCGGTCTGGCGCATGGTCTCGATCACGCTGTCGAGCGGCACATGGTGCGAGCCATCACCGCGCAGCGCCAGGCGGGCGGCATTGATCGCCTTGACCGCACCCATGGTGTTGCGTTCGATGCAGGGCACTTGAACCAGACCGCCGATCGGATCGCAGGTCAGCCCCAGGTTGTGCTCCATGCCGATCTCGGCGGCGTTTTCGATCTGGGCATTGCTGCCACCCATCACGGCCGCCAGACCGGCCGCCGCCATCGAGCAGGCCACGCCCACTTCGCCCTGGCAGCCGACTTCGGCGGCGGAGATCGAGGCGTTCTTCTTGTACAGCATGCCGATGGCGGCGGCGGTGGCGAGAAAGGTGAAGATTCCGGCTTCGTTAGCTCCCGGTATAAAGCGCTGGTAATAGGCCAGCACTGCGGGGATCACCCCTGCCGCGCCGTTGGTTGGCGCGGTCACCACTCGGCCACCCGCCGCGTTTTCTTCGTTAACAGCCATCGCATACAGGTTGATCCAATCCATGATGCTCAGGGGGTCTTTTAATGCGGCTTCAGGGCGATCGGTCAGCTCTTTACGTAACAGGTAGGCGCGGCGCTGAATGCCCAGCCCGCCGGGCAGTACCCCGCGTTCGCGGCAACCGCGATCGATGCTGGCTTCCATCACCTGCCATAGCTGGCGCAGCTGACTATCGACCTCCTCGGTACTGCGCATCTCCCGCTCGTTGGTTAACACCAGTTCAGCAATGCTCAGGCCGCTGTCACTGCAGCGTTTAAGCAGCTCTCGCCCGGTCTCGAACGGGTAGGGGATCGGCAGATTGGCCGACTTGTTGGCGGGCTGGCTGATCTGCTCATCGCAGAGCACAAAGCCTCCACCAATGGAGAAGTAGAGTTTGCTCAGCAGCTGGATACCGGCCCGATCGAACAGCTCGAAGCGGATGCCGTTGGGGTGTTGGGGCAGGGTTTCGCCAAACAGGAAACAGAGGTCGCGGCTCTCATCGAAGGGGATCTCGACTTTGCCGCCCAGCAGCAGGTTGTTGGCGCTGCGGATAGCGGAGATCTTGCTGGCAACGCTGTCAGGATCGATCTGGTCGGGACGCTCCCCCAGCAAGCCGAGCATGGCGGCGATGTCGGTGGCGTGACCCTTGCCGGTCATCGCCAGTGAACCGTACAGCGATACCCTAGCCCGGCCCGCCTGTGACCAAAGATCACGAGATTCCACGAGGGCTAGAAAGCGCTGAGCGGCCCACATTGGACCGACGGTGTGGGAGCTGGAGGGGCCGATACCTACTTTGAATAGGTCAAAAAGACTCAGTGACATCTTGATGCTCCGGGGCGTTGGTTCGCCATCGTTAGTCGTAGGCTGTCGCGCCTACGAGCATGCGTTGTTGTTTGTTGCAGGGTGTGCTACTGGCTCGATGGGAGCAGGATAAGCCGAGCAAGAAATACAGTCAACAAATATTTCCTATACGAAACTTTGGTGATATTCGTGGGTGTGGCGCAGCGTTTGTGGCGGTTTGTGGTGGTTGTTGGTTGTTGGTTGGTGCGTTTAAGCGATGGTTGTATCATTCTCTGCGCCCTATACGGCGTCTATTGGTACTATAATCAACAGTGTTTAAGCGAGTTCACTTTAGGAAACAGTCGGAGTAAGCGGCATGTCGGACAGCCAGGCCCCAGTATCAATGCTGGATAAAGAACGCCAGAAAGAGCGTACTTCTGAGTTAAAGAGCGATCGTGATGGCGCGCAGCAAGGGGTGGATGCGCAGGTGACCGAGTTGCAGCTGGGCAAACGGGTGCGCGAGATCCGCCTGAGCCGTAATCTGACTCTGGAGGAGGCCAGTCAGCTCACCGGTCTGGCACGCTCTACGCTGTCCAAAATCGAAAATGAGCAGCTATCGCCCACCTTTCAGGCGGTACAGAAGCTGGCGCGGGGGCTGAATATCGACATTCCGCAGCTGTTCGCCAGCGCCAAGGAGTCCCGCAGTGCCGGACGTCGAGACATCACCCGTGCGGGCCAAGGCCGGGCGCATCCCACTCCAACCTATGAGCACGAAATACTCGCCAGCCAACTGATCAATAAACGGATGCTGCCCTATAAATCGACAGTCCGGGCGCGCTCGTTCGATGATTATCCCAACTGGGTACGCCATGAGGGTGAAGAGTTTTTGTTGGTGTTGAGCGGCAAGGTGCGTTTTTACAGTGAATTCTACGAGCCGGCCGATCTGGAGGCGGGCGACAGCAGCTATTATGATAGCAGCATGGGGCATGCGCTGATTTCGATCAGTGCTGAGGATGCAGAGGTTCTGTGGGTGACGTCTAGCTAGTGCGGCTGTAGCTCTGCTTGGTCAGGGACAGTGTTTTCCGATGGCGCAGGCGCTAGACACTGCTGCGCGGGTTTGTGAATGGATTGAAGGCTGATGCAGACGGCTGATCGTGGATGTGTGACACCTGGTTGCCGAGGTGCTGTGCTGCTGTGTTTGATGCTAACGCTGTCCTCAGGCTGTAGCAGCTATCAGCTAGCGTACAACCACATGGATCGATTGTTGTTTGTCTGGGTGGATGATTACGTCGATCTGAGTGCTGCCCAGCATGCCGTGCTTGAGCCTCAGGTTCAGCAGTGGCACGCTCAGCATCGGCGCACCGAACTCCCTCTGTATAAAGATCTGTTGATAGCCGCGCGCGCTGCATTGCAGTCTCCGCCATTAGCTGCTGGCTTGGCTGAGACGTGGCAGCAGGACGCCGAAGCCCGTTGGCTGGCGCTGCGATCGAGCCTGGCGCCTCTGGCCATTACGCTGCTTGAGCAGCTCGATCTATCCCAGCAGCAAGTATTGTTGGTCACGTTGCGCAGCAAGGTCGACAGTCAGCGACAAGACTACCTAGAGCGCAGTCCTGCGCAGCAAGCGGAGTATCTTGCTGCTTTATACCGTCAACGCATGCAGCGCTGGATCGGGCGCCTTACTAGCGACCAGGATCGCGACCTAAAGCGTTTGGTGCAGGTCCTGGCCGATACTCAGGGGCAGAGGTTCGGCTATCGCCGCCGCTGGATCGATGCTCTGGAGCAAGCGTTGATCATCCGCTCGGACAAGCCGCAGTTTGATGCACTCATTGAGACGCTGATGGTGACTCCCCAAGATCTGCTGACCGAGACGCAGCGTGCATCGATGGCGGTGAGTCAGCGGCAACGCCATACCTATCTGCGAACACTCGTGAATGGCCTGTCAGCCCCGCAGCGTCAACAGTTGCTTGCAGAGTTAGAGGCGCTGATCGCTGCGGCCGAGCAGTTGCTGCAAGAGCAAGATTAAGCGCTACACTGAGTAGACGTACATGCGTAGATCGCATATCGATGCTGGGATACCGCCATGCCGGAACATGAAAAAATAGACTATCTGGAGTTGCCAGCTCGGGATCTCGAGGCTAGCAAAGGTTTTTTTTCCACGGTATTTGGTTGGTCCTTTATCGATTATGGGCCAGATTACAGCGCTTTTGCCGATGCGGGGGTAGCGGGCGGGTTTTTTCGTTCTGAGCTCTGCGCTATGACGGAGCGGGGTAGTGCGCTGATCGTTTTTTATAGCCGCGCTTTGCATAAAACCCAGGCTAAAGTAGAGCGCGCCGGTGGTGAGATCATAAAGCCTGTTTTTGATTTTCCGGGTGGTCAGCGCTTTCATTTCCGTGATCCCAGCGGCAACGAGTATGCGGTCTGGTCGGATCAGAACTAGGAGCCTGTCGGACTTAACACTGATCTACTGCGGAAGCGCCGACTTTGGTCATTTTCCGTCCTCTTTCTCGTTAAATAGAACCACTATTCGCCTCAAAACAGTCCAAAAACTGCCTCAAATCGGTCTCTCCCTCGCTACGACCGGTCAAGTCCGACAGGCTCCTAGGTTTGTGAAACGGTTTGGCGTTGGTGTTAAATAGATAGCGATGGGCAGTGTTTGTGATGTAGACACATGCTATAAGTCTAGATGCTCCGGAGGCTTTTTGGAGTGACTTGCTTATAAGATCAATGGACTAGCCTAGGAGATGGGCCGATGAAAAAAAGACTATGCGTTGTGGCGCTGGGTGTCAGTGCGCTGCTGGGCTTCATGGTGGTTGAGGCAGCAGAGCGGCCGATGGGTTTCTTTGTCACCAGTGTGGGCATGGGCCAGGGCGGAAACCTGGGAGGTTTGGAGGGCGCTGATGCCCACTGTCATAAATTAGCCACCGCAGTCGGTGCCGGAGATCGTGATTGGCGCGCTTACCTGAGTACCGAAGCTGCGGATAGCCGTGGGGTGTTTGCTCGCTCCCGGATCGGCAGTGGGCCTTGGTATAACGCCTACGGGACGCTGATAGCAGCCAATCTGACCGATCTGCATCTGTACAACAGGTCCATCACCCTGGAAACAGCATTGGATGAGTCTGGACGGCGCATCAAAGGCCGTGGCGACAACCCCAATGAACACGATATCCTCACCGGTGCGCCGGAAGATGGTACCGGTTACTTCCCGGATGCGCAGGATCACACCTGCAGTAACTGGACCAGTAGTGGCGAGGGTAGCGCGCAGGTTGGCCATCATGACCGTCACGGTGGCGGCAACACCTCCTGGAACTCGGCCCACGGCTCACGCGGCTGCAGTCAGGAGGATCTGGCGAAATCCGGTGGTGCGGGTAAATTTTACTGCTTCGCTGCGGACTGAGGTGTAGTGGGTTGGCGCTAAAGGCTAAGCCGCTCTAATGCAGAAAAAAGGCAGCTGCCTTTTTATGGCTACGTATGAATTAACTGTTGCGACTAGCACAGCTCTGCTTTGGCGGGTTTTGCGACATGCTTAAAACCTAGCTCTCCAAGTGGAATCGATAACACCTGATGGTAGAGAAATGCCAAAGCATTGAGTGCCGTTTTTTGTGTGTTGACGGCGACATCCCTCCCGTCAGCCAACCAGGACAAGAAAGCAGTGACCTCCGTACCTCCCATAGATGTTAGGTTTCATACGAGCTAATATTGGAATACGATTATGGCACAGTGCCCAAAATGTAATGGTACAGGTCGCGTTGTTTCTCATCTCAACCCCTATGATGTGAATAAGGTCGGGGCTGGAATGGGTAAGCACCGCTGCGACCGATGTAATGGGACAGGTATCCAAGGTGCCTCAGATGCTGGAGGGAGGCAACAGCCGGGAGATGGACTCATGGCAATCGTCTCTGGTTTTTTCCTTCACCCCGTATACTCTTTAGTCGGGTTCTATCTCATCAGTCTAGTTTTCCTCGGGGTAATTGTTGAAAAAAACGCTGATCTGTTAGCGAACCTATTAGGCCTCGATATAAAAGAGCCGTCCACGACTACCGGGTTATATATTTTTGTGTTTGGCTTACCACTTATACCCGTTGTGTTTCTCAGAAAAATAATCCCAATAGTGATGAGATGGATATTCTATATCGTAATTGGCGGCATAACGCTTGCTTTCATTGGCGGGGTCATATGGGGTGTTATTGAAAGAACAGCATCGAACTAATCGATAACATGACGAGACTGAAACCTAACAAGGCAAATGCACTCCGACCGTGCCCCCCGTGGCAGGATAGTTGTCGGTGTGCCAAGAAGGCGAAGTTGCAGGAAGCGGTTTCGCCATGCTGTACCAGTGATGAGGGAGGGCCTCTCGGTGTCGTTGATTAGGCGGAGATACCAAACCACCCTGAGCTGCATCTGTTAAGAGCAGTTGTGGTGAGCGTCATGGGAAAAGGCAGGGGAACCCCTGTCAGGTATGAACGATTGAGACGAACGCAAGTGAACCATCTAAGAAGTGTCGATAACTGTAACTGATGTCAAAACCGGGGTCTCGACAACACCCCGGGACAAGTCAGACAGATACCTGAGTTCTGGTCTGGCGGCATCCGGCATAGAGGTGGCGTGACGGTCGTTCAGGCGCTGGTGCGGAACTTGGGAAGCTGTCGTTCCGATGTTAAGGGAGCCGTCCAAGCGGAAACCCCGTAAGGACCAGAGTACCGATGCGGAGCACAGTGGCGGAGTCATGCATAGTAGTGTTGAAGGCGCTGTAATGGCGATGGAGCGAAGGCATGACCTTATCCGGCCGATGGAAGGAGACAACTGTGAAGCAGGATGATCTCCAGCCCAAGGCCAAACCTTTTGAGATACCCAAACGACTGATCTGGAAAGCTTGGAAGCGAGTGGCTGCCAACAAAGGTGCGCCAGGCGTGGACAAGGAAAGCATCGAGGCTTACCAGAGCCATTTGGGAGGTAATCTGTATAAACTGTGGAATCGGATGAGTTCGGGGAGCTATCAGCCCCAACCGGTTCGGCAAGTCCTTATTCCTAAAGGTGACAATAGTTATCGTTCACTGGGAATACCGACGGTAGCCGACCGGACCGCTCAAATGGCTGTCAAAATGATATTAGAGCCAAGGCTGGAACAGATCTTTCATGCCGGCTCTTATGGCTATCGCCCAGGTAAGAGCGCGCGGCAAGCCGTTGCTCAGGCACGGAGAAATTGTTGGCGTTATGACTGGGTGGTGGATATGGACATTAAAGCCTTCTTTGACACCATCGACCATGATCTGATGATGCGTGCAGTCGAAAAGCACGTTCCAGAAAAATGGATTCGGCTTTACATACGTCGCTGGTTGAATAGCCCTGTTCGGCTAGTAGAGGGAGAGTTGCAACAGCGTCATTGCGGGACCCCGCAAGGCGGTGTGATCAGTCCTCTTCTGGCGAACCTCTATCTTCACTATGCCTTTGACTGTTGGATGTCGCGGAACCACCCCGGTGTGCCTTTCGAGCGTTGTGCCGATGATGTGATCTGCCACTGCCGGACTAAAGTTGAGGCCGAAACCCTGTTGGAAAACCTCAAAGAGCGATTGGATAGCTGCGGACTACAGTTGCATCCAATCAAGACTCAAGTGGTGTACTGCAAGGATGACAAGCGTGATGAGGATCATCCCCATACGCGCTTTGACTTCCTGGGTTTCAGCTTTCATAGACGGACTCAACGAGATCGTTATGGAAACCTCTTCACCGGTATAAATCCAGCTGTTAGCCGTAAGGCATTAAAACGGATGAATCAGGCGATTCGAAATCTCAACCTTCATCGAAGTACGGTGATTACGCTGCCAGAACTGGCAAAACGCCTCAATCGGGCCTGTAAATAATTCTGTGTAACTGCCAAGGTTAGATGAAAATCAAGGGGTCAGAGTAATTGATCTATTAAGTCATTAGCGATACTATCGCCCTATGGCTAGACTTCCCCGACTTTACGTATCTGGTTGTGCGCAGCATATCATCCAGCGAGGCAACAACCGGCAGGCCTGTTTCTTCGATGATACCGACTACGTGGTGTATCTGGATAAGCTGAAGGAGGCGAGTGAAAAATATGGCGTAGCGATACACGCCTTCGTGCTGATGACTAACCATGTCCATCTACTGGCGACACCGAGTGATGCGACCGGTTTGTCCCGCACCCTTCAATATCTAGGTCGTTATTACGTACGTTACATCAACACGACTTACCAGCGCACCGGTACACTTTGGGAGGGACGTTTTAAATCGACCTTAGTTGACAGCGAAAACTATTTGCTTACGGTGAGTCGGTACATTGAATTAAACCCGGTACGGGCCGGGATGGTGACACATCCTTCCGAGTATCCCTGGTCTAGTTATCGAGGCAATGCCCTGGGCAAGAAAATTAGCCTGTTGACGACCCACGGGACCTATCGGCAGTTGGGCAAAACAGCGGAAGAACGGCAGGCGGCTTATCGTGCTTTGTTCCGGGGCCGGATGGCGGAACGTACGCTGGAAGAGATAAGGGATGCCACCAACAAGGGCTGGGTTCTTGGGGAAGGACGGTTCAAGGAACAAATCAAACAAGAAGCCAATCGTCGGGTGAGTTCGTTAGGGAGAGGGGGAGATCGGAAGTCGAAGAAATATCGGCAATTAGCTAAGAATCAATTACTCTGACCCCCTGATTGAGTCAGAATCCGGTGGGGCGGGTAAATTTTACTGCTTCGCTGCGGACTAAAATCGCTAGTGACTTGGCGCTTATCGTCGAGCCGCTCTGCTTCAGAAAAAAGGCAGCCTTGGGTGATTACCAGAGGCTGCCTTTGGGGTTCTGAATGTCAGGGGCTAATCTAACCGGTTAATCACAAAGCGCGTCCAGCTTCACTTTCAGCAGTTTGTTTACCTGTCCGGGATTGGCGGTGCCCTTGGAGGCCTGCATCACCTTGCCCATAAAGAAGCCCAGCATCTTGCCGCGTTTGTCGGGTTCCGCTGCCCGGTACTGGTCAACCTGAGGGGTGGCCGCGGCGATCACCTCGTCCACCAGCGCTTCGATGGCGCCGCTATCGGTGACCTGCTTGAGCCCTTTGGCATCAATAATCTGGTCGACATCCGTTTCGCCGTTCCACAGCGCCTCGAACACCTGTTTGGCGGCGTTGCCGTTGAGGGTGCCGTCTTTGATGCGCGCCAGTAGCTGGCCGAGAACCTCGGCTGATACCGGGCTGTGTTGGCTGTCTAGGTTGTGACTGTTAAGAAACTTTGATAGCTCGCCCATCACCCAGTTGGCTGCCAGCTTGGCATCCTCGGCGACCCTGGCGACGGTCTCGAAGTAGTCGGCGGTGTCGCGGTAGGCGGAGAGTACCCCGGCGTCGTAATCGCTGAGACCGTATTGTTCCATAAAGCGCGCATGCCGAGCGTCGGGAAGTTCGGGCAGGGTGGCGCGGATCGCTTCCACATACTCGGTGTCGATGATGATCGGCAGCAGGTCAGGGCAGGGAAAGTAGCGGTAGTCGTTGGCTTCCTCTTTGGAGCGCATCGAGCGGGTTTCATCTTTATCGGCATCGTACAGGCGGCTAGCCTGAATCACCCGGCCGCCCTCTTCGATTAGGTCGATCTGGCGCTCGATCTCGCCTTTGATCGCCTTTTCGATAAAGCGGAACGAGTTGATGTTTTTGGTCTCGGTGCGGGTGCCAAAGGCCTCTTGGCCCTTGGGGCGGATCGAGACGTTACAGTCGCAGCGAAATGAGCCCTCGGCCATGTTGCCGTCACAGATCCCCAGGGTGGTGACGATCGCGTGAATCTTCTTGACGTAGGCGACCGCTTCTTCGGCGCTGCGCATATCGGGTTCGGAGACGATCTCCAGCAGCGGAGTGCCGGCGCGGTTGAGATCGATGCCGGTCATCCCAGGGAACTGGTCGTGCAGTGATTTGCCGGCATCCTCTTCCAGATGGGCGCGGGTGACGCCGATGCGCTTGTGGACACCGTTGGCCAGTTCGATATCGATATGGCCGAGGCCGACGATCGGGTGGAACAGCTGACTGGTCTGGTAGCCCTTGGGTAGGTCGGGATAAAAGTAGTTCTTGCGGTCGAACACCGAGCGGTAACCGATCTCGGCATCGATCGCCAGGCCAAACATCACCGCCATGCGCAGGGCTTCGGCGTTAAATACTGGCAGGGTACCGGGCAACGCTAGGTCAACGGCGCAGGCTTGGGTGTTGGGCTCGGCACCAAAAGCGGTGCTGGCGCCGGAGAAGATTTTTGATTTGGTGGCTAGCTGGGCGTGGATCTCCAGCCCGATAACGGCTTCCCATTGCATATTAAGATGCCTCTGTTGCGTTATGGGTGGCGGGGTAAAGACCTGCGGGTTGTTGCTGGTGCCAGTCGGTCGCCTGCTGGAACTGGTGGGCGACGTTGAGGAGCTTGGCTTCTGCAAAATAGTTGCCGATGATCTGTAAGCCGATCGGTAGCCCTGCGGTGTGGCCACAGGGGATCGACATCCCAGGTAGTCCGGCCAAATTCAGTGATAGGGTGAAGATATCCTCCATATACATATCGATGGGGTTGGAGGTCTTTTCACCCAGTTTGAACGCCGGATGCGGGGTGGTGGGCCCCATGATGACATCGACCTGTTGCAGTGCATCGATAAAGTCCTGGCGAATCAGCCGGCGGATCTGCTGGGCTTTCTTGTAGTAGGCGTCGTAAAAACCTTCGGAGAGCGCGTAGGTGCCAACCATGATGCGACGCTTAACCTCGCTGCCGAAGCCTTCACCGCGCGAGCGCTTGTACATATCCTCTAGATCCACCGGATCGGCGCAGCGGTGACCGTAACGGACGCCGTCGAAACGCGACAGGTTGGACGAGGCTTCGGAGGGCGCGATGATGTAGTAGGCCGGGACCGCCAGTCCGGTGTTGGGCAGGCTGATCTCTTGGGTGGTGGCCCCCAGGGCTTCGAACTCCTTGACCGCTGCCTGAACGCTGGCGGCGATAGCCGAATTGAGTTCGGCGCAGAAAAACTCTTTGGGCAGGCCGATCTTCAGGCCTTTAAGCGGTTGGTTAAGTTCGGCGCAGTAGTCAGGCACAGGGCGTTCGAGGCTAGTGGAGTCTCTGGGATCAAAGCCTGCCATGACGTTGAGCATCATCGCCGCATCTGCGGCGCTGCGGGCCATGGGGCCGCCCTGGTCCAGCGAGCTGGCGTAGGCGATCATACCGTAGCGCGACACCCTGCCGTAGGTGGGTTTGATGCCGGTGATGCCGCACAGTGCCGCAGGCTGGCGGATCGAGCCGCCGGTATCGGTACCGGTCGCGGCGGGGGTGAGACGCGCGGCTACCGCAGCAGCCGAGCCGCCCGAGGAGCCTCCGGGTACGCAGTCGGTATTCCAGGGGTTGCGTACCGGGCCGTAGAAGCTGTTCTCGTTAGAGGAGCCCATCGCGAACTCGTCCATATTGGTCTTGCCTAGACAGACGGCGCCGGCAGCATTGAACTTCTCCACCACCGTGGCGTTGTAAGGGGCGATAAAGTTATCCAGCATTTTTGAGCCGCAGCTGGTGCGCACGCCGTCAGTACAGAAGATATCTTTATGCGCCAGTGGCAGGCCGGTAAAGGGACCCGCGTCGCCAGCGCTGCGTCGGTTGTCGGCGGCCTTGGCTTGCGCTATGGCCTGCTCTGCGGTCACGCTGATAAAACTGTTGTAGCGTGAATCTTCATTATTGATTCGGTCCAGATAGGCCTGAGTCAGTTCAACGCTACTGTAGTCACCGGCGTCGAGTCCCTTGGCCAGTTCGGTGAGGGTCTTTTCAAACATGACATCTATATCCTTCGAAGAGTTTTTCGATCACTGCTTGCTTGATCGGCTCT
Organism: Motiliproteus sp.; assembly: GCA_041586735.1. GTDB lineage: Bacteria > Pseudomonadota > Gammaproteobacteria > Pseudomonadales > Balneatricaceae > Motiliproteus. The sequence goes on from JBFGZQ010000016.1 coordinate 43,735, forward strand.
AGTAGAGGCGACCATCGCACTGCGTGTCAGTCTGCGATTGCGGTTGTTATTCAATCACCTTGGGTACCTGAAACAGGCCCCTCTCCACCGCGGGGGCAACGGTTTGCAATTTGTCACGCAGATCGCCTTCGCTGGTGATGTCGGCACGCAGCCGCTGCACCGCATCGAGCGGGTTGGAGAGTGGTTCGATATCCGCAGTGTCGATGGCTTGCATCTGATTGACTAGGTCAAGGATGTCGGACAGATTTTTGGCATATTCAGGAATGTCGGCGGCGCTGATCTGTAGCCGGGCCAGATGGGCTATTTTCTGCACATCGGAAGAGTCAAGGGACATGGAAAGATCCTGATGTAGGGTAATAAAATAAGGCGCTAATGATAATGGCCTGGGTGAGGGAGAGCAAACCTGTCGTCGGGGTGCTGAGTCCTGTGGTTTCTGTATGAGCGTGCGAATAATATCCTTATAGTGGGTTTGTTCCTTGCTGAAAAGTGCCGCCGTTGCTAGAGTTGACCGTTTATGTGCACAGACTGCCAGTGATCTCTCCAACGGCGTTTGGTTGCGTGCTGCTAACGGTTAAAATTTAGGCGAATCCGGTCAATGTTTAAAAAATTACGCGGTATGTTTTCCAGTGATCTGTCTATCGACCTGGGAACAGCAAATACGCTGATCTATGTTCGAGACAGGGACGTGGTGCTAAACGAGCCCTCGGTGGTCGCTATTCGTACTCTGGGCAGCCATAAGTCGGTGGTGGCCGTTGGCACCGATGCCAAGCGGATGCTGGGGCGTACCCCCAGTAATATTTCTGCGATACGGCCGTTGAAGGATGGTGTTATCGCCGATTTTCACGTGACCGAGAAGATGTTGCAGCACTTTATTAGCAAGGTTCACGAGAACTCCTGGATGAACCCCAGCCCGCGGGTGCTGGTCTGCGTGCCTTGCAAATCGACCCAGGTCGAACGCCGGGCAATCAAAGAGTCGGCCATGGGTGCCGGTGCGCGCGAGGTGTATCTGATCGACGAGCCGATGGCGGCTGCGATCGGTGCCGGATTGCCGGTGGAAGAGGCGACCGGTTCGATGGTGGTCGATATCGGCGGTGGTACCACCGAAATCGCTATCATTTCGCTGAACGGTATTGTTCTTGCTGAGTCGGTGCGGGTCGGCGGCGATCGCTTCGACGAGTCTATCGTCGCCTATGTGCGGCGTAACTACGGCAGTCTGATCGGCGATGCCACGGCAGAGCGGATCAAACAGGAGATCGGCACGGCCTATCCCTCGTCGGAGCTGCTGGAGATCGATGTGCGCGGGCGTAATCTGGCTGAAGGTATTCCGCGCAGTTTTACCCTTAATAGCCGTGAGATTCAGCAAGCCCTAGAAGAGCCGCTGAAAATGATCGTCCAGGCCGTTAAAAGTGCCTTAGAGCAGTGTCCTCCTGAGTTGGCGGCGGATATCGCCGAAAGTGGTATCGTGTTGACCGGCGGAGGGGCGCTGCTGCGTGATCTCGACCGGTTGCTGGCCGAAGAAACCGGTTTATCAGTCATTGTGGCTGAAGATCCGTTGACCTGTGTGGCGCGTGGGGGCGGTAAGGCACTGGAGATGATCGACAAGCATTCGTTCGAGCTGCTGGCCGTCGAGTAAGGGCTGGACCCTTTCATGGTATTTCGGACCCTGAGCATGCCGCAATGGCAGCCGTTATTGCGCGGGTCATCTCCGGACTTGGAGGTGCGCCATTAAGCCCATTTTTAAAGGGCGTTCATCGCGTGCGGGTCTCTCCCTGATGTTCTCTGTGTCACTGGCCTTGATGTTGACCGACCTGTTCTGGTCGCCGATGGCTTACTACCGAGGATATCTGAGCCTGGCGGTAACCCCGTTGCGCTGGGTGATGGATCTGCCTCCCCGGCTGATGACCAGTATCGATCAATCTCTAAGTGAGCGCGATGAGCTGCAGCTAGAAAACGACAAGTTGCGCGCCGATCTGTTGTTGATGGCGCGTAAGCTCCAGCGTTTTGACGCCATGGATAATGATAATGGCCATCTGCGTAATCTCCTCGGAGCCAGCCAACAGCTTGACCTAGCCGTGCTGTTGGCCGAATTGATCGGTGTCAGTGCCGACCCGTTCTCGCATCAAATCGTGATTAATAAGGGATTGCGTGACCAGGTCTATCTGGGCCAGCCGGTACTGGATGAGGGAGGCGTGATGGGCCAGGTGGTTGAAGTGGGTCCTTACACCTCCAGGGTGTTGATGATTACCGATGCGCGGCATGCGATTCCGGTCCAGGTCAGTCGGAATGGCTTTCGTTCGCTGCTGTTAGGACGCGGCAGTGACCAGGGGTTGTTGTTGGACCATGTTCCCAATACGGCGGATATTCAAGTCGGCGATCTGTTGCTGAGTTCTGGATTGGGGGCGCGCTTTCCCAGCGGTTATCCAGTGGCGACCGTGGTGGAGGTTGTTCGCGATCCTGGCCAGCCGTTTGCGATGGTGCGCTGTCAGCCCAGCGCTAAACTCGATACCAGTCGTCATCTGCTGCTGGTGTTCTCGCGGCCCACAACACCGACACTATCGCCCGAAGCGCAGCAGCTGACGCCTAAGGCGAGCACCCTGAGCCGCTCTGCGGAGGAGTCTTGATGGTCGCGCCACCCAGTCGAGGTCGTTGGGTTATTTTGCTGAGTTTTATGTTGGCATTGATGCTGACCGAAATGCCGATACCTGAAGTGTTTGAGTGGGGACGCCCGCAATGGACGGTGCTGGTGTTGATCTATTGGGCGGCGGCGTTGCCGCACCGGGTAGGCCCTTGGTATGGCTGGATGATCGGTTTGTTGCTCGATATCCTACAAGGCAGTCTGTTGGGCATCCACGCGCTGTCCCTAGCGTTGATTGCTGCTATTATCAACTCTTTACACCAGCGCTTTCGGATGTACCCGCTCTGGCAGCAAGCACTGTTGGTGTTGGTGATGGTGGGCATCTATCAGCAGCTGTTGAACTGGGGCCAGTTACTGCAAGGCGCTCGTTCAGATTCGTTACTGTTTTTATTGCCCTCACTGATCAGTGCTGTGATTTGGCCCTGGCTGTTTGTATTGTTGCGCAGTATTCGCCGCGGCCTGTCGGTTAACTGACCCGTGGCTGCTACTGCGCTGATCCTGGCCTCTGCCTCGCCACGCCGACGCGAGCTGCTTACCCAGATCGGGGTACGGTTTGAATGTCGCAGCGCTGACATTGATGAGTCAATTGGTGTTGCCGAAACGGCCTCCCGCTATGTGAGTCGCTTGGCCCTAGAAAAAGCACAGGCAGTGGCCGCTATAGAGCCCCGGATATGGGTGCTGGGTAGTGATACCACGGTGGTCTGTGAGCAACAGATTCTGGGTAAGCCTGCTGATAAAGCCGAAGCCGTGGCGACGCTGTTATTGCTTTCTGGGCGCCGTCATCAGGTACTGACGGCCGTAGCACTGGTGCGAGGGGAGCAGCAGCACGTATTACTGGTCACAACCGATGTGTTATTTAAAAAACTCAGCCGTGCAGAGTGCGAACAGTACTGGGAAACCGGAGAGCCGCAAGACAAGGCGGGTAGTTACGCTATTCAGGGATTGGGGGCGGTCTTTGTCGAACGGATTGAGGGTAGCTACTCAGCCGTAGTCGGCTTACCGTTGCAAGAGACTGCGCAGCTGTTGCAGCAGTTAGGTATAACCATCTGGCAGCGAGATTAAGACGTGATAACATGCCGCTAATCAAACAGATAGGGAGTGATCGTATGGGTGAAGAGATTCTGATCAACTTTACCCCGATGGAAACTCGGGTGGCGGTGATTGAAAACGGCATGCTCCAAGAGGTCTACATTGAGCGGGCTGGGTGTAAAGGGATTGTCGGTAATATCTATCAGGGAAAAGTCGTTAGGGTGTTGCCGGGGATGCAGGCAGCTTTTGTTGATATAGGGCTGGAACGAGCGGCTTTTATTCATGTGTCCGAACTGGCGCCTGACGGCAGCGCGGCTGAAGAATGGACTCCGGAGCCACCGATTGGATCGCTACTGCGGGAGGGTCAGTCGTTGGTCGTGCAGGTGACCAAAGACCCGATCGGGACTAAAGGTGCTCGGTTGACGACGCGGTTGTCTATTCCGTCGCGCTATCTGGTGTTTATGCCGGGGCGTGAGCATATTGGGGTGTCACAGAGGATCGAGAACCCAGAGGAGCGCCTGCGGCTTAAGGAGGTGGTTAGCACCGCATTGGCTATCGATCCTGATAGTAAGGGTGGCTTTATTTTGCGCACCGCGGCCGAAGGTTCTAGTGGTAAGGATGTTGAGGCGGATATTGCCTACCTCCGACGGCTCTGGGGTAAGGTGCAGGAGCGGATGGCCAGTCCCCAGGCGCCGCGGGTGATCTATGAAGATCTGCCCTTACATATGCGTACCTTGCGTGATGTGGCGTTTCAGGGGTTGGAGCGCATTCGCATCGATTCCAAGGAGACGTTTCAGAAAGCCACCGAGTTTGTCGCCAGTCTGATTCCGGAGATCTCTGACCGACTCGAGTACTACCCGGGCGAGCGGCCTATCTTCGATCTGTATAGTGTAGAAGAGGAGATTCAACGGGCCCTGGGTCGTAAGGTGGTGCTCAAGTCCGGTGGTTATCTGATCTTTGACCAGACCGAAGCGATGACCACCGTCGATGTCAATACCGGTGCCTATGTGGGCCACCGCAATCTCGAAGAGACGATCTTTAAGACCAATTTGGAAGCCGCTACCGCTATAGGTCGGCAATTACGGCTGCGTAATTTAGGCGGCATTATCATCATCGACTTTATCGATATGCTAGATCCAGAACATCGGCGTCAGGTGTTGCGCACGCTGGAGCGGGTAGTTGAAAAGGATCATGTCAAGAGCCGCTTGACGGAAGTGTCCGAGCTGGGGCTGGTCGAGATGACCCGTAAGCGTACCCGTGAAAGTTTAGAGCAGTTGCTCTGCGAGCCCTGTAGCCAGTGCCAGGGGCGCGGTACGATCAAAACACCGGAAACGGTGTGTTATGAAATTTTTCGTGAAATTCTGCGTGAAGCACGTGCTTATGATGCCGATGCGTATATGGTGATCGCCTCGCAGTCGGTGGTTGATCGCTTGCAAGACGAGGACTCCGGCAACGTCGCCGAACTTGAAGTGTTTATCGGCAAAACGATTCAGTTTCAGGTTGATCCTTTGTATTCCACCGAGTTGTTTGATGTGGTGCTGCGGTAGCCGCTGATGCTGTTGCAGCGCCGCCCTGTCCATCACCACCTCCATCGCCTCCGTCGCGGGATCATCGTCGGCTGTATCGGGTTGATCCTGGTGTTGGCCGTTACTTTGTCAGCGGGCCGCTGGCTGCTGCTGAACCTGATGGATTATAAGTCTAATCTGGAGCTGTTGATCAGCGATGCGCCCTCTTATCAGGTTAGTATCGGTGAGTTACGGGGGCGTTGGCTTGGTTTTTCCCCACGCATAGAGGCCAGCTCGGTCAGGGTCACTCTTGAGGGAGGGCCGCAGATCTATGTAGACAGGATGGAGCTACAACTAGACCTCCTGCGTTCGCTGTGGCACACCGAGGTGGTCTTTCGCCAGGTCCTGCTCGATCAGCTGGACCTATCCCTGTATCGGAGTCGGGAGCGGGGCTGGGGTCTGGCTGACCAGGTAACGACGCGTCCTACGAGTCCAGCATCCGATCATTCCCAGGGCAGTCTGTTACCGCTGCTACAAAGACTTCTTACCCAACAAGAGCTGGAGATTCGCAATGCGCGGGTGCAGGTGCAGTTCGATCAGCACGAACCCCTGGCGCCGCAGTTGATCAACCTGAAACTTCAACATCAGGGCAATAACTATGCGTTACTAGGGCAGTTGGTGCCGGGTTTAGAGGCGCCGGTGGAGGTGCGGGCGGTGCTACACGGCCTGCCTGGCGAGGCCGGATTTAGTTCTGAATTTTACTTCAAAGCCCCCAATCTGGATCAGCATTTTTGGGGACAGTTTGTCAGCGACGCTCAGCAATTGCCGCAACAGTTTATTTTGGGCGCCGAAGTCTGGGGGCATTGGCGCCCCGATGGCCAGCACCGGCTGCAAGGGCGGATCAGTGTTCCGCAACTGGCGTGGCAGCAGCAGAACCGGCAGCTGAGCATTGCCGAGGCGGGGTTGCACTTTAATGCGGCCTTCGATGGCCTGCAGCAGGGTGAGTTGGCACTGACCGAGTTGCAGGGGACTATTGATGGCGTGGCCCTGCCCTTGACACGGCTGTCGCTGCGTAAACAGGGCGCGGAGTGGTCCTTTTCCAGCGATAAGTTAACGCTGGAACCGCTGTGGCAGATCATCAATAACTCGTCGCTGGTGACGGATAGCTTAAAACAACGTCTGGCTGGACTGGATCCAATCGGTGCGCTGGGTAATCCGAGCTTGGTGCTGCATCCGGCCACCAACACCGAACCTGCCCGCTTTGATTTTAGTGCCGACCTGCAGCGGGTGGGTGTGTCTCCTTGGCAGGGAGCGCCTGGCATACAGGGTGTCAGTGGCCTATTGCAGGTCGATACTGCAGGAGGGCGGGTTGATTTTATCGCTCAGCAGTTCAGCCTGAATTTTCCGCAGCTATATAGCCAAGGCTGGCAGTTTGATCGTGCTCAAGGGGTGGTGAGTTGGGCGCTGAATTCGCAAGGGGTGCAGGTCCGCAGTCAGCATCTACAGATTGAGGATGAACAGCTGCACGCCAATGGCCGGTTCAGTCTGGATCTGCCTGCTGCGCCGCATCCGCATCCGCAACAACCGCAACAACCGCAACAACCGCAACAACCGCAACAACCGCAACAGGGTCGGCTGGTATTGATGATCGGCATGCAGGACGCCGATGCGTCTTTAGCGCCGCAGTTTGTTCCCGATAAGCTGGTTTCTCAGCCACTGCACCATTGGTTGCAGGCGGCTGTGCGAGGCGGACAGATTACTAGCGGCGGGGTGCTGGTCGATACGCCTTTGCGTGCCCCGGATGGCGGCGAGCCGGCTGCCACGGTGCAACTGTTTTTTCATGCCGATCAAGCCTCGGTACAGTATCAGCCTGAGTGGCCGGCAGTGACCCAGGCGAATCCGTTTATTTTGATCAAAGGTAGCGAGCTGCTGGTTGAGATTCCGAGTGGCCAGCTGTTAGGGACCGATTTGAGCCAAGGGCGAGTCTATCTGCCTGCGCACAGCTCGGTGTTGCAGATCGAAGCGGATCTGGATGGTCCTGCTGCGGATATTCGCTCAGTGCTGGTCGACAGCCCCTTGCGGGAGGTACTGGGTGAGGCGCTGCAGCCCTGGCAACTAGAGGGTGTGAGCCATTCGCACTTAGCGTTAGGGGTTGATCTACAGGATCCACAGCGCTCCTTGATTAGGGTCGAATCCACGCTGCGTGATGGCTTGCTCTCCAATGCCAGCTTGGGGCTGGATTTTAGCCAGCTAGCGGGAACCTTGCGTTACCATGAGCGTGACGGGCTTTCGTCGGGGCGTATCAGTGGCAGTCTGCTCGGTCAGCCGTTGCAGGCTGATATGGTCACCGAGCCTTATCAACAGGGTTCGCGCACTTCGATTCGTGGCAGTGGTTGGATGGGAATTGAACCCCTTAAGCACTGGTTGCAGCTGCCGCTGTTGCAGTACCTTGAGGGTGAAACCCAATATCAGGCCCGTGTGGATCTTTGCCCGACCACCACCGGGTGTTCGAACCTGCGTATCGACAGCCAGTTACGGGGGATCAGCGCTCAATTCCCTGCGCCCTTTGCTAAAACGGCCGAGCAATCGCAACCGTTGGCAGTCGATATCAGCCTGATCGACAGCCCTCATCTGCGGCTGCGTTACATGCAGCAGCTCGATGTCGCGATGCCCATTTCAACCCCCTTTAGCGGTGCTGAAGTGGTGCTCGGTAGCCACCAGCGTCCGGCGCTGAGCCGCGGTGATGGTTTGTGGATTCGAGGGCAGCTGGATGTGCTGGCGGTAGAGCCTTGGCAGGCGTTCATTAGCCGTGCCTTTATCGATTCCGATCGCTCTGCAACCGGCTTGGCTGCGCAGGATGCCGAGCCGACGGCGCTTCTTAAGCAGGTGCAGCTCGGCATCGGTCGACTGGATCACGCGGCATTCCCGGTTGAATCACTACAGCTGCTGCTGACCCCGGGAGTAGAGAGTTGGGAGCTTGCTCTGGATAGCCCGATGATTCGGGGGCGGGTGTCTTTACCTGTTGAACAAGGCGTTACACGAGTCGAGTTAGAGCACCTTAATATGCCTCGCTCTAACCCTGGGGCGATTACCGAGCCGGTCCCTGTCACTCCGTTTGATCTCAGCCAGGATCCGTTGCTGGATTTTGATCCCCGTACGCTGCCTGCTACCCAGGTGAGTATCAGTGCTTTGCGTTACGGTGAACGGCATCTTGGGCGTTGGCGCTTTGAATTACAGCCGAACCCTAATGGTCTGTTGATTAAAGGCATCGATGCGCAGGTCGGCAGTTTAGGGGTGGTTGCGGATCTCGATTGGGGTTATCAAAATAAACATCATAATAGTCACCTCGATGTCAGTATCAGTACCGCCGATCTGGGCGCGATGATGCAGGAGTGGGGTGCGACGCCCAATGTCTCGACAGCATCGGCTCAGCTGAGTGGCCAGTTCAGCTGGCAGGGGTCACCACTGGCATTTAATCGGGATACCTTGGATGGCGAAACCCGGTTGCAGCTCAACAACGGCAGGATACGCAATAGCGGTGGAGGTACTCAGGTAGTGAAAATATTCAGTCTGTTTAATACCAGTACCCTGTGGCGCCGTTTGAGTTTGGATTTTTCAGATCTTGCTAAGGATGAGATCAGCTTCGATAGCATCTCGGGTCAGTATCGAATCAGTGATGCGCTAGCCACCAGCGTGGTACCGCTGACCGTCGTTGGGCCAACCATCGGTCTGGAATTTGATGGTACGGTCGATCTTTATAATGAAACCCTCAATCAACAGATGCTGGTGAGTTTGCCGATTAGTGAAAACTTGCCGATAGCCGCCGTGTTCTTGGCGACCCCGCAGATCGCTGGGGCAGTGTTTTTAGTAGAGAAACTGATCGGCAAACAGCTTCGTAGGTTTACCTCGGTCCGTTATCGTATCCAGGGGCCGTGGAGCGATCCGCAAATGGAGCTGATTAAGCCCGATGTGCAGCAGCAGATGAATATTGAAGACTAATCTTTGCATCTAATTTTTGTTGGAGGAAACCCGTGTCCACAGAGTCAAGGCAGTCCACTAGTCTATCCACCGGGGCGGTACCCACACCGGCGACCCCTGCTTTATTTCGCAAAACATTTGCGGTCGGCCCGCTGCAGTGTAACTGCACACTGCTGGGAGATACCCGCAGTGGTAAAGCGATTGTGATCGATCCGGGTGGTGATGCGGCTAAGATTTTGGCCGAGTTGCAGGCTAATAATCTGCAGTTGGTGGCTATTTATCATACCCATGCCCATCTCGATCACGTACTCGCCGCCGGTGAACTGAAGCTGAAAACTGGGGCTTCGATCTATCTGCACGCGGCCGATAATTTTCTCTGGGATATGATCGAGCAGCAATGCCAGATGTTTGGGGTACCCTATATCCCGCAGCCCGATCCGGATGTGGCGATTGTTGATGATCAGGATCTCGGTTGCTGTGGCGGGGTGGCGATTCATACCCCTGGGCATTCGCCGGGTTCAACCAGCTTCTGGTTTGAAGAGGCTAAACTGTTGGTGGCGGGTGATACCCTGTTCCGCGGCTCTATTGGTCGTACGGATCTGTGGGGAGGGGATTACCAGCAGATTGAAAAATCAATCAAAGAGCGACTCTATCGTCTCGATGATGAGGCCTTGGTGATCACCGGCCACGGTCCTACGACCACCATCGGCGATGAACGTCAGGGCAATGCGGTTGTTCGCGGTTAAGCTATACAGAGGATACATGGATCATGACTGAGGCTGTTATGACGGACGTTGCTAAGGGTGCGGTTACTATGAACAGAGTCGCAATGATTCAGCTGGTTAGCGGTAAGCTGTTACAGCATAACCTAGAGCGTGCCGGGCACTGGATCGCGGAAGCGGCTGCTGCAGGCGCTAAATTAGTGTTACTGCCTGAAAATTTTGCGGTCTTTGATGCCTCCGCGCTGCTGGAGCAAGGGCGCAAAGAACTCGGCATAGAGGGGCCGGTGCGTCAGTTTATTATCCAGCAGGCGCGTAAGCAGGGTGTGTGGATCGTGGCCGGGTCGATCCCGGTTAGCAGCAGCGACGGCCGGCGGGTGCGGTCCGCCTGTTTTGTTGTCGATGACCAGGGGGTTGAGCAGGCGCGTTACGATAAGGTGCATCTGTTTGACGTCGATGTTGCCGATAACCAGGGCAGTTATCGGGAGTCGGATCAGATAGAGCCGGGGAACCAGGTGGTGGTGGTGGATACGCCTGTTGGGCGGCTGGGGCTGTCGATCTGTTATGATCTGCGCTTCCCCGAACTCTATCAAAAGCTGGTCGAGCAGGGCGCGCAGTTAATCAGTGTTCCCGCGGCGTTTACCCAGCTTACCGGCGAGGCACACTGGGAGGTGTTGCTACGTGCGCGAGCCATAGAGACCCAGTGCTACGTGCTGGCTGCCAATCAGGGCGGGGTCCATAACGGCCGTCGTGAAACCTTTGGTCATTCGATGGTTGTCGATCCCTGGGGGGCTGTTTTAGGCTGCCAGGAAAAAGGCGAAGGGCTGGTGCTGGCCGACATCGATCTGCATCGAGTTGCAGAGTTGCGTCACAAGATGCCTCTCCAGCGGCATCGTAGAGGGCTCAGCTACTGTGCGCTTGAATAGCCCGTTCAAGGGCTACCAGAGCATCCGCTTTAGGGTGCCATCGCCATCCATAAATTGATGCTTCAAGGCCGCTGCTGCATGCAGTCCGGTGAGTGCTAAGGTCCCGTATGCCAGATACTCATGGGTGCTGATCGCGATGTCCCGCCAAGCGTCGCTGATCTCGATCAGTGCCGGAACCTCAAACCAGCCTAGCAGATCTATGCCATCACCGGCAGAGGTAGAGATCAGGTAGCCGCTGACGGGGATGATCAGCATCAGCCCCAGCAATAATCGATGCACCGTACTCGACGCCCAGGCCTGCCAAGCCGGAAGTGGCGCCGCGGCGGCAGGTTGGACATTAACGATAAACCAGAGCACTTTACAGACCGCCAGCGTCAGTGCCAGCATGCCGAAGGCCTTATGGTACTGCAGGCTGTCGTGATAATTGGGATCGTAGTAGCTGAGATCGACCATGTACCAGCCCAGGGCTATCAGCCCCAGGATATGCAGCGCCACCAGCCAATGCAGAAGCCGAGTGAGCCAGCCAAAGCTGCTGCGGGTGTTGGTTATCGCCATGATCGATCCCTGTGCTGTTTGCGGTGCTATTTATTGCACTATTTATTGCGGACGCCTTCCAGATTAAATTGCATTTCCACCACTTCTGCCGCAGGTCCTAGGTCGTAGCTAATGCCAAAATCGGAGCGCTTGAGGTTATAGGTGCCGACAAAGCCTGCCCGGTATCCCCCCCAAGGATCTTTGCCTTCACCCAGCTTAGATATTTCGATGCTGATGGGTTTGGTAACACCGTGCAGGGTCAACTCACCGTTTAAGTTTTTGCCATCGAAACTGCTGCTTTTGAAACTGGCGGTGGGGTACTTGCTGACATCGAGGAAATCATCGCTGCGTAGGTGTTTATCGCGTTCCGCATGGTTGCTATCGACGCTGGCGGTGTTGACGTTGATGATAATGTTGCTGCTGGCTTCGTTGTTGGCATCGTAATCGAAGCTGCCGTTGACATCGTTAAAGCGCCCGTGGAGCCAGCTGAGTCCCAGGTGTTTGACCCGAAAGGTGATAAAGGTGTGGGCAGGGTCTAGGGTGTATTGCGCGGCATTGGCAAACTGATTGCTAACGCCTGTTGAGGCAACGATAGCCGCGACGAGTAGGGCTTTTTTCATAATCAGATCCTTATTGTCAATCACAGAAGGGACAGCGTAGGAATAAGATAGGCTAAGAACTGAGGGTATACAATGGCTGTTGAATTAAACGGATTGTTTCGTTTTTGTGAATAATTGGTCGGGACCCGCAGGCGGATTTTTTTGGACTCGAGATCAGCCACCTGCTGCTGGCGACTGATCACATCATCGGGACCTTAGGCGGGATGGTTGGCGCTATTCACGGTTGTTATCCAGTTCGCGGATATATTTGAATAGCTTCCTGGCGCTGGCAGGAGGCTTATTGAGTTCGGCTTCTTTGCGGGTGTTACGGACCAGTTGTCGCAGGTGTTGCCGATCGGCATCGGGATACTCCAGGGTGAAATCATTGAGTTGCTCATCATCAGCGATCAGTCGGTCACGCCAGCGTTCCAGGTTATGAAAGTACTGGGTATAGGCCTGCGTACCGGCTTCCTGAGTGTCTATTGCCAGTTGGATCTGTCGAGGGTCTACGTCGCGCATCAGTTTGCCAATATATTGCAGATGACGGCGTTTGGCTTCGTGCTGCTTAAGGCGTAATGCTTCGCGAAGCGCCGCCCTTAACTCGTCACTTAACGGCAGTTTGTCGAGAAACTCTGGTTTCTGACTGATCAGCTTGGCACCGAGCTTTTGTAGCGCCTCCACTTCACGTTTAATCTGAGTTTTGCTCTTATAGTCTTCATCATGCTGTTCTATATCATCGAACCGGTCGCTCATGACAGCCTCGTGCAGTCAAATGGATTAGCCGTAGCAGGGTGCGGCAATGCCTAATAAAGAAGGAGATGCTCACTACATCTGTTACGGAGGTAAGGATAACACCTCCAGCAAGTGCTGGATCTATTCCTGGCGGTTTTCGTCGTAAAGAGCACGGCTCGGTGCGCTAACGAGCTGTTTTGGGTAGCGGTCGATGCGGGATGTTTTAGGTGTGCTTGGCCCGAGCTCCAGCCGCTAGTTGTTTAGCGGGGGGTATTAGTCGGGGTTAGCGTGCAGGGCGATAGACGGGCTGTTATTCACCTTCTACTCACCTTCGCCAAAATAGTCATTGATCAGGTCTTCTAGAGCCGCTAGTGCATCCGCTTCATCTTCGCCATCGGCCGTCACGGTGAGCACGGTGCCTTTGGATGCCGCGAGCATCATCACTGACATGATGCTCTTGGCATCCACGGCGCGACCATCACGGATCAATTGAATGCGGCTGGAAAAATTGCTGCTAACGCCGATCAGCTTCGCTGTCGCACGGGCGTGTAGTCCTAGCTTGTTGATGATCGTTAACTGCTTTTCGATCATGCATTACCCCGGTTGTGGAAGTTCACGATGCTGAACCAAGACATTATGCATGGTTTGCTTGAAATGACCAGTGAGCTGCTCAGCAAGATATACCGACCGATGTTGGCCGCCGGTGCAGCCGATGCAGATGGTCAGATAGCTGCGGTTATTGTGCTGGAACTCGGGCAGCCATTTCTCAACAAACCGGCAAATATCTGCTTGCATCTCGATAACTAGCGGTTGCTGGCTGAGATAATCGATAACCGGTTGGTCGCGTCCGGTGTACTGGCGCAGGCTAGGGTCCCAGTAAGGATTGGGTAGGCAGCGAACATCGTACACCAGATCCGCATCCAGCGGCACGCCATGCTTGAAACCAAAGGATTGAAACTGTAGGGCTATTTCCTGGTTGCTACGACCCGCGACGCGTAACTTGATAATATCGCGCAGCTCATAGAGCGACAGGCGGGTGGTGTCGATGGTTAAGTCAGCCAGGTTGGCAATGGGTTCCAGTAACTGTCGTTCTAGCTCTATTGCCTGAGTCAGGCCTTTGTCGCCGTCGGATAGCGGGTGACGGCGACGGGTCGAGCTAAAACGCTTCAGCAGGGTGTTGGGCGTTGCGTCGAGGTAGAGTATATCGCAGGCGATTGTCGGTTTGATCAACTGCTTGAAGATGCTGGGGAATTGCACTAATCCCAAGGAGGTGTTGCGGGCATCAATGCTGATGGCAATGCCGCTTTTGTCCTCCATGGGTTGGTGCAGAAACTGCTCAATCAGTGCGGGCAGTAAACCGACAGGCAGGTTGTCGATACAATAAAATCCCAGATCCTCGAGCGCTTGCAAGGCGGTAGACTTACCCGAGCCGGAGCGGCCACTGAGGATCACCAGGCGCATCAGCTTAGCGCGCGCTCATAATCCAGAGTGGTCTGGAAGAGTTGCTCGGCAGACTCGGTGCTGCGCAGTAAATTGCGCACCTCGGCTTTGCTGAACATCTCGGCAAGCGCCGCTAAGGTCTGCAGGTGGGCCTCGGTCGCTTCGATGGGCACCAGCAGCACGAACAGCAGGTCAACCGCCTGGCCGTCGATAGCGTCAAAGTCGATCGGGTCCTTGAGTCGCAGTAGGGTGCCGGTGGTTTGGGTGCAGTGCTCCAGTCGACAGTGCGGAATGGCGATACCCTCGCCGATACCTGTGCTTCCCAGGCGTTCACGACCTATCAGCCCCGCAAAGATCTGTTCGGAATCCAAATCGGGAGACTGTGCTGCGATCAGCTCGCTGGCTTGCTCGAGCACCCGCTTTTTACTGTTACCGGAAACGCCGTAAAAACAGCGCTCCCGTACCAGGGTCTCATGAATCAACATAAGCCTGTCCAGAGAAGAGTGAGGGGAAATTATTTATGGTTGTGAAGTTTTTCTTTGTGTTTGATGACCTGACGGTCCAGCTTGTCGATCAGCGAGTCGATCGCCGCATACATATCTTCGGATTCGGATTTGGCAAATACTTCACCGCCCGCTAGCTGTACCGTGGCTTCTGCTTCCTGGCGCAGATTCTGAACGGTCAGGGTGACCTGGACATTGGTGATGTGATCGAAATGGCGCTCGAGCTTGTTGAACTTGCTGGTAACGTAATCGCGAAGGGGATCGGTCAGGTCGACGTGATGGCCAGTGATATTCAGTTGCATTATTGATCTCCTAAAATGCGTATTGATGGGGAGTTGTTGTCGTGTCGATCGAAGAGGTGACAGCCCTTTTGGGGGTCATCATACCAGACGTTTACGTTCATTGGAGGGTGGTATTTGCAGCGCCTCCCGATATTTTGCAATGGTGCGTCGTGCCACCTGAACGCCTTGTTCTTCAAGGAGCGCGACTATCTTGCTATCGCTGAGTGGCTTGGTAGGGGTCTCAGCTGCAACCAGTTTCTTAATAATAGCGCGGATGGCAATAGACGAGCATTCACCTCCGGTGACGGTACTGACGTGACTGGAGAAGAAATACTTCAATTCAAAAATTCCACGCGGGGTGTGCATGAACTTTTGGGTGGTGACGCGGGAGATAGTGGATTCGTGCATCTCGACCGCCTCGGCTATTTCGGCGAGCACCAGAGGCTTCATCGCCTCTTCGCCATATTCGAGAAAGTCCTGTTGATGCTCGACAATTTTACAGGACACTTTGAGCAGGGTCTCGTTGCGACTTTGCAGGCTTTTTATAAACCAGCGTGCTTCATGAAGATGGTTTTTTAAATACAGGTTGTCAGCGCTGTTATCGGCTCGTTTCACCAGATCGGCGTAGCTGCTGTTGATGCGAATCTTGGGCATCGCGCCGTTATTCAGGTTGACGGTCCAGACGCCCTGTTCTTTTTTGACCGTCACATCGGGGATCACATATTCAGGATCGCCATAATCGATAAGACTACCGGGGCGCGGATTAAGGCTTTGAATGATGGCGATCACTTCAAGCAGTTCGTCCTCTTTGAGCTTCATGCGCCGCAGCAGCTGTTTGAAGTCTCGACTGCCAAGTAGTGCCAGGTGTTGGTTTACCAGCTGTCGGGCTTGGCTGTGGCGTAGTCGTGATTCAGGTGGTATCTGCAGCTGATCGAGTTGGATCAGCAGGCATTCACGCAGATCACGGGCAGCCACTCCAGGAGGATCAAAGTGTTGAATACGGCGGAGCACCGCTTCGACCTCCTCGGCTTCAGGGTACTCTTCGGGGGTAAGATTGAGTGCCTCGAGTTGGAGGCATCCAAGCACATCTTCGATCGAAACCCGCAGATAACCATCGGGATCGATCCCGTCGATGAGCGGCTCGGCGATAAGTCGGTCGAGCTCGCTCATCGGTGTTAGATTGAGTTGCCATTGAAGATGGTCAGTAAGGGTGTCACTGGAGTGATCGGGTGATTCAAACTCCATCTGGCCATAGTCACTGCCGCCGCTGTTAGCGCTTCCTGGCGCCGCAGACGGGTAGGTTTCGTCCCAGCTGCTGTCGCTGGTGGGTGTGGTGGAGATGTTTTCGTTCCAGTCTTCGTTAAGCTGGATGTCTTCGGCAGGGTTTTCAAAATCGTTGGTGAGCGTATCGGCCGTGGTGAGGGTGTCAGTCTCTTTTTGAGAGTTTTGTTCGCGTATCTCAATCTCGTCATGGAAGAGGTCGTCAACGGCCTCTAGCATCGGGTTTGCTTCGAGATTCTCTTGAATCTCCTGTTGCAGGTCGAGCGTAGACAGTTGTAGCAGCCTGATAGCCTGCTGTAGTTGCGGCGTCATGCTGAGCTGTTGGCTGATCTTTAGCTGAAGCGAAGGTTTCATTGAGTCAGAGAGTTACCTAGTTTCAAAAGCGACGATCTTAGGGTTGTCAGTAAAATATTTTAAAGCGGCATAATTCTAGCATGAAAGTTATCAGCTAAAACCGATCTTGGCTACTTAGCACCCAGTCATGGCGATCATAGCCGGAACTTATCGCCTAGATAAACTGATTTCACCAGTTCGTTGGCAAGGATCTCGTTGGGAGAGCCTTCGGCCAGCAGATAGCCGTCATTGACGATATAGGCATGTTCGCAGATATCCAGCGTTTCACGGACGTTATGATCGGTAATTAATACCCCGATGCCTCGGTCTTTGAGGTGGGTGACGATCTGTTTGATCTCGTTCACTGAGATCGGGTCGACACCCGCAAAGGGTTCATCCAGAAGAATAAAAGCAGGATCGGTCGCCAGCGCCCGGGCTATCTCTACACGGCGTCTTTCGCCACCCGACAGGCTCATCCCTAGGCTGTCACGAATATGCTGGATATGGAACTCATCCAGCAGTGTCTCTAACGCCTGCTGGCGCTGGCGTTGGTCCAGGTCGCGGCGAGTTTCCAGGATCGCCATAATGTTGTCGTGGACACTGAGTTTGCGAAAGATGGAGGCTTCCTGGGGTAGGTAGCCAAGCCCTTTCTGAGCGCGGCCGTGCATCGGCAGCTGGGTGATCTCTTCCCCGTCGATCAGTACCTGGCCGTGATCTGAGGGGACTAAGCCTACAATCATATAAAAACAGGTGGTCTTGCCTGCGCCATTGGGGCCGAGTAAGCCGACGACCTGGCCTTGGTTGATGGTCATCGACACATCTTTAACCACTTGGCGGCGGCTATAGGCTTTAGCAAGATGGCGCGCTTCCAGACGGCTCATGGCTTGGTGGGCTCCTGGGTGTCAGTGGTGATGCTAGCGTCACGGGTGTCTGTTTCGGTCTGGGGCTCTGCTGCAGCGGGTTCCTTGGTGCTGCGGGGTTGGATAATCATCTGTACCCGGCTATCGGGTTGGCGCTTGTCGCTGAATGCTTGAATCACGTTTTTAGTGGTATCCACTTGGATGCGTTTACCGCTAAAGCTGTCCTCGGCACGCAATAGCTTGGCTTGTTCGGTCAGTGTCAGCAGGTCTAGTTGAATGTCAAATTCGATGGTCTGACCATAGCCGTGGGTGATTGGAGCATCCGCCTGGTGCTGCTGTTGGAAATGCGCCGGCTGTCCCTGGGCTACCAATTGGCGGATATCTCCGTTGCTATCGGTGTGCAGCGTCAGTTTGTCTGCGTTGAGTTGCAGTGATCCCTGAGTCAGTTTGACATTGCCAGAATAGATCGCGGTGCCGCTGTGGTCATCAATCTCGGCGCGGTCTGCTGATATTTCAATCGGTTGTTGCTTATCTTGCGGCAATGCCCAGCAGAGGTTGGTCAGCAGTAACAGGCCGCAGAGACGGGAGAAGCGGTTAATTAGGTTCATAGCGGCCTCGGACGGCGTTGTGCAGTTGGAGTCTGTCATTGGCAAGGTTAACCGTCATGCCGGTAGCCTGGGTTTTGCCTATGGGCTGGTATAGGGTCACCTGGGCGTCAGTTTCGACTTGCTCTAGCGCAGGGGTGATTTTCAGATAAGAGGTTTCAAAGCGATAGCGGCGGTCGATCTGGTTGTACAGCACCACCCCCTCGCGTAACCAAAAGATCTCATGGTTGGGTTCTAGGTCTCCGAGACGGGCTTCTGCGGTGATCGGAGCTTGGCCTTCGCGATACAGCGTTACGATCGGTTCGTCGATCAGGGTGTGATCAGAGCTGGGTAAGTGGCGAATGCGTTGGCCCTGGATCGAGTGGGTCAGCCGACCGCTGAGGTCGAACTGCTGGATCCTGACACCGGTGACATAAGCGTCGGCTTCGCCGATAGCCTCAGGCTCGGTGAATAAGGCGATGCGATCGGGCTCTATAAAACCCCAGGCCAATAGTATTAGGGCGCTGGTGCTGAGAGAGAGATAGAGTTTGAGGCGCTTTGAGTTCACATTGACCCTTGGTGGTCAGGTTGTTGTGAATGGGTGTAATCCATTACCACTGTCATTAGAGTACCCCTGCGCGTAACAGGTCGTGCATATTGAGCGCACCTATCGGCCGGTGCTGGGCATCGGTGACGATCAGTCCGTTAATTTTGCGCTCCTCCATCAGGTGGAGTGCCGCCGCCGCGAGGCTCTCGGCCGTGGTGGTCTGGGCGTCGCGGGTCATTACCTGGGCGATGGGCGTCTGTTTCAGATCCAGCTGCAGGTCGAGGGTCCGGCGCAGGTCGCCATCGGTGAATACGCCGACCAGCAGTCCTGCGTCGTCGACGACGGCACTCATGCCTAGACCTTTGTGGCTGATCTCCACCAGGGTGTCACTCAGGCTGGTGCGCTGATTGACTAGTGGCAAGCGTTCGCCGCTGTGCATCAGGTCCTTGACCTTGAGCAGTAGCTTGCGCCCCAGTGCGCCGCCAGGGTGGGAGAAGGCGAAGTCTTCGCTGCTGAAACCGCGCGCTTCGAGAAGCGCAATCGCCAGCGCATCGCCGATCACCAGGGCGGCAGTGGTGCTGGCGGTGGGTGCCAGCCCTAGCGGACAGGCCTCGCTCTTGATGCTGACGTCGAGGTTAGCGTTCGCGGCTCGGGAGAGTACCGAGTGCGGGTTGCCGGTGATGCTGATCAGCGGGATCCCCAGGCGCTGGATCAAGGGTAGCAGGGTCACCACTTCGGCGGTACTGCCCGAATTGGATAGGGCTATCACTAGGTCCTGAGCGGTGATCATCCCCATGTCTCCGTGGCTTGCTTCACCAGGGTGGACATAAAAAGAGGGGGTGCCGGTGCTGGCTAGCGTCGCTGCGATCTTCTTGCCAATATGACCCGATTTGCCCATGCCGGTAACGATAACCCGGCCTTTGCAATGTAGAGCCAGTTCACAGGCGTGGCTAAAATTGTGGTCGAGCTGCTGTTCGAGGGTGGCGACCGCCTCGGCCTCTACGGCAATAGTTCGGCGGGCGGACTGAATAAATAGGTCAGAAGAGGTCATAAGATCCATAGGGGCGCTGGTGGGTGGTGTCCGGTGATTAGGTTGATGCCATATAATATAGTAATCCCAAATAGCCTGAATAGCCTGTTAGCAACAAGCAGCCTTCAGGGCGATTGATCTTGCCGCGCTCCATCAGATAAGCGAACGCCAGCAGCGCCAGGGTGAATAGCATCATGGAGCCGTAATCACGCCATAACACCACGCTATCGAAACTGATGGGATTAATTAACCCCGGCAATGACATGACGGCTAATAAATTGAAGATGTTAGAACCGACGATATTACCGATCGCAATGTCATGATGACCTTTGAGGGCGCTGACGATGGATGCGGCCAGTTCTGGCAGGCTGGTACCGATGGCGACGATGGTCAGGCCGATAATTAGATCGCTGACCCCCAGTGCAGTGGCGATATCTGTTGCACCCCAGACTAGCAGGCGGGAGCTGGCGGCGAGTAATACCAAGCCTAGGATCAGCCAGAGTAGGGCGCGTGCTTGAGGCAGGTCGGGTAGCTCCTCCTCTTCATGGCTGATCTGTTCGGGATCGGCATAACGCTGGAAGCGCGCGAACAGCACTAGTGTGATAATCAGTCCTATCAGTAGGATGCTGCCGTCGAGCCTATCAAGCTCGCCGTCGATCAGCACTAATCCGGCAAGCAATGACACCACCAACAGTAGCGGCAACTCTTTGCGCATTAGCCCCGTTTTGACCGGTAACGGCGCGATCAGCGCGGTGAGCCCGAGCACCAAGCCGATATTGGCGATGTTGGATCCCAGTGCGTTGCCAATGGCCAGGCCGCCTGCGCCGGTGTAAGCGGCGATGCCCGATACCAGCATTTCAGGGGCGGAGGTGCCGATGGATACAATGGTCAAGCCGATCAGCATCGGCGACATGCCTAAATTTTTAGCCGTAGCGGCGGCTCCAGTCACGAAGCGGTCGGCGCTCCATATTAGGATGACAAAACCGACTAAAATAGCACCGATTGCGGGTAGCATCTCAGACATCGAGAACTCCATGAAGAATAAAAGTGAATGATTGTTGATGGTGCAAAAACTATATATATCTCGCTATTGTATTGTTATTGAAGGGTTTCTTGGTATTATAGGTGAGGTGTCAGGGGTTCGATTTCGGGCAGTCTACATTCACATGAGTACAGATGCTATAGTAGCGACCTTCGAGTCTCCGGCGGAATGCAGGGCGGATTATTGTTCAGACCATGAATTTACTTGACGACATTTTTATCGATATCGAAGGGCTGACCTTCACCCGTAATGATCGCTATATCTTTCGCGAGCTATCGATGCAGATTCCTCGTGGCAAGATAACGGCCATCATGGGGCCTAGTGGTACCGGCAAGACCACGCTGCTAAAACTGATCGGCGGTCAGCTGCATCCTGATGCGGGCTCTATCATTATTGACGGCCACAACGTGCCCAGGCTGGGGCGTGCCGAGCTGTTCGATCTGCGCGAACGGATGGGGATGCTGTTCCAGAGCGGCGCGCTATTTACCGATATGAGCGTGTTTGATAACGTGGCTTTCCCGCTACGGGTGCATAGTCGTTTGCCGGAGCAGATGGTGCGCGATCTGGTGCTGATTAAGCTGCAGTCGGTGGGTCTGCGTGGCGCGGAAAAATTAATGCCCAGCGAACTCTCCGGAGGGATGGCGCGACGCGTTGCGCTGGCACGAGCGATCGCATTGGATCCCGATTTAATGATGTACGACGAGCCTTTTACCGGCCAGGATCCGATTGCTATGGGGGTGTTGGTGAAATTGATTGAATCGCTTAATGCCTCCTTAGGGCACACCAGTATCATCGTGTCTCACGATATTCAGGAAACCCTCAGTATTGCCGATTATATCTATCTGATTGCCGACGCTCAGGTATTAGCCCACGGAACACCTGAGCAGTTGTTGGCTGAAGAGTTGCCCCAAGTAAAACAGTTTATGCAGGGCTTGCCCGATGGCCCAGTGCCCTTTCATTACCCTGCAGCCGACTACTTGGCGAGCCTGATGCCAACGGATGCGCAACAATGATGGATATGATTGCAGCACTGGGGCGTAGTGCGCTGGCCCGGTTGATGAGCATGGGGCGCTCGGGTATTTTTCTATACCACTCTCTGGTAGCGCTACCGAATCCGAGAACCAATTTTCCGTTGCTGGTTCGTCAGCTGTACTCGGTCGGCGTGCAGTCGATGATGATCATCATCGTGTCGGGATTGTTTATCGGTATGGTGATCAGTTTGCAGGGTTACACTATCTTGGTTGATTACGGTTCGGAGCAGGCGGTGGGGCAGATGGTGGCACTAACTCTGGTGCGCGAACTGTCACCGGTGGTCACCGCGCTGCTGTTTGCCGGGCGGGCGGGGTCGGCGCTGACCGCCGAAATTGGGCTGATGAAAGCCACTGAGCAGCTGGCCGGAATGGAGATGATCGGTGTCGATCCGCTGCGGCGGATCGTGGCACCGCGGCTGTGGGCAGGATTTATTTCGTTACCGCTGCTGTCGATGATCTTCAGCGTGGTCGGTGTTTGGGGTGGGATGTTGGTTGGCGTCGAATGGCTGGGGATTTATGAAGGCTCTTTCTGGGCCAATATGCAGGCCTCGGTGGAGTTTGGCGAGGATGTTCTTAATGGCATTATCAAAGCAATAGTGTTTGGTTTTGCGGTGACTTGGATCGCTGTCTTTCAGGGCTACGATTGCATGCCTACCTCTGAAGGGATCAGCACCGCGACCACTAAGACCGTGGTTTATTCTTCGTTGGCAGTATTGGGACTCGACTTCCTGCTGACCGCGCTTATGTTTGGAGATCTTTAATCATGCGGATGCGAACCCTGGAACTGGGCGTCGGCACCTTTATGGTGGCAGGCTTGGTGGCATTGGGGGTGCTGATAGTCAATGTCAGTGGTCTGAGTCTATCTGACTCTAAGCAGAGCTATACCCTCTATGCCTTGTTCGAGAACGCTGGAGGGTTGACCGAGCGCTCCAGGGTGTCGATGTCGGGTGTTACCATTGGCGAGGTGGTGTCTATTACCATCGACAAGAAGCTGCTCAAGGCCCAGGTTGAAATGAAGATTAATAGGGATGTAGATTACCTGAGCTACGATACCTCGGCTGCGATTCTTACTGCCGGTCTGTTGGGGGAGAAGTATATTGGCGTTACTGTGGGTGCCGATGAGGAGCTGCTAGGTGAGGGTGATACGATCGTCGATACCCAGTCTTCGCTGGTGCTCGAAGAACTTATAGGTAAGTTCCTGTTTAATAAGGTTAGTGAGTAACAGTGGCGGGGCAGCTGGTAGAGACAGAGGCTGGGGTTTGGCAGGTCTCTGGTGATATTGACCTTGCTTCGGTGGTCGCTTTAAGTGATCAGGGCTGTGAGGCGATAGCGCAGGCTAAGCGTTGTTGCCGGTTTGACTTTTCAGCGGTCGGTTCGGTGAATACGGTGGCGTTATCGCTGTTGTTGAACTGGCGTCGCAAGGCGCTACAGCTGGGCACTGAGGTCGAGTTCTACGCTCTGCCTGCCGAGCTGCATGCCATTGCCGAATTGAGCGACCTAGGCTTTCTGGTTGCGGCTCCCGGTTCTATTACCTGAATGACACACAGGTTGTCGGTAATGCGCTCTCCCGGTCGAGAGTCCTGGTTTGCTATGTCGGCGGTTGTAGACGTCGCCTTTTAGCGCGACTTTCTATACTATTGGCCGCTTCTTTTTTTTCGTCCATCAAGCTGGAGTGATTATGCAGACGGTTGAAGTAAAACAGCTGATAGAACAGCAACTAGCAGGCTGTGAGGTGATAACAGTGGGTGAGGGTTGCTCTTTTGAAGTGACCGTGGTGGGTGAGATGTTTGCAGGGTTGTCAGCGGTTAAAAAGCAGCAGCTGGTGTACGGCTGCCTGAATGAGCAGATCGCCTCTGGGGCCATTCATGCGTTGACAATAAAAGCCTATACCCCCGCACAGTGGCAAGCGCTACAAGACTGATAGACCTCTTTTTTGACCTGATCCGGGTATGACACGGGTCCAGTGTCAGCGGAACCCTGTTTCAGTGGGAATAGTATGGATAAATTGCAAATCTCCGGCGACTGCCGGATCGATGGTGAGGTGTGGATCTCGGGAGCCAAAAATGCGGCGTTACCGATCCTGGCCTCGTCGCTGTTGGCTGAAGGGTTGGTCAGTATTCACAATCTGCCCCAGCTGCAGGATGTCACCACCATGCTCAAGCTCCTAGGGCGGATGGGAGTGGGGGTGACGGTCGATGATGACCACAATGCTGAGCTAGATCCTCGGGACGTCAATACCCTGATTGCGCCTTATGATCTGGTGAAGACCATGCGAGCATCGATTCTGGTATTAGGGCCGATGCTGGCGCGGTTTGGCCGGGCGGAGGTGTCGCTGCCTGGGGGGTGTGCTATCGGCAGCCGGCCGGTGGATCTGCATATTCGCGGTCTGGAGGCGATGGGTGCCAGCATCAGCGTCGAGGAGGGCTATATTCGTGCCCGAGTCGAAGGCCGGCTACAGGGGGCGCATATCCTCTTTGATACAGTGACCGTGACCGGTACCGAAAATATTCTGATGGCCGCAACGCTCGCGCAGGGCACGACCACGCTGGAAAATGCGGCTAAAGAACCCGAGGTCGTCGATCTGGCTGAGTGTCTGATCGCCATGGGCGCCGATATTCGCGGCCAGGGCACCGATACCATTACGATTAAGGGGGTCGAGCGGCTGACAGGTTGCAGTTATTCGGTGATGCCCGATCGGATCGAAACCGGCACCTATCTGGTGGCTGCCGCGGCTACCCGCGGGCGGATAAAACTGAATAATACCCGTCCCGATATTCTTGAGGCCGTGCTGCTGAAACTGCAAAAGGCGGGGGCCGAGATTGAGACCGGTAAGGACTGGATCTCGCTGGATATGCACGGCAAACGACCCCAGGCGGTCAATGTGACGACCGCGCCGTACCCGGCGTTTCCTACCGATATGCAGGCCCAGTTTGCGGCCATGAACGCCGTTGCCGAAGGGGTCGGTATCATTAGGGAGACGATTTTTGAAAACCGTTTCATGCACATCCAGGAGATGATGCGGATGGGCGCTCAGTGCACCATCGATGGTAATAGTGTGATTATCGAGGGGGTCGAGCAGCTCAAGGCCGCACCGGTGATGGCGACCGATCTACGCGCCTCGGCGAGCCTGATTATTGCTGCGCTGGTGGCGAAGGGCGATACCCTGATCGAGCGGATCTACCATCTTGATCGCGGCTATGAACACATTGAAGAGAAGATGCAGCTGTTAGGGGCCAAGGTGCGTCGAGTCACTTCCTGACTCGCTCTTGACCACTCTTATCGGATGATTTATCAGGCGATTTATCAGGCGACCTATCAGATGACTTATCAGGCCACCTTATCAAGTAAATAGATACCTAGTGTGATATGACCATGACTCAGACAACCGCCAGCCAGTCCATCACCATCGCCCTGTCGAAGGGGCGTATTCTCAAAGAAACGCTGCCGTTACTGGAACAGGCCGGGATCGTACCCGCCGAGGATATTTTTTCCAGTCGCAAGTTGATTTTTGATACCAATCACCGCCATATCAAGTTGCTGGTAATTCGCGCCACCGATGTACCGACCTATGTCGAGTACGGTGCCGCCGATATGGGGGTGTCGGGTAAAGATGTGCTGCTCGAGCACGGTGCCCGGGAGATGTACGAGCCGCTGGATCTGAATATCGCCCGTTGCCGGCTGATGACGGCCGGATTGGTCGATCCTAAACCGCAGCAGGGACGGATTAAGGTGGCGAGCAAGTTCGTCAATATTACCAAACGCTACTTTGCCAGCCAGGGGCAGCAGGTCGATATCATCAAGCTCTACGGGGCGATGGAACTCGCGCCTATTATGGGCTTGGCAGATTATATCGTCGATATCGTCGATACCGGCAATACCCTGATTGCCAATGGCATGCAGCCACTGGAGATGATCGCGCCGATCAGCACTCGGCTGGTGGTCAGCAAGGCGGCGATGAAGATGAAACATGCGCTCATTCAACCGATTATCGACAGTCTGGGTGAGGCGGTGGAGCGAGCCAAAACCGCCACTGCAGAGGTACCGCGATGAGTGCACTGACCCTGAAACGACTGCATCGCGCGCAACCCGATTTTGAGGTCCAGCTTGAGCAGCTGCTGGCCTGGGAATCGGTCTCCGATCAGGCGGTGAATCGAACCGTTGATGAGATCCTGCTAAGAGTACGCCGCGAAGGTGACCGCGCGCTGATCGATTATAGCAACCGGTTTGATCGGCTTCAGGTCCGTGATATGACGGAGCTGGAGCTGAGTCGCGAACAGTTACAGCAGGCGCTAGCCGGTCTGGGCGCAGAGCAGCGCCAGGCGCTGGAGGTGGCCGCACAACGGGTGCGCGCGTACCACCAGCATCAGTTGCAGCAGTCCTGGCAGTACACCGAAGCCGATGGCACGGTGCTGGGGCAGCAGGTGACGCCCATCGATCGGGTGGGGATCTATGTCCCCGGCGGTAAAGCCTCTTACCCCTCGTCGGTGTTGATGAATGCGATTCCGGCCAAGGTCGCTGGCGTGAATGAGATCATCATGGTGGTGCCGACTCCGGATGGCGAGGTCAATGAGCTGGTGATGGCGGCGGCGGCTCTGGCGGGTGTTGATCGGGTGTTTACCCTCGGTGGTGCTCAGGCCATCGCGGCGCTAGCCTATGGTACCGCCACCGTACCCCGCGTCGATAAGATCGTCGGGCCTGGTAATATCTACGTGGCGACGGCCAAACGGGCGGTGTTTGGCTTGGTGGGTATCGATATGATCGCCGGCCCTTCCGAGATTCTGGTGGTCTGTGACGGCTACACGGATCCCGATTGGGTGGCGATGGACCTGTTCTCGCAGGCCGAGCACGATGAAAATGCCCAATCGATTCTGATCAGCCCTGATGCCGGCTATCTAGATCGGGTGCAGGCGAGTATCGAGCGGCTGCTACCGACCATGGAGCGTCAGGAGATTATTCGTCAATCGCTGCAGGGGCGCGCCGCGCTGATTCAGGTCGCCGATCTGGAGCAAGCTGTGGAGTTGATCAACCGTATAGCCCCCGAGCACTTGGAGCTATCCGTGGCGGACCCGCAGGCCCTGCTACCGCAGATTCGTCATGCTGGAGCTATCTTTATGGGGCGTTATACCGCCGAAGCGTTGGGCGACTACTGCGCCGGACCGAATCACGTACTGCCGACCTCTGGCACCGCACGGTTTTCGTCACCGCTGGGGGTCTATGATTTTCAGAAGCGCTCCTCGGTGCTCTGTTTCTCCGCCGAGGGTGCCAGCGTGCTGGGCAAAACCGCGTCGGTACTGGCTCGGGGGGAGGGGTTAACCGCCCACGCCCGTTCGGCCGAATATCGGATCAAACCCAGCGCCTGAACATCGTTGAGGTCGGCCGTGGCTTGGATTCAAGCGAAGCGATAGCCGATCTCTGTATCGCTGACCATCACATCGATAATCACACTACAATCACAACTACAGCTGATCTCCTAACGTTATGACTAAACACACTGTGCAGCGTCGCGTCGAGCGACTGATTCGTCCTGACATCCGTGCCCTGAGCGCCTACCACGTGCCGCCCGCGACCGACATGGTGAAGCTTGATGCCATGGAAAATCCCTATGTCTGGCCTGAGGCCGTCAAGCAGGCGTGGCTGGAGAAACTATCCCAGGCCGAGATCAACCGTTACCCCGAACCTCAAGCCCAAGCGGTTAAAGAGGGCCTGCGCAGGGTGATGGGCATCGACGCGGAGTTCGACCTGCTGCTGGGTAATGGCTCGGATGAGATTATTCAGATGTTGGCGATGGCGATTGCTGCCGAGGGGCAGTGCGTGTTGGCGCCTGAACCGAGCTTTGTGATGTATCGGATGGTCGCTACCTTTTGCCGGATAGACTATGTTGGCGTGCCTTTGGATAGTCGTTTCGATCTGGACCTGGCCGCCATGCTGGAGGTGATCGATGCCCGGCAGCCAGCGCTGATCTTCCTGTCGCAACCCAATAACCCGACCGGCAATCTATTCAGCGTCGAGAAGATCCGCCGTATCGCCGAGGCCAGTAACGGTCTGGTGGTGGTCGACGAAGCCTATACCGCCTTTACCGATACCGACTCGCTGCATCTGCTCAACGACTACGACAACGTGCTGATCATGCGCACCCTGTCCAAGGTCGGGTTGGCCGGCTTGCGCTTGGGGCTGCTGGTCGGTCGTCCGGAGTGGCTCGCCGAGCTGGAGAAAGTCCGGCTACCCTACAATATCAACCTGTTGACCCAGGCCAGTGCGGTGTTTGCGCTGGATAATTTTGAGGTGCTGCAGCAGCAAACCCAGCAGCTGCGTGCTGATCGATCCATATTGCTCGAGGCGCTACAGGCGTTGCCTGGGCTGCAGGTCTGGCCTAGCGAGGCCAACTTCCTACTGGTGAAGGTTATCGATAAACCGGTGGCTGAAATTCATCAAGGCCTGAAGCAGGCCGGGGTGTTGGTGAAAAAACTCGATGGTGCGCATCCGTCACTGAGCGGGTGTTTACGGATCAATGTCAGCTCGCCGCAGGAGAATAGCTTGCTGCTGGCGGCGCTGGAACCGCTGCTGAATTGATACGTTATGCGCTGATACTTTCTGAGCGAACACTGTTCTCAAAAGATGTTTTGAACGGATGTTGTTTCTAACGGCTATTGGCCAAGGACAGATCCATCGGATCTGTCCTTGGGTTTGATACCGTCTTTAGTTGGGTTGGGGTTGGGAGTTGGATTGGGAGTTTGGCCGAGTGGGTGGTCGATTGCCGATAGTGACCTTCAGCGTGAGAGGCTCGTTGTTGCGCAGTAATCCCATGACGATAACCGT
Source organism: Motiliproteus sp. (assembly GCA_041586735.1). Lineage (GTDB taxonomy): Bacteria > Pseudomonadota > Gammaproteobacteria > Pseudomonadales > Balneatricaceae > Motiliproteus. Next base: position 72,140 of record JBFGZQ010000016.1, read on the forward strand.
GCCGGGCTTGGCTGCGGCTATCTGATTCATTGCGCTGTGACCGCTTTGGATCGCTTTGTCATCAATCTTGATCATGATATCGCCTGGCTGCAGTCCCGCCTGGTGGGCAGGGCTGTCACGAAAAATGCCTGCGATGATCAGCCCCTTGTCATCTTTGATGTCGAACGACTCGGCGAGCGCCGGGGTCATGACCTGAATCTCGATACCCAACCAACCCCGCACCATACGACCATTCTCGATAATGCCTTTGAGGATGTTAGTTACCAGATCAGAGGGGATCGCAAAGCCGATCCCCTGCGAGCCACCCGAGCGCGAGAAAATGGCGGTGTTGATACCGATCATATTGCCTTGCGCATTAATCAGTGCGCCCCCTGAGTTGCCGGGATTGATGGCGGCATCGGTCTGGATGAAATTCTCATAGGTGTTGATGCCCAGTTGGTTGCGACCGGTGGCGCTGATGATCCCCATAGTGACCGTTTGCCCCACGCCGTAGGGATTGCCGATGGCCAGTACCACGTCTCCCACCCGGATCGATTCCGACGCACCCAGGCTGATCACGGCCAGATTTCCCAGCTCCACCTTGAGGATAGCCAGATCGGTTTCCGGATCGGTACCGATGATGCGGGCTTCGGCTTCACGGCCGTCGCGCAGCGCCACCAGAATGCTATCGGCGTCGGCGACCACGTGGTTGTTGGTAACGATGTAGCCTTGCTGGCTGATGATCACTCCCGAGCCCAGGCTGGAGAGATACTGCTCGCGTTCGCTATCAGATTTGTTGTCGTAGAAGTCGCGACTGCTCGGGTTATCGAGCGGGGTTTCGGAGCGGTCTTCAACACGGGTACGGGTATAGATATTCACCACCGCCGGCGCGGCTTTGCTGACGGCGTCGGCATAAGATACCGGCCCTACACCTAAGGTTGGGGCTGCGGGCGGTGCTGGCGGCTGTTGCTTAGGGTCTACTAGGTCCAGGCTGGGGCTGATACCTTGCGGGAAAAAGGTTAGCATCATCAAGGCGACCAAGATGCTCGCAATGATCGGCCACAGCAGCATAGATGTCAGTTTACTCATGGAGATCTCGATGTTCGGTGAGCGGTCATTATACGGAGAGTGACTTTTGATTGGTATTTGAATTCGAGGAGATGACCGTGACGGTGAGTCTAACGCAAGTAGTTGCACAGTTAGATCAGTGGCTGCAGCCTAGTCAGGTGAGTGATTACTGCCCCAACGGCCTGCAAGTGGAGGGTCGGGCTAGGGTGGGGCGAATTGTTAGCGGGGTGACCGCCAGCCAGGCGCTGCTTGATGCGGCAGTGCAGGCGGGTGCCGATGCGATCCTGGTGCATCACGGTTATTTTTGGCGCGGCGAAGACCCCTGCGTGCGCGGTATTAAGAAGCGGCGGTTACAGACGCTGCTCAAGCACGATATCAGCCTGATCGCCTATCACCTGCCGCTCGATATTCATCCGCAACTGGGTAATAACGCCCAGCTAGCCAAACAACTAGGCTTGCAGATTGAGGGTGGGCTTGAACAGCATAGTCGTAATCCGATCGGACTCTGGGGGCGGTTGAATCAGCCGTGCTCGGCTGCCGAATTTACCCTGTTGCTGGATCGGGTGCTGGGACGGCAACCACAGCATATCGCCGGTCATAGCGATATGATCGATACCGTTGGCTGGTGTACAGGGGCTGCGCAGGGCTATATCGAACATGCCATTGACCGTGGTCTGGATGCGTTTGTCAGTGGAGAGATTTCTGAGCAGACCGTGTATGCCGCGCGAGAAAGTGGCGTGCATTATTACGCTGCGGGACATCATGCGAGCGAGCGTTTTGGGGTACAGGCGTTAGGCGAGCGCTTGGCCGCCGAACTCAATATTGAACATGCCTATATCGAATTGGATAACCCGGTCTAACCGCAAGGCTCGCTAGAATTGACCGACAGTATAGGTCGTGTAGCGAGACAGCGCCGATGACAGCCTTCGGCTAGCGGCGAAGGCTGTGCTGGGGTTATGAGTGTTTACGGTCGCTGCTGGGTGCGTGATCGGCAGATAACGACGGATCATGCAGCGGGTCATTCTGCTGTAAGCCATACTCGTCTGACAGCGTCCCTTGGGATTTTGGATCCTTCTTGGGGGCGTAATCACGCGGTGCTTCGAACGAGTCATCATCGTTGTCAGCGTCAGCCACCGGTGCTTCTGCGGGGCGCTCTAGGCTGATGAGCAGCTGCTCATCACTACAAAGTTGGCTGGCGCTGGTAGACAGGTGCTGGTGAACTTCACGGTAACTGCTGGTCAAGTTGTTGACTAGATCGGCAGTCTTGGCGAAGTGAGTGCTGACCTCGATCTTATAATCCTCAAGCTCCTGTCGGGCTTCATTGAGTTCTTCGATCAGCGCGGCTTGGCTACGCGAGCCGCTGTTGCCGCGCGCGATAAGTAATCCCAGAGCAGTGCCGATGATCAGGGCCGCTGCTCCAACGAGCCAGATGGCTTGATTGGCTGAATCCACAAATATAACTCCCAAATAATTTCAAAGCTGTCATCCACGACGATACTGCAATTCTCATGTGAAGACAAAAAGATCGCCGCATGTTAGCGCGGCCTTATATTTGCATTTGCGCCCGCTCTGGCGGCGTTGCTATAGTCGGCGTTTTATTGGTCTAGGTAGTTATTGTGGAACGACTGTGAGGCAACTGATACTCGGCGGTGCCCGCTCGGGCAAGAGTCGCTTGGCTGAAAGGTTAGCGCTGCAATCCGGGCTTGAGGTGACCTATATCGCCACCGCAACCGTTGGCGATGAGGAGATGGGGCGGCGGATCGAGCAACATCAGCTCCGGCGTCCGCCGCACTGGCGTCTGGTCGAAGAACCGCTCGCTCTGGCTCAGGTGCTGCAGCAGCATGCAGAGTCCAAGCGTCTGTTACTGGTCGATTGTTTGACGCTGTGGATGAGCAATCTGCTCTGTAGCGAGCAGCCCGCCCTGCTGCGACGCGAAGTGGATGCCTTGCTGGACATTCTGCCTGGATTAGCGGGGCAGACTATTTTGGTCTCCAACGAGGTAGGGATGGGCATTGTGCCGATGGGCGCGTTGAGTCGTCAGTTTCAGGATGAGATGGGGGTGTTGCAACAACGTGTCGCTGCGCACTCAGAGCGGGTGATCCTGACCCTGGCAGGATTGCCGCTGGTGTTGAAACCTGCCGGCACGTTGTTAGCTATTGAGGATTGAGCGCATTGACTATAAAACCCGAATGGCTTACCCAAGCGAGTCTTCCGCTACAACTGCAGCTGCGCGATCAGGCGTTGGCCTATCAGGATCAACTCACGAAACCCCAGGGATCGCTGGGGCAGTTAGAGCGCA
>JBFGZQ010000017.1:0-74749 GCA_041586735.1 Motiliproteus sp.
ACGACGCTATTATTTGAATGTAAATCAATTCCGCAATACAGTGGGGTAGTCATTAGCCTTCTCCGATTTGAGGTGGTGATTAAAGTTTCGCAACTCTAGTTTTACCACCGATCTGAGGAGTTCGGCTAATGATTATCAGATAAAGCTTTCTTTGGTCTGCCCGTCTTTGTCAATCCTTTTCCCCTCAAAACAAATAGAGCTGTTATTACCCCGTTGAATAATGTGCAGGGGGTATATTGGCGGATTAAATATGGGCAATCAGGACCTGGTTGCTTCCTTGTAGCCACTTCATAGATAAAAAGCATATCTATCTAGAGGTTTTCTGTCAAAAAGTCTAATCTGACCCTACTTGTTTTGTGGTTGGCCGGCAACTCTCTGAACAATGAGACAAGACGTTCTCGCAACTCTGAGTAGGGTAATCCGCGCTCCATAATCTTTGATTTCCATGTTTTATAGGTAACCCGCCCTGCCAGTGCCGCTGCTTCATAAGGGCATCGACTGCTCTTGGATAGGCGGGCGCTACGATAGGTTCCGTTATCCTCGATATTGAAAGGGTAATGATAAACACCGTTTGGCTTGCGGTAGAGGTGTGAATCGGTTGTTCTGGTCGTGCTTTGTCGGGGATTGTGTATGGCTAGTTGTCCCTGTGGCAACACGGGGAGACAGCAAAGAGAGAATCAAGAGAAGGGCACTAATAAGAAGCTAGACTGTATAAGGCCTCCAGGAGGCTCTACACTCGACGTTCTTAAAAGTTGGTACCAGTGGGCGGACTCGAACCGCCACGCCTTTCGGCATCGGATTTTGAATCCGACGTGTATACCAATTTCACCACACTGGCCCTAAAAGAGCGTGTATTATAGGCGGCTTTTTACGCCAGTCAACGCCCGTCTGCGGGTGTTTGTTGATTTGTTTGTTCCTTTCGAGAAAGTTGTATAGGTATGCGCGTTAAAGATTTTCATTTTGAGCTCCCTGATGAGTTGATTGCCCGTCATCCGGCCGAGCAGCGGACCGGTAGCCGGTTACTCTGTGTCGAGGGTGATACGGGTGCCATGGCGCACCGGGGGTTTGCCGAGTTGCTGGAGCTGCTGCGGCCTGGTGATCTGTTGGTGGTGAACGATACCCGGGTGATACCGGCGCGGATGTTCGGCCAGAAGGCGAGCGGCGGTAAGATCGAGATGCTGATCGAGCGGGTGGTCGATGCTCATCATGCGCTGGTGCATATCCGCTCCAGCAAATCGCCTAAGCCGGGGGCGAGCCTGTTGCTGGAGGGGCGGCTGGAGGCCGAGGTGACGGGGCGCAGGGGGGCGTTGTTTGAGGTGCGCTTTAAGGGTGAGCGCTCGCTGTTGAGCTGGCTCGATGAGATCGGTCATATGCCGCTGCCGCCCTATATGAATCGTGAAGATCACGAATCGGATCGCGAACGCTACCAAACTGTTTATAATCGCGCTCCGGGTGCGGTGGCCGCGCCGACAGCAGGGCTGCATTTTGATGAGTCGTTGCTGCAGGCGTTGCGTGCTAAGGGGGTCGAGTTGGGGTTTGTGACCCTGCATGTCGGGGCGGGAACCTTTCAGCCGGTCAAGGTCGATACTGTGCTGGAGCATCAGATGCACTCTGAGTATATCGAGGTATCGGCGCGGGTCTGTCAGCAGGTTAGCGCTGCGCGGCGCCGTGGGGGGCGGGTGATTGCGGTGGGGACCACCAGCGTCCGCTGTCTGGAGAGCGCGGCTAAGCAGCACGGCGGCGAGCTGGCGGCGTACAGCGGTGAGACCGATATCTTTATCTACCCCGGCTATCAGTTTGCGGTGGTGGATTGTTTGATTACCAACTTTCACCTGCCTGAGTCCACGCTGCTGATGTTGGTCAGCGCCTTTGCCGGGCAGGCGCATATCCGCGCGGCATACGTCGAGGCCGTGGCGCAGCGGTACCGGTTTTACAGTTATGGCGATGCGATGTTTCTGACGCGTCGGCAAGCGGTTTGATGATTTTATAAAAAGTGGAGTAACAGGTGACACGTAGCTGTTTTATGACATATGAACTGCTGGCGACCGACGGCATGGCGCGTCGGGGTCGGTTGAGCTTTCCGCGTGGCGTGGTTGAGACTCCTGCGTTTATGCCGGTCGGTACCTATGGCACGGTGAAGGGGATGCTGCCGCGTGATATCGAGGCGACCGGCGCGCAGATGATTTTGGGTAACACCTTTCATCTGATGCTGCGTCCGGGAACCGAGGTGGTGCGTGAGCACGGAGATCTGCACGATTTTATCCAGTGGCAGGGGCCGATCCTGACCGATTCGGGCGGCTTTCAGGTGTTCAGTCTCGGGGCGATGCGCAAGATCAGCGAGCAGGGGGTCAAGTTTCAGTCACCGGTCGATGGTGCCAAGGTCGAGCTGACCCCGGAGCGCTCGATGCAGGTGCAGCGCGAGCTGGGTGCCGATGTGGTGATGATCTTTGACGAGTGCACCCCCTATCCTGCGACCGAGCAGCAGGCGGCGGATTCGATGCGCTTGTCACTGCGCTGGGCTAAGCGTTCCAAAGAGGCGCATGGCGATAATCCGGCGGCACTGTTTGGTATCGTCCAGGGCGGCATGTACGACGCCTTGCGTCAGGAATCACTGGCGGGGCTGACCGAGATCGGTTTTGACGGTTACGCGATCGGGGGGTTGTCGGTGGGTGAGCCCAAAGACGAGATGATGAAGGTGCTGGATTTTACCACGCCAAAGCTGCCCGCCGATCGTCCCCGTTATCTGATGGGGGTCGGCAAGCCGGAGGATCTGGTCGAGGGGGTGCGTCGCGGGGTAGATATGTTCGATTGTGTGATGCCGACTCGCAATGCCCGCAATGGTCATCTGTTTATCTCCGATGGCGTGGTGAAGATCCGCAATGCTAGCCATCGCCATGACACGGCGCCGCTGGATGCCGAGTGTGATTGCTACACCTGTCAGAATTTCAGTCGCTCCTATCTTCACCATCTGGATAAGTGCAAGGAGATGCTGGGTGCGCAGCTGAACACCATTCATAACCTGCGTTATTACCAAAACCTGATGAGCGGATTGCGAAGCGCCATTGAACAGGGTAGATTGTCCGACTTTGTAGCTGATTTCTACCGTAGGCGCGGCTTGGCCGTTCCTGTATTGGACTGAGGGCGATCTGTCCTTGATTTAACCCTCTTTAGGAGACTTTAATGAGCTTTTTTATCTCTCCCGCAATGGCTGAAGCCGGTGCGGCCGCTGTAGGACCCTTTGGTGATCTGTCTGGATTGATCTTTCTGGTCGGTTTTGCAGCGATTTTTTACTTTATGGTCTGGCGTCCACAGAGCAAGCGTGCCAAAGACCATAAAGCCTTGGTGGCCAGTATGGCCAAGGGCGATGAAGTCGTCACCAGCGCCGGTCTGCTCGGTAAAGTTACCAAGGTCGCCGATGACTACGTGGTATTGAGCGTGTCTGACACGGTTGAACTGACGTTCCAGAAGATGCATGTTCAGGCGATGCTGCCTAAGGGCACTATTAAGGACATCTAAACGTCCCGAGTCGCTTTACAAACGCCACTCTTGGTTGTCCCAGGACGTGGCGTTTTGTTTTTTAAACACCGTCATTCACTCAGAATATTGCGGTGCTTGGTCGCAAGGAGTCGAGCGTTATGCTCAATAAATACCCACTTTGGAAAAATCTGCTGATCGTACTCGTCGTGCTGATCGGCGGAATTTATGCCGCGCCTAACCTCTATCCGGATGATTACGCGGTGCAAGTTTCTGGTGTCAGTACCTCCATGGAGCTGAATCAACGGACCCTGGATCAGGCATTGCAGAGCCTGGATCAGGCCGAGGTAGCCTATCGGGGTGCCGAGGTGCTGGAGAAAGGGTTGTTAATCCGTGTGGGCAGCTCTGAAGAGCAACTGCGGGCTAAAGCTGCGATCTCCAGGGCATTAGGGGATAATTATGTGACGGCGCTGAATCTGGCCGCCACCACCCCGGACTGGCTGGTAGCGATCGGGGCCGGCCCCATGAAGCTGGGCCTGGATCTGCGGGGCGGTGTTCATTTCCTGATGGAAGTCGATATGGCGGCCGCCGTCGCCCAACGGTTGGATGTCTATGTCAGCGAGATCAAGACCCAATTACGTAGCGAACGGCTGCGGTATCGCAGCGTTGATCATGGGGACGATGGCAGCCTGAATATCAAGTTCGCCTCCCAGGAAGCCCGTGATCAGGGGCATGCCTTGTTGAGCAAGGAGTTTCGTGAGTTCCGGCTCAGCGATCTGGATAGCGCGGGGGAGTTTTTCCTGGCTGTGAGTCTGAACCCGTCCAAGATCGCCGAGATCGAGGATTACGCCATCAAGCAGAACCTGACGACCATCCGTAATCGGGTGAATGAGCTGGGTGTGGCCGAGCCGTTGGTGCAGCGCCAGGGTCGTAATCGGATCGTCATTCAGCTGCCTGGAGTACAGGATACGGCGGCCGCCAAGCGCATTTTGGGTAAGACCGCCAACCTCGAGTTCCGCCTCGAGGCTGCGCCCGATGCGCCACGCTCCAGTCTGGAAAGTTATGAGTTTCGCGAAGAGGGCCGCCGTCCGGCGGATATCGAAAAAGACATTATTATCACCGGCAGTTCGGTGTCCAACGCCCAAGCCAACTTTGACGAGAACGGCCAGCCGCAGGTGTCGATCACCCTCGACTCTAATGGTGGTAAGTTGATGAACCGGGTGACCCGCAATGCGATTAAGCGGCGGATGGCGGTCTTGTTTATCGAGCACAAGACCCGCACGCGCTACGAGAAGATTGATGGTGTTGAGGTCGAGAAGCGGGTTCCCTATGTGGAGAAGAAGATTATCTCGCTGGCGACTATCCAGTCGGCATTAGGTAATAGCTTCCGGATCACCGGTCTAGACGGAGCAGGCGAGTCAACGGAGCTGGCGCTGTTGCTGCGTGCGGGTGCGCTCGCGGCACCGATCTATTTTGTTGAAGAGCGCACGGTTGGACCGAGTCTAGGACAGCAGAATATCGATCTGGGGGTCACCTCGGTTAAGATTGGCATGGCGGTAGTGTTGCTGTTCATGCTGGTGTTCTATAAGACCTTCGGTATGGTGGCTAATATTGCCTTGCTGCTGAACTTGGCGTTACTGACGGCAGCGATGTCGATGCTCTCGGCCACCCTGACCCTGCCGGGTATCGCCGGTATCGTATTAACCGTGGGTATGGCGGTAGACGCCAACGTGCTGATCTTCTCGCGTATCAAAGAGGAGCTGAAAAACGGTTTGCCGCCGCAATCGGCGATCAACTCCGGTTACGATCGGGCGTTCTCGACTATCTTCGATGCCAATATCACCACCCTGCTGGTGGCGCTGATTCTATTTGCGGTCGGCACCGGTCCGGTGAAGGGCTTTGCGGTGACCCTGTCGCTGGGCATTATTTTCTCGATGTTCACCGCCATTACCGTTACCCGTGCACTGGTCAATCAGATCTACGGTGGCCGTAAGATCAACAAGCTGTCGATCGGCTGGGGGGTATAAGTGATGCGTGATACGGAGGTGGTTATGAATGAAGAGGGTCTGAGCGGCGTGCCGCAGCAGTTCAATTTTATGGCACTGCGCAAGCTGATGGCGGGATTGTCGATCGTCCTGGTGCTGGTATCGATTATGTCGTTGGCGGTGAACGGTCTGCAGTTTGGCCTCGATTTTACCGGTGGCTCGCTGGTCGAGGTCGAATACAGTCAGGAGCAGCCTCTGGAGGTCATTCGCCAGACGTTAGTGATGTCCGGTTACCCATCCGCCATCGTTCAGACCTTCGGTTCGCCGACCGATATTATGGTGCGCCTGGCTGAGACCCATACGGCAACGCTGGGAGATGACGTCTTGGCGGCGCTGCGTGCCGGCAGTGGGGCCGCAGACATCACCCTGCTGCGCTCCGAGTTTGTCGGTGCTCAGGTCGGTGATGAGCTGCGCGAGCAGGGCGGTCTGGGGATGTTGTTTGCCCTGGGGGTGGTGATGCTCTACGTGGCGATGCGCTTTCAGTTTAAGTTCTCGGTGGGTGCGGTGGTGGCGCTGGGTCATGATGTGTTGATCGTCCTGGGATTGTTTTCGCTGCTCAAGCTGGATTTTGATCTGACCGTGCTGGCGGCTATTCTGGCGGTAATCGGTTACTCGTTGAACGACACTATCGTAGTGGCTGACCGAATTCGGGAGAACTTTCGTAAGCTGCGCAAGGGTGACGCCGTCGAGGTGATCAACCAGTCGCTAAACGAGACAATGGGACGCACCCTGATCACCTCGTTAACGACGCTGCTGGTGCTGTTAGCGTTGTTTTTCTTTGGCGGTGAGATGATCCACGGCTTTGCGACCGCGCTGATGATAGGGGTGCTAGTGGGTACTTACTCTTCGGTCTATGTGGCTTCTAATGTGCTCTTGGCGATGCAGGTGGTACGCGAAGACCTGTTGCCGCCGGTCAAAGAGGATGCCGCAGAGATCGACGATCGCCCCTAAGCGCTCACTCCTCAAGGGCCCGCGATAGGCGGGCCTTTACGTTTGCTGCCTGTTCGCGAATAAGCCACCCGCAGACATCCTCTTTATAAACGCAGCTGAAACCCTCGGCGCTTGACGAGCTAAGCGGCCATTGTGGCGATAGGTTAAATCGGCAACAATGCGCCACACTAAAACTATATTGATAGTCTGATCGGCGTCACCTCTTCTAATCAGGCATCACCTCGGGCCGCTACTGCTGCCCCTCTATAACATCGAGAATCATTATGAATCGTGATCCCCACGCTGATCGGGAAGCTAGAAAGTACGACAACCCTATTCCTAGCCGGGAGTTTATTACCGAATTGTTGACCAAGGCCCGCCGGCCGATGTCGCACCCGCAGCTGAGTACCGAGCTGGGGCTGGTCTCCGACGAGCAGATCGAGGCGTTACGGCGTCGCCTGCGGGCGATGGAGCGTGACGGCCAGTTGGTGCACACTCGTCGCGGCGGTTACGGTTTGGCCGACAAGATGGATCTGTTGGCGGGGCGCGTCAGTGGTCATCGCGACGGCTACGGATTTCTCAGTCCAGACGATGGCTCCGAGGATCTGTATCTGCACAATCGGCAGATGCGCAAACTGTTTGATGGCGACCGGGCGATGGTACGCGTCTCAGGTCTGGATCATCGAGGACGGCGTGAGGCCTCGGTGATTGAAGTGCTCGAGCACAATACCAAGCAGCTGGTCGGCCGTTACGTCGACGATGATGGCGTCGGTTATCTGATCCCGGAAAACAGCCGTATCAGCCAGGATCTGATGATCGCTGAGCAGGATCGCAATGGCGCCGAAAATGGCCAGTATGTCCAAGCGGAAATTGTGCAGCAGCCTAGTAAGGGGCGGCCGCGGGGTCGGATCACCGAGGTGTTGGGCGAGCATCTGGCTCCGGGAATGGAGATTGAGGTGGCGATCCGCAGCTACGACATCCCCAACCTCTGGCCCGATGGCGTAGAAGCCGAGGCGGCGCGTTATGGAGCTCAGGTGAGCGAGGCGGATAAGCAGCATCGTGTCGATATTCGTCATCTGCCGCTGGTCACCATCGATGGTGAAGATGCGCGTGACTTCGATGATGCGGTCTACTGCGAACCGAAAAAAGGCGGCGGCTGGCGGCTGTTTGTCGCCATCGCCGATGTCTCGCATTACGTTCAGCCGGGCACGGCGTTGGATGCGGAAGGGCGTAACCGCGGTAACTCGGTGTATTTTCCGCAGCAGGTGGTGCCGATGCTCCCCGAGGCGCTGTCTAACGGCCTCTGTTCGCTTAACCCGCAGGTTGACCGGCTGGCGATGGTGTGTGAGATGACCATCAGCGCCAAGGGTAAGCTCAGCGGCTACCAGTTCTTTGAGGCGGTGATCAAGTCGCATGCACGTCTGACTTACACCCAGGTGGGTGCGCTGCTGGATGCGCCGGAGTCTGCCGCAGGGCAGCAGCTGGCACGGCAATACCCCGATCTGGTAGGGCAGCTGTTTGATCTGTTTAATCTCTATCAGGGTTTACGTGGCGCGCGTGATGAGCGCGGTGCGATCGATTTTGAAACCACCGAAACGCGGATTATGTTTGGCAAAGATCGTAAGATCGATCAGATCGTGCCGGTGGTGCGTAATGACGCCCACAAACTGATCGAAGAGTGCATGCTGTGCGCTAACGTGGCCACCGCGCGGTTTCTAGAAAAAGTTAAGCTACCGGCGCTGTATCGCGTCCATCAAGGGCCTAAAGAGAAGAAGCTGGAAAACTTGCGGGCGTTCTTGGGTGAGCTGGGGCTTAATCTGCCGGGTGGCGAGAAGCCGACCCCGGAGGATTATCAGCGGCTGTTGCAGCAGATCGGTGACCGCCCAGATGCCGGTGTGATCCAGACCATGATGCTGCGTTCGTTGTCGCAGGCGGTCTATACGCCCAGCAATGAGGGGCACTTCGGCCTGGCGTACGCCGCCTATGCTCACTTTACCTCACCCATCCGCCGTTATCCGGATCTGCTGGTGCATCGGGCTATTCGCTCGGTGATTCGTGACAAGGGCGAGGGCGGTTTGCTGTCCAGAGTTAAATCGCTGTTTGGCAAGAGCGGTAAGGCGCCGGTTGTGCGGGTCGAAGGTGCGCCGAGCCTCAGTGCCTCTCAGAGCTATCCCTATGATCTGGCCGCCATGCTGGCGCTGGGTGAGCATTGTTCGCAAACCGAACGCCGGGCGGATGAGGCGACCCGTGATGTCAACGCCTGGCTCAAATGCGAGTATATGCGTGACCATATCGGCGATGAATTTGTGGGGGTGGTCAGTGCGGTAACCGGTTTCGGGTTGTTTGTCGAACTCAAGGATATTCATACCGAAGGCCTGGTGCATGTGACGGCGCTGCAGGGCGATTACTACCATTTCGATGTCGCCAAGCAGCGGCTGACTGGCGAGCGCACCCGAGTCACCTATCGCCTCGGTGATGAGCTACGGGTGAAGGTGGTTCGGGTGGATCTGGATGAGCGTAAGATCGACTTCGAGTTGCTCGAAACCCTGGGCTCGTCGCGTAAGCGTAGCGGCAAAACCGCGTTCAAGAAAGAGGGTTCTGCGGCTAAGGGGTCGGCCAAGGGGTTGGCTAAGGAGTCGGGTAAGGGGCCAGCTAAAAAACCGGGCGGGCGTAAGCGTAGCGGTGGTAAAAGTAAGCCGCGTACCTAGTCGCCGGGTGCGGCGGGCGGTCTCTAGCGTGTGTCTAGAGGCGGCCCCTTATAGCTAGCGCATTAAAGTGTGGATGGCAGGTAGCGTAATACGGCATCGTCCAGTCTGAGGGCGATATACAGGCTACTGATCAGTAGCCCTGTCAGCCATAATCCCGGCCGATTGATACGGAGCGGCTGACGGTCAAAACGGCTGTAGACTAGGAGGGTCGCGGCAGCGATCGCCAGCCCCAGTAACATCCCACCCAGCACATCGCTGAACCAGTGTACCCCCAGATAGATCCTCGATAATCCGATAGCCCCTGCCGGTAATACCGCCAGGCTATAGGTCAACCAGCGTTTAGGGCCGGGCTGTTGCTGGGCGATAAAAGCCGCTAGCAGCATAAAAAACAGCGTGGCCGCGCTGCTGTGACCGCTGGGGAAGCTGAATGAGCCCAGCGGCTGGAGCAGTATCTCCGGGCGGGGAGTGCTCAGCCCCAGCTTGAGCAGCACGTTAAGGAGCAGTAATGCGGCTACCGCGCCTAGCCAGAGGCAGGCCGCTGCGAGGTGATGCTGACGTAACAGGCTGATGCCTAGAGCAAGGCTTAACCATACCAGGTGCCAGCCGTCGCCGAGCAGGGTCAGGGCGGTGATCCAGCGATCCAGGGGTGCGCTACGCAGATGTTGAAAGGCGGCCGTCAGTGCCTGATCGATCGGAGTCAACGGGTTGCCCAGCGCCACGCCGACCGCCAGCAAGCTAAAGAGGCTGATACTGGTCAACAGGGTTAGCGCTGCTCCGAGGGGCAGTTCTGTGGTGCGAGGGCTGCGAAACGGCTCCAGGCGCAGCAGTTGGGTCAGTTGCAGGTGTCGGCTCTGGACAGGGTGGAGCCAACGCTGCAGACCGTACAGGCAGCCGAGGGCCAGGATGATAGCGGCCATGATCCATTGAGGGTGTTGGCGCAGCCAGTCGAGCAGGAGGGTCGGGTATTCTGCCATCATAGGGGTACTTAATGCCGCCTAAATGGGTAGAATAGCGCGCCTTAGCCGAAAATCCGATCTTTCAGTGTCTCCAGCAGCAGGCGGCGCCGAGTCGGATTGCGAACCGCTCTCCTACCAGGAATATCAGGAACCGCCTCCGTGAAAGAGATCATTCTTATAACTGTGTCCGGTCAAGACAAGCCGGGCGTGACATCGACCATTACCGAAATCCTGGCGCGCTATCAGGTGAGTATTCTGGATATCGGTCAGGCGGTGATCCATGACAACCTGTCGCTGGGTATTTTGGTAGAGATTCCCCCGCAGTCAGAATCCTCGCCAGTACTGAGTGAGCTGTTGTTTCGCATGCATGCGCTGCAGATGAATACTAAGTTTGATCCGGTGGATCCGGAAAATTATGCGCGTTGGGTCGATGGGCAGGGTAAGCCGAGACATATCATCACTCTACTGGCAAGGCGGATTCAGGCCAGTCATATCGCCAAGGTGGCTAAAATCGCTGCCGATCACGGGCTCAATATCGATAATATCAGTCGGCTCTCCGGGCGGGTGCATCTGGATGCCGTCGATGAGCGTACCAAGGCCTGCGTGGAGTTTTCGGTACGCGGTGAGCCTTCGGAAACCCTGCGCGCAGAGTTCCTGCATGCCGCTAACGAGCTGGATGTCGATATCGCTTTTCAGAAAGATGATATCTACCGTCGCAACCGCCGTCTGGTGGTGTTTGATATGGATTCGACCCTGATCGAGGCGGAGGTCATCGATGAGCTGGCGATCGAAGCGGGTGTCGGTGAGCAGGTAGCGGCGATCACCGAGGAGGCGATGCAGGGGCGCATCGATTTCACCGAAAGCTTTAAGCGTCGGGTGGCGCTGCTTAAAGGGCTGGATGCCACGGTGTTAGAAAAGGTCGCGCAACGCTTACCGATGACCGAGGGTGTCGAGGAGCTGGTGACGCGCTTGAAATCCATGGGTTATAAAACGGCGATTCTATCGGGCGGCTTCAGTTATTTTGGTGAGCATCTCAAACGTAAGCTCGGATTCGACTACGTCTATGCCAATGAGCTGGAGGTTGAGGATGGCAAGGTCACGGGTCGGGTCACCGGCCGGGTCGTCGACGGTCTGCGTAAGGCTGAGTTGCTGCGCGAGATCGCGGCTAAAGAGGGGGTCTGCCTGGAGCAAACCATCGCCGTCGGTGATGGTGCCAACGATCTGCCGATGTTGTCGATTGCCGGGTTGGGTATCGCGTTTCGAGCCAAGCCGCTAGTGCGTCAGAGTGCCAAGCAAGCGATTTCGACCCTGGGTCTGGATGGTATCCTGTATCTGATCGGTTTCCGTGATCGGGATCATCTCGAGTCTAAGTGAGGGTCGGTCATTCGCTATCGCAACCAGGCTAGGGTCATCGATGGCGTCGGCCTCTGTCGGCGCAGGATATCAGCCGGAGCGGCGAGTAGCTGCTAGGCTTGTTCTGCGTGGCTGCGGATCCGCCCTGGTCAGGGCTGTGCGTATGCAGCCCTGCTAATTAGAGCTAAAATCACTGGTCAGTATTGTTAGGCTGGGCTAGAATTCCCGCCTCCTTCCAAGATGTTATCTGCGCTGCTGGGGTCCACAGGGTTTTCTGCCTTGGTGGCCGAATAGCAATTGCGCTCCCCTACCTCAACGCGTATACTTCCGTACCCTTTTCTAGGGGTGGCATCTTTTTGCCGTTTTATTCCATTTGGAGTTGTGATCGAAATGCAAAACCAGAAAATCCGAATTCGATTGAAGGCTTTTGATCATCGCTTGATTGACGCTTCCACTCAGGAAATTGTTGATACTGCCAAGCGAACCGGTGCACAAGTACGTGGACCGATCCCTCTCCCGACTCGTAAAGAGCGTTTTACAGTACTGACCTCACCTCACGTGAATAAAGATGCACGTGACCAATATGAGATCCGTACTCACAAGCGTGTTCTAGACATCGTTGAGCCGACTGAAAAAACAGTCGACGCGCTGATGAAGCTAGATCTTGCGGCGGGCGTGGATGTTCAAATTAGCCTGGGCTAATCGATAAGCGCTTCGGCGCTATATAAGTTTAAGTAGAGGAATGCTCTGTAAAGGGCAGCCGTAGTGGGTTAAAGCCCCGTACTCAACTGGCAAGAGGTTTAAATATGACTATTGGTTTAGTCGGACGGAAAGCGGGCATGACCCGCGTATTCACTGATGATGGTGTATCCGTGCCAGTCACGGTCATCGAAGTGGAACCGAACCGTGTGACCCAGCTGAAGACAGTCGATGTCGACGGCTATAGTGCTTTCCAGATCACTCTGGGCACTAAGAAAGCTTCACGTGTTACTAAGCCCTCGGCGGGTCATTTCGCCAAGGCTAGCACCGAAGCCGGTCGCGGTTTATGGGAGTTTCGCTTGGCAGATGGCGAAGAAGTTCAGGTTGGAGATCAGCTGACAGTATCGACTTTTGAAGTCGGGCAAAAAGTTGACGTGACCGGCAGATCCAAGGGCAAGGGCTTTCAGGGCGGTGTGAAGCGCTGGAACTTTGCTATGCAGGACGCCACTCACGGTAACTCCATCTCTCACCGTGCTCCTGGTTCCATTGGTCAGTGTCAAACACCCGGTCGTGTTTTCAAGGGTAAAAAGATGGCTGGTCACATGGGTGATGAGAATGTCACTGTGCAGACGTTGGAAGTCGTTCGCGTAGATGCAGAACGTAACTTGCTCCTGATCAAGGGTGCGGTTCCGGGCGCTGCTGGCGGTGATGTGATTGTTAAACCAGCGGTTAAAGCGCGCGGCTAAGGGAGATGACAATGAATCTTACTATTGCAGGCGCTAGCGGTTCGGTTGAAGTTTCCGAGCTGGCCTTTGGTAAAGAGTTTAATGAAGCACTGGTTCACCAGGTCGTTACCGCCTATTTGGCAGGTGCGCGTCAGGGTACTCGTGCGCAGAAGACCCGCGCAGAAGTGCGTGGCGGTGGTCGTAAGCCTTGGCGTCAAAAAGGCACCGGTCGTGCTCGTGCAGGTACTATCCGTAGCCCGATCTGGCGCTCCGGTGGTGTGACCTTTGCTGCGAAGCCGCAGGATCACTCGCAAAAAGTTAACAAGAAGATGTATCGCGCTGCGATTCGTTGCATCTTTTCTGAGCTGGTCCGTCAGGAACGTTTGGTTGTGGTTGAAGAGCTCAAGCTCGAAGCCCCTAAGACCAAGCTGATGGTTGCCAAGCTGAAAGAGATGGATCTGGGTAACGTTCTGATTATCACCGAAGGTGTTGATCTGGATCTGTACCTGTCTGCGCGTAACCTGCCTAAGGTTAACGTCTTGGACGCTGCTGCCATCGACCCTATCAGTCTGGTTGGCAGTGAAAAGGTGCTGGTAACTGTTGCTGCACTGAAGAAAATTGAGGAGATGTTGGGATGAACCAAGAGCGCATCTTCAAAGTTCTGTTAGGCCCACACATCTCTGAGAAGGCAACGATTGTTGCTGAAGACGCTCAGCAGGTGGTTTTCCGTGTGGCGTCTGATGCGACTAAGCCTGAGATCAAGAAGGCTGTCGAGCAGTTGTTCGAAGTTAAAGTTGCCAGTGTTCGCGTGCTGAACGTTAAGGGTAAAACCAAACGTACTGCGCACGGTATGGGGCAGCGTAAGAGCATCCGCAAAGCTTATGTTCGTTTGGCTGAAGGCCATGACATCGACTTCGTCGGCGAATAAGGGAGGCTAACAAATGGCTATTGTTAAATGTAAACCGACCTCGCCTGGCCGTCGCCATGTCGTTAAGGTTGTAAATAATGATCTGCACAAGGGTGCGCCTTACGCGCCTTTGCTGGAGAGTCAGTCAAAGTCTGGTGGCCGTAATAACAACGGTCGCATCACTACTCGTCATGTGGGTGGTGGTCATAAGCAGCATTATCGTGTGATTGATTTTAAGCGTAATAAGGACGGCATTCCTGCTGTTGTTGAGCGTTTGGAATACGATCCAAACCGTACGGCTAACATCGCGCTGCTGAAATATGCCGACGGTGAGCGTCGTTATATTATCGCCGCCAAAGGTATGCAAGCAGGTGATCAGATCGTATCTGGTGCCGGTGCTGATATCAAAGCAGGCAACACCCTGCCGTTGCGGAATATCCCGCTGGGTAGCGTGATTCACTGTATCGAGCTTAAGCCAGGCAAGGGCGCGCAGATGGTGCGTAGTGCCGGTGCTTCTGCACAGCTCGTTGCTCGTGAAGGTGCTCATGCTACGTTGCGTCTGCGTTCCGGTGAAATGCGTAAAGTCCTCGTTGACTGTCGCGCCACCCTGGGCGAAGTCGGTAACGGCGAGCACTCTTTGCGTGTCCTGGGTAAGGCTGGAGCCACTCGCTGGCGCGGCGTTCGCCCCACCGTTCGCGGTGTTGCGATGAACCCGGTGGATCACCCGCATGGTGGTGGTGAAGGTCGTACCTCTGGTGGCCGTCATCCCGTATCGCCATGGGGAACGCCGACCAAGGGCTACAAAACTCGTAAGAACAAGCGTACCGATAAGCTTATCGTACGTCGTCGTTCTAAGAAATAAATTAAACATTCGAGGTAACGGCTGTGCCACGTTCACTTAAGAAAGGTCCTTTTATAGACCTTCACTTGATGAAGAAGGTTGAGGCTGCCATCGAGAAGGGCGACCGTAAGCCAATCAAGACTTGGTCTCGTCGCTCTACGATCTTCCCGAACTTTGTCGGGTTGACGATTGCAGTCCATAACGGACGCCAACATGTTCCAGTCTTTGTAACCGAAGACATGGTAGGTCATAAGCTGGGTGAATTCTCAGCGACCCGTACCTATCGCGGACATGCTGCTGACAAGAAAGCGAAGCGTTAAGCGAGGATATAGAGATGGAAGTAGCCGCTAAATTAAAAGGCGCTCGCTTATCCGCGCAGAAAGCTCGCTTAGTAGCGAACCAGATCCGCGGTAAGTCTGTTGATGAAGCCCTGAATCTCCTGACTTACAGCCCCAAAAAGGGTGCTGCAATCATGAAGAAAGTGCTGGAGTCGGCAATTGCTAACGCCGAGCACAATGAAGGCGCTGATGTTGATGAGCTAAAGGTATCCACAGTATTTGTGGATGAGGGTGTGACCATGAAGCGCATAAGTCCGCGTGCTAAGGGTCGTGCTGATCGTATCCTGAAGCGTTCTTGTCATATCACCGTCAAGGTTGCAGAGAGCTAGGAGATAAACCATGGGTCATAAAATACATCCGACAGGTTATCGACTTGGTATTGTTAAGGACCACACATCGGTCTGGTACGCGAGTCGCTCTGCCTATGCTAAAAATCTGCTGCAAGATCTGGAGGTGCGTAAGTTCCTTCAGGATAAGCTTAAGGCAGCCTCTGTGAGCCGCATCGAGATCGAGCGTCCTGCACAGAATGCCCGTATTACTATCCATACCGCGCGTCCGGGTATCGTGATCGGTAAGAAGGGTGAAGATGTTGAGAAGCTGCGTACCGCCATCACTAACATGATGGGTGTGCCCGTGCAGATCAACATCGAAGAGATTCGCAAGCCTGAGCTCGATGCGTTATTGGTCGCTCAAGGCGTTGCCAGTCAGCTTGAGCGTCGAGTGATGTTCCGTCGTGCGATGAAGCGCGCGGTGCAGAATGCGATGCGTCTAGGCGCTAAGGGTATCAAGGTTCAGGTTGGTGGTCGTTTGGGCGGCGCCGAAATTGCTCGTTCCGAGTGGTATCGCGAAGGCCGTGTACCTCTGCACACCCTACGTGCCGATATTGATTACGGTACTTACGAAGCACACACCACTTACGGCATCATCGGTGTCAAGGTGTGGATCTTCAAGGGTGAGGTTTTGGGTGGTATAGAGCAGGTTCGTGCTCAGAAAGATGCCGCTGCAAAGAAAAAAGCTGCTAAGTAGAGGGTACGTCAATGCTACAACCTAAGCGTACAAAATACCGCAAGATGATGAAAGGCCGTAACCGCGGCCTGGCAGAACGCGGAAGCAAAGTAAGCTTTGGCGAATTCGGACTCAAGGCCGTTGGTCGTGGTCGCATCACTGCGCGGCAGATCGAGGCGGCACGTCGTGCCATGACTCGTCACGTCAAGCGTGGCGGTAAAATCTGGATTCGTGTTTTTCCCGACAAGCCAATTACCGGTAAGCCTCTGGAAGTTCGTCAGGGTAAGGGTAAGGGTAACGTCGAATACTGGGTAGCTCAGATTCAGCCTGGAAAGGTTTTGTTTGAGATGGAAGGGGTTCCTGAGTCTTTGGCTGCTGAAGCCTTTGCTCTGGCTGCAGCCAAGCTACCTTTGGCAACAACCATTGTTAAGCGGACGGTGATGTAATGAACACTGTTGAATTACGTGAAAAGTCCGCAGATGAGCTAAATCAAGAGCTGCTAGGTCTGCTTAAGGATCAGTTCAATCTGCGGATGCAGAAGAGTTCTGGTCAGCTGGCTCAGTCTCACTTGGTGAACAATGTCCGTCGTGACATTGCTCGGATCAAAACGGTGCTGAACGAGAAGGCAGGTAAATAAGCATGGCAGAGACTTCAATCCGCACTGCAACCGGCCGTGTTGTTAGTGACAAGATGGATAAGACCATCACCGTGCTGATCGAGCGCAAGGAAAAACATCCTATTTACGGTAAATACGTAAAGCGCTCTACCAAGCTGCATGCTCATGATGAGAACAATGAATGTGGTATGGGAGACTTGGTTGTAGTCAAGCAGTCCCGTCCTTATTCTAAGTCTAAAACCTGGGCTCTAGTAACAATTGAAGAACGCGCAGTAAAGGTGTAGTATACGCACCTTCGCTCTGTACCTGGGTTGCTCTATGTAGGGTGGTCTGGGTCGTGTGTTATGGAGTAAGACGATGATTCAAACGGAATCAATGCTTGATGTTGCTGATAATAGCGGCGCCAAGCGCGTTCAATGCATCAAGGTACTCGGCGGTTCGCATCGTCGTTATGCTCGCATTGGCGATATTATTAAAGTTACCGTCAAAGAAGCAATTCCGCGCGGTAAGGTTAAGAAAGGCCAGGTCCTGAAGGCTGTGGTTGTGCGTACCAAGAAGGGCGTTCGTCGTCCGGACGGTTCTATCATCCGCTTCGATGTCAACTCTGCAGTGCTGCTGAACGATGCTAGCGAGCAGGTAATTGGCACTCGTATCTTCGGACCAGTAACGCGTGAACTTCGTACTGAGAAGTTTATGAAAATCGTTTCCCTGGCGCCTGAAGTGCTATAAAGACCAAGCTCCAAGTAGCTTGTGTTTATGAGAAACGCTGAGGCCTGATGTGAATCGGGTCTTGGCGTTTTGAGCATGAGAAGGTAGTAGGAAAGATAAGGTAAGAGCAATGCGCAAAATTAGACGTGATGATGAAGTCATCGTCATTGCCGGAAAAGATAAGGGTAAGCGCGGTAAAGTGATGAAGATCGCTGGCGACGACCGTTATGTTGTTTCTGGTATCAATATGGTGAAGAAGCACACCAAACCCAATCCGATGGCTGGCCAATCAGGCGGCATCGTTGAAAAGGAAGCATCAATTGCGGCTTCCAACGTGGCTGTTTTTAATCCAGCGACGGGTAAGGGTGACCGTGTAGGCTTCAAGATCTTGGAAGACGGTACCAAGGTTCGTTATTTTAAATCCAACGGCGAAGTTGTCGGCGGATAATAGGGGAGCAGGTACCATGTCAAGATTGAAAGCACTATATAAGGACAAAGTTGCTGCTCAGGTCCAGCAAGAGCTGGGGCTTAACGCAATGCAAGTTCCCCGGATCACTAAGATCACCCTCAATATGGGTGTCGGTGAGGGCATCGGGGACAAGAAGATGATCGATAATGCGGTCGCTGATATGGAAGCGATTGCAGGTCAGAAAGCGGTTGTAACTCTGGCTCGTAAATCTGTCGCAGGCTTTAAAGTTCGTGAAGGTTGGCCGGTCGGTTGTAAAGTGACCCTGCGCGGTGCGCGTATGTGGGAGTTCTTTGACCGTCTAGTTGATGTTGCAATTCCCCGTATCCGTGACTTCCGTGGTTTGAGCTCTAAATCATTCGATGGTCGCGGCAATTACAGTATGGGTGTCAAAGAGCAGATCATTTTCCCAGAAATCGATTACGACAAAGTTGATAAGCTACGCGGTATGGATATTACCATTACCACTACGGCGCGCAACGACGTTGAAGGTCGGGCTGTGATGACCGCTCTGGGTTTCCCCTTCAAAAAATAACGGTGGATTGCAATGGCTAAGGAATCAATGAAAGCGCGTGAAGCAAAACGCGCTAAGACAGTTGCTAAGTACGCCGTCAAGCGTGCTCAGCTGAAGGCGATCATCAGCTCTCAGGGCTCATCCGAAGATGAGCGTTGGGAAGCGCAGATGGGCCTGCAGGCTCTGCCGCGTGATGCGAGCCCCAGTCGTCAACGTCGTCGCTGCCAGATCACTGGTCGGCCACACGGTGTTTATCGTAAATTCGGGTTGTCCCGAATTAAGCTTCGTGAAGCCGCTATGCGTGGTGATGTACCGGGCTTGAAAAAAGCTAGTTGGTAAGCGTCGGTTCCAATTCCTGGAACCGCATGGCTGCACAATAGTGAGGACTCATTAAATGAGCATGCAAGACACACTTGCAGATATGTTAACGCGTATCCGCAACGGTTTGATGGCCGAGAAGGTCACCGTGTCCATGCCTGCATCTACACAGAAAAAGGCGGTTGCCCAGGTTCTGTTGGATGAAGGTTATATCACGGGTTTCAATGTTGAAGGCGATATTAAGCCGACTCTGAACATTGATCTTAAGTATTTCGAAGGCAAGCCCGTTATCGAGACTATCGATCGCGTAAGCCGCCCGTCCCTGCGTGTATACAAGGCTGCTAACGAGCTGCCAAAGGTGCGTGATGGTCTGGGTATTGCCATAGTTTCAACCTCTAAAGGTGTCATGACCGATCGTGCAGCCCGTGCTGCGAACGTCGGTGGTGAAATCATCTGCACCGTATTCTAGGAGGTTGTAATGTCACGTATCGCTAAAGCGCCCGTCGTTATTCCTGCTGGCGTAGAGATCAAGCTGAACGGTCAGTCACTGAGCGTTAAAGGCAGCAACGGCACTCTAGGGCTGGATGTTCATCCCAGTGTTACCGTCGCGTCAGAAGAAGGTGCTCTGCAGTTCGGTGCGCGTGATGGTTCCAAGCAGGCGAAAGCGCTGTCTGGTACAATGCGCGCCCTAGTTAGCAACATGGTTATTGGCGTGAGCCAGGGCTTCGAGAAGAAGCTCGAGCTGGTCGGTGTGGGTTATCGTGGTGCGGTCAAGGGGACGGTTGTTAACCTGACTCTGGGCTTTTCGCATCCAGTAGACTACCAGTTGCCAGAAGGTGTTTCTGCGGAAATGCCTTCTCAGACCGCTCTCGTCCTAAAAGCTGCTGACAAGCAGAAGTTGGGCCAAGCCGCCGCTGAGATTCGCGCGTTCCGTCCGCCAGAGCCTTATAAGGGCAAGGGTGTGCGTTATGCTGACGAGCATGTGCGTCGTAAAGAAGCTAAGAAGAAATAGTAGGGCAGGATCATGAGCGTAAAGAATGAATCTCGTTTACGTCGTGCCCGCCGCTCTCGCTGTAAAATGCGTGAGATGGATGCGACACGTCTATGTGTCTACCGTACCCCTCGCCATGTCTACGCCCAGATTATCTCTGGTTGTGGTGGCAAAGTACTTGCGAGTGCGTCAACGGTAGAAAAAGAATTGCGTGAAGGCGCTACCGGTAATACCGAGGCCGCCTCTAAGGTGGGTGCTCTGATTGCCGAGCGCGCTAAGAGCGCAGGTGTTACCAAGGTTGCTTTTGATCGTGCCGGTTTTAAATACCATGGCCGGGTCAAAGCGTTGGCAGAAGCAGCGCGTGAAGGCGGCCTGGAATTCTAAAGGTTAGGTTATGGCAAATCACGAACAGAAAGATGGCGACCTGCAGGAGAAGCTTGTACAGGTTAACCGCGTCGCCAAAGTGGTTAAAGGAGGCCGAGTGTTCGGCTTCACGGCTCTAACCGTTGTCGGTGACGGTAATGGTAAAGTGGGCTTCGGTCGTGGCAAGGCGCGTGAAGTGCCGGTGGCGATTCAGAAGGCGATGGAGTCAGCGCGTCGCAATATGATCACGGTTGATCTTAATGGTGGTACGCTGCAATACGCGATCAAGGCACGTCACGGCGCGTCTAAGATCTATATGCAGCCTGCTTCAGAAGGTACGGGTGTTATCGCGGGTGGTGCAATGCGTGCGGTTTTGGAATTGGCTGGCGTGCATAACGTCCTGGCTAAGACCTATGGTTCAACCAACCCCGTTAACGTTGTACGCGCTACCATCAATGGTCTGAAGGCGATGTGTTCGCCTGATGCGATTGCGGCAAAGCGCGGCAAAACTGTAGAAGAGATTCTGGGGTAATCTGCGATGACTAAGAAAATCAAAGTGACGCAGACTCGCAGCTCTATCGGTATCCTGCCTAAGCACAAGCTGTGCTTGCAAGGTTTGGGTTTGCGCCGTATTGGGCACGTAGTCGAAGTTGAAGACACTCCTTCCGTTCGTGGCATGGTTAACAAGGTTAACTATCTCATTAACGTCGAAGGCGAATAGTGGAGAGGCATAACATGCGTCTGAATACACTGAGCCCAGCTCCCGGTTCCAAGCATGCGCCTAAGCGCGTAGGTCGTGGTATTGGTAGTGGTTTGGGTAAGACTGCGGGTCGTGGTCACAAAGGACAGAAGTCTCGCTCTGGCGGATCTGTTAGACCGGGCTTCGAAGGCGGCCAGATGCCTCTGCAGAAGCGTCTGCCGAAGTTTGGCTTCACCTCCCGTAAAGCGCAGTACAATGCCGAAATTCGCTTGAGTGAATTGGCACTGGTTACTGCTGATGTGATCGATCTGGCAGCCCTGGAAGCGGCTGACATCATCGGCCACAAAATCAAGGTAGCGAAAGTTATCCTGTCAGGCAAGATCACCAAGGCCGTTACGGTCAAGGGGCTGAAGGTCACCAAGGGTGCCCGTGCAGCGATCGAAGCCGCCGGCGGAAAGGTCGAGGAATAGATGGCTAAGCAAGGTAGTAAGTCCCCCTCCGGAGTACAAAGCGGCCTAGGCGAGCTAAAAGCGCGTCTGTGGTTCGTCTTTCTGGCCATTGTGGTTTACCGCATTGGGGCACATATTCCTGTACCAGGAATCAACCCTGATCGCCTTGCTGCCATGTTCGAACAAAACCAAGGCACTATTCTGAGCTTGTTTAACATGTTCTCGGGTGGTGCTTTGGAGCGTATGAGTATCTTGGCGTTGGGCATCATGCCCTACATCTCCGCCTCGATCATCATGCAACTGCTGACCGTTGTTAGTCCTCAGCTAGCGCAGCTCAAGAAAGAGGGTGAAGCAGGTCGACGGAAAATTAGCCAATACACCCGCTACGGTACTGTCATCTTGGCAACCGTTCAGTCGTTAGGTATGGCGGTAGGTCTCGCAGGGCAGGGCATTGCCTTTAGCGCAGACCTAAGCTTTTATTTCGTCGCTGTTGTTACTCTCGTTTCTGGTGCTGTGTTTCTGATGTGGCTCGGTGAGCAAATTACCGAGAGAGGTATAGGTAACGGTATTTCACTGTTGATCTTTGCTGGAATCGTCGCGGGTCTGCCTGGTGCCATCGGCCAGTCTTTCGAAGCTTCTCGTCAAGGTGATCTGAACATCCTGGCACTGTTAACTATCGCCATCGTGGCGGTTGCGACGGTGGCGTTTGTTGTGTTTATGGAGCGCGGCCAACGTCGCATCACCATTAACTACGCCAAGCGTCAGCAGGGTCGGAAAGTGTTTGCCGCCCAAACCAGCCATCTGCCGCTGAAAGTCAATATGGCCGGTGTTATACCGCCTATCTTCGCTTCCAGTATTCTGCTGTTCCCGGCGTCTGTCGGCCAGTGGTTTGGTCAGAGTGAAGGCATGGATTGGTTGCAGGATCTTGCTCTGGCGCTTGCCCCAGGCCAGCCGTTGTATATCCTGTTATTTGCCGCAGCTGTGATTTTCTTCTGTTACTTCTACACCGCGATTGTTTTCAATCCTAAGGATGTAGCGGATAACCTGAAGAAGTCTGGCGCCTTTATTCCCGGTATTCGTCCCGGTGATCAATCGGCGCGTTACATTGATCAGGTGCTGTCTCGTCTGACGCTCTTCGGTGCATTGTATATCACCGGTGTGTCGTTGATGCCGCAGTTTCTGGTTGTTGCCTGGAACGTGCCGTTTTACTTCGGTGGTACATCGTTGCTGATCGTTGTAGTGGTAGTCATGGATTTCATGGCCCAAGTGCAGTCGCATCTGATGTCTCATCAGTATGAATCACTGATGAAAAAATCCAATCTTAAGGGTGGTGGCGGTCTCGTTAGATAACGAGTCCTCGAGCCTATTTGGAGTAGATCATGAAAGTACGCGCATCTGTAAAAAAGATCTGCCGTAACTGCAAGATTGTACGTCGTAACGGAGCCGTTCGCGTCATCTGCAAAACAGAACCTCGCCATAAGCAGCGCCAGGGTTAATAACCCAAAGCTGCTCCAGTGTGAATGTGTCAGATGGTGGTTGATAATTAATCGATCAGTCACTATAATCTCGCCCCTTTCGCAGAATGGTTAAAGTGAGTTGGCAGTTGATTAACTACCAACCGATAACGGAGTAAATTGAATGGCCCGTATAGCTGGCGTCAATATTCCAGACAATAAGCATGCGGTGATCTCCCTGACTTACATCTATGGGATCGGCCGTACTACTGCAAAGTCACTTTGCGATGCAGTGGGCTTGGCGACCGATGTAAAAATCGGAGACCTGTCTGAAGAACAACTGGATGGCCTGCGTGCCGAAATCACCAAGCTTAGTGTCGAAGGTGATCTGCGCCGTCAGGTGAACATGAATATCAAGCGTCTTATGGATCTTGGCTGCTACCGTGGTATCCGCCACCGTCGTAGTCTTCCGGTTCGTGGTCAGCGTACTAAGACAAATGCGCGCACCCGTAAGGGACCACGTAAGCCAATCCGTAAGTAGTGCTGGCGATAGGAATAAACCGACATGGCTAAGCCAAGTTCGCGCGCACCGCGCAAGAAAATCAAAAAGCAGGTGGTTGATGGGTTGGCCCATATCCATGCGTCTTTTAACAATACCATCGTGACTATTACCGATCGTCAGGGTAATACTCTGAGCTGGGCTACCTCGGGTGGTTCTGGTTTCCGTGGTTCGCGTAAGTCCACGCCGTTCGCTGCCCAGGTTGCAGCTGAACGTGCGGGTCAAGCGGCTCAGGAGTATGGTCTGAAGAATCTCGACGTGTTCGTGAAGGGCCCAGGCCCAGGTCGTGAATCCGCAGTTCGTGCATTGAACAATGTGGGTTACAAAATCACTAACATCACCGACGTGACGCCTATCCCGCACAATGGATGTCGTCCGCCGAAGAAGCGTCGCGTTTAATCAGGAGACGGTAAAATGGCTCGATATATTGGACCAACATGTAAGCTGTCTCGCCGCGAAGGTACGGATCTGTTCCTTAAGAGCGGTGTTCGTGCGCTAGATTCAAAGTGCAAGGCAGAAACTCCTCCGGGAGTTCACGGAGCACGTCGTGGTCGTCTTTCCGACTATGGTCTACAGCTGCGTGAAAAGCAAAAAGTTCGTCGTATTTACGGCATTCTAGAGCGCCAGTTCCGCAGCTACTACAAAGAAGCTGCGCGATTGAAAGGTGCAACCGGTGAAAACCTGTTGAAGCTTCTAGAAGGTCGGTTGGACAATGTGGTTTACCGCATGGGCTTTGGCGCGACTCGCGCTGAATCTCGTCAGATCGTGTCTCACAAGTCGATCCTGGTTAACGGTAAGACGGTTAATGTACCTTCTTATCAAGTTGTTGCCGGCGACATCGTATCTGTGCGTGAAAAAGCCAAGACTCAGCTGCGTATCAAGCATGCACTGGATCTGGCTTCTCAGCGTACCGTTATCGAGTGGGTTGATGTTGATAACGCTAAAATGGAAGGCACCTTTAAGGCTGCTCCAGAGCGTAGCGAACTATCCGCTGATATCAACGAACATCTGATCGTTGAACTGTACTCCAAGTAATCTTTGCTAGGTGGAAATAATGCAGGCTTCTGTAAACGAATTTCTTAGCCCTAGTCGGATCGAAGTTGAAGAGATTTCGGGCACTCGTGCTCGAGTCTCTCTCGAGCCGCTAGAGCGTGGTTTCGGCCACACGCTGGGCAATGCGCTGCGACGGATTCTTCTGTCCTCCATGCCCGGTTGCGCAATCTCTGATGTGGAGATTGATGGCGTGCAGCACGAGTACAGCTCTATTGAGGGTGTACAGGAGGATGTCATTGAGATCCTGCTGAACCTCAAGGGCGTTTCTGTTGCCATGCATAATGGCGAAGAAGCGCTGCTGACACTGACAAAGCAGGGCCCTGGTGTTGTTACCGCGGCCGATATACAGCTGAATCAAGATGTTGAGCTGGCTAACCCGGACCACGTTATCGCTCACCTGAGTGATAAGGCCAAGCTGTCTATGCAGCTGCGGGTCACTCGTGGTCGTGGTTATGTGCCTGCTGACGCTCGTAGCAGCGTTGATGAAGAGAGCCGCCCGATTGGTCGTCTGCTTCTCGATGCTTCCTACAGTCCAGTACGTCGCGTATCTTATGTGGTCGAGAGTGCTCGTGTTGAGCAGCGTACCGACCTCGATAAGCTGGTCATCGATATCGAAACTACCGGTGCCATCGATCCAGAAGAAGCGATCCGTCGCGCTGCAACTATCCTGCAGCAGCAGCTGGTAGCTTTTGTTGATCTGGAAGGTGAGTCTCCTGGTGACGATGTTGAGCCTGAGCCTGAGATTGATCCGATTCTGCTGCGTCCGGTTGATGATCTAGAACTGACGGTTCGTTCTGCGAACTGTCTGAAAGCTGAGAACCTCTACTACATTGGTGATTTGATCCAGCGTACCGAAGTAGAGCTGCTGAAGACTCCGAACCTGGGTAAGAAGTCCCTGACTGAGATCAAGGACGTTCTGGCTTCTAAGGGTCTGTCTCTGGGCATGCGTCTAGAAAATTGGCCGCCTGCGAGCCTGAGAAACGACGACAAGATGGCCTCTTAAGGTTGTTTTGACTGAACTACGTCTAGTTTTGTAAGGAATTAAACATGCGCCATCGTAAAAGTGGGCGTCAACTAAATCGCAATAGCTCGCATCGTAAAGCGATGTTCAAAAACATGGCGGTAAGCCTGTTTGAGCACGAGCTGATTAAGACGACTCTGCCCAAAGCTAAAGAGCTACGTCGTGTTGCTGAGCCTTTGATCACACTGGCTAAGCAAGACTCAGTAGCAAACCGTCGTTTGGCATTCGCCCGTACCCGCAGTGATGCGGCTGTCGGCAAGCTGTTCAACGAGCTAGGACCGCGTTATGCCAACCGTCCTGGTGGTTATGTGCGTATTCTCAAGTGCGGTTTCCGCTCTGGTGATAATGCGCCTATGGCCTACGTTGAATTGGTTGACCGTGCAGTAATGGGTGAAGCAGTCGAAGATTCGTCTGAAGACTAAGCGTCGCTGTAAGATCAAAAAACCCGGCCTAGGCCGGGTTTTTTTTGGTTAAAAAACGCCTTAGCCGGGTAGCAGTGCTTTAAGGAACCGGCCAGTATGCGAATGGGCCATGTCTGCGACCTGCTCGGGCGTGCCTTCGGCGATGATCTGCCCGCCGTTGATGCCGCCCTCAGGGCCAAGATCTACGATCCAGTCCGCCGTTTTAATCACGTCCAGATTGTGTTCGATCACCACGACGCTGTTGCCATGATCACGCAGCCGGTGGAGCACATTGAGCAGCTGCTGAATATCGTAGAAGTGCAGTCCGGTAGTCGGTTCATCGAGTATATACAGGGTGTTACCGGTGTCGCGCTTGGATAGCTCTTTGGAGAGCTTGACTCGCTGGGCTTCACCGCCCGACAGGGTGGTGGCGCTCTGGCCGAGACGAATATACGAGAGCCCGACATCGATCAGTGTTTGTAAACGCCGCGCCAGCATCGGCACCGCATCAAAGAAGCTGCGTGCATCTTCGACCGTCAGCTCCAGCACTTCATGGATGCTCTTGCCTTTGTATTTGATCTCCAGGGTTTCACGGTTGTAGCGCTTGCCTTTGCAGATGTCGCAGGGCACGTAGATATCAGGCAGAAAGTGCATCTCCACCTTGATCACCCCGTCCCCCTGGCAGGCTTCACAGCGTCCGCCTTTAACGTTGAAGCTAAAACGTCCCGGTTTGTAACCGCGCGAGCGCGCTTCCTGGGTGGCCGAGAACAGCTCCCTGACCGGGGTGAAAATCCCGGTGTAGGTGGCTGGGTTGGAGCGCGGGGTGCGGCCGATCGGGCTTTGATCTATATCCACCACCTTGTCCAATAACTCGAGGCCCTGAATCTCGGTATGGGGCTGGGCTTCCAGGGTCGTGGCGTTGTTGAGCGCAGTGGCGGCCAGTGGATAGAGGGTGTTGTTGATCAGGGTCGACTTGCCTGAGCCTGAGACCCCGGTGATGCAGGTCATCAGTCCCAGCGGGATGCACAGATCGACCTGTTGCAGGTTGTTGCCACTGGCACCCTTGAGATGGAGCTGATGACTGTCATTTAGCGGATGGCGTTGAGCCGGAACGGCAATGCTACGCGTACCGCTCAGGTATTGGCCGGTAATCGAGTCGGGATGGGCCATCACCTGAGCAGGCGTGCCCTGGGCGATGATATGACCGCCGTGAATACCTGCGCCCGGACCGATGTCGATCACATGGTCCGCCTGGCGGATGGCGTCTTCATCGTGCTCGACAACGATGACGGTATTACCGATATCGCGTAGATGGGTCAAGGTTGCTAGCAGGCGCTCGTTATCGCGTTGATGCAGGCCGATAGAGGGCTCGTCGAGGATGTACATGACGCCCACTAGGCCCGCGCCGATCTGGCTGGCAAGGCGAATACGTTGCGCCTCGCCACCGGACAGGGTGTCAGCGTTGCGGTCTAGCGACAGGTAATCAAGCCCGACGTTGACCAGAAAGCTCAGGCGTACGCGGATCTCTTTAACGATCTTGGCTGCTATTTCACCCTGCTTGCCGGGGAGCTGCAAGTGCTCAAAATAGTGCTGGGCGCTGCCGACGGGCAGGGCGGTAATCTCGGCGATGCTCTGCTGATCGATAAACACATGCCGGGCATCGCGGCGCAATCGCGAGCCGCAACACGAGGGACACTGTTGCTGGGCTTGGTAGCGGGCCAGATCTTCGCGCACGGTTTGCGATTCGGTGTCCTGGTAGCGGCGCTGCATATTGGGAATGACACCCTCAAAGGGGTGGGATTTTAAGCTCAGATCACCCCGGTCATTGAGGTAATGAAACTCGATTTTGGTGGTGCCGCTGCCCTGCAATATCGCATGACGCTGCTGCTCCGTGAGCTCGGAGAACGGGGTATCGGTGTCGAAGCCGTAATGGCTGCCTAGGGATTTAAGCAGCTGGTAATAATAGGCGCTGCGCCGGTCCCAGCCGCGAATAGCGCCCTGTGCCAGCGTCAGGCTAGGGTCACTGACCACCTTATGGGGATCGAAAATTAACTTCACGCCCAGGCCGTCACACTGGGCGCAGGCGCCATGCGGACTGTTGAAGGAGAACAGCCGAGGTTCGAGTTCCTGGATGCTATGGCCGCACTGCGGGCAGGCAAAGCGCGCCGAAAAAATCAGGTCTTGCTGACCGCTGTCATCCATCGGTGCCAGTAGCGCCAAGCCATCGCTGAGCTCGATGCAGGTTTCGAGTGATTCGGCCAGGCGGATCTGGATATCGTCACGCACCTTAAAGCGGTCAATCACCACCTCGATACTGTGCTTCTTGTTTTTATCCAGCTCCGGCGGGCTGTCTAGATCAACGACGATGCCATTGATCCGGGCGCGAACAAACCCCTGTGTTTTAAGGCTGTTGAGCAGGTGTAAGTGCTCACCTTTACGGCCTTGAATCATGGGGGCCAGGAGCATGACTTTACTGCCGGGTTCGAGTGCCAGAATCTGATCGACCATCTGGCTGATGGTTTGTGCTTTCAGCGGCAGGTCGTGATCTGGGCAGCGGGGCTCGCCCGCACGGGCGAACAGCAGGCGCAGGTAGTCGTAGATCTCGGTAATGGTGCCTACGGTGGAGCGTGGGTTGTGCGAGGTGGATTTCTGCTCGATAGAGATCGCGGGTGACAGCCCTTCGATATGATCGACATCCGGCTTTTCCATGATGGATAAAAACTGCCGAGCATAGGTCGATAGCGACTCGACATAGCGGCGTTGGCCCTCCGCATACAGCGTATCAAAGGCCAGCGATGATTTGCCCGATCCTGATAAGCCCGTGATTACAATCAGTTGGTCACGAGGAATGTCTATGTCGATATTCTTGAGATTATGGGTTCGGGCGCCCCGAACGCTGATAGTGTCCATGCAGACCTCTGTCACAACGAGCTGGAAAGATAATGCGGCCGCTATTATATAAGATCCAGGACGCCATGAGTGGCGGATAAAACATTATCTGGGCGGACTCTATCTTGGTAGAGTTATGGTATTCTAAAATGCTATTAGGTTCGTATTCAGCGCGGCGCGGACCCGAATCGGATAACCACAAAGAGTAGAGAATCGATGGCACGTGGAGTCAATAAAGTAATCTTGATCGGCAATCTCGGACAGGATCCTGAAGTTCGTTACATGCCTAATGGTAATGCGGTGACTAACGTAACGATCGCGACGTCCGAGAGCTGGAAGGACCGTGAGAGCGGTCAGCAACAGGAGCGTACCGAGTGGCACAGGGTGGTGTTCTTCGGCAAGTTGGCGGAAATAGCCGGTCAATATCTGCGTAAAGGCTCCAAGGTCTATGTCGAGGGTGCATTGCGTACCCGTAAGTGGCAAGGACAGGATGGCCAGGATCGCTATACCACTGAGATCGTGGTCGATATTAATGGCTCGATGCAGATGCTGGATTCACGTCAGGGTGACCAGGGTGGCTATCAACCACAGAATCAACAGCCACAGCATCAACGGCCTCCGCAGCAAGCGGATCAAAATTATTCCCAACAGCCGCCTCGGCAGTCGAATCAGCAGCCGAATCAGCCGCCCACACAGCAAGGTGGTTATGCTGGCAGGCCGGCTGCACCAGCGCAGAATACGCCGCCGCCCGCCGGTATGGATGATTTTGACGACGATATTCCATTCTAGGGTGGCGGTTTAGGGTTGATCCCTTGTTTACTTTGCCTGCATTGTTGATCGTCGGCGCTCAGGGCCAGCTCGGGTATGAGGTGGATGCCTTGGCTCGGGAGCAGGGTTTCGCGGTAACAGCATTGGATGCTGGGCAGCTCGATATTTTGGATCCTGCTGCAGTGGTCGCCGCTTTGGCCAAATACCAGCCCAAATTTCTCATCAATGCCGCGGCCACCCTTTGTACCCAGGAGCAGGTGTCTGCTGCATTTGCCGTTAACACGCGCGGTGCTGCGATCCTGGCGGAAAGCTGCCGCGCTGCCGGTTGTGCGATGATCCATCTCTCCTGTGCTGAGGTGTTTTCGGGTGATCTGGTCGAGCCTTACGAGGAAGATCATCCGCCCTCACCGCAAGCCGCTTACGCCAAGAGTAAATTACGGGGCGAAGAGCTTGTTCGGGCTGCGCTGCCGCGGCATATTATTCTGCGTACCGGGTGGTTGTTCAGTACCCGGCCTGGCAGCTTTGTCCGCGAGTTACTAGAGCAGGCTCGGCAGCAGGACGAAATCAATGTTGTCGATGGTTTAGTGGGTAATCCTACACCCGCTGCGGACGTAGCGCGGGTAATTTTGGCGATGATCAAACAGCTTGATACTGGTGCTCAATGTTGGGGTACCTACCATTATGCTTCTTCGGAAAGCATCGGTTGGTTTGGTTTTGCTGAGTCTATTATTGCCGCGGCCAGGCAGTATGCTGACCTGCCTCTGGAGCGTCTGCAAGCCATGCCTCAGGGTCAGTTGCTGCTCCATCAGCGCCCGGTTAATAGCCGGTTGAACTGTGATAAGATATTGAGTGTATTTGGTATCCATCAGCGTCCTTGGCGCTCAGGGCTGATGCAGGTGGTCCGCAATTATTACAGTTGATCCTCTATCTTTAGTCGAGGCAGAGTGATGCAGACCGCTGATTTAAACAGTGCAGTAATGTAGGCTGCAGTCTAGTAATAATATTTAAGCTACGGTGGTACTGATGTCAAACCCATTGCTGGTCGATCGCTTTGGTCGTAGTGTCGATTATATCCGGATTTCGGTGACCGATCGTTGTGACTTTCGCTGTGTCTATTGCATGAGTGAGCAGATGACCTTTCTGCCACGTCCGCAGGTACTGAGCCTTGAGGAGATCGAACAGGTTGCGCAGGCTTTCGTTGCCCTCGGGGTCAGTAAAATACGCCTAACCGGCGGTGAGCCGTTGGTGCGCCAAGGGATCGTAGCTCTGTGTCAGCGCCTGTCCTCGTTAGAGGGTCTGGATGAGTTGGTGATGACCACTAATGGTTCTCAGTTGTCCAAAATGGCCAATGCGCTCCGTGATGCGGGGCTCAAGCGTCTCAATATCAGTTTGGATTCGCTACGGCCGGAGTTGTTTGCAGAGTTGACCCGTACCGGCCGGCTTGACCAGGTGTTGCAAGGCATTGATGCAGCGTGCGCCGCTGGGTTTGAGCGCATAAAGCTTAATGCGGTGATTATGAAGGGGCGTAACGATGACGAGGTTCTGGATCTGATCGCCTTTGCACGTGAGCGAAAAATTGATATCAGTTTTATTGAAGAGATGCCTCTGGGTGTTATCGGCGAGCACGATCGTCACGAAACCTATTGCTCTAGCGAGGAGCTTCGCCGGCTGATCCAGCCCCATTATCCGTTGTTTGAATCGACAGTAACCACCGCGGGGCCATCGCGTTATTATCAGATGGCGGATAGTGTCAGCCGGATCGGCTTTATATCTCCACACAGCCATAATTTTTGCCACACCTGTAATCGGGTGCGCTTGACGGTCGAAGGGCGGTTGCTTCTTTGTCTGGGTAATGAGCATTCGTACGATTTACGTGAGCTGCTACGGGACCCTGATTTCACTGCTGACCAGCTTGAACCTGCCATCATCAAGGCGCTGGACTTGAAGCCGGAAAAGCATGAGTTTGATCTGGCTGGCGAGCCTCAGGTGCTGCGTTTTATGAACATGACCGGGGGCTGATCTGCACTCCTTGAGCGGGCGCAGGAGGTTGTTATTGCCTCTCTCTGCGCTGTTTTTTTCTAATACGGGGTAGCCTGTGCGCCTTTATAGGGTGCCAGAGCGCGGCTTTGGGTTGACTGATAATAATAGGGTGACGGGCTTTGAGTAGCCCGATAATGGCGTAATGAATAGATCTGAATTAGAGCAGTTTGACGAAATACGTCCCTATAATGATGATGAAGTGGCTGCGGTTATTAGTCGCTTATTGACGACCCCTGAACTGATCACCGCGTTGATGAAATTCCGCTTTCCGCGCCTCAGCCGGTGGTTGCCTTGGGTGCTGCGGCCGCTGGTGCTGCGGGTGTTGTCCAGGCAGTTGTCCGGTATCGATACGGTGGCGCAGATCCAGGATGTGATCGCCGCGTATATGCAGCGCATGATTGACCGTAGCACCGGTGAATTAAGCTTTTCGGGTGTAGAGCGACTCGATCCCAGCGTTGCGTATCTGTTTATCTCTAATCATCGTGATATCGCCATGGACCCCGCCTTCGTTAATTGGGGGCTGTACCGTAATGGCATGCAAACCGCACGTATCGCCATTGGCGATAATTTGTTGAAAAAACCCTATGTCTCAGACCTGATGCGGCTTAATAAAAGCTTTATTGTTAATCGCTCGGCGACCGGCGTGCGCGGCAAGCTGAAGGCGTTAACCCAGCTATCTGCCTATATCGACCATTCCATCAGCAGTGGTCACTCCATCTGGATCGCACAACGAGAAGGGCGCGCTAAAGATGGCAACGACCGAACCGAACCCGCGATCATGAAGATGCTGTATATGAGCTTAAAAAAGCGCGGCTTAAGTTTTCCCGAGGCGGTCAAGGCGCTGCATATCGTCCCGGTCTCGATCTCCTATGAGTATGACCCCTGTGATGCGCTCAAGGCGGCAGAGCTCTACGCGCTGGCTTCTCAGGGCGGCTATAAGAAGTCTCAATTTGAAGATATAGAGAGCATTGTCCAGGGCATTATTGGTTACAAGGGCGATGTGCATGTGGCCTTCGGTCAGCCGATAGTTGACGAATATGAAAACGCCGATGATCTGGCTCGCGCCATAGATCTGGCGGTTATCGGTAACTACCACCTGCATGGCTCAAATGTGTTGGCTGCGGGGTTGGATGCGGAGCAGATCGCGGCCGTCAAGCGTGAAGACTATCAGCATCGAGTGGCCGCGATACAGGCGGACTGTCTGCCTTGGTTTGTCGCCCAGTACGCCAATCCAGCGCTGAATAAATATAAATTAACCGAACTAGCGATCGTAGAGGGAAAGGCATGACCGAGCAATATTTGACTCACCTGGATGCCCGTGGGCATGCCCATATGGTGGATGTATCCGAGAAAGATGTCACGACGCGCGAGGCGCGTGCCGAGGCCTATATTCGGATGTTGCCAGAGACGCTGGCGATGATTACCGAAGGGCGCCACCACAAAGGTGATGTGCTCGCGGTGGCTCGCATTGCCGGGATTCAGGCGGCTAAGCGTTGTTCGGATCTGATCCCGCTTTGTCATCCGCTGATGCTCAGCAAGGTCAGCGTAGAGTTGACTCCTGAGCCCGAGCTGCAGCGGCTACGCATCGAAACGCTCTGTAAGCTTAATGGCCGTACTGGGGTAGAGATGGAGGCGCTGAGTGCTGCTACGGTCGCCGCTTTGACGCTATACGACATGTGTAAAGCGGTTGATCGGGGGATGGTGATCGAGGGTGTTCGGTTGCTGGAAAAAGTGGGTGGTCGGAGTGGCCATTGGACCCTAGAGGGCGCGCAGGCATGATTACGGTGGTTTTTTTAGCCAGCATTCGCGAGCGTCTGGCGTGCGAGCGGCTGCCGCTCGATCTGGAGCAGCCTTCGCTGACCGTGACGGAGTTAACAGAGCGTTTAGCGTCGCGTAGCGACCACTGGCGCCAGGTGCTGCTTGACGACAAGGTGCTGGTCGCGGTCAATCAGCAGATGAGTCGGGGTGATGCCCTTGTTCATGATGGCGATGAGGTAGCATTTTTTCCGCCTGTTACCGGCGGATAAGCCGTTTCATCGATGGGGTAGTGGTGTCTATGTCCTACGTTCGCGCATTCCTGTTCTACCTGGTGATGATTGTTGCCACCGTAGTGCATTCGACGCTGTGTCTGATTTTTGTGAGTTGGCTGCCCTTTCGGCTACGGTTTAAGATCGTCAGCTCGGTGAACCATGTTTTTATTGGTTGGCTGCGGGTCGTCTGTGGTGTGCGCTACCAGCTGGTGGGCAAAGAGAACTTACCTCAGGATCGGCCGTTTGTGCTGCTGGTGAACCATCAGAGCGAGTGGGAAACTATCTATCTGCAGTTGCTGGTGCAACCGATTAGCACGGTGCTGAAGAGGGAGTTGTTACGGATCCCGTTCTTTGGTTGGGCGTTGGCACTGCTGCGTCCCATCGCGATCGACCGCTCACAGCGCTCGGGAGCCATGAAGCAGGTGTTGAAGCAGGGTAAGCAGCGCCTGGCGGAAGGGGTTCCGGTGGTTATTTTTCCCCAGGGAACCCGGGTCGCGGCGGGGCAGTTGGGCACCTTCAATAAGGGGGGGGCGATGCTGGCGTGCAGTGCCAAGGTCCCGGTTGTGCCTATGGTTCATAATGCCGGTGAGCATTGGCCCTCAGGGCGTTTTACCAAGGTGCCGGGCTTGATTCGCATTGAGATTGGTGCGCCGATTACGACGGAGGGGCGCAGCGTCGATGAGGTCTTTCAGCAGTCAACGAATTGGATTGCCGAGCGCATGTCGGTGCACTCCGATCCTGTGTCCTAGGGTTAGCTGCGTAGGTTGTAATAAAAAAGCCGCTCATCAGCGGCTTTTTTAATGCGTCATGCCCGGACTAGGGCGGCTAACTAGTCGCGATAGCGTTGGAATACCAACGATGCGTTGGTGCCGCCGAAGCCGAAGCTGTTGGACATGACCCGCTCCAGTCCAGCGTTGTCTTTGCGTTCGGTGATGATCGGCATGCCCGCGGCTTCAGGATCGAGTGTGTCTACGTTAGCTGAGGCGGCGATAAAATCATCGGTCATCATCAGCAGGCAGTAAATGGCCTCCTGGACACCAGCGGCGCCCAGTGAGTGGCCAGACAGCGATTTGGTGGATCCCACTGTCGGAATCTGGTCACCAAAGGCGAGCTTGACCGCCTTGAGTTCCTGGATGTCGCCAACAGGGGTGCTGGTGCCGTGGGCGTTGATGTAATCGATATCACCGTCTACGGTCGCCATGGCTTGCTGCATGCAACGCACCGCGCCTTCGCCAGACGGGGCGACCATGTCATAACCGTCGGATGTCGCGCCATAGCCCACCAGTTCGGCATAGATCTTAGCGCCACGTGCTTTGGCGTGCTCCAGCTCTTCGATGACCAGCATGCCACCACCGCCGGCGATAACAAAGCCATCACGGTTGGTGTCGTAGGCCCGGCTGGCTTGCTCTGGAGTATCGTTGTACTTGGATGACAGGGCGCCCATCGCATCAAACAAACAGCTCATGGACCAGTGCAGCTCTTCGCCGCCGCCGGCAAAGACCACATCCTGCTTACCCAGCTGGATCAACTCCATCGCGTTACCGATGCAGTGCGCGCTGGTGGAGCATGCCGAGGTGATGGAATAGTTGACGCCCTTGATCTTGAACGGCGTTGCCAGGCAGGCTGACACGGTACTGCCCATGGTGCGGGTCACACGGTAAGGGCCCACCCGCTTCAGGCCCTTTTGGCGAAGAATATCGGCGGCTTCAACAATGTTGGCGGAGGACGCGCCGCCGGAGCCTGCGATCAATCCCGTGCGGACGTTGGAGACCTGCTCATCGGTGAGTCCGGAATCTTCGACAGCGTTTTTCATGGCCAGATAGGTATAGGCCGCTGAGTCGCCCATGAAGCGCATCAGTTTACGGTTGATCAGTGCGGGTAGGTCGAGATCGATGCTGCCCGCTACGTGGCTGCGGAGCCCTAGATCCTTATATTCCTGCTGAAAGGAGATACCGGAGCGACCTGTTTTGAGGGACTCGGTGACGGTCTCTTTGTCGCAGCCGATGCATGATGTAATACCTATTCCGGTGACAACGACACGTCGCATAAATCTAACCTCTTCTTTGAGCGTAAAATGGGGCTTAAAATTGAGCCCCATTTTCTGATATTAGCGTCAGCTTGGCTAGTCTTAACTGCGGCTGGCTAGTTGATGTTTGTATGGTGCTATTAAAAATCGGCGGTTGAGGTGAACAGGCCGACCTTGAGGTCTTTGGCGCTGTAGATCTCACGTCCGTCTACTGACATGGTGCCATCGGCGATCCCCATGACCAGCTTGCGCTCGATCAGGCGTGAAAGCTCCAGGTGATAGGTGACTTTCTTGGCGGTAGGGAGAACCTGGCCAAAGAATTTAACTTCGCCAGCACCGAGTGCGCGACCGCGACCTTTGTTGCCTTTCCATGCGAGGAAGAAGCCTACCATCTGCCACATGGCGTCTAGGCCCAGGCAGCCAGGCATCACCGGATCACCAGGGAAGTGGCAGTCAAAAAACCACAGATCAGGAGTGATGTCTAGCTCGGCGATGATCTCGCCTTTGCCGTGTTTGCCGCCATCGGCGTTGATGGTAACGATACGGTCGGCCATCAGCATGTTGCCGACAGGAAGCTGGGCATTACCGGGGCCGTTCATCTCGCCATAACCGCATTGCAGCAACTGGTCGCGAGTAAAGGAGGATGGCTTTGTCATGTGTGCACAGGTCCGTTTGTTGAGGATTAATGGTCAAACTATACCGTCTTGCGGCGCGATTCACCTAGTAAAAGCGGTTATTTGCCGCTATGCCTGGATTCTGGGATGTCAGGTTTTACGGTTCACGGCCAGTTGCGCGAGGTGTTCGAGAATGTCGCGGAAAGCGGATTTCGGAATCAGCTCTAACTGTTGCATCGCTTGTTCGACCTGCTGCTGGGCTTGGTTGAAGGTGTAGTCGATGGCGCCGCTGGCGATGACGGCTTCGCGGATGGGTTCCAGGTCAGCCAGGCCGCCTTTGCGAATCGCCTGGCGAATCAGTTGTCGTTGCGCCTCGGTACCCTGCTTCATGGTGTAGATCAGTGGTAGCGTGGGCTTGCCTTCGGCCAGGTCGTCGCCGACATTTTTGCCCATCTCTGCGGCAGAGCTCTGATAGTCGAGTACGTCATCCACTAGCTGAAAGGCGATGCCCAGGTGGCGACCATAGAGCTGCAGGGCTTGGGTGTGTGTGGCGTTGGCGCCGGCAATAATCGCCCCGGTCTGGGTGGCGGCCTCGAACAGCATGGCGGTCTTGCCGAGAATGACCTTCATGTAGCTGGCTTCATCGACATCGGGGTTTTTGCAGTTGATCAGCTGTAGTACTTCACCTTCGGCGATGATGTTGGTGGCGGTCGACACCACGGACATGATCGGCATGGAGTTGAGTTCGACCAGCATCTGGAATGCGCGCGAATAAAGAAAATCGCCGACCAGCACGCTCGGGGCGTTGCCCCACTTGGCATTCGCGGTGGCTTTGCCGCGCCGCAGGTCGGAGGTGTCGACCACGTCGTCGTGGAGCAGGGTGGCGGTATGGATAAACTCTATGACAGCAGCCAGGTTGATATGCTCGCGCCCTTGGTAGCCGCAGCTACGAGCCGCTAGCAGTACCAGCAGCGGGCGAATGCGCTTGCCGCCACTTTCGACAATGTAGCTGCCAATCTTTTCAACCAGGGGTACGCCAGAGTGCAGGTTGCCGAGGATAAACTGGTTCACGGCTTCGAAATCCGTGCCTATTTGAGGGTGGAGTTGCTGTGGCTGCATAGTTCTACTGGCTTTATGATTTTGGGGCATGCTAAGGGGGTGTTATTGCAGAGTCAAGAACTTCGCTGGGCTTATGCTGATCTGTTGTGTTTAGGGTTTCTCTAAGGTAGTATTCGCCCCCCTGTGGTTCGTTCAATTTTTAGGTGGTTGGTTGTTGATCCGCCTGAGCTCCCTACCATATGGTCAGGCATCTGCGAGATGCTCTGCGCCATTAGAAGTAGGCGTTAACTAGTAGCCGAGCGAAGCCCGTAACTGGAGAAAAGCATGTACGCAGTAATTGTAAGCGGTGGAAAGCAGTACCGTATTAGCGAAGGTCAGACTCTAAAAGTAGAGAAGCTGGCTATTGAAGAGGGCGCCTCTCTGGATCTGGATCAGGTCCTGCTGGTTGCCAATGGTGACGATGTTAAAATCGGAACTCCGCTGGTTGCGGGCGCTAAGGTTAGTGTTGAGGTTCTGGCTCACGGTCGTGGCAAGAAAGTTCGCATCATTAAGTTCAAGCGTCGTAAGCACCACATGAAGCAGATGGGTCACCGTCAGTGGTTCACCGAAATTAAGATCACCGGTATCAGCGCGTAAGCAGCTATCGGTTGTTGAAGGAGAGTAGTAATGGCTCATAAAAAAGCTGGCGGTAGTACTAATAACGGTCGCGATTCCGAGTCGAAACGCCTAGGTGTTAAGCGTTTCGGTGGTCAGAAAGTCCTGGCTGGCAACATTCTGATTCGCCAGCGTGGAACGCGTTTCCATGCCGGTAACAATGTTGGCTGCGGCAAGGATCACACCCTGTTCGCAACAGCGGAAGGTGTTGTTAAATTTGAAGTTAAAGGCCCTAAGAACCGTAAGTTTATCAGTGTGGTTAGCGCCTGATCAGGGTTTGAGGTCTGTAGAACAGTCGTCGACTGTTTGTTGAAAGAGCTCCGCCAATGCGGGGCTTTTTTTGTTTTTGGCGGGCTATGTTTTTGGCAGGCTATGATTGGATAGGGTCTGTGAAGATTCTGGTTAATCAGCTGCGGAGTGGATCATGAAATTTGTCGACGAAGTCGTCATCGGTGTAGAGGCTGGAAAGGGTGGCAATGGCTGCATGTCTTTTCGGCGCGAAAAGTTTATCGCTAAGGGCGGCCCTAATGGCGGCGATGGCGGCGATGGCGGCTCGATCTGGGTCGAGGCGGATGAGAGCCTGAATACGCTGGTGGATTTTCGTTTTCAGCGCGCCTATCGGGCTGAGCATGGCCAGAATGGTATGAGTCGTGACTGTACCGGCTTTAAGGGTGAAGAGTTGGTGCTGCGGGTGCCGATAGGTACCACGGTGATCGATGAGGATACCCAAGAGGTGCTCTGCGATATGACCCGGGTCGGGCAGCGCGAGAAGGTGGCTCAGGGCGGTTTTCATGGTCTGGGCAATACCCGCTTTAAGTCCAGTGTTAACCGGGCGCCACGCCAGACCTCTAATGGCACCCTGGGCGAAACCCGGAACCTCAAGCTGGAGCTGAAGGTGCTGGCCGATGTCGGGCTGCTGGGGCTGCCGAATGCCGGTAAGTCGACCTTTATTCGGGCTGTTTCGGCGGCGACCCCTAAGG
The DNA here is from genome assembly GCA_041586735.1 of Motiliproteus sp. Lineage (GTDB taxonomy): Bacteria > Pseudomonadota > Gammaproteobacteria > Pseudomonadales > Balneatricaceae > Motiliproteus. The sequence continues at coordinate 38,655 of JBFGZQ010000017.1, forward strand.
TGGCGGATTACCCCTTTACCACTCTAGTGCCGAATCTGGGGGTGGTTAGCGTCGAGCGTGATCGCAGTTTTGTGGTGGCCGATATCCCTGGGCTGATCGAGGGTGCGGCCGAGGGCGCGGGGCTTGGGGTGCGGTTTCTGAAGCATCTAACCCGTACCCGTATCTTGCTGCATCTGGTCGATATGGCGCCTTGGGATGAGGTGGAGCCAGCCGAGTCGGCCAAGATTATCATCAACGAGCTGCGCAAGTTTAGTCCTACTCTGGCCGAGCAGGAGCGCTGGTTGGTGCTTAATAAGCTGGATCTGGTGCCCGAAGATGAGCGCGAGTCGCGCTGTCAGGCGCTGATCGATGCGCTGGCTTGGACGGGTCCGGTGTTTCGGGTCTCTGCTATTCAAAAAGAGGGTACCTTCGACGTCTGCCGGGCGATCATGGAGCATATTGATGCCCGTAAGCAGCAGGAGGCCGAGGATCCTGAGTTGGCAGAGCAGGAGGCTCAGCGCAAGGTGTTGCTGGAAGAGGAGTCTCGTGAACGGTTGCGGTTGTTGCGTGAGCAGCAGCGCGCGCGCCGCCTGCGCAAGGGTGATCCGGGTGTTGACGACGACGATGATGATGACGACTACGATGACGATGATTACGACGTCGAAGTGATTTACGCGCCCTGATTGCTGGAGTGGTTGAGGATCAAGACAGATGAGCGGTAGACAGGCAGTCGCCCAAGGTAAGCGTTGGGTTGTCAAAATAGGTAGTGCGCTGCTGACCAACGATGGTCGGGGTTTGGACGAGGTGGCCATCGCGGGCTGGGTTGACCAGATGGCAGCATTGCGCAACCAGGGGGTTGAGCTGGTGCTGGTCTCCTCGGGCTCGGTCGCGGCGGGAATGCAGCGTCTGGGCATGTCCGAACGTCCGCATGAGTTGCATAAGCTGCAGGCTGCAGCAGCCGTTGGCCAGATGGGGTTGGTGCAGACCTACGAGGCGGGCTTTAAACGTCATCAGTTGCATACTGCGCAGATTCTGCTGACCCACGACGATCTCTCCAATCGCAAGCGTTACCTGAATGCCAGGGGTACGCTGGGTGCGCTGGTGGAGTGGGGAGTGGTGCCGGTGGTCAATGAGAACGACACCGTGGTCACCGACGAGATTCGTTTCGGTGACAACGATACCCTGGGCGCCTTGGTGGCCAATCTGATGGTGGCGGATGCGTTGATTCTGTTGACCGATCAGCAGGGGCTGTTTGATGCCGATCCGCGTAATAATCCGCAGGCCAAGCTGGTCGAGCAGGCGCGGGCGGATGATAAGGGCTTGGATGCGATGGCTGGCGGCAGTGGTGGCGCCTTGGGGCGTGGCGGCATGCAGACCAAGCTTCGGGCGGCGCGTCTGGCGGCGCGTTCGGGGGCGGCGACGGTGATTGTCGGAGGGCGTGAGCCTGATGTGTTGTTGCGGCTGCGCGCAGGCGAGGCGCTGGGCACGCTGTTGACTCCCGAGTGTGAGCCGCAAGCGGCACGCAAGCAGTGGCTGGCGGGGCATCTGCAGGCACGAGGTACGCTGGTGCTGGATGCGGGTGCGGTGCGGGTGCTGTCCGACTCGGGTCGGAGTCTATTGCCGGTGGGGGTCAAGGCGGTCAAGGGTGAGTTTTCCCGCGGCGAGATGGTCGTCTGTGTCGATGAGCAGGGGGTGGTGATTGCGCGCGGTCTGGTGAATTATGGTGCCGAGGAAGCGCGGCGTATTATCGGTCGCTCCAGTAGTTTGATTGAGCAGGCGCTAGGCTATGTGGGTGAGCCTGAGTTGGTGCACCGGGATAATTTGGTGCTGGCGTAGCGCCGCGGCGCTTATTGCTGGATACAAAAAAACCGGCCTAAGCCGGTTTTTTTAAGCAGAGTAACGAATTACAGTGCTTTGATCTGGGCGTTAAGGCGGCTCTTATGACGAGAAACCTTGTTCTTGTGGAAGATGCCCTTGCTAGCAGCGCTGTCCATGATCGGCATGGCTGTAGTGTATGCAGCTTGCGCCGCGTCTTTGTCACCAGCAGCAATGGCATAGATGACTTTTTTCAAGTAGGTGCGAGCCATAGAACGCAAGCTGGCGTTTTGGTTACGGCGCGTTTCAGCCTGGCGAGCACGTTTTTTAGATCCTGCGGAATTTGCCACGACTGGCTCCTCAACAATACGAATAATTCTAGGTATAAAAAATAAGAGGCAGGATTATTCATATTCGCTGGCCTATTGTCAACCGATTTTGTATTTTTAGGGCCGATTCAGGATAAGGAGTGTTAGGTGGCGAAGCCGCAGGAGGGAAAAGAGCGTTCGTTGCTGCGTTCCAGTTCGCTGGTCGGGTTGATGACGCTGCTGTCGCGGGTGATGGGGTTGTTGCGGGATGTCGTTATCGCCCATAGTTTTGGCGCGGGTGCCAGTGCCGATGCGTTCTTTGTGGCGTTTAAGATCCCCAATTTTTTACGCCGCTTGTTTGCCGAAGGGGCCTTTGCTCAGGCGTTTGTGCCGGTGCTGTCGGAATATCGCACTCAGGGTAGTCTGGCCGAGGTCCGGTTGTTGATCGATCGCGTGGCGGGATCGCTAGGGTGGGTGCTCAGTCTCATCACCCTGGTGGCTATGTTGGCCGCACCGCTGTTGGCGATGCTGTTTGCCCCGGGGTTTTATCTCAATGATACGGTCAAATATCAGCTCACGGTGGAGTTGCTACGACTGACCTTTCCCTATCTGTTGCTGATCTCGCTCACCGCCTTTGCAGGCTCGATCCTCAATAGTTATGACCGCTTTGCGATTCCGGCCTTTACCCCGGTGCTGCTCAATCTGTCGTTGATCGGCTCGGTGTTCTGGCTGCAGCCGCTGCTGCAGACGCCGGTGATGGCGCTGGCCTGGGGGGTATTGATTGCCGGTGTGACCCAGTTGTTGCTGCAGTTGCCGTTCCTGGCTCGGGTGCACCTGTTGCCCCGTCCCAAGGTGGATTTTAACCATCCTGGGGTCAGGAAGATTGTGACGCTGATGATACCCGCGCTGTTTGGGGTGTCGGTGAGTCAGATCAATCTGCTGCTCGATACCGTGCTGGCGTCGCTGTTGCAAACCGGCAGCGTCTCCTGGCTGTATTTCTCCGATCGGCTGGTGGAGTTGCCGCTGGGGGTGTTTGGGATCGCCATCGCCACGGTGATTTTGCCCACGCTGTCACGCAAGCATGCGGAGCAGTCGCCACAGGCGTTCGCCGCGATGCTGGATTGGGCGATGCGGATGGTGTTGTTGATCGGTGTGCCTGCCGCGCTGGCGTTGTGGTTGTTGGCGGGTCCGCTGTTGGTGACGCTGTTTCAGTATGGCGCGATGACCCCAGAGGATGTCAGGCAGGCCAGCTACAGCCTGCGGGCCTATAGCCTGGGGTTGCTGGCGTTTATGCTGATCAAGGTGCTGGCGCCGGGGTATTTTTCCCGCCAGGATACCAAGACCCCGGTTAAAATCGGCATCTGGGCGATGGGCGTGAATATGCTCCTCAATCTGGCGCTGATCGTACCGCTGGCGCATGCGGGGCTGGCCTTGGCGACCTCGCTATCGGCATTCCTGAATGCCGGTCTGCTGTTGCGGGGATTGCTGCGTGCCGAGGTGATGCGCTGGCAACCGGGCTGGCTGCGCTTCGGACTGCAGCTGGGTGCTGCTAACCTGGCGCTGGCCTTGCTGCTGGCAGGGTTCGTGCCGGAATTGTCGCAGTGGTTGAGCTGGACGGTCTGGGAGCGGGCGCTGACGATGGGGCTGAGCTGTGTGTTGGGCGGCGGGGTGTATGTGGCTATCCTGTGGCTGTGTGGGGTGCGGCTGCAGTCGTTGCGCCACTGATAATCCAGCTAACAACTCCGGTGGGGCGGTATTCGGACCGCCGTAGCTGTTGTATACTGCCGCGTTCGATTCACGCTTGGTGTTGTAGTCATGGAGTTAATCAGGGGTTTGCACAATCTTCGCGATCAGCATCGAGGCTGTGTGGCGACCATTGGCAACTTCGATGGCGTGCATCTGGGACATCATCAGGTGTTGGCCCAAGTGAGCGACAAAGCCCGGATACTGGGGGTGCCGTCGGTCGCGATCGTGTTTGAACCGCAGCCCCGCGAGTTTTTTGAAGGGTCGCTGGCGCCGCCGCGCCTGACCCGATTTCGGGATAAGCTGGAACTGATCCGCGATCACGGCATCGATCGGTTGTTTTGCCTGCATTTCAATCAGCGCCTGCGCGCCCTGACCGCCGAGCAATTTATCGATCGCTTGTTGCTGAGCGGGCTGGCGGTAAACTATTTTGTCGTCGGCGATGATTTCCGCTTTGGTTGCGATCGGCTCGGAGACTTTGCGCTGTTGCAGCGCTATGGTCGCAGCCATGGCTTTACCGTGGTTAACACCCGTACCCATCTGATCGATGGCGAACGCGTGAGCAGCAGCCGGGTACGCCAGGTATTGGCCGAGCATGATTTTGCGCTGGCCAGTCGCTTGCTAGGACGCCCCTATCGGGTGACCGGCAAGGTGATTCATGGGCGTAAACTGGGGCGCCAACTGGGGTTGCCGACCGCCAATATCTCCTTGCAGCGTAAGCGCCTGGCATTTGATGGCGTGTACGTCGTCGATGCCCTGACCGAGGATGGCCGGCGGCATGCCGGTGTCGCCAATGTCGGCGTGCGTCCCACGGTGAACGGTGCGGAGCCGCTGCTCGAAGTGCATCTGCTGGATTTTGACGGCGCGCTCTACGGCTCGCGTTTAGTGGTCGAGTTCCTGGCGCCTATTCGAGCGGAGCAAAAATTCGCGGATCTGCCGGCACTACAGCAACAGATACATAATGATATTCAATTTGCCCGACAGTGGCGTGCAGATCACGCACCGCTCTAGGCTTAACGTTAGCGACAAGTGAAACTTCACCATGACTGACTATAAACATACACTCAATCTACCCGCGACCGACTTCCCGATGCGTGGCAATTTGGCGCAGCGCGAGCCCGAGATGCTGCAGAAGTGGAATGCCATTGGCCTGTACCAGCGGATTCGTGAAGTCAGTCAGGGACGTGAGAAATTTATTCTTCATGATGGTCCTCCCTACGCCAACGGCGATATTCATATCGGCCATGCGGTTAACAAGATCCTCAAAGATATTATCGTCCGCTCCAAGACCCTGAGCGGTTTTGATGCCCCCTATGTTCCCGGTTGGGATTGTCATGGGTTGCCGATCGAACACAAGGTCGAAACCAAGATCGGTAAAGCGGGCAGCAAAAAGACCTTCAAGGAGTTCCGCCAGGAGTGCCGCAGTTACGCGCTGAAACAGGTCGAGGGGCAGAAAAAAGATTTTATCCGTCTGGGGGTGCTGGGGCAGTGGGATAAGCCCTACCTGACCATGAATTTCGACACCGAAGCCAATATTATCCGCGCGCTAGGCAAGATCGTCGCCAACGGCCATCTGGTGAAAGGTTATAAGCCGGTGTACTGGAGTGTGGTCGGGGCCTCGGCCTTGGCGGAGGCTGAAGTCGAATACCAGGACAAGGTCTCTACCGCGATCGACGTACGCTTTGCGCCGGTCGATGAAACCGATTTCCTGGATGCCTTCGAGGAGTTGAGCGGTGAGGGTCCGGTCAGCGCGGTGATCTGGACCACTACCCCCTGGACCTTGCCGGCCAACCAGGCGGTATCGCTGCATGCCGAGCTTGATTATGTGTTGGTGCAGGCCGATCTGGGTGCCGGTAAGGAGCGGATCCTGCTGGCCGAGGCGCTGGTCGAGACGGCGATGCAACGCTATGGCGTCGAAGATTATCGCAGCGTGGGTCGCTGTAAAGGCCAGGCGCTGGAGCATAAGTTGCTACAGCACCCGTTCTACGACAAGCAGGTGCCGGTCATTCTGGGTGAGCATGTGACCACCGACGCCGGTACCGGTGCCGTGCATACCGCGCCCGACCATGGCGTCGAGGATTTCATGGTCGGACAGAAATATGCGATCGAGACCCTCAATCTCGTCGATGGCCACGGCATCTATGTCTCGGCAGCCGGACGCTTTGCCGGTCAGCATGTCTACAAGGTCGATGACGAGATCGTCGCGTTGCTGCGCGAAGAGGGGCGGCTGATCAAAGCGGTCAAGTTCGAGCACAGTTATGCGCATTGCTGGCGCACCAAGACACCGCTGATCTATCGCGCCACGCCACAGTGGTTTATCAGCATGGATGAGCAGGGCCTCAAGACCAAAGCGCTGGAGGCGATCAAAGGGGTGCAGTGGTTCCCGAGCTGGGGCCAGAATCGCATCGAATCGATGCTGGAGCAGAGCCCGGACTGGTGTGTGTCGCGACAGCGCACCTGGGGCGTGCCCATCACCCTGTTTATCAACAAAGAGACCCAGCAGTTGCATCCCGATACCGCGCGCTTGATCGAAGCGGTCGCCCAGCGAGTCGAGAAGGGCGGCATCGATGCCTGGTTTGAGATGGAGCCCAGCGAGCTGCTCGGCGATGAGGCCGACCAGTACGCCAAGGTCAATGACACCCTGGATGTGTGGTTCGATTCGGGGGTTACCCATTTCTCGGTGCTCGATCAGCGTGACGAGCTACAGTTTCCGGCGGATCTGTACCTGGAGGGTTCCGACCAGCACCGCGGCTGGTTTCAGTCCTCGCTGAAGACCTCGATCGCCATTCGTGGCGTCGCTCCCTATAAGCAGGTGTTGACCCACGGCTTCACCGTCGATCAAAACGGCCGCAAGATGTCCAAGTCGGTCGGCAACGTGGTAGCTCCGCAGCAGGTGATGAGTAAGTACGGTGCCGATGTGCTGCGCCTGTGGGTGGCCTCGACCGACTTTAGCGGTGAGATGGCGGTGTCCGATGAGATCCTCAATCGCACCTCGGACGCCTACCGGCGTATCCGCAACACCTCGCGCTTTCTGCTGTCCAATCTGAGCGGCTTCGATCCGGCGGAGCACCTGGTTGCTGCCGATGAGATGTTGGCGCTGGATCGTTGGGTGGTGGATCGTGCCGCCCAGCTGCAGACAGAGATTATCAGTGCCTACAACAGCTACCAGTTCCATGCTGTGTATCAGAAGGTGCACCATTTCTGCGCCTTGGATCTGGGCGGTTTCTATCTCGATATCATCAAGGATCGGCAGTACACCACCCAGCCCGATTCCCTGGCGCGGCGCTCCTGCCAGACCGCGCTCTACCATGTGGCCGAAGCCCTGGCGCGCTGGATCGCGCCGATCACCAGCTTTACCGCCGATGAGATCTGGCAGAGTCTGCCCGGTGAACGCGGTGATTCTATCCATCTTGAAACCTGGTATCAGGGGCTGTTTGAGTTGGCGGAGGATGACGCCTTCGGCCGTGCGTTCTGGCAGCAGGTGGTCGACGTCAAGACTGCGGTCAATAAAGAGCTAGAGAATCAGCGCAAGCAGGGTGGGGTTAAATCCGGCCTGGCGACCGACGTGACCCTGTTCTGTGATGCTGACCTGAAAACGCTGTTGGAGCGCTTGGGTGATGAGCTGCGCTTTGTGTTGATCACCTCGGGGGCGCAGCTGGATCTGTTAGCCCATGCCGGTGATGCGGTTGCGACCGAGCTGGCGACGCTGAAACTGCGGGTCCGGGTGAGCGAGCATGGCAAATGCACCCGCTGTTGGCACCTGCGCGAGGATGTCGGCACGCATGTCGAGCACCCTGAGCTCTGTGGCCGTTGCGTCGATAACGTCGCCGGTGTCGGAGAGCGGCGCGCGTACGCCTAATCCGGATGCTAAGACTCAAATTGAAGCACACGGGTTTGGCGTGGTTATGGCTGGCGCTGTTGGTGTTGATCCTCGATCAGCTCAGTAAACAGTTGGCGCTGGCGTGGCTGGAGTATGCGCAGCCGATCGCGCTGCTACCGGTGTTTGACCTCACCCTGGTATACAACAAGGGGGCGGCCTTTAGCTTTCTGGCGGGCCAGGATGGCTGGCAGCGCTGGTTCTTTAGTCTGATCGCCGTGGCTGTGGCGGGCTATCTGCTGTACTGGCTGAGCAAAATATCCCGCTCCGAGCGCTTGCTCAGTATCGCCCTGGTGCTGATCCTGGGCGGTGCCATCGGTAATCTGATCGATCGGCTGCTGCTCGGGCATGTGGTCGATTTTATCTCCCTGCATTGGCAGCGCCACTATTACCCGGCGTTCAATATCGCCGATGCGGCGATCACCCTGGGTGCGCTGTTGCTGCTGTGGGAAAGTGTGGTCGCTGGCCGTAAGGCTGCAGCGTAAATAATCCAACTAGGCGATTGCCTTAGGAGTCCTTGTGACAAACGTATTGGTAGGTCCGGGTGCGCGCGTGAGCCTGCATTTTAGCATCGAGTTGGAAAGCGGCGAACTGGTCGATACGACCCGCGATAAGTCACCGGCGACCTTTGAATATGGCGACGGCAACTTGCTGCCCGGGTTCGAGCAGGCGCTGCTGGGTCTGGCTGCGGGTGATAAGACCCGGGTGCGCATCGCCCCAGAGCAGGGATTTGGCATGCGTAATCCTAGCAACCTGCAGCGTTACCCGGTCAGCGATTTTAAGGATATGGCGCTGGAGCCGGGGCTGATGATCAGCTTTGCTGATCCTTCGCAGACGGGGTTGCCCGGTATCGTCGAGTCGATCGACGGCGATCGGGTCACGATCGATTTCAATCACCCGCTGGCGGGTAAAATGCTCTACTTTGATGTTGAAATTACTGCCGTCGAGCTGATATAAATCACCGTGGCTTGATCTCGATCATTGTTTGAATTGGATCTCATCCCTCTTCTCGGATGTCTTGAACTAGTCTTCTGCTGTAAGCTAATCGAACTGTTAGTGGCGGGCCTGTAGGCGCACTGCAGTATATTGGGATTAGGATTATCCACGAGGGCGTCCAGTAGTCGGGATTTAAGGATGAGTGAGTATAACCATCGACAGCAATACTCAGCGCTGCTTTCTGCAGTCCGCAAGCGCGCCGCCGGTCAAGCCGGCCTCAAGCGCTACCACGGCGTTACGCTGATAGAGCTGCTTATCGTTCTCGCCATCGTCGCGATATTGCTGATGGTGGCCTCCCCCAATTACGACGCGATTATCTCCGGCAGCAAGGTAGATGAAACCCGACTGGGCCTGGCCACCAGCCTGGCGCTGGCGCGCACCGAAGCGATCAAGCGCGGTGAGAGCATTAGAGTTTGCCGCGGCACGCTAGGAGATTGCAGCGGTACAAGCTGGAACAGCGGTTGGGAAGTACTGCGGCCTAATAATGAAGTGCTGCAAGTCGTGCAGCAGGATAGTGGCGATGCCTCTGTCAGTTACCCTTGTGGTAGCTCGATTGCGTATCTCAATAGCGGCGCTCGCAGCACAATGGGCGGGGAATGTGTTTTTACCATTTCAAAAAATGGTACCGCAAAAACGCTTAGCATTAACGCCACCGGCCGAGTGCGGATGAATTGAGTACCCCGCGATGAGCACCGCAGCCGAGACCCCAAACAGCATGCCTGGCAACGAGCAGGGCTTCACCCTGGTCGAGATTCTGGTCGCGGTGCTGATCCTCTCGCTGGGGGTGGTTGGGTTGATTGGCATGGAAAGCCTGGCGCTGAAGAGTAACCTCAGCGCCTACCATCGCAGCCAGGCCACGCTGCTGGCGTATGAGCTGGCGGATAAGATGCGGAGTAACCCTGCCGGCGTAGCGGGCAATGAGTATATAGCGGCTTTTCCGAATGGCGCGTCGCATGCGGTGGCCTGTGTCAGTTACTCGGGGGCCGTGTCCGGCAGCGGTTGTAGCCCTCAACAGCTCGCCGAGCGCGATATCTATGAGTGGACCAGCAGCATTACCGGTATTCTACCGGGTGGGGTGGGGGCGTTGACCGCCTCAGCGGGAATACAAACGATTGCCATCCGCTGGGATGATAATCGTGATGGTGTTGTTGATCCGGTTAATGAGTCATTTGTGTTTAGTTTCGGATTATAACCATGTCTAGTGTTCGCCCGACATCAGCCTTGAACCAAGCCGGCTTCTCCATGGTGGAGTTAATGGTGGCGTTGGTGCTGGGCTTGTTTGTGACCACCGCCGTGTTGCAGACCTTTCTCGGTGCCAAGAAGGCCTACGAGTTCCAGCAGGAGTTCTCGCGGATTCAGGAGAACGGTCGGTTTGCGATGGAGTTTTTATCCCGCGATATTCGTCAGGCCGACTACTGGGGCTGTTTAAGCGACAGTTCCAGCATCGTTGCCAATGTCAGTAGCGCCGTCGATTCGGGCGTCGAAGGCTTTGACGCGATACCAGCGTCTAGCTCAGGGTATGCGCCGGTATTAGGGCCGTTGGCCGATGGTTTTTTGATGCGAAGAATCAACCAGACCGGCGTTAAAGTTGAAAAAATCGTAGGGGCAAATGTCCACCTAGATAAGACTACCCCCTTTGCACAGGGCGATACCCTGATCGCTTCAGATTGCAGTATCGGGGCAAGCTTTATCATCTCTGCCAAGGTTAATCCATCCGATAAGGTGATTAAGCATGGCTTGCCGCCTAGTGGAGGCGGCGCCGGTATGTCGCCCCTGGGGATTCCCAATGTCAGTGGTTATGATGTCTATACTGCGGTCTCGACGCGCTACTGGTTACGCCTGGGTGTCAGTGGTGAACCGACGCTGGTCCGGGGCACCGCCACCGATGCCTGGGATAGCGGCGGTGTTGAGTTAGTTGAGGGGGTGGAGAACTTCCAGATTCTGTATGGCGTCGACGTGCCGCCTAAAACGGGCACCCCTAACTATTTTGTAGCGGCCGACCAGGTCAGTGCGGCGAGCACCTCGATGGATGATGTCGTCAGCGTGCAGATCCACTTGCTGCTCAGAAGTCTGAGGGACAATATGCTCGATGAACCCCAGGCGCTCGAATATTACGGCCTCTCACGGATCGCTAACGATCGGCGGATTCGTAAGGCTTTCACCACCACCTTGGCGTTGAGAAACAGGTTGAATTAATGGCTCTAGATGCGCAACCCCATCGTCAGCGGGGGATCACCCTGATCATCTGCATGATCGTGTTGCTGGTGGTCACGCTGATGGGGCTCAGCAGTATTCGCGATACCTCGATGGAGGAGCGGATGGCGGGTAACCTGCGCAACCGCACCCTGGCGTTTCAGGCGGCGGAGTCGGCGCTGCGCGAGGCGGAGGCCTTGGTAGATGGGCCCGTGCTGAGTTTCAATGGCAGTAATGGCTTGTATCAGCCGTTGCCGGCGATCTGGGGCACGCATGCCGCGTCCTGGGGGATCCCGTCAGCGGTACGCACCTTCAGCGGCAACCTAGCCGGCGTGGCTGCGCAACCGGTGTATATCATCGAAGAGCTCGGTGCTGGCGCGCCTCCGAGCAGTGCCGCTGCCGGGCAGGTACAGGCGAGCAGCGGGACGTTGTTTAGAATTACCACACGGGCGGTGGGCAGTACCGGCACCGCGGTGGTGATCTTGCAGTCGGTGTTTAAAAATTAACGAGCTGCGGCTCAAGGGGGAGATATGAAGCTGCAAACAAGCTCGATGATCTGGCTCAGTGCGCTGCTGGCCGCGCAGTTGAGTGCGACGGCCAGCGCGGGGACGGTTTCCAAGACCCCGCTGTTTCTGACCTCCAAGGCCAAACCCAACATCATGCTGCTGATCGATAACTCGGGCTCGATGAGCAATATCGTGCCTGAAGCCCCCTACGATGCAAGCGCCACCTACGGCTGTCCTGCGACCCTGAGGGTGGTGAACACTAGTCAGATTGATATTCGTATCGATGCCAACGGCATCCCGTTCTTTCATAATGGCACCGATATCGACTGGGTCAATGATGCCACCCATGTGCTCGGCAAGACCGGCACCGCCGGGCGAACCCTGGGCTGTTTTGATCCGGCGTTGCAGTATCAGGCTAGACTCTTTGCCTCCGATGGCGTCTCTCCAAGCAGTTATCTAGACGCCGAGTATTCCGGCCATTATCTGAACTGGTATTTTGGTTCCGATAATAGCGGCACCAGCTACGCCGTGGGCGGGATGTCGCCCGACTGGGGCACCGGAACGATCCGCCTGAAGCCGGGCACGTTAAGGCGGATCGATATCGCCCAGATGGCCGCCAAATCTCTGGTCGATTCGCTCGATAATACCCATCTAGGTCTGGCGGCTTATGATGGCGATCATGGTGCGGATATCCGCCTCGGTGTGGCTGATGCCGATATCGCGGCGACTAAAACCGCCCTGAAAACGGCGATTGATGCGCTGACCCCGAGCGGCTCTACGCCATTGGCCGAATCGCTGCACGAGATCGGTCGTTATTTTGTCGGCACCAGCGGCGGCATCAATCCCGGCCATCAGCCCAGCGCCAGTTGTTTCGCCAACGGCCAGTATGATGGCAACATCATTCTGCATCCGGGCACGACCAACGTGGCGATCGATGACGCTACCCTGTTCAATCGCTCCCCTGGGGTGTTTGAGTCGCCGATCTGCCATTTTTGCCAAAAAAACTTCGTGATCCTGCTCAGTGATGGTCGGCCGCAGAGTGATCAGGACATCACCGCAGACACGCTGCTACAAGACTATGATGGCGATTGTCCCGGTTGTGCCACCGATCGTAAGGCCGGCCGAACCTATGAAAGCGCGGGTAGCGATTATCTCGATGATGTGGCCCAGGCGCTGTTTGAGATCGATCTGCGCCCGGATCTTGACGACTTTGCTGGCAATGAGGTGCTCAATAATCTACGCACCTATACCATCGGCTTTGCCGATGACCAGGTGATCAATGATCCGCTGATGCAGGATACCGCCACCCAGGGCGGCGGTCTGTTTATTCAAGCCAAAGACTCCAGCGCATTGTTGCTGGCACTTAAGGCGGCCATCAGCGATATCAATGCCCAGTTGGGGTCAGCCTCTGCGGTGACGACCAGCTCCACCCGGTTAAGCACCTCGACCATCCTCTTCCAGGCGCTGTTTAACAGCGCTAACTGGAGTGGTCAGCTCAATGCGATGCCGATAGCGGTGACCGGCACTGTTGGCGCGGTGGTCTGGAATGCGGCCGATAATATGCCGGTCTCCAGCGGCACTCGAAAAGTGCTGGCCTGGGATCCAGCGGGGGCCGCCGGCATCGATTTTACGACCAGCAATGCCGCGCTGATTAATGCGGTGGTGGTCGGTGCGGCAGCCCCCTCTTTGAGCAATGAGCAGATCAATTATCTACGTGGTGATGCCAGCAATGAACAGCCGTCCGGTGCGTTGCGTACCCGCACCGCGACAGCAGGGCGTGTGCCCTTGGGGGATATCATTAACTCTGACCCCCTGTTTGTTAAAAATCAAAACTTTCGTTACGATCGGCTGGTGGGCGTCGCAGGGGCTGAATATAGTGCCTTTCGCCAGACCAGCGCCTATCTGAACCGTCCGGGGATGCTCTACGTAGGCGGCAATGATGGCATGCTGCATGGCTTCTCTTTTAGCTACGATCCGCTTAGTCCGCCTGCGGTCGGTACCGAAGCCTTCGCCTTTATTCCTAACGCGGTGTTTGGCAAGCTGGGGGCGTTGACCGATCCCGATTATAGCCACGACTACTACGTCGATGGCTCGCCGATCTTTGGCGATGCCTATATCGATACCGATACCGATGGCAATCCGGATAGCTGGCGTACGGTGCTGGTCGGGACCACGGGCGTCGGGGGTAAGGGTGTCTTTGCGCTGGACATTACCGATCCGGCTAACTTCAGCGCGTCCAAGGTGCTCTGGGATCTGGACAGCACCCAGAGCGGCTTTAGCGATCTGGGTGTCCAGTTGGGTGAGGCCTCCATTGCGCGGATGCCCGATGGCCATTTCTATGCGGTCTTTGGTAACGGCTACGGTGCCAATAAAGCCAAGCTGTTCCTGGTGCGGCTGGATGATCCTACCCAGGTGGAAACGATCGAGCTGGATAGCAGCGCCGGTAATGGCCTAAGCGCACCGCTGGTGGTCGATTACGACCGTGACCTGACCGCGGACACCATCTATGCCGGCGATCTGCAGGGTAATCTGTGGAAGGTGAACCTGGGGCTGACGGGGTCGAATCTGAAGCTGACGTCGGCCTTTAAGAGTGGTTCTACCCCGGCTCCGCTGTTTGTCGCCACCGATACGGCTACACCCGCGGTGACCCAGCCGATCACTGCTCAGCCCGAGGCCGGGGTGCACCCCGATGGCGGGCTGATGGTCTATTTCGGTACCGGCAAGTATTTTGAGGTCGGCGATGCGGACGTGTCTTCACCGCAACTCCAGAGCTTTTATGCGGTCCGCGATGATTTTAAAGACGTTAATGGCTCCAAGGTGGCGCGTGCGGATCTGGTCGAACAGACCATCGATGCAGAAAACAGCAGCGCATTCACCTCCTTTAATGTGCGCCTGACCAGCAATAATTCGGTTAATTATGCCAGTAAGGATGGCTGGTATATGGACCTGAAACTGGCGTCAGCAGCAGGCAGCGGCGAGAGGGTCATCAATCAGCCGATTCTGCGCGATGCTAGACTGATCTTTACCACGCTGATCCCCTCGGCGGATCCCTGCAGTTTTGGCGGCAGCAGCTGGCTGATGGAGCTCAACGCGGTGACCGGGTCTAGGCTCAGTGACACGCCCTTCGATCTGAATAATGACGGCCTCTTTACCGATGCGGATAAGGTGGCCGTTATCGACCCTGTGACCTCCGTTACGACGCTGATCTCGGTGTCGGGTATCCAGAAAACCAATCTGGGGATTTTTGATAACCCGGCCATCGTTGAGGATGGCGTTCAAGAGGTGAAGGTGATGGGCGGCTCCAGCGGCAATATTGAGAGCGTTAAGGAATCTAAAAGCAGCAGCGGCGGGCGTCAATCCTGGCAGCAGTTGCAGTAATCCAGAGGGTTAACCTAAGTTGATAAAGATCCAGGCGAGACCGCAACGGGGCTTTTCACTGATCGAGCTGATGATCACGGTGGCGATTATCGGCATCATTAGCGCCGTCGCCTACCCCTCTTACGTTGAGTATGTGAATAAGTCACGCCGCGCCGATGGCATGGCGGCGCTGGTGTCGTTTGCCGGGGCGATGGAGCGTCATTTTACCCTGAACAGTACCTACTGTGGTGCGGGGCCGTCGAGCAGTTCTAATTGTTCGGTGGGTACCCATACCGGGGATCCGAGTATCTTTGCAACCGAAGCGCCGTTGGAGGGTGGGGATAAATATTATGATCTGGATATTTCGGCGGTCACAGCCACCAGCTTTACCCTTACGGCGGCCCCTAAAAACGCCCAGAGCGGCGATAGCTGTGGCACCTTGACGCTGGCGCATACCGGCTTACGGGGTAAGAGCGGTGCCGGTACCTCCTGCTGGCCATAGCAGAAAATAGGCTGCCCAGCAGGCAGGCTTAGGAATCCTATCTATACTTGCTGCTGCGGGTTTGTCTAACCCGCTGTCACGGATGAGGCAGGAGCAAGCATATGAGCAGGACGCTCGTTCGACGGCACCCCTGGGTGCCGTTGTCATTTTCGCAGCGCGGTCTGACGTTGACCGAATTACTGTTATCGCTGGCTATCGCGGCGATCCTGAGCACCGCCGGGGCGAGCAGCTTTCAGCAGCTGCTGGCTCGTAACCAGGTCGATACCCTGACGCTGGGCTTACGTACCTCGCTGGCCTTGGCACGCTCCGAGGCGATCAATCGTGGCCAGCGGGTTGTGCTCTGTAAGCAGGCCAGTACCCCGGGACAGTGCGCGGGTAGCGCGGCCACCGGGCAGAAATCCTGGCAGCTAGGTTGGTTGGTATTTGTCGATAGCGACAATGACCGGCAGTTGGATACCAGCCAGGGCGATGTGCTGCTGCGGGTGTTTCAGCCCTTAGCGCCGATGCAGCGGCTGATGTGGAATCGCGGTGAGTTTGTCGCCTACGACGATTCCGGCGCCCTGGGGTCCTTAAACGGCACCTTCTGCGTCGGCCATGGCGGCGGTGATCTCAACCTGCAGCGCGAGCTGGTGCTACCGTATTCGGGTAGGCTGCGGACCGCCGCCACCGCCTGCCGCTATCCGCTGCTACTCTGAATCGATCGGCGGCTGACCCCGTATCTTCGGTGTTCACCACGACGCACACTGTACTTGAGCCACTGGCGCGGATCCCCTAAGGTATGGCCCTTGAACGGGGTGGCAATCTTAGGAGCGGGTGATGGCGGTTCGGCAGCAAGCAGATAGCATCATTATCGGTGCCGGCGTGATGGGGTTGTTGGCGGCTCGCGAGCTGGCCGCCGCAGGTCAGCAGGTGACGGTGTTGGAGCGTGGGGCGGTAGCGCAAGAAGCCTCTTGGGCGGGGGGAGGCATAGTGTCACCGCTGTACCCCTGGCGCTATAAGGATGCGGTCACCGCGCTGGCGAGCTGGTCGCAGGGGTCTTATGCGACGCTGTCGCGGCAGCTGGAACGCGAGACCGGTATCAGTCCTGAGCTGCGCGCCAACGGCTTGCTGATGCTGGAGGTCGAAGACGAGGCTGACGCCCTGCGCTGGGCTTGTACCCATGACCGACCGCTAACGCCGATCGCGGCGCCACAGATACAGGCGCTGGAACCGCAGGTGCGGATAGACAGCCCCTCCGCGCTCTGGATGCCCGAGGTCGCCAGTATCCGTAACCCCCGGCTGGGGCAGGCGCTCAGGCGCTCGCTGGAGTTAAATCCGGCGGTGACCCTGGTGACCCATGCCGAGGTCAGCGGCTTTGTCGCCTCGGCAGGGCGCCTGCAAGCGCTGGAGTCCAGCGCAGGGCGCT
Source organism: Motiliproteus sp. (assembly GCA_041586735.1). Taxonomy (GTDB): domain Bacteria; phylum Pseudomonadota; class Gammaproteobacteria; order Pseudomonadales; family Balneatricaceae; genus Motiliproteus. Next base: position 55,336 of record JBFGZQ010000017.1, read on the forward strand.
TTGCGGCGCAGCAGTTTTTGGTCGCCTCGGGTGCCTGGAGTGGCGGGTTGCTGCAACAGCTGGATCTCAAGCTGGCGGTGAGTCCGGTGAAGGGCCAGATGCTGCTGTTGAACAGCGGGGTCCGTCACGGCGAGCAGCCGCTGCTCAACCGGGTGGTGCTCAGCGGCGGTCGGTATCTGATCCCCCGCGCCGATGGCCGGATTCTGGTGGGCAGTACCCTTGAATATCAAGGGTTTGATAAGCGGGTGACGGCAGCGGCCTATGATTCGCTGTATCAATCGGCAGTGGCGATACTGCCAGCCTTGGCGCGTTGCACGATCGAGGCGCAGTGGGCCGGATTACGGCCCGGCTCTCCAGACGGGGTGCCCTATATAGGTCGAGTGCCGGGCTTTGATAATCTCTATCTCAACACCGGGCATTTTCGCAATGGCCTGGTGTTAGCGCCGGCATCCTGCCGCCTGGTGGCGGATCTGATGCTACAGCGCCCACCGGTGATCGATCCGGAACCCTACCAGTGGTCGTTGCAGGGTTAAGCGGGTAGCTCCCGATCCCAGGGTTTGTGGGTCGGGCTTTAGCCCGGTCTGGCCATTGAGATAAGCCTGTTAATCGTACAGGGTCGGAATCGGTTGGCGCTTGTGCTCGGTCTTGAGGTAGATGGCGATAATCTTGTCGACCAGCGCCTCGCTGACCGGGCGGCCTTCAAGAAAATCATCGATGCTATCGTAACTGACGCCGAGTGCCGCCTCGTCGGTTTTTAACGGCGCCAGACACTCTAGATCGGCGGTCGGGGTTTTCTGGGCGAGCGTGGCGGGTGCGCCGAGTGTCGATGCCAGCAGGCGTACCTGACGCTTACTGAGCCCGAACAGCGGCGCCAGATCGCAGGCGCCATCGCCAAACTTGGTGTAGAACCCGGTGATGTTTTCGGCCGAATGATCGGTACCCAATACCAATCCGCCCAGCAGTCCGGCGACATGATACTGCGCGGTCATCCGCGCGCGGGCTTTGACATTGCCCTTGGCGAAATCGATGCTTGCCTCTGCGGTGTTAGCCAGGCGTTGCCGCGGCAGGCCGGCCAGGGTGGCTTGATGAATACCATCCACACCCGCTTTGATATTGATGGTGAGGCTGTCGCTAGGCTGGATAAACGCCAGGGCCTGTTGCGCGTCCGCCTCATCCGCTTGAATACCATAAGGCAGGCGAACCGCGACAAATCGATACTGATCGCCACCGATTTCGGCATTGAGCTGCTCCACCGCTAGCTGGGCTAAGCGTCCACAGGTGGAGGAGTCGACGCCGCCGCTGATCCCCAGCACCAGATGCTTTAATCCGGATGCCGTGAGTCGGGCTTTGATAAAGGCGATGCGGCGCTCGATCTCATGCTGCGGATCAATCTCCGGCAGCACTTTCATAGCGTTGATAATGGCTTGGCGATCCATCTATTATTGTTCCAGAGTAGGGGTCGGGGGATTACTCCAAGACCAGACCGGGATAATCGGGATAATTCTGTTCGAGCACGGTTTGCGAATTAGCGGCCAGATCGTTTAGCCCCAGCTGGGTGTAGCCGAGCACCATCACCGCCAACGCATCGGCAATAGACGTGGATTGGGAAAAGTTTTCGAGCACGTAGCGGCCGCGGTTGGCGGCCGCGACAAATGCGCCGCGCTTGAGGTAGTAGCGGGCGACATGGATCTCGTATTGGGCCAGCTGATTGCGCAGGAAAATCATCCGTTTGCGTGCATCGGGGGCGTGCTGGCTGCTGGGGTAACGCTGCAGCAGGATGGCGAAGTCGTCAAAGGAGTCTTTAGCGGCGCCTGGATCGCGCATCGACATATCGGTAGGCAGAAACCGATTGACGATGCTTTGGTCTTCAAGAAAGCGCGTCAGTCCGCGGAGGTAGTAGGCGTAATCGATATTTGCATGCTGGGGGTGCAGACGAATAAAGCGGTCGGCGGCGGAGATCGCCTCCTCGGCCTTGCCCTGCTTATGGTAGGCATAGATCAGTTCCAGCTGCGCCTGTTCGGAGAAGCGTCCGAAGGGGTAGCGCGATTCCAGGTTTTCCAGCTTTGCTGCCGCCAGTTCAAAGTTGCTGTCTGCAAGAAACAGTGTCGCCTCGTTCCAGAGTTGCGCTTCCGGAATATCTGTTTCCAGACTATCCCCGCCGAACAGCGCACAGCCACTGAGGAAACTGCCAAGGGTTAGAGCAAGCGTTAGCTTGACGAGATACTTCATCGTCCAGATCTCAAAGGTAGATAGGGGATGCTGGCGTCGTGCTGCATCGATAAACCCGTCCGAGTGCGACTGAAGGCGCAGGATTCGGTTATACTGGGCGGATTATTTAACCACAGCAGACCTCTAAACCCAACACTCTTGGTGTTGGCTTTAGAGGATCACCCGCAGCAGGACTTTCATGACCCAAACGATTCATCTTCAAGCCACGGTGCCCGACACCCTGGGTGGATTACGCCTCGACCAGGCGGTGGCACAATTGTTTCCCGAACACTCTCGCTCTCGGTTGCAGGGCTGGATTAAAACGGGCGAACTGCTGGTCGATGGCCGGCAGTTGCGTGCTCGGGAGAAGCTATTCGGCGGTGAACAGATTGAGGTGCAGGCGGCATTGCAGCAAGAGGCGCGTTGGCAGGCCGAGGCGATCGCTCTGGATATCGTCTATGAAGATGAGCATATTCTGGTGCTTAACAAGCCCTCTGGCCTGGTGGTGCATCCTGGCGCGGGTCACCACGACGGCACGCTGCTGAATGCGCTGCTGCACCACTGCCCCGATATCGGCGCGGTGCCGCGAGCGGGTATCGTCCATCGCCTGGATAAAGAGACCACCGGGCTGATGGTGGTGGCCAAGACCTTGGAAGCGCAGACCGATCTGGTGGCGCAGTTACAAGAGCGGGCGATGGGGCGCGAGTATGAAGCGATCTCCATCGGGGTGATGACCGGTGGCGGCTGTGTCGACGAGCCGATGGCGCGCCACTCCAAGCAGCGTCAGAAGATGGCGATTAGCCCGATGGGCAAGGAAGCGATTACTCACTATCGGGTCCTGAAAAAATTCCGCGGTCATACCCATATCCGTCTGAAACTGGAGACCGGCCGAACGCACCAGATCCGCGTGCATATGGCGCATATCAGCTACCCGCTGGTCGGCGATCCTCAATACGGGGGGCGGGTGCGGTTGCCTAAAGGGATCAGCCTGGAGTTGCGGGAGACGTTAAGCGATTTCAAACGTCAGGCGCTGCATGCCAAGCGCTTGGAGCTGTACCACCCGGTGACCGAGGAGTTGATGGCGTGGGAGGTGCCGCTGCCGGCCGATATGCTGATGCTGCTCGATGAGTTACAGCGTGATGCTAGAACGATGGAGCAGCTCTGAGGTGGTGATGGCGGCCGATACCACGCCGCTGCGGTTGATCAGGCCCGACTGGCCCGCACCGGCGACGGTTGGCGCGCTGTCCAGCACCCGTGTGGGCGGCGTTAGCCAGGCACCGTTCGCTGATCTCAATCTTGGCGACCATGTCGGTGACGACCCGCAGCGGGTCGCCGCCAATCGGCAGTTGCTGCAAGCCGCCTTAGGTAGTGATATTCGCTGCCAGTGGCTACGGCAGGTGCACGGTATCCAGGTGGCGCGCTTAGATCAGGTTGGCCCGGTGGTTGAGGCTGATGCGGCCATGACCGAAAAGCCGGGCATCGGCTGCCTGGTGATGACCGCCGATTGCTTGCCGGTGCTGTTTTGTAACCGTCAGGGCACCCGCGTTGCCGCCGCCCATGCTGGCTGGCGGGGCTTGGCCGATGGCGTATTGGAAGCCACGCTGGCGGCGCTGGATGTGCCGGCGAACGAGTTGTTGTGCTGGTTAGGGCCGGCGATAGGGCCGCAGGCGTTTGAGGTCGGCGGCGAGGTGCGGCAGCAGTTTTGTCGTCAGCATCGCGAGGCGGACGTGGCATTTGTGCGCCATAATCAAGCTCGGGACAGCTGGCTGGCGGATATCTACCAACTGGCCCGTTTGCGCCTAGCGCGAGCGGGCGTTGTTGCGATCTACGGCGCAGGGGCCTGTACATTTACCGACAGGGAACATTTCTTCTCTTATCGGCGTGATGGCCAGACCGGGCGCATGGCCTCGGTGATATGGCTCAAGCCCTGAGTGTGTCGATCCTCCCTCCCTTTCTGTCCATTAGTTTTTTCTGATGTTGTGGGTCTGGCGGTGGTTGATTTATGGCCCCGCAGCCCATACTTAAATCGTCATGATGCAATATTACACCTGTCTTTTGTTTATCCATCCGGGTGTCAGATGAGGGGATTTTATGAGACTTGACCGTTTAACCAGTAAGCTGCAAGAGGCGATTGCGGAAGCGCAATCCTTGGCGGTGGGTAAAGACCATGCGGTAATCGAGCCGCTGCATCTGGTCTACAGGCTGTTGGAGCAGAAAGGCGGCAGTATTAAACCGCTGCTGATCCAGGCCGGATTTAACGTGCAGCAGTTGCGCCAGGGGTTGGAGCGCCAGCTAGAGGCCTTGCCCTCGGTAAAACATCCCGATGGCGACGTGGGCATGTCACCGAATCTGGGGCGCATCTTTAATCTGGCGGACAAATACGCGCAGCAGCACGGCGATCAGTATATCTCTAGCGAGCTGGTGGTCTTGGCGGCGCTGGAAGACAAGGCGGCGCTGGGCGAGCTGTTGCGTTCTAGTGGCGGTAACGCCGCCAATCTCAAAGCGGCCATCGACAAGGTGCGCGGTGGCGATACGGTCTCGGATCAAAATGCCGAGGACAGTCGCCAGGCGCTGGATCGTTTCACCGTTAATCTGACCGAGCGCGCGGCGGAGGGCAAACTCGATCCGGTGATCGGTCGTGATGATGAGATCCGCCGTACGGTTCAGGTATTGCAACGGCGCACTAAAAATAATCCGGTGTTGATTGGTGAGCCCGGAGTCGGCAAGACCGCGATCATGGAGGGTTTGGCGCAGCGGATTATCAATGGCGAAGTCCCCGAGGGCCTCAAGGGCAAGCAGGTGCTGGCGCTGGATATGGGCGCGCTGATCGCGGGTGCCAAGTATCGGGGTGAGTTTGAGGAGCGCCTTAAAGCGGTGCTCAATGAGCTGTCCAAGCAGGAGGGTGGCATCATCCTGTTTATCGACGAGCTGCACACCATGGTGGGCGCGGGTAAGTCGGAAGGCTCGATGGATGCCGGTAATATGCTTAAGCCGGCGCTGGCGCGTGGCGAGCTGCACTGTGTCGGCGCCACCACGCTGAACGAGTATCGCCAGTATATCGAGAAGGATGCGGCGCTGGAGCGGCGCTTCCAGAAGGTGATGGTGCTCGAGCCGACAGTTGAGGATACCGTGGCCATCCTGCGCGGCTTGAAGGAGCGCTACGAGATTCACCACGGGGTCGATATTTCCGACTCCGCCATTATCGCCGCCTGCCGGCTGTCGCATCGCTATATCACCGATCGCCAGCTGCCGGACAAGGCGATCGACCTGATCGACGAGGCGGGCAGTCGGATTCGGATGGAGATGGACTCCAAGCCCGAGGTGATGGATCGCTTGGAGCGCCGGTTGATCCAGCTGAAGATCGAGCGTGAGGCGCTGAAGAAAGAGAAAGATGCCGCTGCACGCAAGCATCTGCAGGAGCTGGAGGAGCAGATCGCTAAGGTCGAGCGTGAGTTCTCTGATCTGGAGGAGGTGTGGAAAACCGAGAAAGCGGCGTTGCAGGGTTCGCAACAGGTCAAAGAGCAACTCGATCAGGCGCGTCAGAGCATGGAGGTCGCGCGGCGTGAGTCCAACCTGGCAAGGATGTCGGAGCTGCAGTACGGGGTGATTCCGGAACTCGAAAAGCAGCTCGACATGGCCAGTCAGGCAGAGCTGTCCGAAACGACCAACACCCTGTTGCGTAATAAGGTGACCGAGGAGGAGGTGGCCGAGGTGGTCTCCAAGTGGACCGGTATCCCGGTATCGAAGATGCTGGAGGGCGAGCGTGACAAGCTGTTGCGGATGGAGGACGCCCTGCACCAACAGGTGATCGGCCAGCACGAGGCGGTAGTTGCGGTGTCGCATGCGGTGCGCCGCTCGCGGGCCGGATTGTCCGATCCCAATCGCCCCAACGGCTCGTTCCTGTTCCTCGGCCCGACCGGGGTCGGTAAAACCGAACTCTGTAAAGCGCTGGCCAGTTTCCTGTTCGATACCGAGGAGGCGATGGTGCGCATCGATATGTCGGAGTTTATGGAGAAGCATTCGGTGGCCCGGCTGATCGGCGCACCACCGGGATATGTCGGCTATGAGGAGGGCGGGTATCTGACCGAGGCGGTGCGTCGTCGCCCCTACTCGGTACTGCTGCTCGACGAGGTCGAGAAGGCCCATCCGGATGTCTTTAACGTGTTGTTGCAGGTGCTCGACGATGGTCGGCTGACCGATGGTCAGGGGCGTACCGTGGATTTCCGCAATACCGTGATCGTCATGACCTCGAACCTGGGTTCGGATGTGATTCAGGCGTTTGGCGGGGATGAGCAGTATGCACAGATGAAGGCTGCGGTGATGGAGCAGGTGGGCAGTTATTTCCGCCCCGAGTTTATCAACCGGGTCGATGAGGTGGTGGTGTTCCATCCGCTGGGCCGCGATCAGGTGCGGGGTATCGCCCGGATTCAGCTACAGCGACTCACCCAGCGGCTGAACGAGCGGGAGCTGACGCTGGAGCTGCAGGATGCGGCGCTGGATACTCTGCTCGAAGCCGGATTTGATCCGGTATACGGCGCTCGGCCGCTAAAGCGGGCGATTCAGCGTTACGTAGAGAATCCGTTGGCGGAGGCGATTTTGGCGGGTCGGTTCCAGCCGGGAGACAACATTCTCGTGGCTGTTGAAGACGCGCAGGTGGTCTTTAAGACGGGTTGATCAGGGGGCAGGCCGAGAGCCTGCTCGAGCCCGCAGCTCAACAAAAAACGCGAACCGGAGGTTCGCGTTTTTGCCCTCTGCATTGCCGAGCCATCAATACAGCGCTTTTTCGTCCCGTACCACCTCTTTGAGCAGGTCGATAAATAACTTATCGGCGACGCTGTGCTGCGCCGGGATCTTGACGTTAGTCGTGCTGCTGATCTTGGCGCCAATCTGGCTGTCGGCATGGTCTTTGTCGATCAACTCGCGAGTGATCTCCAGACACTGGGGTACGATTTTCGGTTCAACCAGGACTTTCTTGATAAAGCCGCGCAGCTCCTCGATGGTGCGGTCGCGGTTGCGGATATCGATGGCGCTCATGGTAACTCCTGCAGATCGGCGTCTGTTGTTAATAACAATAGTTAATGACAAGGGTTAATGACATTAGTTAATAAAAATGGTTAGTGAAAATAGCTAATGACCCTGATGTTCACTATAAAGCAGCTTGCAGTGTAGACCTATAACTTTCATTTTTACCCTTTTAGGCTATTGCCGTCAGTGGGCGATACTGGCAGAATTGACCGCTCTTATGTTTAGGCCGTAACGTTCAGCTACCACTGGCGTTATCTGAAGTAAGCTTTACCGGGCTTATTTTAACTCAATCCGTATTAATGACGTACTGTCTTAATACAGCTCACCCTGAACGACCTGTTCCGGACGCCCTGTCTGGTAACGCTTCAGCCCGGTAATGAAAGGCACATCCGCGAGGATGGGTTGCTCGGGTGTTGAGTGTTGCGGTCGTGTAGCTATACACAATCTTTTGATACAGCAGCAGCGGTCGCGAATAACGCGCCCTGGTTGCGAAAGATGTTGAGGGTGGAATCAAGTGGAATTACTTTCTGGCGGTGAGATGATTGCCCGTTTCCTGAAAGACGAAGGTGTTGAGTACATCTACGGCTATCCAGGTGGCGCGGTGCTACACATATACGATGCGTTGCATCAACAGGACGCGGTAGAGCATATTTTGGTGCGTCACGAACAGGCGGCGACCCATATGGCCGATGCCTATGCGCGCGCGACCGGGAAGCCCGGTGTGGTGCTGGTGACCTCTGGCCCCGGTGCTACCAATGTGATCACCGGTATTGCCACCGCGTACATGGATTCGATCCCGATGGTGATCCTGAGCGGTCAGGTGATGAGCCATCTGATCGGCGAAGATGCGTTCCAGGAGTGCGACATGATGGGGATCTCACGTCCTGTCGTGAAGCATAATCTGTGTGTTAAATCGCCAGAAGAGATTCCGATGGTCCTCAAGAAGGCGTTCTATATCGCCTCGTCTGGACGCCCCGGCCCGGTGGTAGTGGATATCCCCAAGGATATGACCACGCCGACCGAGCGTTATGAATATGTCTATCCCAAGTCGATCAAGTTACGTTCTTACAATCCGGTAACCCGGGGTCACAGTGGCCAGATTAAAAAAGCGGTTGAGCTGTTGCTGAGCGCGAAGCGGCCGGTGATTCTGGCCGGCGGTGGGGTGATCTCCGCCAATGCCTCCGAGTTGTTGATCGAGCTGGCGCGCCACCTGAACTACCCCGTAATCAACACCCTGATGGGACTCGGCGCTTACCCGGGTACCGACCGCCAGTTTCTGGGTATGCCCGGCATGCACGGTACGGTCGAGGCCAACATGGCGATGCATCACTCTGATCTGATCCTGAACCTGGGTTCACGTCTGGATGATCGGATCACCAATGGCACCGAGAAGTTCTGCCCCACCGCCAAGTTGATTCATGTCGATATCGACCCCTCGTCGATCTCCAAGACGGTCGCTGCCGATGTCCCTATCGTCGGCCCACTGGACTCGGTGCTGACCGAAATTCTTAAGCAGGTGCATGCCAGCAACATCGAACTCGATGCCGAGTCCCATGACAGCTGGTGGCAGCAGATCGAGGAGTGGCGTGGGCGCCACGGCGGGCGCTACCGCAGCGATGACTCTGAGCTGCTGAAGCCGCAGAAAGTGGTTGAGGCTCTGTGCGAGGTGACCCAAGGCGATGCGTACATCTGTTCCGATGTCGGCCAGCATCAGATGTTTGCCGCGCAGTACTATAAATTCAACAAACCGCGCCGCTGGATCAATTCCGGAGGCCTGGGAACCATGGGCTTTGGCTTGCCCGCCGCGATGGGCGTGAAGCTGAGCTTCCCCGACGAAGAGGTGGTGTGCATCACCGGTGAAGGCAGTATTCAGATGAATATTCAGGAGTTGTCCACCTGTCTGCAGTACAACCTGCCGGTGAAGATCATCTGCCTCAATAACCAGTCATTAGGCATGGTACGTCAGTGGCAGGATCTTAATTACGAGAGCCGTCACTCGCAGTCCTACATGACATCACTACCGGACTTTACCAAATTGGTGGAATCCTACGGTCATGTCGGGATGGAGGTGAACAAGCCCGAGGAGTTGCAGGACACTCTGGAGCGAGCGTTTGCGATGAAGGATCGGTTGGTCTTCGTCAACGTGCATATCGACCCGTTTGAACACGTTTACCCGATGCAGGTTCCACGTGGCTCGATGCGTGACATGTGGTTGAACAAGACGGAGAGAACCTGATCATGAGACATATCCTTTCTATATTGATGGAAAACGAAGCCGGTGCTCTGTCTCGCGTGGTGGGGCTATTCGCACAGCGCAATTACAACATCGAATCGCTGACCGTGGCGGCCACCGAAGATCCGACCCTGTCGCGGCTGACTCTGACGACCGTCGGCAACGACCGGGTGATCGAGCAGATCACCAAGCACCTGAATAAGCTGATTGAGGTGGTCAAGCTGGTTGATTTGACCGAGGGCGATCATATCGAGCGCGAACTGATGTTGATCAAAGTGAAGGCACTGGGGTCACAGCGCGCCGAAGTGATCCGCAACGTCGAGATTTTCCGCGCCCAGGTGATCGATGTCACCAGCTCGGTCTATACCGTACAGCTGACAGGATCCAGCGAAAAACTCGACTCCTTTATCAAGGTGATCGATACCACCAACGTCCTGGAAGTGGTGCGCACCGGTGTCTCAGGGATCTCCCGCGGCGAGAAGATTCTGACCCTGTAGTTGGTCATAGGATAGCAAGAGGCGGTCGCGCCTCATGCGCTTATGGATGAGTGACGATGACAGACGCCCGCAGTACGCGGGCGTTTTGTTAGCGCCTTTTGCTAAAGCTACAAGAGTACCCCCCCATCGTTTTGAGTCTCGATCACCGGGGCTTATGATCCGTGTTGCGACATTTATCAAAGAGGAGCGTCTCCCACTCTAGCTGTGTTAATGATATGTTAACGTTTGCTAGAACATTTGTTTGTAGGGGTGTCGCACTACCCCCTTTGCTGGTGACAGGCTACATGACAATAATAACAAGAATACCCATATGAAAAATGGCGTGCCCCAAGACGCACATATCCTGATCGTCGAGGATGATTTCGCCTCTCGCGCCCTGCTGGTCAGCTATTTCGAAAAAGCGGGATACCAGGTCAGCGACACCGAACAGGCTGACGATCTGGCTGAACGGGTTAAAAAGCACCAGATCGACCTCGTGCTGCTTGATATTAATCTGACCGGTAAAGATGGCCTGACCCTGACCCGAGAACTCCGGGCCCACTCTAAGGCGGGTATTATCTTGGTGACCAGTCAAGACGATGAGATCGATCGTATCGTCGGTTTGGAAATGGGCGCCGATGATTACGTCACCAAGCCCTTCAATCCCAGAGAGCTGTTGGTTCGAGCCAAGAACCTGCTGTGGCGCATCAATGATGGAGCGGAACCCAAAGAGCGGGAACACAAGCGCCATATCTGCCGCTTTGAAGGCTGGGAGCTGGATCACCACAAACGCCTGCTAACGTCTCCTGATCGAATCAGTGAGCGGCTCCCCGAGGGTGAATTTCGCCTGCTGCAGGCGCTGACCAACAACCCTGGTCAGGTGCTTAGCCGCGATCAGTTAATGGATGCGATTCGAGACCGGGAGTGGGTTCCCAGTGACCGATCGGTAGATGTTCTGGTCGGTCGTCTTCGCCGCAAACTAAGAGACAACCCTGCAGACCCGCAGTTTATTTTGACCGCGCATGGGGTCGGTTATCTGTTTGCCGGTGATCTGGCTTAGGAAACACTTCCATGCTAGAGCTACCAGGCTACCGATTCGTCAACCAGCTTCACCGTGGCGGTACCTTTATCACCTCTCGTGCGGTGCGGCTCAGTGACCAGCAGCCGGTTATCATCAAGCAGCTCAATCCGGCTGCGCTCAATGCAGAAAATCTGAACCGCTTTCAACACGAATACCAGCTACTATCACAACTTGAGATCAGCGGCATCATCCGCCCCTTGGCTCAGGAAACGCTGGGAGCCAGTCTGATCACGGTGTTTGTCGATCGGGGTGGCATCCCGATTAGCCAACTGATCGCGCAACAAATATGCCGCTGGCATCAATGGTTACCCGTAGCCATACGGATCAGCGAAATACTGGGACGGCTACACCAGGCGGGACTGGTGCACAGACAGATCACCCCGCATAACCTGCTGCTGAATCCTGCTACCGGCTACGTCGAAATTATCGATTTTTGTTTCTCGTCCCGGCAGGGCAAGGAGCAGGCTGATTGGGATGCCCCGCTGCTGCACCCCAAGAGTCTGCCCTATATCGCCCCGGAGCAGACCGGACGCATCAACCGTAGCATCGACTACCGTACCGATTTTTACGGTTTCGGCGCCTGCCTCTATGAGATGTTCTGTGGCCAGCCGCCGTTTCGCGGCGACGATGATTTGGGCTTGGTTCACTGCCATATCGCCAAACAACCCACCGCGCCACACCAGCTCAACCCAGCACTGCCTGAAGTGTTGTCGCGGATTACTCTTAAGCTGCTGGCTAAAGACAGCGAGCAACGCTATCTCTCCAGCTTTGGTCTGACTCAGGATCTTAGCCATTGCTTTACCTGCTGGCAGGAGACCGCCTCGGTGCCGCTGTTTCACATCGCCGCCGAAGATCTCTCCGAGCGCTTTGAGATTCCGAATAAACTTTATGGGCGGGTCGCCACGATCGAGCAGTTGCAGCAGATTCTCAACCGCAGAACCCTGGGGCATAAGCAGCAGGATGCTAGCCAACCGTCTTCCCGTAGCAGCCGATCTACCTTGAGTCCCGGGCAGAGCGGCTTATACCTGCCGCAGCAGATGGTCTTGATCAGCGGCTATGCCGGCGTTGGCAAGTCCAGTCTGGTTCATGAGATTCGCCAGACGGTCAACCTTCAGCATGGTCGCTTCATCAGTGGTAAGTTTGAGCAATTTAGCCGTCACCAACCCTATTCGGCGATCTTTCAATCGTTGCAGAGCCTGGTGCGTCAACTGCTCGCCGAACCGCAACAGCAGATCGACCATTGGCGCCAACAGCTGGCCAGCACCTTAGGCGGCAACGCTCAGCTGTTGTTGCAGATGATACCGGAGCTGGAGCTGATCATCGGTGAACAACCCAGAGCAACGGCCGCACCTCAGAGCGAGGATCGATACCTTTTTGCCCGTCTATGCCATGCGTTGTTGCAAACCTTTGCTACCTCAGAGCAGCCGCTAGTGCTGTTTCTTGATGATCTGCACTGGGCCGATCAAGCCTCTTTGAGCCTGATTCAGTCGCTGACCCAAAACAGCCCGTTACCATCCTTGTTGCTGATAGCCAGTTACCGAGATCATGAAGTAGGGCCGGGGCATCCGCTACGACTGACGCTAGCAGAATTGCGCAACTCAGCGTTACAGCTTAATGAGATAACGCTTGCGCCCCTTACTGCGGAGCAGATCAAGCAACTGGTTGCCGAGACCCTGGCTTGTCAGCCAGCGCAGTGTGCCGGGCTCGCGCAGATCTGCCTTGAGAAGACTCAGGGCAACCCGTTCTTTCTCAAGCAGTTCCTGCTATCCCTTAATGAAAACGGCTTGATCTATTTTCAGCAGCACCGCTGGCACTGGGATGAAGCGGGTATTCTCAGCCAACAGATAACCGATAATGTGGTCGACCTGCTACTGCACAAGATCCAGCGGCTGTCACCCCGAAGTCGCAGGGCCACCCAGTTTGCTGCCTGTATCGGCAGTTACTTTGACCTTCGGACCCTGGCGGTAGTGCTTGAGTTAAGTCCTAGCGAAGCCGCCGCCGATCTCTGGTCCGCACTTGCAGAAGGGTTGATCCAACAGCCCGATGAGCATCTCAGCCTGCACCCGCACAGCTATCATTTTGTCCACGATCGGGTCCAGCAGGCAGCTTACTCCCTGGTGCCGATGGATCAACGACAAGCCTTGCACCTGCAGATCGGGTTGTTGCTGATGGAGAACCTCAATCAGCAGGAGATCGATAACCGAACCTTTGAAATTGCCAACCATCTCAATCTGGCGCAATCATTGATAGTCAGCCCCGCACAACGCTTGACGCTGATACAGCTTAATTTTAAAGCCGGTATTCGAGCCCGCGGTGCCGCCGCCATGGATGCGGCCTTTGACTATCTGCACCAGGGACTCCAGCAGTTACCCGACGATAGCTGGCAACGAAGCTACGATCTGACCCTGGCTCTGCACAATGCGGCCATCGAGGCGGCGTATATTAAAGCCGATTATCCAGCGATGGAGCCGTTGACGGAACAGGTATTGACCCAGGCGCATTGTCTGTTAGACCAGATTCGGGTGTATGAGATTGGCATCCAGGCGCTGGTCGCCAGAAATCAGTTCGAGAGTGCGGTGCAGAGCGCCTTGAAAGTGCTGAGATTACTCGGTGTAGCGCTGCCTGAAACACCCTCCTTGATCCAATCCTGGACCGGTTTGATACGTAGCCAATGGCTACTGTATTGGAACACTCCAGAGCAGGTTTTAGCCGCGGAACGGATGCACAATCCCCGATATCTAGCGGCCTCTTCAATCCTGGTCAGCATGTTCGGTGCCATCAAGTTCTCCAGCTCAGCGTTACGTCCCTTGGTGATGGCAAAACAGCTGGAGCTGTGCCTGCGCCACGGCTTAACTCCCGTATCCGCTCAAACCTTTGCCGGTTACGGAGGCGTACTCTGTGGCCAGTTTGGTGCTATCGGCCAAGGTTATAAACTGGGTCGATTGGCAATGCAGCTGGACCAGAAGTTTGAGTCTCGACTGACCCACCACCGCACGCTGTCGTTGTTCAACACCTATATCCGTCATTGGCAGGAGCCGCTAAACGAGAGTACCCAGTCGCTGCTACAGGGTTATCAACTGGCACTCGATTGTGGTGATATCGAGTGGGGGGCATACTGCCTGGCTGCCCATATCCAGTTTGCATTCCTGCAGGGCGAGCCGCTGCCCGAGCTGCAGGCGCGGTTTGATGAACAGATCCTCTGGCTCCGCCAATCCGGCCAAAAACAGTCGCTACAGTACACCCTGTTCACATTGCAAGTGATCGATAACCTGCGCAACACCCGCCCACACCCGACCTGGCTGGATGGCCAGTATTACCAGGAAGACTTTATGTTGGCGGAGCACCGGGCGGAAAATCATAAGACCGCCATCTGTCTGCACCACTTTTATAAAGCCTTACTAAACTATCTATTTGGCGAATTTGAAGCGGCAGCACAGCATTGTGATAGCGGCCAGCCATTCCTGCCCTACATAAGCGGTACCTACACCTACGCGTTCTATCTGTTTCTAGAAGCACTGTCGAAATTGGCGTTGCTGGCCGGATCCGAGGGTACGGCGCAGTCAGCGGATCTTGCCCGCGTGGCGACAATACTGAAACAGATCCAGCGCTGGGCCAAGCATAGCCCCAGCAATCACCGTCAGCATGTCTACCTGATCCAGGCTGAACTCTGCCGTATTCGCCGGCGCGATAGGCAGGCCGGTGAACTCTATGATCAGGCTATTGAACAGGCCTGTAATAATGGCTTTCTGCTGGTCGAAGCCCTGGCCAATGAACTCGCAGCCAGGTTCTATCTGGCCAACAGCAGGCTAACCATCGCGGACAGTTACCTGGGACAGGCCAGAAAATGTTATCAAGCCTATGGTGCTGACGCCAAACTGGTGCAGATGGATGAGGCCTATCCAACGGCATGCAGCGCTATCCTGGAGGCCACGCCGGCGCAACCGCTGCCTCTGCGGCATAGGGCTCCACCTCGTTACAGCAACCAGGCGATCGATATCGCTTCGGTGATCAAAGCATCCCAGGCTATCTCCGATGAGATTGTGCTGGAGCGGCTATTGGGGCGGCTGATGACCCTGGTGATCGAAAACGTCGGTGCGCAACGCGCGCTATTGGTGATGAAACGGCATAACCGGCTGTTTGTCGAAGCCGAGGCCGGACTGGATGGCGAGCCCCAATTTTTCACCGGTATGGCTTTGGATGACAGCCCTCTGCTACCGGTCAGCATCGTCAACTATGTAGCCCGAACTCAACAGAATGTGGTGATAGGGGGTTCTAAAGATCCCGAGATGTTTATCCAGGATCGCTATATTCAACTCCGGCAACCGCGCTCGTTACTATGCAGCCCGATTCTCTACCATGGCGAGCTCAGTGCCGTTATCTATCTGGAAAATAACCAGAACCGCAATGTGTTTGATCAGCAGCGGCTCCAGACCCTGCAGTTCTTATTGTCTCAGGCGGCCATTTCGATCGAGAACGCCAAGCTGTATTTAAGCTTGGAGCAGTCGGAGCAGGAGTTTCGCTCGTTGTTTGAGAACGCCGTCGAAGGGATCTTCCGCTCTGGTCTGGATGGGCGTTTTATCTCGGCCAACCCGGCGTTGGCAGCGTTACTGGGATACCCTTCAGCGAGCCAGTTTCTCGAAGCGATCGAGGATATCGGCAACCAGTGTTTCGCTGATCGCCATGATCTGCAGCAGTTTCGTGCTGCCCTCGAGACCGACAATCAGGTGTTGAATTTTGAAACCCGTTGGTTGCACCTTGAGGGGCGGCCCATCTATATCTCCCTCTCTACCCGAGGGGTGCACAACGAGCGGGGGGAGCTACTGTTTTATGAGGGTTCGCTGACCGATATCACCGAGCGGCGAGCCAAAGAGCAGGCCGAGAGAGCGCAAAAATCAGCCCAGCTGGCTCGCGAGAAAGCCGAAGCCGCCAATCAGGCCAAATCCCAGTTTCTGGCCACCATGAGTCACGAGATTCGCACCCCGATGAACGGCGTCCTGGGTATGGCTCAGCTGCTCAGGCAGAGCGCGCTCAACAAGAGTCAGCAAGCACAGGTCGAGACACTCTACCAGTCGGGTCAGTCGCTGCTATCGATCCTCAATGATGTGTTAGATCTGAGTAAGGTGGAAGCTGGGCAGTTCGATCTGGAACAACAGCCCTTTGCGTTGGTCGCGCTGCTTGATGAGGTGACGATGATTCTCAAACCGTTAGTCGCCGACAAGCAGTTAGCCCTGCAGGTCAATATTGATCCTGAGCTGGCGGAGGTGATCCAGGGAGATCGGCGTAGTCTGACCCAGATTCTGATGAATCTGTGCGTTAACGCGATAAAATTTACCGAACAGGGCCGAATTGTCATCGGCGTTCGCAGCCTCAGCAATGATGGCCAACTGACGCGGATTCGATTTGATGTTGAGGATACAGGTATCGGTATCCCCGATAGCGCCAGGCCACGGATCTTTCAATATTTTTCCCAGGCGGACTCATCCATTACCCGCCGTTACGGCGGTACCGGCCTGGGGCTGTCGATCTGTAAGAACCTGGTGGACCTGCATCAGGGCAGCATCGGCTATCAGAGCAACATGGGTCAAGGCAGTTTGTTCTGGTTTGAGATCGATTACCCGGTGTTGGATCCCGGCACTCTGCGGCCTAACACCATTATCAGCCTCCCCCTGCCGAACAATAACACCTCACCCTTGCATATCCTGCTGGTGGAGGATACGGAGATCAATCAGCGTGTAGCCCAGGGGCTGTTAGAGTGTGACGGCCATCGCGTCGACATTGCCAACGATGGTTACAGCGCCTTATTGATTCACGAGCAGCAGGATTACGATCTGATATTGATGGATATTCAGCTACCCGATATGGACGGCATGGAGACCTCCAGGCGTATACGCCAACATCCGCATAGCGCCAAAGCCAACACCCCTATCGTTGCCCTTACCGCCAGTGTGACGGCGGCTGAGATCGACCGTTACCATGCGGTGGGGATCAATACCGTACTGGGAAAACCGCTGCAACTGGAACAACTGCGTCACGTGCTGTCCGACATACAGGCGCTGCCTTTGACAGGACATTCGACCTGCTCAGATCAACTCTTGGCCGATACGTCCGCTGTATCCCCCTCAGCGCCGATTCTCGACCAGGTGCTAATACAGCAGCATCTTGAGGCTCTAGGTGAAGATAAATTTAAACAGCTGTTAGAGGTCTTGTACCGGCAATGTGATGAGCTTTTGCTGGGCTTGGATACCGCCTGGATCGAAAAGGACGTAGCAACGCTGGCGAGCATGGCCCATAAGCTCGTCGGAGTCAGTGCTAATTTTGGTCTGACGGCACTCATGGATATCAGTAGAGAGATAGAGCGGATGGGGCAGGGCAAGCACGAACAACCACTGGGCGACAAGATCGATGCTGCCAGAGAACTCTATCGACAAAGCAAGCAGCACTTGCAGCAAACGCTAGCCAGGAGCCGGCTGTAAATACGGCTCCTTTCACTCTTTTCTTTCCTTTCACCCCGTACCGCGCTAGACAGCAGGGCTTCCGGCCGGCTTCTAATCACCGGCGTTATCATCAATACCGGTGATTAGGTCCGCTTGCCAGAGGTAACGATCAGAAAGGCACGATCGCAATCACCTGAAAATAGGTGTTGGTATCGCTATTACCTATCTGGCTACCACCATTGAGGGTGCTGTTATCGGGTGAGTAGAAACCCAGCAACGGGCTGATGATCAGGTGATCGTGCGCTACCCACTCGGCGTACAGGTTGATCTCTTGACCATTCAAGCCGCCACCGGAGGTATCACTGAAATCAAACCAGAGCGCACCCAGCGAGAGCGTTTCGCTGGGGGAGGCCTTCAGAGCGATGTGGTGCACCTCGGCATCACTGTTGAAGGGACCTGCATAGTTGGCGGCCACCTCACCCTGGAACCAGGTGCCGTAGCCCCGGTTAAAGCCAAAAAACAACGGGTCAAAACCGCTATCAAAACTACTGAAACGGTAGTTCACGCTGGGAGACCAAGGCACATCGGCAAACGTCCAGCCAGCCTCAACATAGTAGGCATCGGCATCGGGTCGAGTCGAATCCCCCTGCGACTGATCGACAAACTCAGCCGCTAGAAACAAACCCTCTACCCCCGCATTGCCCTGTCCGCGAACACTTAGCGTTCGCTGGCCATCACGGTGGGTCAGCCCCATAAAACCGGCGCTGTTGGCATCGACATCCAGGCCTTTGATATAGGTCACCGCAACGGTTCCTGAATCATTGACGTATTCTAGATTAATACCGCCCAGCTCCATCTTCCCTTGCGCCGCATTGTCCGATTCCAACCAGAATATATCGGAGCGTAACCCCGATTGCCCACCCAGTCTGAGCACGGCGGTCTTATCGAACGCCTTGTTGGCCGCGAGCCAATAGGCTCCGCCGCGGTCAAAATCAGGAGCCCCAGGAATACCCTCAAAACCTTTGCCAAAGTTGAGGGCATCGCCGTTGATCAAAAAGCCATCGCCGATCGAAAAGTTTTGGCTACCGACAGAGATCTCAATACCGTCTTCGCCCAGCCCGCTGATCAGGCTGCCGGAACGCCAGCCAATATAAAGATCCTCAACATTGGTCTTGCTTTCATCTCCGGTGGTAAATCCGGCGGCATCACCGTCACCCCAGCTCGCAGATGTCATCAGGTTAATGGCACCAAATACACTGGCTTGATGGCTGCCATACTGTTTGGAGCCACTCAGGCCATACTTGGCGTAGCCTTCCTGCCAGTCAGCGCTTTCTTCGGTGGAGTTCAACTGGGCATAGCTCTTCTCACTGTGGAACGAGCCGAGGATCGCCTCGAAGTCGAAGTTTAGCTGCGCGCCCTCTGTCTCATATAGCGGTAACGCAGCGGCCGATGTGGCAAGCAGGCAACCGCTCGCTGCCAGCGTTGCCGAACATAGATAGCGCAGGGTAGGACCCATTACTTTTGTTTTCATTATTATACCGTCCTGATATAGGGCTAATGATGAGCCGGTGCGGCCCCTCCATCACGATGCAGGGGAGCAAATGAACCCAAGCATTCATTATTAGCGACGAGCGAAAAACTCAATAATTGAATGACTTGAGATGCCAACGGCAACTACCAACCTCAGGGTATCCTGCAGTTGTAAATTAAGTTGCCTCAAAATGTAGGAAGATAGGAGGGTTTTGTAACAGGATGTTGGCCGCTTTCTGTCTCGCTGGGATCAGGGGAGCGATTCTGGAAAAGTGGGAAAAGTGGGAAAAGTGGGGTCACCCATTAGCCAACTCCGGTCAACAGGGCGCAGAAGTTCTTGAGCTTAAACGCCCTGCATAATTTTCTAATTAACCCTGGCCTTGCACACGCGTCCGAATTTTCAATCATCGTGCTGCTTCATAAAGAA
>JBFGZQ010000018.1:0-60410 GCA_041586735.1 Motiliproteus sp.
GCGAGTCTTCCGCTACAACTGCAGCTGCGCGATCAGGCGTTGGCCTATCAGGATCAACTCACGAAACCCCAGGGATCGCTGGGGCAGTTAGAGCGCATCGCGGTGCAGTTTTCTGCGATGCAGGGGCTGCTGAAGCCACAGTTGGAGCATATCGCCATCACGGTGTTTGCCGCCGATCACGGGGTTGCGGATGAGGGGGTATCGGCGTTCCCGCAGGCGGTAACGGTGGAAATGGTGCGTAACTTTTCCCGCGGAGGGGCGGCGATCTGCGTATTGGCGCGCCAGATTGGCGCCAGTTTTGAGGTGGTAAACCTGGGGACGGTGGTCGATCTGGAACCGTTGCCCTATGTGGTTGAGCGTCGCATCGCCCCCGGCACCGCCAATTTTTGTCTCGGTGCGGCGATGACGGAGGCCGAATTGGCGATGGCCTTAACCGTAGGACGTGAGGCCGCAGAGCGGGCGCAGCAGCTGGGTGCGCAGCTGTTTATCGGCGGTGATATGGGGATCGCCAATACCACCTCGGCCACCGCCTTGGCGGCCGCCTTGCTGGATCTGCCGGTGGTCGAGTTGACAGGTCCTGGCACGGGTATCGATGTCAGAGGGGTCCGCCATAAAGTCGCGGTGATAGAGCGGGCGCTGGCACGGCACCAGCAAGGGTTGGACGATCCTGCAGAAGTGTTGCGCTGCCTGGGTGGCTTTGAGATCGCCGCGTTGGTGGGTGCTTATATTCGTTGCGCGCAGCTGGGAATACCGGTACTGGTAGACGGTTTTATTACAACCTCTGCGGCATTGGTCGCTTGCCGAATTAATCCTGGAGTGGGTGATTGGTTGCTGTTCGCGCACAACTCGGCAGAGCCAGGACACCGGGCGATGCAGCAGGCGCTCGGCGCTGAACCGCTGCTGGATCTAGGGATGCGGCTGGGCGAGGGCAGCGGTGCGGCAGTGGCGGTGCCGTTGCTCCAAGCGGCCTGCGCGCTCCAAGCGCAGATGGCCACCTTCGCCGAGGCCGCCGTGTCCGGCCAGGACTGAGGTGTCTGGACGGCTGATTATCGATCTGTTGCGTCACGGCGCCTGCGGTGACGGTGAGATCTATCGAGGGCGGACCGATTCGGCGCTCTCGGAGCGGGGCTGGGCCCAGATGCGGGCGGTCATGGCGGCGGCATCTGAGGCTCAGTGGCAATCGATCTGCTGTTCGCCGTTGCAGCGCTGCCGGTTACCGGCACAGCAGCTGGCCGACCGCCTGGGGTTGTCGTTGCAGCAGCGTGCGCAACTTCGAGAACTCGATTTTGGCGATTGGGACGGCCAGTTGCGGCAGCAGGTCTGGGAACAGCATCAGGCCCAGGTGCAGGCGTTCTGGCGTGACCCCCTGAGCCATCCTCCTCCCGGCGGTGAATCGATCCGGAGTCTGCAGCAGCGGCTGGCGGCACAGCTGCAGCACTGGCTGCAGGATTTTACCGCGAGCACTGCGGATTATCGGCTGCTGTGCGTCACCCATGGCGGGGTTATCCGTACCCTGCTGTGCCAGTTGTTAGGGGTGTCGCTCACCGCCGGGCAGCAGTTGAGCATCGGTTATGGCTCCCTGACCCGTATCGAGCTCTATCCGAGCGAGCAGCAGGACTCTGCGCAGCCGCCTTTTCATGCCCAGGTGGTTTTTATTAACCGCTTGCCCGAGCTGGGCGAGTATCAAGATTGAGTGATTATTTAGATTGAGTGACTATTTAGATTGAGTAGCTATGAGCACTAAACCTCAGGGGTCTATGAATCGCGCCGGATTACTGCACCGCTGCTTACCGCTGCTGCTGGCGCTGCAGTTTTTGACTCGGATACCGATGCCTGATATTGGCCTGCTGGACAGTGCCCAGGTGGGCCGTTCATTGCTCTGGTACCCCGTTGTCGGCGGGTTGATCGGTAGTTTGCTGTGGCTGGTGCAACTGTTATTGCAGCTGTTGCTGCCTGATCTGTGGTCGGTGCAGGCGGGGCTATTATTGCTGGTCTGGTGTCTGGTGACGGGGGGGTTGCATCTGGATGGTCTGGCCGACAGCGCCGATGCCTGGGCCGGTGGCTTTGGCGACCGCGAGCGCAGCCTGGCATTGATGAAAGATCCCCGCTGCGGTCCGGCGGCGGTGATGGTACTGGTGTTGCTGCTGTTGGTTAAATTCAGTGCGTTGACGGCGCTGATCGCCACTACACCGGGGTGGTTGATCCTGGCGCCGTTGGTGGCTCGGGCGTTGCTGTTGTTGCTGTTCTTGAGTACGGACTATGTACGTGCGGGGGGGCTTGGGGCGGTCCTGGCGCAGCACTTCCCCCGTCGACTGGCGCGCTATCAGCTGCTGCTGTTGACCATGCTGTTGCTGTGGCTGGGGGGGGCGATAGGCTTTGCGGTGCTGCTCTGTAGTCTGTTGTTGTTTGCGGGGTTGCGCCTGTTGATGTGTCGAAGGCTCGGTGGTACTACGGGTGATACCGCGGGTGCGCTGGTGGAGTTGAGCGAAGCGGCCGTGTTGCTGGCGCTGCTGCTCTGAGGATCATCGATCCAGCGGGCTTTATCGGTTAATATAGCTGCGCTAGGGTTTATCTCAGAATCTGCTTAAATAGATGAGCATGCTGTGCGGAACATCCTAGGGTTGCTATCTGGTTTTTGTGAGCCGGTTTTTTTATTAATATTATTCTATGCAAGTTATCTATTGATGCCGTACGACCTCAAAGCTATCGACCTACCTCAGCTTCGCCATGCGTCACGCTCCCTGACCACGCTTCAGCTTGAGACGGCCCGTGACTGGGTGCAAGAGCTTATCGACGCGCGTCGGCAACGCATTGTGGATGCCGTGGGTGAGCGCCATCAGAAGGAGTTGCGCGCCCAGATGGCCAAAGCGGGGATCAGCTGGGAAGAGTTCCAGAACACGCTGAAATAGCATTTCCAATGCACAAACAGCTTCTGCGAATAGCTCTAAGACCCGTCCTCGCTAATGCTAGCCGCGTATTGCCCAACCCTTATTGCCTGACGCCTTACTGCCCAAATACCTGCTTGAGCAGGTCGGTGGATCGCGCTAGCGGATCCGCGCGGATCTTCTTCTCCTCTTCGGCCAGCATCAGAAACAGCCCTTCCAGCGCCTTGCCGGTAACATGGTCCTCTAGATTTAACCCCATATCCCCAATCAGTGGGTATTGGCTGGCTTGCTTGACCAGTGTCTGGTAGTAACGCGTTACTCCGGTCTGCTGCATAGCCGCAGTGATTTTGGGTTTGAAGGCGGTTTCGAGCTGGGTTGAGGTGCGCTCTTGGAAATAGCGGGTCGCCGAGTCCTCGCCACCCTGGTAGATCTCACGGGCGTCCTCGATGCTCATCTCTTTCAGGGTCTGGATAAAATAGGCCCTGGCTTCTGGGGCTGCCTGTTCTGCCGCTCGGTTCATGCTCAATTCAAGCTCATCAACCAAGGTTCCCATACCAAACTGACGCAGCAGCCTGGAGCCTTGATTGACGACATCGGGCAGGGGAACCCGGATCGCCGGATTCGCAAAATAGCCGTCGGTCTTGGAGACGCTATCCACAGCACGTTGAGTGCCTACCTCCAGCGCCTGCTTGAGACCGCGCGCCAAGGTGTCGGTATCCAGAGCGCTAGTAGGCGTCGAGGTTGCGCTCTTGCCCTGGAGTAGTTCGGGTGCGCTCTCTTCAACTTTCTTGAGTAGATCGCCCCAGCCCGCCTGGGTCAATGGTGGTTGGAGTAGCAGCACGGTCGCTAAACCCATAGCGGTAATGGTAGCGCGGTAAGTCTGCATGGTTGTTCTCCTTCGCGGTAAACGGCTGCTGGCACTGTAGTCGTATCCAGTGTACTCAGTATTCTCTTTAGTCATCATTCAGTTTAGTCATCATCCAGTTTAGTCATGATGGGTGTCACCGGGTTTACTAACAGTGATGCTGAGGGCCTTGGCATCGCCGGCGTACCACTTTTGTACATAGATGGAACCGATAACCGGAGCGCGTCCCTCTTCGACGATCTCTTTGAAACGGACGCTGTGTTTGACCTGCTTTTCGAGTTCAAATTTTATCGTAATGGCCATGAATGGTTCCTTAATGGGTTGTTTTAATGGGCAGTGAAAAGTGGCCCTGCTACCGGCCTTTTACCGGCAAGTTTGAGTTGCAACGAACCTGCTGTTGGCTTGGAGGAGGTGTGACTAACCGCGGAGCTTTCTAGCCAGATCCAGCATTGCCTGGTCTTCAAACTGACGGGGTTCGAGAATTGTTTGCAGGGGTACCGCGATGATGTTGTTTTGCTGTACCGCCAGCATCACATCGGAGATCCCCGCCTGCAGGTGGCTGATCGCCATCGCTCCCAGGCAGGAGGCCAGCACCCGGTCGTGCCCGGTTGGTGCGCCGCCACGTTGGGTATGGCCGAGAATACAGACGCGCGGTTGGTAACCCTGCTCCTCGAGTTTGTAAGCCAGTCGCTGAGTACGCCCAGGCGCACCCTCGGCGATCACGATGATACTGCTCAGGCGCCCCTTTAATCGGCTTTGGTCGAGGCTGTCGCAGATGGTTTCGAAGGCGATCGGGCTGTTGGGTACCAGGATCAGCTCCGCACCCCCCGCGATCCCCGCCTGGGCGGCGATAAAGCCCGAATTGCGGCCCATCACTTCGACCAGAAACAGCCGGTCGTGGGAGTTTGCGGTATCGCGGATCCGGTCGATCGCATCCAGCGCGGTATTGACTGCGGTATCGAAGCCGATGCTGTCCTCGGTGCCGGTGATATCGTTATCGATGGTGCCCGGTATCCCAATCACCGAAAATCCGGTTTCCTGCTGAAATAGATGCGCGCCGGTCAAGGAACCATCGCCACCGATCACCACCAGCGCGTCTATATCCATGTCGCGCAGGGTTGCGGCGGCCTTCTTACGTACCGCGGGGTAGTGAAATTCGGCACAGCGATCACTTTTGAGACAGGTGCCGCCGCGGTGCAGAATGTTGGCCACGGAGGCCGAACTCAGCGGGCGAATATCACCCTCCACCAAGCCACTGAAGCCGCGATAGACGCCGAATACGTCGATCCCTTCGTCGTCACCGGCTCTGACCAGCGCCCGGATGGCAGCATTCATCCCCGGGGCATCGCCACCGCTGGTCAGTACCGCGATACGAGAGAGTTTATGATCTGATATCAGCTGAGGAAATCGATACATAGCCACGCTCCCAGGCTATACGTAAAAGCAACAGGCCAAAGCAACAGGCCAAAGCAACAGGCCAAAGCAACAGGCCAAAGCAACAGGCCAAAGCAACAGGCCAAAGCAACAGGCCAAAGCAACAGGCCAAAGCAACAGGCCAAAGCAACAGGCCAAAGCAACAGTCTATCTGCTCTCTAGCCTACGATGTTTCGTGCGTTTATTACAGCGCTCTCTTCTTACCTTCGTGGCGGGAGCGATCGTTTAGCAGCAGGCTGTTAAAAGCGCTGATGGGAACCGGCTGACTGAACAGATAACCCTGGTAGGCATGGCAGGTATTGCTGGCGAGGAAGGCGCGCTGGGCGGCGGTTTCTACCCCCTCGGCGATCACCGAGAGTCCGAGGCTGTGCGCCAGGGTGATGATGGTGCGAGCGATGGCGGCATCGTTGGCATCGGTGAGCACGTCACGGATAAAGGACTGATCGATTTTTAGCTGCTCCAGTGGCAAGCGTTTCAGATAGCTGAGTGATGAATAACCGGTGCCGAAATCGTCGAGTGCAAAGCGTACCCCCTGGATTTGCAGGCGCTCCATCTTGTCGATGCAGTCTTCGATATTGTCGAGCAACAGGCTTTCGGTCAGCTCCAGTTTGAGCCGACAAGGGTTGGCACCGCTGCGTTCGAGTATCTTCATCAGCTGTTCGATAAAATGGGGCTGATGTAGCTGGGTCGCGCTGATGTTCACCGCCAGGGTCAACTCGGATGTGGCGGGATCCGCAGCCCACTGCGATAGCTGGCGGCAGGCGGTTTCCAGCACCCAGGTGCCCAGGGTCAGGATCAGGCCGCTCTCTTCGGCCAGCGGGATAAAGCTGGCCGGTGAAATCAGGCCTCGCTGCGGATGCTGCCAGCGGATCAACGCTTCGGCACCGGTGATCCGTTCGTTGCCATCGAGCTGGGGTTGATAATAGAGCTCTAACTGCTGCAGAGCTAACGCCGAGCGCAGCTCGACAAGCAGAGCCGCACGGTCGGTTACTTCGGCCTGCATGGTTGGATCGAAAAAGCATAGTGTATTACGGCCCGCTGCTTTGGCTTTGTACATCGCCAGATCGGCGCGTTTCATCAGCTCTGCGCTGCTGCTTTTTTCTGCAGCAAACAGAGTGATGCCGATACTGGAGCTGCAGAGGTACTCCACTCCTTTTAAGTCGTAGGGTCTGTTGATGGCAGCAAGAATCTTTTCGGCGATCATCTGGATCTGACTGGCCGCCTCTGTCGATATTTTGTGCAGCCCCTCCAACATCACCACAAATTCATCACCGCCCAGACGGGCGACGGTATCCTGCTCGCGTACACAATCACTGATACGCAGCGCGACCTGTTGCAGTAACAGGTCGCCTTTATCGTGACCGAGGGTATCATTAAGCGTCTTAAAATGGTCGAGGTCGATAAACAGCAGGGCGCCTTCGCAGCCACTGCGTAGGCTGGACGCCAGTGCCAGTTGCAGACGATCGGCCAACAAGCGGCGATTGGGCAGCGAGGTCAGGGGGTCATAAAATGCCAGATTAACAATCTGCGCCTCTGCTGCCTTGCGTTCGGTGATATCGGTGTGGGTGGCAACATAGTGGGTCACTGCGCCATCTAGGTCTTTAACCGCGGTAATGCTAAGCCATGTGGGGAAGCTTTCGCCACTCTTGCGCTTGTTCCAGACTTCGCCCTCCCAGCCGCCTTCGTTGTTGATCGACTGCCACATGGCGGTGTAGAAGGCGCTATCGTGGCGTCCCGAGGACAATAGGCTCGGGGGCTTGCCGATCAGCTCCTCAGTCGAATAACCGGACAGCTCTATGAATGACTGATTGACCCGTAGGATCCGATTATTGGCATCGGTGATCAGCATCCCTTGCTGGGACTCGAATGCGGCGGCGGCTGTCTGGAGCGCGGACTCTGCCTGTTTACGAGCGGTGATATCCTGGGCGATGCCCAGCACACCCTGCAGCACCCCCTGTTTGTCGCGTATCGGTATCTTGGTGGTGAAAAATAGCAGCCGACGGCCCTCAGCCGCGAACTCGTACCAGATTTCGTTATAGGTCGGTTGGCCCGCCAGGATCGCTTCTCTATCATGGCGACGGTACAGGTTAGCGTGCTCGCTGGCGGCAAGATCGTAATCGGTCTTGCCGATGAGGTCCGCTTCTGGGATGTGATAGAACTTTTCGAAGGCTGGATTGCAGAAGCGATAGATACCTGCTGGGTCTTTCATCCACACCATATCGGGCATCGCCGCCAGCAGTATGCGTAAGCGGGTATGTTCGGCATCCAGTTCAGCGGTGCGTTGCTTGACCTGGCGGCGCAGGACCGCCCCCCATAGCAACAGCAGCATGGCGATCAGCACGGCGCCGGGTAGTACATAGGTCAGATACCGAGCATAGCCTGACAGGTTGAGTTTGCTGCCCATCCACTTGTCGTGCAGTGCCTGCTCCTCTGTCGTGGAGATAGCGGCAAAACCGCGATTTAGCAGCGCCCGTGTCTGGGTATCCCCCTTATGTACGGCACGCCGGAGTTCGTTGATCTGCAATGTAAAAGCCCGGTTGAACAGGCTATCGGCGTTGGCTTTGTACAGCAGGTAGTGGGCAGCGGGTTCGTCCAGACACAGGATCCGTACCTCATCGCTGATGGCCGCCTGTACCAGGGCGTCGTAACTGGGATAGGGCCTGAGGTTGGTGGCGCCGGCTTGCTGCAGGCTGTCCGTACAGGCGTCTCCGGCTTTGACCCCCACCACAAAGCCTTTAAGCTCGGCGAGCTCGGTGATGCCGCCGATCAGCTGGTGGGTGTAGATCGCCGTCGGAATCTGCGCGTAGCTTGGAGAGAAATCGTAGAGCTGCGCACGCGCCGGGGTCTGAAACATTGTGTCGATGACCCTGGCCCGATGAGACTGCATATGTTGCTGGGCGCTGCTCCAGTCGCTGGCGAGTAGCTCAACAGCGACGCCGGTTTTTTGTTCCCAGAGTGCCCAGATATCGACCAGGTAGCCGCTCAGCGCACCGGAGCTATCGCGCATGATGTAGGGCGGGTAGTTATCATCTATCGCCACCACTAAACGCGGAGTAGGGTCGGCGGATGTAGAGGCAGCCCGTGTCGAAGCCGCTAGTGCAGAGGCCGTTAGCGGTGCCTGCAGCGGCGTTGCAGTCTGTGCGCTAGTGGCGGCTCCGAGTAGCATCAGGCTGACGCAGAAGCGACTCAGCCAGAGAGTCGTGGCGTTATATCGTGGCAGAATGTTTGCCCCCCCAGATGCTGTTGAGGTTGTCTGTGCAAGCCTCAGGATGACTCTATAATAGCGATGGTGTAGCCTTTATGAAAACGCTTATCCGGGACTGGTCGTGGTTGCTGCTCGGCGCCTGAAGTTTTGATACCGACGCGGTGCGGTTGGCGCTATGCTTGCCATTATCTGACCCCGCTAAACAGGGGTTGCCACAGGGAGTAAGGCGATGTTTATCTGGGTACTGGTTATTGTCGTACTGGCGGTATTTTGGGTCTATAACTGGGCGGAATTGGGCGCACGTATGCAGGGGCGCAACCTCTGGTTGGTGCTGGGGTGGTCGATCGCGGCACTGCTCAGCTGGCAAGTCGCCCTGGAGGCCTTGCGGCTGCAGCAGTTGCTCGCTTTTCTGCTGTTCTTATTGGTGTTGGTGGCCGGCTATTACCAGCTGCATAGCGTTAATCCCAAGCCCAAGTCGGCACATCTGCATAAAAAACCCCAGCTGAAGAACAGGAGAGCTAAAAGAGCGCATAAATAACCGCCCCTTTTAGTGCTGTTGCACTCTGAGAACAGCATTTTGAGAACTGCACGGTGAAAATTGAGCAGTTTTAGATCGGTGCTGCTCAACGCTCTAGCACATAGCTCCCTGGCGCATCAGCCAGCGGAGGGTACTGGCTGTTACCAAGACCAGGTGGCGTCTGCTGCGGTCCGCACTGAGGGCGCAGCCAGCTGACCCAATCTTGCCACCAGGAGCCGGGTATCTTATCGGTCGATTGACACCAAGCTTCGGGGGTAGATCCTGCCTGGGTATCGCCGGCCCAGTAACGGCGTTTGGGCGGTGTTACCGGTGGACTGATAATACCCTGGATGTGACCGGATGTGGCGAGCACATAACGTACCGGCCCGCCGACTAGGTTGGTAGTCTTAAAGGTTTCTTTCCAAGGAGTGATATGGTCCTGCTCGGCGCCTACCGCATAGAGTGGCTGGGTGATCAGCTTGAGATCGAGTGTTTTTCCGCCCAGACTCAGGCTGTTCTGTTGGGCTAGACGGTTGTTGAGGTAGAACTCGCGCAAATAAAAGGCGTGCATCGCCGCAGGCATGCGAGTGAAATCGGTATTCCAGTACAGGATATCAAATTTAGGAGCGTCCTTTCCTAATAGGTAGTTGTGGATATATTGATGCCAGATCAAACCGTTGGAGCGTAGTGCGCGAAAGGTGTCGGCCATATCCTGACCTTCTAGAAAGCCCGTTTCCGCCATCCGTTGTTCTAGATAGGCGATACCTGGCTCATCGATAAGCACTCCGATCTCTCCTGGATTGGAAAAATCCACCAGGGTAGTGAATAGCGACCAGTGGGCGACAGGAAGGTTTTTGGGATCGGATTTATTCAGCCAGGCCATCAGCGCCGTGACCGCCGTACCGCCGATACAGTACCCGGTCAGATGTACCTGCGCGCCATCGCAGATCTGCCGGGCGACTTCGACGGTCTCCAGCACCCCCTTGAAGAGGTAATCGTCCAGACTGGCATCGCGCAGTTCAGGCCCCGGATTCTTCCAGCTGGTGACAAATACCGTAAACCCCTGTTCGCGGAGGTAGTTGATCAGGCTCTTGGCCGGAGTTAGATCGAGGATGTAGTATTTATTGATCCAGGGGGCCACCAGCACGATCGGCAGCTGATGCACCTGCTCCGTGGCGGGCGCATATTGAATCATCTCCAGCAGCGCATTGCGATGCACCACCGCTCCTGGTGTGGTGGCCAGATTTTTACCGACGCTAAACGCATTCTCGTCGACCATACGGATGGTACCGTGCTGTATATCACTGATCAGGTTGGCCGTTCCATCGAGCAGGCTTGAGCCCCCAGTTTCGAGGCAGCGCTGTAGCGCGGCGGGGTTGGACCAGAAGAAATTACCAGGAGCGATCGCGTTGAGGATCTGGCGGGCCTGAAATCCTGCCTTGGCGCGCGCGGGTTCTGCCAGCTCCGGGGTTGCATAGATGGCATCTTCGAGCCAATGGGTATATAGCAGATAGACCTCTTTGAGGTGATCGAAAAACGGATTTTGCTCCCAGATGGGGTCCTGAAAACGCTCATCGTAGTGAGCTGCCGGTACCAGATCGCATTGGTTGCTTCCTGCCAGCTGGCAGGCGTTCTGCCACTGCAAGGTTACCAATCCAGAGCCTAGTTCGAACAGTTTTTGGGACAATGCCTGGGGCTGATTCAGCCACGCCTGCTGCACTTGTTGACAGGCATCAAGCATACCAAAAGGATCGAGCGCGTCGAGCTGTGGTTGGATCCCGAGGTTACTCGAAACTCTGGACTCGCAAGCGTGCATGGGTACTCTCCTGTGAATCGCTAAGCTCAACGCTAGGCAGCCTCCGGTAGAAGCGTTAATGCTTCTGCAGCGCGTTGTTAAACTGCTCAAAAATCTCAGGGATATGGATGTTTTGTTCCAGTATTTTATTGACCGAACACTGTACATCCCGGGCGGTCTTTATCTCCTTCTCGGCCAGATTACACCAGCTAGTGTCGACTTTTTTGATCAGCTCGAGCTGGAGTTCAAGTGCGCGCTGCGGGTCCTTGGCATCGGAGATCGCCTGAAACTGCTTGAGGTTCTGGTCCAGTAGATAGGAGACAAAGTTAGACTGCAATTCAGCGATTTTTTGGGTGGCGGTAAAGTTGATCATAGCAATATCTATCAAGGATTGTAGTGGTGCGGCCCAATCGCCGTTCGCGGGTTGCTTGTTTTTCATGATCCATTCCTCAGGTATGGCATAAGCCCATTGAGACCTTTGCACGATTGTTCTCTTGCCGTCTGGCGGCGTTAAAAGCGTACTCAATCGGTCATTTATAAGTATAAACTCCCTCATTCCGTGCGCTTTTGCCTTGCCAGAAACAAGATTCCGGTTCGTGCAAAAATCGCTCATTACTACAATACAGCTGTTGGTTTTCAGTGGGGGACAATCACATCGCGGCACAGCATAGGGAGAGGATGCGAAACAGGTGTATAAAGTGTAGAAAAGAATTCTTCATTAGCCATTGCGAATATTATTTTTAGGGCTTTTTAACATGAAATATTATCCGTCTAAATCGGTCGTGAATTAATAGTATGCGTTTTACCGATGATCGCACCAGTGACTAGTCGAAGCGGGCTTAGAATGTCGATCCTGTTGCCCTGTTGCCCTGTTGCCCTGGAGCCGCAAGGCCGCTGTCCGGTGGTACCTTGCAGCAGTCACTCCTGAGCTTAGCTTCGTTGATGCGCCTGTAGCGGTTGCGTAATCATCCTTCAATGCATCACGATGTACTCTGGCTGCAGTGTCTAGCCGTCGCCTCGGGTCGTCGTAGAGATGCTAGGGTCATGCTTAACCTAATTGTTTTGTATAATGTAATTATTTATCAAGAGGTTATTGTCTGTGGATTTAGAACGTCTATTTGCTAGCCATTTTGCCACTCAGCTGCAGCTGGCCGAGTCGCTGATGGCAGAACAGTCTCTGGAGCAGCTACTGATCTTCAGCGGCAGCCCTAAAACCCTGTTTCGGGATGATCAGCAGGCGCCATTTACGGCCAACCCCTATTTTCGTCGTTGGCTACCGCTGCCGCAGCATGCCAATTGCGCGCTACTGATCCGCCCGGGGCAGCCGCCACGCCTGTATTATTACAAGTCGACCGATTTCTGGTACCTGAGCGTCGGCACTCCACAGGGATTTTGGACCGGCTGCGTGGAGATCCTGGAGATAGAAACACTGGCGCAGATGAGTAAGGATCTTCAGCAGCCCGAGCGGATCGCCTTTATCGGCGAAGAGGTCGAGTTGGCGCAGCAGTGGGGGATGACTCAGATCAATCCCCCTGCATTGTTGGCGGCGTTAGATTGGTCCTGTGGTATCAAAACCGAGTATGAACTGACTTGTTTGCGCGAAGCCAGCCTGGTGGCGGCGGAAGGTCATTTGGCGGCCGCCGAGGCGTTTGCCGAAGGCTACGGTGAGTTCGGTATCAACCTGGCGTATCTGGCTGCGACCGGACAACGCGAGTCACAACTGCCCTACGGCAATATCGTGGCCTTGAATGAGCATGCGGCGGTGCTGCATTATCAGCAGCTATCCAAACAGCGGCCGAAAAAGAGTTATAGCCTGTTGCTCGATGCCGGTGCCCAGGTCAACGGCTATGCCGCCGATATCAGCCGTAGTTATGTGGCCGCTGGGGCGCGCCAGCATACTCCGGCGGGTGGGCTGTTTGGCGAGCTGATCGAGGCGCTGGAGCAGGCGCAGCAGCAGCTGTGCCTGCAGGCTGTGGCGGGGCAGAGCTTTATTAGCTTAAATCAGTCTTGTCACCAGCAGCTGGCTGAGATTTTGGCGCGTTTTGAGCTGGTGCGACTCAGTCCAGAGGTGATCTTGGAACAGGGTATCACCCGTAGCTTTATGCCGCACGGGCTGGGGCATCTGTTGGGTACCCTGGTGCACGATGCCGGTGGGCGTCAGGCCGATGCGTCGGGCAGGCTGCTGGCACCGCCTGAGAGCGATCCGCAGCTGCGGCTGACGCGAACGTTAGAGCCGGGGATGGTGCTGACTATCGAGCCGGGATTGTATTTTATCGAACCGTTGTTGGCGTCGTTGGCGGCCAGTCCGCAGGGCGCTGCGGTGAACTGGTCGAAACTAGATAAGCTGCGCTGCTACGGTGGCATTCGCATCGAAGATAATATCCAGGTGCTAGCCGAGGGGATCGAAAACCTGACCCGCGATGCCTTTGCCGATCTGGCTGCAGAGTAAAGAGCAGGTCGATGGCTAGCGTAGCGTTAGCCAGACTCCCAGCAGCATGGCCCCCATACCGAGTAATTTGTTGCTATCGAGTTGGCGGATCTCGGCGCCCATCCAGCCGAAATGATCGACCAGTGCGGCCGAGATAAACTGCACAGTAACGATTAGCATAAAGGCGGCGACCATCCCCATCCGGGATATGCTGTAACCGATAGAGGCGACGATCACCAAGCCGAAGATCCCGGAACTGAATACCCACCAGGGTAGCTGCTGCCACTGGCCCAAGTTGCCGCCACGGTAGTACAGCATCAGCAGGGCGATGAGGAGGCCTCCTGTAATATAGGTGATAAAGACGCTCTCGAGTGTGCCCAGGCTGCGATCCATCAGCCCCATCATCTGCCCCTGTAGGGTAACGGCCAGGCCACCCAGTACGGCGATCAGCATCAATGACAGCGAGCCGTTCACTTGGGCTGCTCAAAGAAGACATAGGGGGTGGAGTAGTCACTGAATTCGAAGTAGACCTTGCTTTCGCCGGCGTCTTTGCGGCCGTTGAGGTTGGTGTCGAGGATGCCATAACCGAATCGGTAGGGCCTAAGGTTGTCGTCATGGCTGCCCGTCGCGGTGGACAGTTTATCGATCTCTAGAAACCGTTTTACCAGCTGATCGCCGGCATAGATCTCCAGTACCCCGTTAGTACCGGTCCAGTTTTGCACCGCCCGCCCGAGCTTGTTCTGGGTTTCCTGGGTGCAGCCAGTGGCGAGCAGGGTGACAAGGATCAGGGCAATAGCTAGGTCGTTATTGATAGGCATGGTGTTGATAGGCATAGCATCGATCCAGCGGCTGATAACGGATGAAGGGCTCATGGTAGCGGATGCTGCCGTGCTCGCAAAGGCATTGAACCGGGCGGGACGGGTTATTTCAGGACAGCTTTACATCAGCGCGCGCGGGGCTCTCGACCTTCAGGCAGTTGTTTCTACTCATTGTAATAGCCAGTGGCTGCACCGATACGGGCTAAGGCCGATGCTCAAGTGCATGACGGATGCGACGTAGCGCTTCCTCCAGGGTGCTGCGGGTGCAGCCAAAATTCATACGCATAAAACGACTATCGCCAAAATCGGCGCCGGACGACATACCTACACCGGCTTGTTCAAAGAAAGCGGCAGGGTTTTTAAGTTGCAATGCCGAGACATCGATCCAGGCTAGATAGGTGGCTTCGAAGGGGTCGAGCTTGAGGCCGTCAATCGCATTGATTTCACGTAGTAGGTAGTCGCGGTTATCGCGCAGGTAGTCGCACTGCTGGCGGTTCCAGGCGTCGCAATCACGGTACGCGGCCAGTGTGGCGGTATAGCCGAGTAGATTGACGTCGGCAACGATACCGCGTTTTATCCGCTTGAACTGCTGGCGCAGCTGCGGATCGGGAATGATCGCTAACGAGCAGCCTAAACCGGCAATATTGAAGGTTTTACTGGGTGCCATCAGGGTGATGGTTTGTTGGGCGGCCTGGAGATCCAGGGAGGCCGCGGGGATGTGCTGAACACCGGGTTCGAGTAGCAGGTCGCAATGAATTTCGTCGGAGCAGAGCACCAGATCATGACGCTGACAGATCTCTAGCAACTGTTCGAGTTCATGGCGACGGTACACGCTACCGCCAGGGTTCTGAGGATTACAGAATAGCAGTAGCCGGGTGTCGGCGCTGATGGCGGCCTGGAGCGCCTCAAAGTCGATCAGCCAGCGTTGCGCGTATTGGCGCATCGGCACCGAGATCAGCTGGCGATCAGAGAGTCGCGGAGCGCTCATAAAAGGGGGGTAGATGGGGCTGGGCGATAGTACGGCTGTGCCCGAGGTACCGACGCTGCGACAGGCTAGATGCAGCCCACATACCAGGCCCGGGAGCCACACCAGTGCTTCGGCCTCAACCTCCCAGTGATAGAGTCGTTGTAGGCGCTCGAGTACCACTTCGGTCAGTTCGGCGGGCGTCAGGGTGTAACCGAACACCCCGTGTTCTATCCGGCGCTGCAGGGCGTCTATGATCGCCGGCGGTGAGCGGAAGTCGGTATCGGCAACCCACATCGGCAGGATGTCGCGTTCGCCATATTTGTCCCATTTTTGACTGGAGGTGCGCTTGCGGTCGATGTCGCGATCAAAGTCTGACCTCTGGGGGCTTTGCGGAATCATAGCAGGGCTCTGGTGGATAGCGTGTTAGGAGTCTGTATAGGCTTGCAATCGACTATTTTAGCGGTAATATTGACCCCATTCCTATCCTAGATGTTGAGACAAGATGCAATTCACCTTCAGCCACAGAATGACTGCCGCCGCCGGGGTTCCATCGGCGTTGGGCGTGGCGTATCAGGTTGCACGTCCGTTGCTGCTGCGACTGCCCTAGGCAGTCCCTATCGTTTTTATCATCGATCCCTCTTTTTACTCTCAATTTATCGATTTTGGGGCGCTTCGTTCTAGCCCTGGTGGAGTCACAGTATGAGCAACAATCGCGTTATTATTTTCGATACCACCTTGCGAGATGGCGAGCAGAGTCCCGGTGCGTCCATGACCCGTGATGAAAAGCTGCGGATCGCCAAGGCACTGGAAAAAATGCGTGTCGATGTGATCGAAGCAGGTTTTGCGGTCGCCAGCCCAGGAGATTTTGCGGCGGTTAAGTTGATCGCAGATACCATCCAAGACAGCACCATCTGTTCGCTGTCTCGGGCGCTGGATCTGGATATCGACCGCGCAGGCGAGGCGTTGGCCAACGCCAACTCTGGCCGGATTCATACCTTTATCGCCACCTCGCCGATCCATATGCAATATAAGTTGCAGATGCAGCCCGATCAGGTGGTGGAGCAGGCGGTCTATGCGGTCAAGCGGGCGCGGAATCTGATCGACGATGTGGAGTTCTCATTGGAGGATGCCAGCCGTTCGGATCTGGATTTTATGTGTCGAATTATCGAGCAGGTGATCAACGCCGGCGCACGGACCATCAATATTCCCGATACCGTTGGCTATGCGGTGCCAGAGGAGTTTGGACACACGATTGCTCAGTTGCTGGCGCGGGTGCCTAACGCCGATAAGGCGATCTTCTCGGTACACTGCCATAACGATCTGGGGCTGGCGGTGGCTAACTCGTTGGCGGCGGTCTCCAACGGCGCCAGACAGATCGAATGTACCATCAACGGCCTGGGTGAGCGGGCGGGTAACGCCTCGCTGGAAGAGGTGGTGATGGCACTGCGGACGCGCAAAGATATTCTCGGTTTGGAAACCCATGTCGATACCACCCAGATCGTCCCCTGTTCACGGTTGGTCTCAGGCGTTACCGGCTTTCCGGTGCAACCTAACAAGGCGATCGTCGGTGCCAATGCGTTTGCGCACGAGTCGGGCATCCATCAGGACGGGATGCTCAAGCACCGTGAGACTTACGAGATCATGACCGCGCAGGATGTGGGCTGGAACGCCAACAAGATGGTGCTGGGTAAGCATTCCGGCCGCGCCGCATTCCGCGCCCGTCTGGATGACCTCGGGATCAGCTTCGATACCGATGCCGAATTGAATGTGACCTTTGCCCGATTCAAGGATCTGGCCGACAAGAAACATGAGATCTTTGATGAAGATCTGCAGGCGCTGGTCTCCGGTGCCCGGAGTGAGGCGATTAATGAAAAGTTCCGTCTGAGTTCATTAAAGGTGACCTCGCAAACCGGCGAAACCCCGGTGGCCGAAGTGGTGGTGATGGTCGATAGTCAGGAGGTCAGTGCCACCTCTGCGGGTAGTGGGCCGGTCGATGCGACCTACAAGGCGATCGAGAGTATCGTCCATACCGAAGCAAGCCTGGAGCTGTATTCGGTTAACGCCATCACCAGCGGTACCGACTCGCAAGGCGAGGTGACGGTGCGTTTGGAGAAAGGCGGGCGGATCGTCAATGGCCTGGGCGCCGATACCGATATCGTGATCGCCTCGGCCAAGGCGTATCTTAATGCGGCCAACCTGTTATTGTCGCATGTGGAAAAACCCCACCCGCAGGTCTAAGGCCGGGCTCAGATGGGCTGCAGAGCGGATTAAACGGGCTAAAGGACAGCGGTGATCGACACAGAGCAACAACAGCTTCGGCAACAGTACTTGGCGGCGATGGGGGTTACTCTGTGGCTGCCGCGTCAGCCGTTGCCGGGTGCCGCGCCGTCACCGCTCTGGCGCTGGCAGCAGACAGCGCCTGACCGATCTTCGGGTTTGAAGCCGGCAGCGCCTGAGCGTAGAGCTGTTGATGCTGGCCTGAATACAGAAACACAGCATCCAGCCGAACGTGGCAGGGGCGCTGCGGATAGTCGCCCTCACCCAGCACCGTTGCGGCAACTGCTGCAGGGGGCAGTCGCCGCTACCGCGTCACCCCCCGAGCTGGATACGCAAGCTGCTGGCGCTATGGCCTCGAGCCGCGCTGCTGAATCCCTGGCCGCCGTGAGTTCTGCGACTGCGGCTCTGAACACCGTCACTCCGAACACCGTCCCTTCGAATACCGCCGCTTCAGTACCTCGATTCAGGTTGGCGATGATTAGCTACAGCGACTGCCTGGTTGTGACCGAACTGCCCATCAGTCAACACCTGCCTTGGTCGGGACAGCATCAGCAGTTGTTGAATGCGGTCGTCAGGGCGGTGGGCTTAGGCGGTGATGCTCAACTGACGAACGGGGTGCGCGAATTTATCTGGCCGCTGGATCCGCAGGCTCGGTTTGATCAGTCGGCGCCGATTGCCCGGCACGCGCTGCAGGTCGAGCTGACAGCGGTGCGGCAGGATCGGCATCGCGTGCTGCTGCTGATGGGCGCGCAGGCCGCCGAGTATCTGCTGCCTCTCGAGCAGGTGATCACCTCAGGGCAATGGGTCGAGTCTCAAGAGCTGCCAACGTTGTGCTGTCATGGGCTGCATGAGGTGTTGCGGTTGCCCGGACTTAAAGCGGAGCTGTGGCGGCAGTTACAACCGCTGCGAAGCTTAGCGGATGGGCGCTGATCCAGACGTGTATATTCGTGATGCGGTGGCATCTGATCTGCAGCAGATAGCACTGTTGGAGCGGCAGTTGTTTAGCGTTCCCTGGAGCCTGGCCCAGCTGCAAAATGGCCTGCGTGTTAATTACTGGATCTGGGTGGCGATGCAGCAGGATCGGCTGGCTGGCTACCTGGTCGCTAGCCACGGAGGCGGCGTTGCCGATCTGTTGACCCTTGGCGTTGCTGGTTTTTATCAGAGGCGTGGCCTGGGTCAGCAATTACTGCATCGACTTTTCGAGCAGTTAGCGCGCGACCAGGCCGATGCCCTATTTTTGGAGGTGCGCGAGTCGAATGCTGCCGCTGTGGCGCTGTATCGCAAGTGCGGCTTTGAGCCGGTGGCTATCCGCAAGGGTTATTACCGGGATGGCGTAGAACCCGAGGATGCCATCGTTATGCGTAATAGCGATTTTTTAACCCCATAACCTGTTCTCGACGGCATCTATTCGGTGCGGTTGCTGGGTTACCATCAAGGCCAGAGTCAGCTTGTCAGCTGGCTTCTAAGCCGCTCTGACAGTTGGCTTAGCCGTCTAGGGTGTCGGTAGCGATTCGATAGCGGGGATCTTCGCCGGCGTTGATCTCGACCATGCTGCCCGCTTTTTTAAGCAGGGTTAGGCACTCGGGGCTCAGATG
Source organism: Motiliproteus sp. (assembly GCA_041586735.1). Classification (GTDB taxonomy): domain Bacteria; phylum Pseudomonadota; class Gammaproteobacteria; order Pseudomonadales; family Balneatricaceae; genus Motiliproteus. The sequence continues at coordinate 18,787 of JBFGZQ010000018.1, forward strand.
GCGCAAGTGCAGTTTCTTGCCCGCTTTAATATAGCGCTCGGCCAGGGTATCGATCGCCTCCAGTCCCGAGTGATCGGATACCCGAGAATATTGAAATTCGATGACAATATCGTCTGGGTCGTTACCGGGATCAAACAACTCAAGAAAGTTATTCACCGAACCGAAAAAGATCGGACCGTGGAGTCGATACACCTTGGTTGCGCCCTCCATACTGGTGACCACGCGGATATGCTTGGCGTGCTGCCAGGCAAATACCAGAGCTGAGACGATGACGCCGACGATAACGGCGATCGCCAGGTCGGTCACCACGGTGACGCCGGACACCAGTATCAATACAAAGGCATCGGCCTTGGGAATCTTACGTATAATCCGAAAGCTGGACCACTCGAATGTGCCCAGTACCACCATAAACATCACCCCGATCAGGGCGGCAACGGGGATCTGCTCGATCAGATCCGCTGCGAACAGGATAAAGGCCAGCAGGCTGAGCGCGGCGGTGATACCTGATAAGCGTCCACGCCCGCCGGAATTAATGTTGATCATGCTTTGACCGATCATGGCGCAGCCGCCCATGCCACCGAAAAATCCGGTGACGATATTAGCGGTTCCCTGGCCGACACACTCTTTATTACCCTGACCACGGGTGTTGGTGATCTCGTCGATCAGGCTGAGGGTCAGCAGTGATTCGATCAGGCCGATGGCGGCAAGGATCACCGCGTAGGGCAGGATGATGAGCAGTGTGTCCAGATTGAAGGGTACCGATGGAATGGCAAAACTTGGCAGGCCGCCAGCAATGGAGGCGACATCACCCACGGTCTTGGTATCCAGGCCGCCGAAGGTCACCGCCAGAGTGACGGTCAGGATGGCGGCCAGGGACGCAGGTATCGCTTTGGTGAGTTTGGGGAGGAACTGGATGATGACCATGGTCAGGGCGATCAGTCCCAGCATAATGTACATCGCATTACCCTGTAGCCATTGCAGTTGGCCCGTGGCATCGATAAATTTGAATTGGCTTAGTTGCGCTAGGAAAATTACAATCGCCAGGCCGTTGACAAAGCCGAGCATCACTGGATGAGGGACGATACGGATGAACTTGCCGAGCCGTAGCACGCCTGCGCCGACCTGAAGAGTCCCCATTAACACCACTGTGGCAAACAGATACTGCACCCCGTGATCGGCGACCAACGCCACCATCACCACGGCTAAGGCGCCGGTGGCACCGGAGATCATCCCTGGGCGTCCACCCATAATGGCGGTAATTAAGCCCACCATGAAGGCGGCGTAAAGTCCGACGAGCGGTTCTACGCCCGCCACGAAGGCAAAAGCGACCGCTTCGGGTACCAACGCCAAGGCGACTGTCAGGCCTGAGAGTAGATCGTTTTTAATATTTTGGGTGCGGTTTACCACCAGGTTGAACATGCAAAGCCTCGGTTTTTTACGCAGGATCCCCAGGCCATGGCGCTCGGGTGCTGTACGAACTGAGACCCGATGAAGGGGGCTTCGGTAGCGATACAGATGGCATTGCGCATGCAGAGGGGTATTAAGAGGCGGCAAATTATACAGCCTGTGGGCGTCGGTACAATGCTGAGTGGTTAGTTTTTGGGCGATTTAATGCCGTTTAGGGGTTCGCGCCGCGTCTGGGTCGGATCTGCTGCAGTCTGGTTTGCGACGCGCTATACTGCAGGCCATTTTTTCGCGCGGGTGTAGACCCGCCGTTTCGTTAGCTCCAACGTAGAAGTCGCTATGTCCAAAATTGCTAAGCAGGTCGCTAATCGGCGTACGTTTGCCATTATCTCGCACCCCGATGCCGGTAAAACCACGATCACGGAAAAATTGCTGCTGCTCGGGCAGCTGATCCAGAAAGCCGGAACGGTAAAGGGGCGTAAGAGTGATCGTCACGCGACCTCTGACTGGATGTCAATGGAGCAGGAGCGGGGGATTTCGATCACCTCCTCGGTGATGCAGTTTCCCTATAACGACTGCATCGTGAATTTGTTAGACACCCCGGGTCACGAAGATTTTTCTGAGGATACCTACCGTACGCTGACGGCGGTGGATTCGGCGTTGATGGTGGTGGATGGCGCCAAGGGGGTCGAGGCGCGGACGATCAAATTAATGGATGTCTGTCGGTTGCGGGATACGCCGATCTTCTCTTTCGTCAATAAACTCGACCGCGATATCCGCGATCCGATCGAACTATTGGATGAGATCGAGGAGGTATTGAAGATTCGCGCTGCACCGATTAATTGGCCGATCGATATGGGTAGATCGTTTCGCGGCGTGTATAACCTCTATACCGATATTATTGTTAAATATAAGCAGGGTCAGGGTAGTTTGCTGCATGAAGATGAGCAGATCCAGGGGTTGGCTAGCGCCGAAGCCAAGGCTTATCTGGGCGATCTGTATGAAGATTTCTGCGACGAGATTGAGTTGGTGCGAGGGGCCAGTCATGGCTACGACCAGGATGCATTTCTGGCGGGAAAACTGACCCCGGTATTTTTTGGCACCGCGCTGGGCAATTTCGGTGTTAGGGAGATGCTGAACGATTTTGTGGCCTGGGCACCGGCGCCGATCGCTCGTGCGACCCTAGAGCGTCAAGTGGCCGCTGATGAAGAGGGTTTCTCCGGCTTTATTTTTAAAATACAAGCTAATATGGATCCTAAGCACCGTGACCGGATCGCCTTTATGCGGATCTGCTCGGGCAGTTATACCCAAGGGATGAAGATGCGCCATTGCCGGATCGGCAAGGATGTGCGGATCGCCGATGCGGTGACCTTTTTGGCGGGTGATCGCTCGAGTGTCGAGCAGGCATGGTCAGGCGATATTATCGGCCTGCATAACCACGGCACCATCCAGATCGGTGATACCTTTACCGAAGGCGAGGCGTTGAAATACACCGGTATTCCACATTTTGCCCCAGAGATGTTTCGTGCAGTACGACCGCAAGATCCGTTGAAGATGAAACAGTTGCAAAAAGGACTGCAGCAACTATCGGAAGAGGGGGCTGTGCAGTTGTTTATGCCGATGAAAAATAACAGCCTGGTGCTCGGAGCGGTAGGGCAGCTGCAGTTCGAGGTGGTGGTGTTTCGACTCAAGGATGAATACAAGGTGGAGTGTCTGTACGAGTCGGTATCGGTACAGACCGCGCGCTGGGTCGAGTGCGCCGATGACAAGATGTTAGAAGAGTTTAAGCGCAAGGGACACGATAATCTTTCTCTGGATGGCGGTGGTTTGTTGACCTATCTGGCCCCCAGTCGGGTCAATCTGTCGTTAACTGAAGAGCGCTGGCCTAAAATCAGCTTCCGTGCGACGCGCGAGCATTAATCACCGCATTGTCTGCCAAGGCCCGCACTTCGCGGGCTTTTTGTTATCTAACAGGCACGCTGTTATTAAAGATGTCAGTCTTTTTTACATTCAAGCCAGGTGAGTGTTTTTTGCTAGTGCAATGCGTTGTTTACTAATGATTTAGGCTGATGGTGCGAATTTTGCATTTGCTTGTGGGGGCCTTGAAAAAAAGGGGGGCAAGCGTATGAGCTGTTGGTGGATAACGGGTCATGGATGCCGAGATGAGTTGCCTGGATAGGGTGGGAGGTTTATTTTGTATATCCATAAACCTGTATATGAGTTGTTGCCCTATTTATATATAACGACTGGCGTTACTCTCTACGTTATGGAGAGCTTTTCCTCTTTTGGCAGCCCGCTGGTCTATCTGTCTACCGCTATGTTCTATACAGCCGGAGCCCTAGTGTGGGTGGCGCGCTCGGCCTATCGTCGCACAAACTCCAAGTACCGGGTGGAGAACAGAAAAAACATGATTCAGTTTCCAGAGGTGGTTTACGAATATCTGCCCTTTATCTATCTGGCACTAGGCTTGGTTTTTGTTTCACAGGTCCCTGGGCTGTATGGTTTGATTCCCGGTATGCTGTTGTCTTTGGCTGGGGCGCTGGTGTGGATGATCCGTGCTATCTATCGCAGTCAAGAGGTTCCATCGGTCCGCAGTTAAGCTCTTTAAGGCGCAGGCGCCGCTATTGATCGGCGCTTGTCGGTTGCTATGGTATTCTGCAGTTATTAGGGCCACGGGTGACGGGCAGTGGTAGTGACTTTTCTGATCCTCGAGCTACTCATCATCTGGCGTCTCGATGCCACTGCCTGTAAAAGGGATGGCTGCTGATGTCACCTGTTCGGCTCTGCGATACCCACTGCCACCTGGACTTTCCTGAATTCGATACAGTTAGGGATGCGTTGCTGTCTAGCTGTGTCGCTCGGGGTGTTGCGGCTATTGTGGTCCCAGGTGTTGTTGCCCAGCACTGGCCGCGAGTGTTGCGGTTATGTGCGCAGGATAGCGTCTCTGGAGCGTTGCTGCTTAAGCCTGCGCTAGGGTTGCATCCCTGTTTTATCGATCAGTATCAACAGGGCCATCTGCTACAGCTGGAGCGGTTGCTGCAGCAGCAGTCGCTGGTGGCGCTTGGCGAGATCGGGCTTGATTTTTGGCGTGCTGATGCCAATAAAGAGCTCCAGGCGTTGTTGTTCTCTCGGCAGCTGCTATTGGCAAAAAAATATCGGTTGCCGGTGTTGCTGCATGTCAGGAAAGCGCATGATCAGGTGCTGCATCAGCTGCGCCAGGGGGGCTTTGACTGCGGTGGAATCGTCCATGCTTTTTCTGGGAGTCTGCAGCAAGCAGAACACTACATTGAGCGGGGTTTTAAACTGGGCGTTGGGGGCGGGGTCACGTATCCGCGCGCCAAAAAGTTAAGGCGCACTCTGCAGCAATTAGGGCCGGATCACTGGGTGTTGGAAACGGATGCCCCGGACATGCCGCTGGCAGGCCGGCAAGGGATGCTTAATCGTCCTGATTACCTGCCGCATATTTTTGCGCAGTTGTTGGAGCTGTTCGGCGGCACCGCGGAGCAGCTGTCTGAGCGGCTGTGGCGTAACAGCGAGTCGGTGCTCGGTCTGTTGTCGATGAGTGATCCAGATAATGAGTCTAGCTAGGGCTCGTTGTGAGCCCCGCTGTCACCAGATCGAGGCTGCTCAGCACATATCCTTGAACGGATTGTCTATCTCTAGGCTGATCGGTTGGCTGTAACCTGGGATGCTGATTTTTGTGGAGCTGATGTCGAGCTGATCGCCTTCCAAGACATTGTGACCGAATAGGTAGGTGGGTCGTGCTTGCCCTTGGCAGGCCTCCTGGTCGTATTCGGCTGCAGTTTGCCGGACCTCTTCACGACGGTGATAGTACTCGGTCATCGCCTTTTTACCGTGCTTGCGTTCCAGCATTCGAGTGCTGATCTGCGGTGACAGTATCGGAGCGCTGGCGTTGTTGCCGCCAAAGCCCTTCGAGTTCAGCAGGACGCTGTCCATCCCTTCGATCCCTACCTCGATGTGCTGTTGTTCAAATCGTAGATTGGAGTGGTGCACATCATCGGCTATAGCATCCAGCGTGCTGATCCCCGGGATATACCCATAGGCCCAGGTTCCCAGTGACAGCGAGAGTTGATCGCCCCCGGCGCTGCCCTGCGAGTGTCCGATATAGCATTTGAGCGCGCTAACAATCCAGTTGTCGATAGCAAAGGCTTTGGCCGTCTGGTTGATAACATGAGACTCGGTTACGCGGTTCTGAGGGGTGCTGGTGCCGTGGGCTTGAACGTAACTGCGCTGACGCAGCGACTGTTCGCCGAGCATGCTTTGAATGAGTGCGGCAGATTTCGCCAGGGTGATATAGTTGCCTACTCCGGGCGCGGAGATAGACTTTTTGTGGCCGTCGGCGTTAACGAACACCTCGGGTACGGCGCCGAAGATCTGTGCGCCAAGCTCTAATGCCAAGCTATCATCGCAGAGCACTACAAATTGTGACGACTCACCCATGGTGAAGCCGCAGTTTTTTGCGAACGGCCGCGAGCTGTTGCGCAGGTCGTTATCGCTCAGTTGCGATTTTCCATCGAGCGCCATCAAGCTCTTGTCTTCAGCCAAGGCACCCATGGCGCGAAAGCCTTCGATGACCTCTGGGGTAATGGGGGTATCACTGCTGCCGACCAGAACGAGCTTGCGTCGACCGCTGCGGATATCGTCGACACCGCTTCTGAGGTTGTAGAGAAAGGTCGCGCAGGCGCCGAGTGAGGATCCTGTGCTGCCTAAGCTACCCAGTAGATAGGCGTTGACGAAGTCTGCGGGCATCTGCCCGTAGCCCAGCGGCATCTGCTTGGATGTGGTGCGCTTGCCAATCGAAGGTGACTTAAGCATGCCGCCGAAACCTTCATCATCTAGCTGACCGATAGAGTTGCCGGCATAGACCGCCACTTGGTCAGGAGAGAGGCGATCGCGGATCTGCTCCCAGCTGATCCCCATGCTGCTAATAGCATCGGACGCGCTGTAGACCGTCATCTGTAAATTACGTGGGTGATTACGAGACTGGTATAGGGTTCCGGGCCGGAATCCTGTGGGTAGCTGGCCGGCCGCACGCACGGAGGATGCTTTGAAATCGGGCAGTATGGCATCCAGGCTGCCCTTGACCTCAACGGTAACCGTGCCTTGGCCTTGATCGGTAATCGTCCAGTTGCTGGGGAGCCTGTTGGGCAGTTGGCGTTTGTTGATGATGAAGTGTTGGCTGCCCTGCGGAGTATTGAGCTGTGCTGGGCGGTTGAAGGTCACCTTATCGATATCAAACCAATCGGGATGAATCTTACGAATTAAGGTGTTGTTCAGTAGCAGAGGTTTAAAGTGACTATCTAGCTGCCGTAGATCCACCTCAGTGCCGGATCTATCTAGTAGTTTGCCGTTACTAAAATGGATCTCGCCCATTAATGTGGCTAAGCCGAGCAGTGTGGCCTGTGCATCGCTAGGGGAGATCTTTTCCAGTATCAAGCGGCGGTATGCATGATGGAATGAGGATCTTCCGGCTGGGTTGACTCCGCCGAAGCCGATGATTACAGGTAGATTGGACAACAATAACTCCTTGGGCGTGGTGGTAGAGCTGATGGCAAGCAGGCATTTTATAAGTAGAATAGCTAGGTTGCTAGCTAAATGATGTTTATCGGCGGTCGGGCTGTTGTTTTTTTGTGCTCTAGCGGTCAATCAAGGGGTTTGGGTATGAAAAAAATTGGGGTTGCAAGTTTGGCGTTATTATTGATCGGTGGCTGTCAAACCATGGATCCTTACACCGGCGAGTCGAAGGTTGGCAGTACCACCACCGGTGCCGGTATTGGTGCGGTGACGGGGGCCGTACTCGGCGCTGCCGTCAGCTCCAAGAGCGATCGAAAAAAAGGCGCATTAACGGGAGCGCTGGTCGGTGGTGCGCTGGGTGGCGGCGTCGGTTACTACATGGATCAACAAGAGGCATTGCTACGGCAGGAGCTACAGGGCACTGGGGTGCAGGTTGAGCGCCATGGAGATGATCTGCGGTTGATCATGCCCGGCAATATCACTTTTGACAGCGGCTCGACTGTTTTGCAGCGCAGCTTTATCCCAGTGTTAGATTCGGTATCGAAGGTGCTGAAAAAATTTGATAAGACCCAGTTGTTGATCGACGGTTATACCGATAGCCAGGGTAGTTTTGAATCTAATCAGCATTTATCAGAGGCGCGTGCAGATCGTGTTAAAGGCTATCTGTCCAGTGTAGGGATCATGAGTTCTCGGTTGCAGAGTCGGGGATGGGGAGAGCGTTATCCTGTTGCTGATAACGGATCGGTGCAGGGACGTGCTCAAAATCGTCGGGTTGAACTCAATATTCAGGCTAATGGCGCTTAGGTCGGCTATCGGCTGTCTGAGTGTATAGCGGTATAAAAGAAAGGGCCTCTCGACATTCCGTCTGAGGCCCTGTTTCCAGCAATCCCTGCTGTAACACGTATCCCTGTGTTTCTGAGAAATAAACAGCACTCCGTTGCTGTTGGCGACTCCTTTCGCCCTTCTCGATTACGACTTCATTGTAGGGCCTGATGGGGCATTTTGCTCTAGGATAAATGCCTAGTTTGAGGTTTTTTGTTAACGGTGGTAGTTCGGTGGATTGTGGTATGATCCGCGCTCATTTATCTGCACGGAGGAGTTGGGTTGATGTACAGTGAAACCGATATTAATCGTCTGCGTTGGCACTGTCGGCGAGGAATGCTGGAGCTGGATGTGTTGCTGATTCCGTTTTTAGAGGGACGGTTTGCTGCTTTGGCCCTGGAGGATCAGCAGTTATTTGAACGCTTGATTGCAGAGGAGGATCAAGACCTGTTCAGCTGGTTTATGCGTAGCGCGACTCCAGAAGATCCGCAGTTTAAACGGATGGTCGATCTGATTCTGGCAGATGTTCCGGCCTGACCGACTGCTATTGCGGGCGTCCTATCCGCTGGCTGGGGTGGTCGTCGTTATTCATCTGTTGGCTGTAGCGGCAACGCTGGTTAGTGCGCTGCCGCTAGTCTTAACAGGGTTGTTGCTGGGGCTTATCGTCTGGCAGGTGGCTTATCTATTGCGTCGTTATGTGTTTCATCGCCATCCGCGCTCGATTCGGGAGATTCGCTGGACCGAGCTGTCGTGGTTTGTGCGACTAACAGACGGTGCGGAGTTTGAGGTCCGTCCTGCGCCGGGATGTCGCCTGTATGGCTGGATCACCTTATTACGCTTTCAAGTTATTTCGCCTGCCGCGGATCGGCGCTCTTTTCTGAATGCGTGGTTGCTAGGTGAGCCTTTATCCGCGCAGGCTATTCGTCGATTGCGGGTGCAATTGCTCCAGACATGCGCCAGTCGAAATTGATCGGTGTCAGTATGGTATCTCGATGCTCGGGCAGTTGCTGCGGGTAGTTAAGAGTGTGGTGCAGGCCTCGGCTCTCTTTGCGCTGCATAGCCGAGCGGATAATCAGTTCCGCCACGATGGCCAGGTTTCTCAGTTCGAGCAGGTCTTTGCTGATCTTGTAGTTGCTGTAGTAGTCAGAGATCTCTTGCTGCAATAGCGTGACTCTGTTCAGTGCGCGCTGAAGGCGCTTTTTGGTGCGTACAATGCCCACGTAATCCCACATGAATCGCCGTAGTTCGTCCCAGTTATGCGATATCACCACGTCTTCATCGGAATCTGTGACCTGGCTCTCGTCCCAAAATGGCGTGCTGGGGGGGGGGGGTTGTTGATCTAGTTTTGAGCGGATATGGGCTGCAGCAGACATGCCGTATACCAGGCATTCCAATAGCGAGTTGCTGGCCAGGCGGTTGGCTCCGTGAAGGCCGGTAAAGGCGGTTTCGCCGATGGCGTACAGGCCGGGGATATCGGTTTGTCCGTGATTGTTGGTGATGACGCCGCCACAAGTGTAGTGGGCTGCGGGAACCACGGGGATCGGGTCACGGGTAATGTCGATACCATATTCCATGCACTTGGCATAAATAGTAGGGAAGTGACTGCGGATAAATTCGCTGGGTTTGTGGGAGATGTTCAGATATAGGCAGTCGCAGCCTAGGCGTTTCATCTCATGGTCGATAGCGCGAGCCACGATATCCCTGGGTGCTAGCTCTTTACGTGGGTCGTAGCGCTGCATAAAGCGGGAGCCGTCAGGCAGCAACAGGTGTCCGCCTTCCCCGCGAACGGCTTCGGAGATCAGGAATGATTTAGCTTGTGGATGGTAGAGGCAGGTCGGGTGGAACTGGTTGAACTCCAGATTAGCCACTCGGCAGCCCGCTCGCCAAGCCATGGCAATGCCGTCACCGGATGAGCCGTCGGGGTTGCTGGTGTAAAGGTAAGCTTTACTGGCGCCGCCGGTCGCCAGGACGATGAACGAGGCCAGCAGCGTTTGTATGTGACCGCTTTGCTGATCTAATACATAGGCGCCGACACAGCGATTGTCTGCCAGACGAAGTTTGTGGTGGGTGATCAGATCGATGGCGATGGAGTTGGGTAGCAGGGTGATATTGCTGTGTTTGGTGGCTTGTTGTAGCAGTGTTTCAGAGACCGCCTTGCCGGTAGCGTCGCTGGCATGCACCACTCGGCGATGGCTATGGCCACCCTCTTTAGTCAGGTGTAGTGCTGCGTTGCGGGTGTCGCGAGTAAACGGGACGCCCTGCTCGATCAACCAGTCGATGCTGGCTTTGCCATTGTTGACGGTAAACTCAACGGCGTCGAGGTGGCTGAGATCGCCGCCCGCGGTGAGCGTGTCTTGAATGTGGTTTAAAGTTGAGTCTTGGGGGTCGTAGACCGCTGCGATACCGCCTTGGGCTCGGTAGGTCGACCCTGAGGTAAGGCTACCTTTGCTTAATACCGCGATGCGGGCATCGGTCGCTAACTTTAGCGCTAAGGTCAGACCTGCGGCGCCACTGCCGATTACAAGAACATCGAAATGTAGCTGTTTGCTCATTTACACCCAAACTCAAAGGCCTGCTAGCTGTGAATATGCTGCGGCGCTAGCGTGGATTACATAGTGCCAATGCTTGGCACGCCTCAAACTCCCTCTTTAAAGGGCGGTGGGAAGCATAGCACACTCAAAAATAATGCTGGTACCACTTTGGAACTAACTGCGGTCGTTGCGTTCCTATTCAGTAGCTGTTTCGGCAGGAAAGAGGAGGGCTCTGGTAGCTCGGTTGTATTAGTAAGGGCTACGCGGTAGTTTAGCCGGATTATTCATTACCTGGTTATAAGGGCTCAACGGATTGTCAACAGCAAAAAATGAACCGACTGATCAGCAGTTGGTCGAACGTGTGCAGCAAGGTGACAAGCGTGGCTTTGATCTGCTGGTGAAAAAGTACCAGCATAAAATCATCGGCTTGATTGGTCGCTATGTATATGATCATCACGAAGCGATGGATGTGGCTCAGGAGGCTTTTATTAAAGCGTATCGGGCGCTACCGAATTTTCGTGGTGATAGTGCGTTTTATACCTGGATGTACCGAATAGCGATCAATACGGCTAAAAACCACCTGGTTGCTAAGGGGCGGCGTCCACCGGATGTGGATGTCAGTGTTGACGATGCTGAGTTTTTCGATAGTACGTTGTCTCATGAAATCGAAACACCAGAGAGTCATCTGCACAAGCAGGAGCTTGAGCAGGCAGTATTTCAGGCTTTAGAGCGCCTTCCCGAGGACTTACGCACAGCGCTGACGCTACGAGAGTTTGAGGGGATGAGTTATGAGGATATCGCTCAGGTGATGAGTTGTCCGGTGGGTACCGTGCGTTCGCGGATATTCCGAGCACGAGAAGCGCTCGATAAGGTGATAGCTCCGCTGCTCAATTGATGGCAGAACGTTCATTGCAGCCGCTATTAGCAGTAAGCGGTATGCTGTAGTCGAGCGTTGCTGTTTTCTGGTATCGAGTTAGCAATGAAGTACAGGCCTTCAGTAGAGGTGGTAAATGAGCGATAGGATAAAAGAGTCTCTGTCTGCATTGATGGACGATGAGGCCGGAGAGTTCGAGCTTCGTAACACCCTCAAACAATTAGACACCTCTACGGCGGAGGTTTGGTCAAGGTATCACTTGGCGCGCTCGATCCTCAAGCGCGACACTCCGCGGCAGCCGGTGCTTGATCTCAGTGCGCAGGTGATGGTTGAGCTTGAACAGGCCCCCGAGTATCGGCAACCCCCGAAGTCGAGTGCTGGGTTGCACTGGCGCCCACTGGGGAGCATAGCTATTGCGGCATCGGTGACCATGATGATTATTTTCGGCGCGCAGACCTATCAGGATGACGCTGTGCAGGGTAGTAATGTACAGAGTGGCAGTGTGGCCGAGGTGGCGGTGCCGCCGATTGTGCTGTCAGGCCCTAGGCCGGCGTATTCAAGCGTCATGTCGGTGCAGTACGGCGAACGCCCGGCGATAGCGTCTCCGCTGCCGCAGGCGGACGTGATTCGGTTGTCCTCGTCGATGGAGTACTATATTGATCAGCACCGTGCCTTAACCAATAATAATCCCATGCGCTGGCTGGTGGAGTGGATGCCAGAGGGGTTTAAGGTGGTCGAGCATGATCGCTTAAATGACTCTGAGGTGCTGTTGTATTCCAATGGCCAGGCCTATGTTTCGGTCTCGGTACAGCCCTTCGTCTCCAAAAAAGCCAGCCCCGGTGCGATTCAGTCGGGCGATACCGTTGCTGTCGGCAAACGGGTCGATGATCAGTTTGTTACTGTCGTGGGTGACGTGCCCTTTATGATTGCCGATCGGATCGCCTCCTCGGTAGCACTAAAAAATGAGTAATTAGTATGTTAACGGAACAGGGTCGGGTAATTGCAGTTGAAGCGGACGGAGTGCGTGTCGAGACAGTGCGTCTTAGCACCTGTTCAAGCTGTCAAGCAAAATCGGGTTGTGGTCAGAAGTTACTGGCCGAAATGGGCCAGGGACAGCGTTTTCAGGTGGTATCGGCCAATCCCTATCAGCTACATCTTCAGCCTGGCGATATGGTTGAGCTGGGTATGGAGGAGGCCTCGTTTTTACAAGCCTCGGCCATGATGTATCTGCTGCCGCTGTTCGGGTTGATTCTGGGTGCGGCGCTGGCGGAGATGGCTGGCGTTGTTGAATCTATAGTGGTCTTGGCGGGGCTGCTAGGGTTGTTGTCGGGGTTTGCGGTTGTGCGCTGGTGGAGTCGCAGGGATCGGCAGAGCAGCCGTTATCGGTCACAGATTGTGGGTCTGAAGAGATCATAGTGTTGGTGTGTAAATCCTGTATCTAAGGTGAAGTTGATGAATCTTAGCGCTTATTCGAAGTTTTCCGCGGTGCTGTTGGGGTTGCTGTTATCCAGTAATGTAGCCTTGGCAGCCATGCTGCCGGATTTTACCGAGCTGGTTGAGCAGGCTTCGCCAGCGATTGTCAATATCAGCACGTTGCGTGCCGCCGACGGTAAAGAATCGGCGCCTTCGGCTGGTCAGGAGCAGCTACCAGACATTTTCAAACATTTTTTTGGCGAGCGTGGCTTTGAGGGGCGTGAGCATGACCGGCAACCGCGCCGCAGTCATCCACAGTCGCTAGGGTCGGGTTTTATTATCTCTGCCGATGGCTATGTGTTGACCAATCATCATGTGGTCAAGGGTGCTGAGAGTATTCTGGTGCGGCTTAGCGATCGCCGTGAGCTGGTCGCTGAGTTGGTGGGTAGCGATCCGCGTTCCGACCTGGCGTTGCTAAAACTTAGTGCCGATGCGCTTCCGGTGGTGAAGATCGGTGACTCCGACAAGCTCAAAGCGGGCGAGTGGGTGCTGGCGATCGGTTCGCCCTTTGGTTTTGATCAGAGCGTGACGGCCGGTATTGTCAGTGCGACCGGGCGGAGTCTGGCGAATGAGAACTATGTGCCCTTTATTCAAACGGATGTGGCTATTAATCCGGGTAACTCGGGCGGGCCCCTGTTTAACCTGGAGGGTGAGGTGGTCGGCATTAATTCGCAGATCTATACCCGTTCGGGTGGGTTTATGGGGTTGTCATTCGCGATACCTATGACCATGGCGATGGAGGTCGTTGAGCAGCTGAAGCTCAATGGCCATGTGGCTCGGGGCTGGCTAGGGGTCATTATTCAAGAGGTGAACCGTGATCTGGCCGAGTCCTTTGGTCTGGATCGGCCCAAGGGTGCGCTGGTGGCAAAAGTCCTGCCTGCTAGCCCAGCGCAAGCGGCTGAGCTGCAGGAGGGCGATATCATTGTTAGCTTTAACGGTGAGCCCGTTGAGCGTTCTGCGGAGCTGCCGCAGTTGGTGGGGCGGGTTGTTCCGGGGAAAACGGTCGAGCTCGATCTGGTGCGTAATGGTCGCAATAAAACTATAGCGTTAACCGTTGGCGTGCTGCCTGAAGAGGGGGCGCTGGTCGAGTCCGGTGCTGTTGCGCCTCGGGCAGAGAGTAATCCGCTCAATATAGGTGTCGCTGCGCTAGAGCCCGAGCGCGCTGAGCAGTGGCGTCTGAGTGGCGGGGTAGTGGTTCGCGAGGTGCTGTCTGGCCCTGGTGCGGATGCAGGGTTGGTCGTGGGGGATGTGATCACCATGCTCAATGGTCGTGCTATCGAGAATATAGAGGATTTTACCGAGGTGTCTAGAGGTCTACCTCGGGGAAAGGCGGTGCCGATGCGTATTGTACGCCGTGGTAGTCCACTGTTTTTGCCTCTCAAGGTTAAGCCTTAACGTCAGGCCTGAGCGATGGTCTGCAGCTGGGATGCAGTTATAAAAAGGGCGCCGAGGCGCCCTTTTTGTATAGTGAGCGGGGTGTTCTCGAATGGCTCTGTGGTTGAAAATAGGCTAGAATTGCGCGCTTTATTTTCCAGCTCTTTATGGGCGTCTAGGTGCTACTGCTTTGAGTGACCTCAGTCATATCCGAAATTTTTCTATCATTGCCCACATCGATCACGGCAAGTCGACTCTGGCGGACCGTTTTATTCAGATTTGTGGCGGCCTTAGTGACCGTGAGATGGCGGCGCAGGTACTCGATTCGATGGATATCGAGCGCGAGCGCGGCATTACCATCAAGGCGCAGAGTGTCACACTGGATTATAAGGCCAAAGATGGTAGGACCTATCAGCTAAACTTTATTGATACCCCGGGCCATGTAGACTTCTCCTACGAGGTGTCGCGCTCCTTGGCTGCCTGCGAAGGTGCGCTGTTGGTCGTCGATGCGGCTCAGGGTGTCGAGGCCCAGTCGGTTGCGAACTGCTACACCGCGATAGAGCAGGGGTTGGAGGTCGTGCCGGTGTTGAACAAGATGGATCTGCCGCAGGCGGATCCGGAGCGGGTCAAACAGGAGATCGAAGAGGTGATCGGTATCGATGCCCAGCATGCCGTGGCGGTCAGCGCCAAGAGCGGGATGGGGGTCGAGGATGCGTTGGAGCAACTGATCGAGCTGATTCCGCCTCCGGTGGGTGATGTGGATGCGCCGTTGCAGGCGCTGATTATCGACTCCTGGTTTGATAACTACCTAGGTGTTGTGTCGCTGGTTCGAGTGATGCAGGGCACCCTGCGTAAGAAAGATAAGATTCTGGTCAAGTCTACCCAGCAGAGCTATCAGGTCGATGATGTCGGGGTGTTTACCCCCAAGCGGCTACCCACAGAGGTCTTGAAAGCAGGCGAAGTAGGCTACATCGTCGCCGGTATCAAAGAGATTCAGGGTGCGCCGGTCGGCGATACGCTGACCCACAGCAAGACTCCCAATGTCGAGATGCTGAAGGGTTTTAAGCGCGTTAAACCGCAGGTCTACGCTGGCATGTTCCCGGTTAGCTCCGATGATTATGAAGATTTCCGTGATGCGCTGAGCAAGTTGACCCTGAATGATGCCTCGCTGTTTTACGAGCCTGAAAGCTCCGACGCCCTGGGTTTTGGTTTCCGCTGCGGATTCTTAGGGCTGCTGCACATGGAGATCATTCAGGAACGACTCGAGCGTGAGTACGATCTGGATCTGATCACCAGCGCACCGACGGTGGTCTACGAGGTTGAGTTGGATTCTGGCGAAGTGATCTCTGTTGATAGTCCTTCCAAGTTGCCTGACTTTGGTTCGATCAAAGAGATGCGCGAGCCGATCGTTGAAGCCAATATGCTGATGCCAAAAGAGTATCTGGGAGCGGTGATCACCCTATGTATTCAAAAGCGCGGCGTACAGAAAGATCTGAAGTATCTGGCCAGCCAGGTATCGCTTACCTATGAGCTGCCGATGAGTGAAGTGGTGATGGACTTCTTCGATAAGCTGAAATCGGTGAGCCGTGGCTATGCCTCGCTGGACTACAGCTTCATCCGCTTTCAGCCCGCCAATCTGCTGCGCCTGGATATTCTGATCAATAGTGAGCGGGTCGACGCGCTGGCGGTGATTATGCATCGAGATCAGGCCACGTCCCGGGGGCGGTTGTTATGCGAAAAGATGAAGGATCTGATTCCCCGGCAGATGTTTGATGTGGCGATTCAGGCGGCGATCGGTGGCAAGATCATCTCTCGCACCACGGTGAAGGCGCTGCGTAAGAACGTCATCGCCAAGTGTTATGGTGGTGATATCAGCCGCAAGAAGAAGCTGCTGCAAAAGCAGAAAGCGGGTAAGAAACGGATGAAACAGGTGGGCAACGTTACCGTGCCTCAAGAAGCCTTCCTGGCTGTATTGAAGATGGATAGTTAACGCGATGGATATCGATTTTTCGTTAGTACTGGTGATCGCTGTGGCGGTGACCGGCGCGGTCTGGTTGTTCGATAACCTGGTGCTGGCGCCTAAGCGTAAGCCGTTGTTGGCGAATGCGGCGGCACAGGCGGGAGCGGAGCTTGACGCTGAGACACTGGCTAAGTTGGCTCCGGAACCGATTCTGGTCGAGTATTCCAAATCGTTCTTTCCGGTGCTGGCGCTGGTGCTGGTGCTGCGTTCGTTTTTAGTAGAACCTTTTCAGATCCCGTCTGGCTCGATGCTGCCCACGTTACAGATCGGTGACTTTATTCTGGTCAATAAATTTCACTACGGCCTGCGGTTGCCCGTTATCGGTACCAAGGTGGTCGCGCTCAATGATCCTCTGCGTGGCGATGTGATGGTGTTTAAATACCCCAATGACCCGCGGATTAACTATATCAAGCGCGTGGTCGGCTTGCCGGGTGATGTGATTGAGTATCGCAATAAGCAGCTAATCATTAATGGCGAGCCGGTGGCGCAGGAGCTGCTGGCAGAGCTGCCCGATGGTCACACGCTGAAACGGCTGCTGACGGAGCAATTGGGCGCTATTGAGCACCAGCTGTATAACGATCTGACGCTACCGCGACCCGCTAAACAGTGGGTCGTCCCTGCTGGACACTACTTTATGATGGGCGATAACCGTGATAACAGTAACGACAGTCGCTTTTGGGGCTTTGTCCCGGAGCAGTTGATTGTCGGCAAGGCGTTTGCGATCTGGATGCATTGGGAGTCATGGAGCGGATTGCCGAGTTTTCGCAATAATGGCGCTATTCAGTAGATTGAGATCGGGCGGGAGTTTTGATGATGCACTCGACACACAGGCAGGCGGGTTGGTCTTTTCTGGGGCTGTTAGTTTTTTTACTGGTGGCGGGGGTGTTCGTCAGTGTTGGGTTTAAATTGGCACCGGCCTATACCGACCATCAGACCCTGAAATCGATTATGGCCGACACGCAGCGCGATCAGCAGTTGATGGCCCGATCCAAGGCTGAAATCAAAAGCAGTCTGAATAAAAAACTGAGTATCAATAACATGAATCTGCCTAAGGAGTTTATGACCATCACCAAAGACAAGGGCGATGTGTTAATGGATATCGCTTACGAAGTGCGGATCCCGATCTTTATGAACGTCGATGCCGTGGTCAGCTTTAAAGAGCAGTATGTAGGTCGTGAGCGGTGAGTGACATGATTGCAAAGCTAGGCCGGCGGCTGGGGTATCAGTTTGTTGACTCCCGTCTGGCGGTGTTGGCGCTAACCCATCGTAGCTGCGGTTCCAAGAACAATGAGCGGCTGGAGTTTTTAGGCGATTCGATCCTTAATTTCGTGATCGCCGATGCGCTGTTTCAGCGTTTTCCCACCGCTAAAGAGGGCCAGCTGAGCCGTCTACGAGCGCGATTGGTGAAGGGCGTGACGCTGGCGGAGTTAGCCGAGGAGATGGCGCTTAAGGAGTTTCTTAAGCTGGGCCAGGGTGAACTGAAAAGTGGGGGTTTTAATCGCCACTCCATCCAGGCTGACAGCGTTGAGGCGCTGATTGGTGCGATCTATCTCGATAGCGGCATGGAGTCCTGCCGGGAGCGGATCCTCGCTTGGTATCAGGAGCGTTTGCAGCGGCTGTCGCTGGAGGATACTCTGAAAGACCCCAAGACCCGGTTGCAGGAGTTTCTGCAATCGCGGCGCAACGAGTTGCCGATCTATCATCTGCTACGCGTTGAGGGGGAGGCGCATGAGCAGCTCTTTTATATCGAATGCGAAGTGGCGTTACTTAAAAAACACTGTGCGGGTCAGGGCACCAGCCGCCGTATAGCCGAACAACAATCTGCCGCGGCTGCATTGATTGCACTCGGTGCCGAGAGTGGCTCATGAACGATCAGCAACAACCTAGCCGCTGTGGTTACGTCGCCATCGTCGGTCGTCCCAATGTCGGCAAATCCACCCTGATGAACCGGATTCTGGGGCAAAAGCTCAGCATCACCTCGCGCAAACCTCAGACCACTCGGCACCAGATTCTGGGTATCAAGACCGAAGGCGACGATCAGGTGGTCTATGTCGATACCCCAGGTCTGCACAAAGACAGCGGTAAGGCGATTAACCGCTATATGAATAAGGCGGCCAGCTCGGCGCTACGCGATGTCGATGCGGTTATTTTTCTCGTCGATCGCGATCGCTGGACCGATGAGGATCAGGCGGTGCTGGACAAGTTGCGCTATAGCAGCGCGCCGGTGATTCTGGCGGTCAATAAGGTCGATCGGATCGAGGATAAGGAGGCACTGTTTCCACTGTTGTCCGACTTGGCGCAAAAGATGGATTTTGCCGAAGTGATCCCGCTATCGGCCAAGCTGGGGCGCAATGTCGAGCAGCTGGAAAAGTGCGTGTTGGCGCGACTTCCTGAGGGCGTGCACCACTTTCCCGAAGATCAGATTACCGATCGCAGTTCCCGGTTCTTGGCGGCGGAACTGGTGCGGGAAAAGATTATGCGCCAGTTGGGTGATGAGCTGCCCTATCAGATGACCGTCGAGATCGAAGAGTTCAGTCACGAGAACAGTATCCTTCATATCAGTGCGCTGATCCTGGTCGAGCGCGATGGCCAGAAGCGCATTCTGATCGGCAATAAGGGCGATCGGATTAAGCTGATAGGTCAGGAGGCGCGTATCGATATGGAGCGGATGTTCGACGCCAAAGTGATGCTAAAACTCTGGGTTAAAGTCAAGAGTGGTTGGTCGGATGACGAGCGGGCACTGCGCTCACTGGGCTATGACGATATCGGCTAAGCGTGTTGAACAGCAGTTGAGTTTTGTACTCCACAGTCGTCCCTATCGTGAGACCAGTGCGTTGGTGGATTACTTCAGCCGTGATCACGGGGTGATTAGAGCCGTCGTCAAGGGGGTGCGCGGTGCCCGATCGCGACAGCGCCATCTGACCCAGCCATTTCAGTGTCTGGCGCTTAATTGGCAGGGCAATGGCGAGCTCAAGACCCTGTTTCAGGGGGATCTTGCCGGACCGGCAGCCCCGCTGCAGGGGCGTAGCCTCTGGTGCGGACTCTATCTCAATGAGCTGACTTTGCGGGTATTACCGCAAGGGGACCCTCAACCTAAGTTGTTTGCCTATTACCAGCTGGCGCTGGCGCGGTTATCTGATCCACAGCAGCAGCAGGTGGTACTGCGAATCTACGAACGTCAGTTACTCAAACTGTTGGGCTTTGGTGTGGATTTTGAGTTCACCGCGTCCGGGCAGCCTATCAAATCTGGATCCGGTTATGACTTCGATCCGCAGCAGGGGTTTACTGCGGTTGCCGATGACGGCGGTTACTCGGGATCGGTACTGCTGGCGCTAGCGCAGGACGACTATCAGCACCTCGACGTGTGCCGGGCCGCGAAGCGAGTCATGCGCCAAGCGCTGGCGCCGCATCTCGGTGGTCACCCACTGCACAGTAGAGCGCTCTTTTTGAGTACCCCGAGTGATCAGCATAGCTCAGACTATACCCTAGAGGGCCGCCAAACATGATCCTGGGTATCGGCACGGATGTGGTGCATATCAGTCGGATTAAAGCCAGCTGTGAGCGTTTGGGCAGACGCTTTGCGGCACGGATCCTCAATGAGGATGAGTTGGCCATCTGGGATACCCATAATCGCCCAGAGGTGTTTTTAGCCAAACGTTTTGCGGTGAAAGAGGCCGCCTCAAAAGCCCTTGGGACCGGTATGGGCCAGGGGGTGTCCTGGCAGCATATCAGCATGACCCATAATGCCCTGGGCGCGCCGCAGTTACTACTGACCGGCCAGGCAGCGCTGCGGGGGCAGCACTTGGGGATGAATCATAGTCACCTGAGTTTGTCGGATGAAGTTGATACAGTGGTGGCTTTTGTGGTCATAGAACAATAAGATCGACGCCTGTTTATTTCCGACCTCTGCAGTAGGCTATTTGTTGTCGGCTATCTGTAGTGGGTCATTTGTAGTGGGTCATTTGTAGTAGGTGTTTTTGCATTAGGTCATAACAATGAAGTCACTTTTTCCTACCCTAGAATCCTGTGTCGGCGGCACGCCGCTGGTTCGGTTGCAACGCTTGCCGGGTCATACCAGTAACACCATTCTGGTGAAGCTGGAAGGCAATAATCCCGCCGGATCGGTCAAGGATCGTCCGGCGCTCAGCATGATTAACCGCGCCGAACAGCGTGGTGAGATCCTACCGGGTGATACCCTGATCGAAGCCACGAGCGGCAATACCGGTATCGCCCTGGCGATGGCGGCAGCGATTAAGGGTTATCGGATGCTGTTGATCATGCCGGGACACATGAGTCAGGAGCGCAAGGCGGCTATGACCGCCTATGGCGCTGAACTGATCGAGGTCTCGAAAGAGCAGGGCATGGAGGGTGCGCGAGATCTGGCTGCACAGCTGCAGCAGCAGGGGCGTGGCAAGGTGCTGGATCAGTTTGCCAATGCCGATAATCCCCAAGCCCACTTTGAGACCACCGGCCCCGAAATCTGGCAGCAGAGTCAGGGTAAAATCACCCATTTTGTCAGTGCTATGGGTACCACGGGCACCATCATGGGGGTGTCTAGCTATCTGAAGCAGCAGAATCCCGAGGTCCAAATTGTAGGCTTGCAACCCGAAGACGGCGCCAGTATCCCCGGCATCCGCCGCTGGCCCGAAGCTTATCTGCCGAAGATCTTCCAGCCCGCGCGGGTCGATCGGGTGATCGATATGGGCCAGCAGGAGGCCGAGCAGACCATGCGGGATCTGGCGCGCCAGGAGGGGATCTTTTGCGGCGTGTCATCCGGCGGTGCCGTTGCCGGTGCCCTACGTCTGAGCCGAGAACTGGAGAATGCCGTCATCGTCTGCATTATCTGTGACCGGGGTGATCGTTATCTATCCACCGGGGTGTTTGCAGACTAATGACTCAGGTGTTAACGAGTAACGCGGATGATACATGGATGGTTGCGGGTCACCGACGGTTGTTGTTGCCACTACTAAAGAGCACGCCGCAATGCAGGAGCACTGTTTTTCATGGTTAAGGTCAGACAAGATCATCCTCTGGATGAAACTGGATCGGTGGATATCAGCGCTTGGCTAGAGCGCGTGCGCAGAGACGTCAATATTCAGGATGATGCGGCTCTGGTTCGTGCCTGTCAGATGAGCCGGGAAGCACAGGAGCAGGTCCGCATCGAGGACGATGTCTGGGCAGAGCAGGGCCGTAACAGTTACCGGACCGGTTTGGAGATGGCTGAGATTCTGGCCGGTCTAGGGCTGGATCAGGACGCGCTGGTTGCCGCTATCCTGTATCGCGGGGTGCGCGAGAAAAAGATTGCGATTGCGCGGGTGCGTGAGCTCTTTGGTGCGCCAGTCGTCTACCTGATCGACGGGGTGTTGCAGATGGCCGCTATCGGTGCGGTGTTGCACCCGACCCCCGGTTCGGTCTTGGGTCAGAGTCAGGGCCAGCTGGATAACGTGCGTAAGATGCTGGTGACCATGATCGAGGATGTGCGCGTGGTCCTGATCAAGCTAGCCGAGCGTACCTGCGCGATCCGGGCGGTCAAAAATGGCGATCGTAAACGTCGCTACCGGGTCGCTCGCGAAGTGTTCGATGTCTATGCGCCGCTGGCGCATCGATTGGGTATCGGTCATATCAAGTGGGAGCTGGAGGATCTGAGTTTCCGCTATCTGCAGCCCGGCGCCTATAAGCAGATCGCCACGCTGCTGGCGGAAAAACGTCTCGATCGACAAAGCTATATTGATCAGGTGCTGTACGAGCTGAAAACCGAACTGGCCAATATCGGTATCCAGGCCGAGCTGAGCGGACGAGCCAAGCATATCTACAGTATCTGGCGGAAAATGCAGCGTAAACAGGTCGATTTCCATCAGATCTATGATGTGCGCGCGGTGCGTATCCTGGTACCCGAGCTGAAGGACTGCTATGCCGCCCTGGGGATCGTGCACGGCAAGTGGAAAAATATTCCCCATGAATTTGACGATTACATCGCCTCACCGAAGAAAAATGGCTATCGCTCCCTGCATACCGCGGTCATCGGTAAAGAGGGTAAGGTGCTGGAGATCCAGATTCGCACCCCGGCGATGCACGCCGACGCCGAGTTGGGAGTGTGCGCCCACTGGCTCTATAAGGGCACCGATACCGCCAATAAAAGTGATAGCTACGAAAACAAGATCGCCTGGTTACGTCAGGTATTGGAGTGGCAGGATGATCTGGGCAACGCCAACGAATTAGTCGAGCAGCTGCGTGTCGGCTTCGAAGAGGATCGTATCTACGCCTTTACCCCCGAAGGCCATGTCGTCGATATGGCGGCGGGTTCGACCTCGCTGGATTTCGCCTATCGGGTGCATACCGAAATTGGTCACCGCTGCCGCGGCGCTAAGGTCAACGGCAAGATCATGCCGTTGACGGCCAAGCTAAAAACCGGCGATCAGGTGGTGATCATGACCGCCAATCAGGGTGGCCCGAGTCGCGATTGGATGAATCCTAATCTGGGCTATGTGACCTCGCCTCGGGCCCGGGCGAAGATACGTAACTGGTTCAAAGAGCAGAATCGCGATCAGAATGTGCACGAGGGCCGCCAGCTGATCGAACGGGAGATCAAACGTCTGGCCGTTTCACCGTTGAATCTACATCTGTTGGCGCAGCAACAGGGCTATGCCGAGCTGGACGATCTCTACGCCGCGGTGGGCGCCGGAGACTTCCGACCGAGTCAGTTGTTGGGTGCGGTGCAGCGCCAGATCGAACAACGCCGTGCCGAGCAACCGCAGCTCGGCGATGAACAGCTGGATCTGGATCTAAAGCTTGAGATCGCCAGCACCCGCAAACTCAAAGGCGATGTCTCGATTCAGGGGGTGGGTAACCTGCTGACGGTGATCGCCAGTTGCTGCAAACCGGTGCCCGGTGATCAGATCGTCGGTTATATCACCCAGGGACGCGGGGTCTCTATTCACCGCCAGGATTGCATTAACGCCCTGCAGTTGGAATCTAACAATCATGAACGGATGATCGAGGTCAACTGGGGTGATGAGAATGCCGGCCAAGCCTATGGCGTCGATATCATCATCGATGCCTTGGATCGCCACGGGCTGCTGCGTGATGTCATGGTGGTGTTGGCGGCCGAGCGGGTTAATGTGCTGTCGGTGAATACCCGTACTGATACCAAGGAGGGTACCGCACGGCTACTGATCTCCCTGGACATTAAACGCTTGGCTGACTTGGGTCGATTGATGGATAAGGTGGGTCAGCTGCCCAATGTCACCGATGTGCACCGCCAACTACCGGGAGCCCGTTGATGGCCTACCAGCTGGATGATCTGTTGCGACTGATGGCCCAGCTGCGTGATCCGCAGCACGGTTGTCCCTGGGACCAAAAGCAGGATCTGGCCTCGATTGTGCCGCATACCCTCGACGAGGTGTATGAGGTGATCGATACTATCGAGCGTAACGACTATCCCCACCTGCAGGATGAGTTGGGCGATCTGTTGTTCCAGGTGGTATTTTATGCCCAGATCTGTGCCGAGCAGCAGCAGTTTCAGTTCGCCGATATTATCGATGGCTTGGTTGCCAAACTGTTGCGCCGTCATCCGCATGTCTATCCTGATGGCAGCTTTGCCAGTTTCGGTACTGAACTGCGTATCAGTGAGGCGCAGATTAAACGTAACTGGGAGCGTATCAAGGCTAAAGAGCGCGCCGCGAAGGACAGCAACGCCCGTACAGAGTCGCAGGTAACTGCATCGGTCCTGGATGATCTCTCCAGCACTATGCCCGCGCTGATGCGAGCCCATAAGCTGCAAAAACGCGCCGCCTCGGTGGGCTTTGACTGGCAGCAGCTCGAGCCGGTATTGGACAATATGGATGCGGAGATGCTCGAACTGCGGCAGGCATTAGCGGGCGGAGATCCCGCCGAGATCACCGATGAACTGGGCGATCTGTTGTTCTCCTGCGTCAATCTGGCGCGTCACCTACAACAAGATTCTGAACAGCTGTTACGTCAGGCCAATCACAAGTTTGAGCAGCGCTTTCGCCGGGTAGAACAGCTGGCCGCCGCACAGGGGCTAGTGATGGCCGATAGCGATGAAGCCGATCTAGATCGGCTCTGGCAGCAGGCCAAAATTGAGTTGCAGCAGCCCGCTGGTTGAGCTCCTCGGACCTCCTATCCGCTGGTGTAGAAGATGTTCATAGGTCTGTTTATATTGGTGATCAGCCGCTATCGCGACATCTGCCGGGGTAGCAGGCACTCGACGATACAGTGTAAGGGAGGTGTGATCGGTGGTTGAACTGCTGGCCGCGGTGGCGGTGTTTATTCTGAGCCATATGTTGCCGATGCGACCGCGCTTGCGGCAACCGCTGGAACGACGTCTGGGTCGAAAGGGCTTTCTGCTCGGTTACAGCCTGCTGTCGCTGGCGATCATCTACTGGCTGGCGCGGGCATTTGCCGCGGCGCCCTTTATTGCACTCTGGCCCTGGGCACCGTGGGCCGCCTGGCTGCCGGTGGTGTTGATGCCGCTGGCCTGTCTGTTGATCGCCGCCGGTGCTAGCTCTAAAAATCCGTTTTCACTCGGGCTGGGCGCCAAGGGTTACGATCCCGAGCGCCCCGGTATTGTATCGGTCAGCCGTCACCCGCTGTTGTGGGGGCTGGTGCTCTGGGCTGGTGCGCATATTCCGGTCAACGGTGATGCCGCCGGCGTGCTGCTGTTTGGATTGCTGCTGCTGCTGAGTCTGGTGGGTACCCTGACGCTGGATCGGGCGCGTCAGCGGCGCTATGCGCCAGAGCAGTGGCAGCGTCTGGTTCGCGGCACCGTGAATATCCCCTTTAGTGCCTGGAAACGGATCGACTGGCGCGGCATCGGCTGGCTGCGGCTGCTTGCCGCTGTGCTGTTGTATCTAGTGCTGTTGTTCGCTCATCAGCCGGTGATCGGCATTGCCCCGCCTGTCTTTTATTGATGTTTAAGCGCTCATCGATACAGCGGCGGCAAGCCCTGCGGGTTTCTCCCGGACTCGGCGAGTCGCTGGCGACAGCTGCGTACCGCCGCCAATAACAGCTGCGCATCGAACGTCTCTAATGTACCACTGGCGTACAAACAGCGATCCAACTGTGCGCTCTGGGCTGTCAATTCGGCGTCGAGGATAGGCGTCGCGCTGGCACCATGGCGCCAGCGCTGCAGCGCCTGGTGAATCGCTTGCCAGTCACCCTGGCGACAGGCAGTCTCCAGCGCTTTAAACGCCTGGACTTCGTCGATCGAGGTTGCAGACCCAGGCTGGAGGCCTACCCTAGGGGCGGTCTCAGGGCTGATTGTAGAGATAGTCCGCTGGCGGGCGCGCCACCAGAGCGCGGCCAGGAGGGTGCACAGGGCGGCCCAGAGCAGGTTGCTCCATAGCAGCCAGCCAGCGTTAGCACTGCTGATCGGGGCGGCTGGCGGAATCAACGCTTGCGGCACGGGGGCTGCAACTGCTGGCATGGGTATGCTGGGGGCGTTGCGCGCGGGTAGCACGTCGAGGGTCTGGGCCGCAATTCGGGCGATCCGTAGCTGCTGGGTGCGGGTATCCCACCAGGGCAGTTCGATGGCGGGCAGTTGCAGCGGGCCGGCTTGGGTAGGCACCAGGCCATAACGCTCGATGCGACTGGCATGGATGCCGGAGGCGGGGGTTTGCTGCTCCAGCTGCGCCGGCTCCGGGTACTGCTTGAAGGCCGGGCTGCTCGGCGCTGGCAGTTGCGGCAGGCGGTTGGACTCCACACCCTCGGCCTGCAGGTTCAGGGTGCGGGTGATCGGCTCACCCACCCGATAACCGCCGTCGGGCGCGCTCAGGGTCTGGTTCAGGCTGATCGATGTGGCGGGCAACCAGGCGTGCGGATCGATCCCCTCGGGTACGGGTAGAATCGGCAGCGAGCGTGCTGGGCTCGTCAGTCGGATCTGCTGGCCGCGGCGGTTGTCGAACAGCGAACGGGAGCCGCCTTTGATGGCGTGGAAGCGCTGCGCAGGAATCTCCAAGCTGCCGGGGTTGCGCGGAAACACCGCGTAATTGAGTTCGTATACCAGGAAGCGGCGGCCGTTCTGGACCTTCTGGTACTGCTGCTCGTCGAGCTTCACCACATCGGCGCCGTCGAGTTGCAGCGGCTGCGCTTC
This sequence comes from Motiliproteus sp., assembly GCA_041586735.1. GTDB lineage: Bacteria > Pseudomonadota > Gammaproteobacteria > Pseudomonadales > Balneatricaceae > Motiliproteus. The sequence continues at coordinate 44,931 of JBFGZQ010000018.1, forward strand.
CAGGCTGTTGAGGTTTATCGCGGTGTACAGACGCAGGCTGAGCCGCAGCTGCTGATCAACATAGGCGCTCGGACTGTCGGTCTCCAGCTCCAGGTAGTAGTCATCAGCGGGGCTGCTGCTCGGCGCGCTGTTGGCACTGACGTCGATCTGCAGCGGCGTACTGCGGGCACCGTCAACCTCAAACGCCGGGATCAGGATGCGACCGACCCGCTTGGGTGCCAATTCGATGCGCCATTCGGTCGTTGATTCGGATCGGCCGTTGATGATCTGTAGCTGGGTGCTCTGGCTGTTGCTGAGAATCTCAAAATAGGGGCTCAGCAGGGCCAGATCCGCTGGGTCGCTGGTCGCATGGGCATCGATACTCAGGGTCAGGGTCAGGGTCAGGGTTTCATCGCGAGCGACTACGTTGCGATCGACGCTGGCGGTCAGGGTCGCTGCCTGCACCAGGGCGCTGAGCCACAGTAGCGCCAAGCCCAGCAATAGCCCTAACAGGTTGATCGATCTGTACTGTGACTTCACCAGCGATTCTCCTTGGGAGGTTGCCATTGTCCTTGACGATAGGCCTCTAGTTTCTGTTGGTACTGATATTCAAATTTGCGCCGCAACAAGCCGCTGGGGTCGTCGGGCAGCTGCTGTAACCATTTTTGGAGGCGAGGATCGTCACTGGGGCTAGCGTTCTGAGCGGCCGGCGACGCGGGTTCGGCGGCAGCGTCCTCGGATTCAGACCCCTGTGGTTGCTGCGGTTGCTGTGCCGCTGCCTGCGTTGAGGACGGATCCCTGGACTCGGGCGAGGGTTCAACATCGGGGTCGCTGTGTTGCTGGGCCTGGTGTTGTTCGGATTGGGATTCAGAGCGCTCCTCAGCCTCGCGTTCGGATGCGGCGCGGCTCGAGTCGCTGTTCCCTGCATCGCCCTGTTGTGAAGAGGATTGCGAAGACGATGGTGGAGCCGATGCTGAGCTGTTTTTTGCAGCGTCTTGCGGATCAGGTTGCGGATCATCGCCGGATTCGCCCTGTGCGTCCTGTTGTGGGTCTTGCTGCTGCCCTTGCTGTTGGTCTTGTTGTTGCTGTTGGTCTTGCTGCTGTTGCTGCTCAAGCAGCCGCTGCACCAGCTGTTGGTTAGCGCGGGCATCCTCCAGTGCGGGATCACGGCTGAGGGCCTGTTCATAGGCCTCGAGCGCCTGGTCCAGTTTTCCAGCCTGGGCTAGGGCATTGCCGCGATTGTAATGTGCTACGGCCTGGTCGCTGCGGGCGAACTGCTCGGCGGCCTGTTCGAACTGCTGCGCTCGGTACAATGCGCTGCCACGCCAATCGGGGGCTTCAAAGCGCTCGGCGGCGCCCTGATGATCACCCTGCTGAAAGCGCTGCTCAGCCTGTTGATCGGGGGTCTGCCATAGATCTTGCCACTCCAGTGCCTGCGCCGGTTCTGCGACCAGCGGGGGCAGCAGGACAGCGAGCGTCAGCAGCCAGCCGCGCCGCTGCGAGAGGGCAGCCAAGGGCAGTAGCAGCAACACCAGCCAGGGGCCGGCTTCGTGCCAGAGGTCAAATTCACGCTCCAGTTGCTGTGGCGATTGAGAGTCGAGCACGGATCCGGACTGGCGTTGTAGATGTGTCAGTAACGCCTCGATATCGGCACCCGCGTAGCTTAGATTCTGGTAGATACCGGCATGCTGCTGGGCCAGCTTCGCCAGCGCCTGAGGCTCGAGTTTAGCCAGCTGGATGGCACCCGCCGCGTTTTTGGCAAAGCTGCCGTCCCGCAGCGGGATCGGCGCGCCTTCAGTGGTGCCCAGCCCGAGAATCGACAGGCCATAAGGCTGATCCCGCAACAGTTGCTGGATGGCCGCGGCGGCTGTCTCGGTGATGCCGTCGGTCAGCAGAATCATCTGCCCGCGGCTGTGTCCAGCATCGTGGAACAGCGTCAATGCCAGTTCTATAGCCGCTTCCGTCTGGCTGCCCTTGACCGGCATGATCTCTGGCGACAGGCCGGGTACCAGGGTCAGCAGGGTGTGCCGGTCATCACTCAGGGGTGCCAGCAGATGGGCGTCGCCGGCGTAGACCAGCAGTCCGGTCTGGCCCTCTTGGCGGGCGTTGATCAGGTCGGTCAGCCGGTGTTTGGCATGGGTCAGGCGATCGGGTTTGAGGTCCTGCGCCAGCATCGACGGCGACAGATCCAGAATCAGTATCAATGCATCCTGCTGGCTGTACAGCGGTTGTGGCAAGCGCTCCCAAGTGGGGCCCGCCAGCGCCAGCACGGCGATCACCCAGCCGCAGCAGAGCGCGCTAAGCGGCCAGCGTGCCTGGCGCGAGGGTTGGCGTTCGAGCAGATGCTGTAACAGTTCGGGGCGAATCAGCGTTTGCCATTGACTGCTAGCGGCCTGATAGCGCCATAGCCAGACGCTTAACAGTAGCAGCGCTGGCAGTAACAGTAGCCACAGCGGACGGAGAAAATGGAGGTTGGTTAAAAAATCACTCATCGGCCCTTCCTAGACGAGCCCCTGGACGCGACCCCAGACGTTACCCCGGTCATGGCTCGGGGATTCAGGCGGAGCGCCCGTGCCAGCGGTATCACCAGCGACAGCAGCAGCGCCAACCCCAGAGGCCAGTGGAACAGCGCCTGTTGCGGCCGGATCAGCTGGGCCTGCTGTTGGCTGGGTTCGAGCGCATCGAGTCGCTGGTAGATCTGCTCCAGTTCATCGACACTGCGGGCGCGAAAGTATTGCCCCTGAGTGGTGTGGGCAATCTCTTTGAGACTGGCTTCGTCGAGATCGGCCGAGGGGTTGACCTTGCGCGCCCCAAACAGGCTACGCACCAGCATCTCGTCGGCGCCAAAGCCTAGGCTGTAGATCTTGATCTGCTGCTCGGCAGCCATCTTGGCCGCTTCCAGGGGGTCGACTTGACCTGCGGTATTGGCACCGTCGGTGAGTAGAATCAGTACCCGACTGTTGGCGGTGGTCTTGTTCAGCCGTTTGATCCCCAGGCCGATGGCATCGCCGATGGCCGTTTGCTCACCGGCAAAGCCGATCTGGGCCTCCTGCAATAGCTGATTGAGACTACGGTGATCGAAGGTTAGTGGCGTTTGTATATAGGCGTTGGAGCCGAACAGAATCAGCCCCAGGCGATCAGCGGGACGGCGCTGAATAAACTCGCTGAGCACCGCTTTCACGGCGACCAACCGATTGACCCCCTGATCATCAAGCTGCATATCTTCGGCAGCCATACTGCCGGAAATATCCACCGCCAGCAGCAGATCGCGACCACTCAGGGCGATAGGTTGCGGTGCCCCGACCCAGAGTGGCCGTGCCGCCGAAAGCAGCAGCAAGCCCCAGATCAGCCATAGCAGCAGCTTAGGTTGCCATGAGCGCGAGCGCGGCGCGGCTATCCGGGTGCCAGGTTGCAACTCGGCGAAGAACGGCACCCGCAGTGCCGGTTGTTCGGTGGCTGCGGCAGGCACCCAGCGGTGTACCAGCCAGGGCAGGGGCAGCAGTAGCAACAGCCAGGGCCATTCAAGCGTCAGCATCGACAACTCCCTGGCGGTGCTGGCGTATCCATTGCTCAGCCAGCTGCTGCAGCGCGGCTACATCGGGGTTAATACGGGGTTGATAGGGGCCACTGGCTAAACTAGCGCCTGCGGACTGACGAAACCCCTCAAGCTGGCTGCTGCGGTACAGAAAGTCGATCCAGGCCGCACCGTGCAGCGGGGCCACGGTGGCTTGCGGATAGGCGGCCAGCGCGGTGCGCCGCAGCAGCTGATTGAGCTGTTGCAGCCAGCGTTGCGGATGCTGGTGCCGCAGGTCGCTGTGGCTAAGTACGGCTAGCTCCCGCAGCGCCAGGCGGCGATAGCGGTTACGTTGGCTCGCACGATAGCCCCAGTAACCCAGTCCGCACAACAGCGCAACGCTAAGCAGTGCCAGCAGCCACCAGCCCGGTGCGGGCGGCCAGAGACCGATCGCCTCGGGCAGGTGCAGATCACGCAGCTGCTCGATTGCAACCGCCTGCGAGGCGGCAGCGGTCATCGGCGCCCCCGGTTGCCGTAGAGACCGTGTAGACGCGCCAGCAGCAGATCATCGGTGCCCAGGCTCAGCACCCGAATCCCCTGCTGCTGACAACTCTGCTGCAAGGCCGTTAACCGATCATCGATCAGCGCCTGCTGCGCCAGCGTCGCGGATAAGGGTTGGCGCTGCTGGCCGTCGGTGACCCAGAGTCGTTCGCTCAGGGGTAGCTGGCGCTCCAGCGGGTCATAAAGCAGGAACAGGGTCAGGTCGGCGTGGCGACCCAGCTGGTACAGCAGGTGGTAGCAGCGCTCATCCAGGTCATGAAAATCACTGGCGATATAGAGTCCGGTGCCGGGCCGGCAGATGGGCAGCAGTTTCTGTAGCAGGCTGTGCAGCGCTTGCGGCGGCTGCTCGGGGCAAGGGCTGTGAAGCTGGTGGGCAAACTGGTGCAGCTGGCGAATCCACTCCAGTACGCTGTGTTTGCCACGCTTGGGACGCAGTTCGCGGTGGTTCTGATCGCCGAATACCAGGCCGCCGATACGGTCACGACTGGCCAGGCTGATCCAGCCCAGCGCACTCATCAGCGTGGCGCAGAGCACCGATTTAAAACACTGCTGGCTGCCAAAAAACATCGACGAACGCAGGTCGGCAGCCAGCAACACCGGACGCTCCTGCTCTTCGCGATAGAGTTTGGTATGCGGCGTCTGGGTGCGTGCGGTCACCCGCCAGTCGATCGAGCGGATATCGTCACCGGCCTGGTAGGGGCGCACCTCTTCAAAATCCATGCCGCGCCCGCGACGTCGGGTTTGACGCTCACCTGCCAGCGCGGCCTGACGGCGTCCTGGGCTCGACAATGCCATCTGCTGGCACCAGCGGTGCAGCCCGATCATCTGCTGCAGGTCCGGGTAGGCCCCCTCGATGCGGAGCTGCTCGAACTGCTGGGTGCTGGCGTTAACGTGAAGTGTCATAAGGCAATTTGGCTAGGATCTCTGCTTGAGTGAGTCTGGTATGGCTCCTGCATGTAAGACAGGCTCCACATCCTGGTGGGTCGGCATCTATTCCGATAGCCCGTTAGGCCACCGGCACCCAGTGCAACAGGCTACGGATCACCTCGTCAGCCTGCATGCCATTGGCCTCGGCCTCAAAGCTAAGCAATAGCCGGTGGCGCAGTACATCGGGCGCGACCTGCTGGACATCCTCAGGGGTGACATAGTCGCGACCCTGTAACCAGGCATGGGCGCGAGCGCAGCGATTCAGGGCGATGCTGGCGCGCGGGCTGGCACCGTATTCGATCCAGTTTTGCAGCTCCGCCGAGTAACTCCCTGGGTTGCGGCTGGCCAGTACCAATTCGACGATATACCGCTCCACCGGCTCGGCCAGGTGCAGCGCTAGAATCTCCTGGCGGGCCTGCATCAATGTGACCTGGCTGATCGGTGTGGGGGAGGGCTGAGATGGGTTGTGGCTGGCTTCGTTCATCGACAGCCGCATGATCGCTAGCTCCGCCTCACGATCGGGATAACCGACATTGACCTGCATCAGAAAGCGGTCCAGCTGCGCCTCGGGTAGCGGGTAGGTGCCCTCCTGCTCGATCGGATTCTGGGTCGCCATCACCAAAAATAGCGCCGGCAACGGATAGCTCTGGCTACCCACCGTCACCTGGCCCTCGGCCATCGCCTCCAACAGTGCCGACTGCACCTTGGCGGGTGCCCGGTTGATCTCATCGGCCAACACCAGGTTGTGGAAGATCGGGCCTTTCTGAAACTCAAAACTGCCCACTTCGGGACGGTAGATATCGCTGCCGGTCACATCGGCGGGCAGCAAGTCAGGGGTGAACTGGATCCGGTGAAAATCCCCCTCGATCCCCTGCGATAGCATATTGATCGCCCGGGTCTTCGCCAGGCCCGGCGCGCCCTCGACCAGCAGATGGCCATCGGCCAGCAGCGCGATCAGTAGCCGTTCGACCAGCGCCTGCTGACCGATGATCTGCGATTCTAGCCAGATTTTCAGGGTTTGGAACTGGGTTGAGGTGCTCATAAGGGTCAGCAGATCTCGTAGTGGAAATAGGTGCTGTTGAGATGGTGCTGGAATCGAAAAGTTCAAGAGCAGATAAGGTTATTCGGCTCATATCTGCCCTGAATGTTGACATGGGGGCTCATGGTTATCCATCGCCATCCATCACTATCTATCTCTATTCATACGTACGGGGGCGATTGCCGCTCGGCGTCAATACATGATAATTGCGCAAATTGGTGTTGATTATGCTAACGATAATCACTATCATTCGCATCTGTGTGCAGATCTCTCATTCTGACGGTCTTGGTATTGTCGGCACCTGAGTATTGAGTCATGAGTAATATGGAAAATCACCCCGCGAGTGGCCAGATCCCGCTTAAAGATATCTCTACAGAGCGCCCCGCTTGGGTGGCGCAGGTCGAAGCCTTCTTCGTCCGCTATAAAGAGGCCATCTTGCTGGTCCAGGTGGCGATGTTTGGCGTTTTTATGCTGCTGCTGTTTCTGCCGCTGTTTTTATCCGAGCCGGGCGAGCAGGATGGCTCGTTGGACCACTTCACGGTCCTGGCTAATTATCTGATTTGGGGGTTGTGGTTTCCGCTGGTGTTTATCTCCGTTATTTTTAGCGGTCGTAGCTGGTGTGGGCTGTTATGCCCGATGGGTGCCGCGTCGGAATGGGCTAACAAGCGTGGGCTCAAGAGAGCTATTCCCGCTTGGCTGCGCTGGGAAGGTACCCCCATCGTCAGCTTTATCTTCATTACTACGCTGGGCCAGACTGTTGGGGTTCGCGATCATCCCGAGGCCATCGCCGAAGTGTTTGGTGGTACCCTGATTGCGGCCATAGTGATTGGCTACCTCTATGGTCGCAACAAGCGCGCCTGGTGTCGACATGCCTGTCCTATAGGTCTGCTGCTAGGGGTGTTCTCCCGTCTCGGTGCCATTCAGTTCGCAGCCAAACGCCCCAAAGCGGGTCCTGATCGGCATACCGAAAAAGGGGTCTGCCCGACGATGATCGACATCGCCCGCAAGACCGAATCTCGGCATTGTATCGAGTGCTTTCGCTGCGTGAGCCCTAGCGCGAAAGGCGGGCTTGCCTTGCAGGTACGCAGACCTGGCGCTGAGATCGAGCAGATCCGCGATCACAACCCGAATACCGCCGAAGTGTGGTTTTTCTTCCTGGGTACCGGCAGTGCACTGGGCGGGTTTTTGTGGCTGGTACTGCCGCTTTACCAAACCTGGCGAGCACAGGTCGCCACCTGGTTTGTGGAGCATGAGTATTACTGGATCGGTGACGCAGGCCCTTGGTGGCTGATGAGCGTTCACCCGCAGCGGCGTGAAGTGTTCACCTGGCTGGATTTCATCATGATTGTCGGCTGGATGAGTCTGTGTGCCCTGGTTCTGGCGGCAGTGTTGTGGACGACGACCCAGCTTGCGGCCTGGCTGGCCGGCAAGATGGGTAGCGACAGCTCGCAGAAAAAACGCTTTATCGAACTGGGCTATCAATACGCCCCTATTGCCATGGTGTCCCTGATCCTGGGGCTGGGCTCTGAGCTGTTTGAGCCGCTACGACAACTGGGGTTCAGTCGCGACGATATCGGTATCCTCAAAGCCTCGCTATTTGCTGTCAGTCTGGTGTGGAGCCTCTTTCTTGGCTATCAGATACTGGGCCGCCAGGGGCTGGCCGCGTCTAGGCGCTGGCTGCCGTTAGTCCCCGGTTTTATCGGTAGTGGCGTGGTGGCTCTGGCGTGGTGGCCAGCGTTATTCGGGCTCTGATATCGCCCCTTGCGGGGTTTGTTAACGTGGCAACGTTCCAGCCAGCAAGGCGTGGGTTATCAATTTTTAAACCGCTTGCCGTCAATGGCAAGCGCTTGCATAGCACTCTGTATTTGACTATCTGTATCTTACTAAAAGGAGCATAACGATGAGCAAACAACCGACCCATTTGGCTATCGTGCTAGCCACGACCTTGGCTAGTACCGCCACCCTGGCGGACGATGTCAAGATAGGTCATTCGGCCCAGCACGGCATGGATATCAACGCGGTCTTTATTCAACCGGTGATGATGGAGCCGATGTTACCGGGCATGAAACAGCATGCAGATATCCATCTTGAAGCCGATATCAGTGCCACTGCCGACAATCAGCACGGTTTTTCGGAAGGCGCCTGGATCCCTTATCTAACCATTAGCTATAGCATCACCAAGCAGGGTAGTGACTGGAACACGTTTGGCACGTTTATGCCCATGGCCGCATCCGATGGGCCGCACTATGCGAGCAATATTAAGCTGGATGGTGCGGGTAAATACCACCTGTCCTATCACATTGAGCCACCGGCACGCGCTGGTTTTTATCGGCATACGGATAAAGAAACCGGGGTTCCGCAGTGGTGGCAGCCGATCGATCTCGAGTGGGACTTTGTCTTTGCCGGTTATGGTAAAAAAGGCGGCTATTAATCTCGTCATAGCAGGCTCGTAGCGCGGGCCTGTTGATTTGTCGGCGCTTTTCTATGAGCCGGCTTAGCCTGTTAACGGAGCAGGGGTTGGGTGTGGCGGGTTCTCGGCGCTAGGGCTGGCAAGATCTGGCTCCTCGAGCAGGACTCGAACCTGCGACCAATAGATTAACAGTCTACTGCTCTACCAACTGAGCTATCGAGGAATGAAGGCAAGGCTCTGTGTGTGGTCGGGGTAGAGAGATTCGAACTCCCGACATCCTGCTCCCAAAGCAGGCGCGCTACCGGACTGCGCTATACCCCGATCTTATCTGTGTTGCTGGCTCCTCGAGCAGGACTCGAACCAGCGACCAATAGATTAACAGTCTACTGCTCTACCAACTGAGCTATCGAGGAATTGTACAGCACAGGCCGCGGATCTTATCGGCCTTTGGCTGAGTGGTCAACCGCCTTTCGGGAAGTTTTTGGTGATTATCGGTAAGGGGGCTGAGGCGCGCTAAAATCCAAAGCCGCGCTAGGCGGGCTTTGGATAAGAGACGTACGTAGATCGACGCTTAGCCGGTGATGCACACGCCGTGGTCGACGTAGTGGGTGGTGCCGGTGACGCCGCGCGACAGGTCGCTGAGGAAGTACAAAGACGCATCGCCAACCTCTTCGATGCTGGGCAGTTTGCCGTCACAAGACATCTGGGCATCATGCTCGAGTATGGCATCGAAGTTTTTAATACCGCTGGCGGCACGGGTCTGGATCGGGCCAGGAGAGATGCAGTTGACGCGGATGTTGTGCTTGCCCAGATCGCGGGCCAGATAGCGGGTCGCCGCTTCCAGTCCTGCTTTGACCACGCCCATGATGTTATAGTCACCGATGGCGATGGCGCTGCCCAGATAAGAGTAGTTAATCAAGGAGCCACCTTCGGTCATCAGTGGCTTGGCGTAGCGCGCCATCTCGATGAAGGAGTAGCAGGACACGTCCATCGCTATGCTGAAACCTTCGCGGCTGCATTCGGAGACCGGCGCGTGTAGGTCGGCCAGCGGGCAGAACGCGATAGAGTGCACCACGCCGTGGAGTACGCCCCATTTTTCCTCAATAGTGCGGTATACGGCTTCGAGTTCACCGGGTACGGTGACATCCAGCGGCAGGAATAGCTCGGCACCCAGCTCTTGCGCCAGGGGCTCAACGAAGCGGCGGGATTTCTCATTCAGATAGGTGATACACAGCTCGGCACCCTGTTCTTTGAGTTTACGCGCGGTGCCGTAAGCGATGCTGTGGTCGTTGGCGATACCGACGATAAGAACTTTTTTACCTTGCATTAGCGCAGCGCTCATAAGGCGTACCTGTAGTTAGGTGGAATCGGTTAGGTGGAATCAGTTAAGTGGAGTCGGGTGTGTGGAGTCTGGAGAATGAACCTTGGTAGAATAGTGGCCATGATAGCGGTTTGATGTTGCAGTGCAACGAAAAGCGAGGCTAGGCTTGATCGCTATCAAGGGTCGTTGTACCCCAGCGTGCATTCGGCGTGGGTTCGGTTTGCTTACAAGGGGGCGTTGGGTGAAGGGTATTTTGTATGGGATCTTGGGTTGCGCGGTATGGGTGGCCTGGTTACCGGTTCAGGCGCAGCCGGTGAGCTATCAACAGCAGATTAAACCGCTGTTCGACCGTTACTGCATCGCGTGTCATTCGGGTTGGTTTCCTCAAGGCGGCTTGCGTCTTGATACACGCGAGCATATTGGCGAAGGGGGCCGCAACGGTGCGGTACTGTTCGCCGGGGAGCCCGACAAGGGTACGCTGATCAATTTTATGCGGGTGGTGCCGGGGCGTTTCAGTATCATGCCGCCGGGGCCTGCGGCAGTGGATGCTGAATCCTTTGCCCTGATCCAGCGCTGGATCGAGCAGGGCGCTCAATAACCAGCATCAATCCTGGTTGCCGATAAAACCCAGCCATACTGCGATACGGGGCTCACCACATCCTGGGTGAATGCTTAGCGCGCGTCGACTGGCCCAGCAGCTCCATGCCGTGCAGTGCCAGCATCTGCTCCTCATCGGTGGGGATGACACGTACCAGGATGCGACTGTCCGGGGTGCTGATGATCTCGGCGTTGGCTCGGTTAGCATTGTCATCGATCTGAACCCCCAGCCACTGGCTGCGACGGCAGATATCGGCACGGATCTCGGCACTGTTTTCGCCCACGCCGCCGGTAAACACGATCTGCTCCAGGCCCTCCAGCGCCGCGCTGAGGCTGCCGATTTCACGCGCTACCCGGTAGCAGAACAGCTCGATGGCCTGCAGGGCTTCGGGTTGGTCGCTGGCCAGCAGCGCTGTCATTTCGCTGCTGATGCCGCCGGAGACCCCTAGCCAGCCGCTCTCTTTGTACAGCAGGTTTTCGATGGCGTCGACATCCATGCCCTTCTCGCGCAGCAGATACAAGAGTACGCCGGGGTCGATGCTGCCGCAGCGGCTGCCCATCGGTGGGCCGTCCAGTGCGGTAAAACCCATGGTGGAGGTGATGCTGCGACCGGCTTTGATGGCGCACAGGCTGACGCCGGCTCCCAGGTGGCCGACCAGGGTGTTGAGGCTGCCGGCACCGCGCTGCTCTAGTTGGCGCTGAATATATTCGTACGACAGACCGTGGAAACCGTAGCGCCGTACCCCGGAGTCGCTGAGTGCCCGCGGTAGGGCGAACAGGGTCGCAACCCTGGGCATGGCGCTATGAAACATGGTGTCGAAACAGGCGATCTGTGGCACCTCGGGCAGCCGCCGCTGGCAGGCTTCGATCAGCGTCAGGTTGTAGGGCTGGTGCAGCGGGGCTAGCGGAATGAGCTGGCGTAACCGCTGCAGCTCGGCATCGCCGACTAACCGCGGGGCGTTGAACTCGGCACCGCCGTGAACCACGCGATGGCTGATCGCCTTGAGGGTCTGGGCGCCGGCATGGGCGTGGATCCAGGCAAACACCAAGTCCAGGCAGGCCTGGTGGCGAGCGTCGCGGTCGATCTCAGAAAAATCCGGCGACAGTTCGGCGATCCGTTCGCCCTGCTGATTGCTGATCTGGGCGCGGGCCTGGCCGAGGATATTGCTGAGTTTGAAGTTAAACCGCAGCTCGGGTTGCCCAGTGGTAATACTGAACAGCGCGCACTTGAGGCTGGAGGAACCGCCATTCACGGTAAGGATGCTACTCATCGTAGCTCTCCATGGCTGACCTGCAACGCGGCCAGGGCGCAGGAGGCCAAGCGGCCGAGGGTTTTTTCAGAGCGGCTAGTGAGGACGATCGGTACCCGGGCACCCAGTACCAGCCCTGCAGACTTGGCGCCTGCCAGATAGATCAGTTGTTTGGCGAGCATGTTGGCGGATTCCAGATCCGGTGCCAGCAGGATATCGGCTTCGCCAGATACGCTGGAGACGATGTGCTTATCCCGTGCCGCTTCTAACGAGATGGCGTTATCGAACGCCAGTGGGCCGTCGAGAATACCGCCGCTGATCTGGCCACGATCGGCCATCTTGCACAGCGCGGCCGCGTCGAGAGTGCTGCGCATAGTGGATTTTACTTTTTCTACCGCTGCCAGAATCGCCACCTTGGGAGCCGGGATGCCGATGGCATGACAGAAGTAGATGGCGTTCTGGATGATGTCGCGCTTGATATCCAGATCCGGGATGATATTGATCGCCGCATCGCTGATCATCAATGGCTTGTGGTAGTTGGGTATATCCATCATAAACAGGTGGCTTAGGCGTCGTTCTGTGCGTACACCGTTGGTTTTGTGGAGCACCGCGCGGAGCATTTCGTCGGTCGAGATACCGCCTTTCATCAGGATTTTTACTTTTAGAGCGCGCGCCATGGCCACCGCCGTTTCCGCTGACTCATGGCTGTGCAGGGTGTTGATGATCCGGTAGGGGCTGATATCGAGCTGATGCTGTTCGGCGGTGGCACGGATCTTGTCTTCGGGGCCGATCAGGATCGGCTCGATGATGCTGCGCTCGGCCGCCTCTATGGCCCCCATCAGGCTATTGGCATCGACCGGATGGATGACGGCGGTGCTGACCGGTGCAGTCCTCGATGTCTGGGCGATAAAAAATTCAAGTTGGTTATGCGCGGGTGGGGTATTGTCAAAAACCATAAGAGTACCTGAGGCAGTAGATGGAGATGACGACTATCATCGCCAGCTGATGTTGCGCTGCGATGACAAAGGCCGCGGGTAGCGGCATGAAGATTAAGCCGGATCAACACCTCCGGCTATAGTGGCCGCCAACTCGGTTCGGGGTTGGCTTGGCGTTAGCGCTAGGTTGAGTGACGGTGTCGCTCAGCCGGTCTTGAGTTGATCGGTAAAGGGTGGCCAGCCCAGCGCTTTGCCGCCCAGCAGATGCAGGTGGATATGATAGACCGTCTGGCCGCCGTGGGCGTTGCAGTTCATTACCGTGCGGTAACCCTCATCGGCAAAACCGAGTTGTTTGGCGAGCTGTGCCGCCGCCAGCGATAAGCGTCCCAATAGCAGCGCATCGGCATCCTGAGCCTCGTTGAGAGTGCTGATGTGTTGTTTGGGAATGATCAGCATATGCTGGGGTGACTGCGGGTTAATGTCGCGAAATGCCAACACATGCTGGTCCTCGTAGACGATATCGGCGGGGATCTGTTTGTCGATGATGCTGCAGAACAGGCAGTTCATAGCGCTCTCCTGATAAATGAATCCTTGGATAATAAGCAGCCTGAGCGTTAATAACCAGCCTGAGCGTTAATAACCCGTACCGGCAAGGATAATCGGTGATTGGCTGTCGTCGGCCGTATTCTCCGCGCGATGGCTGGCGTACAATCCGACGCTGATGTTGATGCGCTATTTGGAGGGGATGAAAGATGCCAACCTATGATTATCGATGCAGTGCCGATGGCGCTGTGTACGAGGTGCGCCATGCGCTGCGTGTTGAAATTCATACCTGGGCAGAGCTATGCGCGGCTACCGGGCAAGCACTGGGATCGACCCCTGCGGACACTCCGGTCGAACGCTTGGCTACCGGTGGCGCGGTGGTGCAGAGTCGTTCGTTAAAGAATCCGGAAGCGCCGCCCTGTGCCCGCGGCGGCTGTAGCGGTGGTGGCTGTGGTTTTTGATCGGCAGCAGTCTGTCCTAAACCCTAATGCTCTGTATTGTCGGTGGGTTGGAGTCGCTGTCTGCCTATGAGTAGTCAAGCCGGTCGGGTGTTTTACCTGATGGGGGCCTCAGGCTCCGGTAAAGACAGCCTGCTGCGCCAGTGCCGCCATCGGCTCACTGCCGCCGAGCGCTGTTTTGTTGCCCATCGCTATATCACCCGTGAGCCGGAGCTGGCGGGTGAGAATCATATCTGGCTGAGCGAGGCGGAGTTTAGCCAGCGTCAGGCCTGCGGCGCCTTCGCGATGCATTGGCAGGCCAATGGTTTTCGTTACGGCATCGGTTGCGAAGTCGATGCTTGGCTGGATCAGGGGGTCAGTGTGCTGGTGAACGGTTCACGCGGTTTTCTGCCCCAGGCTCAGGCGTTGTACGGCGCGCGTCTGCTGCCGTTGCTGGTGCAGGTCGACGCGGCTTGCCTGGAGCAGCGCTTGCGCCAACGGGGGCGTGAAAGCGAATCCCAGATCCTGGCGCGGATTGAGCGGGCCCGGCAGTTTCAGACGTGCTTGGACGATGGCGTTATAGTGATCGATAACAACGGCTCGCTGGCTCAGAGCGTTAGCCAGTTGCTAGGACTGCTGCGCGCATTGCGCGCAGGCGCGCAGGGGTAAGGCCGAGCGCAGAGTCTGGCAATAGCAATGCGGCGCTAATGAAAACCACGTCAACATCTTGCGTCAAATTCCTGTATGGTGTAGGACTTATTTTCTAACCTTAGAGGTCCGATCATGGTCGCCACCGCAGTGAAGAAGGCAGCCGTAGTGAAGAAAGTCGCGGTTTCGAAGAAAAAATCAGCGCCCACCGAAACCACCCTGTCGATACAGGAACAAACAGCCGCATTTTTGAAAGCCGGGGGTAAGATTCAGGTGATCGATGCCGGCGTTAGCGGCCAGCTGAACCTCGCCGGCCCCAAGCATATCTCTTTAGGCAACAAGTAGGCTAATGCGTAGCTGCATACAGGGCGTTACATCTCAAGGCTAGACCTCGGCTTAACCCCCTAGTGTGGCAACGTCGTTCCGGTCTGGCGCTTTTCCTGGCAGCGGTCTCATTAAAGGCATGCTATGGGTGGCGGGATCCGCTGTTGTAGGCCTGCTCGCCTGTCTCGGCAGCGCTCTTGGACTTGAGCGTTGCCGAGTCTGAGAGCAGCCATGCTTCAAACTCGGGTAGCGGCAATGGGCGGCCAAACAGGTATCCCTGGTATTGGCTGCAGCCACTCTCATAGAGGAACTGCCGCTGAGCATCGGTTTCTACCCCCTCGGCAATCACCTCGTATCTGAGGCTTTTAGCTAGGCAGATAATCGTTTCTATAATGGCGGCATCATCGGGGTCGGTGGTGATATCGCGGACAAATGATTGATCAATTTTTAGTTGTGTCAGCGGCAAGTGCTTGAGGTTTGACAGAGACGATTGACCGGTACCAAAGTCGTCCATCGAGAACTGGATGCCGAGCTGTCGGAGCTGTTCCATCGTCGCGATGCTGCTCTGGATATCGACGAGTACCAGGCTTTCGGTCAATTCGAGTTTAAGCCGCCGGGGGTTGATGGCCGTAGTGGTGACGATGTCACGCACCTCGTCAACAAAGCCGGGTTGCTGGAACTGCCGGGCGCTAACGTTGACCGCTAACTGCCAGTGCTCTCGAGCCTTGATGGTCTCCCAGCGCTTGAGTTGCAGGCAGGCTGTAGTCATGACCCAGCGGCCGATGGGGATGATTAATCCGCTCTCCTCGGCCAGGGGGATGAACTCCAACGGAGAGACCATGCCGCGGCTGGGATGATGCCAGCGTAACAGCACCTCTGCGCCGCAGATGCCCTGGTGTTGATCGATCTGCGGCTGATAGAAAAGCTCCAGCTGATCCTGGCTGAGCGCATGGTGAAGATCCGCCAGTAATCTGGTTTTGTTCTCCAGTGCAGCC
>JBFGZQ010000019.1:0-57150 GCA_041586735.1 Motiliproteus sp.
CACAGCGAATTTATGCTCAAAATAACTCTGGAAAAACTTAAAACAAAACGTTTTCACGTTCGTACAAAAAATCTTTCGTATCAGCGTTACTTCGATAAGTCTTGTGCAACCTATCCCAGTAAGCGCTCACACGAATTGCATGGTCGATTTGTTAAAGAGCGGTGCTTGCTGCGCTTCAATCTAGGAAGCTGCTCTCAAGCGAGGAGCGAATTATACATCTCAACTCCGGGTAGTCAACGCTTATTTTTGCGTGTTTTTCGAAGCCTTAATCTAAACATCCGCTTCTAAAAACCCGTTCTGAAATCCTGTTAGGAGCTTCAGAACGCTGACTTCGTTTGCGCCTTGGCGGTAACGAGGGGCGCATTCTACAGACCCCAGCCCTGCCGTCAACGCCTTTTAGAGATTATTTACACAAGAGGCCTAACAACAGACTTAAACGAAGCTACTTTCTTTTGTTTTTCTTTTTAGACTTCTTAATAAACAAAGACATACGGTCTTTTTTCTGAATCTGACGGCGCGTTAACTCCACCTTATTGCCCTCAAATGGGTTTTTCCCCGATTTGAACTGGAACCGCACCGGCGTGCCTTTTATCTTTAATACTTTAATAAATTTGTTTTTCAAGTAGCGCTTATAATCTTCTGGCAGCCCTTCAGTCTGGTTACCATGAACAACAAACAACGGTGGATTGGAGCCACCCTGGTGGGCATATCTCAGCTTAATACGCCGGCCATTGATCATCGGCGGCTGGTGATCGGCAATAACATCGGCCAACAGTGTGGTCAACATATTGGTCGAAAATTTTGCCATCGCTGACTGGTATGCTTCGTTAATAGACTCGTACAGATTACCAACGCCCGAGCCATGCAATGCAGAGATAAAGTGAATATTGGCAAAATCAGCAAATATCAGTTTTCGATCAATCTGCCGTTTAACCTCCTCTTTAGCATCGGATGTCATCCCATCCCATTTATTAACGGCTATCACCAATGCGCGCCCATCTTCAAGCGCAAACCCCAGCATATGCAGGTCTTGCTCGGTCAGCCCTTCATGTGCATCCATGACTGCGATAACGACATGCGCATCCTTAATCGCTTGCAGGGTTTTAACAATCGAAAACTTCTCTATCGCCTCTTTGATATTCTTTCGTCGCCGCACTCCCGCTGTATCAATCAGGGTATAGGGTACCTGCTGCTCACCTTCCTGCCTTTGATAGGGGATATAGATGCTATCTCGAGTGGTGCCTGGCTGGTCAAACACCACCACCCGATCCTCTCCTAGCAACTGATTGACCAACGTCGACTTGCCCACATTAGGGCGCCCGATCACCGCAATTCGAATTCCACTTCCATCAGCCAGCTCCGACAACACCTCCTCATCTTCGGGGAAGTGACTCAGCACCTTCTCAATCAGGCTGCGCACACCCCGCCCGTGAGATGCGGCGATCGGCAACGCCTCCCCCAACCCCAACGAGAAAAAGTCTGCCGCAGCAATATCGGGATCGGTGCCATCTGTCTTATTGACAACCAGGTGATAGGGTTTATTGGTCTGGCGCAAATGCTTAGCGATCATCGCATCAGCAGGATGCATGCCCGACCTGCCATCGACCAAAAACACGATCACATCAGCCTCATCGATAGCTAGCAAAGACTGCTCCGCCATTTTATAGTCGATGCCCTCTTCGGCACCGCTGATGCCTCCGGTATCGATAACCATAAAATCACGTTCCAAGATTCGTCCCTGGCCGTATTTACGATCACGGGTTAACCCTGAGTAGTCGGCCACCAATGCATCACGCGACCGTGTCAACTGGTTGAATAACGTCGACTTGCCAACATTGGGTCGCCCGACTAGGGCGATAACTGGAACCATGATTTACACCTAACAGAAGTAAACAGAGGGCCGAAGCCCTCCAAAAGAGTTCAGACAACGCTTAGTATTTCTGTATCACCAGGGCGGAGAGCCGCCCATTATTACTCAGCGTATAAAGCACACCATCCTGGCTCAACGGCGCAGCAACGATGGCTGAATTACCCAGCGAATAGCGACCCACAAAATGACCGTCGGCCGGATCGATAAGATGGATATAACCCTGATAATCACCGACAGCCAGCATCTCATCGATCACAACAGGCGAACTAAGTTGCCGATAATAGAGCGCGGGCTGTTTCCAGAGCTCAACCCCAGTACGCTTATCAAAGGCGATAATGGCACCTTCATCACTGACCGCATAAAGAGCATCCGCATGCTGCACCAGTGATCGATAACTGGATAACGGCTCGCTCCACAGACGACGCCCATCAGTCATCGCAATAGCACTGACACGCCCTTGATAGCTACCGGCATAGATTAAACCGTTACCCTGAGTGAGCGAGCCATCGATATCAACCATGCGCTCCAACTCGGTGCGCCCTTGCGGGATAGCGACCCGCGTTTCCCATAGAACATCACCGGTACGCAGCGCCAACGCCACGACTTTTCCGCTTGAAAAGCCCGCATAGACAATATCATTAACCAGCAGCGGCGTGCTCGTCCCCCGGAGTGTCAGAGCGGGCTCCTGGGCCGAATAACTCCAACGCAGCTCACCGGTTTGACCATCCAACGCTGCTAGGCGCCCATCAATGGTCTGCAGCAACGCCAAACCCGAGGCCAACTGCGCCGGAGCCACCGCTTCACTGGTCAATTTGGCGCGCCATACTTCGCTACCATCCAGCGCGCTCAGAGCCACGACCTGGCCGTCGAAGCCGGTAACCACCACACGACCATCGCCGACACCCACCCCACCGCTAACCGGCAATGCTAATTTGCTACGCCAAATAGCATCCCCGGTCTCACGCTCAAGCGCATAAACGGCGCCTTGGTGATCCACCGCATAGATGCGGCTAGCCAATATATGCAGGGCTAACTGGTGATATTTAACACCTAAACCATCGCCTATCTTAGTAGACCAGAGCTTTTTAATTTCATACTCGGCAGAGATCTCCTCCAATGTAGCGGGTTGGATCTCTTCATCTGCACTCCATAGGCTACAACCGCTCATCACCACAAGCAGCAACAGTGAAAACAACCGAATAAACTGTCGCATTAGTTAACGCCCTGAACTGCAAGATCATCCAACTTCATCGCTAACACCGGCCGGGCATTATCCGTATTAGCCGCTACTCCTGCGGTATACGCAGCACGCGCTTCGTCCGTACGATTCAACGCCAGCAACAAGTCGCCTTTGAGCTCATAGTAGACCGCCTCAAACCCAGCCTCGGGCGCCACACCGATACGCTCGAGCGCGGCATCAGCCTGGCCTGATGCCAGCAAAACCTGCGCTAATCGCAGTCGTGCAACCTGATGGACCGCAGCCTCGGATTTTTGTGTTAGCAGCCATTCAAGCTCCGTACGGGCCTGATCCAACTGCCCCTGGTCGACAGCATGTTTAGCCAACCACAGTGCAGCATACTGCGCGTAGCTGGAACCTTGATGATCAGTCTTCAGCTGCCTGGCAATGTAAGCCGTACTCTTGCGCCTCTCCTCGGACAACTCCTGCCCCGGCTGAACCTGAGATTGCTGTACCAGCGTTTGATAGAGAGAAGACGCAGCTTCAGCCGTTTCACGCTCATAATCCTGCCAGCCTCTCCAGCCAAAGACCGCCACGGCCGCAACAACTACGCCGATGACCGTAGAACGGCCATTCTCCTTCCACCAGCTTTTAATCGCGTCGATCTGCTCTTCTTCTGTTCTCATTTCAGACACTGCTGACTCCTTAAAAATAACAATTACTCGGTTTGCTACGCTCTAAAACCGCGTTTGCAATAGCGCCAGTAGCGTCTCAGCGGTCAGTCCGTCCAGCGGACGATCATGATCCCAAACCCGCAACTGCTGACAGCCGCCAATCTCTGACAGCAAGACAACCCAGGGTGCCCCCGTCTGCCGAGCTTTATTACCAACATTCTTCAAACCACTGCAATGCGTCATCAACCGCAGTCCCGGCAAGGCATCACGCAACTGCTCAGCCAACTGTAGGATTTGCGGCTGCATCCCCTTACTTTCTGCTGCCAGATAAAGATCCAGAGGTCGACGCAACTGCTCAGGCACCAGGTCCAGCGCCTCCAGCATCAACACTAGGCGCTCGACACCCATCGCAAAACCAACCGCGGGGGTCGGGCGACCACCCAACTGCTTTACTAAACCATCATAGCGTCCACCGGCACAGACCGTGCCTTGAGCACCCAGACGATCAGTGACCCATTCGAACACCGTCTTGCAGTAGTAATCCAATCCGCGTACCAACCGTGGATTGACCTCATAACAGACCCCTGCGGCATCCAGCGCCCGGCAGAGCTCAGAGAAATGCTGACGCGACTCCTCGTCTAAATAGTCAGTTAACACCGGAGCGCCCTGCAGCAACTGCTGCGTTTGTGGGTCTTTAGAATCCAGAACCCGCAGCGGATTGGTCGTCACTCTACGCCTAGAGTCAGCATCAAGCTGCTCATGATGTGTATCCAGATAACTCACCAACGCATCGCGGTAGCGGGCACGCGCCTCATTACTACCCAGCGAGTTAAGCTGCAAGGTGACATGCTCCAGCAGCCCCAGCGCCTTCCACAGACGGGCGGATAGCAGAATCACTTCCGCATCGCTGTCAGCGCCTGCCATACCAAAGGTTTCCACCCCAATCTGATGAAACTGACGGTAACGGCCTTTTTGGGGTTTTTCATAACGGAACATCGGCCCCTTATACCAGAGCCTCTGTACTTGATTGAATAGCAAGCCATGCTCTTCACCCGCACGCACACAACCAGCAGTCCCTTCTGGGCGTAAGGTCAGACTCTCATTATTGCGATCATTAAAGGTATACATCTCCTTTTCAACGATGTCGGTCGCCTCACCAATCGTACGCTTAAACAGCTCGGTCTTTTCGACAATAGGCAGGCGAATTTCGCTGTATGCGTACTGACTCAACACTCGCTCGACGGTGCCCTCTAAATAACGCCAAAGGGGGGACTGATCGGGTAAAACATCGTTCATGCCACGAATGGCTTGAATTTTTGCCACTTTTTTGATCCTACTCAAATGGGGGATTACGTCAGAATTATTGCAGCGTCAGTCGAGCAACGCCTTTTTTGCTGAACGGCGCCAAATCCAACAACTGGTCACGGAATTCCAGCCCTACTACCGCGCCGACCTGGCCGATCAACAGTTCGACCGGCAAAGCGTCCAGATGACGCTCCAAAGTATTACCTTCTTGCATCAGGCTGGCGAAGATAACGTTACCACTGGTATCTTTAATACTCACCCAGCATTCACTATTAAAGCGAATAACCAACACGGCGGATTTAGCTCCTTGCGGATCTCCACCATTGGGATTTATCGAGGTCACCACAACGTCTTCATCTGAGCCTGATGTCGCCACGGCCGCCGCACCACCAGCCAATTCGCCCGCCAAACTCGCGATCTCGGGCTCGATCTCCCCATCAACGGGCGCTACCTCCTGAAGCCGGACCCCTGGCTCAACAACGACAACAGGATCCTCTGGATTAGCGATATTTTTTACTGCCGGATCAACCGCATCAGCAGTCACCAGCGCAGAGGATACCGCCGACAACGCCCCCACCAATGATGCCGCCCCACCAAACTGGGTTTGCCACCACCAGACACTCGAGCTCAACACCAGCATCACAAATACAATGATCGACACACGAATCATCGGATCACCCAGATGCGCCTGAGGCTTCACCCGGTTGATCGTCTGCACCGGCCGCTGAACGCCCGCACCATAGAGCGCATTAAAGTCCTTGACTAGAGCATCCGCATCCAACCCCAAGAACCGAGCATAGGTGCGAACATAACCTCGCGCATATGCCAACCCCGGGAGCTGCTCCAGATCCCCGCACTCTAAGGCTGCAAGCTGTGCCATGGAAATCTTAATACGATCTGACACCTGAGCGAGAGTAATCCCTTGCTGCTCACGAGCCTGTTGCAACAGCTGACCAGGCGACGAGGCTCCCAGAGTATCGGCGAGCCCATCTGCTTGCTGTAATTTTGGCACTAACGTGTTTCCTTATAGCGCTGATACTCAATAGAATCAGGATAAAGATTTTTTAGCAGTAACGCATAGGTTGCTGCCTTGCCAGAATCGTTATGCTCTCTAGCCAACAATACGCCCAAGTACAAGCTATTGGGAGTATGCTCAGCTTGGCGCAAACGCACCAAGCTGCTAAAGCGCTCAAAATAACTCGATGCTGTACCGTAGGCTTGACGCTGATATTCGATCGTACCTAGCGCGATTAGCGCACCCGCCACATTAGGGCTCAGACGCAGCACCTGAAGGTACGTTTGTTCTGCTTGCTCTGTTTGAGCGGATTGATTATAGCAGCTAGCCAAGTTTTCCAATGCCCAGATCCGCTGGACATACAGAGGATCGTTGGCGGCCTTGGACAGATACAGACAGGCTTCTGCATACCGCTGCCTATTCAGTAAAAAAACACCGTAGTTATTATTTATCATCGCGTTACCAGGCGCGACATGCAGTGCTTTTCTGTAGTACTCGCCAGCAGTCACATACTCATCCTGGTGCTGAAACACCAGCGCCATCAGCATCAATGAGGTCGAGGCTTTAGAATCTATCGCCAATGCCTGCTTCAATGGCCGCTTGGCATCTTCATACTGCTGCAACCGAATGTATTCACTCGCCAGATTATTCCATGCCTGGATTCGCTCCGACACCGGCTTCTGTTGATACATAGAGCCATCTTGCGTCGCGCAGCCCGTCAGCAATAAAAGAGCGACAGCGAGTAGCCTGGTAAAATTCACAAACGCTCCTTATTTTAAGTCAGCTGGTCGCGATATCTTGGACAACAGGAATTAACTTCTGACTGCGCCGAGTACGATCGTCAACCTGACCCACCAACTGCCCGCACGCGGCACCGATATCATCGCCGCGAGTACTGCGCACCGTGGTAATCAGGCCAGAATAGGTGGTGATCTCTTTAAATCGATCGATAGCCTCTCGATGCGAACGCCGGTAACCGGAATTAGGAAAGGGATTAAAGGGTATCAAATTCAGCTTACAGGGCAACGACTTAAGCACTTGAACCAACTCTCGGGCATGTTCCGGCTGATCATTAACCCTATCTATCAATGTATATTCAACGGTAATTACACGCTTATCATTGCAGTTAGCCAAATAGCGCTTCGCTGCGGCTAGCACCTCGGCTATCGGATAGCGTTTATTCAGAGGCACCAGCTCGCTACGCAGCCTGTCATTAGGAGCATGCAAAGAGATCGCCAACGATACATCGGTCACCTCGGCCAAACGGTCGATACCAGAAACCAATCCAGCGGTACTCAGAGTGACGCGGCGCTTCGAGAGTCCATACGCATTATCCTCCATCATCAGCGACATAGCATCGATGACCGGTTCGAAATTCATCAGTGGTTCACCCATGCCCATCATCACCACATTGGTCACCCGACGCAGATCCTCGGTCGTATCTACAGGTCCGTAGGATAAAATAGCCACGCGTAGCTGACCGATTATTTCGGCGGCGGTCAAATTCCGATTAAAGCCCTGCTTACCCGTCGAGCAAAAACTACAATCTAGCGAACAACCCACCTGAGAAGAGACACAGAGCGTTCGACGGTCACCATCAGGAATCAATACCGCCTCCATAGAGCTACCACCATCGACGCGCAACACCCATTTACGCGTACCATCTTTAGATATTTCCTGATGCACTATCTCGGGCGGGCGAATTTCGGCGATCTCGTTAAGCTTGGTGCGCAGCGCTTTACTAACGTTACTCATCTCATCAAAGCTGCTAGCACCGCTTTGATGGATCCACTTAATTACCTGAGTCGCGCGAAATTTTTTCTCGCCGATACTCTCGAAAAACAGCTCCATCTTGTTTTTCGACAGGCCCAGCAAATTAATTTTTTCAGGCGTTTGGGTCATGACAGGTCATTCTCAGAAAAGGATAAAGCAGCGTGCTGAGACTAGCCTCAGCACGCGCAAGCGGTATTAGCCGCCAAAAAAGTATGCAATTTCACGTGCAGCGGACGCGGCAGAATCAGAGCCGTGTACTGCGTTGGCATCGATAGACTCGGCAAAATCAGCACGAATCGTTCCCGCCGCCGCTTCCTTAGGATTTGTTGCTCCCATCAGGTCACGGTTTTTAACAATCGCATTCTCACCTTCCAACGCCTGCACCATTACCGGACCAGACATCATAAAGGCGACCAGAGCCTCGAAAAAAGGACGTCCTTTATGTTCGGCATAAAACCCTTCTGCCAATTCACGGCTCAGCGTCAACATCTTAGCGTCAACAATCTTCAAGCCGTTGGTCTCGAAACGGCTGTAGATCTCGCCAATTACGTTTTTCGCGACCGCATCGGGCTTGATGATAGAAAGAGTACGTTCAATTGCCATGTAAATTCACCAATAGTTTGAGTATAAAACAGCTGATTATAATGGTCTGGCATGCGCTATAACAGCGCTATATCAACAAAGCACTCGAATCAAACTCGTCTAAACTATCTTTACGGTTAACGACTCGATGTAAAAGGGGGTTTTATGCCGAACAGCCCGATTAGCACCCTGCTCCTGACATGGCAGCAACACATGATTAAACATCTTCCCCAGGTCAATTACGAAGTGGCTATTGACCGAGACGACGTCATCAAACTCGAAGCGCTGTCCGAGCTATACCAACTACCACTCGATGACATTATCGCCAGCTTGATCAGTAGCGCACTCCAAGAAGCCGAGCAAAAAATGCCCTACGTTCAAGGTAACAAAATCATACGTATAGAAGAGGGCGATCCCGTGTTTGAAGATGTCGGCTATACACCCAGATATCTCGACATCAAGCGTCGTTTAGAAAAACTAGCCGAAAAAAATCTAGACTCTAATCAATCTCAACCGTGCAGCACGGAAAGGCTGTCGCGCCCCTAAATAAAAACGAGGCCAACCGCGCCTCGTTTATCAGATGCTCGAATCGATCACATCGGTAGGTTACTGTTTGTTTGCCGGAGAATCGGGCTGCGTAACCTCTAATACAGCCCGGTTACGCCCAAGGGTAGCCTCGCCTATCCCCTTGACAGCCAACAACTGATCAACTGACTGGAAGGGTCCGTTCTGCTCCCGATAGCGAACGATCTCCTGCGCCTTTACCAGACCGATTCCATTCAGCCCCTCCGCCATCTGCTCTGCCGATGCTTTATTGATATCAATCGCTGCTGCAACCTGCAACGACAACCCCATCAACACCCCTAGCAGCCCAACTCTTATTCCTTGCCTCATATCGCACTCCCTGTGCAAAATTTGATATTCATCCCTATGGATGAACCGACAGTCTAGACCAGATTTTCAAGCTCTGTCAAAACCTGTTGCAAAGCGATGATCGGGTCTGCAGCCTGTGTTATTGGCCGCCCCACTACCAAATAGTCACTGCCCTCCAGTACCGCCTGTGCTGGAGTCATTATGCGCTGCTGATCACCCACCTCAGCACCTGCGGGTCGAATACCAGGCGTGACCAACTGAAAACCCTCTCCTAGCTGACGTTTCAACAACCGCGCTTCCTGCGCTGAACATACCACCCCATCCATACCACTTTGCTGCGCCAACCGGGCTAAGCGCTGCACCTGAATTTCCGGCTCTTCGTGGACACCCATCTGCTGCAGATCCTCAGCCAGCATGCTGGTGAGCACAGTCACCGCAATGAGCAGGGGCTTAGGACCTGTAAGCTTATCAAGTTGATTTCTGGCTGCTTCCATCATCTTCCGGCCCCCGGACGCGTGGACATTGACCATCCACACCCCCATCTCTGCCGCTGCGACAACCGCCTTGGCGGTGGTATTGGGAATATCATGAAATTTAAGATCTAAAAACACCTCGAACCCCAGTCGATGAAGCGCATCAATAACGGCCGGACCGCTGCGGGTGAATAGTTCTTTGCCTACCTTAACCCGACACAGGGTCGGATCGAGCCGTGACGCCATCGCTAGCGCTTGATCCATAGAGGGGTAATCCAGCGCCACAACAATTCGGGATGATTTTTGGGCAAGCTCTGACATAGTGACTCCATACCGAAAATTAAGGCGACAAGCCCCCCGCGCTATGAGGAGCCGCCCTCAAGACCAGCAATCAGGATGAGTTGTCGGCAAGATGCTTACATGATTACAGCGCGGTTATTGATAGGAATTAAATAATGGCATCCGCTTTACAGACCCCCTTGCACCATCCAAGCTCAGCCGAATGATGCAAGAGGAGAAGGCAATCAGCGCTGAACCTTAACGTGATTGATTGAGATTCAGAGCTTTTAACTTATCCAGCTCTCTTTCAGCATGGCTGGTCGCCCGATGCGCATGCCGCAATCGAGCCTTCATCAACACAAAGGCCACCCCACCCACAATAACGCTTATCAGTACGCCCGACAAAAAGCTTAACACCAGCCAACGCGATATGCTGGCTTCGGGCAGCTGGATAAACACCAGATCGATGGCCACTTGCTGTTGATTATTTATAGTCAGCAACACGCCGGCTAACAGCACGGCCAAGGCAATAACAATAATTAATAAAAATTTCAATATTCGCACAGATCAAGCCCTCTCGACGACACCCTGGCATATCAGGGAAAGCGTTTTAAACTCTCATTAACCTGCTCACGCAGCTCTTTACCCGGCTTAAAATGGGGTACATGCTTAGCATCCAACTCCACCGACTCTCCCGTTTTCGGATTACGCCCCACACGGGGTGCTCGGTAATGCAGCGAAAAACTACCAAAGCCTCGTATCTCTATGCGCTCACCCTGAGACAGCGAATCGGTCATATGATCTAGCATCGTTTTTATTGCCAATTCCACATCTTTAACAGACAGATGCTCATGTCTGTTAATGAGGCGTTCAATCAGTTCGGATTTTGTCATAATTCCCTCTTACTGAGCGCTATTACTAGGTATTGATACCAGTGAGCAGGAGCTCTCTGAGCCTCTTAGAGGCACCCCTGTATTTCTCGCAACCACTCAACGATTCTGGTCACTACGTACCGGTGACGGCCCGACGCTGCAGCCACCAAGCTATAGAGCACCAACAAGGTTGATTACTAACAGAAATAGCTCCGAATCTGATACTCAACGAGAGTATAGACTCTCATTTAACGTTCAATCCAGCCATTAGCCGTAATTCACTCCGAAGAGGGTTACCTCAGGGCGATCAATTCCCGAATTTCGATCAGCACTTGTTCTATACTCAAGTCAGTACAATCAAGTACCCGTGCATCAGCAGCAGGCTGCAGCGGCGAGACAGCGCGCTGAGTATCTCGGACATCTCGCGCCTGAACGTCTGCTAACACGGCCTCAAGATTAGCATCAAACCCCTTACCTAACAATTGGTTGCAGCGTCTTCTTGCTCGCTCATTGGCACTCGCGGTTAAAAACACCTTAACCTGCGCCTCTGGGAACACCACCGTTCCCATATCCCGGCCATCAGCGACCAGCCCTGGAGCCTGTGAAAAATAACGCTGCCTTGTTAACAGCGCGGATCGTACCGGGACGATAGCGGCTACAATCGAGGCGACAGACCCGGCCTCTTCGGTGCGAATCTCTCGACTGACGTCATCGCCTTCTAGAACCACCTGTACCGCCTCATCGCTGTCAGCCACCACAAACCGAACATCCAATGTAGTAGCCAAGACCTCAAGCGCCGTCTCATCAGCAAGATCGACGCCGTGTCGAAGCGCAGCAAGCCCCAGCACTCGGTACAAGGCACCGCTATCAAGCAGCTGCAAGCCATATTCACGGGCCAAACGCTTGGCAATCGTGCCTTTTCCTGCACCACTGGGGCCATCAATCGTAATAATCAGGGGAGCATTGCGATCCATCAGTGCGTTCCTACTCGAATACCCAACCCAACCTGCATCGCCAACTCAACAAAATTAGGGAAGGAGGTGGCAACATTGGCGCAGTCATCGACCACTATCTCTGCCTCCGCACGCAGGGCGGCAATAGCAAATGACATCGCGATGCGGTGATCACCCAAACTATCGACCCGCCCGCCTTGAATGGGCCCTCCCTGAATCACCGCGCCATCAGCGGTGCCTTCGATCGTCACGCCCAGCAGACGGAGACCGTCGACCATAGCCTGAATCCGATCACTCTCTTTCACCCGCAACTCTTCGGCCCCCGTCAATACCGTAGTACCCTCCGCGCAGGCCGCTGCAATAAAGAGTGCCGGAAATTCATCAATCGCCAACGGTACCTGATCCTCAGGAATATGTATCCCTTTGAGCGGCGCATACTGCACCCGGATATCAGCCACCGGCTCTCCGCCGATATCACGCTGGTTGCTCAGCGTCAGATTCGCCCCCATGGCCCGGAGAATATTGATCACCCCTATCCGAGTCGGATTGATTCCCACATGCTCCAACAACAGATCAGAACCCGGGGCGATCGAACCTGCCACCATAAAGAAGGTTGCTGAAGAGATGTCAGCGGGAACATCGATATGGGTAGCAGTCATTTTCCCACCGCCCACGACAGAGGCCGTAGCGCCCGCTCTAGTGACCGG
Organism: Motiliproteus sp.; assembly: GCA_041586735.1. Classification (GTDB taxonomy): domain Bacteria; phylum Pseudomonadota; class Gammaproteobacteria; order Pseudomonadales; family Balneatricaceae; genus Motiliproteus. The sequence continues at coordinate 12,554 of JBFGZQ010000019.1, forward strand.
ATAGCCAAAACCGGTCAACATCCGCTCGGTATGATCACGGGTAGGGGCGGGTTCGGTCACCCGAGTCTCACCCTCGGCATAGAGCCCTGCAAATAACACGCAGGACTTAACCTGGGCACTGGCCATCGGCATCTCATAGTCAATGGCCTGCAATACCTGGCCACCGCTAATGTTAAGCGGCGGACAGCCATTGTCACCTGTTTCTATTTTGGCTCCCATTAACCGCAGGGGCTGTGCCACCCGCTCCATCGGCCGCTTGTTCAGCGACTCGTCACCGATCAACTCAGTGTCGAAGGTCTGGCCCGCGAGCAGCCCGGAAAACAAACGCATAGCGGTCCCTGAATTGCCCATATAGAGCGGCCCAACAGCAGGCTTGAGACCGTGCATCCCGACACCGTGAATGCGCACCCGCCCCTGGGCTGGGCCTTCGATCACCACCCCCATATCCCGGAAGGCTTGCAGTGTCGCCAGGGCATCTTCACCCTCAAGAAAACCTTCAACGTCGGTAATCCCTTCCGCTAACGCACCGAGCATGATAGAGCGGTGTGAGATCGACTTGTCTCCGGCAACCCGGATCTGGCCCTGAACCCGTCCACCGGGCTGAACCTTAAAAATAACGTTTTCGCTCATGGGTAATGAATACGCCGTTCCAGATAAAATTTTAGTGAAATGATCACGGGCAGATTTAGCGCGGGTGAAAACCCCTAACAACGCATCACCGTCCGCCTGATCAATGGCTTGGCGTAATCGAGCAACCCCTGCAGTGAACTCATCGAGCACTTTGAGGGTGGCATTACGATTCGCTAAAAAGATGTCGTGCCACATCATCGGATCACTGGCAGCGATTCGGGTAAAATCACGAAATCCGCCTGCGGCATAACGAAAAATATCACGATTTTCACGGTCATTGGCCAGCGTATCGACCAAAGAGAACGCCAGCAGGTGTGGCAGATGGCTGGTAGCCGCCAGCACTTCGTCGTGGCGCTGGACATCCATATGATGCACCTCCGCACCCAACTTATCCCACAACTCATGCACCACACGCAATGCATGGCGGTCCGTTTCAGCCAGCGGTGTCAAAATTACTTTGTGGCGGACAAAAAGATCAGATTTTGAAGCACCGACACCGCTTTTCTCGGAACCCGCAATCGGGTGTCCCGGGACGAACATTGCCGGCACTTCACCAAACACCTGCCTGGCTGCAGCAACGACACTACCCTTGGCGCTACCGACATCGGTCATCACTGTATGGGGCTTGAGCCAGGGACTGATCGTCGCCATAACCCGCTCCATCACCTTGACCGGAACCGCCAGCATCACCACGTCGGCCTGTTCAACGGCCTGACGCAGATCTTCACCAATCTCGTCGATCACCCCCAGGCGCAAACCTTCAACCAGGTCACCTTTATCCAGGTCGTAACCAATAACGGTGCCGCAACCACCACGCTGCTTAAGCCCTAGCGCAAACGAACCACCAATCAGCCCCAGACCAATGACCAGCAAACGATTCACGCTCTGAGTCACTGCGCCTGAACCCTGCACAGCCATACGCCGAGCCAACTCAAGACCCTGTTCTGAACCCTATAGGGCGTCAACGCCTGGTAATTACAACTCACGCCTGTTTCCTTCATTAATCAGAACAGCCCGCCCTACAACACAGCCTGGGGGTACGAACCTAACAATTTCAGCGCTAACACATCGTCTGCGAGTTCTTTCATCACCGCTTGAATCGGCGCATCGTTAAAATGCCCCTCACAATCGATATAGAAGATATACCCCCAGGTTGCGGCTCCTGATGGTCGCGTTTCCAGGCGGGTCAAACTGATCCCCTGACGATGAAACGGCTCTAGCAGATGATAAAGCGCACCAGGCTTATTACGGGCCGAGACCAGCATGGAGGTCTTATCCTTGCCGCTCGGACCACTCAACTGATGGCCGACGACCAGAAACCGGGTGGTATTATCAGGCTGATCTTCGATCGCCTCGGCAACCACCTTGAGCTGGTAGAGTTCGGCCGCCATCTCACCTGCGATCGCCACCACATTTTGATCTTTTTCCTGCGAGGCACGCCGCGCAGCTTCTGCATTGCTGCTTACAGCAACCCGCTCTATTGTCGGATAACGCGCATCAAGCCAACGCCGGCACTGCGCTAAAGATTGCTGATGCGAATAGATTTTGGTCACCGCATTCAGATCCACGCCTTCGGCAGCCAACAGATGCTGATGAATCCGCAACTCCACTTCGCCGCAGATCTTCAGCTCAGACTGCCGGAACATATCCAGGGTATGATGCACCATCCCCTCGGTCGAGTTTTCGATCGGCACCACACCGTAATGCGCCGCCTGAGATTCAACCTCACGGAACACCTCATCGATCGACGCCAGCGGCATACTGACCACTGAACTACCAAAGTGCTTAAACGCAGCAGCCTGGGTAAAGGTCCCCTCAGGTCCCAGAAAGGCGATACGCATCGGCTGTTCAAGTGCCAGACAGGAAGACATGATCTGGCGGAACACGCGCGCGACCTCTTCATCCCCCAGCGGCCCGACATTGTGCTCCATCACCCGTCGCAGCACCTGCGCTTCACGCTCAGGGCGATAAAACACCGCAGACTGCTCGCCGTCCGAGTGAGCCTGCTTAGCCTCAGCCACCCGTTGGGCACAGCCAGCACGCTGACTGATCAACTGTAAAATCTGCAAATCAACGGCGTCAATCTCATCACGCAGTAATGCAAGTTCTTGGTCAAGTTTAGTCATCGTTACGACTCTCAACAGCCTCGGTATCAGTATTAGCCGTAGCATCTCCGTCGGCATCTAAGCCTTCGGCATCTACCACATCGATCTCATCAACGGCATCGGCTTCTTCATAGACGGGCTCCTTGACACGCGCGGTACCCACCAGTTTTTCATCGGCGGCAACCCGGATCAGGGTCACGCCCTGGGTATTACGACTCTGAACGGTAATTTCGTCAGTACGGGTACGCACCAACGTGCCCTGGTCAGAGATCAGAATCACCTCATCGCCTTCAAACACTTGCTCCACACCCACCAGATGACCGTTGCGCTCGGATAGCGTCATCGCGATCACGCCTTTACCGCCGCGCCCTTTGGTCGGGAAGTCTTCAAGCAGGGTCATTTTTCCATAACCTTTGACGCTAGCCGTCAGGATGCGACCACCCTCTTCAGGGATAATTAACGCGATCACCCGCGCATCACCCTCAACCGTGATTCCTCTAACACCCCGCGCCTGCCGACTCAGCGGGCGGATCAGCTCCTCTTTAAAGCGCACCGCCTTGCCCGCATCACTGAACAGCATCACCTCCTGCTCGCCGTTGGTGATTGCAGCACCGATCAGCGTATCACCTTCATCCAGACCCAGAGCGATCAAGCCACTGCTACGTGGCCGGGAAAAGCTGGTCAACGAGGTCTTCTTGACCGTACCGAAGGCGGTAGCCATAAACACAAATCGATCTTCAGTATACTCATTAACCGGCAGGATCGTGCTGATTCGCTCACCCTCCTCCAATGGCAGAATATTGACCATCGGCCGACCCCGAGAGGTACGGCTCGCAGGTGGAATCTCGAACACTTTCAACCAGTACACCTTACCGCGACTGGTAAAGCAGAGAATCGTGTCGTGGGTATTGGCAACCAACAGATGGGCGATAAAATCCTCATCTTTAACCCCAGAAGCCGACTTTCCACGGCCGCCTCGGCGCTGGGCCTGGTAGGTATCAAGCGGTTGGGTCTTGGCATAGCCACCATGAGAGATAGTGACCACCATATCCTCTTCGGTGATCAGATCGGCAATCGTCAGGTCACGCCGTGAAGCCATGATCTCGGAGCGCCGCTCATCGCCATATTCGGCAATAATGGCTTCCAGCTCTTCACGAATCACCTCCATCAACCGTGCGGTGCTCCCTAAGATACGCAGCAGTTCGGCGATCGCATCCAGCAACTGCTTATATTCATCGATCAGCTTGTCCTGCTCCATCCCGGTCAGACGGTGCAGTTTTAGATCTAAGATTGCCTGCGCCTGAACCGGCGATAGGTAGTAACGACCGTCAACCATACCGTACTGAACGGGCAACTCATCGGGACGACAGGCATCAGACCCAGCACGTTCGAGCATCGCAGACACATCGCCCGGCAACCAACTGGTCTCGACCAGGCGCTCCTTGGCCTCTGCCGAGGTAGTCGACTGCTTGATCAACTCGATAACGGCATCGATGTTGGCCAACGCCACCGCCAGCCCCTCAAGCACATGACCGCGCTCGCGGGCTTTACGCAACTCAAACAGGGTGCGCCGGGTAACCACCTCGCGCCGGTGACGCACAAAAGCCTCTAACAACTCCTTTAAGTTCAGCGTCTTAGGCTGACCATCAACCAGCGCCACGACGTTAATCCCGAACACATTCTCCATCTGCGTATGCGCATAAAGATTGTTGATCATCACCTCGGGGACATCGCCACGACGCAGTTCGATCACGATCCGCATCCCGTCTTTATCAGACTCATCACGCAGCTCGGTAATACCCTCTATCTTTTTCTCTTTTACCAGATCGGCGATCTTTTCGATCAGCCGCGCCTTATTCACCTGGTAGGGCAGCTCGGTGACGATGATCGAAGGTTTACCGTTTTTGGCATCCTCTTCAACATGGTATCGAGCGCGCAGATAGATGCGACCACGGCCGGTACGGTAGGCCTCTAAGATCCCGGCACGGCCATTAATGATTGCTGCGGTCGGAAAATCAGGACCAGGGATATACTCCATCAACTGATCAATATCCAGATCAGGATTATCGATCAGCGCGATCGTACCGCTAACCACTTCACGCAGGTTATGTGGAGGGATATTGGTCGCCATGCCCACGGCGATACCGGACGACCCATTGATCAACAAGTTAGGGATCCGGGTGGGCATGACCTCAGGTATCTGTTCGGTACCATCGTAGTTCGGGACGTAATCGACGGTCTCTTTTTCCAAGTCCGCCAGAATCTCATGAGCGATCTTGGACATCCGTACTTCGGTATAACGCATGGCGGCGGCGGAGTCACCATCCACCGAACCGAAGTTACCCTGGCCATCCACCAGCATATGGCGCATCGAAAAGGTCTGCGCCATACGGACGATGGTGTCATATACCGCAGAGTCTCCGTGCGGGTGGTACTTACCGATGACATCACCCACCACACGCGCCGATTTTTTATAGGGTTTATTCCAGTCATTGTTAAGTTCGTGCATCGCAAACAATACCCGCCGATGCACCGGCTTAAGGCCGTCTCGGACGTCGGGCAGCGCGCGCCCAACAATGACACTCATGGCGTAATCCAGATACGACTTCTTCAGCTCGTCCTCGATATTGATCGGCTGGATCTGCTTGACTAGTTCGCCCATATAAACCTGTTATCCCTTTGCTCAGCGACCCTTAATAGGCCTGCCTTACCACCAATTCCGTGCCGAACAAAACACTGGTCGACTACGCTAAAAAATGCGGGTAATCATAGCACAATCAACCTGCCACAGGAGTAGTAAATTCGCCTGCAAATTCAACCTCAAAGCTGTGACGACTCGGATCGCAGTGGTAAGATGCTGGGTCTTCTGCCTCCCATCAATACCGGACCCCCTATGAGCGCTGATAACAACAAGCCGCAGGCCAACATTCACACCAATGTAGACCCCGATGAGATCGCCAAATTCGAGGCCTTAGCCAGCCGCTGGTGGGACAAGCAGAGCGAGTTTAAACCCCTGCACGAGATCAACCCCCTGCGGGTGAACTTTGTTGACCAACACGCCCCCCTGGCGGGCAAGCGCGTACTGGATGTGGGCTGCGGTGGCGGCATCCTCTCCGAATCCATGGCCATCCGCGGCGCAGACGTCACCGGCATCGATATGGGCGAAGCCCCCCTCAAGATCGCCAAGCTACACGGCCTGGAATCCGGTATCAAGATCACTTACCGGCAGATCACCGTCGAACAACTCGCCAACGAACAACCCGAGAGCTTCGACACCGTCACCTGCATGGAGATGCTGGAGCACGTACCCGATCCCGCATCGATCATCAGCGCCTGCGCAAGACTGACCAAGCCAGGCGGCCAACTATTTTTCTCCACGCTAAACCGCAACGCCAAATCCTTCATTTACGCTATCGTCGGCGCCGAGTACCTGCTCAACCTGGTTCCCAAGGGCACCCACGATCACAGCAAATTTATTCGACCCAGCGAATTGGCTAACTGGTGTCGTGACGCAGGCCTTGAAATAGGTGTCACCTGCGGCATGACCTACAATCCACTGACCAAGCAATACCGACTCGACCCACACGACGTCGATGTCAACTACCTACTGCAACTAAGCAAGCCCGCCTAAGTATGCGTAGAGCCAGACCCACAGCCGTACTCTTCGACCTGGACGGCACCTTGCTCGATAGCGCGCCTGATTTCTTTCGCCTACTAAATCAGATGCTCGCAGAGCACCAGCGGCCCGAGCTAGATCCCGCCAGGGTTCGACAGCAGATCTCCAACGGTGCTGCCGCGATGATCCAGAGTGCCTTCAATATCGACCCCAGCGACCCGCGATCCGAAGCGCTACGCCTACAATTCCTCGAGCACTATCAGCAAGCGCCCGCACAGGAGTCGCGATTATTCGAGGGCATGGACAGACTGCTACTGTGGCTAGAACAACAACAGATCCCCTGGGGTATCGTTACCAATAAGCCGGAGCGCTTCTGCCGCATTATACTGAAGCAACTCGAACTCAATACAGGCTGCAGCACCCTGATCTGTCCCGAGCATGTCACGCAAAGCAAACCTCACCCCGAAGGGTTGCTCAAGGCCTGCGCCGAGCTTAACAGTCAACCCGCGCACAGCCTGTACGTCGGTGATCACCGTCGCGATATCGAGGCTGGAGTCCGTGCCGGCATGACCACCGTGGCAGCGCTCTATGGCTACCTGAGCGACAGCGATCAAGCCGATGACTGGCACGCCGACCAACAGATCAACCATCCACAGCAACTGCTTGACTGGCTGCAAGCCTGCATCTAGATCAGACTGACAAACAGCCTTACAACTACTATTTTGTTACGACTACACTTACCCCGACCTCTGAGAATCAAAAAAAACGGAACCGCAGTATGTTTGACTACAAAGCCCCGTCCGAGCTCTTAAAAAACCGTATCATCCTGATCACCGGCGCTGGCGACGGCATCGGCCGTGCTGCCGCACTGAGCTTTGCCCAGCATGGTGCGACGGTCATTCTTGCTGGACGCACGGTGAAAAAACTGGAAGCGGTCTACGATCAGATCGAAGCGGCTGGCTACCCTCAGCCGGCTATCTTCCCCATCAACCTGGAAGGCGCAGCTCCGCACGACTACGAAGTAGTCGCCGCGACCATTGACAAAGAGTTCGGCAGAATTGACGGCCTGCTGAATAATGCCAGCGTACTCGGCAACCGTACGCCGATCGAAAACTACGACCCCAGCGTTTGGACACAGGTGATGCAGGTTAACCTGAATGCCCAGTTTTTCCTGACACAGGCGATGCTGCCACTACTGATGAGATCGGATGACGCCTCGGTGGTCTTCACCAGCTCAGGCGTAGGCCGCAAAGGTAGCGCCTACTGGGGTGCTTATGCGGTATCAAAATTTGCTACCGAAGGGCTGATGCAGACCCTGGCCGACGAACTCGAAAACACCTCCAACATCCGGGTTAACGCCATCAATCCCGGCCCGACCCGCACCAACATGCGCGCCCATGCTTACCCCGCCGAGAACCCCAACAGCATTGCTACCCCCGAGCAGATTATGCCCGCCTATCTTTATCTGATGGGCACCGACAGCCACGGCATCAACGGACAATCCATAGACGCTCAGAGCTAAACATTTAAAAACCTAAAGCCGCATTAACAAAACCCCCGCAACGGCGGGGGCATAGTAAACACTGAGACCACTACAGGTTAACTTCGACGCGCCGGACGCCCGCGCTTAACCTCCACCGAACGCTGCGGCCGGGCTTTTTTCTGGACTCGCTTATCCGCCGTATGCTGGGCAACCGTCTTTTGGACCAGCTTGCGCCGCTCCAGAGAGACCATATCACAGAGATCATTCAACTCTTTCTGACCCAACTCTATCCACTGCCCAGCTGCCACCTGCTTGGGAATAAAGATACAGCCGTAACGTACCCGCTTTAGCCGGCTAACCTCTACATCCTGGGACTCCCACAACCGCCGCACCTCGCGGTTGCGCCCCTCCATCAGGGTTACGTGATACCACTGATTACTACCCGCGCCATCAAAATGCTGCACATCTGAAAAGCGCGCCATGCCATCCTCAAGCATCACCCCTTCACGCAGTCGTTTGAGCATATCATCGTTCACCTCACCATGAACCCGTACCGCATATTCACGATCTATCTGGGACGAAGGATGCATCAGCTTGTTCGCCAGCTCACCATCGGTGGTAAACAGCAGCAGACCACTGGTGTTAATATCCAAGCGCCCGACAGAGATCCAGCGCCCACCACCGAGCTTGGGTAATTTGTCAAACACCGTAGGACGACCTTCAGGATCGTTGCGGGTACAGATCTCACCCACCGGCTTGTTATACAGAATAACCCGACCCTCGGATGCGATCGACTTCGACAGATTGAGAGGACGACCATCGACCGTGACCTCCGCATCCGCAGCAACACGATCACCTAGGGTCGCGACCTTGCCGGCAACCATGATACGCCCACTCTCAATCCAGCGCTCCATCTCCCGGCGTGAGCCAACCCCGGCTCGGGCCAGCACTTTTTGCAGTTTTTCGTCGGTCATGTAGATCACCTGTCAAGAGACAACGGATACCGGCGCCGAACAGCGGCAGAGGCATCATGGAAAGCGCGGCATAATACCAGCCCAGCACTAAGGATCCTACTGTTCCCATCAGCTGGGCATGAAAAGCGCTTTTCCGCATAAAAAAGGTGCGCAATGCGCACCTTTTTAGCTAAAACCTATCGCGACAGGTTGCGGAATTAATCGATCAGGCAATCTTCCTTGCTGCCGCCCTGATCAAAATACGCCTGGAACAACTTTGGCGTACGACCACGGCCAGTCCACTGCAACATGCCACCCTCACCATCGTCGATCTGGAATTTAGGTTTCACAGCACTTTTAGGCTTTGCCGTTGGTGCAACCTCCTGTGTGGACAGAAGATCATTCAGATCGACCCCACTATCGGCCATCTGCTTTTTAATCGCATCAATATTTGCTTGTTTTTGAGCACGCTCCGCCTCCATGGCTGCATCTTCCTGCTTACGCTCGTTAATCAGATCAGACAAATTTTCAAAAAGCTTGTCCAGATCAGACGCCGACAGCTCTTTGCATGCTTTGCGCAGTGAAGTTTTGCGCGTCAGCACATTTAAAATTTCGCCCATGGGGGACCTCTATGGCATTTCAATTAAACAGATGCCTTAAAATATAACATTTAAGAAAAATCCGCAAATATAATACTACGTACCAGTGCTAACCACGATCGTTACTATTATCGACGTGATCTACTGACAGCTATAAATCCAGCCATTGAATATCAATATACTGTAGCGATAACTTGTTTGGACAGTAGGGTTTTTCAAGGCCTTCTCATAGAATAGAAACTCACAGCAACGATACAGACCAGCACGACGCCTACGCCGATATAATCATCAACTCCATTCAGAAAATTAAATAGCGTTACTGATTACCCACAAACCTCAGCCATGATTTAGCGATCTATGCTGGCGAACAGCATCCATCAAATCGTAATGTTTAAACCTTGCTGATTACCTATGACACCCAGCCATGATGAGGCAGATCTATATTAGCGGCCGCGTAAGCCGCTCGAGTTTGCGAACCACAGCAATGCACAACCAAGATGCTGGCCGACAAAGTCACTGGTGCCGCCGCTTAAGCTATTCAAATACAGCAAACCGACTCAGGTCGCTTTAAAATAGTCTTGATACCAGGCCACAAAGCGCTCGATACCTACACTAACGGGCGTCTCGGGCTGGTAATCGACCCAAGCCACCAGCGCCGACACATCCGAGGCAGTATCCGGAACATCGCCTGGCTGTAATGGCAGCAGATTAACCTGGGCTTTAACACCCAGCTCTTTTTCCACACAGCCGATATAGTCCAGCAACTCTACCGGATGCTGGTTGCCGATATTAAACACCCGCCAGGGCGCTTTACTGGTCGCAGGATCAGGGGTTTTACCCTGCCACTGCAGATTCGATTCTGCCACCCGATCCAGAGTGCGGATCACCCCCTCAACGATATCATCGATATAGGTAAAGTCGCGACGATGCTTACCATAGTTAAACACATCGATCGCCTTACCCTCCTTAATCGCCTTGGTGAACAGGAACAGCGCCATATCAGGCCGCCCCCAAGGCCCATAAACGGTAAAAAATCGCAGCCCCGTCGTTGGCAGGCCGTACAGATGGCTGTAAGTATGCGCCATCAACTCGTTAGATTTTTTCGACGCGGCATACAACGACAAGGGATGATCGACATTATCCTGCTCAGAAAACGGCAGGGTTTCGTTGGCGCCATAGACCGAACTGGATGAGGCGTAAACCAGATGCTCGACGCCGTTATGGCGACAACCTTCAAGAATATTCAAAAACCCAACAATATTACTATCGATATAGGCGCGCGGGTTTTCAATACTGTAGCGAACCCCAGCCTGAGCCGCGAGGTTCACCACCCGATCGAACTGCTCAACGGCAAACAATTGCTCCATCGCTGCAGTATCCGCCAGATCCAGCTTTACGAAACGGAACAGCTCAGCATGGGGATTGTTATCCAGCTGCGCTAAGCGGGCAAGCTTCAGCGATACGTCGTAATAATCATTCAGATTATCCAGCCCGACCACCTGATCGCCACGATTAAGCAGGTACCGGCTGACATGAAAACCGATAAATCCGGCGGCGCCGGTGACTAAGACTTTCATGCTGTTATTCCTTGTTCAATCCAAAGACTCCGCTCTGGGAGTCATATTTTTACTGGCTGCCAAATACCCAGATAACGAGCGCTCTTAATGAAGGGCTCCAACAGCCACCGCTACTAGCCGATCAGCGATTATAACCGACCATCTACCGCCGCTGCTGGCAGCATATGCTTGATATCGAACAATACCGATACCGGCTTGCCTAATGTTTGGATCGCCTCGACACCCAGCGCCTCAAACTGCTTATGGGCGACCGCCAGAATCACCGCATCGTAATGCCCAGGCAACAGCTCCTGGATTAGATCCAGACCGTACTCATGCATGGCCGCTTCTGGACTGACCCAGGGATCATAGACATCTACCTCGGCGTGGTACTCCTGCAGCTCTTCAATCATATCGACAACCCGGGTATTGCGAAGGTCGGGACAGTTCTCTTTAAAAGCCAATCCAAGAATTAACACGCGGCTGCCCATCACCTGGATCTTCTTGCGAGTCATCTTCTTGATTACCTGAGACACCACGTAGGCGCCCATACCGTCATTGAGACGCCGCCCAGCCAGGATAATTTCCGGATGATAACCCACCGCCTGGGCTTTATGAGTCAGGTAGTAGGGATCGATACTGATACAGTGGCCGCCGACCAGACCCGGCCGAAAGGGCAGGAAGTTCCACTTGGTTCCGGCAGCCGCCAATACCTCACCGGTATCGATACCGAGTCGATTAAAGATAATCGCCAACTCGTTCACCAACGCAATATTCAGATCGCGCTGGGTATTTTCGATCACCTTGGCCGCCTCGGCCACTTTGATTGAACTGGCCAGATGGGTGCCTGCGGTGATGATCGAGCCATAGAGCTGATCGATCAGCGTCGCCGCTGCAGGCGTGGAGCCCGAGGTTACCTTGAGAATGCTCTCCAGCCGATGACTCTTATCACCCGGATTGATACGCTCGGGACTGTAGCCCACCACAAAATCACGATTGAAGATCAAGCCCGACACCTGCTCAAGAATCGGCACGCACACCTCTTCGGTAGCACCCGGGTAGACGGTCGACTCATACACCACCAGATCGCCAGGCTTCAACGCGGCACCGACGGTTGCTGAGGCTTTTCTGAGCGGGGTTAAATCGGGCTGCTTATGCACATCGATCGGGGTCGGTACCGTAACGATATAACAGTTACAGCGATCGAGGTCCGCCACGTCAGCCGAAAACTGCAACTGTTCGACGCCCCTCAACTCCTGAGCATCAACCTCTAGGGTATCATCCTGACCGCGACTCAGTGCTGCGATGCGCTGAGCATTAATATCAAAGCCCAGGGTCGGGTATTGGCGCCCGAACGCTACCGCTAAAGGCAGGCCGACATAGCCTAGACCGATCACCGCTATCCTTAGCTCACTCAGATTCATAGTCTTATTGCTCTCAGTCATGTTGATTCTCATATCCAGCGCTCCGATTCAATCCATCACCGCCAACAATAGCCTAAAGACCGTACCGCCGTTAACCGCAACGACTCAGCAAGTCGGCATTGCCGCACTGGGGCGCAAAACCGCTGACATGCTCCAACATCAGCGCACGTAACGGTTCCACCGCCTGCTGCTCTAGCAGTTCACTCAGGGTGACTATGATCGCCTCTAGCTGGACGCTATCGGGCCCCTCCTCGTGCGCCATCCTAATTCGAGGGTGCGAGGTGTCGGTCACGTTATCACCGATCAGCAGCTCCTCATAAAGCTTTTCACCCGACCTGAGACCGGTATAACGGATCTCGATCCCGGAGCGGCGCCCTCCGGCAACCCGATGGCCACTCAGGCGAATCATCCGCTCGGCCAGATCAGCGATCCGCACCGGCGCACCCATATCCAGCACAAACAGTTCGCCGCCCTGCCCCAGCGATCCCGCTTGAATCACTAGCGACGCGGCTTCAGGGATGGTCATAAAGTAACGGGTCATCTGCGGATCGGTCACCGTGACCGGACCGCCCTGATCAATCTGGCGCTGAAACAGCGGAATCACCGATCCCGATGACCCCAGGACGTTGCCAAAACGTACCAGCATAAACCGAGTCGACAGGTTGTCCGGGTGGCGCTGCAAGCCCTGCAACACCATCTCAGCCAGGCGCTTGCTGGCCCCCATGATGCTGGTGGGACGCACCGCTTTATCGGTAGAAACCAGCACAAAGCGCTCGACCCGCAACTGCATCGCCAACTGCGCCATCACCCAGGTTCCCAGGACATTGTTTTGCACTCCGGGAATCACGTTATGCTCGACAATCGGCACATGCTTATAGGCCGCCGCATGATACAGGGTTTGAATGCGATAACCACTGATCAGCCGCTGCATCCGCGGCCGATCCATTACCGATCCCAGTAACGCGATCAGCTCGGTCGGCAGCTCGAACAACTCAATTCGCTGGCGTAGTTCGGCTTCAATCTGGTATAGCGAAAATTCGCTATGATCGAGCAGTACCAGACGCGCTGGCGTCTGGTGCAGTAGCTGCCGACACAGCTCCGAACCGATGGAACCACCGGCACCGGTGACCAGCACCTGGCGACCCGTGACACTCTGCTGTAGCAACTGCAGATCAGCCTCAACCGGCTCTCGACCCAACAGATCGGTCAGATCGATCTCATTCAACTCGGTCAGATCGGCCCTGCCTAATGCCACCTGATCCAAGGATGGCATCGAGCGCACCGCCACCTCGACCCGCTCTAGCGCCTGTAAAATTCGCCGTCGATCCGCCTGGGTCGCACTGGGCAAGGCTAACAACACCTCCAAAGATTCATAATCCTGGCGCAGCGCGCCGACCACCGCCAAGCCACCCAACACCGGCAAGCCGGCGATCTGCTGACCCTTTAACGCCTCCTCATCATCAATAAAACCGAGCAAGCGAAAATGACGGCTCTGGCCTAATGACAACGCCAACTGCACCCCAGCTTCACCGGCACCGTAGATTAGGATGTGGTTGCCCTTACGCTCACCAAAGGCACCCGCAATAAACCAACGCGCCATCTGCCGGCTGCCGCCGATCAGGATGCACAACAGCATCCAGAATATCAGCGGTAATGAGCGCGGCGAAAACAGCTGCCAATGAAAATAGTTAGACAGATAGAAAGGTAGCAATGACCAGAACAATACCAGCAACGCATTAGCGTAGCCGACGGTGATCATCGCCCGGTGGCCGATATAACGAATGACCGCGCGGTACAACCCCAGACGAATATAGATCGGAATGGCGATCAGCGGCGTGATCGCAAACAGCAGCCACTGCTGGCCCTGAGGCTGGTACCACTCCCCCAAGCGCAGCGAGAAGGCCAACCACAAGGACAACGACACCAGCAGCGTATCCACTAGGGTGATAACAGCCGCTTTCTGCTTGCGGGGCAACGACAACAGCTGTTTCAGCATCGGCGCTGCTGTTGCTCTGCCACTGGATGGCTCGCCAGGGTAATCATCGTCTACATTGTCCCTGACATGCTAGCTATCGAGCGCCATCAAGGGCACGTGACGCTATCTCCCCGGCCCATCGCATAGTAGCTAAAGCCCATCTCCTTTAGCGCCTGCGGATCATAAAGATTACGACCATCAAAAATCAGCGGCTGTTTTAACGAGCGTTTCAGCAGCTCGAAATCGGGGTTCCAGAAACATTTCCACTCGGTACAGATCAGCAACGCATCTGCGTCCTCGAGCACCTCATCTTGGCTCTGGCACAGTGTCAGTCCCGGTTGCGATCCAAAAACATGCGCAGCTTCGTCCAACGCCTCCGGATCATAGGCCCGCACCTTGGCACCCGCCTTGAGCAGTAACTCGATCAGTACCCGACTCGGCGCTTCGCGCATATCGTCGGTATTGGGTTTAAACGCCAAGCCCCAGAGGGCAAAGGTTTTGCCTGCCAACTGGGTGCCAAAATGCCGTACAACACGCTCATATAGCTTGAGCTTCTGGCGATGATTGACCGATTCCACCGCGTTTAGCAACTCCGCAGGATAGCCTACCTGCTCTGCCATCCGCGCCATCGCCTGCACATCCTTAGGGAAACAAGATCCGCCGTAGCCACAACCGGGATAGATAAAGTGATAACCAATACGAGGATCGGCACCGATACCCTGGCGCACCTGCTCGATATCGGCTCCCAGCTTCTCGGCCAGATTGGCCATCTCATTCATAAAACTGATCTTGGTGGCCAGCATCGCATTCGCCGCATACTTGGTCAGCTCAGAGGAGCGCGGGTCCATAAACACCAATTTATCCCGCATCCGGTTGAACGGCGCATACAGGCGAGTCATCTGCTCGCGCACTCGCGGACAATCGGTACCTACCACGATACGATCGGGCTTCATAAAATCAGCCACCGCATTGCCCTCTTTCAAGAACTCAGGGTTAGAGGCAACATCGGCCGACAACGACAGGCCGCGCCGGACTAGCACCTGATCGATCTCTGCTTGCACCCGCGCCGCAGTACCCACCGGGACCGTCGACTTGGTCACCACTATCTTATCTTCAGCCATCGATTCGGCGATGCTGCGGGCCACCGTCAACACATAACTCAGATCCGCCGAGCCATCCTCACCCGGAGGTGTACCGACCGCGATAAAGATAATCTCACTGCGGTGCACGGCAGCATCGGCATCGGTCGTAAACTGTAGCCGGCCATCGGCTAGGTTTTTGTTCACCAGAGTGGCCAATCCCGGCTCAAAAATAGGTATCTCACCGCTGTTCAGGCGTTCGATTTTTATAGGGTCGATATCCACACAGCAGACATGGTGACCCGCATCGGCCAAACAGGTACCGGTAACGAGACCGACATAGCCGGTTCCAAAGATTGTGACTTGCATAACAGGGTCCTAAAAACTCAGAAAAAAAGCCGTTGCTCGATCACCAGAGCCCGCGGGTATCGATGACCACTTTACTGGTAACCAATGACAACGGGATCTGCTTAAACTCGGCGTGATCCACCAACGCCACCAACATATTAGCCTTGCTGAGCGCGTCATTGAGGGCCACCAACTCCACCCCCAACTCAGACAGTTCGGCGGGAAGCTCGCGAATATTGGGCTCGACCACCAGCAGGCGCCCCACCTGATCACGCGCCAGGGTCCTAACAATATTCAACGCCGGGCTTTCACGGAGGTCATCGATATCGGCTTTAAACGCCAAGCCCAGGCAGGCGATCACCGGGCGCTTGAATTCATCGGCAGCATGGCGAACCTTATCGATCACATACAAGGGCTTGCTATCATTAACCTGGCGCGCCATGGCGATCAACTTGGCCTGTTCGGGCGCACTGCTGACGATAAACCAAGGATCCACCGCGATACAGTGACCACCAACCCCGGGACCAGGGTTAAGGATATTGACTCGCGGATGACGATTGGCCAGCGCGATCAACTCCCACACATTCACCTGCAAGTGATCGGCGATCATCGACAGTTCATTAGCGAAGCCGATATTAACGTCACGAAAGGCATTTTCAGTTAACTTGCACAACTCAGCGGTACGCGCATCGGTGATGATACACTCGCCCCGAACAAAGGTCTGGTACAACGCCTTGGCCTGTTCGGCACAGCGCCCAGTCACCCCCCCGATCACCCGATCATTGGCCACTAACTCATGCAGCACCCGGCCCGGCAACACCCGTTCCGGACAGTGCGCCAGATGAATATCCGGCCGCTCGCTACTCTGATGGGGAAATTTCAGATCGGGTCGCAACTCCGCCAACCAGGCCGATAGCTGCTCGGTCGCACCCACCGGCGAGGTGGATTCCAGCACCACCAGATTACCCTTCACCAGTACCGGGGCAATCCCCTCTGCCGCCTTGCGGATATAGCTCAGATCGGGTTGATGGCCGTCTTTGAACGGCGTCGGCACCGCTATCATAAACGCATCAGCAGGCTCAGGCGTCAGGGTCGCACGCAGCTTACCGGTCGTCACCACCGCTTTCACGATGATATCCAAGTCCGGCTCAACAATATAAATCTCACCCCGATTGATGGTATCCACCGCCTTCTCGGTGACGTCTACGCCGATCACATCGATACCGCGAGACGCCAATACCGCCGCTGTCGGCAAACCGATGTAGCCCAACCCGATCACTGCAACCTTGTTAAACGCCATGCTCACCCTGCCTTTGATTTTCCGTAATATTTGTTAAACCGTCGCAGGCTACCATAGCGCTCCAGATCCGTCGCTACTTTAGCTGCCGGGTATTAGCTGCCGGGATAGCTCGGCAGCAATCCGCTGGCTCGCCTGACCATCACCGTAGGGGTTATGGGCCACACTCATCGCCCGGTAACAGTCGCCATCATCGAGTAACAGATTTACCTGGGCAACAATCTGTGCCCGGTTCACACCGACCAAGCGCACCGTGCCGGCATTGACCGCCTCTGGTCGCTCGGTGGTATCGCGCATCACCAGCACCGGTTTACCGAGCGATGGCGCTTCCTCTTGGATACCTCCGGAATCGGTCAGCAACAGATCAGCACGCTGCATCAGGTACACAAAAGGCAAGTAATCCTGCGGATCAATCAGGTGGATAGCGGCTGCATCCTTAAGAATCCGCTTAACCGGCTCCTGAACATGGGGATTAAGATGTACCGGATAGACAATCTGCAGATCCGTGCGGTGCGACAACTCCAGCAGCGCCTGACAGATCTGCTCAAAGCCATCGCCAAAGCTCTCGCGGCGATGGCCGGTTACCAGCATCAAGCGTTTACCAGGATCAATAAAAGAAAACTGAGTGTCAAATTGCTGCCGCAGCGGCTCTTCAGTGGCGATTTTATCACGAACATGTAGCAGCGCATCGATAACGGTATTACCGGTCACAAAGATGCGATCTGGATGGACCCCTTCTCGGAGTAGATTCTCCTGCGCCTGCGGCGTTGGGGCAAAGTGAAACCGCGCCAGCGAGCCTGTCAGCTTACGGTTAGCCTCCTCCGGCCAGGGAGAATAGAGATTACCGGTTCGCAGCCCCGCCTCGACATGCGCCACCGCAATCTGCTGATAAAAGGCGGCAAGGCTGGTGGCGAAGGTGGTCGTAGTATCCCCATGCACCAATACCAGCGCGGGGCGGTACTCGTTAAGGATAGGCTCAAGCCCGCGCAGTACCGCCGCCGTAATATCGGTCAGGGTCTGCCCTGCACGCATCAGGTTGAGATCATAATCAGGCACGATCTCAAACAGCTCCAGCACCTGATCCAACATCTCGCGATGCTGCGCAGTCACGCAGACCCTGACCTCAAACTCGCCATGCGCCTGAAGCTCGCGCACCACCGGTGCCATCTTGATCGCCTCCGGGCGGGTACCAAATACCACTAACAACTGATGCCGCTTTGCCATTATTCATCCTTTGAGACCTTTGCACGATTGTTCTTTTGCCCTCTGGCGGCGTTAAAAACGTACTCAATCGGTCATTTATAAGTATAAACTTCCTCATTCCGTGCATTTTTGCCTTGCCAGCAAACAAAATTCCGGCTCGTGCAAAGGTCTCCTTTAAAATAACGCTGCTATTCCCAGCCCCGCAGCGCTAGAGTTGAAATCCAGTAACCATAACAGTCGCCAGAGCGCAAATACAGATCGAAAAAGACCCATAACGCCGCAGCCTAATTATTATAGATGGGACCATGAAAACTGTGATTAAACCGATGAAAGAACAAGAGTTAACCGAGAGTCTAGCGTAGCCAGATAGAAGAGGAGCGATACCTAGTCGCAAACCTAGGATAGAGACCCGATATCAGGTCTCAGTCAGAATAGAATCAGCCGTTACGTTTGGCCAGGGTGGCAATGCACCAGGAGGTGAAGGCGGCCTTGTCACGGGCATTAATACAGCGCTGCGGGTCAGGCGAACCGGTCAGCAACCGATGCAACAGTGTTTCGCCTTCCTTGCTGAGCACGGCATCGAGTTCATCTTCGCTCAGCGGGGTCTCAAAATAATCCAACCCCAGTGCCTCTCCCGGCAGTTGATCATGATTGAGCACGCCCTGTTCAAATCCGCTCTTAAACAACAGACCTTCACAATGTTCGACCTTGCAGCACCCCTCAACCGCGGAGAAACGGGGGCGGTATACGTCGAGGGTCCGGCCATGCATCTGCAAACCGATCACCGTTGCCGCCTTGCTTTCGGTTGCACGTGTTAGAGCAGCCTGAAAATCCATTGCCATCCACCTCTTCAACATTTTTTATAATAAAACTGATCCCTGCAGAGGCGCTACTGTAACTATATGGGTAAAAATAACCATCGGGCAAAGGTATAACAAGCCGTCAAGTCGGGTATGCCGAGGGCATGCAGCATGAAGGGTACTCATATGCATTACTGACTATCGATGAGAGGCCTATTCGCTGCAGGATGTTTATGCCCAGGGATGGACGGTATGTATCGAGAGGCAAGGATGCCAGAGAGTCGCTGCAGACAATCCCGCAGGAACAACCCGGCGGGATTGACGAGAGCCAAGGGAACGGTTTACAGCTGTTCGACATCAAAATCCAAGTTGGGGTTCACGTCGGCCTCATAGTCGACGCCATCAATACCAAAGCCGAACAATCTCAAGAACTCATCCTTGTAACCCTGGTAGTCGGTCAACTCACGTAGGTTTTCAGTGGTCACCTGCGGCCAAATCGCCTTGCAGGCATCTTGCACCTCATCGCGCAGTTCCCAATCATCCAAGCGGATACGGTTGCTGTCGTCGGTGTCCGCAGCGCTGCCGTCAGCCTTGTACAACTGAGTGCGGAACAAACGTTCGATCTGCTCCATGCAGCCTTCGTGCAGACCCTTCTCCTTCATGACTTTAAAAGCCATGGCGATATACAGCGGCATCACCGGAATGGCAGAGCTGGCTTGAGTCACGACGCTCTTGAGTACCGCGACGTTGGCAGAACCACCGGTCGCACCCAGGCGCTGGTCGATGGCGCCGGCGGCCCGATCCAGATCCATCTTGGCCTTACCCAGGGCACCATCCCAGTAGATCGGCCAGGTAATCTCGGTACCGATGTAGCTGTATGACACCGAGCGACAGCCCTCAGCAAGCACCCCGGCTTGATCGAGAGCATCGATCCACAGTTCCCAATCCTGGCCACCCATCACGGTGACGGTATCGGCGATCTCCTGCTCGGTGGCAGGCTCGACCTCGGTATCGATAATGCAGTCTTTGTTGGTATCCACCGCCGTGGCTCGGTACACCTCACCGATCGGTTTCAGGCAGGAGCGTACCAGCTCACCGGTATCGGGTAGTTTGCGCACCGGTGATGCCAGGGAGTAGACCACCAGATCGACCTGCCCCATATCGGCTTGAATCAGCTCGATCACCTTCTGCTTGGCCTCATGTGAGAAGGCATCGCCATTCACGCTTTTCGAATACAACCCTGCCGCTTTGGCCGCCTTGTCGAAAGCCACCGAGTTATACCAACCTGCTGTTCCCGGCTTGGTATCGGTACCGGGCTTTTCGAAAAACACCCCAATGGTACCCGCGCCCGAACCAAACGCCGCCTCGATGCGTGAACAGAGGCCATAGCCGCTGGAGGAACCGATCACCAGCACCCGCTTCGGGCCGTTAGCCAGTACACCCTTGGATTGGGTGTAGGCGATCTGTTGCTGAACATTGACATCACAGCCAACGGGATGGGTGGTGATGCAGATAAAACCGCGAGTTTTTGGTTTGATAATCACTGTCAGATCCGACCTTTGTTTACTGATTGCGAAGGGTTGGAATTATACCCACATGCGCAGGTAAAAGGCGAAACTGGATTCGCGCCGGTCAATGCGGGCATCCCTGTAAGCCGATGATGCGTTCCAGTAATGCCAGATCAAGCACCTGCTCCAAAGTATCCGCCAGCCGGTCGATCCCCTGCTCCTGTAGCTGGGCGATATCGACGCGTTGCTCCAGCTGCAACCCAGCCCAGTGTAATAAGGCTTGGCCAGCATCGGGATGATCAAACAAGCCGTGCAGATAGGTTCCCAGTATCTGGTCATCGTCCGAACGCACGCCATCGAAGCACCCCTCCAGCTCGACCAGCGGTTGCGCCAACGCCGCACCCGAGCTGATGCCGGCGTGAATTTCATACCCAGAGATTGCCACCCCCTGCTCACCCAACAGCAGCCGACCCTCGACCTGGCGCAGCTGTTTATGCGCTTGCAGCCTGGTTTCAAACTCCAGCAGCCCCAGCCCCGGATAGCTCATCGCCGGGCCTTCGATCGCCTCGGGATCGTGAATCTGCGACCCCAGCATCTGCAAGCCACCACAGATCCCCAGCAACTTGCCGCCATAGCGTAGATGGCGCTCAAGCACCGCTTCCCAGCCCTGCTGTCGCAACCAGTTGAGATCAGCACCGACACTTTTGGATCCCGCCAGGATGATCAGATCCGCAGGCGGCGGCGTCTGCCCGGGACCGATAAACTGAATATCAACCTGCGGGTGCAACCGTAGTGGATCAAAATCAGTGTGGTTGGAGATCCGCGGCGTCACGGGTACGATCACTTTCAACTGCGGCAGATCGGCGCGTGACGCCGAACTCCAGGCCAGTGCATCTTCGGCTTCCAGATACAGCCCCTGCAGGTAGGGCACCACCCCCAGCACCGGCTTGCCGGTGTGCGCCTCAAGCCAATCGAGCCCCGATTGCAGCAACCCGATGTCGCCGCGAAAGCGATTGATGATAAAGCCCTCTACCCGCGCCTGCTCACTCGGCGACAGTAACGCCAGGGTGCCGACCAGATGAGCGAACACCCCACCGCGGTCGATATCGGCGACGATAATCACCGGACAATCGACCGCCTCGGCAAAACCCATATTGGCAATATCGCGATCCCGCAGATTGATCTCCGCCGGACTGCCGGCCCCCTCGACAATGATCCACTGATACTGCCGCTCCAGGCGCGCATGCGAATCCAACACCGCCGCCATCGCCAGGGGTTTGTAGTGGTGGTAATCGGCAGCCTCCATGTGCGCGAGCGCCTTACCCTGAATAATCACTTGGGCGCCGGTATCGGTATTGGGCTTAAGCAACACCGGATTCATATCGGTATGCGGTTCCAAGCCACAGGCCCGGGCCTGTGCCGCCTGCGCTCGACCGATCTCACCGCCATCAGCGGTGACCGCGCTATTGAGCGCCATGTTTTGCGGTTTGAAAGGCGCTATCGACAGGCCACGGCGCTTCAGCAGCCGGCAGATGCCGGTCACCAACGCCGACTTACCGGCATCCGAGGTCGTGCCCTGAATCATCAAGGTCGTTCTATTCATT
Organism: Motiliproteus sp.; assembly: GCA_041586735.1. Taxonomy (GTDB): domain Bacteria; phylum Pseudomonadota; class Gammaproteobacteria; order Pseudomonadales; family Balneatricaceae; genus Motiliproteus. The sequence continues at coordinate 34,734 of JBFGZQ010000019.1, forward strand.
ATCAATATCCAGGGTAATAGGGGTAGCGATGCCGCAATCAGCGGTTGCTGTGCTGCTCGGCAACATCAACCCGAGAGCGGCGTCCGCCGAAAAACCGCCGCAGATCTTCGAGCAGCAGATAATTCACCGGCACAATAAACAGGGTAATCAGGGTGGCAAAGAGAATACCGAAACCCAGTGATACCGCCATCGGAATCAAAAACTGGGCCTGGGTGCTTTTTTCAAAGATCAGCGGCATCAGTCCGCAGAACGTGGTCAGCGAGGTCAGCATGACCGCTCGGAAACGGGCGACCCCAGCCATCCGCACCGCCTCGTGCAGCGGCATCCCCGAGCGCCGCATTCGATTGACAAAATCCACCAGCACCAGCGAGTCGTTTACCACCACTCCGCTTAATGCCAGCATCCCCATCGCGCTCATGATAGTCAGCGTCATCCCCATCAACCAGTGCCCCATAATCGCACCCACCACCCCCAAGGGGATGACCGACATCACAATCAGAGGCTGGGCGTAAGATCCAAATGGAATCGCCAGCAACGCGAAAATGATGAACAGCACGAACATACCGCCCCAGACCAAGCCCTGGAAGGAGTCACGCTGCTCCTGGGCTTCGCCCTCAAAGCTATACACCACCCCCGGATAGTCATCTATGAGTTCGCCGAGAAATAGCTCAAGATCACGCTTGATCGCCTCCAGATCAGCGAACTCTTTGTTAGCATCGGCAGTAATACTCACCGTACGCACCCGATCCACCCGATTGATCGCCGCCGGACTGCGGCCGGGTTTGAGTTCGGCCACCTCGGCAAAAGGCACTTCGACCCCTTGCGCCGTGCGAATCATCATCCGATCCAGAGTATCCAGCGATTGGCGCTCAAGCGCCGGATAACGCACCAGCACCTTGACCTCGTCGCGGCCACGCAGCAAGCGTTGCACCTCAAAACCAAAGAACGCCTGGCGCACCTGACGTGCCAGATCGGTCAGATCCAACCCCAACATCTGTGCGGCCGGTTTGAGCGCCAACTGCAGCTCCTGCTTGCCATCAGACAGCGAGTCAGCAATATCGAATAGATAGGGATAGCTAGACATCCGCTGACGCACCAGGGCCGCCAAGGCACCTAGCTGGTCCAAATCCTGGCCATTAAGACGTATATCGACTGGATCGCCAGAGCGGCCGATCTCCGCTCTGAGGGTCAGGGTTTCAGAGCCGGCGATAGTCCCTATTTTGTTACGCCACTCGCGCACCAACTCCGAGCTGGTGATATTCAGAGTGCGGTGTTCTGGAGCGACTATTTCAAAGCGTACCCGGCCATTATGACCGCCACCCGCTCCCGAATTCGACAGGATATGGGTAATCACACTGACGCCCGTATCCGGATCTCGATACTGATCCTGAACCCACTGCGCCGCCTCGGTGATCCGCTCAACATGGCGATCGGTCACCGCAAAGGGCGTGCCGGTCGGCATCGTCAACACCGCCGTGGCAATCTCGCTCTGTACTTTAGGAAAGAAGATAAACCGGGTCCAGCCACCCGCCACGCTCGATAACACCAACAGCGTCAAGCCCACCACCAGCGCCAGTGCCAGATAGCGATGCTTGAGCACCCCGGCCAGCGTCGGACTATAGTAGCGGGCGACAAAGCGCTCTAAGCTGCGCGCAATAGCCTGCTGCACCCGGGTCAGCAGATGGTTATTATTGGGCCGCCGCAGATGCCGCAGATGCGCCGGCAAAATCAGCTTCGACTCCACCAACGAAAACAGCAATACCGGAATGACAATAAAAGGGATCTGTTCAAAGATAGCGCCCCGCGGCCCACTGATCATCATCAACGGAAAAAACGCCGCTACCGTAGTCAGCACCCCAAAGGTGACGGGTACCGCCACCTCCTGGGCGCCTTCGATCACCGAGCGCATAGGATCACCAGTTCGGGTGAAGTGGGTATAGATATTTTCACCGGTGACGATCGCATCATCGACCACGATGCCGAGCACCAGAATAAACGCGAACAGGCTGATTAAATTCAGCGTTACCCCGATCTCCGGCATCAACATCAAGCCGCCCATAAAGCTGATCGGTATACCCATACAGACCCAGAATGCCACCTGGGGGCGTAAAAATAGTGCCAACAGCAAGATCACCAACAGACCGCCCTGCATGGCGCTCTTATTCAGGGTCTGTAAGCGCGCCTTGACAATCGCAGAACGGTCACGCCAGTAAGCGATCTGCACCCCTTCGGGTAATGACGACTGCTGCTCTATATAGTGCTTAACCTGGTCGGCGATGCTGATGGCGCTCTGCTGCCCCACTCGGAAGACATCGACCGCTATGGCGGGTTGGCCATCGAAGCGGGTCCGCAGCGGATCCTCTTTAAAGCCATCCTCTATACGGGCGATATCGCCCAGCTCGATACGGCTGCCGGCATTATCAGACAGCACCACGATACGGCGAAACTGCTCCGCGTTATAGGCCTGACCCTTGGTGCGCACCAGAATATCGGCGCCCTGAGTACGAATATTACCCGCCGACAGATCCAGCGAGCCGCGGCCCACCGCTTCGGCCACCTGCGCCAGACTCAAGCCATATTCACGCAACACAATCTCGGGGACTTCGATAGCGATCTCATAATCACGCGGACTATCGATCGCTACCTGGGTGACATCGGCCAGCGCCGACAGATCATCGCGGACCCGTTCTGCCAGACGCCGTAGCTCTAACTCCTCGCGTGCGCCATAGAGCACCACACTGATCACTTCGCGCTTGCGTTGGCTGATGCTGATCACCGGGCGTTCCGCCCCTGCCGGCAGGGTATTGATCGCATCGATACGACTGTTGATATCCTCCATCAGCCGGCGTGGATCGTAGCCAGAGGCCACCTCAACATTGACCACTGCAGAGGCTTCACTGGAGCGTGACAGCATCTGCTCGATCCCTTCCAAATCCTGAATCGCCTCCTCGATGCGGATACTCAGCCCCTCCTCCACTTCCGAAGGCGTGGCCCCGGGATAGCTCACCCGTACCGAGACCATATCCAGATCGATCTCGGGAAACACCTCCAGCGGGATGCGGTTACTCAGCGAATAGAGCCCACCGCCGAGGATCAGCAGCATCAGCAGATTGGCAGCAACCGGATTACGGGCAAACCAGGCGATCAGACCGTGCATGAGTTATTCCTTGCCCGAACGAGCAGGTTTGGCTGACGACTCAGACGCCGCTACGGACGCCTTAGCAGCGGCTGGTTGCGACTCGCCCTCGATACGCGCCTCGACCCGCATACCATTGGCAGAGGCCCCCAGTGGGGTCAGGTTAAGCAACTCTCCAGCGGCCAGACCGGACGCCACGATCACATACTGATCATCGCTCCACAGCGGTTCGACGCTCCGTGCCACCAGCACCTTGTTTTCGATCAACAGCAGCCGCTGATCCTGATTGATCGCGGTACGCGGTAGTACAAACACCTCGGTTAACAAGCGCCCCTGAATCCGAGCTTCGACAAACTGCCCCACTTTCAGCGGCGGATTACCCTGCGGCCCGAGACTATAGGGATCCGCTACCTGCGCCACCACGAACAGCTGGCGTGAACGGCTATCGATAGCACCTTCGACCCTGACCACTTTACCCTGCCAGTGGTAGCGGTTGCGGCCCACCTGCGCCGACAGGGTAACGGCCGGTGAGTGGACGCTGGTAAACTGACCACCGCGGTACTGCTCCGGCAGTTCGACAAATTCGAGCTGACGATTATTCAGCGGTAGCCGTACCTCGACATAATCAACCGCGTAGATCGATGCCAGAGTGGTACCGCCGTTCACGACCTGGCCCTGATCGACGTACTTCTCCAACACTCGGCCGGCATAGGGTGCGGTGATCCGGGTGCGTTCCAGATTTAAGCGTGCGGTGCTCAGCTGCGCCTTGGCCGAGGCGATCGCCGCTTGTGCTGCGGCCAGCTGGGGTTCACGCAATACCAACTCACTGGCACGCCCCTGACCCAGGCGCTTCCAGTCCCGCAGCGCTTGCTCTGCCCGCGCCTGCTCCTCTTTGAGCTTGGCCTGGGACTGGGTCAATAGCGCCTCGGCTACTTCAACCGCAGCGCGGTAATCGCGATCATCGATCTGCAAGAGCAGATCTCCCGCCTCAAAGAAGGCCCCTTCACGAAAACGCTCGGAGATCTTCACCACTTGACCGGCCGCCTGCGCCACCAACTGGCTTTCGGTGCGCGGCTTCACCACCCCATAAGAGCTAAGCTCGACCTGAAACGGCTGCACCTGCAGGCGCAGCGCGTCGACGCGCTGGGCTTTCTGGCCGTTGGCAGCAATGCGGTTAGGCTCGGGTTTGTGAGTCAGCATATAGTGGGCACCCCAGACACTGAGCGCGATCACCAACAACGGCAGCAGGATTAGCACCCATCGATTAACACGCATTCTCATGGGTTCAACATCTCCTGACTGCCGCGACTGGATAGCGGACTGGCAGGGAGAGCGGTATCAACATCGAGGGTAAAGTCGCCTCCCAGCGCTAAATAAAGATCGATACGGTTTTGCAACTGCTGATTACGAGCCTGAATAAAACCACTGCGCGCATCGAAGGCGCGGCGCTGCGCTTCTAACAGGGTGGTATATTCCACCAGGCCACTGCGATATTGCTCCGCCGCCAGCACTTCCGCCAGATCAGACTCAGATACGCTAACCTCTAAGGCACTGACCAAGCGCAGCAACTGCTGCTCTTGTTGCAGCGCTTCCTCCACTTCAGAGAACGCCTTGAGCAGCGTATCCCGATAACTGGCTTCACGCTGCTGCGCCTGCGCCAAGGCTCTCGCCTCCAGCGCCTCAAGACGGCCACCGTTAACCAGCGGCTGAGCTACCCCGCCCAGCAGCGACCAGACCAGCGAATCGCCGCGCAACAGGCGGTCCAACTGTTCACTACTGCTGCCTAAGCTGGCCGTCAGCGTAAAGCTAGGGAAGCGATCCTTATGACTGCGCGACAAGCGCGCCCAGGCACTCTCTACCCGTAGTTGCGCGGCGCGGATATCAAAACGTCGGGTTAATAGCTCCGAGGGCAGCCCCGCCGGAATCGGCTCCGGCAGGACCGGCAGAGTCGCAGCAACAACCTGCTGATTACTGGGATAGCGCCCCAGCAGCAGCTCCAGCGACCGTACGCGGGTACCCAGCGCCTGCTCACGGGTCGCCAGGCGGCTGGTTTCCGTAGCCAGATTAGCACGCGCCAGATGGATATCCAGTGCCGCGACCAAACCGGACCTGTAGCCCTCTTCCAACACCTCAAGCCGCGCACTCAGCACCGCCACCAAGCGCTGACTCAACCGCAGTTGCTGCAGCGACTCGATCGCCGCAAACCAGTTTTTGCTGATAGCGGCTGCCAGTGACAAACGCGCAGCCTGGTAATCCTGGAGCAACGCCTGTCGATCTATCTCTGCCGCTCGAGCGCTATCTGAGAGTTTATTCCATAGATCCAGCTGCCAACCCAGATTCAACCCCAGACTCAGACTGGTGGTATCCTGCGAGCCTCGCCCGCTGCGCCCCGCCTGGGCATTAACAGACAGATCGGGCTGTTGGTCCGCGCCGGCAATGATCGCCTGTGCATGGCCTTCGGCCAACAAGGCCCTGACCCGCTGTAATGGGGGATTGGTAGCCAAAGCCTCGGCGACCAGCTGCTCCAACAACGGATCGTTAAGCAGCTGCAGCCAGCGCGGCCGACTGTTGTCAGCCTCAACGGCCTCAGCCGCCATCTGCCAGCGCTCTGGGACCGCATCTACAGGCAATTCGCGCACAGAAAGCGCACCGGGAGTTAACGCACCGAGGCTGGCGCAGCCGGAAAGCAGTAATAATGACACCCATGCAGGTATTTTCACTAAGATACGCGGATCCATGCAAGCAAACATCTCTTAGGCTAATACGGTTACCGGAATACTACTGCGGCGAGTTGGATTTCGCCGCTCAATTTACCTTTCTTTACAGTCGGCTGCGGCATAAGCGAGCCGGGGTCTGATAGTACCGTAGTACACTGAGCTTGCCACTACGCATAATAAGTACGCAGAATAAGTAAACAACTCCAAACCCTGATCGAGACAGCCGGTCAGCACTTGTGCGTCGATCTTGAGATACAGGGTCACATCCGCAACCAGGACCCACCTAACCTAAAAAGGGCCTCAACTGAGGCCCTTTTTAGGTTAGCTAATAACGCTTATTTAACGACTTTAAGCGTCGGCCGCTTACTCTTATCCGCCTCTTTACTCTTACCCGTCTTGCTTTTAACCGCGGTAAGATTCTGCTCAGGCGGCTGAGGCGCACCCGGCTCGCGCCCGAAGCTCATCCCTTGGCCGGTCTCTTTGGAGTAGATCGCCATCACTGCCGCAGCCGGCACATAGACATACATCGGCAAACCGCCAAAACGGGCGCTAAAGCTGATCGCGTCATTATCCATCGTTAACTGCTGTACCGCCGATAACGACACATTTAGTACGATCTGACCATCATTAACAAACGTCTGTGGCACGTTTACCCCTTGAACAGCAACATCCACCACGATATAAGGCGTTTGCAGGTTATCCATGATCCACTCATGCAGGGCTCGGATCAGATAGGGTCGACTGGGGGTCATATTCTCTAGCTCCAACGATCTACTCAGAAGGGGACTATCATACCTTAAAATGATCCCCGGCTTTTACTGTTACCCTAGCGCTATTTTCTCAGCGGGGGATAAGCCTACAGCCAAGCTGTATATCAAGCCTCTATCCCTGGCCTTCAGGTCATAGCATGCAAAAAATAAAGCCGTATGGCGCAGCACAACTTGTAACCTGCGCACATAAAAAAGGGTGCTTTCACACCCCTTGGCTAGCACTGCAGACGCTGATTGATCAGTGCATCTCATGCTCAGCTTCAGATAAGCTTTCTTGAAAGGATTCACGCTCAAACAGGCGATCCATATACTTCTGTAACGGCTTAGCCTGCGGAGGAAGAACCACGCCTAGCATCGTTAACCGCCACAGTATCGGCGCCAAACAGCAATCCACCAAAGTGAACTCTTCACTCATGAAGTAGGGTTTTTCTGCAAAGAGCGGCGCTATAGCCACCATCCCATCAGTTAGCGCCTGACGCGCCGCTATCACCGCATCGGCATCATCCGAGGTCTGGATGGTATTCACTAAACTACACCAATCCTTCTCGATACGATGGATATACTGACGACTTTCAGCACGTGCCACCGGATAAACGGGTAGCAACGGCGGATGCGGAAAACGCTCATCGAGGTATTCCATCATGATGTTGGGCTCATACAGCACCAGCTCACGATCGACCAGAGTCGGCAGGCTCTTGTAAGGGTTTATATCTGCCAGCTCCTGCGGGGCGCCATCCAGATCCGTATCAATAATATCTACCGCTACACCTTTTTCCGCCAATACAATACGGACCCGATGGCTTAAATGATCAGCGCCATCAGAAAAGAAGGTCATTGAGGAACGTTTTGCCGTTACACCCATCTCGTTCACCTTGCCAAATTTTACAGAGTTATAAAAATAGAAAACGCGGCCTGCTTAAATAGCAGGCCGCGTAAGATCAGAACACAGACTATCTGCGTCTAATTAGTGTTTCTCTCTCCAAGAACCACTCTTAACATCTTTCCAGTACTCTTTCTTCAGCAAGTAGGCGAAGAAGAATAGAATCACCAGGAAGATCAGAACCTTAACACCAAGCTTACCGCTAACCATCTTCGATGGCTCGGCAATATAGGTCATAAAGTTAGTCAGATCGTACATCGCTTTATCGAATTCTTCGGGGGACATACTGCCCGCCTTAACAAGCTCCAGCTCAGTACAATGCTCATCTTTACAGACTTGAACACCCTGCATCCCCTCGAACACGTTAGGCATACCCACGTCCGGGAACACCTTGTTGTTCACCCCCCAAGGACGGGTTGGATCAACATAGAAGCTCTTCATATAGGTATAAACCCAAGCCGAGCCACGCAGGCGCGCTTCCAGCGACAGGTCGGGTGGCGGCGCACCGAACCAGGCTTTAGCATCCGCAGCACTCATGGCGATCGTCATCTGATCACCGATCTTGTTGTTGCCAACAACCAGGTTCTTCAGGACAAAATCCTTGTCCATCTCCAGATCATCAGCAGCACGTTCGTAACGCTGATACTTGGCAGAGTGACAACCCATGCAGTTCTCAACAAACAGCTGCATGCCATTTTGCAGTGAGGCCTTGTCTTCGAGATTGGCGCTAAAAGACTCCAGGTGAACTTTAGCACCGGCGGCCATCACCGCCATCGGCATCAAGGCAATAAGGAGTGTGATAAATTGTTTTTTCATTATCCTGTCACCCGCTCTGGAACTGGTTTAGTGGAATCGATCTTGCTGTACCAAGGCATAGCCAAGAAGAACACGAAATAAAGAGTTGTCGCGATCGGAGCTAACCAAGAGGGCTGATCAGAAGCGGCCATGGAGCCACAGAACCCGAGGATCACAAAAGATACCGCAAAGATAGCCAGCATCACCTTAGAGATCATGCCTTTGTAGCGGATCGATTTAACCGGGCTGCGATCCAGCCAGGGCAATACGAACAGAATCGCAATACCCGCGCCCATGACGATGACGCCCCATAATTTGGCATCAACACCAAACAATGGGTAAGTAACCGCACGCAACATGGCGTAGAAAGGCGTGAAGTACCAGACCGGAGCGATATGGTCGGGGGTCTTCAGTGAGTTAGCCGGTTCAAAGTTGGGAGCTTCCAGAAGGTAACCACCGCCTTCGGGGAAGAAGAACACCACCACACAGAAGATAAACAGGAACACCACTACCCCGACAATATCCTTGACAGAATAGTAAGGGTGGAAAGGTATACCATCGAGCGGAATGCCTTTGGCGTCCTTGTTTTTCTTAATCTCAATCCCGTCGGGGTTGTTAGATCCCACTTCATGCAGCGCGAGGATATGCAGCACCACCAGTGCCAGCAATACGATCGGCAGCGCGATGACATGCAGGGCGAAGAAACGGTTCAGGGTGATACCGGAGATCAGGTAGTCACCACGAATCCATTGTTGCAGATCTGCACCTATTACCGGAATCGCACCAAACAGCGAGATAATGACCTGAGCACCCCAGTAAGACATCTGCCCCCAAGGCAACAGATACCCCATAAAGGCCTCTGCCATCAGCACCAGATAGATGGCCATACCAAACAACCACAATAGCTCGCGGGGATTACGATAGGAACCGTACATCAAACCACGGAACATGTGCAGATACACCACCACGAAGAACGCGGTAGCGCCCGTGGAGTGCAGATAGCGCAGTAGCCAGCCGTAGTCGACATCACGCATGATGTATTCCACCGAGGCAAAGGCGCCTTCAGCCGACGGATTGTAGTTCATGGTCAGCCAGATACCGGTAAGGATCTGGTTAACCAGTATCAGCAGTGCTAGCGATCCAAAGAAGTACCAAAAGTTAAAGTTTTTCGGGGCATAGTATTTACTCAGATGGTCTTCCCATGCCTGAGTCACCGCCAGGCGATCATCAACCCAGCGCATCAAGCCTTTTTCGGCTTTACTTCTATTCGGATTTCCCATTATGCAGCTCCCTCTGAGTCGACGCCAATAACGATAACGGAATCGCTCTCGTAGGCGTGGGGCGGTATCACCAGGTTGGCTGGCGCAGGAACACCTTTGTAAACCCGGCCAGCCAGGTCAAATTTAGAACCGTGACAGGCGCAGAAGAAACCACCCAACCAGTCAGGACCCAGATCCTCTGGTGCCAACTCCGGGCGGTAGGTCGGCGAACAGCCCAGATGCGTACAGATACCGGTCATCACCATAATCTCCGGCTTAATAGCACGAGCGGAGGTGCTGGGGATATAGGTGGGCTGCTGAGGCTTCTCGGAGGACGGATCGGCGAGCTTGTCGTTCAGTTTTTCTAGGTTTGCCAGTGCTTCTGCGGTACGACGAACGATCCAGACCGGCTTACCACGCCACTCTACGATCATCTGCTGACCAGGCTCAAGCTTACTGATGTCGGCCTTAGCCGGGGCACCCGCTGCTTTAGCCTTTGCACTGGGATTCCAAGAAGCTACAAATGGAACCGCAGCTCCGACAGCACCCACCGCCCCAACCACGGACGTAGAGGCTACCAGGAAGCGACGGCGTCCATTGTTTACGCCTTCATTACTCATCAAGGTTTCTCCCATTATTCAACCGTTGCGCAACCTCTTAGCAAAGAGGGGTGCTCGCGAGTCGATATGATTCAAAGTCTGATATCAAGGACCACAAAATGGCGCAAATTCTAAATAGATTGCGCCTGTCTGACAAGAAATAGTGATTTTTTACACTGCATCGCCGCCAAATCCTGAACTAAAGTTCTATAATATGGCTTCATTTCGTGATTTTTCCTCAAAAAAAAACGCCCAGCCTTTCGACCGAGCGCTCTGAGCTGCACCCTAGCGAAATTAACGCTTAGAGAACTGAGGCTTCTTACGGGCTTTACGCAGACCGACTTTCTTACGCTCAACTTCACGCGCATCACGAGTCACATAGCCCGCTTTACGCAGCACTGGACGTAGAGTCTCGTCGTATTCCATCAGCGCACGGGTGATACCGTGACGGATAGCACCCGCCTGACCAAAGGCACCACCACCAGCAACGGTGATAAACATATCGAACTTCTCGGCATTACCGGTCAGCTCAAGTGGCTGCTTGACAATCATTTGCGCAACAGGGCGTCCGAAATATTGCTCGAGCGTGCGACCGTTGATTTCGATGCTACCAACACCCGCCTTCAGGAAGACACGTGCAGTAGAGGTCTTGCGACGACCAGTACCGTAGTATTGAGTATTAGACATGATCAGTCTTCCTTTAGATTTTCAGTTCTTGGGGTTGCTGGGCAGCATGTGGATGCGCATTGCCAGCGTAAACTTTCAGCTTGGCGTACATAGCGCGACCCAGAGGCCCTTTAGGCAGCATGCCCTTGACAGCAGACTCAACGATACGCTGAGGCGCTTTTTTGAGCTGATCTTCGAAGGAGATAGACTTAAGACCACCAATATAACCGGTATGGTGATGATACATCTTATCGGTGGTCTTCTTGCCGGTCACATGGATTTTCTCGGCATTGACTACAACGATGTAGTCGCCAGTATCGACATGCGGTGTGTATTCGGCTTTATGCTTACCACGCAGACGACGAGCGATCTCAGTAGCCAAACGGCCCAGAGTCTTGCCCTCTGCGTCAACAACAAACCACTCGCGCTTAACATCAGCGGGTTTTGTGCTAACTGTATACATTGAATTTGCCTTTATCTTCCCCAAGCCTTGATGACTCGGTGTTTCCTATAGTTATTGGTTGCCACACCTTAGACTGCTTCTACTGGCAATCATCGGTCAAACCGTGACAACGTAGCTCCTGAGTTAACCGCGGCCAACAAAACAAACAGGTCAGCCAAAAACGGACGACATATTATAGGGCAGATAGCTACTGAAGCAAAGCCCATAATACTATTTCCAGCGTGATTCTCAGCATCCATCAGCGCACCTAAGGCCGCGCCCGACAGCCCCCGGCTTTGCATTCACGGGGGGTAGCAATCCCGCAAGATCAGGACACAGGCACGTCGCGCTTGTTACCCTCATCGTCGATCGCCACATAGATAAAGGCCGCCTCGGTCACCTTAAAGCGCTGCGAGCGATTAGCGTATAATGCCGGATTGACCCACACCGCCAACTGCAACACGATAGAGCTACGCCCCAAGGACTTCAACTCTCCGTAGCAGCAGACCACGTCACCCACCTTGACCGGTTTGATGAACCTCATCCCCTCTACCGCCACCGTTACCACACGCCCAGCCGCGATCTCTTTAGCCAGGATGCCACCCGCTATATCCATCTGTGACATGATCCAGCCTCCAAAAATATCGCCATTGGGGTTGGTATCCTTCGGCATCGCCATGGTTCGCAGCAGCAAGCCTCCCTGCGGCTCGTTATTCGTTAATTCACTCATACTTCCCTCCTGTAGACAGCACCCGCTCAGAGGCAAATTCCTCAGTAAAGCAGCGCGGTTATCTCGATAAGTCAAACACAGACGCGCCCTACCCGCCACTCTGCTGTACCGGCCGTTACCCGCCTGATAATAAGATGCTCAACAAGACCGGCAGGCGCCGTTAAAAACCACTGTCAAGGCTCATTAAATGAGACCACCTGGTAACGCCAGCAGCGCATCTGCGCGGACCAATAGTCGGGCGCCAGTCCCGCTTTACTCTTGAGCGCACGGACAAACTCCGCAGGAGTGGGCAATGTTTCCCAGACCTGGGGCAGAAAGGTGGCGCTAGAGGCACCCTCTTGGAGAACCAGACCATCCCGGCCCGGACACAGGGTATCGAGGAGCTGATCTTCAGTGGCGATATCCATGCGTTGCTGGGGACCGAGTACCGAAATCTCTATCCGCAACTGCGCCAACTCCTCGGTTTCCAGCGCGGGGAAACGCGGATCCCTAAAGGCCGCCTGATAAGCGTAGTAAGCGACCGCTTCCACTAGCGGCTCCAGCGCCTCCAGAGTGCCGATACAGCCCCTCAACGCCCCCTTGCAGGTCAGCGTCACGAAGCAGGCCGCCGGCTCGCTCAACGGGGACGGATAATCCGCCGCCCTCAGTCTGAGCGGTGTGCCCTGATTCAGCCCCGCCTGGATCGCAGCGCGGGCCAACGTCAGTAGCTGCGTCTGCAGCACCGGACTGAATCGTTGTTCAGCCACACCGTCTGCTGCCTGTTCAATAGAGCGCATAGGCACCATATCCCACCACGGAGCCCCTGGTTCCCGCGGTATCCCCGGAGTTACGCAGATCCAGCTGTTCGATCCGCATCCCGCGACACCGGGCACTGTAGAGCAGCCCATTCAAGGGTGCACGGCCACAGGCCTGATGGCCACTGAGGTCGTGATCCAACTGACAGATACTACGACTGGTCTGGGCATCCAGCCGGCAGGCTTCATCATAGGGATGATAATGGCTGAGATCGGTACTAATCACAATCAGGGTTTCCTCGCCTCCCCAGAGCCGATCCAGCACCTGGGCGACCGCTTCAGGACCGACCTGACCGACCACCAGCGGAATCAGGGTAAAGGCCCCCAGCAGCTGCTGTAGAAACGGCAGCTGCACCTCCAGACTGTGCTCCTCCAGGTGCGCCTCTGGATAGACAACCACCTGCTGCAGATCCTGTAACGCCGATATCGCCTCAACATCCACAGCAATACGACCCAACGGCGTCTCGAAGCTATCGGCATCCGGCAGCGCCAGAACACCTAGCGCAACGCGGTGCGCAGGGCCGAGCAGCACCACCCGCTCGATCTGCTCCGCCCAGGGGCGCAGCAGATTAAACGCCCGGGCAGCCACCGGTCCGGAATAGCGATAACCGGCGTGCGGCACCACCAACACCTTGGGTCTGCTGCCCTGTTGCGGGTTAGCATCTAACAGATGCAGCACCTCGTTGTGGAGCTGCTGCGGATCATCTGGATAAAACAGCCCCGCCACTGCCGGTAAGCGAATCGTCATCTTTAGAGCCCTCCAAGCCAGGAGTCGCTTATACTGATAAAACACCTTTTAACCCAAGCCCCTGTGATAACCGCGTCCTGGCCATGCATGACTGCCGAACAGCCGGACCTCAGAGGGGGATACAGAACCGTCCATCGGGAAGGTGTGGATTAAGACGCACACACCCGACGTCGGTACCTCTAAAATTGTAGACGACCGCAGCCATGATTCCTGAATCCAAACAGCTGTTACCGACCCGCTACTGGCATACCCTTGACGATGGGCGCATTCAATGTGATCTCTGCCCGCGAGCCTGCAAACTGCGGGAGGGGCAACGCGGCCTCTGTTTCGTGCGCGGACGCGAGCAGAATCAGGTGATGCTCTATACCTGGGGGCGCTCCAGCGGCTTCTGTGTCGATCCGATCGAGAAAAAGCCCCTCAACCACTTCCTGCCCGGCAGCGCGGTACTCTCTTTCGGCACCGCCGGCTGCAACCTGGCCTGCAAGTTCTGCCAGAACTGGGATATGAGCAAATCCCGCGAGATGGACACCCTGGCTGACGAGGCACTACCCGAGGAGCTAGCTAAAACCGCCCTTGATCTGGGCTGTCGCTCGCTGGCCTACACCTACAATGATCCGGTGATCTTCATGGAATACGCCATCGATGTCGCCGCTGCCTGCCACCAACGCAACCTGAAAAGCGTCGCCGTGACCGCAGGCTATATCTGCCCGGAACCCCGGGTCGAGTTCTACCGCCATATGGATGCCGCCAATGTCGACCTCAAGGCGTTCAGTGAACGCTTCTACCACAAGATCTGCGGTGGCGATCTGGCCAGCGTCCTCGATACCCTGCTGTACCTCAAGCACCACACCTCCGTATGGTTCGAACTCACCACCCTACTGATCCCCGGTGAAAACGACAGCACCCAAGAGCTCGACGCTATGTGTCGCTGGGTGGTCGACAACCTAGGACCCGACGTACCCATGCATTTCAGCGCCTTTCATCCGGACTGGAAGATGCTCGACAAATCCAACACCCCCGCCGCCACCCTCACGCGGGCCCGCGAGATCGCCCTCAACAACGGCGTCCGCTACCCCTACACCGGTAATGTCCACGACAGCAGCGGCGGCAGCACCTATTGTCATCACTGCAACGCCCTGCTGATCGAGCGTAACTGGTATCAACTGGGGCACTGGGGCCTGGACAACCTTGGTCACTGCCTCAGCTGCGGCACCCGCCTGCCGGGGGTATTCGACGGCCCTCCAGGAGACTGGGGACAACAACGCCTGCCGGTACGAATTCACCCCAGAGCGCGATAGTTTTTTTACACAGAGCTTGCCGAACCGGAGGTTAAGCGGCCTCCCGCTGCGAATCATCCAGCAGACCTATAGATCAACCTCTGCATCACGATGTTCAAACAGCGGCGTTTGGCTTTATAGCGCACAGGGGAGTAGCTGCAACCGATTAGTCAGTTTTGACAAAGCTCATCATTTCACGCGATTTTTGATCCTGCCTGTTCAAGCGCTGCCGCTGGTGAAAGGCTGCATTCTGCGCCCTCTTTTGGGCCGCTTTGATCAACAGGTTTATCACAAGCCGAGCCAGATTGTCGCTCAGCAATCCTTGACGCAGGAGTTGGCGCAAGGGTTGCCACCACAGCGGCAACTTTTTGCACAACAAATCATCATCCGCCGCCGCCAGCGGGATCACCTCACCAGGATGACCCTGGCGTCCACTGCGACCAAACAACTGCCAGTCGACTCGGGCCGATTCGTGGGGTTCCAGCATGATGACCACCAGCCCGCCACCGGCCAGCACCTCCGAATCCACCTTGATATCCGTGCCACGCCCGGCCATATTGGTCGCAACTGTAATACGACCCGGCAGTCCGGCTTCGGCGACAATCTGGGCTTCCTGCTCGTGATTCTTGGCGTTGAGCAGGGCGAAGGACAGTGCCTCTGCCGTCAGCCGTTCCGCCAGCTGTTCACTGTCGGCAATATTGCGAGTGCCCAGCAATACAGGTAAACCGGCTTCATGTTTCTGGCGTACCAGTCGCAAGGCTTCCTGCCACTTCGCAGCCTGATCCGGATAAGCCTGAAACGCATGCACCCGCAGCCTGGAAGGCAGACGAGGCGGTACTTTCAGGGTATAGGTGCCATAATTGCAAAAGATTTCTGCTTTGATATTCTGCAACGTACCGCTGGCACCACAGAGCCGGTGATAGAGTTTGAAAAAATTTTGAAAACTCATTTTTGCCGCCGTTTTGCTGGGTGGCGTTAGCGGCACACCGGCCCTGGCCTCAATCGCCTGGTGCAGGCCATAGCTCCAGGTACGCCCCGGCATCATCCGCCCAGTACTCTCATCAACGATGACCACCGCATCATCCACTAGCACGTAATGGCGATCGCGGATAAAGAAATCACGCGCCATGATAGACTGCTGCAGCAGATCTTTGCGGCGATCCGGGTGGCGCCAGAGGGACGGCAGTGTCGGAGTGACCTGCTCCAGCAGCTGCTTGCCCGCGCGGCTGTAGCGAACGTCCCTAAACTCCTCGTTCAGCCTGTAGTGGTAACCCGGCACCATCTGATCAACGATCTGCCGGGCTCGCATCACACCTTCGGTCAGCAGTGCATCCGGCTGCGGGCTGGAAATGATCAACGGGGTAATGGCATCATCAATCAGGCTGATATCGGCCTCATCAATAATGACCGAATACAGCCCCCGCATGGTGCAACTGTGCCGCTGCCCCCGCAGACCGCTGAGTGTCAGTCCTAGGCGTGACACCTGGCCTTTGGCAGCAATGCTGTCCTGTAGATAGTCGGCTAATAGCTGCTTGGAGGTGCTGTAGACCAGATCCGCCCGGTAAGCTGCCGCCTTGTCCGCAGCCGGCGTTTCCGGCCCGACGCTGGTGGCACTTAACCCACAACACTGAAACAGAGGCAGCATGGACGCCACGTCCCGGGTGGCCAGATAATCGTTGGCGGTTACCACATGGCATGGCCGACCACTCCAGCCCTGGATGATGGCCACCAGTGCCAACGCCAGGGTTTTACCCTCCCCCGGTGCCAGCTGCACCAGCTGTTGATCCAGCATCGCCAGCACGCATAACAGCTGAACATCATAGGGGCGCATACCCAGAACTTGTTCACTGTATTCCCGCAGCAGCGCCAGTGCCTGATACAACGCCTCCCGGTCCGGAATCAGCCGGTTGCCGCGAGCTTTTTGTCGCAGCAAGGTTATCTGCTCAAGGGCCTGGGCCGCCGTCAGATCGGCAGCCCAGGCGGTATGCTGATTAAGCGCTGCCACTTCATCCCAGTAGGCTTGCAACAGCCGGGATTCCCTGCCTTGATGCAGAACCACCTTCAGGCTGGCTTGCCAGCGGGAGCGCGGCTGGCGGATGACGCGGGGTTCCACATAGCTGAACGAGGTCGTCAAGACACTACTCCCCCCATCAGATCAGATAACGACGCTGTATCAGCTGCAGCAGGCCTTGTCGAACCTGCCAGAACAGCGTACGGGACCCAAGTGGAATACGCAGGTAACCGGTGATACCCGGCATCAGTGCAATGGCGGAATCCGCAGGCACATCCACCGCCAGCTGAAAAAAGGCTTCCCGGGTGACTTCCCGGCCGGTACCATCATTTTGGGTCAGGATGTCGCCGCCACCCGCGATGCCCAGCGCCCTGGACGGCAGCACATTGTGCTGGAACGGAATAAACTGAAGCGCATGACTCACCAGCGTCTGACTGCTTTGCCCGCTGAATTTGATTTCCACCCGCTCAAGCGGAGCGCCAAACAACGCCGCGGCCTGCGTTTGACTGACCACGCCGATAAACCGGTAGCTGCCCGTCACCGTTACCTGACCCAACAGCTCATCCTGATTGAAAATGGAACCGAGTCTCGGCTGCAGGGACGACCCCAGCCAGATACCGGCCTGCGGGGCTCTGACACTGAGCTGCGCCTGACGTTTGAGCAGATTCTCCTGGCGCTGCTGCAAGGCCTCGATCTGGCGTAAAAAGGGTGCGGGGTCACTGCCGGCTTCATCCAGGGCCTGACGGGAACGCCACTGGGCCTCTTGTAACTGATGGCGTGTAATCTGTAAGTCCTGCAACAACTCTTCATTGTCAAAACGCATCAGTAATTGCCCCTCTACCACCGAGTCGCCAGGCCGCACCTCCAGCGCCATCAGCCGCCCCCCGGCGCCGCTGAATACCGGCAGAGTCTGGCGGGCCTCAATCACACCAGGAGCCTCCAGTGCATAAGGCAGGGGTAATAGCGAAATCAGCGCCACCAGCCCCGCCACTGCTACCACCGTCACCGCCCTGGCCCGCCCTCGGTTACGGTACAGCCGGGGACTGATGAGGACATACTTGAGCAGCTTCTGCAAAGGGATCAGCAACCACACGAACAGCATCATGATCACCACGATGAAACCCAGCCCAAGCCAGATATCCGCCACCATCAAGGTGATCAGGCTCATCACAAACAGGCGATAAAACAGGCTTAGGACGGCGTAACTGCTCAACCACAACGCCTCGGAAAAACTGTGTGCTGGAGACTCGGCCTGCACGGTTCCGAACAGCCAGCGATCGGCGTAATACAGCCATTGCTGGTTCGCTCGCTGGTAGAGATTGGGGATATCTACCGCATCCGCCAGCATGTAATAGGCATCAAAGCGCAGCAGTGGATTGCCATTGAACAGGATGCTAGAAACCGAGCCCGCCACCAGGATATTGAACGCCAGGCTATTAATCAGTCCTGGCCCGGTACCGACCCAGATCAACGTAGCCAGCGCGGCAAACAGCAACTCGACATACATCCCGGCAGCGCCGACCAGGGTGCGCTGCCAGCGACTGCGCATGGACCAGCTGGCCGTCGCGTCGATATAGGGTAACGGGGTGAACACAATGAACATGACCCCCATGGTGTGCACCTCGCCGCCATATTTTTTACACACGATGGCATGGCCCATTTCATGGAACAACTTGAGCAGAAAAACGCTGATATACAACAACGGCAGGTTGCCGAGTGCCAACATACCCTGCCCCTGCTGCCAGGCACTGTCCCAGTTTTCGACAATCGCCTTGCCTCCCAGCAACACCAGCAGCAACCACAGCAACAAAGCCCAAGGATTAAACAGCGGTGATAGTACCCCTCGCCAGACATTCAGGAAGTCGTTGGGATTCCATAAGGGCACCCGCAGGTAAAGAAAGGCCAGCAGCTTGCCGAAATTCTCTTTACTTTTCTGCTGCCGAAAACGCTTGAAAATAGCATCATTATCGGATTCAGAGCGGAAGAACAACAGATTGGAATGGTGCAGCTGCGCCAGCAACTGGATCACGTCATCCTGGCCCGGCGCCTGCTCCGGATAGCGTTCCACAAAACGCTGCCAGGTGTCAGCGAGGGTTTCTTTGGGGCTGAGCGCACAAATAAAACGGTAGCCATCAGGGCGTACCCGAAAAAACTTCTGGGAACAGACATCCTGCAGCACATACCACTCTTGCCCCCGGTATACCTGCTTGTGTACCTGGACGCTAGGCAGCAATGCTAGCTGGAGAGGCGCAACCTGATGCCAGGATTCGCTAAAAGTAGCGGCCATGGGTTAGCTCCACAACCACAGGCGTAAACGGTTCATCAACTTGTGCCCGACGACCCACAGCACCTGTTTGCGCCCCTGATCAACCTTGGCTACACCGCTCATCCCCGGCCGCCACCAGTCTTCCGCCGTCTGATCAAACTCGCCCCAGAGTTCAAAGACGGCACCCACGCCCTCTTTGACCTGAGCCAGAGGAATGACCCGGGTCACTGTAAAAGGCAGGCTGCGGCCAGGCTGACTGACAAAGACAAACTCGCCCCGGTCCCCAGGATGGATAAAGTGAATGTCCTCCTGGCGAACCTCAATTCGCAGGTACATGCCCTCAATTCGAGCAATTCGGTACAGCAACTGCCCCTTGGAGACCGGTAGGCCAAACAGTTCCTGGCGCTGCCCCTCTACAATTACGCCATCCAGGGGTGCCACCAGCCTGGCCTGCTGCAGATAAACATCCAGGCGGGAAAGGCGTGCCTGGGTCTGAGCCACCCTGGCACCGGCAATCTCCGTCTCGATCAGCTTCATGTTGGCCCTGGCGCGATTCACCTCGGACTGAAAGCGTTGCAGATCCGCCTGAGCCTCGGAGCTTTGCAACAGCAGCTCCTGAATATCCATGACTGCCAGCAGATCCTTAGCAGCCACCCGGTCACCTACGGTCACCTGGGAGCGCTCGATCTGACCATCGAACGGCGCACTAATCACCCGAATGCTGTCGGTCGTCAGCGTGGCCGTACCCTCAATACGGTGAGCAAGAGTGCCAAACAGGCTGTACAACAGCAACCCTGCCATCAGCAGGGTAAATGCCTTGGCACCCAGATGTTCGGGGCCGAACAGACGACCCAATCCCCGCCGCGCCGCCCTGACCGACCGGCGCAGCACGCCATCGTTCTGCTCCTTGAGCTGGCACAGGCGAGGCAACAACAGCTGGGCGATGAAGTGCACCGCTTCCCGTAACGGCTCGGAAAAACCGCCCCGATGACTGATCAGCAACAACACGGCGTCGCCGTGTTCACTGGCCGCATCCCCCAGGGGTATAGAAAACGCGGTGTGGCAACCGGTCTGTACCTTGAGTTGGTGATGCGCCAGGATGATGGTATTGGGGTCCTGTAGCTCGGCGTTGTCGTAATAGATAGCCTGCGACTGGTCAGCCGACTCTTCCATCGCCGCTTCCAGACACTTGACCAGCTCTGCCCGCTTTTCGAAACGATCAAAATGACTAATGGCCTGAGTACGTACATAGTGGCCATCACGCCAGCCCAGCACCGCCTGATCAATCTGAGAACTGTGCGTCACCAGACTGTTGACCAGCGCATAGGCCGCCGTGGAAAAATGTTTCGCACTATAAATACCGGGAATCAAATCCAGCAGCGCCAGCAGCTCAGGGCCCGCCATGGATGGCGCCTGCTCTGTGGCACAGATACCGCTGGCAGGGATATCCGCCACCAGCTGGGCACGCAGCAGAATTTCGTTTAATCGAGGAACTTCGGCAGGGGCGATCAGCAACAGCAGAAAAGCCTGGAATGACGCTTCCAGCCGAACCAGCACACGCGCCATACCCTCGCTATCCTGGGACGGAGGACTGACCGCAAACTGGTTACTGGCGGCCCGCTCCATCATCTGGCCCAGCCAGGCTCCATCCCAACGGGCCAGAGTACTGTCGGCAGGCTGGCTGGCAAGACAGCGCAGGGGATCATGCTGCTCAGCGGAGCTACCAAATACGGCAGCCACTTCCGCCAGACACAACACCCTGACCCGCTCGGCATAGGCTTGCCAGAAGCTCAGATCCTGCACCCTGTCCTGGCGCCGCAGGGTTCTGAGTTCTTCTATGATCGCTCGAACATCGATACTCACAGCGCCTCCTTGGGCTCCTGGAGGGGTTCTTGGAAAGGATCATGGAGAGGTTCCTGGCGGGGCGAATCCGGACTGTTCGCCGATTTTTGTTCATGCACAAAAACCACCTGCGCCTTGGTGCCTGGGCGAATCAGGTGATCGAGGTTATCCAGCCGAACATGCACTTCCACCAGACCACTGGCGGCATCCGCCACCGGTGCCATGTAAACGATAGAGCCTTGATGTTCGCCCAGTCCGTCGACCGACACGGGAACCGCTAGTGAGAGGGTAAGGCGCCTGACGACAGGGTCTGGCACGTTGAGTTTGAGCAAGCTCTCATTCAAGTCCACCAATTCAATAATCGGCTCGCCCACCGCGGCCCACTCACCCGGACGGCGCAGGATGCGGGTCACCACCCCCCTGATCGGCGCCTTCAACGTCATGTCCGCCAATCCGGTTAGGGCCAGCTGGTGTTCCAGCCGCTCACGCTCCTTCTGAGCTTTGGCCTGCTGCAGCTGGCCACGGGTATTGATACGGTCAAGGCGCAGGGAAACCAACTCGTCACGACTCACGGAACCGCTGGTTTCAAACAGTGCCTCCAGGCTGGCTAATTGCTCCTCGACAATAGCCAGTCGTTCGCTAAGCGCTTCGACCTGGGTACGGTCCTGCCAGATCAGACGACGGCGATCAACCTCAAGCTGTTGCGCGGTTTGATCCAGCTTCAGAAGAATTTGCCCCGCTTTCACCCGATCGCCTTCCTTAATACGCAGCTCGGCAATCAGACCGCTTACCGCCATCGACAGTGCGCGCTCTTCCTGGGGGTAAATGACGCCTGCTGCGGGAAAAGCTTCGGCATGCGACCGGGTCGTATAACCGCTGATCAGCAACAGCAGGGTAATCAGGCCGGTCGTCCGGGAAAACGTTTGTCGGGCAATAGGTGCGCAAAATAGCAACGGCGATAATCCTGATAAAAGAAGGTTAGATGTCCGGTTAGGCTCATGCAGTCGAAAGGTCACCCCCTGCGACTTATTCGCCGGGAGTGGTCGATGCGGCCAAACCGATATTAATGCCAAAATCTGCGAACAAGGTGCCTTCCGCAAGCCTTAGGGTCACTATCGCTAACTGATAACGTACCAGTGAATCCACATAGCGTTGCTGGGCACGAATCCAGTCGTACTCCCGGTCGTAGAGATCTTTCAACCGTACCTGCCCGGAGCGGAACTTGTCCCGCTCGGCCTGGTACAATTTCAACTGCAGAGCCTGGGCGCGATCACTGTATCCCAACTCCTGATGGGACTGGGCCAACTGCTGCAAGCGGCCACGCAGCTCATTATTCCTACTCAACCGCACGGCATGCATATTCAGTTGCGCCTGGGAGATGCGAGTTTTAGCGGTGCGCTGATCCGCATTACCTCGGACATTTTTGCCCAGTGGCATGGAATATTCCAGACCCACGTACCAGGTCGGATAGTCGGTATCGAATGC
>JBFGZQ010000020.1:0-55484 GCA_041586735.1 Motiliproteus sp.
GGCATTGCGCACCGCGTTAAAGCTCGATCAGTTCAGTGTCCACTATCAGCCGGTGATCGATCTGGATACCGAGACCCTCTGTGGCGTCGAGGCCCTGTTACGCTGGCAGCATCCGGAGCTGGGTATGGTGTCACCCGCGGTGTTTGTGCCGCTCGCCGAAGAACGCGGACTGATTGGTGAGCTGGGCGAATGGGTGATGTGGCAGGCGGCTCGCGACATCGCCAGTCTGAAGAGCTGTTTTCCGGCGAACGCCTACGTGGCGGTTAATGTGTCCTCGCGGCAGTGGCGGCTGCACGATATGTGCGCCCTGGTGAGTCGAGTGTGTGAAAAAACAGGCTTATTATACAATCAGTTAGTCATAGAGGTCACCGAACAGAGTGTGATCGCAGATATCGAATTCGTCAACCAACAGCTGCGTGAACTGAAGTTACTGGGCGTGCGCGCGTTACTGGATGACTTTGGTACAGGTTACTCCTCACTGAGTTACCTCAAAAGCCTGCCGGTATCTGGCCTGAAAATAGATCGTGCTTTTATTAACGAGGTGACCGATAACCGGGAGGATGCGGCGCTGGTACGGGCGACCCTGGCGATCGCCCAGAGTATGCATTTGAGTATCGTGGCCGAAGGGGTGGAGACCCTGGAGCAGCGTGATTGGCTGAAAAACGAGGGGGTGCGCCATGTGCAAGGTTATCTGTATGCGCGGCCGATGCCCTTGGCCGAGTTGCAGGCGTTACTCAGCTCCGCAGAGGGGGTCTGGGGTACAGGGGCGTCGGTGCATGGCTAGGCTAATGGCATGCCTAATATTCAGGGCTATGCTGGAGCTGATAAAGCAAACAGAATGGGTAGCGGGGGCCGTAATCTCTTCAACACGGATGTTGGCCAGCGAATGAAATAGGGATCCTAGTGTAAAACGGATATCAATATGGACGCTTTACTGTCAAAGCATTGGCACCATCTACCTGAAGATGAAGTCGCAGCACTGTTGGAGGCGGACGGCGCCAAGGGACTGGATACGTTCGAGGTGGCGCACCGGCAGAGCCAGTTCGGGGCTAATCGTCTCACCCAAAAAAAGGGTAGAAGCCCCGTTGTTCTGTTTCTGCTGCAGTTTCACCAGCCGCTTGTTTATATTTTGTTGGCGGCGGCGGCGATCACCTTCGCCCTGCAGGAATGGATCGATAGCGGTGTCATTTTTGCGGTGGTGCTGGTCAATTCGGTGATCGGTTTCATTCAGGAATCCAAGGCACGTAAGGCTATTGAGGCGTTGGCGCGCGGCATGGAAGGGTCGGCGCTGGTCGTACGGGCCGGGCAGAAGGAGCAGATCGCCGCGTCTGCCCTGGTTCCGGGAGATCTGGTGCTACTGCAGTCGGGCGATAAGGTTCCGGCGGATCTGCGCCTGCTGCGTTGCCGGGAGCTGCAGATCGATGAATCGGCATTGACCGGAGAGTCGGTTCCGGTCCAGAAACAGCCTGGACGGCAGTCCATGGAAACCGTGCTTGCCGACCGTGTCAACATGGCATACTCATCCACCTTCGTCACCTATGGCACCGGCGCTGGCATTGTCATTGCGACGGGCAATAGTACAGAGATCGGTCGTATCAACGCCCTGATCGCTAGCGCGGCAGCACTGGCGACGCCGCTGACAAAAAAAATCACCCACTTCAGCGGGATTTTGCTGTGGGTAATTCTGGGGCTTGCCGGACTGACCTTTGTGGCGGGCTGGCTGCACGGGGAGCCGCTGCTCGACACCTTTATGGCGGCGGTGGCACTGGCCGTCGGCGCGATACCTGAAGGTCTACCGGCAGCGATGACGATCATGCTGGCCATCGGTGTCGGCAAGATGGCGCACCGTCGTGCCATCATCCGCAAGATGCCAGCCGTGGAAACGCTGGGCAGTACCACGGTTATCTGTTCCGACAAGACCGGCACGCTGACGCAAAATCAAATGACGGTGCAACAGATCTATGCCGGTACGAAACGTTACCACGTCTCGGGCGTAGGCTATGCACCACTAGGGGAGCTGTACCTCGACGAGGTCGTGATCGATCCGGCTGTGCACCCGGCCCTTGTAGAATGCCTTAAGGCGGGGCTGCTATGTAACGATTCACGCTTGATCCAACAGGCTGAGCAGTGGCGCATCGAGGGTGATCCCACCGAGGCGGCGCTGATTACCGCCGCGGCGAAGGCAGGACAATCACGCCAGCTGCTTGAGCAGCAGCTGCCGCGTATCGATACGCTGCCGTTCGAATCCCAGCACCAGTATATGGCGACCCTGCATAGCCGGGGTACAGAGGCTGGGGCGGTCATCTATATGAAGGGTTCCGTCGAGACGGTACTGTCCCGCTGCCGTGATGCCTGCGGCGCAGGCCTTGAACCCGAACTATTCGATAAAGACGCTATCTCTCAGCAGGTGGAGGCGATGGCGGCAAAAGGACTGCGGGTGCTGGCGCTTGCCCGTAAAGTGCTGCTAACCCCCGGCACATCGGTGAGTCATGATGACGTGGCCGAAGGCCTCAGTTTTCTTGGTCTGCAGGCCATGATGGACCCCCCCAGGCCGGAGGCGATCACCGCCGTACGCGCCTGTCAGAAAGCGGGCATTCAGGTCAAGATGATCACCGGTGATCATGTTGTGACAGCCGCAGCGATCGCTCGCCAGATCGGGCTCAACGGCACAGCGGATGCCGCTACCGATAGCTTCTCGATCAGCGGAAAGCTGCTCTCGAACCTGTCTGATCATGAGCTAATCGAGGTGGCTCAACGGGTCGTGGTGTTTGCGCGGGTCGCGCCCGAACAGAAGTTGCGTCTCGTAGAGGCGCTTCAGGCCAAGGGCCATGTGGTGGCCATGACCGGTGACGGTGTCAATGACGCGCCTGCGCTGAAGCAGGCCAACATTGGTGTCGCCATGGGTGTGGGGGGGACCGAAGTGGCGAAAGAGGCCGCGGATATGGTGCTGATCGACGACAATTTCGCCACCATCGAAGCCGCCGTCGAGGAGGGTCGGGCGGTGTTTGATAACCTCATCAAGTTCATCACCTGGACCCTGCCCACCAATATCGGCGAGGGACTGGTGATACTGGTGGCGGTATTGTTTGGCCTGACACTGCCTATCACTCCGGTCCAGATTCTCTGGATCAATATGACCACGGCGATATTGCTTGGCATGATGTTGGCATTTGAAGCGAAAGAGCCGGGAATTATGGCGCGTCCGCCGCGACGCCCGGAGACCCCCATCATCACTCGCGAACTCGGTGTGCGTATTGGCCTTGTCAGCCTGATGTTGCTGCTGGGCTCCTTTGGCCTGTTCGAATGGGCGTTGCTGCAGAGTAAAAGTATCGAGACGGCACGGACCCTGGCAGTCAATATGTTTGTATTTGGGGAGCTGTTCTATCTGTTCAATTGCCGATCGCTACGTTACTCGATGTTTAAACTAGGAGTGTTTTCGAACCGCTGGCTGCTCTTTGGCGTCGCCGCAATGGTGCTGCTGCAACTGTTTTTCACCTATTCTTCTACGATGAATTATCTGTTTGGCAGTGCCCCCCTAAAGCTAGCCGAGTGGCTATGGGTTCTGACGGGCGGGTTCATTATCTATGCGGTGGTGGGCACAGAGAAATGGCTGCGTCGTCGCACCGATAAGGGGTAGGACTAACCGACAAGGGGCAGGACTATCAATGGACAGCTTCCCGATTTTTACCGAAATGGCGTTACTACTGCTCTTAGCCGCGATGATCGGTACCCTCGGTATCCGTCTTCGGCAACCGCTGATTGTCGCCTATATTGCCGCGGGCATCCTGGTCGGTCCTTCGGTGCTGGAGTTGGTGCAGGCCAATGATCAGATCGACTTGCTAGCCAAGCTGGGTATCACCCTGTTGTTGTTTGTTGTCGGTCTGAAACTGGACCTGCACATCATTCGCTCCATGGGGCTGGTGGCGCTGGCGACGGGGCTCGGACAGGTCATCTTTACCAGTGTTGTCGGCTATCTGATTGCCATTGCCCTGGGGATGACAGCGATTACCGCCCTCTATGTGGCGGTGGCGCTGACCTTTTCTAGCACCATCATCATCGTCAAGTTACTCTCCGACAAACGCGAAGTGGATACCCTGCACGGCCGTATTGCCCTGGGTTTTCTGATTGTCCAGGACTTAGTGGTGGTGCTGGTGATGATCGGTCTTAACGCCATGGCTAATACCAGCGGAACCTCGGCGGGCTATGAAGTCTTAGGTATCTTGCTCAAAGGCATCGCGTTTCTGGTGATCATTGGGCTGATTATGCGCTATGTACTGCCCCGCCTGCTGCATCTGCTGTCGCACTCCCAGGAGCTGTTGGTATTATTTGGTATTGCCTGGGCGGTGGCGCTTGCGACTACCGGAGATATGCTGGGATTCAGCAAAGAGGTGGGCGCCTTTGTCGCCGGGATATCGCTAGCCTCGACCCCATATCGAGATGCGCTGGGGGCGCGGTTGGTCAGCCTGCGGGATTTTTTGCTGCTGTTTTTCTTTATCGACCTAGGGGCGCGGCTGAATCTGGGGATGCTCAGTGCGCAGATCCCCGAGGCCTTGATATTCTCGCTGTTTGTATTGATCGGTAATCCGTTGATCGTCATGGTCATCATGGGGGTGTTGGGTTATCGCAAACGCACCGGCTTTCTGGCCGGGCTCACCGTGGCGCAGATCAGTGAATTCTCGCTGATTCTGGGGGCGCTGGGGCTGAGTCTCGGCCATATCAACGCCCAAACCATGGGGCTGATCACCTTGGTGGGCATTATCACCATCAGCGCCTCGACCTATATGATCCTCTACTCCCATCCGCTGTATGAACGCCTGGCACCCTGGCTGACGCTATTCGAACGCCGCAATCCCCACAGAGAGGTCGAGCACAGCATACCGTTCGAGGATACAATTCCACAATTTATTCTTTTTGGTATGGGCCGTTATGGCACCGGTATTGCTCAAGCGCTACGCGGAAACGGCTGCCGGGTTCTGAGTGTTGACTACAACCCTGATCTGGTTCGCAAGGGCGATGCGATGGGCCACCCGGTGCTGTATGGTGATGCTGAAGACCCAGAGTTTATCGCCTCGCTGCCGCTGACTCAAACTCAGTGGGTGGTCAGCACCGTGCGCGAAGCGCATATCAATAAATCACTTATCCATACTCTGAAATATCTGGGCTATACAGGACGAATAGCCATCACCGCCCACATCGCCACGGATGAGTCTGTTGAGCGGACGCCGGCAGGTGCTGACCTGGTATTGGTACCGTTTGCCGATGCTGCCCGCGAGGCGGCCGAACGCTTATTGCAGCAGGTTATTCCGGTGATGCCACAATGACCTTGAAACATGTTGATGATCCTGGTTAACAACGGGCCGCGGTATGACTCGCCCTCGGGCTTTTACAGAAAGCTAAATACCGGCTCAGCGAACTCGGGACTGGTAGCGATTGAACAACAGGCGCGGATGTTTGACCGGTGTCGGAATGTAAATGATGGCGGAGGTAGATGAGATGAAGCGATTCAAGGATATTTTGTGTGTGCTGGAACCCAGCAAGGCCAGTAAGACCAGTAAGGCTCTTCTGGAACGCGCTATCACCTTGGCGGAGAATAATCAGGCCAGTCTGACGGTCGTCGACGCGAGCCCGCGTGTCTCGGTCAGCATGGGGGTGCCAGAGGGTGGACCGATTTCCGCCTATCTGCGCACCGAAGTAGTAAGCGCGTATGAGCAGCAGTTGCAACTGTTGATCGCCCCTTACCGAAGCCGGCTTGAGATACAAACCAAGGTGTTAACAGGTGTGCCTTTTTTGGAAATCATCCGCGAGGTGTTACGCAATGGGCGTGATCTGGTAATCAAGATTCCCGAACGTCAGGATTGGTTAGATCGATTGTTCGGTAGTGATGATATGCACCTGTTACGCAAATGTCCGTGCCCGGTCTGGCTCATCAAGCCGCAGGCACCGAAAGCCAATCGGCGCATCCTGGCAGCGGTTGATGTCGATGATGGCTATTCGCCGCAGGAGATGGCAACGCAAAGGGCATTGAACCACCAAATTATTAAGATGGCCAGTTCGTTAGCGCTGGCCGAGTCCGCCGACCTGCATATCGTGCATGCGTGGGATGCCATAGTAGAGAGCTCCTTGCGCCACAGCCCCTTCATGAGAAAGCTGGAAGAGGAGGTCAACGCTCATGTCGACCAAGTGCGGCAGCAACATACTGACAATCTGAATGCGCTCCTGGGTGACGTCGCCAGTAATCAGGGGCGCAATGCGCTGGATTATCTCCAACCGCAACTACATCTGCTCAAGGGCTGGGCGCGTAAAGAGATACCGGTGCTGGCCAAACAGATCGAGGCCGATCTGATCGTCATGGGTACTGTGGCCCGCACCGGTGTACCGGGTTTCATCATGGGTAATACCGCAGAGACTATCCTGAACCAGATAGATTGCTCGGTACTGGCGATCAAGCCGCCGGGCTTTGTCACGCCGGTCACGCTGGAAGACTAAGCCTAGGCGCCAGCTCTTTGCTTCGCTCTGGCTTTATTGCTGTTGCTGCTCTGTTGCTGCACCTGCTGACCCTATAACAGGTGACGGTTTTATGCTGGGTGCTATTGTAGTGTCGGCGAGCTTTTGCGCACCTGGTTCAAAATCAGCAAGGCGCACATACCGCACACCAGAAAGCCAAGTATTATCGGCCGCACCGTGCCATCGAACGCTTGCCCAATGAGGCTACCTATGACCACCGACACCAACGTCTGGGTCGAGCTGATCACCGAGGTGGCGACTCCGGCGATATGCCCGAGAGACTGTACGGCTAGGGAATTTAGATTGCTAAAAAGCATCCCTAAGCAAAAAAATGTGACGCCCAGATAGCCCATCAATGTGGTCAACGGCGGCTGCCCTGCAAAGCCCTGCGCATACCAAAAGAACAGGGCGGAGGTGACGGATAATAGCGTCAGAGCGGCGAAACACAGGCTGTCCATGCGATAGTGCATGACCAGCCTCGAATTGACTAGCGATGAAAAACCGATGGCTAGCGCCAGCGCACCAAAATACAGTGAAAAAGTCTCGCCAAGCTGATATTGAATCTGTAAAACCTGTTGGGCGGAACTCAAATACCCAACAAAAGAACCAAAGATAATGCCCGCCGCGAGCATGTAATAACGGGCAGTCGGATGTATAAGCGTCTCCTTCACTCCCGCGAAAACAGTGGCCAGTGAAAACCGTAAACGCTTGTCTTTGGCCAGGGTTTCGGGTTGACGAATATACAGCCATAAAAAACACCCGATTGCGGCGACAAACAGCAGCCAGAAAATCCCCTGCCAAGATGCAAACAGCAGAATACCCTGGCCAAGCGAGGGAGCTATCGCGGGCACCATGATAAAAAACACCATGATAAGAGACATCACCTTACCCATTTCTCGGCCTGTAAATTTGTCCCGGATCATCGCCAGGGTGACGACCCGAGTCGCTGCCGCGCCAAAACCCTGACACAGACGCCCAAACAGCATAACGCTGAGGTTTTCTGAATACAGCGACATCAGATCACCGAGCAGAAAAATCAAAATACCCAGATAAATGGCATTCTTGCGACCGTACGAATCTGACAGCGGCCCGTAGAGCATCAGTCCCAATGCCATTCCCAGGAAGAGGGTTGAAATAATCAATTGATTATCATTGGGATCGAGCACGCCAAGACTTGCACCGATCTGATCCAACGCCGGCAGCATGGAATCGATAGCCAGCGCGACCAGCGACATCAGTGAGGCCATCAAGCAGATAAACTCTCTGCTGCCTATTTGTGTGTTGCTCTGGTTCATACTACTTCTCTGGGCTTGAAAGGCTGGATTTAAAAGGCTGGGGTTGCAAGGCTGGACTTTATCTTTATCTTTATCTTTTAAGTTAACGCCCCCTGTCACAGGGCTTTGTAAGAGGTTACTGATGCTATGGAGCCGCTTAAGAGTGTTAAGGTTCACTATCTCACTCAGTGAATCGCTGCAAAGGTTATCGACTCACTCCCCCCTCATATTTGGGGACAATCTACTGGAGAAATACGATGAAAGCTATTGGTTATACGAAGAGTCTACCCATTACCAATCCTGAGTCTTTGGTCGATATCGATCTGCCTCAGCCGATCGCCACCGGCCACGACCTGCTGATTAAAGTGAAGGCGATTGCGGTGAATCCAGTGGATTACAAGATTCGCCAGAGAGTTGCGCCAACCGCGGGTGAGTACAAAGTGATTGGCTGGGACGCTGTCGGTGAAGTGGTGGCTACAGGTGAGCAGGCCACGCAGTTCAAGCCGGGTGACCAGGTTTACTATGCTGGCGCGCTCAACCGCCAGGGTAGCA
The DNA here is from genome assembly GCA_041586735.1 of Motiliproteus sp. Lineage (GTDB taxonomy): Bacteria > Pseudomonadota > Gammaproteobacteria > Pseudomonadales > Balneatricaceae > Motiliproteus. Next base: position 8,331 of record JBFGZQ010000020.1, read on the forward strand.
ACGCTGAATATCAACTGGTTGACGAACGCCTCGTTGGCAGAAAGCCCAAAAGTCTAGCCGACGCCGATGCCGCGGCCCTGCCACTGACAACCATCACCGCTTGGGAGATGCTGTTTGAACACCTGAGGATCCAGCAGCAAAGCCCGGATTCAAAGACGAAATCTGATGAGGTAATTTTAGTTGTCGGTGCGGCAGGCGGGGTGGGGTCGATTCTCATTCAGCTGGCCAAGACTATTACCGGTGCTACGGTTATAGCTACGGCATCCCGCGAAAGCTCCACAGTTTGGGTCAAGCAGTTAGGTGCGGATTACGTGGTGGATCACACCCAGCCGCTGCAGCCGCAGATTAATGCCCTGATTGCAAGCGAGGGCATCGGTCAGGTGACTCACGTTGCTAGTCTGAACAGTACCGATACTTACTTCGAAACCTATACCGAGCTGCTGGTACCTTTCGGCAAGATCGCCATGATCGACGACCCTGCCAAGCCGCTGGAAATCATGAAGATGAAGCCCAAGAGTCTTTCTTTACATATCGAGTTTATGTATGCCCGCTCCCTGCACCAGACGGCAGATATGATCGAGCAGAGCCGCCTGCTAAACCGCGTAGCGGATCTAATTGATCAGGGTTATATCCAGACCACTGCAGGTGAAAATCTGGGCACCATCAACGCGGAAAACCTCAGAAAAGCCCACCAGAAGCTAGAGACCGGCCGCTCAATTGGAAAGATTGTCCTGGCCGGATTTTAAGCTCGCAGCCCAGATTCTTTCTCGAGAATGTTCTTGACGGAGGCGATTGCCGAATCAACGTCGATGTTGTCTATTTTCAATGTCTGACCGCGCCGAGATGACTTTGTAAGACCGTCCTCCTGAACGTATAGCGTTCAAGCAGTTTGGGGGCTGAGAAAAATCTATCGCCGTTTTTAGCGGATATGCGCAACCAGGGTTGCAATAATCTCGTCCCAGCAGCACTCGGGAAGATCGTGGCCCATGCCATCGATCAGCTGGAAGTGAGCGCCCGGGATGCCCGCGGCGATATCCCGGCCACAGGCGGGGGGGATCAACGGGTCCTCGGCACCGTGGATCACCAGTGAGGGAGTCGTAACCCCGGCTAATCGAGGTTTGAGATCACCCGTCATCGCCATCGCCGCAAACTGCCTGGCGATGCCCGCAGGGTGGTAGCCTCGCTGCCAGGTACTGACAGCCAGGTCCCGGATTCTGGCCTCCTCGAAGGGGAGCTTGTCACCGGCCACTACGCGCCAATTGTTGATAAAGAAGGGCACGAAGCTGTCTTGGTTCAGGTTGAGCGGTGGCGGAGTGAACAGGATTTTTTGAGCTTCTGGGGTCGGCCCGGGTAGACCTGGGCGACCGGTGGATGACATCAGCACGGTGAGGGTAAACAACCGTCTTGGCCAATCGATCGCCAGCAGCTGGGCGATCATTCCACCCATCGATGCACCGACTACGTGAGCCCTATCGATATGCAGGCTATCCAACAAACCGATGGCATCACGGGCCATCTCTTTTAGACTGTAGGCCAGGGCCGGGTGCTGGCCACTCAGGATCGCGCCGATATTGGGTATGCCGTTGGCATCCAACAGGCTGGACTGGCCACAATCGCGGTTGTCGAAGCGCACCACTCGGTAGCCGCAGCCAGCCAGACGGATACAGAAATCGTCATGCCAGGTCTGCATCTGCGACCCCAACCCCATAATCAGCAGGATACAGGGCTGGTGATCCTCACCGAAGCTTTGGTAAGCGATTTCAATACCCTCGACGTTGGCTCGCAAGGGGCTTGGCTGTGATCTGTTCATAGGCGTTACCACGGGGTCATAGACTGAGGTGATTTAGACGGCGGCAGCTCTTCAGCGCTCCTGGCTATTAATAGCGCCACTAACTAAGAGTACCACTAAGAGTGCCACCTGACTTTAGCGGTAAACATATAGCCGGCACCGTAGATGGTCTTGATGATTTTAGGATTGTGGGGGTCTGTTTCTATTTTTTTGCGCAATCGCGAGATGCGTACATCGATGCTGCGATCGTAGGGCAGCAGATAATCCCCCAATAATTGATCGCGACTGATGATCTGGCCGGCACTACGAAAGAGGGCGGTGAGCATCCTGGCTTCGGTGGCACTGAGATTTTCGACGCTGCCGTCAGTATGACTGAGGGTCAGATTACTGGCACGAAAACACCAGTCACCGAAGCTGGCCAGCTCTTGGGGCGGATCAACATGCAGGGCGCGCGCCTGTAGGCGACGCAAAATACTCTTGACCCGGGCGACCAGTTCGCGCGGTTCAAAGGGTTTGCTGAGGTAATCATCAGCGCCCAGCTCCAGCCCGAGCACCTTGTCGGGCAGACTGCTGCGTCCGGAAATGATGATGACCCCCACCTCTTCGCTATCGCAAAGCTGCTTGACCAGGGTGAGGCCGTCCATATCGGGTAGGCCCAGATCGATGATGCAGATATCGGGGCGGTCCTGTAGCAGCGAGCGGCAGGCCTGGGTGCCATTGTTAAACAGTCGGGCGTCGTAACCAAAGTCTTGCAGGGTCTGGGTGATCAGCTGCCCTAGATCTGCCTCATCTTCGATCACATACACGCGTGGCTGTTGTGATTTCATCGATACCTCCTAGGTCGGCACGGGGCCGGTAACAGTCAGGTCTCCGACCTGTGCCTTGATAATGGCGTGCTCTAGCTGGGTCTTGTCAAACGGTTTCTGCAGCACCGGGGCGCTGATTTTTTCTAGCATGACCGCCTCGCTGTAGCCGGTCATCAGCACCACGAATGCACCGGAGTGGAAGCTCTGCACCTGCTCTGCGACCTGCAGGCCGCTAGCGCTGCCTGGGAGTACCACATCGGTTACCACCCCGGCCAAACTATCGATGTTGCCGAGCAGCGCCAGCCCCTCATCGCCACTGGCGGCCTCGATAATGACGAAGCCCATCGCTACCAGTTGCCCGCGTACGACCGAACGTACGTCAGGGTTGTCCTCAACCAGCAGTACCAGCCTGTTATGGCCAAGCACCAGGCCGGAGGATTGTAACTCGGATCCCCCTGCAGGCTTATCGATTGGTATTCGAGTTGCCGGTAGCAGCACCTGCACTTCCGAGCCCTGGTGTGGCTGACTCAGAATACGGATATAACCGCTGGATTGTTTGACAAAGCCGTACACCATACTCAGGCCCAGACCCGATCCCGCGCCGGTTTGCTTGGTGGTGTAGAAGGGTTCGAAGGCGCGCGTCAAGGTTTCTGGATCAAATCCCTGACCGGTATCGATAACCCGGAAACGTATATAATCACCCTCAGTCACGGATTCATCGTACTGGCAGGTGGCGCTGATGTGTAGCGGATCGACCTTGAGGCTCAGGCTGCCACCGCACGGCATCGCATCGCGGGCGTTGAGCGCCAGATTGACCAGCGCATCCTCAAGCTGACCGGGATCGACAAAGATCGACGGGCAGGGTGCTGTCACCTCGGTATGCAGACTGATCGAATCGGGCAGCGACGGGCTGAGCAATAGCTTCAGCTCGTCGATCAGTTGTTGGCAGCTGACCCTGCTCGGTGTCAGGGGTTGGCGACGGGAGAACGCCAGCAGTCGGCGGGTAATGTCGGCGCCGCGCCGGGTTGCCCGCACCGCGGGTTGCAGATGGCGCAGGTCTAGCGCCGGTGCGCCGATCTTCTCCTGCAGCTCGAGCAGATTACCGAGGATGATGGTCAACAGGTTGTTGAAATCATGCGCCAGCCCGCCGGACATCTGACCCACCGCATGCATGCGGTTGGCCTCGGCCAGACGCACTTCTGCCTGCTTCTGCTGGGTAATATCGATCGATAGATTCAGGAAGCCGCTGACCTGAGCCTCGTTGTCGTAGAGGGGCAGCAGGGTGCGGCGGGTGATGATCTGATGCCCATTGCGCTGCAGGCGGTGTTCAAAGGTCGACGGCTTGCCAGCCAGCGCCCCCTGGATATGGTGCTCGATTTCGGTATACATCGCCGAGCCGAGTATCTCCGCGGTAGAGTGGCCCACCACGCTGGCCTTGTCCAGGCCAAACATCTGCGCATAGCTCTGGTTGACAAACACGTACTCGTTGCGGTTATTGATGTAGGCGACTTGGGCGGGCAGGGCATCGAGAATCAAGCGCTGGCGGGTCTCCAATACTTCCAGGGCAACACCCGCGGTTTGCAGCTCATCGCAGGCGCGCAGTAGTTCAAGATTGCTGGCCTCCAGCTCTTGGGTGCGCTCGGTGACCCGCGAATCGAGGGTCTTGATGTTGTTGGATAGCTGATCGACCATCGAATCAAACGACTCGGCGAGCACCCCCAGCTCATCCGCACGGCGAATCCCGCTTTTGGCCGATAGCTGGCCTTTGCTGACCAGTGCTGCGGTATGCGAGAGCCGGCGGATGGGTGCCGTTAACCAATTGGCAAACACCCAGGCCAGCAGTGATCCCAGCAGCAGGGTGAGCAGCGCAATAACGATAATTCGGGTGCTTAGAATCTCTGAACTTCTTTGCAAATCATCAACATAAACTGATGAGCTAATGTACCAGTCGAAGCCTGGGATATGGCGGACCAGCGATAGTTTTTCATAGTGGTAGTTACCGGGGTCGCCCGGACTATCCCATTTGTAAAAGGCTTCGGTATCGGTGCCGGCGACACTGATCAGATCGGTAACGATCGGATTGCCGGTGACCGGATTGAGCAATCCAGCAAAGTTAGTGCCGTCGATATTGGGGTTGGGGTGGATCAGCATGTTGGCCTGAGGATCGAACACGAACAGGTAGCCATTGTTGGCGATAGTGATCTCGGCGAAGGCGTTACGCAGTTCGCTCAGCGCCCTAAGCTTCTTGGCTGACACCTGCTGCTCGATCTCATCAAGATAGACCCCGGAGCCAATCACGAAACCCCATGCCGGGAAATGGCGTACATAGGCGTACTTCTCCAGCGCCTGGGTCTGCGTCAGTTTGGGCCATTTGTAGTGGTAGAACCCCTCTCCGGCATCGATGGCCAATTGCACCACGCTGGGGATGATCAGTTTGCCGTCGCTGCCGCGAATGGTTGTCAAGTCACGACCAAAATTGTCATCGTCCGGGTGCGACAGCAACCGATAATCGTAGTCGGCGATCCACACGTAGGTATCGTCATCGGCTCGAAACTGGCGTAATTCAGAAAATATACTCTCCCAGATCTCGGCCTCGGTGCGGCCCTGGTTTTCCAAGACCCGATACAGCGACAGGATAAAGTTCTCGGTTAGGCTGACGATCGCTGTCAAGCGTTGCTGTTGTGAACTCAGGGCTTGATCGCGGTAGTCTTCGCTACCCAGGTACATTTTGGTGGCCAGTTGGTAAATATTATTGATGGCGATTTTGCTGGCGTTGTGTTCGATCTCCAGCACCTTGCTTTTAATCAGTGGTACCGAATACCAATAGAACGAGATAAACAGGGTGCCGATAATGACTAGCATCATCGCAAAGAAGCGGGTAGTGATTGCCGATAGCTTGGGCATAAAGGGGATTCGAGGCAGCAGTAGAAAGTACAACGGTACCTGAATTTAACACAAAATCAGCGTCGCACTGGCGGATGTTACATTTGGTTGGGATTGAGTAACACTCAGGTAACGCTAAGGCGCTACTTTGAATCGGTCTAACCCTGCGCTCGACAGCACATTACCCAGTGCTATTCTCGGTATTAGCGCTAGGCGTGAGACCTATAGGCAAGGATCCTGTTCCGTCTAGGCGAATGTCAGTTAGCGCTGATACACTGATCGGTATTGACTGATCGGAATTCACTAGTTGGAACGTTAGCAGGACCGTCAACCAGGACTCACGAAAACCCGTTTTCAGGGTAAAAATACAAAAGGATCTTAACTGTGGTCGATAATAACAACTCCCCCTATCTCGCACACCTCGATAAGCATGCCGCAAACTTCACCGCGCTCTCGCCGCTGACGTTTCTGGAACGTGCTGCCAAGGTCTATCCTAATCGCACTGCGGTTGTACATGGTGATACCCGTCGTAATTGGGCCCAGACCTATCAGCGCTGCCAGCAGCTGGCCAGTGCGCTGAGCAAATACGGTATTGGCAAGGGTGATACGGTATCGCTGGTGGCGCCCAATATTCCTGAGCATTTTGAGCTGCATTTTGCGGTGCCGATGTGCGGCGCGGTGTTGAATTCGATCAACACCCGGCTGGATGCGGAAAACTTCGCCTTTATCCTCCAGCATGCCGAAGCCAAGGTGCTGTTCACCGACCGTGAATTTAGCGAGATGGTGGGCGAGGCGCTGGCGCAGCTGCCGAACAAGCCGCTGGTGATCGATATCGATGATCTGTACTGGCAGGGTGGCGAGTTGATCGGCGACACTCATTACGAGGCCTTTCTGGCCACCGGTGAGCCAACCTATGCCTGGCAGCCGCCGGCCGACGAGTGGGACGCGATCACCCTGAATTACACCTCCGGCACTACCGGTGATCCCAAGGGCGTGGTGTATCATCACCGTGGCGCTTATCTGAATGCCGTCAGTAACGCGCTGTCCTGGGGAATGCAGCAGCATCCGATCTACCTGTGGACGCTGCCGATGTTTCACTGCAATGGCTGGTGCTTTCCCTGGACCGTCGCGTCGATGGCCGGGGTCAATGTCTGCCTCCGCCATGTGCGAGCCGATGCCATCTATCAGCTGATCAAGCAGGAGCAGGTCGGCTATTTCTGCGGTGCACCTATCGTCCTCAATATGCTCAACATGGCCGACTCGGCCTTGAAAGCCGGGATTGAGCACCAGGTGAAGGTGATGACCGCCGGTGCGCCACCCCCAGCGGCGGTGATCCAAGGCATGGAGGCGCTGGGTTTTGAGGTCACCCATGTCTATGGCCTGACCGAAACTTACGGACCCTCGGTGGTCTGTGCCTGGCACGACGAGTGGAGCGAGCAGCCGCCTGAGCAACAGGCACGGCTGAAATCGCGTCAGGGGGTGCGGGTACCGATGCTGGATGGGCTGATGGTCGCCGATCCGATCACCCTCCAGCCGATGCCTCAGGATGGCAAGAGCATGGGCGAGATCTTTATGCGCGGTAATCTGGTGATGAAGGGCTATCTGAAAAATCCGGCCACCACCGACAAAGCCTTCGAAGGCGGTTGGTTCCACTCCGGCGATCTGGCGGTATGGCATCCGGACGGCTATATCGAGATCAAGGATCGCTCCAAAGATATCATCATCTCGGGGGGGGAAAATATCTCCAGCATCGAGGTCGAGGACGTGCTCTATCGCCATCCGCTGATCCAGGAAGCGGCAGTCGTGGCGATGCAGCATCCCAAGTGGGGCGAAACCCCTTGCGCCTTCGTGACCCTGAAGTCGGGCGAATCCTGCACCGAGCAGCAGGTCATCGACTTCTGCCGCGAGCATATGGCGCGCTTTAAAGCACCGACCCGGGTGGTGTTTGGCGACCTGCCCAAGACCTCGACCGGTAAGATCCGCAAGTTCGAGCTGCGCGATACGGCCAATAGTGACAGGCAACCGGCATAACGCACGGTCATGCTAACTAACGCTAGCGGTAACCGCAGCGGCCCTTACAGGTCGCGGCTGTTGCCTGCGCTGTTCGACCCGCATCCCTTTACGCCTGACGCGACCAGCGCTTCAGTCTAGTCAGTCGTTTGTTAAGAGAAAGCATTCTATGAGTAACTATAGCCACCCCTATCAAGACGCAGAGTTCATCCTCGAACATCTGCTGGATTTCGATCGTCACAGTCAGCAGCTGGGGCTGGAGGATATCAATACCGAACTCGCCAGTGCCATTCTCAGCGAAGCCGGCAAGCTGGCCAGCGATGTACTGGCGCCATTAAATAAAGTCGGCGATACGCAGGGCGCGACCCTGACTGCGGCCGGGGTGCAACAGACCCCCGGTTTTGCCGAAGCCTACCAGCAGTTTATGCAGAGTGGTTGGCCATCGCTGACCGCCCCTGAAGCCTTCGGCGGTCAACAGTTACCGCAGGTGCTGGGAACAGCCGTCAACGAGATCTGGCAGTCGGCCAATATGGCGTTCGCGCTCTGTCCGATGCTCAGCCAGGGTGCGGTAGAGGCACTGATCGCCCATGGTAGCGAGGCATTACAACACACCTACCTGCCGCCGCTGATCAGTGGTGAGTGGACCGGTACCATGAACCTGACCGAACCGCAGGCGGGCTCCGATCTGGCCTCGGTCAGTAGTCGGGCCATTCCAGAAGGCGATCACTACCGCATCAGCGGCCAGAAGATCTTCATCACCTGGGGCGATCATCAGATGACCCGCAACATTATCCACCTGGTGTTGGCGCGGCTGCCCGATGCTCCGGCCGGGGTTAAAGGGATCTCGCTGTTTATCGTCCCTAAGTTTTTACTCGATGCCAACGGTGAACCGGGCGAGTTGAATGATGTTAGCTGCGTATCGCTCGAGCACAAGCTCGGTATTCATGGCAGCCCGACCTGCGTGCTGAGCTTTGGTGATCAGGGCGGCGCGGTGGGCTATCTGGTCGGCGAGGCGAATAAGGGTCTCAAGTATATGTTCACCATGATGAACAGTGCGCGGCAAGTGGTAGGTCTGCAGGGGCTGTCGCTGTCTGAACGGGCCTATCAACAGTCGCTAGCCTATGCCCAGGAGCGTACTCAGGGGCGGCGTGCGGATGGCAGTGCCAAGCCGATTATCGAATACCCCGATGTCCGGCGGATGCTGATGTTGCAAAAAGCGGGGACTCAGGCGATGCGCGCCCTGGCCTATGTGGCGGCTGCCGAGATTGATCTGGCCGAACAGAGTCAAAGCGCCGAGCATCAGGCGCGCGTCGAACTGTTGACGCCGATCGTTAAAGGCTGGATGACCGAGTTTGCTCAGGAGCTGACCAGTCTGAACGTGCAGGTGCACGGGGGAATGGGTTTTATCGAAGAGACCGGGGCCGCGCAGCATTACCGTGATGCGCGAATTCTGACGATCTACGAAGGTACCACCGGCATCCAGGCGCTGGATCTGATTGGCCGCAAAACCCTGATGGATCAGGGTAAGGCGTATAAGTCACTGCTTAATGAGATGACCCAGACCGCCATCAAGGTAGAGAGTTCGGCGAGTCCAAGGTTGAAGAAGATGGGCCAACAACTGCTCAAGGAGATCGATCAAGCCAGTACCGTGCTGCGTTGGTTGCTGAAACAGGTCGAGGCCAACTCGGATCAGGCAGGTGCCGCCAGTTATGACTTCTTGATGCTCAGTGGTTATCTGTGCGGTGGCTGGTTATTGGCCAAGAGTGCCTGGCTGGCCGAGCAGCAAGGGCAGGGCAACGCCAATCAACCCTTCTTAGAGGCTAAAATCGTCACCAGTGAGTTCTACTTCCGCCAGTTGATGCCGCGGATCAGCGCGCATGCCCAGGTGTTAATGGCAGATTGCGGATCGATGATGGTGCTGACCGCAGAGCAGCTCTAACTGACGGTTGTGAGCCGCTGTTGGCGCTAGGATTACAATGGGATACTGTTGTGACATCGTGGATAAACAGCGGCTGTTGTTGCTCCTCTAAGGAAGTATTTTTTTGGCCCCTCTCGCAGGGGTCTTTTTTTATGCAAATCCCCGACTTTGGAGCCCAATAATGACGTCTGATACCCGCCCCACGACCGGCTTGATCCAGAGGCTCTGGCAGGCTCTGCGAGCCGATGGCAAAGATCCCGACAACCTCCGTCCTGAGGATTTGGCGGCAGTGGATCAGTTTCATATTCGCGGCAAGCAGGCCAGTGTGGAGCTCGCCGAGCTACTCGCCGGTCAGCTGAGCGTTGATCATCCCAGAATTCTTGATCTGGGTGCCGGCCTGGGTGGCGCATCACGTTATCTGGCGGGCCGCTTTGAGGGTGCGATTATTGGGCTGGAGCTGAACGCTGACTATGTATCGGCAGCCCAGGCGCTGTCCCAGCGGCTGGGGCTGGCGGCGCAGACCGAGTTCAAGCTGGGAGATGCCACAGCCATTCCGTTCGCAGATCAGTGCTTTGATGCGGTCTGGTTGCAGCATCTGTCGATGGCTATCGAGAATAAAGAACGCTTGTTCTCAGAAATTTTCAGGGTATTAAAGCCGGGAGGCCTCCTGGCCCTGCAAGAGATCACCGCAGGGCCAGGCGGGCAGGTACTGTTTCCGGTGCCCTGGGCCCAGACCGCAGAGCACAGCCACCTCAGCAGTACGGCTGAGTTACTCGCGCAGCTGCAACACCCAGGCTTAACGCTGCTCGATCATCAAGATCTGACACTCGAGGCGCTGCAGTGGTTCGAGCGCCAGGCGCAGCAGCGCTCCCAGCCAAGGCGCCGGTCGTTAGGGTTAGCACTGCTGCTGGGTGAAAGCTTTGCCCTGATGATGAGCAATCAGCGCCGCAATCTCAGCGAACAGCGGATCGGCCTGGTACAGCTATTGGCGCAACGGCCCCTGTAAGCAAGTTCCGTATCTTTTTGTTGGGCGAGCAACGCTTGTTACATTTGGTTAGGTTCAGGTAATAACAGGGTTGCATTTATGCTGTTTACTAGCGGCTGGCTGAATCTGTACAGCCAACGTACCGATCCAACGTACTCATTCAAAGTACTGATATAGATCGGTAAACACCCGCATATTCCGCGTCAGGGTTGCTATTCAAACCCCCGTTGTCCGGATATAACAACAAAGATAGTACAACAAAGGAAACCCTATGCCGTTAATGAACCGTCGAACCGGTGAGGAGCACCCATTCTGGGGCTTTGGACCGTTTAAAATCCGCTTGCCCTTTGTCCATTATCGTTGGGAGACTCCGGAGATGATCCAGGGGTTGATCATGTTTGTGGTCGGCTTGGCGATGATTCCGCTGTTGCAAAAATACCTAGGTATGCCCTACGAGGCGGCACTGGCCTTTACCTTCGTGGCTGGGATCGGCTATATCCTGCCTGCACTACTGGGGGTGCCGCTGGTACCGGGTTGGGTCACCCCAGCCATTCCGGTAGTGCTCTTGTATCTCAAAGGCTTTGAACCCGGGCCTGAGGCGATTAAAGCGATGTTCGCGTTGCAGATCGAAGTGACGCTGATCTTCTTGATTCTGGGTATTACCCGCTGGGGCTCGAAGTTGGTTGAGGTGATCCCCAATTCACTAAAATCAGGGATCATCATCGGTGCCGGTATTGCCGCGCTGATGGGTGAACTGAAGATCGGCGGCCGAGTCGATATCACCCCGATCTCACTCATTGTCGGTTCGATCATCAGCGCCTATATTCTGTTCTCGCTGTCATTTAAAAATGTGGTCAATGCCAGCCCGCTGGCCAAACAGATCGCTAATTTCGGCATGGTGCCGGGGATGATCATCGCCATGTTGGTTGGCTGGACCGTGGGTGAATATCCACCACCGAGCATCGAGTGGGGGATTACCCAACCCGACTTTGGTTTGATGTGGCAGTACCTGACCTTTACTCTGGGCTTCCCCGGTTGGGATGTGTTCCTGCTGGCGATCCCCACCGCATTGATCGCCTATGTGATCGCCTTCGGCGACATCATCGTCGGCTTTACCCTACTCAAACGTGTGGAGCATCAACGGGATGATGAGCTGATCGAAAACAACGTCGACCGGGTGCATCTGGTTACCGCTATTCGTAACGGTATTCACGCATTTTTTGCCCCCTGGCCGGGGTTGGCCGGGCCGCTCTGGACTGCGGCTCACGCAACGGTCAATGAGCGTTATACGATGGGGCGTAAATCGATGGATTCGATCTACAGTGGCGGTGGTACCTTCTGGATCACCGGTCTAATAGCGCTGTTTGCTCTGCCGCTGGTCACCCTGTTCAAGCCGGTACTGCCGATCGCACTGTCGCTAACGCTGATTCTGACCGCCTATATCTGCATCATGGTCGGCATGGAGCAATTGAAAAGCTCTACCGAACGGGGTGTCGCGGGTATTGTCGCCGTGACCCTGGCGATGCCCGATCCTAAATCAACCGTCTACGCGGTAGTGATCGGCGTGGTGCTCTACCTGCTGATCGAGCGCCCCAAACTGATGGGTAAGCACCAGCCCGAGGATGACCAGCTGTTCACGGAGCCGCAAAAACTGCCCGATTAAGTGCTTGGCGAAGTCGTTTAAGCCTTCAGTTGCGTGACCCTACACCGTGCCAGTAGCCATGCTGGCGCGGTTTTTATGTCCAGGGATGGACGGTATGCATCGGGAGACAGGGATGTCGGAGAGGCGGTGGGCGCGCCAATTAACCCCTGTGATGTTGCATCTAACTCCTGTGATATTACATCGACCGAAGCAACGATCTACTCCGGTTAGTAACCATGTTAGCAACGCCTGGGGGAAGACAGAGGCACCAGGCGGAGGGTGTCGCCGGTTTTCGCTTGTAGGGCCTCGGCGATGGCTGGGGTGAGGGTCACGATCTGGTTATCTTGCAGCAGCAGTGCGCTGAGACAGCAGCGGAAGCCATGGAGCTGGGTGTTGGCGATCAAATAGAGCTCGCCCTGCGGTTGCTGGTCGGCGATCTGGAGCTTGTAGTAGCGGCTCTCACGTACCACCCGGATATCCTTAATCCGGGTTTCCAGCAGCGGTCCGCCATCAAAAATGTCGATATAGCCGGTGTAGCTAAAGCCTTCGTTTTCGAGCAGGCGTCGAGCCGGAGTGGTGCTGTCATGAGTCCGACCGATCGCATCCTGAGCATCCTGGGGCAGCAGCTTGGTATAGATCGGATTGCGTGGCATCAGCTCGGCGATAAACACCTTGTTCTGGCCTGAGAGTTGATCGGCCTGGGAAAAGTCCATCGTAAAAAAATGCCGGCCCAGACCCTCCCAAAATGGCGATATACCCCGCTCATCAAAATAGCCGCGCATCTCGGCGATCACGTGCTTGGTAAAACGCTGCGGGTACTCGGCCATAAACATAAACCGGGATTTAGACAGCAGACTGCCGTTTTTGCTGTGCCGGTAATCGGGATCCAGAAACAGGGTGCAGATCTCCGAATAACCGGTATGGTCGTTGCTCAGGGTCAGGGTGCGCATCGGGTTATAGACCTGCAGCTCACGCGAGGCATGCACCAGGATGCCCAGCCGATAATTGTACCAGGGATCCTGCAGACCGACCGCGGATTCGATACCACAGAGGCCGACTATCTGACCGCTGCTAAGATCTTCCAGAACGAATAGATACAGTGCTTCTTTCAGCGGATCAGGGGCGGCAAAGGAGGCCAGCGCCCACTCGAGTTTTCGCCGTACCGCAGGCTCGTTCGGCTGTAGCGAGGTAAAACCGGGGCCAGTTTTCTGGGCCAGCGACCAGAGCGCGTCCCAGTCGGTGTTTTGGATAGGGCGGATCAACATCATGCTGCTCACATCCTTTTTGTTCGATACTAGGAAACTGCCGTTCAGTATCGCTTATAGGCTAGAATCTGGCTCATTGGGTGTTAACTTTATTTAAAAATGGAGTATAGACCTATGGGTAGGCCACAGCCGTTAACCGATATTGAGATCGCCAGACAGGCCGAGCAACGCCCGATCGCCGATGTCGCCGCAGCCTTGGGGATTCATCTTCACGAGCTGCAGCCCTATGGCTGGGATAAGGCCAAACTCAGTCTGGAGTTATTAAAGCGGGTTGAAACGCGTGCCGATGGCAAGCTGATCCTGGTGTCGGCTATCCACCCCACAGCGGCCGGCGAAGGAAAAACCACCTGCACCATAGGCCTAGGTGATGGCCTGAATCATATAGGTAAAAAAGCCTCCGTTTGTTTACGTGAACCCTCGATAGGGCCCTGTTTCGGTATCAAGGGCGGCGCGGCGGGGGGGGGCTATTCGCAGGTGATCCCGATGGAGGAGATCAATCTCCACTTTACTGGCGATTTTCACGCCATAGGTCTGGCGCATAATCTGCTTGCAGCGGTACTCGATAACCACTTCCATCATGGCAACGCGCTTAATATCGATAGCCGCAAGGTGGTCTGGAAACGGGTGCTGGATATGAACGATCGGGCGTTGCGCGAGGTTATTATCGGCCTGGGCGGTCCTGCCAACGCCATACCGCGCCAAAGTGGCTTTGATATTACCGCAGCCTCTGAGGTGATGGCGATCTTCTGCCTAGCCCTGAGTCTGCATGATTTGAAACAGCGGCTGGGCGATATCATCGTCGCCTATCGGTATGATGATTCGCCGGTAACCGCTCGTGATCTGAAGGTGCATGGCGCGATGACGGTACTCTTGAAAGACGCATTCAAGCCCAATCTGGTGCAGACTCTGGAGCACACCCCAGCCTTCGTGCATGGCGGCCCCTTCGCCAACATCGCCCATGGTTGCAACTCGTTGGTGGCAACCAAGCTGGCCTTAAAGCTTACCGACTATGTGGTGACCGAGTCTGGCTTTGCCGCCGATCTGGGGGCAGAAAAGTTCCTGAATATTGTCTGCCGCCAGTCCGGCCTCAAACCCGATGCGGTGGTGTTGGTTGCGACCGTTCGGGCCTTAAAAGTCCAGGGTGGTGTCGCCCTGGATCGGCTTGACCGGGAAGACCTGCCAGCACTAACTCGCGGGGTAGAAAACCTACGCAAGCATATTGAAAACATCCATCTGTTCCATCTGCCCGTGGTGGTGTCGATCAATCGTTTCAGTACCGATACTGACGCCGAGATCCGCTGTATTCAGAAAACCTGCGACTATCTTGGGGTTCCGGTGATCAGCTGTAATAGCTGGGCCGAGGGTGGGGTCGGTGCGGCTGAATTGGCAACGGCGGTGGTTGAACGGATCGAGCAGAGCAGCGGCAACTTGCAACTGCTTTATCCTGACGAGATGTCGCTATGGGAGAAGATCAGGACCATCGCTCAAAAAATATACGGCGCTGATGACATTCTGGCGGACAAAAAACTGCGCGACAAAATCCATGGGTTGGCAGCGGCAGGCTATGGCCAGCTACCCATCTGCATGGCCAAGACTCAATATAGTTTCTCAACCGATCCGGCACTACGCGGACGTCCGACGGGCTTTGATGTGCCGCTGCGCGATGTGCGTTTATCCGCAGGGGCCGGCTTTGTGGTGGTCCTCACCGGCAACATCATGACCCTGCCAGGGTTACCTCGCAAGCCCTCTGCAGAGTTGATAGATCTGGATGAGGACGGCCTGGTGTACGGGTTGTTTTAAGCCTGACCTAGCAGGTGCTGGACACTATCCGGTTCCGGCCCTCTTTTTTGGCTTGGTAGAGGGCTTTATCCGCTTCGTCGCAGAGCGTGGCGATATCCTTACACTGTGGCAATGAGGCAATACCGCAGCTAAAGCTGCAGCAAAAGTTGCCCTCTTCGGAGTAGTGCTCTATGCCGCTAAACAAAATACGTAGCTGATCCATGATGATCCAAGCGCTGGCAGCATCGGTGTTGACAAAGATCACCACAAACTCTTCGCCGCCATAACGGCCAATGATGTCATAGGTGCGCAATCGCTGTTTAAACAGATTGGCGAGGCTCTTCAGCACCCGGTCACCGGCAGGGTGACCGTAGCGGTCGTTTACATGTTTAAAATGATCTATATCCAACATGGCAAAGGACAGTGGCGTTTGTTGTCGTTGAGCGCGCGCCAGTTCGATCTCCAGTCGCTGTTTGCATTTACTATGGTTGATTAGACCGGTGAGCCCATCGGTTTCAGATTGTTTACGGATCATTCGGCCACGCAAGACACGACTCGATACCGCAGACACCAGATGCCAGGGCTCTACCGGTTTCGACAGAAAATCATCAGCTCCCAAGCTGAGTGCACTCAGTTTTTTGCCAAGATCAAGTTCCACAGAGAGGAACACGATAGGGATGTTGACATAAGCATCTATCTGCCGAAGCACCTTACTCAGCTCCAGGCCGCTGCAATCGGGCATGTAGAGATCCATCAGGATCAGGTCTGCCGGGATCTCTGCCAGTACGTTTAACAGCTCTAGAGGCGTATTCACCTCTTGGGTCTGCATTCCTGCCTGCTGCAAGATCCCTGCGGTAAAGGCCGATTGATCCTTTGAATCATCAACAATAACAATACTGAAGGGGGCCTCGTCACGCTGATGAGTGAGCCTCTCCAGCGCATCAACAAGATGCTCAACCCTTAGCGGTTTGGTGAAATACCCCAGTCCATTGGCCCGTACGGCACTCAGCCGGCTCAACATATCCTCTCTAACGGAGATAAAGACCGTGGTCAAAGGATGTTTACGTGCCGCATTAAGCCGGGAAATATGCTCGATTCCGGCGGCTGGGCTGCTCTTGAACATCACATCCATAACGACCGCAGCAGGCTCCTTAAGTTGCAGTGCCGCTTCAAAATCAGCCAATTCGGTAAAGCTGTCAACCTCATAACCAAAGGCTTGAAGCTGTATCCTCAGTCCGCTGACAAAATCGGCATCGTCATCCACCAGATAGACCAGTTTGCCATCGCCGACATGACTCAACGCCTGCGAGTGCTCAAGCATTGTTTTAGTCTGTTGCGTTGCGCTAGCCTCACGACCAGCCACTTCGGTTAACTGTTGCAACTGTGATTCGATTTGACGTAGCGGCAACACACCGGAGTCTTCCGGTGGCCATTCAGGTAGTGCTAATTCGATATTTTGGGCGTATCCCGCAATCGTCAGTAAACCATAGGTGGCGGCTGTGCCCGCCAGCATATGCGCCTCTCGGTGAAACAACTGGTAAGTCACCTCATCATCGGGCATCAACTTTAACGCTTCCCAGGTCTGGTTGATCACCTCTACCTTAGCCGAAATCGTCCTGACATAATTCTGCTTTAATGCACTCAGCGTCATCTGGTTAGCGTCTTTTGGGTCTTTTCCTGGTGAGTCTGTGCGGTTATTGCTATCGTCGCTGTTAGTCATATCAGCTATGACACCTCTCCCAGATCTCTTGGATTTGGCTGGCCAGCGTCATCGGATCAAAGGGTTTGACGATCACATCGGCGGCACCCATCTGCAAGTATTGCCTAATCTCCTCCTGCTGCACTTTGGCGGTCATGAAAACCGCCGGTATCGACCGGTAGGCGGCAATCTCCCGTATCCTTTTCAGTGCGCTGGGGCCATCCATATCTGGCATCATCACATCAAACAACAACAGCTGCGGAGCAAAGGCTTCAATTTCGGCGACCGCCTCCAGTCCCGTGCTGCAGGTCTTCAGGGTAAAACCGCCAACGGCCTCTAACGCCAATTCGGTCACCTGCTGAATATCAGGGTCATCTTCTGCGTAAAGGATACGTTTCAAGGTGTTCATAACGCAGTCTCCGGTTGACAGGCCTACCCAGGGTAAAGCCGTGGGATGTCGTGAGAAGGGGTGCCGTAAGCCTTAGGTTCTATTGTTTATCACCAGTTTAGCACTATTGTTTTAGACGGAAGGGCACCTCGGAAACCCGCATGGCTATCGTCCTGTTGTTGGTAGCCGTCAACGCTTAGCAGCCAGCACCAGTGTGGCCTTAAGACGGCTGTTGCCGAAACAGGCCATACGCTCAAAGTTACGCCGGCCGATCGGCAGGTGGATGCTGTCATGGGCGGGATGGTGGCCGTCTTCATCGGGGTCGGGGTCATTGAGATAGACGAACTGCTCGTCACAACCACTGATAAACACCCAGTGCGGTGCTTTATCCCGGCTCAGTTGCCAGGTGCTGATCAGGGTAATCAGTGAGTCGCCGGCATCGACATGGCGTTGAAACTGCGCGGGGGTGATGGCGCGCGGACTGAGGGTGATATCAGTCTCGCTGATCCGCTGCATAAAGTCTTCATGCACCAGCTCAATGACATTCTTCTTGCGACTATCGCGCACCCCTGCAATAAAGGGGATCTCCTTGCACTGCAGATACAGGGTCACGTCAAAACCGCGCTGCCAAGCGCTCAATGCTAACCCCTCGGGTGAGCAGCCTCCGTGTCCAGAGGTCATAAAGATGGTAGTGGCTTCACGCCACAGTTGCATCTCGGTACGCCTAGATAGCGCGCAACTATTGGGATCCAGGCTATGCATGGCCATCATCAAGGCTGCCGGCCCGCAACTGAAAGGGGTGGTTTGAATATAGAAGACCCCGGCTTTAGCGCGCGACAGGGGTTGCGGACTCAGGGCTTTTTCCAGTCGCAACGCGCTGGCCCCATCCTCGTAATAGTCCGGCACCTGATCGAACTCTTGATAGCCCTCAACCTGATAGAGGGCTATCGCCGCCAGATTATCAACGCGAACCTCCAGGCGGATAAACAGCCGCTGGCGTTCGATGGCGACTTGTTCTCCGTGCTGCAGTAACCGGCGAGCAATCCCTTGACCGCGAAGGGCGTTATCCACCGCCAGCGAATAGATCCGCGCCAGAGAGGAGCCGCGACGAAACAGCAGCAGGATATAGCCGACCACCTGTTGCTGCTTTTCTGCCACCAGACAACAGCTGTGCTGGCCGCGCAGGAAGTGCCGAAAACTGCGGCGGTTAAGTTTATCGCCTTCGAAGCAGCGATTCTCAACAGCCAACAGCGGTTCCAGATCGTGGCTGCGGGCAAGGCGGATAAGTGGCGCTATGGAGGGCAGAGTCATGGATACCAAGCTGTCGGTAATCGGGTTAGAACACCCGAATTTAGCGGGTGTCAGAGAGAGACATGGTATGCCTGCGCCCTCTGCTAGTACAAGGGCTTTAGCGCTTTTTGGTGCTAAGGCGGGACGCTAAAATATTGATTGCTGTGGCCGATTTTTGAGCGCAAACTCGCGGCCAATGCAGCGTCTCTCTCAGCGCCATGACAGCTGTTCATCTATATATACTTCTATATACCTCTAGTTTTCCATCTTTATTGGAGTATCCATGCCGTCGTTTGTAATCGTCGTTGACCGCCTAGAGGACTGGGAGCCCTATTTCCCCAGTGCCGATGTGATCAGCTTCGAGGCCTATCTTAACCTCCCAGATAGTAAAGGCCGGGTGCGGGTGATCAACCTCTGCAACAGTAGCCGCTATCTGTCACCGGGCTATTACTGTTCGTTACTGGCCGAGGCGCGGGTTCACCATGTGCTGCCGTCGTTAAAGGTCATCAACGACCTCAGCCAGCGCGCCCTGTACCAGCTGCAGTTAGCCGATATCGGTGGTCAACTACGGCAGCTGAGCAGCACCGAGGAGCAGGGCCTGCGATTTCGCTCCTTTTTTGGTGAGGTTATCGATAACCGGATGGCGACCCTGGCGCGCAATCTGTTCGAGCGCTTTCCCTGCCCATTGTTGGAGGTGGAGCTGCAGCAGCGCGACGGTCACTGGTTGCTCAAACGCTTAAAGATGCTTAGCCTCAGCGACCTGAAGGATGAGCTAGAGCAGGACCTGTTTGCGCGCACCCTGGAACTGTTTAGTAAAAAAATGTGGCGCAAGCCCAGCGTCCGCAAGCAGAGCCGCTATGATCTGGCGATTCTGGTCGACCCTGAAGAGAAGCTGCCGCCGAGTGATAACCGTGCCTTGAAACGCTTTATCAAAGCGGCAGCCAAGCTGGGTATTGAAGCCGAGCTGATCGGTCGTGGCGATCTAATGCGGATTCCCGAATTTGACGCACTATTGCTCCGTAAAACCACCGGCATCGATGACTATACCTACCGTTTTGCCAAAAAGGCGGAGTCGGAAGGGCTGGTGGTGATAGATGATTCCACCTCGATTATGCGCTGCTGCAACAAGGTCTATCTCACCGACCTGCTCAAGCGCCACAAGATTCCAGCGCCCAAAACAGAGATCCTCTCCTCCAGCGCCGATGCCCATTTGCTTGCCGTCGCCCAGACGCTCGGTTTTCCGATCGTACTGAAGATCCCCGACGGCTCGTTCTCCCGTGGGATGGCCAAGGTCGACAATATGGAGGCGTTAAAGCTGCATAGCAAAGCGCTGCTGAAGCAGTCGGCACTGGTACTGGCGCAGGAGTTTCTATACACCGAATACGATTGGCGGATCGGAGTGCTGAATAATAAAGCGATCTTCGCCTGTCGCTACTTTATGGTTAAAAACCATTGGCAGATCTATACCCACGGCAACGGCAAAGTGATCTCCGGTGGCTTTGATACCCTGCCGACCTTCGAAGTGCCTAAGGCGGTGCTGCAGGTGGCGATGAAGACCAGTCGGCTGATCGGTGATGGGCTGTACGGTATCGATATCAAGCAGAGCGGTAATAGGGCGGTGGTGATCGAGGTGAACGATAACCCCAGTATCGATTCGGGCGTCGAGGACCTCTACCTAGGTGATGAGCTCTATCTGCAGATCATGCAGGAGTTCCTGCGGCGCTTGGAGATGCGCGGTAAAAACAACTAGCCCCCAGTTCTGGAAATCCCCTTACAACAGGCTGCTTGAGCACCCTCAAGCAGCCTGTTGTTGGCGGCCCTGATGGTCGTAAACAGTTCGCTATCACCCCCATCAATTTTATACGCATTGCTCAGGTGCCTGTCTCCCGCCCTAGCGTTCTGACAAGCGCCATTTTATGCCCTTGAGCACGTCCTTGCTGAACTCAACGCCTAGGTGAATTTGAGGCTGAACGTTATCGCAATTTTTTAGCTGGAGCACGCAGTTCGTGCAAAGGTCTCATAAAGATAACGCTTTGCGGGTTTTGTTCTAAGGTTGTTCATACGCACCGGTTAGCTAGGTGTGGGGCAGGTTGATGACGTTTGCCCTGCAAATATGTGCTTAAATTACGTAATAAATACAAATAAATGTTGGTTCTTGTCGCCATACACTGATATTATGTTTGTAACTTACGACACGGAACCACCTAGGCCGCTAAGGCAAACATCAGCTCTAGAGCTAAGCCCAAGAGGAGAATAACCATGAATCCCACGGTTGAATCGGTGACTAAGCGCATCATCGAGCGTAGTCGAGACACCCGGAAGGCTTACTTGGCTCGAATGGCGAAGGCCCGGTCAAAGAAGCCTCATCGTGCTGAGTTGTCCTGCGGTAATCTGGCCCATGGGTTTGCTGCTTGCGGACAGCAAGATAAATCCGAATTGAAGCTAATGAACAAAGCGAATATCGCTATTGTGTCTGCGTACAATGACATGCTTTCTGCGCATCAGCCTCTGGAAACGTTTCCCGCTCAGATCAAAGAGGCTGTGCGTGGCATGGGATCGGTGGCCCAGTTTGCCGGCGGTGTACCGGCGATGTGCGATGGGGTTACTCAAGGGCAGGACGGTATGGAGTTAAGCCTGTTTAGTCGCGATACTATTGCTATGTCCACAGCGGTGGCGCTCTCCCACAATATGTTTGACGCTGTGCTCTGTCTAGGGGTTTGCGACAAGATTGTGCCGGGTTTGTTGCTCGGTGCGTTGAGCTTTGGCCATCTACCCACCATCTTCGTCCCTGCCGGCCCGATGACTTCGGGCCTGTCCAACCCTGAAAAAGCCCGAATTCGCCAGCTCTATGCTGAGGGCAAGGCGGACCGCGCCGCGCTGCTAGAGTGTGAGTCCCAGTCTTATCACGGCCCAGGCACCTGTACCTTCTATGGCACCGCTAACAGTAACCAGCTGTTAATGGAGGCGATGGGGCTGCACCTCCCTGGTGCCTCTTTTGTTAATCCAAATACCCCGTTGCGTGATGCCCTGACTCGGGCCGCGGCTGAGCAGCTGTGCCGGATTACCGAACAAAGCGGCCACTACAGACCCCTGGCCGAAGTGATTGACGAAAAGGCGATCGTCAACGGTATCGTGGCGTTACTGGCCACCGGTGGTTCCACCAACCATACCATGCATTTGGTAGCGATTGCGCGAGCGGCTGGGGTACTGGTCAATTGGGACGACTTCTCTGACTTGTCGGCAGCCGTGCCTACTTTGACTAAGATCTACCCCAACGGCAGCGCTGATATCAACCACTTTCATGCGGCGGGAGGCATGGCTCTGCTGTTTCATCACCTCTTGGCGCTGGGGATGCTGCATGAAGATGTGCTGACCGTTACCGGCAAGGGGCTGAAGCAATATACCGAGGAGCCGTTTCTCGATGGCGACAAGCTGGTATGGCGCGCGGGTCCTGAGCGCTCACTCGATTTGGGGGTCATTGCCGATATCGACCAGCCCTTTGATGTTGACGGTGGTCTCAAATTGATGAGAGGCAACCTGGGTCGGGGGGTGATTAAGACCTCAGCCGTCAAGGCTGAACATCGGATTGTCGAAGCAGCCGCGGTGGTTATTCATAACCAGAATGAACTCGAGCCGATGTTCCAGCGTGGCGAGCTGGATAGGGACTGCGTGGTAATCGCCCGTTTCCAGGGACCACGAGCCAATGGCATGCCCGAGCTTCACAAGATGACCCCGTTTTTGGGGGTGCTCCAGGATCGCGGTTTTAGTGTGGCTTTGGTTACTGACGGGCGCATGTCTGGTGCTTCTGGAAAAGTACCCGCCGCGATTCATGTGACCCCAGAAGCCTGCCAAGGCGGGCCTTTGGCGCGGGTTCGCGACGGTGACATGATTCGACTGGACTCTTTAACCGGTGAGCTAAAGGTTCTGTTGAGCGACCAAGAGCTGGCTATGCGTGAGCCGGAAAGGGCCGACCTATCTGGTAATCAGTACGGTATGGGGCGGGAGCTGTTTGCCGGCATGCGGCAACAGGTCACAGGGGCGGAACAGGGGGCTAGTGTGCTGTTCCAGGCAGAGTTAGATGAGAAAGAGCAACAAAGGGCTGTGTAAGCGCCTTCTTTAGGCTGCGCTGCCTGGCTCCAGCATATACGGACGCTAGGTGGGATGCACAACAGCTGAACAATTAGACGACCGGTGCGGTAGCTGTTTTGCAGGGCTGCCGCCCTAACGAGGATAACGAATGAGTACCGATGTAGATGCAGTTTTAAATACATCACCGGTAATGCCAGTACTGGTGATCGAGCACGCTGAAGACGCAGTGCCTTTAGCAAAGGCACTGATTGCCGGCGGGCTTAGGGTGTTAGAAGTGACGTTGCGGACCGAGGCGGCGATGGGTGCTATAGGCGCAATTGCTGCTGAGGTGGAGGGCGCGATCGTCGGTGCCGGCACGGTAACCCAGCCAGACCAGCTACAAGCTGTCCAGACGGCTGGGGGCATTTTTGCGATCAGCCCAGGAGCGACTCCCGCACTGTTGAGGGCCGGTCTGGAGTCCGAGATTGGCTACCTGCCTGCCATTAGTACCGTGTCGGAATTGATGGTGGCAATGGAGGCTGGCTACAGTGCATTCAAGTTTTTCCCTGCCGAAGCCAACGGCGGGACTCCTGCTTTAAAATCCATAGCGGGGCCTTTTCCTGATATTCGATTCTGCCCAACCGGTGGAATCGGCCCAGATAACTTCTTGGATTATCTGGCGCTTCCCAATGTTTGTTGTGTCGGTGGCTCTTGGATCGTGCCCGCCGAACTGATCCGCAATAAGGACTGGGACGGCATTACGGCGCTGGCTGCGGGCGCGGTTAAGCAGGCCCAACTGCGGCGCTAAACAGCTAGCGCCAATCCGAGCTACCGGTAATCATGCTGCTACTTTATTGGTTTGTTGAACGAAGCCGCTCCGCGGCAGATTAGTTAGGCAACTACTGAAGGGGCTTGGAGAGAAGCTGCCTAGGCAAGGCGTTTATTTTAAAGACCTGTTGGCAGTGCTCTGGACGCGAGCTCAACAACGGCGCGTTCCGCTGGCACCTGGGGCGCCAGCGGATAACTCTCAGTATGTGCATGCCATATCGGCATCAGCCCAAGGGCTGGGACTCAATGGTTGTGCTGATGCTGTGACTCCCTCCAGGAGGGATTGTTAATTCGTTCCCCAGCACATTTGCGGTTTCTACGCAGAGCATTGTTTTGTAATCAAGATCGCCGAAATCGGCCAGTGCGCGAGCTTTTTCTGCCCAAGGATTCCAAACGACAGTAGAGCGACTATTTGCCTTGGTGATGATTAGCCGGCGCTTTAAAATAGCATCGTTGATGGTTACTGGTGCTCCAGTATTCTCGTAGATCTGATCTATCTCAGAGCGGATTGTCAGAGGGTCTCTCTGCATACCCTGCTGCAGGTGATCGAGCTTGTCACGAAAACAGGCCCCCTCAAGCCCCTCGATCTGAATTCGACCTATATTGCTCACCGCAAAATAACTGTGAAGCGCCTCGCTAATCAGCATCTCTACATCATTGGGGTTGTGCGTACTGAGCGTCAACTTAAGCTTGTGGTCAAGCTGAATCAGCAGTTCGAGTCGAAATTTGTAGGGCCAAAGCTGACGAGTGTCCTGGTCATCTTCGATGCTTAGCCGAAGGCTGCTGGTCGATTGATCCTCGTTCCTTTCCAGAACCCTCCAGAGGCGAGTGCGAACGAGCCCGTGGGCAGGTAATGCTTGGTTGCTCGGGTGATCACCAAACCAAGGCCAACAGATGGGAATTCCGCCCCGGATCGCTTTGCCTTTTTCAAATAAGCTTTGGGTTCCGAGCCATATCACATCGGGCTGCCCTTTGGGTTGATAGCGCATGATTTGCCCCCCCTGTAGGCAAATTTGAGCGCGACCATTGTTGTTATGCAGCTCTATAAGTGGCAGTTCGCTCTGCTGGTTAGGATATTGGACCTGGTTTTTATAGCGGGGGCCACTGTTCATTACCTGCTCCTAGCTCATTGATTTTTGTGGATCAAATAGAGATAACGAGTCTAAGCCTGTTTGACTCAGGCGCTCAGGATCTCAAAAAATGCAAATCCCTGGCGCTGGGCGGTAATGCCGTCTAGGGTTTGAGTAGTGCTCGATCGCGGCTTGCTGCTCACCCTGTGTTCGTCATCCTGCCGATCACCAGGACCATGTAATAAAATTACACTCTAGATAATTTTAATACAAGCCCAGATGGTCGCACACACTGACGCAGCAGTGCGGAATAACGATCAAACTGCCACAAAAAAAGCTTGATAAGCAACGTTTTTATTTTATTTTTGTTATTTAGATTCCGATCAGAATGCAATCTGCACACCACGGATTGCGATATATTTGCGTTATATTACGTATAAATGCTTTTTTTTGAGCGACTAGTTAGGTATTGTGTTGCTTAGTTACATCTAGTTCTAATCTTAAGGAGCCCAACAATGAATGCCTTGCTTCAGGGTACCCCCTGCGACTTTGTCCTCTTTGGTGCCAAGGGGGATCTTTCAATGCGCAAGCTGTTTCCTGCACTCTATTGCCTTTACCGTGAAGGCCTGCTGCATTCCGAAACCCGGCTAATCGGAGTTGCCCGAGGTGATGACAGCAACGAGGCGTTCGTCGGCTCGATTAAAGCCACGCTGCAACGTTTTCTCCCTCAAGGCGATTTTGACGAGGCTGTTTGGAGTGGTTTTGCTGGGCATCTACATTATGTGCAAGTCGATTTCGCTCAAGCCAAGGACTTTACCCGTATCACTAAACTCGTAAACCAGGATACGCGAGTGATGGTTAATTATTTAGCAACCCCGCCAGCACTTTACGGTGATATATGTGAGAACCTTTACAACGCCAAAGCCCTGTCGGACAGCACCCGCATTATCCTCGAGAAACCGATCGGTAAGGACCTTAAAAGCTCGAAGGTGATCAACGATACAGTCAGCCGCTATTTCAACGAAGATCGCATCTATCGGATCGACCACTACCTGGGTAAGGAGACTGTTCAGAACCTCATCGCACTGCGCTTTGCCAATAATCTTTTTGGTTCTCAATGGAATCAGAACTTTATCGATCACGTACAGATCACCGTGTCGGAAACGGTGGGCCTCGAAGGTCGGTGGAGTTATTACGACAAGGTCGGGCAGATGCGCGACATGGTCCAGAACCACCTGCTGCAATTGCTATGCATGGTGGCTATGGATCCGCCTAGCCAGTTAAGTGCCGATGGTATTCGCGATGAGAAACTGAAGGTGTTGCGTGCACTGCGCCCTATCACCCAAGAAAATGTGACCAAATTAGCTGTTCGCGGTCAGTACACCGCCGGAGCCGTTTTGGGTAGTGCCTGCCCGGGATATGGTGAAGAGGAGGGGAGCCAGGGCGGGAGTAACACCGAAACGTTCGTGGCCCTGAAGGCGAGTATCGATAACTGGCGCTGGGCTGGGGTGCCTTTCTACCTGCGTACGGGCAAACGGATGCCGACAAAAATGTCGGAGATCGTGATCTACTATAAAAATCAGCCACACTATATTTTTGACCCCAAGCAGAAGTCGGTAGTGAACAATAAGCTGATTATTCGCCTCCAGCCTGACGAAGGCATCCAATTGCAGGTCGTTACAAAAGAGCAGGGGCTGGATAAGGATATGGCACTGCAATCACGAGCGCTGAATCTCGATTTCTCCGGAGACGATAAAAACCGACGTATCCCCGACGCTTATGAACGTCTACTACTGGAGTCGATGCGCGGCAATCAATCATTATTCGTTCGTCGAGACGAGGTAGAGGCGTCCTGGATCTGGTGTGATACCTTGATCAATGCGTGGAAGGAGTCTCATGAAGAGGTTCGCTCATATTCAGCCGGGACCTGGGGTCCGATTGGCTCTATCGCGCTCATTGAGCGTGATGGTCGCTCTTGGCACGAATAGGAGGAGGAGGGGGTATGCATCAGCCAACGGCATCTGCTATCACGCCAACCTGTTTTGAAACCCGTGCAAAACTGGATCGCCAACTCAGCAACGACATAGCCGCGCGCCTGCGTGCCGGGCTGATGACCCGCGGTCTTGCAACGCTGGTGGTCTCCGGCGGCAGTACTCCGATCGGGCTTTTTGAAGCGTTGTCGCGTATCGATCTAGATTGGTCCCGAGTCATTATCACCCTAGCAGATGAACGCTGGGTATCGCCTGACTCAAAAGACAGCAACGAACGCCTGGTCCGGAAGTACTTACTGAAAAATTGCGCGGCAAAAGCACGCTTTATCAGCCTGATAACCGTAGCTACAAGTGCAGAGGAGGGTGCAGAGGAATGCAGCAGCAGGTTGTCGGCGTTACCAGGGCAATTGGATGTGGTGATTTTGGGGATGGGTGAAGACGGTCATACCGCCTCTTTCTTTGCCGGCGCGAAGGCGTTGACCCGGGCGCTGGATTTAGACACCCCAGACGACTGTCTGGCGTTGACACCGCCTGCAGCGCCTCACGATCGGATGACCCTGAGTTTGGCTCGATTACTGCGCTGCGAACAGATCTATTTGCATCTTTGCGGTGACTCTAAACTGTCGGTATTGACTCAAGCTCAGCAGGTGGGGCCGGTAGAAACGATGCCGGTACGGGCAATACTGAACCAGTTAAGAGCGCCTGTTGCTATTTACTGGGCACCCTAAAAGGGCCAAGGCTGTGAGGCACCCTAATAGCAAACCAACTATTGCAAATTGGTATATGTTTTAGATGGATTGGAGGATCTTGAACCGGAGACCTAAGGCCATGGCATAAGCGGATGCTCACCGAATCGTCTTTTGCGTGTTCTAGAGCGGCCTGTGAGCAGCTGTAATGCTGGCAATCCAGGTATCCTCAGCAGGGCTCTTTATTACCCTTGAGTAAATCGATGGGGGTTACCATGATTAGTCGCATCATATTTGGATCTCTCGCGGTACTGGTTTGTCTAAACCTGACAAGCAGGGTTCTGGCTGCTCCTAAGGTCGTGCTTGCGGCCGCTGAGCGGCGCCCCTATATTGGTGAAACCTTGCCCAATCGAGGCTATGTCCACCAAATCGTCAAAGAAGCCTTCGAGCGAGAGGGTTTAGAGGTAGAGATCCAGTTTTTCCCCCAAGCCCGGGCCCGAGCAATAGCGCGTAATGGCGGCGTTGACGGTTTGCTGCCGGTGCACGGATCTTCGGAGATGGCGCAGGACTTTATCTTAAGCGCTCCATTTCCTGGCGACCAAATGGGGCTGCTTAAGCGGAAAGATCGACACTTCGACCTGCAAGAGCATTTAGTGGATCAACCTGCCAAACTGCTAGAGCAGTTAACTCCGTTTCGGATCGGCGTTGTACGAGGCGGCCTGACAGCGGGCCTAGTTGATCAATCCCAACACTTGCAAACCGAACAAGTCAGCTCCGACGTTCTGAATCTTGAAAAACTGTATCGGAATCGAATTGATCTGGCGCTGATGGACAAGTACACAGCAGCCGATCTGATGGTCAGCCAGCTCCCTCATATGATCGGTCAGCTTGACTTTGTCCAGGGTATATTTGCTAAAGCCGATTTCCACATCGCGTTTTCTAAAGAGCGCGAGCGTGCCACTACTGTTCGCGACGCCTTTGATCGGGGGCTTAGGCAACTCATCACAGAAGGGCGTTTGCAGAAAATTCTGGCCTATCATGGATTGGCTGGAATTCAGCGGAGTTCTACAAATAAACGCACTCTACGCATCGGTGCCGTGGCCAACCCCCACCTGTTGACCCTTAAGCGCATGTCCCCGCTCTTCGAGCAGCAAAACCCAGATATCGAACTGCAGTGGCTGGTGCTGGATGAACCTATTCTTAGACTACGAACGCAAAGCGATTTGGCCATTTCTGAAGGGCTGTTCGACGTGATGGCCATAGGGCCGTACGAGGCTAAAAACTGGGCTGAAAGAGGCTGGTTGACAGCGATAGACAGGTTTCCGGCCGAGTATTCCGTCGGTGATCTGATTACCCCTGTGCGCCAGTCTCTCTCCTTCCGAGATGTGCTATACGCATTACCGCTGTACGCGGAGAGTTCCATGACTTATTTTCGCAAGGATCTCTTCAAAAAGGCGGGTATCCAAATGCCGGAATCGCCTTCATATGTAGACATTCGCGACTTTGCCGCCAAAATTCATGATCCTGAAAACAGGGTCTATGGCATTTGCCTGCGTGGAAATGCAGGCTGGGGGGCCAATATGGCGTTGGTCACGACTATGGTGAATACCTTCGGCGGGCGCTGGTTTGACCTAGAGTGGAATCCGGTCCTAGACACTAAACCCTGGCATCAGGCGCTGAGTTTCTATCGGGAACTATTGCAACAATACGGTCCGCCAGAACCCGATAAATTCGACTACAACCGGATACTCGAACTCTTCGCAGAAGGCCGCTGCGGTATCTGGATTGATGCAACCAGCTTTGCCGAAGCGCTCTCAGATCCGCTCCGGTCAAAAGTTCATGACAAGCTGGGATGGACGAACGCCCCCACGGCTAATACACCTATAGGCGCGCGCTGGCTATGGGCCTGGGGGCTATCGATTCCAGAATCGTCTAAAGCGAAAGAGGCTTCCATGCGTTTTATCCTCTGGGCAACCTCTCGTGACTATATTCAGGGGGTCGCTCAAGCAGAAGGGCAGGTTGCGGTTCCACCCGGTACCCGACACTCAACCTACGCTGCGGCCTATCATGAGGCCGTGCCATTCGGAGCCTCCGTTTACGAGGCGATCAACGCGGCCAATCCTGCACATCCAACACTTGAACCTGTGCCTTACCAAAGCATCCAATATGTAGATATACCGGAGTTTGCTTCGATGGGTACGCGGGTGGGGGAGAAGGTTAAGCATGTGTTGAAAGGCGAACTCAGTGTCGAGCAGGCATTGCAGCAATCGCAGGTATTGGTTCGCGAGCAAATGAATATTTCTGGTTACCGTCGTCACAGGCGGTAACGGCTGGGGCAGGGTTGTTATGATAAAACAAAAAGAACGGATACAGCCGGAGTTCGAAAGGGTCGACCAACAGCAGGACGAATCGATCCGCTACCTTGAGCACGGTTATCCCAGTCCGCTGGTGCGCTGGCATTTTCATGAGGAGTATGAGCTTCACCTGATCACGGCGACCTCGGGCAAAGTCTTTGTCGGTGATTATATCGGTAATTTCGCGCCTAACAGCATAATTCTGGTCGGACCCAATCTACCCCATAACTGGATCAGTCAAATGGTCCCCGGCGACAGTGTGGCGCTACGGGATAGAGTGATCAACTTTTCGCATGGCTTTATCCAGAGCTGTGAACAGGTGTTTCCCGAGATGCGGGCGCTGAACCCGTTCTGGCAACGGGCAAAGTTCGGCATCGAGTTCCTCAATAAGGAAGGGCTCTCTCGGGCCGTTATGCTGTTCGAAGACTTTTCAACATCGTCGGGGGTCCGCCGGTTGCTCAAATTTTGGGAACTGATCGAACTGCTGGCTGCGATGGATAACTATCAGGTACTTTCATCATCGGTGTATGTGCCCATCACCGACAAAAAAATTCTCAATCGACTCAATCAGACAATCAACTATATCTTCGACCACTACGACACCGAAATCTCTCTCGAGGAGGTCGCCGGCAAGGTCGAGATGAGCCCTACTTATTTTTCCAAGTTTTTCAAGAAAGCCACTGGCCATCGATTTATCGAGTTCGTCAACAGTTTGCGCATTAATAAGGCCTGTGAGCTGCTGGCTCACGGAGAGGAGCCTATCACTGAAATATGCTTTAACGCTGGTTTCAACAACATCGCCAACTTTAACCGACGTTTCTTCGATCTGAAGAAGATGACACCGTCGGAATACCGTAAGTCATCTCTCGATGCGCTCTACAAGGGGCGCATCTGAGCGTGCCTATTGGCAAAAAAGTATAGAAAAGAGAGAAGTAAGGTATTTGTTCGTTTTTGCCAAGAGGCGTGTAATAGATAGACCCCATCACTGCATTCGGATTAATGCTAGAACAGCAGATGCAGGGTAAAAAATCAGATCACAATCGACCTATTCCAAAAATAAATAGAGGTTCGAAGATGAGTATGAAACGACTCCTTCCCACAATGATGGCCGCCAGCTTGGTAGCCGCCGTACCCGCCGAAGCGGCGACAAAAGTCACCATAGGCACCGTCAATAACGGCGACATGGTTCGCATGCAAGGTCTTTCCGATGCCTTCGAGAAAATCCACCCTGAGATTCAACTGGAGTGGGTGGTGCTTGAAGAGAATGTCCTACGTCAGCGCCTAACTACCGATATCGCCACTCAGGGTGGTCAGTTCGATGTGATGACTATAGGTATGTACGAGGCACCCATCTGGGGTAGCAAAGGCTGGCTAACCGCCATGGATAACCTGCCTGCCGACTATGACCTGGCTGATATCTTTCCGTCGGTCATCGGTGGGCTGTCCGTCAAGGGTAGGCTCTACGCGCTGCCGTTTTACTCCGAAAGCTCGATGACCTACTACCGCAAGGATCTGTTTGAGCAGGCGGGCCTGACCATGCCAAACCAACCGACCTGGGATCAGGTCATGACCTTTGCCAAAACTCTGCACAAGCCCGATCAGGGTCAGTACGGCATCTGTTTGCGGGGTAAGGCGGGCTGGGGTGAAAATATGGCGCTGATGACCACCATGGCCAACTCCTTCGGTGCGCGCTGGTTCGATGAGAACTGGAAGCCCGAATTTAGCGGCCCAGAGTGGAAAAATACCCTCAGCTTCTACGTTGACCTACTCGGCAACTACGGCCCTCCTGGCGCCTCCTCTAACGGTTTTAACGAGAATCTGGCGCTGTTCAACAGCGGGCGCTGCGGCATGTGGATGGATGCGACCGTCGCCGGAGCCTTTGTGACCGATGAGTCCCAGAGCAAGGTGGCTGACAAGGTCGGCTTTGCCCTGGCTCCCCAGCAGGTCACCACCAAAGGGGCTGGCTGGCTCTGGTCCTGGGCGCTGGCGGTACCCGTCAGCTCTGATGCCAAAGAGGCCGCTAAGACCTTTGTGACCTGGGCAACCTCCAAGGAATATAGCCAACTGGTGGCCGACACCAGCGGCATCAAGAATGTTCCTCCCGGAACCCGGGCTTCTACCTACGACAATGCCGAGTATATGCAAGCGGCGCCTTTTGCCGCTAAGACGCTCGAATCCATAGGTAAGGCGAATCCCAACGACTCAACCCTGAAGCCATCTCCCTATGTGGGTGTGCAGTTTGCGGCTATCCCCGAGTTCCAGTCGATTGCCACCCAGGTCGGTAAGTTGTTCTCCGGTGCCCTGGCCGGCTCGATGGCCGTGGATAAGGCCCTAGAAAGTGCGCAAAGGGTCACCACCCGTGAGATGAAGCGCGCCCGCTACTACAAGTAGTTACTCCACCGAACAGTCGCTGAAGCACTACTCTGCTCCAGCGCCACCTTCCAATGATCTAGCAAGAGAACAGGGCTGTCCCGACGGCCTTTGGTGGTTGTTCTTTGCCGATCTACACTTAATTCTGTGAGATATCGCTATGAATACTACAGTCATAAAAGCAGACGCTAATGCTGTCGATTTATCTGTCGAGCACGGAGAGAGTGTCATGGGCACCGCTAATAAAAATGCGAAAATCAGCCGCTATATGGTATCGCCATCGGTGCTGCTGCTGTTGCTGTGGATGATTGTTCCACTGTCCATGACGATCTACTTCTCGTTAATACGTTATAACCTGCTCTATCCGGGTGAGAACGAGTTTGTCGGTCTGGAGAATTTCGAGTTCTTCCTGACCGATGACGGCTTTACCGCCGGCATGAGCAACACCCTGATACTGGTGGGCGCTGTGCTGCTGATTACGGTGGTGCTAGGCATCCTAATCTCGGTACTGGTCAATCAGAAATTTATGGGGCAGGGCATCGTCCGGGTAATGCTGATCTCACCGTTTTTTATTATGCCGACGGTCAACGCCTTGGTGTGGAAGAACCTGCTGCTGCACCCGGTTTCCGGTGTGTTTGCCGCCGTCTGGACCTTCTTTGGTGCCCAGCCGGTCGACTGGTTCACGGATTATCCGCTATTTTCGATTATTATGATCGTCTCCTGGCAGTGGCTACCCTTCGCCATTCTGCTGCTGATGACGGCATTACAATCGCTGGATCAAGAGCAGCAGGAAGCCGCCCGCCTTGATGGTGCCGGACCTATCGCGATCTTCCGTTACCTGACGCTGCCTCACCTGGCCCGACCCATTGCTGTAGTGGTGATGATAGAGACCATCTTCCTGCTGTCGATCTTTGCCGAGATCTTTACTACCACAGGCGGTGGTCCCGGGTTTGAAACCACCAACCTGGCCTACCTGATCTATAGCCAGGCGCTGCTGCAATTCGACGTCGGACTGGCCTCGGCAGGTGGATTGATCGCCGTGTTGCTGGCCAATGTTGCCGCCTTCTTCCTAGTTCGTCTGGTCGGCAAAAGCCTGACCGACAAGCACTAATACCCAGAGGTGAACTTATGCTTAGTTTAAAACAACGTCATCGCCTCAATAACGCGCTGCTGGGCACGCTAGCTTGGGGTGTTGCGCTGGCCATCTTCTTCCCGATTTTCTGGATGATTCTGACCAGTTTCAAGACCGAAATCGATGCCTTTGCCACGCCTCCGCAGCTGCTCTTTACGCCTACGCTAGAGAACTATGCGTTGATCAACGAGCGCAGTGATTACTTCCACTTTGCCTGGAATTCGGTAGTGGTGTCGTTCGGTTCCACCATTATTGGCATGCTGGTGGCGGTCCCCGCGGCCTATTCAATGGCGTTCTTCGAGACCAAACGCACCAAGTCAACCTTGCTGTGGATGCTCTCCACCAAGATGTTGCCGCCTGTTGGTGTGCTGGTGCCGATCTATCTGCTGTTCAAGGATCTAGGGATGCTTGATACCCGCCTGGGGCTGGTGATCATCTATACCCTGATCAACCTGCCGATCATGGTGTGGATGGCCTACACCTACTTCAAGGAGATCCCCAAGGATATTCTTGAGGCGGCGCGTATGGACGGTGCCACCCTGCTGCAGGAGATCTGGCGGGTACTGCTGCCCATGAGTAAGGGCGGGTTGGCCTCCACCGTATTGTTGTCGCTGATCCTGAGCTGGAATGAAGCGTTCTGGTCTCTGAATCTCACGGCATCTCAGGCGGCTCCCCTGACCGCACTGATCGCATCCTATTCCAGTCCTGAAGGACTATTCTGGGCCAAATTGTCAGCGGTATCGACTCTGGCCTGCGCACCGATTCTGATCTTCGGCTGGATCAGCCAGAAGCAGTTGGTACGTGGTTTGTCTTTTGGCGCAGTTAAATAATTGAGGGTTCTACCATGGCTGATTTAACAATAAAAAACCTGAAAAAAGCGTACGGCGATATCGAGATTCTAAAAGGGATCAACCTGGAGATAAAAGATCATGAGTTTGTGGTTTTTGTCGGTCCCTCCGGCTGCGGTAAGTCAACGCTGTTGCGATCCATTGCCGGTCTAGAGGAGGTGACTAGCGGTCAAATCTTCCTGGGCGATAAAGAGATCACCGAATTAGCACCCGCCAAGCGTGATCTGGCGATGGTGTTCCAGAGCTATGCCCTGTACCCCCATATGTCGGTCCGTAAGAACATGTCCTTCGCCTTGGAGCTAGCGGGGAAGGACAAAAGCACCATCGACGCCCAAGTCGCTGAGGCGGCGCGTATTCTGGAACTGGAGCCGCTGCTGGACCGTAAGCCCAAGGACCTGTCTGGTGGTCAGCGTCAGCGGGTAGCGATCGGTCGCTCCATCGTCCGTCACCCCGAGGTATTTCTGTTTGACGAACCGCTGTCAAACCTAGATGCGGCGCTGCGTGTCCAGACCCGGCTCGAGCTGGCACAGCTGCACCACAACCTCAACGCCACCATGATCTACGTCACCCACGATCAGGTGGAGGCGATGACCCTGGCCGACAAGGTAGTGGTGCTGAATGGAGGGTGCATCGAACAGGTCGGCTCACCGATGGAACTGTATCATCATCCGGTCAACCAGTTTGTGGCAGGATTCCTGGGTATGCCCAAGATGAGTTTCCTGCCCGGTCAAGTGCTTTCCGGTGACCAGCGCGGCATCAATATTGAACTGCAATCGGGGGCCCAGATGCAGCTGCCGATCTCCGGCGAAGGCGTTGCCAAGGGCAGCGATGTGACGCTGGGGGTGCGTCCTGAACATATCACTGTGACGGACAAAAACAACAGTACCTTCCGCGGGCGTCTCGATGTTGCCGAGCACCTGGGCAGTGACACTTACTGCTACGTTAAAACCGATACCAAGCAGACCTTGACCGTGCGTGCCCCCGGTACCTTCCTAGGGCAGTACGGGGATACTGTCGGCTTGAATCTGGATCTTTCGCACTGTCATCTATTCGATGCTCAGGGTAAGGCCATTCATAAGCTCAGCCGATCGGCGGCCTAGTAGACCTGGAACAGATTCTGGCTGTTGCGCTCTTATGCCCGCCGATGGGGTGGTTGAATAGAGTGCCATCGGCAGCACCTTAGGTGCGCGTCTAGCCCGTATCAATATTTAACGCGTTAACGTTTTCAGTCGTACTACGCCTGAAGCAGGGAACTCTGTGCCAGAGAGTTCTGCCTGCCAGCAGCGATGCGCTGATGTGAGTGACCATGGTGATAAAAATGAAGCTAAGCAAT
The DNA here is from genome assembly GCA_041586735.1 of Motiliproteus sp. Taxonomy (GTDB): domain Bacteria; phylum Pseudomonadota; class Gammaproteobacteria; order Pseudomonadales; family Balneatricaceae; genus Motiliproteus. Next base: position 43,465 of record JBFGZQ010000020.1, read on the forward strand.
GCAACCCTGACTCAACTTGAACAGAAGGTGGGGCGCCCTACCTACCCCCGAGGTCATCTGAAACAGGGGATCGTGCATATCGGTGTTGGTGGCTTTCACCGAGCCCATCAGGCGGTCTACACCGAGCGCCTGTTGCAGGCTGGCGGCAGTGAAGACTGGGCTATTTGCGGCTTGGGGTTACGTGAAGCCGACCGGGCGATGCAGCAGGTGCTATCCGATCAGGATTATCTCTATACCCTGGTTGAGCTGGGTACTGAGGGTTCCAAAGAGGTGAGTGTTATAGGCGCCATCACTGGATTCCTGTTTGCCCCAGACAACCCGGCTGCCGTGCTTGAAAAGCTGGCCGATCCAGACGTACGTATTGTCTCCCTAACCATTACCGAGGGGGGCTACAACGTCGATGATAATACCGGCCTGTTTAATAAGCAGCATGCAGATATTGTCCATGACCTGGCGAACCCTCAGCGCCCTCGCACCGTATTTGGGTATCTGGTCGAAGCGCTAGCGCAACGTCGCGCCCGAGGCACTGCACCTTTTACCATCCTGTCCTGCGACAATCTGCCCCACAACGGCGATGTGGCCCGCAAGGCGATACTGGCTTACGCGGCTCTGCGTGAACCCGAGCTTTGTGCCTGGATCGAGGCACAGGTGAGTTTTCCAAATAGTATGGTCGATCGTATTACCCCAGTAACCACTCCCGAGCAAATTCTCTTGCTTAACGAGGAGTATGGCATCGAGGACCGCTGGCCGGTGGTCTGCGAGCCTTTTATCCAATGGGTACTGGAAGATAACTTCTGCAATGGTCGTCCCCAATGGGAGCGGGTAGGGGTGCAGTTTACCCAGGATGTAGCGCCCTACGAGACGATGAAATTACGGTTGCTCAATGCCGGGCACTCGGCAATGGCTTATCTGGGTTATCTAGCGGGTTACCGCTACACCCATGAAGTGATGGCGGATCCGTGCTTTGCCCTGTTTATCCGCGACTTTATGGATAAGGACGTGACCCCGGTACTGGGTGAAATAGCGGGCATAGATATCGAAGCCTATAAACAGACGTTGATTGAGCGCTTTTCCAACCCGCAGATAGCGGATCAGTTGGCGCGTCTGTGCCTCGACGGCTCCAGCAAGTTTCCCAAATTTCTGATACCGACCATCCAGCAGTTATTGGATGAACGGCGTGACCTCGAACGGGTAGCGTTGATTATCGCCAGTTGGGCACTGTATCTGCGGGGTAGGGACGAATCTGGCCAGCCTCACGAAATACAGGACCCGATGGCTCAACGGCTTCAGCAAGCGGTGAGTAATAGGGAGCGGTTAACCCAAGACTTTCTCAGTCTTGAGGATCTCTTCGGCACCGAATTGCTAGACTCTGCTGGGTTCGTGCGAGCTTTTGACCGGGCGGTGGATCAGCTGGAGTCGCGGGGCGTTCTGTCAGTACTAGAATCATTAAAAACCGTTTAACTTGACGAATAAAGAGAGATGCGCCATGTACGCACTTGACCAATCTGTTACCTGGAAAAAGCTTGAAAAATTGGCAGAACAGACCCGTGATGATCGGATTAGCGATTACTTTGCCGGCGACAAAAACCGGTTCAACAAGATGAGCCTCAGTTTGGGTGAGTTGTTCCTGGATTATTCAAAGAACAAACTCTCGGATGAGGTGTTCGCATCCCTGTTACAGTTGGTCGAGCATTCGCCGCTGCGCCAGCGCCGAGCACAGATGTTTTCAGGCGATATTATCAACGTCACCGAGAAACGTCCGGTGTTGCACACTGCCTTGAGAAATCGTGGTGATGAGTCGGTGGTGGTCAACGGCCAGGATGTGATGCCCGATATCCGTTCTGGTTTAAAAAAGCTTGAGGCGTTCAGCAACCGAGTACGTGACGGTAAATGGCTAGGGCACACCGGCAAGCGGATTCGCAGCGTGGTTAATATCGGCATCGGTGGCTCGGATCTCGGTCCCAACATGGTGTGCCGGGCACTGCTGCACTACAAACATCCGGAGATGAGTTTTCACTTTATCTCCAACGTTGATGGTCAACATATCAAGAAGACGCTAAAGAACTTGGATCCAGAAACGACGCTGTTTATCGTTTCCACCAAAACCTTCTCGACCCAGGAGACGCTGCTTAACGCCAACAGTGCCAAACGTTGGTTTTTGGATAAGACTGGCGCTTCGGCAGCCGATATCGGCCAGCATTTTGTGGCGGTGTCCACCAATAAAGCCGCGGCCATGGAGTTCGGGATTAACCAGAACAATATATTCGAGTTCTGGGCCTGGGTTGGAGGACGTTATTCACTCTGGTCCAGTATCGGCCTGCCGATTGCTCTGTGCATCGGCTACGATCGCTTTATCGAGCTGCTCGAAGGCGCCTACGAGATGGACCGTCATTTTGTCGAGGCACCTCTGGATCAGAATATGCCGGTAATACTTGCATTGATCGGTATCTGGTATATCAACTTTCTCGGGGCCGAGACTCAGGCCGTCATTCCTTACGATCAGGCATTGCACCAGTTGCCCGCTTTCCTCCAGCAGCTGGATATGGAGAGCAACGGCAAGTCGGTGGATATGGATGGTAAGCCCGTGAATTACGCCACCGGCCCGATCGTCTGGGGCCAGACCGGCTCCAACGGTCAGCACGCGTTCTTCCAGTTGCTGCACCAGGGCACCCGTTTTGTGCCCATAGATTTTATTGCGTCCTTGCAGGCCGACGAGGAGACCGAAGATCACCACTTCGCCCTGTTGACCAACATGCTGGCCCAGGCTAACGCCTTTATGAACGGTGACATCACCGACGGCCTGCAGGATTACACCAGCAGCCCTGGCAATCGCCCCAGCAATGTACTGCTGTTGGATCGCTTGAGCCCCAAAAATGTGGGTGCCCTGATTGCCCTGTACGAGCATAAGGTGTTTGTTCAGGGGGCCATCTGGAACATTAATTCCTTTGATCAGTGGGGAGTACAGCTGGGCAAACGTCTGGCCACCGAGATCAGCCGTAATATCGAGCGCAAGAGTGCCGACTATGATCAGTCAACCCAAGGGCTGATGACGATCGTTAAACAGCACCTGTCCAAGACCAAAACCAAGAGGCCCGCTGGGCCGATTAAGCAAGAAAGCGAGCAACCTGTACCCTTGGTGGAGAAGCCTTTGGCGGCACCCCAAAAAACCAGCAGAGGAGCAAAATGATGTTAAAAGTCATTTCGTTTGGAGAGGCACTGGTTGATATGCTCTCCAATAGTATCAACCAGCCCTTGGCTGATGATCAGTTAGAGCGTTTTACCAAGTATCCAGGAGGGGCACCGGCTAACGTCGCTGCGGCAGTGGCTAAACTGGGTGGCCGTAGCTATTTTGCCGGCAAGGTGGGTGCCGATATGTTCGGCGACTTTTTGAAGAGATCGCTCAACCAGATGGGTGTCGATACCGCTTATCTGTCACAGACGTTTAAGGCAAAAACAGCATTGGCCTTCGTTTCGCTTGATAAGTCGGGTGAGCGGAGTTTTGAGTTCTATCGCAACCCCTCCGCCGATCTTCTGTTTACTGCCGAAGAGTTCCAGCAGGCATGGTTTGAGGAGCCGGGCATCTTTCATTTCTGTTCCAACACGCTGACCGAGCCATCAATTAAAGATGCAACCCTGGCCGGTATTGCCAAAGCTAAGGCAGCAGGATCGCTGCTCAGTTTTGACGTCAACCTGCGTTTAAATCTCTGGCCCAACGATGCTGATCCTTACGAGTCTATTTGGCCCTGCGTTGAACAGGCCGACCTGGTCAAACTTTGCGTCGAAGAGCTGGCGTTCCTTTGTCGGTACCAGAGTGAGTCCGATGTGTTGCAGCACATTCTAGATTCAGGGGTTTCTCTGGTGTTGGTTACCGACGGTGGAAACCCACTGCGGTATTACAGCAGATCCTGCTGCGGCTTAGTACAGCCTCCCAAAGTCGAGATGGTCGATAGCACAGCCGCTGGTGATGCTTTCGTTGGCGGTTTGTTGTATCGACTTGCTGCTCTGGACATTTCGCCCGGCAAGTTGGCTGTACTGGTTACGGATAAACCGGCACTAGAAACCATTCTGGCATTTGCTGGGGCTTGCGGTGCCCATGCGGTGACTCGCAAAGGCGCGTTTACCTCGCTGGCTGGATTGGATGATTTAACTAGGATGCAAACGGTTTAAGTCGTCGATGGCTTTAGGTAGATACCCACCGTTCCTCATCGACCCGAGTATCGTCGAAATACCCCCTTGATAGCCATGCTGTCAATCCAGCTTATCGGCGACCTTAGGCTGCGGATGATGCCGATCATAAAACCGTCCCCGAAGAGTCAAAATCAGCACTGATAGCGTTAGTAGCAGGGTCAGACCATTGGCCAGTAAGACGGGTAAATCGTCCCGTATTAAGCCGTATATGGCCCAAAGCGCGACACCCACTGTGAAGATTAAATACATACCCAGAGAGATACCACTGGTATTTCGGCTCCTGAGAATATGGATCACCTGCGGTACGAATGACAGGGTGGTGCAGGCTGCGGCGGTCAGGCCGATCAGGGAGGTTGTATCGATCACGGGGATCCTCAAACTGTCTGGTTTAAATTCAATGAATAACAACGGGCACCAGGTAAGTTTATATTTAATGCCAACATACTGATGCTCAGGCTTATGGAAGGTTCTCTAGGTCTGTTCACGGCTGTACAGGCCACTAGGCGGCTGAGACTTTACCACAGAACGATACCAACAAGGGTTTTCGAGGTGCCCTATAGGCTATACCTATCGGCTTAGGAGGGAAGGCGCAGGGCGCGTCGATAGTCTCTGAGTACGTGCTAATCCTGTAGCTAGAGTTGCAAAAACAGTGATTGAGCTGACGCGCCCAGCCGGGTCAAAAATTCATAAGCGACTCTGGTCCGGTTAGGCCTTAGCTCGTGCGTTTATTTAGGTAGTCGTCGTAATCGGGGATACACCGCAGGTAGTTGCTATCGATCAAAGCTGAAGCGAAGATAAAATCGGCGGTTGCTTGGTTACAAGCCACCGGAATATTCCAGACCGCTGCGATTCGCAACAGCGCTTTAACATCAGGATCGTGGGGCTGTTGCTCCAATGGATCCCAAAAAAAGATCAGCATGTCGATCTCGCCTTCAGCGATCTTCGCTCCCAACTGCTGATCACCGCCCATGGGGCCACTGAGCAGGACGTTAACTGGCAGTGCCAGCCGATGTGACAGCAGACTGCCGGTCGTGCCGGTGGCATAGAGACGGTGTCGCGCCAAAGTGTCGCGATGATGCGCCGCCCAGTCCAGTAAGTGGGTTTTCTGATTGTCGTGGGCCACCAGAGCGATCGACTTGACCGGGGGCATAGGTCGTTGGGTCTGCTTCATCATTATACCTGTTTCGTTGCGCTAAAAAGCCCGTGCCCAAGAACCTCGCTGGCTACGACCTGTGTGATCAAGCTCATGGCGATATATTATCCTGTAAACAGCTTAGCTTATGATTAGAAGTCGTAGTCAGAGCAGTGCCAGCTCGGGCTGGAATGATGTTCATGGCTTACTTGGAGCAGCACTGGCTGCTCAGTAACCTCGATACGAATATCAAAATCTTGGAGACGATCGGGGGTGCTGCCATCGAAACAATCCGCCTCACTGGCCTGCGTTAACTGTACGGAAGCATTCATGGCGTATTTCTCAAGTGTATTTCTCAAGTTGTGGTATTAGATGCTTTAGCGTATTTTTTGACCGACGCGGACGATCTTCATGGTGTTGGTGCCACCGAGGGCTTTGATGTAGTCCCCCTTGGTGATGATCACCAAGTCACCATCCGCAACCACTTGCCGTCGAATCAGCTCATCGACAGCGTGCTGGTTGGCATCTTCGTTAGGTATCTCGTCGCTATTGAAAGGGACGGTTTTGACCCCTCGCATTAACGCGACCCGATTCTGGGTTCGTGGATGCTGAGAAAATGCGTAGATCGGTTGGCCGGAACGAATACGAGACATCAGCAGAGGCGTATTTCCGCTTTCGGTCATACAGATGATCGCCTTTACACCCGTCAGATGGTTCGCGGTGTACATCGCTGCTAGCGCGATGGCTTCGTCGATATTTTCGAAGGATTCATTGAGGCGATGCTTTGACTTATGCGCCTTTGGGTGCTTTTCTGCACCAAGAATCACTCGAGCCACCGCTTCGACAGTTTCAATCGGATAGTCGCCGGCGGCGGTCTCCGCTGACAACATCACTGCATCTGTGCCATCCAACACCGCATTGGCTACGTCAAAGACTTCAGCACGGGTGGGCATCGGCTGGGTAATCATGGTTTCCATCATCTGGGTCGCTGTGATGACAACGCGATTAAGTGAGCGCGCGCGGTCGATGATGTGTTTCTGGACACCAATCAGTTCGGCATCACCAATCTCTACACCGAGATCACCCCGGGCCACCATCACGCCATCCGAGGCTAAAATAATGGCGTCAAGAACAGCGTTGTCACTGACCGCTTCAGCGCGCTCGATCTTTGCGATCAACCCCGCATTGCCACCTGCTTCCAACATCAAGCGACGCGCTAGGTGCATGTCATCGGCATCGCGTGGAAAGGAAACCGCTAGATAGTCAACATCAATTTTAGCGGCGGTGTGGATATCCTGACGATCCTTGTCGGTAAGAGCAGAAGCCGAAAGGCCGCCACCCTTGCGGTTGATACCCTTGTTGTTGGAGAGCGGGCCACCGATAACTACCTCGCAGTTGATTCGGTGCGGTTCAATACTTTTAACCTCAAGGACAACTCGACCATCATCCAGCAGTAAAATGTCACCAGGTCTGCTGTCACTGACCAGCTCTTCGTAATCGATTCCAACCTGGCTTACATCTCCCGCATTCTTGTCGAGACTGGCGTCCAGGGCGAAGGCTTGGCCCTTTTTAAGATCCACCCTGGTGTCTTTGAAGCGCGAAATCCGGATCTTAGGGCCTTGAAGGTCGCCCAGAATGGCAACAAAGCGCCCCTGTTTTTTGGCATATTCCCTTACCAACGAGGCACGCTGTTGGTGGTCCTCTGCACTGCCGTGGGAAAAGTTCAGTCGCACAACGTTAACGCCGGCACAGATCAGTTTTTCAATCGCCTCGGGACTATCCGTGGCCGGACCCAACGTGGCAACGATTTTAGTTCTACGCTTCATACCGCAGCCCTCAATGCATGGGCTTCTGCCGCCATCAGTGCCAACGTGTTGTCGAGCATGCGGTTGGAGAACCCCCATTCGTTATCGTACCAGGCCATAACCTTGACCAGGCGGCCATTAATCCGGGTCTGAGTGGCATCGAAAGTGGAGGAGGACGGGTCCTGATTGAAATCAACCGAAACCAATGGCAGGGTATTGTAGGCAAGAATACCTTTCAGGTGCCCCTGTGCGGCTTCAGCCATGACTCCGTTGACCTCTTCGACGCTGGTATCCCGAGCGGCGGTAAATGTCAGATCCACGAGGGATACGTTAATGGTCGGTACCCGGACAGCCATGCCATCGAGTCGACCATTGAGTTCAGGCAAAACAAGGCCTACCGCGGCAGCCGCGCCGGTCTTAGTCGGAATCATTGATTGAGTTGCAGAGCGTGCTCGGTAGAGGTCGCTGTGATAGACATCGTTCAGATTCTGATCATTGGTATAGGCATGGATGGTGGTCATTAGGCCGCTTTCGATCCCAATGGCATCGTTAAGGGGCTTAGCAACCGGCGCCAAGCAGTTGGTAGTACAAGAGGCGTTGGAGATAATCTGGTGGTCGGCGGTCAGGATGTTGTGATTAATACCGTAGACCACGGTGGCATCAGCGCCGGCAGCTGGCGCCGAAATGATGACCTTGCGCGCCCCAGCGTCGAGATGTGCGGCGGCCTGGTCGCGGCTGGTAAAGAGCCCCGTACACTCATATACCACATCAACCTTGAGAGCAGCCCAAGGCAGGTCGGCTGGGTTGCGTTCCGAGAACGTGCGAATGTGGTCGCCGTTGATGACCAGGTTGTTGTTGTCAACCTCGACGCTGCCGTCGAATCGCCCATGAACGGTATCAAAGGCTGTCAGGTGGGCGTTGATACGCGCATCACCTAGATCATTGATCGCTACGATGGAGATGCGCTCTTTCTTATCTGATGCGTAAAGCGCTCTAAGTATATTGCGCCCAATGCGTCCGTAACCGTTAATTGCAACTCGAATGGTCATGATTGTGCCTCGCGTGCATAGTTGTTGTAATAATACGAACATTTATACCAACAAAGGCCGAGAATGTCGAGTATGTTTTGTTTTTATTACGTGTGTTTTATAACTTTTACAGACGCAGCAGGAGCAGAAGACGCTCTTTTAAGCCTTGAAATAGCAAAGATGTAAGCTAACTCAATAGGATCAATACGGGATACAGGATTTGGCTTTTGTTACAAAGCAACATTGATGTAATTTAATTACACTGATGTTATAGTTCTAACTGATGAGCGAGGGGGCTTGCTCTAGGCTGTATCAAAAAAAGGGGAGCCAGAGGGCGATGATGCAAACAAATATGCTTAACAGCATTAACGAGGAGCTGGAAAACCTTAACCGCTCTGAGCGAAAGGTGGCGGAGGTGATCCTAGCAGACCCTCAGTCAGCCACGCGTTCTTCCATCGCAATGCTCGCCAAATCAGCACAGGTCAGCGAGCCGACGGTCAATCGCTTCTGTAAACGCTTCAACACCAAAGGGTTTCCTGACTTCAAGTTAACCCTGGCGCAGGCACTGGCGGGTGGTGTTCCTTACGTAAATAGGCATGTAGAACAAGATGATAGCGCTGAGAGCTACACCTCGAAAATTATAGAGGCCACCATTGCCGCTCTCATGTATGCCAAGGAGAAGCTTGATCCGACTATTGTTAACCTTGCTGTAGATCAGCTGATCCAGGCCAAGCAGATATTTTTTTACGGGTTGGGAGCGTCTGGGCCCGTGGCGCAAGACGCTCAGCACAAGTTCTTTCGCTTCAATATTCCTGTCGCGGCGTACGATGATGTATTGATGCAGCGCATGGTGGCCGCTTCCTGCGGTACTGGTGATGTCATCGTGATGATTTCCTATACCGGAAGAACCAAAGAAACAGTGGAAATTGCTGCAGTGGCGCGCGCATCAGGCGCAACAGTTATCGGCATTACCGCTCCTGAATCACCGTTGGCCGAGCACTGCTCAGTAATGCTCGGGGTGGAAGCTCCGGAAGATACCGACATCTATATGCCCATGACCTCTCGTATAGTTCATTTGGCAATAATCGATGTCTTGGCAACAGGGGTAACGCTACGCCGCGGACCTGACTTCTTGGCTCATCTTAAAAAAATCAAAGATAGCCTGAAGAGCACCCGTTATACGACAGAAAAAATATAGGCGGACAACCAGCGCCTGGCGCTCCTTGTCGGCCAGGAGTGATGCCTTGGCTAAAGTAGATCACACCTCCTGACTCTTAGCGGTGGACGCCCGCTCCATATTATCCGAGTCAACATAGAGCTCATCAGTGGTTCTGATGCTACCGTGACCCAAGTCCGCTTGTACATGGGCAAGATTTCGACCGGCAGCCACCTCCATGGAGGCGCCGGTATGTCTTAACCAGTGGGTGGTGGCGGCTCTAAGCTCAGCAGCTTCTACGTCAAAGCCGTCTACTATCAGAGAGTGGCAGCCTTCTTCCAAAGCCACCTCAACTATATTCCGCAGCTGGCGACTGCCAATCCCCCGGTTTTGTATTCGAGACTCCACTACAGGTTCACGAGCATCCTTGGAGGGAAGGGGAGTCAGGCAGCGATGCTGACGGTAACGCTTGAGGAACTCCAAATAGTCATTAGAAATGGAGACGTCTCTTTCTTTAGCGCCTTTACCGTAGACGCGAAACCACCAGTTTGCTTCGTGATCACGATGAAAGTGAGACATGGCTGGTGACCAAGCAGGGCGTTCGGATAGCTCGGATATTCTGAGTTTAAGCGACTTCAGCGTAGCAATAACGAAAAGCGTTCTTTCGTGTAACGGGTCATTATCTGCCAATTTAAGGGCAGCGTTGAGCAGATACTCCCACTGCAATGCAGATAAGCGACGAACCTTGTTGATGCCGGTCTCTTGCCTCAGGTAGGGGCAGTTCTTCTTAACAATAGGGATCTGATTACCCAACGCATAATCTTCCGCCATCAAGTAGTTGAAATAGACGCTGAGGTTGGAAAAAAGCCCTTGCCAAGACTTAGTACTCAGGCGCCTCCTGCCTGATCCGGTAGTCCGGAAAGGGCGCCAACGATCATTGGGTACCCGTATGCCGTTTACGCTCAGAAACCGTCTTGCTGTGGCATCTGCCTGCCACTGGGAATCAGGCTTGGCCACGAAGTCGGTGTACTCTTCAAGATCGCGCCTTCTCAAGGCAACGATCGATTTTTTCTGGACAAGCCACGCCCAGAGTAAAAGCCGCTCGGCATCGCCTCGAAACTTGTCGTAGGTGTCATGGCTTTTCTTGCTGTAACTAGAAAGAAACTCCTTGGTGTAGCGATAGTCGTCCAACGCGCCAGCAACATCGATGTCGCAAACAAAGGCTTCAACTGACGGTGATTGAGCCGGGAAACAATCGTTCCTAGACATTAGGTTAAAATATTTAGCTGAGTCAAACAGCGGAGAGCCAGGAAAGTCTTTGATCGACACGATGATCGGTACCTTAGGTAACAACAGATATTTCTGCGTTGGGTGAAAAAACAAAGCCACAGGATACCGAAATACACCCCCTACTTCCAGTAGTGTCTACTACTGGAAGTAGGGGGTGCTCGCTTCTTGGATAGAATTAACCTACGAAATATACGCTGACTAATTGATACTGATCGCAATGAGATCTGGAGAACTCTAGTTTAAACACGCTTTCTGGGCAGCATTTCTGGAGCAGCTGTTTTTCTAATCCGCAATAAGCGGCTCAGCATCCACTTGGAGGCATCCCTGATCTATCGCTCGCTACTGCCGCTGATCCCGAAAGAACAGGGCTAACGTCGCCTCAACGACTATCAATTCTAAACACATAATACATATTTTGTATCGATAGCTTTATCGATGGCTTTGGCTTTATCGATAGCCTCGGATCTTTCGCTCACGCACAGCACAGAGCCATTAGCAATCAAGTACGCGCTAGACACACGCCAAGAATGCCAGAGCCTGGAATTCTGTAGCCAAGCCGTGCGCATCAGCAAGACAGCCAGTCTCTGTAAATATGCCCTTAGGCATTTAAGTCGCCTCGCCATATTAAACTGGATATTGATTCAGCCTTTCAAGTCAGCCCTTCAAGATAGCCCGCCTCAGCGGCTCAAAAGTCCTGGCGCTACCCCTTGTTCATTCCCAGCCTTGAGGCCTCTCCTAGCGCCCTCTGCTAGTAGTCTATTTAACATAATATTGATTATGCGTAGTTACATATAAAGCCAGATAGGCTCTGGGATTGGCTTAAATCAGCCAGTCTTGATGTGAATGCTTGCTACGGAATCGTGCGCTACGTGAAATCTGAATGTTTTTTACCGGCAAACCCCTTCTGGGTACGCTGTGCTCACGGCTTAATGATTACTTTTTTTCAGATTTAGCATGAGTATTTACACATTAGACGCCGACACAGGCAACACTAACAAGTCGACTTCTGGCTGACCGCCCCGATTGCGGATGACTCCGAGAACTTTAACTCTAGGCGCAGCAATTTTATCGTGACAGCAGCCAAAACCGGCCTCGATCATCCGGACTAACATCAAGACTAACCACGCAACCTCCTCAGCCGATACATGAATTGACATCACACCCCATCAAATCTCATGGAAAATAGTTCGCGCCAAGGTTCCCAGATCTGCAGCGTCTTGAGTAAACGCCAAACCTATTTTTGATCGGCCCGACCTTGGTGCTAAGTTGTCAGGTCCTAGGCTATAAATAGTCACGCCCCTCTCCTCTGAATCTTCAAACTGAATCTTCAAACTGAATCTTCAAACTGAATCTTCAAACTGAATCTTCAAACTGAATCTTCAAACTGAATCTTCAAACTGAATCTTCAAACTGAATCTTCA
>JBFGZQ010000021.1:0-53699 GCA_041586735.1 Motiliproteus sp.
GTAGAGCGCTGAGGTCTGCAGCAGCTGCTGATGTGAGCCCTGCGCCACCAGTCGACCGGCATCGATCAGCGCGATGCTATCGGCGTTCAGTACCGTCGCCAGTCGGTGGGCGATGATGAGCGTGGTCCGACCCGCCATCAGTCGCTCCAGCGCCACCTGCACCTGTTGCTCGCTGTGTGAGTCGAGCGCGCTGGTAGCCTCGTCCAGCAATAATATTCTGGGATTCTTAAGGATCGCTCGGGCGATGGCGATGCGCTGGCGCTGTCCGCCGGAGAGCCGCACCCCTTGCTCTCCCACGTTGCTGGCATAGCCCTCGGGCAGCTGGGTGATGAAGTCATGGGCATGAGCGGCCTTGGCGGCCCGAATCACCGCGGCATCGTCGGCCTCGGGGTTGCCGTAACGGATGTTGTGCCACAGGTCACCGCTGAAGAGCACCGGCTGCTGTGATACCAGGGCGATCTGGCGGCGCAGCGCCTTGGGATCCAGCGCCCGTAGGTCGACCCCTCCCAGCTGAATCGTTCCGGATTGGGGGTCGTGAAACCGCAGCAGTAACTCGAACAGGGTCGATTTACCGGCTCCCGATGGCCCCACCAATGCCAAGACCTGTCCCGCGTTGATCTCCAGGTTCAGATCCGTCAGCGCCGGTTGCCCCGGGCGGGAGGGGTAGCTAAAGGTGACCGCTTGCAATGCCAGGGACGCCACCAAGCCCTGAGCATCGACAGGCTGGTCGGGGGTGAGGATGGTACTCTCTACCTGGAGTAGCTCCAGCAAGCGCTCGGTTGCCCCCAGCGCTCGCTGGACTTCGCCGAAAACCTCGGACAGGGTGGCAGCCGAGACCGCCACCAGAATCGCGTAGAACAGGAATGCCCCCAGCTCCCCGGCGCTCATTCTGCCGTCCAGCACATCCTGTCCGCCCAGCCACAGCAGGCCGGTGATCGCACCGAACACCAGCAAGATAACCGTCGCGACCAGCCAGGAGCGCTGGCGTACCCGGCGACAGCCGATTTGAAAAGCGTCCTCTACCTCGCGGGCAAAGGCTAGTTTTTCAGAGGTTTCGCGGGTATAGCTCTGTACGGTCTTAATCTGCTGGATCGCCTCAGCCGCGCAGCTACCGACATCGGCGACCGCAGCCTGGGTCTGTCTGGACAGGGCGCGTACCCGACGCCCGAAAAACAGAATAGGCACCACCACCGCCGGAAATGACACCAGCACCAGCAGGGTCAGGTAGCTATGGGTCACCAGCAACATAATCAGGGCGCCGATCAGCATCAGGCTGCTGCGCAGCGCCATCGACAGTGAAGAACCGACGATGGACTGCAGCAGCGTGGTATCGGTGGTCAACCGGGACATGATCTCGGCGCTACGATTGGCTTCGAAGTAACTGGTATGTAATTCGATCACCTGGTTGAACACCGCCAAACGTATATCGGCGCTGACCCGCTCACCCAGCCAGGAGATCAGGTAGAAGCGGGCGAAGGTGCCCACCGCGATCAGCAGTGTCAACAGTAAAATACCGCCGACCGCCCGATTCAGCGCGACCTGCGAGCCGGCGATAAACCCCTGGTCGATCAATAGCCGCACTCCCTGGCCCAGCGCTAGGGTGACCAGCGCGGTGACCAGCAATGCCATGGCAGCGGCGCACAACGTGCCGCTATAGGGGCGAATAAATCCGGCCAGCATCTTAAAGGTCGCTTTATGTTGGCTTACGACAGGGATCATGAGAATCCTCTATTCAAAGACGTCAGGGACTGGCAAAGCGGTCAGTGCTGCATAGTTATTATCGCCATAAAACAGCTCTGCTGCTGTGTAAGCGGAGCAGCTGTCGTTGTTGCATCCATGGGTCGTCAACGCTGAATGTATTAATGCTGAATGTATTAATGCTGAATGTATTAAAGCGCTTATCGAGCCGTTGCAGGGCAGGAGAGTTAATTGTCGACAACTTGCCCTGCAGTTTTGGTGGCAGCAGGGGGGCTAAAGTATAAGATCCGGTTAGATCTTAAGCCGGTAATGGCGTTGCCAAAACTGGGTATTGGTGAGCTAAGCTGGTTGGTAGGTGACAATGGTGAGTATTGGAAAAACAGTGTCGCTATTATCTGAAACCAAAGCGCTGCTGACAGGGGTAAAAATAGCAATTTTGCAAGGGCTTATCGAGTCGATTCTTGTGTTTATATCCTCATTGAGGACGCTATAGTATCCAAAAATCTATTCTAAAGCCTATAATGGATACGGTTATGTCCATTTGTGAGTTTAGAGAGATGCGCTTTTTACTGCTAGATGATACCGATGTTAGTCAAGCTTTTGCCGCGCATGTGCGGGGTTTGCGTAAGCAGGCCAAGTTGTCGCGTGAAGCGCTTGCCAAGCGCAGTTGCGTGCCCGCCGCAACCATCAAAAAGTTTGAACTCACAGGGCAGATCTCTTTTCGGCAGCTATTGCTGTTGTGGCAGTCTCTGGACTCCCTTTCTCGTCTTTATGAGCTGACACAGCCGAGCTCAGGTACGGATCGTTCAGCCATACCGACCAGTATAGAGGAGGTACTGAAAGATGAGTTTTAAACCGATTCAGAAGCTGAATGTTGCGCGTACACTTGCAACGGGTAAGGTTGTTTCTGTCGGCGTGTTAGCTCAAAACCGACAAGGGGTGTTCTTTCAGTACGATGACAGCTATATCGGGCAGTTTGGCAATTTGTCGCCTTTTACGCTGCAAGCCGACGTGCGACTACAGCCAGCGCCCAAACAACCGCATCAGGGCATTCATGGGGTTTTTGGCGACAGCCTTCCCGACGGCTGGGGTCTATTGTTACAAGACCGAGTATTTCGTCAGCTGGGTGTTCTGCCCGCACAGCTGACCGCCATGGATCGGCTAGCTTTTGTGGGGCATCAGGGGATGGGCGCCTTATCCTTTACACCGGTGTCTGAATTCGCGCCAGATGAACGCACTGATATAGATTTAGCGACCCTCGGGTTAGCAGCGCAAACCCTGTTTGATCAACCCTTATCTGATGACTTGGACGCTAACACCCAGCAGGTGCTGGCGACTTTGGTTGCCGTGGGTAGCTCTGGTGGTGCTCGGCCAAAAGCACAGATCTATATGCCCTCTGGGGATGCTAACCATTGCCGCACCTTTGCCATGCCTGGTGATGAAGCCTGGCTGGTCAAGTTCACGTCTAAGCACCTCGTCTTGGGTCATGAAGAGGGCTTGTGTGAAGCGGTGTATTTACAGATGGCCGAACAGGCAAAATGCCAACCGCCGAGTTGGCAATTACTCCAGGCACCTGAACGCAGTGGAGCCAGAGCATGGCTGGCGGTAAAACGCTTTGATTATCTTCCGAGAGTAGACTGTGCTGGCCGCTTACATATGCACAGTGCTTGTGGCCTACTGGATGCGGATTTTCGTAGCCCGAGTCTGGATTATGTCGACCTCATTAAAGCCAGTCGCCAATTGTGTCAGTCACCTGCCGCAGGGCAACTGCAATTTCGTCGTGCCCTATTTAATTTGTTTGCCGCCAACCAAGATGATCACAGTAAAAACTGGGGCTTTTTGCAACGGGATGATGGCCGCTGGCAATTAGCGCCTTTCTATGATGTCACTTTCAGCCCTCATCCTTTTAACGAACACGCAACAGCCTTTGGTGGATACGGAAAAACACCGCCGCTTAACGTGATGCAAAAGCTGGCAGCCAGTGCTGGCTTTGCAACATGGCAAGCTGCGCAGCAATGCATAAAAGAGGTGGTCGAGCAGATTAGCCAGTTCCCGTACCTTGCTAAGCAGCAAGGCATCAGTAAGGCAACCCTATCCGCGATTGAGCAAACGCTGGCACAGCGCAGAAAGGAAAATGCGGAACTGATTGGACGGTAGTCCCCTTTGCTGTCCCTCCGTCCACTTGCCACAGTGCTAACCACCTGAAAAAATGGCACTATGACAACCCTGATATGCACCTCCTTCTGCTACGGAAAGCGATATGACTCCAGAATCCCAAGCACGAGCCATGATTGATAAAAAACTCGAAAGTGCGGGTTGGCAGATTCAGAGCTACCGGGATATCAATCTAGGCGCAGGCTTGGGCATCGCCGTACGTGAGCACCCCACGGCGACTGGCCCTGCTGATTATCTGCTCTATATAGATCGTAAGCCCGTCGGCGTTATTGAAGCCAAAAAAAACCAATCGATTCTCACCGCGCACGAAGCCCAGACGGCACGCTATGCCAACAGCGAGCTAAGGTGGAGCAAACAACAACATGCCCTGGTGTTTTTGTTTGAAGCGACCGGCCAAATCATCCATTTTACCGACCTGCGCGATCCATCGCCCCGGGCCCGTGAACTGTTTCACTTTTATAAACCCGAAACGTTACAACACTGGTACAGGCAACCGCAATCTACCCGCCAACGTTTGCATTGCACTATGCCGCCTTTGGCAACCCACAACCTGCGTAGCTGCCAGGTGGATGCCATTACCGGGTTGGAACAATCACTCGCGGAAAATCGCCCGCGTTCGCTGGTCCATATGGCCACCGGAGCCGGTAAAACCTTTACCGCGATTAATGCGGTGTACCGCCTGTTAAACCACGCTGGAGCCAAGCGCATTCTATTTTTGGTGGATACCCGCAACTTAGGCAAACAAGCCCAGCAGGAGTTTCACGCCTTTAAGCCACAGGGCAAGGAAACGTTTTTTCACGAAAATCACATCGTCCAGCGTCTAAGCAGCAATACCATCGACAGCGCAGCCGAAGTCTGTATCTGCACCATCCAGCGGATGTACTCCATTTTAAGCGGCCAGCCGATCGATGACAGCGCCGAAGATATCTCATTACATGAGATGCGCCAAAGCACCAAGCAGCACAAACAGGTGCGCTACAACGCGGCGGTGCCCATCGAAACATTCGATTTCATCATCATCGACGAATGCCACCGCTCTATTTACAACCTCTGGAAACAGGTACTCGACTACTTCGATGCCTTCTTAATTGGCCTGACGGCGACACCGGATAAGCGTACCTACGGCTTTTTTAACGAAAATGTTGTCGCCGAATACAGCTACGAAGACTCCGTGCTCGATGGCGTCAACGTCGGTTACGACGTATATGAAATAGAAACCCAGATCAGCCAAGCCGGTGCCAAGCTAGAAGCCAAAGAGTGGGTCGACCACCGCGACAAGCTCACCCGCAAAAAACGCTGGCAGCAAACCGAAGCAGACAACAACTATAGCAACAAAGCCTTAGACCGCTCTGTGGTGAATCCCAGCCAGATTCGCCAGGTGATTAAGGCGATGAAAGCCGCCATGGAAACGAAAATTTTCGCAAACCGCGAAGAGGCTCCTAAAACCCTGATCTTTGCCAAAACCGACAGCCACGCCGACGACATCATCCAGATGGTGCGCGAGGTGTACGGCCAAGGTAACGCCTTCTGCCAAAAAGTCACCTACAACGCCAAAGACCCAGACGCCGTACTCAGTGATTTTCGCAACGAGTTTAACCCGCGTATCGCCGTGACCGTCGATATGATCGCCACCGGCACCGATGTCAAACCCTTAGAAGTGCTGCTATTTATGCGTGATGTGCGCAGTAAAGGCTATTACGAACAGATGAAAGGCCGTGGCGTACGCAGCCTCAGTTTTGAAGAGCTGCACCGCATCAGCCAAAGCGCCACCTGCGCTAAAGACCGCTTTATCCTGATTGATGCCGTAGGCGTAGAAAAATCCCTGAAAACCGAAAGCCGTCCCCTAGAGCGCAATCCGTCACTGGCAATGAAAGACCTGTTGCAAGGTGTGGCCATGGGCCACCGCAATGACGACACCCTGCAGAGCCTGGCCAACCGTTTAACCCGGCTCACCAAGCAAGCGGATAAACAAGCCCTACAGCTGATCGAAACAGCATCGGGCCACAGCCCGCAGCAGCTCGCCAAGAACCTGCTCAAAGCGATAGATCCCGATGCGATTAACCAGCAGGCATTACGCAATGCTCAAGCAGCAGGCTTTACCCGCAATGAAGAGACCCTGACCGAACAGGAGCGCGAAGCCGCCCGTGAGCAGTTAGTCACCCAAGCCTGCGCACCCTTCGACAACCCCGCATTGCGCGAGTGCATCGAAAGTGCGCGCCGTGAGCGCGAGCAGATTATCGACCACATCAATCTCGATGAGGTCGTGGTCTCGGACTTTAGCCAACAGGCGGTGGCTAGTGCCGAACAACTGATCCAGACCTTTAGCGCCTTTATTGCCCAACATAAACACGAGATCGAAGCGCTGAGCTTTTTCTACCAACAGCCCTACCAGCGCCGCGCACTCACTTTTGAGATGATCGAAGCACTCCATCAGCAACTACAACAGCCACCGCTACTGCTGACCACCGCAAAACTCTGGAGCGCCTATAGCCGCTTACAACCCGCCAACACCCAAGGCCAGCATACAAAACGGCAACTGACGGATATCCTCGCCTTAGTAAAATTTGCGATGGGTATAGATGAAGAGCTAAAACCCTTTGCCGAGCAGGTCGACGCTAAATTCAAGCAGTGGATCTTTCGTCACAACGGCCAACGTAAAACCGCCTTTACCCCAGAGCAAACCGATTGGCTGCGCTTAATAAAAGAACATATCGCCACCAGCGCCGGCATAACGCGCGACGACTTTGACTACAGCCCCTTTAGCGATAAAGGCGGCCTGCAAAAAGCCTGGGGCTTATTTGAACAGGAATTGGATACGGTAATGAATGAATTGAATCAGGAACTGGTGGCGTGAGTAGTGATGTAGAAACGTTGCCAAGTGGATGGGCACTAGCAACTATTAATGATACTGGCGAATACATTAACGGTTTTGCATTCAAGCCAACACATCGAACAGAGAGTGGTCTACCTATCATTCGTATTCAAAATCTAACGAATGAGTCAAAACCAATCCATCTAACTAGCTTTAAGATTGATGAAGCTTATAAAGTGGACAATGGTAGTTTGTTAGTAAGTTGGTCAGCTACATTAGATGTCTTTATATGGCGAAGAGGTGAGGCGCTTGTAAACCAACATATATTTAAAGTGATACCTGAAGCATCTCTCATTAATAAGAACTTACTTTACCATTGGCTAAAAATAGCGATAGATGAACTGCAAAAAACAGAGCATTTACATGGCAGTACGATGAAACACATAAATCGTGGTCCATTTATGGCTCATAAATTACCTATTCCTCCAGAAAACGAACAAACCCGTATCGTAGAAAAACTCGAAGAACTGCTTTCCGATCTTGATAACGGCGTCGCCGAACTCAAAGCCGCGCAAAAGAAGCTAAGCCAATACCGCCAATCCCTGTTAAAAAGTGCAGTAGAAGGGTCGCTGACCGAACAGTGGCGCATAACTCAGCGGGAAAATGAACTGCATGGACGCACGAATATCGAGGGTGCAGGAAGCACAAGCGCGACAACCGAAACCGGCGCACAACTGCTGCAACGCATCCTCAAAGAGCGCCGCCAACGCTGGCAAGACCAGAAACAAGCCGACTTTAACGCCAAGGGCAAAAAGCCGCCTAAAGACTGGCAACTGAAATACCCCGAACCGGTACAGCCGGATACCAGCGCATTACCACAACTGCCAGAGGGCTGGGTTTGGGCGAGTTTGGATATGCTGGGGGATATTGTTTCTGGTGTTACAAAGGGTATAAAAAGAAAAACGCCACTGGAAATGTTTGAAACGCCTTATTTAAGAGTTGCGAATGTTCAACGGGGATACTTGGATTTAACTGAAATTAAAACCATTCCTGCATCAAGAGATGACATAGAAAAATATACATTACAAAAAGGCGATATTCTGTTTAATGAGGGCGGTGATAGAGATAAGCTTGGACGTGGCTGGGTATGGTATGGCGAAATAAACGGCTGCATACATCAAAACCATGTTTTTCGAATGAGACCTTTAATTAAAGAAATTATCCCTGAGATCATCTCTCACTATGGGAACACTTTTGGCAAGCTTTGGTTTCAAAATGCAGGCAAACAAACTACAAACTTGGCATCTATAAATAAAGGAATTCTCCAATCCTTCCCTGTGCCCCTGTCTCCATTAAAAGAACAGTATGAAATATTAAAGCGACTATCTAGTGAGGTTGATAATGTAGATGGGCAAATACAAGCCGTTGAATTCAGCCTAAAAGAGTCAGAAGCCCAGCGCAAGAATATCCTAAAAGACGCCTTCTCAGGTAGGCTTGTTGAGCAGAATCCGAACGACGAGCCTGCCAGTGTATTACTGGAAAAAATACGTGCTGAACGTGCAGTGCAAGCGAAGTTACCCAAACCCAAACGGGCTAAAAAAAAAGCCAGTAACAAGGCCGCTATAATGGAAACCTTATTAGACGTATTAAACACCCAAAACGGCTGGGTCGACGCCCAAGCAGCCTTTAAAGCCTGCGGAGTAGTCGATGGCACTGATACCGACCGTATCGAAGAGTTGTATGCCGAACTGCGAAAACTGGAAAAAGCAGGCCGATTAGATATAAAACGCCAAGGTGATTACGATTTAATTAAACTAAAAAGCGAATAGGGATTATGCGTTTAGCTTCGTTAACCATTGGCTCGGACAAACCCGGCTATAAACAGGGTTTTAAAAACCTGAAAAACGTCACCATTGATTTCGATGAGGATGAATGGATTACCGTCGTTATCGGCTGGAATGGCACAGGTAAGTCTAATGTATTAGAGGCCCTGGCTACCTTATTTCGCGATTTAATCATGGGTAAAGATCAGTGGAGTAATAAAGACAAGCCCAGCTTTTCCTATGTCGTACGTTATTTCTGTCATGATAAAGAAATTGAAATTGATGCGGATCCAGATAGAGAAAAAAACACTTATAAGGTCAGTTATCGCGGACTGTATCCAGAAACAACCGAGGCCCCAGACTTATTTGAGCTTTTTACTGATGGCGCACCAATACTGAATTCAATAAAATTTAGTGAGTTTAAAAAACGTCAGGATGAGTTTGTTCCTAAATATGTGTTTGGATACTATTCGGGCCATAGTGATCGTCTGCAGGCTGTTTTCCGGCCTTATCTACAGCAATACGACAAAAAGTTACGCAACGCCAAATCGGAAGATCCTGGTTTAAGGCGTTTGTTCTATGCCCTTCCTGTGCACAGTCAGTTTGTATTGCTAGCCTTTGTTTTGCAGCAAGATGAATTGGTACAGTCTTTTTTAGATGAGCAGCTTGGTCTCGATACCAACACCGAATCAGAAAGTATTGATTCTGTATTGCTGGTACTCAATGAGCCCTCATGGAATCTCAACAAAAGCAAAGATCCAAAAGGCGAATCTGGTGCCTGTAAAGACAAGCCGGATATATTCTGGGGTGCCGAAGGCGTAGTGCGAAAGTTTCTTGACAGAGTGCATCAAGCTTCTATTGCGCCCATTCATAATTCCCGTAAGGATGATTCCACTTTTTGGAATAAGAAAAGTCGCGAGTATGTCTATCTTTTCATTAAAGATCTTACTCAGTTGGAAAAATTAGTGGGTGATCAAAAACCGCGCGAATTTTTCCGTGATTTAGAAAGTACGTATGTATCTGAACTGATCAGCGAAGTTCGGATTCGAGTAAAACTGAAAAAAAATGATGGCAGCGTCACTTTCCGAGAGCTAAGTGAAGGCGAACAACAACTCCTAACCGTATTAGGTTTACTGCGGTTCACCGCAGAAGATGAAAGCCTGTTTTTATTAGATGAGCCTGATACGCATCTAAATCCGAGTTGGAGTGTCGACTATATCGACTACCTGAATAAATTTGTTACCTCGGGTTCTGAACACGAAAGCTCAAGCCATATAGTACTTACTACCCACAATCCAATTGCGATAGCTGAGCTGAAAAAGCAGCAAGTTCAAATTCTGCACCGTGACAAAGAAACATTGCAAATCAGCTCTCATGAACCGGTCTTTGATCCACGGGGCATGGGATACGCGGGCATTATTACCAGTGATATGTTTGGGTTAGATGCGGCACTTGATACCTATACACAGGGTTTATTGGAAGAGAAACGCCGGATCACACTCTCAGATAAAATCGCTAAAGCAGACAAAGAACGTCTGCAGGTAATCAACTTGGAGCTCGAGGGCTATGGTTTCCGTTATGCGTCACGTGATCCACTATTTGAAGAATATCTGAGAGCTCGTTATGAACGTGATCTGACCGTAAATATAGAAAATAGTGTGAATCAACTGAAGCAAGTTGAACGGAAATCTATCAGTAAAATTTTGATCCAACAAGCTATGGCTAAATTGAAGGAGCAAGGCCATGCGCAGGATTGATTTAAACAAACTAGCACCCGACTCCAACTGGCAAGATCAAGCGAGTCGTGAACAAATTGATATTAACTCAGGTGTGAAAGAAACTAAGAACCTGAGCTACGTGTGGAGTGCAGCGAAGCCTCGATTGAAAAATCTTTCATTTGGAAAGTGCTGGTATTGTGAAACCCGTGAGAATCGCTCTGATGATGCTGTTGATCACTTTAGACCCAAGAGTATTTATCCTTGGTTTGCCTGCGATATAAAGAATTTTCGCTACGTTTGTACATTCTGTAATAGCATTCGTAAAAACCCAGCAACAGGTATTTCAGGCGGTAAAGGAGATTATTTCCCATTGCTGTCTGGAACGATAGCGACAACGAATCGAGAAAGGGATCTTGAAAAGTATGTACTTCTAGACCCCTGTAAGGCGGGTGATCCCGGACTTCTCGATTTTCACGATGACGGTAGGCCCAGGGCTAAACATCTTGATTCTGCTTCAGTTCGACATCTTCGAGCTGTTAAGTCCATTAAAGCATATCATTTAGACCACCCGGATTTAGTCGAGACCCGCAGACAACTAGCGCTTCAAATTGCAGATTGGGTAGTTGGCGCGAGCATGGCTTATGATGAAATTGACCAGATAGACCAAAGTAAGCATGAAATGTTTTCCAAATTTGCAGAGAGTATTGGCAGATCCATCACTTCCGATGCCCCTTTTTCAGTTTTTGCCAAGAAAATAGTCAAGGGTTACAGCTATTACCCTTGGATCGAAGAAATTTTGGATTGCACCTGATGAATACCGAAATAACTCCGAAACTGGTTAGCGAAATCCGCTCCCTCGTCATCGATGCCAAACACCAAGCTACCGTTGCCGTTAATCTGTCCCTCACCCAACTGTACTGGAATATTGGCCAGCGCATTAATCAGGAGGTGCTCGGCGGCGAGCGCGCCGAATACGGCAAACAGATTGTCGCGACACTGGCGCGACAATTGACCCATGAGTTTGGGCGCGGTTTTTCCGAAAAACAACTACGCCGCATGATGCAGTTTGCCGAGGTGTTTGCCGACCAAGAGATTGTCGCATCGCTGATGCGACAATTGAGCTGGACCCATTTTACCAAGCTCATCAGCTTAAAAGACCCGCTCCAGCGTGAGTTCTACGCGCAGATGTGCCGTATCGAGCGCTGGAGCGTTCGTGAACTGGCTAGCCGTATCGATTCGCTGCTGTACCAGCGCACCGCCCTGTCTAAAAAACCTGAGTTATTGATACAGAAAGAGATTAGCCACCTGGCTCAAACGGATCAGCTGTCTAGCAGCTTGCTGCTAAAAGACCCTTACGTGCTGGACTTCCTAGGGTTGAACGATCATTACCTTGAAAAAGACTTGGAAGACGCTATCCTTCGCGACCTCGAAAGCTTTTTGTTGGAGCTGGGCGCGGGTTTTACTTTTATCGCCCGCCAAAAGCGCATCCAGATCGACCAGGAAGATTTTTATATCGATCTGCTCTTCTATAATCGTCGTTTACAACAACTCGTCGCTATAGACCTGAAAATCGGCACCTTTAAGCCACATTACAAAGGCCAGATGGAGCTTTACTTGCGCTGGCTGGATAAGCATGAGCGCCAACCCGGTGAAAACCCGCCGCTGGGTATTATTCTCTGTGCAGAAAACCGCCAGGAACAGATTGAGCTACTCCAACTGGATGCAGCCGGCATCCATGTGGCCGAGTATTTAACCGAACTCCCCGCGCGCCAGCTGTTACACGAACGCTTACAGCGTGCGATTGATACGGCGCAACAGAAGTACGTGGTGTCTAAAAGCGACCACGATCAGGAACTCTTAGAATGAATGCTGCAACACTGGTACAAAAAGTCTGGAACTACTGCCATACCCTGCGGGACGATGGCGTAGGCTATGGCGATTATTTAGAGCAGTTAACCTATCTGCTGTTTCTTAAGATGGCCCACGAATACTCACAGCCACCCTACAACCGCGCTACTCAAGTACCCGAGACCCATAACTGGACCACGCTCTGCGATAAAACCGGTGAACAGCTGGAAGATCATTACCGTAAAGTGCTGAAAAAACTGGGCACCGAAGACGGCATGCTCGGCGCTATTTTTTATAAGTCTGAAAATAAGATCCCTGATCCCGCCAAACTGGCGCGTATCGTGAGGATGATCCATGAAGAAAAGTGGATCAGTCTGGATGCCGATACCAAGGGGGATCTGTACGAAGGGCTGCTACAGAAAAATGCTGAGGATGCGAAAAGTGGCGCGGGCCAGTACTTTACCCCCCGGCCGTTAATTGATGCCATGCTGGCCTGTGTCCAGCCAGAACCGATGAAGTCCATCGCAGACCCTGCGTGCGGTACCGGCGGGTTCTTTTTAAGTGCCTATAAGTGGATTTCAGAAAACAACCACTTAGATAAAAAGCAGAAGGCGTTTTTACGTGACAATACGTTTACCGGTAACGAGATAGTCCCTTCCACGCGGCGCATGTGTTTGATGAATCTGTTCTTACACAACATCGGTAGTATTGATGGTGAGCCCGAGGTAGAGCGCGCAGATGCGTTGCTCAATAAGCCCTCCGAATATGTTGATTATGTGCTGGCTAATCCACCGTTCGGTAAAAAGAGCAGCATGACGATCACCAACGCCGAAGGTGGCGAAGATAAAGATTCGCTGACTTACGAACGGCAAGACTTTTGGGCCACTACCACCAATAAACAGCTTAACTTTTTGCAGCACATTATCGCGATGCTCAAAGATACCGGCAAAGCCGCCGTGGTCTTACCCGATAATGTCCTGTTCGAAGGCGGTGTTGGTGAGCGCATTCGCCGTAAATGGCTAGAAACCTGCAACGTACACACCATTTTACGCTTGCCCACCGGTATTTTTTACGCCAATGGCGTTAAAGCCAATGTAGTGTTTTTTGACAATGCACCACGCGATGGCAAGGTGCATACCCAAGGGATCTGGTTTTACGACCTACGTACCAACAAACACTTCACGCTGAAACAACGCCCTTTATCGCTCGCCGACCTACAAGACTTTATTGCGTGCTATCGCGCTAAACAGCGCAATGAAACTGAGCGCTTCAAGTTCTATGAATATGCGGATCTGGTTGCACGCGATAAGGCGAGCCTGGATATCTTCTGGTTAAAAGATGACAGCCTGGACAATCTGGATAACTTGCCGTCGCCTGCCATATTACAGCAGGAGATTATCGATCATTTAGAAGCCGCTTTAGCGTCTTTTCGTGATGTAGCGATTGGACTAGAAAAAGACTAAACAATGGAATAACGGGCCATTCATAGCTCTCTATCCGCCACCTGTCTTATAGCTTTTAGGGGTGACAACTATCCTGATACAGGAGGATTCTGATAGCAATCGGATAGAAAACAACCAGCGGCTATCCTATTCTTAAAGCTCATTGGCTTCGGTGCTCGGTCATCCAAGGTCGGTCATCCAAGCACCCTGCGGTTGGTTGGTCTTGGAGAGGGAGGGTTTGCGCCCTGCGCGCGCAGGTCAATGACGTGAACCGGTCGTTGATCCGGTTCATTCCACAGAGTATAGGGGTACTGCTCAGCATGGACAGGGTGAATGTCACAGTCATGCAGTCATCGCTGCTGCCAACTCGGCCAATGGCTGCCGGGGTCGGTGGCCACTGCCTATGCTATGTGTTGGTCGGGATGCTGCTGGGCCTCATGCCCTTGAATAGCCGCGGCGAGGCGGCTGATGGCGGCCAGTTCAGCACCCTTGACCAGCAAGTGCGAGAATTAAAAAAGGAGGTCTTGGCGATCAATCGGGAACTGCTGCAGTTGGAACAGCAACTGCTGTATCCCAAGCCTAAGCAACTGGTGGTCTTCGTATCGGTTGACAAGCAGGCGGCGGTGACGCTGAGCAGCCTGCAGATCGAATTGGATGGCAAGATCCTTACCCGCCACCGTTACAATGACAGCCAGAACAGCGCCCTGGCAGAGGGCGGTATTCACCGACCCTATCTGGGCACGGTCGAGAACGGCGAGCATCGCATCGCGGTGTCGGTCGCTTACTATCAGCGCGATGGCCAGCTGATTGAGCAAAGCCGGGTCAGAACCCTTGCCAAGCGGGGGCAGCCCAACTATCTGGAGCTGCGGATCGGGGCCTCGACCTTCGCTAAAAACCCCGAGGTAGGACTCCATGAATGGTAACCAGCTTAGGGCTCCACGTACCCTGTTTGAATCGACCCTGTTCGAATCGACCCTTTTCGAATCAACCCAGTTTGCCCCCACCCGTTACCGACACCGCGGTTGCGCTGCGCTGCTGCTGACGCTGATGCTGCTGGCGCCGGGGACGCCGACCCGGGCCGATACTGGCGCTGACAGTGCCAGCCGGGTTCAGCAGCTGATCTACGGTGAAGCGCTGTTTCACCATCTGCAGGCGGATCATTTTTCCGCCATTACCCGCCTGCAGTTGGCCCACGAGCATGGCCAGTTGGGGCTGAACCCCGCCGATGTCGCAGTGCTGGTGACCCGCTTTAAGCTGGCTTACGGTCTGCGCGACGAGGCTGAAACGGCGTTTCGTACGCTGCTTGACGACGCGGTGGCCGAGGAGGTCAGAAACCGGGCCTGGTATGAGCTGGCCAAAGGGTTTTTCCACCAAGGTCAAGCGAGCGCCTCGAAACGGGCGCTGGATAACGTTCGAGGCAGTGTGCCGACCGATATTCGCGGCCAGCATCGGCTGCTGCTGGCGCATGTATTGATGGCGTTGGGGCTGAACGCC
Organism: Motiliproteus sp.; assembly: GCA_041586735.1. Lineage (GTDB taxonomy): Bacteria > Pseudomonadota > Gammaproteobacteria > Pseudomonadales > Balneatricaceae > Motiliproteus. The sequence continues at coordinate 15,011 of JBFGZQ010000021.1, forward strand.
GAAGCGGCGACCGAGCTGGAGCACTGGCAGGGAGCGCCGGCGCTGGCGGGTTATGCCCGTTACAACCGGGGTATCGCTCTGGTCAGGGCTGGCCGGCTGGAACAGGCGATCGCCCCGTTGCAGCAGGTGGCCAAGAGGGTAGCGGACGATGAAGAGCTGTTAGCGCTTAAAGACAAGGCCAACCTGACCCTTGGCTATGCCTTTATACGGCTCGAGAATTTGCCGCAAGCGACGAATTATCTGCGCCAGGTGCGCCTGCAGGGGCCGTCTTCAAACCGGGCGCTGCTGGCGATGGGCTGGGTCGCACAGCAGCAAGGACGTGCTGCAGAGGCGCTGGTGCCTTGGATGGCGTTACGCGAACGGGCGCTGGCCGATTCGGCCGTTCAGGAGTCGTTGCTGGCCGTACCGGCGGCGCATCGGGAACTGCAGGCGCCGGCATTGGCTGCCCAGCATTACGAAGAGGCGGTGACGTTATTCTCCCGCGAGCTCGAGCAGGTTAACGACGCTATGCACACCTTGCGCGATCAAGCCGCCGCTGATGTTTTCCCCGATCGCACCGCTGGGCGTCCCGCGTCTCCCTACCTGGGTTCGCTGCTGGCCAGCCGCCGGTTCCAGCAGACAATCGAGGATCGCGCTGACCTGCGGTCGATGATCAAACACCTGGACCAGGGGTTGGCAACCGTCGACCGACTGGCGGCGCTGACCTCGGAACCCAATACTGCCGCAACAGCGCCGGCGGGGCAACGGGCCGCCGGCACGTCCACCGCACCCCCCGCCAAGGCCGCGTCTGCTAGCGGCGACCGGCAGTCCGCCGCCCTGAGACGCCCTCACTGGCAAAGCCGCGCGGCGGATACCGAGGCAGCAGACAGTACTGGGGGCATTCCGTTGTTACCCGAGGTGGAGCTGCCCGCGGAGCGGCAAATTCGTGGCTTTCCAAAAGTATTCAGGGGCTTACCTGAGTCAGAAGTGATAGGCTTTCCCAAATCGGAGGTGATCGGCTTTCCCGATTCGGAGCTGATCGGCTTTCCCCATTCCGAGATCATCGGCTTCCCCTCCGCTGGGATTTTTCGCATGCCCGAATCCGCGGATGACTTTACCTACCCGGACGAGATCGCCAGCGATGAATATCGACGCCGGCCGCCCGCCGGCTCGATACGGCGGATTATTCGTCAGGATTCGGCGTCAGCCACCACCGAGGGGGCCAGGGATGCAGCGCTGGCCGAACTGGCAAAAGCGCTGGCGGTCAGCGGCGAGCGAATCAACCGGCTGATCGGCCGCTTCCAGCGGGGCGAAAGCCGTGCCGGGGAAATGAGCGGCTATTTAGACGCCCTCAGGCAACGTATGCTGCAACTGCGTGAGCAGATCATGGTGGCGATCGGTCGCTACCAGCACTTCGCCCATAGCCTGGCGCTGGAGGCGTTGCAGCGGCGTCAGCGGCAGCTGCAGGTCAACCTCGAACAGGCGAGGCTGGAACTTGCCAAAAGCTATGATGCCGCGGGTGCAGGGTATGATCGGATCAGTGATGAATAGCCGCCGCTGGCTGAAGCTCGGTGTTGCCGGCACACTGCTACTGTTAACCGCCTGTGTCAGCCAGTCGCGGTTGGATTCGCCCCAGCCGGCGACCATCGCCGAACTGTCGCCGTTGACCACCACCGCCATCCCTGTGCATCGCCCCGTGTCGGGCCCGGCGACGACCGTTGTCGCTAACGATTCGGCGCTCCGTCGCAGGGCCCGGGAAAAGGCCATCAGCGGCTACCGCAACTACCTGGCCAACTATCCCCAGGCGGCGGTCAACCACGATATCCGCCGCCGCCTGGCTGACCTGCTGGTGGAGAGCGCAGCGGCCGCGGCAGATCTGGGTGCTGACGACAGTCTCGAAGCGGCGCGCAATGACCAGGCCATCACCCTTTACGCGGAGCTGCTCGCTCACGAACCTGATCCGAGCGCCCGTGCCGAGCTGCTCTATCAACTGGCTAAAGCTCAGCAGCAGGGCGGCCAGTCGCAACGGGCGCTGACCACCCTGCGGCAGTTGATCAACAGCTACCCGAAACTGAATCAACGGCTGTTTGCCGATGCCCAGTTTCGGCTTGGCGAACTGTTGTTCAGCCAGCGGGCATTTGCCGAGGCCGAGCAGGCCTATGCCGCGGTCGTACGGCTGGAGGACTCGGCGGCACTGTACCAGCAGGCCCTCAGCCAGTTGGGTTGGAGCCTGTACAGGCAGGGCCGCTATGACCAGGCGCTGGTACCCTTTTTTGCCTTGCTTGATCAAAAGACCCCCGCCGACGTCAGCCGGGAGATGCCCAGCCTCCAGCTTTCCCAGGCCGATCAGGAACAGCTGGGCGATCTTTATCGGGCCGTCAGCCTGTGTTTTTCCTACCTGGCGGGGTCGAACTCCATCGCCGACTTCTTCGCCCAGCACGGTAGCCGCAGCTATCAGGGGCAGATTTACCGCAGCCTGGCAGAGCTCTATGAGCGCAAGGGGCTGTTCATGGATGCCGCTCAGACCTGGGTGGCGTTGGCGCTGAGTGATACCTCTGCCGCTGACGCGCCCCGTTACTACCTGCAAGCGATTAGCCTGTTCCAGCAACAGGGTGCCAGTCAAAGCGCCATCGACACCCAGCAGGCCTTTGCCGAGCGTTACGGGTTTATGGCTGGTTTCTGGCGCCAGCATGACCCGTCGGCCTTTGACGAGGTGATCCGCCAGTTGCAGTCTACGCAGTTGCAGCTGGCGGGATTTTACCATCGTCAGGCGCTAGCCACCGGCACTGCTGAAGCGTCCCGGCAGGCCGAACGCTGGTACCGCGATTATCTGACTGGCTTCATTGATTCGACAGCGGCCGGTGAGATGCGTTTTCAGCTGGCCGAACTGCTCTACCAACGGGGCGATTATGCGGCCGCGGCCGTGGAGTATGAACTGCTCGCCTACCGGCTTGGCAACCACTCCCGTAGCAGTGAGGCCGGGCGCTCGGCCATAGTAGCGCTTGAACAATTGCTTGAGCCACTGCCGGATAAACAGGCTCAACCAGCGGTTAAAAAAGCGCATAGACAAAAAGTGAGTCAACAGCGCGACGTTGTGGCTGCCGACATGGGCAGGGACGCTGGCGCCCCTGATTTTGTCAATCCTGCTGTTGGTGACCTCGACGTCAGCCGGGAACGCCTGTTTCAGAGCCGGCTGCGGTTTGTCCAGAGTTATTCCCAGCATGACGATGCGGCGGCGGTGCTCGGTCAGTTGGCCAGCGGCCTGTTGGAGCGCCAGCAGCCGGCGGAAGCGGCGGCGTTGGCCGAGAGCCTGTTGCGGCGCGATCAAACCCTGCCCAGGGCGCTGCGCCAGAGCGCCTGGACGGTGGTCGGTCAGGCCCGCTTTCAGCTGCATGATTATCAACAGGCAGAGCAGGGTTACCGGCAGGCACTGAGTCTGGCGGCAGCCGACGATCCGCGCCGCGCTGCGTTACAGCAAGGCCTTGCCGTCGCCCTCTACCGACAGGCGGACGCCGCCCTCAGCGCCGGTCAGCAGCGCCGGGCGGCACAATTGTACCTGCAGACCCTGGCCAGTGCCGAGCCTGAATCGGCGCTGCATTCCCAGGCTCAGGTTGACGCCGCCGCGGTGCTGCTGGGACTGCAGCAGTGGCGGCAGGCCAGCACCCTTCTGGAACGGTTTCGAACCGATCACCCACAACACCCCCGATTGGCGGATGTGACTCAAAAACTGGCCTTCGCTTATGAACGCAGCGATCGCCCGCTGGCGGCGGCCAATGAATATCTACGTTTGGGGCAGGGCGAGGGTGAGGCGGCGCTGCGACGTCAGGCGCTGAGCCGAGCGGCGGAACTCTATCAGCTGTCGGCCCAGCCGCAACGGGCGATCAAGGCGTTGGAGCTGTATCTGCTGCAGTTTCCGCAACCGCTGCCGCCAGCGATGTCGGTGCGCCAGCAGTTGGCGGAACTGGCTGCCGCTGTCGGTGACGAAGCCGGTCGCCGGCGCTGGTTACAGGACATCGTTCGGATCGATCAATTGGCCGCCGATGCCTCGACGCGGTCATTTGCAGCGCGGGCTGCCCTGAGTCTGGCAGAGCCGCAGTGGCAGTTGTTTGAACAGATACCGTTGGTCGAACCGTTACAGAAAAACCTTGCCAACAAGCTGAAGGCGATGAAGCAGGCGTTGAAGGCGCTGGAAGCGGTGACTGGCTATGGCGTCGACGCGGTCACTACGGCGGCGACCTATCGAATCGCCACCCTGTACCATCAGCTGGGCGCCGAGTTGTTGCAATCTGAACGGCCGCAGGGCCTCAGTGACGAACAGTTGGAGCGGTACCAGTTGTTGCTGGAGGAGCAGGCGGCGCCCTTTGAAGAGCGGGCCATCGAACTCTATCAGGCCAATGTCAACGGCATCGCCAGAGGTCTGTACGATGTCTGGATCGCGCAGAGCCTGGAGCGATTGGCAGAGCTGTGGCCGGTCAGGTACGCCAAGGTGGAACAAGCCGAAACTCTGGTAGAAGACTTTGATTAGATTGCTGCTGGCGGTAACTGCGATGGTTCTGGTACAGGCCTGCAGCATGCCAGGCCCTCACTCCGAGTCGGCCGGGCAAGCGCCGCCTCAGGCCACCGACACTGCCGACCCAATGGCTGACGAATTGGTTGACGATGCGGCTGCCAGTGGCGTCGAATCCGACCAGCGGATCCGCAGGGTGCTGCACCAGGCGCTGACATCGATGCGCTCAAAGCAGTTCGCCGAGGCCGCGTCGCTGCTCCAGTCGATCGCCGACGAACCGCCGCCCCGCCCCGGGGTACTGCTCAATCTTGGCATTGCCCAGGCGCAGCTGGGCGATGATGTCAGCGCCGACCAGACGCTGCGGCGGGTCATCGAATTGGAGGGTGGAAATTCTATCGCCTACAATCAACTGGGTATCTTGCTACGTAAGCGTGGTCAGTTCCTAGCGGCACGCCAGGCTTACCAGCAGGCACTGGAAGTGAAACCAGATTATTCCCTGGCGCACCTGAATCTGGCCATTCTCTGCGATCTGTACCTGCAACGCAGCGACTGTGCCCTGCATCATTACCGGCAGTATCAGCGGCTCTCGGACGGTCAGAATCCTGAGGTGCAATTGTGGATAGAAGACCTGCAGCGGCAAGAACAGCGGCAGCAAACGGGGAGGGCAGTACCTTGAATTTGATAAAATCCGCCATTCCGCGGGCGCTGGCGGTGATGTTCATGGCGTTGCCAGCGGTCTTCCCAGCCAGTGCACAGCAACAGCCGCCACAGCTTGAGCAACCGAGTATCTCCATTCGCGGCAATCAAGCATTACCCAAGACACTTTATATTGCACCTTGGAAACGACTGGGGTCGCCGCTGGAGGGCACGCCGTTCGAGGGTCGGGTCGGTGATTCGCTGGAGCCGCTGGAGCGGGATCTGTTTCGCAAACAGCTGGAACTGATTGAAGAAGGCTATAGTGTCGATACGGTGCCGACCAAATAACTGCGTTCAGCGACTTGGTCGTTGGCCGAGAGGGAGGACTATTTTTCGCAATCTGTGGAGGTGTGAGTGATGGATGCTTTATACGCGGCGCTCAAATTCTTTCAATCCGGTGGCGTATTCATGTATCCGATCGTAGTGGTGCTGGCGCTGGGCAGCGCGATTATTATCGAGCGCTATATCTATCTGACGGTGGTCGGTGTCCGCAGTCGGCGCGTATGGACGCGGGTGTTGCCGCTGGTGGAACAGGGACGCTACGACCACGCCTGGGAGTTGGCGCTAGGCTCAAATTCCGCCATGAGCAGCATTCTGGCCTATGGCTTACAACGTGCTAAGGCCGACGCCAATGCTGAAGACGTGCAGATGGCGATGGAGGAGGGGGTGCTGGAGTTTATTCCGCGGCTGGAAAAACGCACCCATTATCTGGCTACCTTCGCCAATATCGCCACCTTACTGGGCTTGCTCGGTACCATCATGGGATTGACCGAAGCCTTTTCTGTGTTGGCTGAGGTGGATCCCGCCGATAAGGCCGATCTGCTCTCGGCCAGTATCTCGGTGGCGATGAATACCACCGCCTTTGGGCTGATGGTGGCGATTCCATTGTTGCTGGCCCATGCCTATATGCAGACCAAGACCTCGCAACTGGTGGACAGTCTGGAAATGGCGGTGGTCAAAGTCTCCAATCTGATCAGCAGCGGCGTTGACAAGCAGAGTGAAGGCGTATGAGCAGGGGGCGGATACTGCAGCGCCGGCGCGCCCGAGTCGGGCGGGATAGCGCCCAGGTCGACGTCACCGCTTTTCTCAGCCTGATGGTGATCTTGATCCCCTTTCTGCTGATTTCAGCGGTGTTTTCCGGTATCACCATTCTGGAGTTGCGAGCCCCGGCTGACAACGCTGCTCAGCCTGTCAGCGCCGATCTGCTGCAATTGCGGCTGGTGGTCCGTGCCGCCAGTATCGAAGTTGGCTTTGCCGGCCAGGGTCGGCCAGTTCTGGTGAACAGAACCGCCGATGGCGACGACTGGGTTGAATTGGCCACCCTGCTGGCGGATCTCAAGCGCCGCTTTCCCGACGGTCGCGACGCCACCATCTTGCTCGAACCGCAAATACCCTATGCGGTGCTGGTACAGGTGATGGATAGCGTGCGAATCAAACCGCTGGCCCAGGATGAGGGTAGGGCGCAGCAGCCGCTGTTTCCCAATCTGGTGCTGGGTGAGGTGGTAGCGACGTTATCCCCAGGGCCGCGGCAATGAGCCGTATCGCCCAATCTTCGCGTTCAATCCAGTATCGTCAGCGTCGATCCGGGGGCCGATTCCAGCTAAATCTGGTGGCGCTGATGGATGTGTTTACCATCCTGGTGTTCTTTTTTCTGGCCCACTCATCGGATTATACCTCGGTGGCCGATGACGACCCTGTCAGCTTGCCCGAGTCACTGGCCAACCAGAAGCCCCGGGATACGCCGGTCATTACCATTACCCCTCGGCATATCCTGCTGCAGGGTGAGCCCGTGGCCGATGCGGTAGCTAGCCTGGATGCTGCCGGGCAGGAGATCGGTAGCTTGAGGACCGCGTTGCTCAAGCAACGCTCCAGCCAGGCCGCGCAGCCGGGGGGCACGGCGCAGCCCGATCAAACATCCCGGCCTAATCGGCAAATGGGCGCTGAACCCCAGGGGAATAGACCCAAGGCGGTTGCTAGCGCTACCGAAATCACCATCATGGGCGACAGGTCAATTCCGTTCAGGTTGCTGAAGAAGGTGATGTTGACCTGTACCCTTGCCGGCTACGATCAGATTTCGCTGTCGGTGCTGCAACGCTCAACGCAACCGCGGGCACCGTGACGGGATCGATTTTATGACGGTCTATCTGCAGCCATCATTACCCTGGTCAGGGTCCGCCGAGGAGGAGCGTCGATACCGGCGCATTCTGGCGTTCACGATGACGGTTTTTTTGACCCTCAGCCTGATCGTACCCCGGGTGGTGGTGCCGCCGGTTGAAATACCCGATGTCGCCATGCTACCAGCGCGCCTAGCGCGAATTATCGCCGATCCGGTCACCCTTGGCGGTCGCCAGGTCCCCGCGCCAGCGCCGGCTGCAGAAAAACAACCGGCTGATGCGGCAAAAGCAGCGGTAGCGACCACGGACGCTGTTGCGACTGAAGACCGGGTGGTGGTCTCAACATCAGCTGCGACCAAGCCCGCCTTGGTCGCCAGAAAAGATACCGAGGCCAGCAGAAGCCTGACCGGCGCCGAGGGTTCGAACCTCGAATCGTTACCGCCCGCAGTTCGGTCGCAGCTCGAAGGGCCGGCCGCGAAGACTGACTCGGTGGCCAGCATCGGTGTCCTGGCGTTGAGCGGATCATTGTCAGAACTGGCCGAGATGGCACCAACGATTGCCTCAGCGAATGTCCAGAATCGGCGGCTGCAGGGGCTGTCGGAAGGTAGGCAGAGCGCTGCTGAGAGAGGACTGGCCAGCGCCGACCGGCTGGCGGCGGGGGTGACCCGAGGCAGTGGTGGTGTTGGTGTAATGGCTCCGAGTTCAGAGGCCTTACTGGCGTTGCAAGGATATCGGCCAGCGTCCTCAGTCGGTACCGGGACCGGCCCCGTGGCTGGTTCTGGAAGCCCATCGATAGGGCCGGTCAAGGGGGATGAGTTCAACCAAGTTCGCAGTGAAGCTGAGATCCAGGAAGTCCTTAATCGCAATAAGCGCGCGATTTACTTGATCTACAACAGCGAGCTGAGAAAGGATCCCCGCCTGCGGGGTAAGGTGGTCGTCAGTATTACCATTTCACCCACGGGCGAGGTCACGGGTAGCCGGATCACCTACACTGAGTTAAACGCCGAAACGCTGGAGAAGAAACTGTTGCTGTTGATCAAGCGGATCGATTTCGGATCCAAGCCGGGAGTGCCGACGGTAACGACCAAGGTCCCGATTGAGTTTTTTCCGGTTTGACGTAAAGCAATGATTTTGAAATCCCAAGCCGGACTTGCCCTGTTGCTGTGTAGGCGGAGCGGATGAGGCGGTGATCTGCAGAGGCTCAAACGATGCACTAGCGTGCGTTGCGGGTGAACCGAGGGCTTTATAGCCGAAGCCCTCGGTGTCGGCTAGGCCTGAGGGTCAGGCGTTACCAAAGTCGGAGGCTTTTTCTACGATGTGAATCGGCTCCTCAGGTAGCTCCCCCGCATGCTCGGCTAGGGCTCTCTTGCTGCGTTTCTCGATCAGCAGATAGAGCACCACGCCAACGCCTAGGCCCCAAGCCGCGCCATAGACAGCCAAGGCGACGCCCATGGTACCCGCAACACCCATAGAGGTGGCGTTGTCGACCTGCTCGACGGCGACGCTGATACACAGGTAACCGGTGATCAGCAGGGTGATGGACAGTGCGATCGGCAGTACCGGCTTGAACAGCGTGACCAGCGGCAGCATAAACAGCGCCAGGAACGCGACGATCCAGAAGATGCCTGCGCCACTGTAGATGGTATCCATCGCGCTCCGGCCGTAGCGGTAACGCTCGGCAATGGTCGCCATGGCACCGGTGAACAGCGGGCCGGCAAGACCCGGGTAGGGTGCGAACAGGCTGTGCATCAAATTGCGGATCCCGGTGATGATATGCACCTGGTCAACATCGACCTCGATCTTTTCGTCAGGACGCAGGTGATCGACCCGGTCTAGTAAACTCTGGCCGACGATGATGTCACCAAACGCGATGATGTAGGCGATGATCGCCGTGGGAATCGCCATCCACAGGATTTCGATGCCGGGGAAGCCGACGCTCCAGGGTAGGTAGTTCCACATCTCGCCGAAGGCGGGGGCAGAGAAACCGAACTGGATATCGGGAAGCGTGTATTCACCGACGATCCAGCCGATGCCCATGGCCACTAGCGTACCGGGAACCATGCCGTAACTGGAGATGATCTTGGCCCAGCGATGCTTTTCGATCAGATCGCGAAAGGAGAGTGAGAACAGTACGTAACCGGTCACGGCAAAGCCGAGCATCAGCGAGATCGGCGTGTTAGCCAGACGGCCGCCCTCAGAGATCTCACCAGTGATGGCGGCGATACCGGCACCCAGCAGGATGCCGGCCTTCATCGAGCTGGGAAACAGGTTGATCAGCTTGGTACCCAGGCGGGTAATGCCCAAAAAGAAGAAGATAAAGGTGACCACCAGCTGCAGCCCCACCAGCGCCCTGATGGCGTCAGGGCCGGGCTCGAACTGGCCGATAAACAACAGTACTACCGGGATGGCCGGAGTGATCCAGCCTGGCACGAAGGGTGATCCTAGCAGGTTGGGTAGCATAAAGCCGATACCGCAGACCACGACATAGGCCAGCGCTACGTCGTAGGGTAGACCGAGGTACTTCTCCAGCAACGGAATCATCGCCATCGCGACCACGAACATGATCAGCGCCTGGATCGTTTCCGCCATCTCCCAGCGGTAGTGAATAAAGGGAAGTCGAATTTTGAAGGGGCCGGCAGCCCAATACGGATGCACCTCTCCATGCTTGCGCTCAGTACGTGCCATGCATAATTCCTTAAAATAATAGTGAGTGAATTCTGTCATCGCTATTATTTTTATGTATGCGTACAGCGACAATGGGCCGTCAAGGCTCAATATGTTAAAGCGCTTATCGGGCCGTCACAGGTTAGGAGGCTGAGGATCAATTGTCGACAATCTGCCCTGCAACTTTGGTGGCAGCAGGTGACTAAAGTATAGGGCCGTTCAGATTTTAAGCTGCGATGGCGTTGCTAAAGCCCTGGCTGGACATCCTGTTGAGATGCCCACCAAACTACCCGTCGCTTGACCTTGGCTTTCAATGCAACTTAGAGACGCGGGTGTTGGAAAAACAGTGTCGCTATTGTCTAAAACCCAAGTGCTGTTGATAGTAGACATCATTGGTTTCTAAGATCTCACCGATCAGTTTTGAGAACAGTCCGTCAAGTTCCGAGTGGTGTGGTGGCGCGTAGTCAGTGCCCGAGATAAATACCTGGCCGGTTCTGAACACTCCCCACTCCATAGCCTCCTCTTTTCCGGCTATTGCATGCAGGTTACAGGCGCGCTCTTTCGACAGGACGAATAGATCTTGCTTCAGCCAGTCAAACAGCTGTTCCCAGGCTTTGCCCTGATTGACCGCGATGGTCTGATCAGACAGCTTATGACCGCCTACCGTGATGCCCTCCAGCAGCGTCTGAACTTCGGGGATGGTGAAATTTATTCCCTCAAGCTTTACCGCATCATGTACGAGACTGACCAGCTGCTTCTTGGCTATAAATAGCGCCATTTTCTTGTTCGCAGGCATGTTCCAGTGATTGTCTTTCATGGTGGTATGCTCGGTATTTTCGATTAATAGTTTAAAGGGCTTTAAGTGTTTGTTGTTGTTCTCTGGATATCACTTAAACTTCATTCTATATTCTGAATTTGCTCCCGCATCTGCTCAATCAGCACCTTGAGGTCTACCGCGCACTGGGTGGTCTCGCTGACGATCGATTTGGAGGATAGGGTGTTGGCTTCGCGGTTGAGTTCCTGCATCAGGAAGTCGAGGCGGCGGCCGCTGGCGTCTTGTTGGCCGAGCACTCGGCGCACTTCGATGAGATGGGTGTCGAGGCGGTCGAGCTCTTCGGCGACGTCGGCTTTTTGAGCCAGCAGCACCATCTCCTGTTCGAGGCGGTTGGAGTCTAGGTTGACCTGGGCGTCATCGAGGCGGTTGAGAATGTTAAGCCGCTGTTTGGCCAGGATCTCGGGCAGGCGGCTGCGCACTTGGGTGACGACCTCGGCTATGGCATCTAGGCGTTGGCTGATCAGCTGGGCCAGCTCGGCGCCTTCGCGGTGGCGGTTGTCGATCAGCTCGTTGATGGCGGTATCGAACAGTCGCAGCGCACTCTGGTGTAGCGCTTTGATATCCAGCTCGGTTTGCTGGAGTACGCCGGGCCAGCGCAGCAGTTCAAGGGCATCGATAGGGGCGGGATTGACCAGTAGCTCGGTGAGCTGTTGGGCGGCATCGCGAACCTGGGTGGCGAGGTCGAGGTTGACGCTGAGTTGATTGTTGTTCGCGTCGCTCGGATGGAAGCGCAGGTTACACTCCACTTTGCCGCGTTGCAGGGCTTTGCGCAGCCGGTCGCGCAGTGGCCCTTCGAGTTCGCGGAAGCTGTCGGGCAGCCGCAGTTGGGGTTCTAGGTAGCGGTGGTTGACGGAGCGGATCTCCCAGACCAGGGTGCCTTCGGTCTGTTCGTGCTGCTGGCGGGCGAAAGCGGTCATGCTACGTGTCATTGGCGCGGTTCTCGATTAAAATCGTTGATCTTTTTTAGGGGTACCATTCTAGCAACCGGTTAACGGCGGGGGCTAGGGTTGCTTCGCTTCACATTTTCTAGTTAAGGTCTTTCGATGAGCGCTTCTCTTTCTGAACAACTCAAGACTCTCGGTATTGATGCTATGCGTCCCAGCGGTCGTGCCCATGACCAGTTGCGCGATATCCGTATTACCCGTCACTACAGCATGCATGCCGAAGGCTCGGTATTGGTGGAGTTTGGCAACACCAAGGTGCTCTGCACCGCGTCGGTGGCCCGGGGTGTGCCGCGTTTTCTGCGAGGCAGTGGTTCGGGCTGGGTGACCGCTGAGTATGGGATGTTGCCGCGCTCGACTGGCTCACGCATGGATCGGGAGGCGACTCGCGGTAAGCAGGGTGGACGCACGGTGGAGATTCAGCGACTGATCGGTCGCTCGTTACGCGCTATTTTGGATCTGAAAAAGCTGGGCGAGAACACTATTACCATCGATTGCGACGTGATTCAGGCCGATGGCGGCACCCGTACGGCGTCGATCACCGGTGCCTGTGTGGCGTTGATGGATGCGATCGCTTTCCTGAAGAAGGATAAAAACGGTGCCATGAAAGGCAACCCCATCAAGGGGATGCTGGCGGCGGTATCGGTGGGGGTCTACAAAGGCCAGCCGGTATTGGATCTGGACTACGCCGAGGACTCCAAGGCGGAAACCGATATGAATGTGATCATGACCGAGGCCGGTGGCTTCGTCGAGATCCAGGGCACCGCCGAGGGCGAAACCTTTAGCCAGGATGAACTGAGCAGCATGCTGGCACTGGCATCGAAAGGCATTAACGAATTGATTGTCCTACAGAAGGCGGCTCTGGCGGGCTGATAACTATTGCTAGCCGAGGCGCCATCCCTGTCCGCCTCGGCTTTTGTCCTTCTTTGCTCTGCTCTTCACAGAGCACGGCTATTCGACGCTGAGGTTATGCCTCTGCTGCCGATCGGCCCAGTACCGGCCGATCGGCAGATCCCACTCCTGGATATGGGTGCCAACACACTCTTTTAAAAAGCAGATCAGCTGGTACAGATTGAGGCTGTCGTCGTGGTTGTTCAGGCGCGTGCCCTGCTCGGCCAGCCTGGCCAACAGGCGCTCATGTTCCTGCTTATGGCGCTGGATCTGTGGGTAGCGTATCGCGGTCATGGTAGCCTCTTCACGCGTGAAGTGTTGGTGGTAGCTGTCGGTAAATCTGTTGTAGAGATCGATAATGAGCGACGGGTCGCTATCGCTAAAATAGGCATCAGCGAGCAGATTGTATTGCTCGATCAGTTCGGCATGCTCGGCATCGATTAACGGTATGTCCAGGCTGTAGTCGGCAGCGTTGAGGTGGCCATCACGATGGATTTGATCTAATAACGCCGCTTTTTTCAGCAGCGAGCTGCGCCGCTTGTGATGGTCGAAAGCGGCATCGATATTGCCTATAAGATCCTGCTCGGCCCAGGGTTTGGAGAGGAAACGGAACACCGAGCCTTCATTGATGGCCTCGGTGATGGTATCCAGGTCGCCGTAGCCACTTAAGATCATCCGGCTAGTATCTGGGTGGCTGAGTTTGATCTTGCGTAGGAATTCGACCCCCGAGATCGCCGCCATCCGCTGGTCGGTAATTACTACTCCGACCTCGTAGGTGGCCAGCCACTCCAGTGCCTGATCGGGTGAGGTGGTGAGCAGCAGCTTGTAGTGGGAGCGATGCAGCGTGCGGCGTAGGGCGTTAAGAATCTGTTGTTCATCGTCAAGGATGACCAGGGTCTCTTGGTCGCGATCGGAGGTTTCCTGCGCGGTAAAGCCCTGCTGCGCCAGCGCGGCAAACTCATCGGCGGGCAGCGGCTTGCTGAACAGATAGCCCTGGATCTGCTGGCAGCCGTGGCGGCTCATAAAGCGCCCCTGGGCTTCGGTTTCTACCCCTTCGGCGATAGTGTTGATCCCCAGCTCCCGACACATCGACAGGGTGCTTTTGACAATGACCGCGGCGTGCGGATCCGTATCGACGCCCTGGACAAATGAACGATCAATTTTCACCGTATGGATAGGTAGCTTGCTGATATACGCCAGCGAGGAGTAACCGGTACCGAAGTCGTCGAGGGCGATCTTCAGCCCCAGGCTGGCGCATTGGTTGAGTATCTGGCGTACCGCTAACGAATCCTCCACCAGTATCGATTCGGTCAGCTCCAGCTCGATCTGCCCCGGATCGACCCGGTGTTCTGCTAGGCTGTCGATAATAGTCTGCAGCAACAGGGGATCGGAGAGTTGCCGAGCAGATATATTCAGCGACACCGGTTGGTAGAACTGGTCGTTGTCACGCCAGACGCCGAGCTGACGGATCACCTCCTGGATCACCCAGCGGCCGATTTCGATGATCTGGCCGCTGCTCTCGGCCTGGCCGATAAACTCCAGTGGCGATACCATGCCGCGCTCTGGGTGCTGCCAGCGAATCAGGGCTTCGGCGCCTATCACCCGGCCGGTGAGGATGTTGACCTTGGGTTGGTACCAGAGCCGAAACTGGTCGCGGCTGAGGGCCAGGCTGAGGTCGTGTTTTAGCGAGAGCACCGCCCGTGCCGTGCTATCAAAACGGCTGTCGTAGCCTATCGGGATGCGACAGTCGCTCGCTTTGGCCCGATGCAGGGTGGTGGTGAGCTGTTGCAACAGGGTCTCGCTATCTAGGCCGGGGCTGCTGAGTTCGAGAGTGCTGACGTAGACCTCGATGGGGATGTCCGAGGCGGCGGAGATAAAGGGGTCGGCACAGAGGGCCTCTATTTTTGTAGCTATCGCTGTGTTGTTCTGGGTGTTGCAGATCAGCACAAAGGTATTTGCCGCCAGCCGGGCGATGGTATCGGCCCTCCTGAACAGGGTTTGTAGTCGGGTGGCGACCTCCTTGAGCAGCGCATTGCCGACCGCTAGTCCCAGGCTCTCGTTCACCAGGCGTAGCTGTTTGATGTCGATCGCACAGAGTAGATAGCGGCTAGCATCACGCTTGGTTTTGACGATCGCCTGGTCGATACGATCACGCAGCAGCAGTTCGTTAGGCAGGCCGGTTAAGGCATCGTGGGTGGCCAGCTTTTTTAGCCTAGTCTGAAACATCTTGTGTTGGCTAATATCCTCTTTCAGCGCCACATAGCTGATTATGCCGTTATCGTCTAGCACCGGCCAGATGATCTGCGACTCCCAGAATAGCTCGCCACTCTTCTTGCGGTTACGGATCTGGCCGCGCCATGTCTGGCCACTCGTGATGGTGGCCCACAGATCTTGATACAGGGTTAGGGGTGTTTTACCGGAGCTGATTAAGCGTGGAGTGTTGCCGAGCAGCTCATCACGGGAGTAGCCGGTTACCTGGCAGAGCTGCGGGTTGACGTATTTGAATCGCGCCTGGGCATCGGTGATGGCGATGGCGATGGGACTCTGCTCGATGATCTGCTGCAACAGGCTATTTTGGCTGTAGAGCCGCTGGCGGTCGATCAGGGTCGTCACACTGTTGGCCAGCCGTTGCAGCGCGCCGACCTGCTCGGCAGTCGGCTGAGCCTGCCCGTCGATGGCGAGCACTAGCACCCCCAGGTGGCGTTGCTTAGGATCGATCAGCGGGAAGCTATAGTGCCGATCCTGCGCGCCAAACACGCCCTCCATCGCCGTCGCTACGACGCTCGGGGTTAACGCTGGTTCGCAGGGGCGGTGTTGGCGGCCAACAGCTTCGGCCCGCTGCTGTTGAACGGGACTCAGCTGGTGGCTTGCTTCCAGCCTCAGGTGATTGTCGCGGTCGAGCATGAAGAGGGCGCCCTGCTGGTGGAAAGGGGCTCCCGCTGCGCTGCAGATCTGTATTAATGCACTGTCCAGCAGCTGTTTGCGGCTTTGCTGGTGCAGCGCTTTAGTGTTGAGGCTGTCGAAGGCGTGTTGCCAGCGCTCTTGGCTGGCGAGGCGCAGCCGGGTCGCGATACGCTCGCTGTTATCGCGGATGATGATGATACGGTAGCAACGCTCTTGGTCTTGAATACTGGAGAGGCTGAGTTCGGCAGGAAAGAGGCTGCCGTCGCGCCTCAGTGCTTCGACCTCGAGGGGTTTGGCGAACGCCTCTCTGCTGGTGGTGGCGCTGAACTGCGGGTGCGTGGCATCGAGGCACTGACGGTAGGTTTGAGGAGTGATCAGCTGCTGCAGCGCTTTGCCATGCAGCTCGTCGGCGCTGTAGCCGAACAGCTGCTCAGTCTGAGGATTCCAGTATTCGATAGCGCCCTGATCGTCGATGATGATAAGGGCGTCGCGGATACAGTTCAGGCACGCCTTGATGACCTCTACATGCAGCTCCATTGGTACTCTTACTCCCTAACTATCAGGTATCTTGTCGCACTCCGGTAGATAAAGCATAGTCATAAATGTGCAGGTCTGGGTGGTGGTTAGCTGTAGCGCTAGGGTAAAGCGGCTCAGGATTGTCAGTATCAGCAATAACTAATAGTAGTTATTTTTCATAGTAGTTTTCATTACAAGGGCGGAGGCGCAAGCCTGTTCGGCGGATCTGGAGCGTCCTGGAAAGAGACAAGCCCCGCTGCGGAGTGGCCAGAGCGGGGCTTTTGAGGGGGAGGCTAGATCCGGGTCTGAGGGCCTGGATCTAGGGAGTTAAGCGTGGTATTTGGCGCTCAGCTCGTGCACCGCTTCGACGAAGTAGCCGGCATGTGCCGGATCGACGAACTGGTGGATGCCGTGACCTAGGTTGAACACGTGGCCGGGGTTATGACCAAAGCGCGACAGTATATCTTCGACCTCGGCGCGGATGCGATCCTTGCCGGCATAGAGGACGCAGGGGTCCATATTACCCTGAATGGCGACTTGGGCGCCGATGCGTGCCCGGGCGTTGTCGATATCGGTGGTCCAGTCGAGGCCTACGGCGTCGGCGCCGGTATTGGCGATACTTTCTAACCACTGGCCGCCGTTCTTGGTGAACAGAATTACCGGAACCTTACGGCCGTCATGTTCGCGAATCAGCCCGTTGACGATCTGCTGCATATATTTGAGCGAGAAGTCGTTATAACAGCTGGTGCTGAGCACGCCACCCCAGGTATCGAAGATCTGTACCGCCTGGGCGCCCGAGCGGATCTGCTCGTTCAGATAGGCGATCACCGTTTGCGCGAGTTTGTCGAGCAACGCGTGCATCACCTCTGGGGTCTCGAACATCATCCGTTTGACGTGACGGAAATCCTTCGACGAGCCGCCTTCGACCATATAGGTCGCCAGCGTCCAGGGGCTACCGGAGAAGCCGATCAGCGGCACCCGGCCGTTCAGCTCATGACGGATGGTCTTGACCGCGTTCATGACATAGCCCAGATCGCTGGCGGCATCAGGAATCGGCAACGCGGCCACGTCTGACGCGCTGCGCACGACTTTCTTGAATTTAGGGCCTTCGCCAGTCTCGAAATACAGCCCGAGTCCCATCGCATCGGGGATGGTGAGGATGTCGGAAAACAGGATGGCCGCATCCAGCGGGTAGCGTTCGAGAGGCTGAATGGTGACTTCACAG
Organism: Motiliproteus sp.; assembly: GCA_041586735.1. GTDB lineage: Bacteria > Pseudomonadota > Gammaproteobacteria > Pseudomonadales > Balneatricaceae > Motiliproteus. The sequence goes on from JBFGZQ010000021.1 coordinate 32,283, forward strand.
GCGAAATCGGCATTCATGCACAGGCTCATAAAGTCACCGGCGGTGGCGCGGGTGGCCTTATATTCGGGTAGGTAGCGCCCGGCTTGACGCATCATCCATACCGGGGTGACATCGACGGGCTGGCGCAGCAGCGCACGCAAGAAACGATCATTTTTCAGTTCTGGATACTGTTCTGACATAGAAGCGGGTCTCGATCTACCAATAAAATTGCCGTCTAGTATAAGGCTTAGGACAAAAAAAAGGCACGTCATGACATGCCTTTGCAAGGGAGCGGGGTAGGGAGGCCCCGTTACGGCGCGTTAAACGTCCAGGTAATCCAAGATCCCTTCGGCGGCCTTGCGACCTTCGGCGATGGCCGTGACCACCAGATCCGATCCGCGGACCATATCACCACCGGCAAAAATCTTCGGGTTGCTGGTCTGGAAGGGAAAGTCGCTGGCTTCAGGGGCGAGCACCCGGCCACTGGGGTCTTGGGTGATGCCAAACTGTTCGAACCAGGGCGCAGGGCTTGGGCTGAAGCCGAAGGCGACCAATACCGCATCGGCAGCCACGACCTGTTCGCTGCCTTCGACCACTTCGGGACGGCGACGGCCATTGGCATCGGGCTCACCCAGCGCGGTGGTGACCAGCTTGATACCGGTGACTTTGCCATTTTCGCCGACGATCTCTACGGGTTGGCGGTTGAAGAGGAACTGCACCCCCTCCTGTTTGGAGTTGAGCACCTCTTTGCGCGATCCAGGCATGTTGGCTTCGTCACGGCGATAGGCACAGTGAACGCTGGCGGCCTGCTGGCGAATCGAGGTGCGGTTACAGTCCATGGCGGTATCGCCACCACCGAGTACCACGACTTTCTTGCCTTTTAGATTAATGAATCCCTGGTCATCCTGCGGATAACCCAGGCAGTTGTTGACGTTGGAGATCAGGAAGGGCAGGGCATCGTACACGCCGTCGAGCTCTTCGCCGGGGAAACCCCCTTTCATCGAGGTATAGGTGCCCATGCCGAGGAATACCGAGTCGTACTCCTCGAGCAGGGTCTCGAAGGCGATATCCTTGCCGATCTCGGTATTAAGGCGGAACTCGATACCCATCTCTTCCAGAATCGTGCGCCGCCGCACCATCACACTTTTTTCCAGCTTGAATTCGGGGATCCCGAAAGTCAGCAGACCGCCGATCTCGGGATGGCGGTCAAACACTATGGCTTTGACGCCATTGCGCGCCAGAATATCAGCGCAGGCGATACCTGCCGGGCCCGCACCGACGATGGCGACCCGCTTGCCGGTCGCTATAACGCCGGACATATCGGGCTTCCAGCCCATGGCCATTGCAGTATCGGTGATATGTTTCTCAATCGCGCCGATGGTCACGGCACCGAAATTGCCCTCGTTGAGGGTGCAGGCGCCTTCACAGAGACGATCCTGCGGACAGACGCGGCCACAGACTTCGGGTAGCGAGTTGGTCTGGTGGCACAGGTCTGCGGCTTCGAGAATATTGCCCTCGGACACCAGCTTCAGCCAGTCGGGAATGTAGTTGTGCACCGGGCACTTCCATTCACAATAGGGGTTGCCGCACTCCAGGCACCGGTGCGCCTGGCCTGCGGCCTGGTTAGCATCGAAATTGTGATAAATCTCGGCGAACTCTTTCTTGCGGGTCCGGGCCGATACCTTGCTCGGCTCTTCGCGCTTGAGTTCGATAAATTGAAAATCGTTATGCAGGCGTTCACTCATGACACCTAGTCCTCATCTATCAGCCCCGGGTCGAGAGACCGCGGGGCGAAACTTTGGGATAACCTGTGCAAACCTGCTTATTCAGGACGTTGCCGCATGTTGTTGAGCAACTCGCCTAATCCTGCCGCTTTCGGCTTCACCAGCCAGAATTTGCTGATAACGTCCTCAAAGTTATCCAGAAGTTGCTGACCCCAGGCGCTCTGGGTTTCGTTGACGAATTCGCTGATCACCGCATGGAGGTGGTTACGATACTCCTCCATATGGTAATTACTGATCCGATGGATCTCGACCAGCTCGTGGTTGTATTTGTCCACGAAGGTGCGATCCAGGTCCAGTACGTAGGCGAAACCACCGGTCATCCCGGCACCGAAGTTGTAGCCGGTGTTGCCCAGTACCGTGACCAGGCCGCCGGTCATGTATTCGCAACAGTGATCGCCGGCACCTTCGATGACCGCATGGGCGCCGGAGTTGCGCACCGCGAAACGCTCGCCGCCACAACCGGCCGCAAACAACTTGCCACCGGTGGCACCGTATAGGCAGGTGTTGCCGATGATCGAGGTGTTTTGGGTCTCAAACTGGCTGCCAGCCGGCGGATAGATGACGATCTTGCCGCCCGCCATGCCTTTGCCGACGTAATCGTTGGCATCGCCTTCGAGAACCAGCTCCAGCCCCCCAGCGTTCCAAACGCCCAGGCTCTGCCCAGCCACACCTTTGAGGTTGATCTTGATCGGGGCGTCGGCCATGCCCAGGTTGCCGTGTTGCTTGGCGATCTCGCCTGAGACTCGGGCACCGACCGAGCGATCGCAGTTGGTAATGGCGAAGTTGAACTCACCGCCACGCTTGGTCGCGATCGCATCGCGAGTCGCCTCGACAATACTCAGGTTAAGTGGCCCGGTATCGAACGGAGTGTTCTGCGGCTGCTGGCAGGTCTGAGGTTTGCTGCGATCAAGTGCATCATTGAACAGGATCGGGGTTAGATCCAGACGCTGTTGTTTATCGGTCACCCCCGGCAGGATTTCCAGCAGGTCGGTACGCCCCACCAGCTCTTCCAGGGAGCGCACGCCGAGCTTGGCCATCCACTCACGGGTCTCTTCGGCGATAAAGGTGAACAGATTTTTCACCATCTCGACGGTGCCGATGAAATGTTTGGAGCGCAGGTAGTCGTTCTGGGTGGCAACACCGGTGGCGCAGTTGTTGAGGTGGCAGATACGCAGAAATTTGCATCCCAGCGACACCATCGGCAGGGTACCGAAGGCAAAGCTTTCGGCACCTAGGATCGCGGCTTTCACCACGTCGAGGCCGGTCTTCAGGCCGCCGTCGGTCTGTACCCGTACCTTGCCGCGTAGATTGTTGATCACCAGCGCCTGATGGGTTTCAGACAGGCCGATCTCCCAGGGTGAGCCGGCATGATGGATCGAGGAGATCGGGCTGGCTGCAGTGCCGCCGTCATAGCCGGAGATGGTGATCAGGTCGGCATAAGCCTTGGCAACACCCGCGGCGATGGTGCCGACCCCAGGGCGTGACACCAGTTTGACCGACACCAGCGCTTCTGGGTTGATCTGCTTGAGATCAAAAATCAGTTGCGCCAGATCCTCTATCGAGTAGATATCATGGTGCGGCGGTGGCGAGATCAGGGTGACACCGGGTACCGCGTAGCGCAGCGAGGCGATCAGCTTATTGACTTTTCCGCCGGGTAGCTGGCCGCCCTCACCGGGCTTGGCGCCCTGGGCTACCTTGATCTGCAACACCTCGGCGTTGACCAGGTAGTGCGGGGTGACCCCGAAACGCCCTGAGGCGATCTGCTTGATCTTAGAGCGACGGTTGGTGCCATGACGAGCCGGGTCTTCGCCGCCCTCGCCGGAGTTTGAGCGCCCACCCAAGTCGTTCATCGCCATCGCCAGCGCTTCGTGCGCCTCCGGAGACAGCGCGCCCAGCGACATCGCCGCAGAATCGAAGCGCTTGAACAGGTTTTCGATCGGTTCGACTTCGTTCAGCGGTACCGGGGTGACCTGCTTGAGTTTGAACAGGTCGCGCAGGGTGGCGACCGGGCGTTCATTGACCAGCGCTGCGAACTCCTTATAGATGCCGTAGTCACCGCTCTTAACCGCCTGTTGAATGGTACGCACTACGTCCGGATTGTAGGCGTGGTACTCCTTACCATGAATATACTTGAGCAGTCCGCCCTGCTCGATGGGCTTGCGTAGCTTCCAGGCATCGTCAGCGAGCAGTTGTTGCTCACGTTGGAAGTCATAGAAGCTTGCGCCCTTGATGCGGCTGACGATATCGGTAAAACAGGTGTCAACAATCTCTTCGCCCAAGCCCACTGCCTCAAACAACTTGGCGGCTCTATAGGAGGCGATGGTGGAGATCCCCATCTTAGAGAGGATCTTCATCAGACCCTTGTTGATACCCTTGCGATAGTTGGTGTGGCAGGTAATCTCATCACTGAGCAACTCGCCGCGCGCCACCATGTCATTGATAATCCGATAGGACAGGTAGGGGTACACCGCGCTGGCGCCGCAGCCCAGCAGAACCGCGATCTGATGTGAGTCGCGGGCGGTGCCGGTATCGATAACCAGGTTGCAGTTGCAGCGTAGGCCCTTAGCACGCAGATGGCTGTCAACCGCGCCGGTCGCCATCAGGGCGTGAATCGGCAGAGAGCCCTCTTTGATATTACGATCGGTCAAGATCAGAATGGTGGTGCCGGCCCGAATGGCTTGTTCGGCGCTCTCACACAGCACTGCAATCGCCTGCTTGAGCCCTAGCAGTGGATCATAGTTGAGGCTCAGCGCGTGGGTCTCAAATCCCGGAATCTCGTTATAGAAGATCTTATGGTATTTACGTGGCGAGAGTACGGGGGACGCCAGAATGATCCGCAACGCATGCTGTTCGGAGTCATCAAACACATTGCGCTCGGCACCCAGACAGGTCTCCAGCGACATGACGATCGCTTCGCGCAGCGGATCGATCGGTGGGTTGGTCACCTGGGCGAACTGTTGGCGAAAGTAGTCGTACAGCGGGCGGATGCGATGTGATAGGACCGCCATCGGCGTGTCATCACCCATCGAGCCGACGGCCTCTTGTGAGGTTTCAGCCAGAGGACGGATAATCTGATCGCGCTCTTCAAAGCTGACCTGGTACATCTTCTGATGAACTTTTAGCTGCTCTGGGGTGAACTCCTGGAATGACAGGTCACGATCGTTCAGCGTGGCTTGCAGCCGGAATGAGCTATCACGCAGCCACTTTTTGTAGGGGTGCTCACTCTTCAGGCGCTGGTCGATATCATCGGTATGCAGGACTTCGCCGGTGAGGGTGTCGACCGCCAGCATCTGCCCGGGACCGACCCGACCCTTGGCGACGACGTCTTCGGGCTTATAGTCATAGGTGCCGATCTCAGACGCGGTGCAGAGGATGCCATCTTTGGTCAGCACCCAGCGTGCGGGACGCAAACCGTTACGGTCGAGCATGCAGACCGCGGTTTTACCATCGGTGATCACCAATCCGGCCGGGCCATCCCAGGGCTCCATGTGCATGGAGTTGTACTCGTAAAAAGCGCGCAGATCGGGATCGATAATTTCGACGTTCTGCCAAGCAGGGGGGACGACCAACCGCAGCGCCTTGTACAGATCCATGCCGCCGGTCAGTAGCAGTTCCACCATGTTGTCGAGACTGGAGGAGTCTGAACCGGTAGTGTTCACAATCGGCATCAAATCATGCAGGCTGGGCAGCAGTTCGGTTTCGTACTTGCTGACACGGGCGTTTGCCCAGCTGCGGTTGCCTTCAATGGTGTTGATTTCACCGTTGTGGGCCAGAATTCGGAACGGCTGGGCCAGCGGCCAGCGCGGTGCGGTGTTGGTCGAGAAGCGCTGGTGGAACACGCAGATGGCGGTGGCCATGCGCTCGTCACCCAGATCCTGATAGAAGTGCGTCAGGTCGGCGGGCATCATTAAGCCTTTGTACGAGAGGACTGAGTTGGATAGGCTGCAGACGTAAAAGTCTGGGTCTTGGGCGAGGGCTATTTCAGCCTTACGCCGGGCTACAAATAGGCTGACGGCCAATTTCTGGCTATCGTTACCAGCATAGCTGATGAATACCTGCTCAATCTTAGGCAGGGTTTCCAGTGCGATTTGACCACAAGAGCTAGGGTCGGTGGGCACTTCACGCCAACCGATCAGGGTTAAGCCCTGTGCTTCGATCTCTTGATTGACGCGCTCGCGGGCTTGCTGAGCCAGGGTCTCGTCTTGCGACAAGAACATCATGCCGACGCCGTAATGCTGTCCCAGCTCGGTGTTAAAGTGCTGCTGCGCCAGGGTACGGATAAAGCTGTCAGGCATCTGCAGCAGCAGGCCGCAGCCGTCCCCAGTCTTGCCATCGGCGGCAATACCGCCACGGTGGGTCATGCAGGTGAGCGATTGGATCGCTTTGAGCAGCAGTTCATGGCTGCTGGTGCCTTCGACATGGACCATCAGTCCAAAACCGCAGTTATCTTTAAATTCGCCAGGGCGATATAGTCCAGTGTTCATTCACAGACCTCTCTAAAAGTCTTTAAAAACAAGTTCCTGGAGGTTTTTTTGGAATACGGACCAGGTGGCTAGTAACAAAAATGGATAGGCATTTTACCCGCGAACGCGGTTAAGAACAAATCGGTGAAGTGTTTTTTCCTATAAAGTGAGGTCGGAGGCGTAAAATCAACCCTCAGAGGTTGCCCTTGCGGATATCCTCCTGTATCCCCTCGATACTCCGCGCCCAGGGGTTACGTGCGCGCAGTTGTGGTGGCAGATCGCCTCGGGCGCTCATCGCCGCATTACGGCTGGGATAGTTACCGTAGACAACGACATACCAGGGCTTGCCTTTATAAAGGGTTGAGAAATACCGCAGCTTGTCGGACTCGGGCATGGAGGCGATAAACTCGATGACGCTCTGTTGTCGGCGCGCGCCGAGCAGCTGCAGAGTGTAGTCTTCGGTGTTCCAGGTTAGCAGGGCCTGACCATCGCCAAAATAACTAGGTTTGGACGGCGGTTGCTCGGGCTGGGCCGTGACTGGACTCAATGACTTTAGCTGTAGTGGTAGATCCGGTTGCAGCGTCGGTTGCTGTGCCTCGGGCGTGGGCAGTTTAAGGGCTAGGGTCGCGGTAGGCTGCTGCTGCGGTAGAGGGGGGTTCGTGGCTTCCGTGCTGGCCATCAACGGCTCGGATGCGGCTTTGATCGATGCCTGTTCGAGTTGCTGGCTGGGCAGCAGGGTTTCCGAACCGCTCAGCAGAGGGGCGATCGCAGGGGGGGGGGCGATATGGGGCTGCTCTAGAGGCTGTTGTTCGACGTCCTGCACCGCCCTGGCTTGGGCCAGGCGTTGTTCAAAGCCGTTGTCGAGGTGAGCGGTGTCGAGCTCAGACTCAATGCTGAGCTTAGATTCGGCTTTGGGCTCGATACTGAGTTCGATACGGACGCGATTGCTGGCGTCGGCCAGCTGGACTGCGGGTTCGTTGCGCGACTGTGGAGATAAAACCAACCAGCCACTCAGCCCCACAAGCAGGCTGATCGCCAAGGCTGGCCATCTTAAATACCAGGGTCTGGATAAGCGCAGGGCAGTAGAGGGTGTGGCGGTGTGGTTGGTTGGTTTGGCTGTGGTTGTACCAGCACTTACCGTCTCAAGGGCCCGAGCAACGCGGCCGGGTAGGCCTAAAGAGTCCGTGTGGATACGCTGTCTCTGGGTCTCATCTAAGCGTGCTGAGGCTGCGCTGAAGCAGTGCGCGAGCAGGTTGTTGAGCGCGTCGCGATCGAGGGTTGGCATCTCGATGAAGTGGCAGCTGCTATTAACGACCTCGCGTAGGCTGGGCGCTTCTATCAGCGGGTTAATCTGAGGGGCGGCAAACAGCACTATATGGGGACGGACGTCGTCGTCATCCAGGGTCGAGAGTTGATTGAACAGCAGCTCTAGCGCGTCTAAGGCTAGGTTTTCAGCATCGTCTATAACGATCAACCACTGCCGTGATAACTGCTTTAGCAGCTCGGCATGACCTATCAGGGCTTGAAAGGGGTCTGCGGTTACGTTGAAACAATCACCGTTCATATTGAGTTGCAGGCACAGCTCGGCCAGCAGTGCGGCGCGGCTCATCTCCGGCAGCGCTTGGATGCAGCAGATCTGCACCGAACGGTCATCGGCGCCGGGGTGGAACTGCTGCAGCAGTGTTGTTTTGCCACTGCCGCTCACGCCGGTGATTATCTGGATAAAATGGCTGTAACGACTGAGGTGTTCTACTTGCTCTAGCAGCTGAATATGCGCTGTTGGGAGATAGTACTCTCCCGAGCCGCTTTTACGATCCAGTGTGGGAACCGTCTCACCGAACAGGGTTCCGCTATGGTCGGTGCTAGGGGGCCGTTTATCCATGGGTTTTAGTGCAGGCTCTAGTGGCGGTGGCAAATGCTGGTCTAGTCGTGCTTAGCTGTCGAGTGCGAGGGGGTACCGGTCGCGGTGGCTAAGGTGGCGGCGAGCGCAGTCGCTGGAAATGTGTCGCTGACTATAGCATCGCCCAGCTGGCGCAGCAGAACCAACCGCAGTTGACCGTCCAATACTTTTTTATCCACCGCCATTAGTCGCATAAAGTCTGCAGCGCTCATCTGTGGTGGCGGTGTTAAGGGCAAGTGAGCGCGTTGGAACAGCGCGGTTATGCGCTCTATATCCTGGGGTGCCAACCAGCCGCAGCGCAACGATAAGTCTGCCGCCAATAGTGTGCCTACGGCCACGGCTTCACCGTGTAGCCAGCTACCATAACCGGTGTGGGTTTCAATGGCGTGGCCGAAGGTGTGGCCGAGATTTAACAGCGCGCGCTGGCCCTGCTCCTTTTCATCTTCGGCGACCACCCGGGCTTTGATCTGGCAGCAACGGTGGATCGCTTCGGCCAGCATGGCGGGATCTCTGGCTTGCAGCTGTTCGAGATGGATTTCGAGCCAACCCAGAAAGTCCAAATCAAGAATCAGACCGTACTTGATCACCTCAGCCAGCCCCGCGGCTAGTTGGTTATCGGCTAAGCTGTTGAGGGTGTCGGTATCGATAACCACACAGCGTGGCTGATGAAAGGCGCCGATCATATTCTTACCCAAAGGGTGATTGACGCCGGTCTTGCCGCCTACGGATGAGTCAACCTGGGCGAGTAGGGTGGTTGGAATCTGTACAAAATCAACCCCGCGTTGATAGCAGGCAGCCGCGAATCCGGTCATGTCACCGATCACGCCTCCGCCCAGTGCTACTAGAGTCGTAGTACGGTTATGGCGCGCCTCTAGGAGTCCGGTAAAGATCTTGTCGAGGGTGTCTAGATTTTTAAACTGCTCGCCATCGGGGAGGATGACGGTAGCGAGCTGTTTGCCTGCCAGCGCCCGACGCGTCCGCTCGAGGTAGAGCGGTGCGATGGTGTCGTTGGTGACGATCATCACCTGGCTGCTGCGGATGGTCCCAATCCAGCTATCAGGCTGATCCAGTAATCCTGAGCCGATAAATATGGGGTAGCTGCGGTCGCCGAGGGCGACATCCAGTCGAAGGGTCATGGTCTCGGTTTCCTGGTGGCTTAGCGAAGAATATCGAGTTGCTCGAGTTGGCGGATAATATCTCGCGCCACGGATTTAGGGCGTCGGCCATCGGTGTGGATCAGCATATCACAACACTCCTGGTAGAGCGGATCGCGGTTACGCATCAGCTCTGCCAGTACTCTAGAGGGGTTCTCGGTTTGCAGCAACGGCCGGTTGCGGTCTTTGGCGGTGCGTTCTATCTGCTGCTCCAGCGACGCATGCAGATAGATAACGGTTCCGCGGGTCTGCAGGCAGCGACGGTTATTAGCATCGAGTACCGCGCCGCCGCCTGTAGCCAGTACCATGTCGGCATTCTGAGTCAGCTCATCGATGACGCCAACTTCTCGCTTGCGAAACCCCGCCTCCCCCTCCACGTCAAAGATCCAGGGTATATTGGCCCCCGCACGCTCTTCGATAGCCTTATCGGAATCGACGAAAGACAGTTGCAGTTCTTGGGCAAGAATGCGGCCTATGGTGCTTTTTCCAGCGCCCATAGGCCCAATTAGGAACAAGTTCAAATAGCGACTCTTATCATTGCCTTAGCGTGCGCTTAGGCTCTCTTCGATGATTTTAGGGGTGATAAATATCAGTAGCTCGGTCTTGTCGCTACTGCGAGATGTCCGAGTGAACAGTCTCCCCAGGTAGGGAATATCACCCAGGAGCGGAACCTTGGCAATACTTTCCGACTCCTGTTTTTGGAACACCCCGCCAAGGACGATGGTTTCGCCATTATTGACCAGTACCTGGGTTTCAACCATGTTGGTGACAATGCCGACCTCACCGTTGGGAAGCGCCTCGCCAACCGAATCCTGATTAACTTTGAGATCCAGAATCAGGCGGTTGTCAGGGGTGATCTGTGGGGTAACATCCAGTGATAGCACCACCTTTTTAAACTCAATGCTGACCTCACCATCTTCAACGGTCTGAAAGGGTATCTCATCACCCGATTCAATTCTAGCGGTCTTGCCATTGGCGGTGATCACCTTGGGTTGTGAGACGATCTCGGCGTTACCATCGCTTTGCAGTGCCGACAACTCCATCTGCAGCAAGGTGCTGTTTGAGCCAATACCGATAGCGAATCTGGATGCACCAATGCTGGTCGCGCCCAGATCGACATTAAGGCTAGTAGGGGTCACGAGTCCCGAGGTGCCCACTTGTGCGGTATCGCCGGGGGCGTTAGAGCCGACGATCACCCGGTTGTTGCTTCCCTTTCTCTGGTAGCCCAATCCCCACTTAACGCCTAGTTCGCTGCTGATATCGGTGCGTACGGTAACCAAGCGGGCTTCGATCATCACCTGACGTATAGGGATATCAAGGGTTTTTAATGCCTTGCGGATTTTAGTGATACTAGTATCTATATCACGCACGATCAGGGTGTTGGTGCGAGGGTCGGCCTGTACCTTTCCCCGTGTCGACATCAGGCCCTGCTCGGTGCCCAGTAGCGCTACGATCTCGGTCGCCTTGGCGTAATTGATCTGAATAAACTCGGTCTGTGGCTCTTTCAGCTCTTTAACCTGTTTGTTGGTTTCGATCTCAAAGCGCTCGCGCTCGGCAATCTCGGCCGCGGGCGCGATCATCATCACGTTACCCGTGAGGCGTTTATCCAGGCTCTTAGTTTTTAGTACCAGCTCCAGCGCCTGATCCCAGGGAACGTTTTTCAACCGCAGGGTGATGTTGCCGCTGACGGTATCGCTGACGACCAGGTTCATATCGGTCACATCGGCAATAATCTGCAGTACCGAGCGAATGTCTATGTCTTGGAAATTAAGGCTGAGTTTTTCACCGACATAAGGAAAACGATCTCGCAGGCGCTCCTCGGCATCGGTATCGGTAATGGGTTTGAAATCAACGATCAGCTGATTTTCAGATTGATACGCCAGATAGTCGTAAGGTTGGGCGGAGGGTTTGATCAGGATGCTGCTGTTGTTGCCATCGGCCATGGCGTCGACAAAGGTCACAGGGGTAGAAAAATCCTGAACATCGATGCGCTCTTCCAGCGCTGCGGGTAATTGCGCACCGATCAGGTTGACGACGACGTTGCTGCCCTCTTCGATGATATCAACCCCGGCTTTATTATCGCTTAGATTGATCAGCACGCGGCCAATAAGGCCGTCGATACGGCGGAAGTCGATAGAAGACACTTGGGTAAGCTTAGGTTCAAAGGCGTCGGTGACTCGGGTCTCGCTTGCCGGTGCTGAGCCATTAGCCGCCGTGGTGTTAGCGGCAGTGCCCGCATCGCTTGCGGGGGTCAAAGTGTTAACGACAGCCGCAGACGCCCCCGCGCCAAACACGATAAATAGGCTGTGACCTTCGATATAGGAGTCGTATTCAGTGGCTTCGTAGAGGTTGGCGATCAATCGTACCCGGTCTTTGACCTCGGCCAGGTGGATGGTGTCGACCATGCCGCTCTTGATGTCGACGCTTTTGCTGCCCAGGCCATTGCTGGTTCCTAGCAGGTCTAATACCACGCGCGCGGGTTGTGCAATCATGTAGGAGCGGGGTATCGGCGGCGTATCGCTAAAATCGATGCGCACTTCGAGCTTGTTGCCTGGAAGGGCGACAAAAGCCGTGCCGGTGATTTTAACCTCGGCCAGTGCCGCCTGAGACAGCAGTACCCAGGCTAGGATCGCCAGCCACTTGCGCCCCCTGTGAGCCAGTTGCTGTGCAGCGATTAGCCAGGTCGTTGAAGAGAGAGTGTTCGCCATATCCATCTACGCCTATTTCTGCTGTTCAACTAATACAATATTGCGCGGTCGCTTCATCCAGCCGTCTCTGCCATTTTGAACGATCTCCAGAACATCCAGCTGGGTCTCATTCACGGTGATGATCTCACCAAAATTTCTGCCAACATAGTTGCCGCGCTTGATACGATGAATCTCACCATGGGTATCGCGGATCAAGGCGGTCAGTTCGCCCTGTTCAAGCAGATGAATAGTGCCTACCATCTGCAGGTTTTCAAGCTTGAATGCTTCCAGCGGTTCTTTGGGGCGTTCAAAATCGGGTTTTAAGTCGTTCCTAGGACCCAGCATCTCCTCCTCTTTGGTGAGTTCAACCCGGACCAGTTGTTCAAAAGGACCCCGTAAGCTGGTAGCTCGGTAAAGAAAGCTTTCGTAGGCTTTAAATTCGGGCAGCGGATCTATACGGCCGCTCGGGCGGGCCAGCGTTTCCTGGACAAATAGCCGCAGATCGCTGGTGTCCTTGATCTGACTGCAGCCTTGCAGCAGCACCAGTATGCCGACAGCGGCGATCCTTAGTGGTCCGGCTAGACGATCAGTTTTCATCGTCATAACGATAGGTCCTAGCAGATAGCGACATGCTCAGATCGCCATTGGCGGAGATCGGTTTAATGGAAAAATCGTGCACCGTTACGATTCGGGGCAGTGCCGCCATGCCGCTGACAAATTCGCCTAGCTGGTGATAACTGCCCTTAACCTGGATGTTAATCGGTAGCTCGATGTAAAAGGTAACCTTCTTTTCGGGTGCCAGAGAGATGAGATCAAAATTAAGTCCGCTGTTTTGACCGATCGCGGTAATATCCTCTAGCAGCCCCGGTACTTCGGTGTCGGTGGGCAGCTGCTTAAGCAGTTCAGAAAATGACTCTTCGACATCGGCCATCTGGCGTTTTAACGCTTCTAAACTAGCGACCTGGTAAGCCTTCGTCTGATACTGCTGCTTTAGCTCCGTTTCTTTGCCTATCTCATGCTCAAGACCGGTTTGTAGGTCTTTGATATAGACGTGATAGCCGGCAGCGGACAGGGCAATGATGACAATCAGGTAAAAAATAGCCTTGATGCCAATCGGCCAGTTGCCAGCGGCGTTGAAGTCCAGATTGTTGATGTCAAAGCCACGAAAGGCGTTTTTGACACTGTCCTGAAGTGCCATCAGGAGCCTCCGTCTTCGGGTTTGGGTCTGCTGAGTTCGACGCGCATATCAAAATTCTTATACCGCTCTCCGCCTTTGCCTACTGAACTCAGGTTGGGTTCTTTAAACCAGGGGGAGCGATCGATACTGCGCATCAGGGTCGAAACATCGCCGTTGCTTTGTGCGCGGCCGTTGATATGCAGAAACTCGCCTTGGCGGGTCAGGGTCGAGTAGTAAAGCTCATCGGGTAGCACCCGAACGAGTTCGTCAAATACCCGTACAATAACGGGCCGGTTACCCTGCAGCTCTTGAATCGCTCGTAGACGCTCCAGGAGGCGCTCGCGTTTAGCCCGCAGCTCTTTGATTTCGGCAATTTTGGAGTCGAGGCTAGACATTTCTTGACGCAGGTAGTTATTACGCTGTTGCTGCTTCAGAGTGTTGTGATCGATGTAGCTACCCGTGCCCCATACGATAGCGCCAGCCAGCAGGGCGGCCGCCAAGGACGAGGCCACAAAGCGCTGCTGACGATCACGGCGACGATCTTCTCGCCAGGCTCTGAGGTTGATCAGGGTGGTGGCCATAATTACTCCGCAAAACTCCGTAATGCTAGACCGCAGGCCAGAACCAAAGAGGGGGCTTCTAGATCAAATTTATGGCGGTTGATGCGGGGGTCGATGGTCATCGCGCTGAAAGGGTCGGCCACTTCAGTTTTGATCCCCAGCTCTCGGGATACGGTAGCCTCGATCCCGGACAGTGCCGCTATGCCACCCATTAATAGCAGGGTTTCAAGCTCACCGTGAGTACCCGAAGAGTAGTAGAACTGTATGGAACGCGAGATCTGCTGCGCGGTGGTCTGCTTAAAGGGATTAATATATCCCTGAATCAGGTCGTCGGACAGTTCGTTGGCTTTTTTGGCTCGTTCGACCTCATCTACGGACATATCCGCTACCTGGGTCAAGCTGTGAGTCAGGTCGTTACCGCCGAATGCCTGCTCGCGGCTATAGATCACTTCGCCATTTTCGAGTACGTATAGGATCATGCTACTGGCGCCGATATCAACCAGCCCTACGGTCTTGTCCAGCAGGTCGTGAGTCTCTGCCAGCACCGGAAATACCCGCTCGATAGCATAGGTATCGACATCTATGATATCGCAGATCATACCCGCACCATTGACCGAGTCTTCTCGAGACTGAATGCTGTCCTGACGGCAGGCGACTAGCAAGACCTCGTTGAGTTCCGGGCTGGACTCCGATTCTCCCTGAACCTGGAAATCGATAGCGACTTCGTCTAGGGGGTAGGGGATGAATTGATCCGCCTCAACCTTGATCTGATCCTCGAGCTCGTCTTCCGAGAATGACTTGCTAAATTCGAGTTGTTTAACGATAACCACCGAGGCTGGGACAGAGGTTGCGGCGTGCTTGATGCGGGTGCCTGCCAGGCGTAACCCCTTCTCTAAGGCTTCTGCGACGACGGGTACGTCTTGCACATTGTTGTCGATGACAGCGCCTTCTGGGAGGTGTGCCACCGAGTAACAGTCAACACGAATGTTGCCTGAGTGCTTGGATAGCCCCAAAAGCTTAATGTAAGAGGAGCCTATATCGACGCCTAGTAATGACTTAGAACCGGACTTAAAAAGGCTAATCACCGACTAATCCTTAAATTCAGTGAACAAAATATACCTCACAGAGGTCGACCCAGAGAGTAAAGAATAAAACACCAATACGCTTTTATCACTATTGCTGGCATTATTATATCGTCTTCAAACGTATTAGCTTTAGGTTAACATGATCAAAATCAAAACTCTTCTCGGCTTTTTGATAAAAGCAGCCCTTGTTTGTACACTTTTTGGTCTGCTGAGTATAGCGGGTGGGTATTTTTATCTTAAACCACAGCTTCCTGATGTCGATCAGCTGCAAGACATTGAACTCCAGACCCCTCTGCGTATCTATTCTGCCGATCGGCAGCTGATTGCCGAGTTTGGTGAGATGCGCCGTACCCCTGTTCGTTTTGACGAGATCCCCGAAGCGTTTGTGCACGCGATTCTAGCCGCAGAAGATGGCCGATTCTATAGCCACGGGGGTATCGATTACATAGGGCTGGGGCGCGCGGTTTTTCAATTGCTCAGTAGCGGTCGGATTCAGACCGGCGGCAGTACCATCACCATGCAGGTGGCGCGCAATTATCTGTTAACCCTTGAGCGAACGTTTTTGCGTAAGTTTAAGGAGATTTTTTTAGCGTTGCAGATGGAGCAGCAGTTGACCAAGAATGAGATCTTGGAGCTCTATGTCAATAAGATCTATCTGGGAAACCGAGCTTACGGTATTCAGGCTGCGGCCAATGTCTATTACGGACGGGATATTGATCAGCTTAGTCTGGCGGAGTTGGCGATGATTGCCGGTCTGCCGAAAGCGCCGTCTGCCTATAATCCTTTGGCAAATCCACCGCGGGCGCTGGAGCGGCGCAACTGGATTCTATCTCGAATGCATACCCTGGGTTATATCGATGCCGCACAGTTGTCTGCTGCGGTTCTATCGGCGTCAACCGCGTCCTACCATGGTACCGATGTCCAGCTTTATGCCCCCTATGTTGCGGAGATGGTGCGTAGCGATCTGCTGGCACTCTATGGTGAACGCATCTATGCCGATGGCTATAGCGTGTACACCACGCTACGCAGTGCAGACCAGCGGGCTGCCAACAAAGCGATAGAGCAGGGTTTGCTGGCCTATGAGCTGCGCCATGGTTATCGCGGTGCCGAGCAGCAGTTTGCCGCCCAGCTATCTCACGCTGAGTTGCTTGAACAGCTTCGTCAGGTGCCCGTCTATGCCTCGCTGGAACCGGCGGTGGTCCTTGAGGTGACAGGGCAGGACGCCCGAGTGTTGCGTCGTGATGGCGATGTTGTAGACCTGCGCTGGGAGGGTATCAGCTGGGCGCGCCGCTTTATCTCTGCCGATAGTCGTGGTCCAGAACCGGAGGTTGCGGCCGAGGTGTTGGCTGTCGGTGATCTGGTGCGGCTGATGGAGACCGATTCTGGCTGGCAGTTACGCCAGTTACCCCAGGTACAGAGTGCCATGGTCGCGCTGTCCCCTAACAACGGTGCGGTGAGGGCGCTGGTGGGGGGCTTTAATTTCCAGCTGAGTAAGTTTAATCGGGTCTATCAGGGCACCCGTCAACCGGGCTCTAATTTCAAACCCTTTGTCTATACCGCAGCTTTAGCCGGTGGTTTTACCCCCGCCTCGATCATTAATGATGCGCCGGTGGTCTTTGAAGACGAGAATCTTGAAAACAGCTGGCGTCCAGAAAATTACAGTAAGAATTTTTTTGGCCCCACCCGGTTGCGTGAGGCCTTGTATCGCTCCCGTAATCTGGTGTCGATCCGAATACTGCGCAGCCTCGGGGTGAAGCCTACGCTGGATTATATCAGTCGCTTCGGTTTTGACCGCTCCCGGCTGCCAAATGACCTGTCGCTAGCCTTGGGCAGTGCCGATATCACTCCGTTGGAGCTGGCTACCGGTTATGCCACCCTGGCGAACGGTGGCTTTAAGGTGCAGCCCTATTGGCTGGAGAGGATTGAAGATCGCTATGGCGAGGTGCTGTTTCAAGCCACTCCAGAGACTGTTTGCGAAGGTTGTCGCTATCAGCCGCAATTAGCGAGCTCTCTGTCTGCGCAGGGGGTTGAGCCGCTGGACCTAGAGACCCTTGGCGCCCCAGCTGCCGAAGTGACGGTGCTGCCGCTGGCTAGCCGAATTATTGATGCGCAGACCGCCTACCTGATTAATAATATTTTACAGGATGTGATCAAGCGCGGTACCGGACGCCAGGCCAGCGTGTTGGGGCGTAATGATCTAGCGGGGAAAACAGGCACCACCAATGATCTAAAAGATGCCTGGTTTTCTGGCTTCAACCGCGAACTGGTCGCCTCGGTCTGGGTCGGTTTTGATCAGCCCAGGACTCTGGGGCGAAATGAGTTTGGTAGCCGTGCAGCGCTACCGATCTGGATCGATTATATGGCGACAGCGCTTGAAGCGGTGCCGGATATGGCGCTGGTTCCGCCCGAGGGGATCGTCAGTGTGCGCATCGACCCGGTAACGGGATTGCTGGCCTACCCGGGTCAGAAAGATGCGGTTTTCGAGGTGTTTCGTGAGCAGGATGTACCCAGCAGTTCTGCCGTTAAGCAGGTATCAGCCACCCGGGTGACTTCAGAAGAGCTGTTCTAGTTCTTTGCGGGTTCTATGTTAACTCTAATCCAGTCACCGAGCGCGTAGCCGGACTCAGAGATCGATCTGGTACTCTATTTCGAGTGGCGCGTGTTCGCTGAAACGCAGGTCTTTGTGAATTACGGCGCCCTGGACTGTCTTGCGCAGCTCACTGGTGGTGACCTGGTAGTCAATTCGCGCCCCTTCATTCAGGCTCCAGGCGCGATTGTAGGGCGGCCACCAGGTAAACTGGTGATCGACATGGTTAATCTCCCGAAAGGCGTCGATAAAGCCGAGTTCGTTAAATATCACGTCTAGCCATTGCCGCTCTTCAGGTAGAAATCCCGAGTGCTTCTGGTTCATATACCAGTTGCTCAGATCGATGGTTTTATGGGCGATGCTCCAGGTGCCGCAGAAGATAAACTGGCGTCTTTTGCGCAGGGTTTTACGCAGGTGGTTTAGAAAGTTTTCCATAAAATGGAACTTCTGCGATTGTGCCGCGTCGTCTTTAAGCCCAGAAGGAACGGACATAGATACAATGCTGACCTTGTCGTAATCTGCTTGAATAAAGCGCCCGTGAAAGTCGCATAGCTCAAAACCGAGGCCGGTCATGATCGCCTTGGGTGGTTTTTTACAATAGAGCGCAACGCCGCTGTAGCCGTCCTCAAAGGCGTCAAAAAAATAGGGGTGGTAACCGTCGGGATGATAGAGGGCATCATCGAGTTGATACTCTTTGGCCTGAATATCC
The DNA here is from genome assembly GCA_041586735.1 of Motiliproteus sp. Classification (GTDB taxonomy): domain Bacteria; phylum Pseudomonadota; class Gammaproteobacteria; order Pseudomonadales; family Balneatricaceae; genus Motiliproteus. The sequence goes on from JBFGZQ010000021.1 coordinate 50,368, forward strand.
TGCAGACAGTAAACATCAGCATCCTGCTTCAGCATCCAATCGAACAGACCTTTCTCCGCGGCCTGCTTGATACCTTGGACATTCAGGGTGATGACACGCATGGATCTACCTTGTTATTTGGATAACGAATGATGGGGGCAGATTGTAAATCCAATAGAACTGAAACAAAACCGTTAGTTGTTGCTGAACAGAAAGATAGTCAACATTAGGCTTAGGCTTAGGCTTAGGCTTAGGCTTTGTGGTCTTGGCTCCTAGAGCCTCGAGCGGCATCGAGGTATCATTATGTCCCTGACATAATACCCTGGCCATTAGCGAGAGATGAGAATGCAAGACTATCAGCGTGAATTTATTGAGTTTGCCATCGAACGAGGGGTATTGCGATTTGGTGAGTTTGCGCTCAAGTCAGGTCGGATCAGTCCTTACTTTTTTAATGCTGGGTTGTTTAGCAGCGGTCGAGCTCTGGCACAGTTGGGGCGCTATTATGCGGCCGCGATCGAAGCCTCGGCTGTCTCTTACGACGTGATGCTCGGGCCTGCCTATAAGGGTATTCCCTTGGCAGCGACGACCTGTGTGGCGCTGGCTAACGATTATGACCGTGATGTGCCCTATGTGTTTAATCGCAAAGAGATAAAAACCCATGGCGAAGGGGGTAATCTAGTGGGCGCGCCGCTAGAGGGCCGGGTGCTGATTATTGACGATGTGATCACCGCGGGCACGGCGATCCGGGAGGTGATGGCGTTGATCGAAGCGGCGGGCGCCACTCCCGCTGCGACCCTGATTGCCTTGGATCGACAGGAAAAGGGTCGGGGGGAGTTGTCGGCGATTCAGGAGGTGGAGCGTGATTTTGCTATGCCGGTGATCAGTATTATCACCCTGGCTGATGTTATCGAGTATTTAGAGCAGCAGGGGGGGCACTCGGCTCAGGTAGAGTCGATCCGCGCCTATCGCAAGGCCTACGGTATCTAGACGATCGCGCCCTGACCATCCAGGCCTAAGCCTGGATGGTTAACGTTAAGCTCAGAGGCGGACTTCGATCCCTTTGCTGCGCATATAGCGCTTGGCTTCCGGGATGCTGTATTCACCGAAATGGAAGATACTGGCTGCCAATACTGCATCGGCTTTGCCTTCGATGATGCCGGCAACCAGGTGGTCTAGATTGCCGACTCCGCCTGAAGCGATGACCGGCACCGATACCGCTGTGGATATGGCCCGGGTCACGCCTAGATCGTAGCCTTTTTTAACCCCGTCCTGGTCCATGCTGGTGAGCAGAATCTCACCGGCGCCCAGGGCCACCATCTTCTTGGCCCAGGCGATGGCATCCAGCCCTGTGGGTTTGCGTCCGCCGTGGGTGAAGATCTCCCAGCGTTCGATCTCGCCTGGCCGGCTGACTTTCTTGGCGTCGATCGCCACCACTATGCACTGTGAGCCAAAGCGATCGGCCGCTTCACGGACGAACTCAGGGTTGAATACGGCGGCCGAGTTGATGCTGACTTTGTCGGCGCCGGCGTTGAGCAGGGTGCGAATATCGTCGCAGGTGCGGATCCCGCCACCGACGGTGAGCGGGATAAAGACCTGGCTGGCCATCTTTTCTACCGTGTGCACCATGGTGTCACGGTTTTCGTGGGTGGCGGTAATGTCTAGAAAGGTGATCTCGTCGGCGCCCTGTTCGTCGTAGCGCTTGGCGACTTCGACCGGATCGCCGGCATCGCGGATATCGAGAAATTGAACCCCTTTGACCACTCTGCCGTTCTCGACATCGAGGCAGGGGATGATGCGTTTAGCGAGCGCCATGAGAGCCTCTTAGTGGGTATGCGAACTAGCGGTGGATGGGTCGCAGGACGGTTGGCCGTCCCAGTTGAGAAAGTTGCTCAGCAGCTGCAGTCCGGGGTTCTGGCTTTTTTCGGGGTGAAACTGCACCGCAAACACGTTGTTCTGGGTTAGGGCTACATCAAACTCGACGCCGTATTCGCTGCGGGCGCAGACCTGCTCGGGCAGTGCGGAATGGATATGGTAGCTGTGCACGAAGTAGAAGCGGCTGCCATCGTCGATGTTGGCCCACAGCGGATGGGGTTGGCTCTGCCAAACCTGGTTCCAGCCCATGTGCGGGACCTTCAGGCGTTCGCCCTGAGCGTCCTGGAGGCTGGTGCCGAAAAACAGCGCGTTGCCGGGGAAGTAATCGAGACAGTCGACCCCGCCATTCTCTTCGCTGTGCGCCATCAGTGCCTGAATGCCGATGCAGATCGCCAGAAAGGGTTTGCCGGAGTCGATCACCTCACGCACGATCGCATCGATACCCAGACGGCGAATCTCACCCATGCAGTCGCGGATCGCACCCACGCCGGGAAGAATGACCCGGTCGGCGCTGAGGATCTGGTCGTGGTCGGCGGTGACCCGAACTTCGACGCCCGGCTGCACGAACTCCAGTGCCTTGGCGACCGAGTGCAGGTTACCCATGCCGTAATCGATAACTGCTACGCTACTCATGCGCGATCTCCGCTGCGGTTTTTTGTGGCTAATATCACAGGCAGCCTTTGGTGGAAGGGGTCATGCCGGTCATGCGCGGATCTTCGGTCAATGCCATCCGCAGTGCCCGACCAAACGCCTTAAATACCGTTTCGGCCTGGTGGTGGGCGTTGGCGCCCTTGAGGTTGTCGATATGCAGGCTGACCAGCGCGTGGTTGACGAAACCATGGAAAAACTCAGAGAACAGTTCGGTATCCAGCGCGCCGAGCGAGGCGCGGGTAAAGGGGACGTGCATCACCAGCCCGGGACGGCCGGAGAAGTCGATCACTACCCGCGATAGCGCCTCGTCAAGCGGTACATAGGCGTGGCCGTAGCGGCTCAAGCCCTTTTTATCGCCCACAGCCTTGGCGAACGCCTGGCCTAGGGTGATGCCAATATCTTCCACCGTGTGGTGAGCGTCGATATGCAGATCGCCTTTAGCCTGGATATCCATGTCGATCAGGCCGTGGCGGGCGATCTGCTCGAGCATATGCTCAAGAAAGGGCACTCCGGTATCGGCTTTAAAAACACCGCTGCCGTCGAGATTGATCGCGATGCTGATCTGGGTTTCCAGGGTGTTACGGGTCACGCTGGCTTGACGTCCGCCCATGGTTTGCTCCGACTACGAAATTAGGGCGGTTATTATAGCGGTAAAGGGCGTCGCAATGAATCATTCAACCGATATCACTTTACCAAAGTAGCGAAAAGCCCCGTATCTTTTAGTGCGGGGATGGATAGCTAGGCGAGCGAAGCTTGCCCAGTATTGATCACTGTGATTATATACAGCATATGCTCACAAAAACTCTCAAACTCCGTATCAAAGATAAACA
>JBFGZQ010000022.1:0-50612 GCA_041586735.1 Motiliproteus sp.
CAGGCATGAAGGGATGGGTAATGAGCGCCTGTTTCCACGGCAGCTGATCATGCTGGGGCTCTCTTTTGCCGGTCTGCTGGCCATCGCTCTGGCATTACCGATCAGTGAAAGTTCGCGTAATCAGGTGATCGGCATTCTTGGACTGGTGGTCTCGGGGATCTTCGCCTTTTCCTCAAGCACGCTGTTTACTAACCTGATGAGCGGCATCATGCTGCGGGTGACGAAGCCCTTCCAGATCGGGGACTTTATCAGCATAGAGGGCTATTTTGGCCGAGTTGTTGAGCGCGGTCTGTTGGATACTGAGATCCAGACGGAGAGCCGTGAGCTGGTGGCTCTGCCTAATATCTATATGATTACTCACCCCGTGTCGGTGACCCGCAGCTCCGGAACGGTTATTTCAACCTCGCTGTCGCTGGGCTACGATATACATCATTCAACGGTCGATACCTTGCTGCTCGAGGCGGCCAGCCATTGCGGTCTTGATGATCCTTTCGTGCAGGTGATCGAGCTGGGTGATTACTCGATCACCTACAAAGTCAGCGGTATGCTGACGGATGTTAAAAGTTTGCTCACCGCGCGTTCTAATCTTTGTCGCCATGTTCTAGATAGGCTACACGATGGTGGCATTGAAATCGTTTCCCCGAGTTTTATGAATCAACGTAAATTAGCCGATGGGCTCCAGTTCATCCCTGTCAGAGCGGTACAGCAAGAGTCTGAACCGGCATCTAGCGTCGAAGCGGTGGCGTTTGACAAAGCGGAGCAGGCCGAGCAGATCGAAAAAGATAAGCAGGCGTTAATCGATAGAATCGAGGAGGTTAAAACGGATCTTAAAGAGGCTTCGGGGACGCAGAAGAAACGTTCTAAAGAGGCGATCGTCGACTATCGCGAGCAACTCAAAAGCATCGAAGGCCAGGGCGCTGATTCGTTGTCAGAAAAGTAAACGGGGGCGAGCTGTCGGGTCGCAGTCGGGCTACTCTTTGGTTTTACTTTTCTTCTGGCGTGCTCGCTTGCGTAGCCGCCAGGATTTGCCGACGTGCCAGGCCCACATCCAGCGCACGATGAAATAGCTCAGCACCGAAAAAAACAGCCCGCTAACCAAAGAACCGCACAGCAGCGGCCACCAGATCTGCGACAGCTCGCCGGTGATCCACTCCAGCGTCAGCGTAAATTCTATATTATGTGCCGGACCCCCAAGCATCCAGGATCCTAGCTGGTAGGTAAAGTAAAAAATGGGCGGGATGGTGAGTGGGTTAGTAATCCATACTAAGCCTACCGAAATGGCCAGGTGGCTGTGGATCATGATGGCCAGTGCCGCCGCGATCAGCATCTGCATAGGCACGGGCAAAAAAGCGCAAAAGATACCGACCAGAAATGCCAGTGAGACCGAGTTGCGATTCAGATGCCAGAGATTAGGGTTATGCAACGCATTGCCTAGCCGACGCAGGCTCGGGTGCGCCTTGATTGTGGCTTCATTGGGCAGGTAGCGCTTGATAAATCTGCGTGGCATTGCGGCGGAAGTCCAGTTAACAGGTGATAAGCTAAACTGCTGATTGATTATGCCTTCTATCCGCATCTAAGCCAACTGGGGTTCATGGATGATCCGCTTTTGTCTGGCATTGGCCAGTGTCGCTTTTTGGTCATATCTACCCGCACCTATATGGCTGTGGGCCATGTTGGGCGCTGCAATGGCGATCAATGTTGTTACCAGCCTACGTCCGCTGTTGCCCGTGGTCCTAGGGCTGGCGTGGGGAATCGGTTCGGGGCATTGGTTGCAACTCCATCAACTGCCTGAACCTTGGCAGGGCGTGGATCTGGTCGCGGTGGGTACCGTGGTGGGCTTGCCAGACCAGCAGGGAGATCGATGTCGGTTCGACTTGGCACTCGAGACCTTGATAGATGCCGATGGCCAAAGAAAACCGCGCTGGTTGCCCAGAAAGCTCAGATTAACCTGGTATCGATGCCTCAAGGCACCTGAGCCTGCTGAGCGCTGGCAGCTCTCCGTGCGTCTTAAACGCCCTCATGGCTTTGTTAATCCAGGTGGTTTCGATTACCCGCTGTATTTATTCAGTCAAGGGATCGATGCCAGTGGCTATATTCGCACGGGTCGCCAGACCCGTCCGCCGCAAAAATTGGCCGCTGCCGCGCTAACTGGGCAGATTGATCGTTGGCGGGCGGACCGACTCAGATTGTTGCAGCAACAACAGCTACCCCCGCAGGTACAGGCATTACTGGCAGCCCTGTTGGTGGGTGACAAGCGCGGGTTAGATGATGCGACCTGGCTAACCCTGCGTGATACGGGCACCGCTCATCTATTCGTCATTAGCGGTCTGCATATCGGCATGCTGGCCAGTGTCTGTTTTGGTCTGGTTTATGGGGTCGGTCGGTTGTTGCCACAGTTGCGCTATCGGTATCGCCTCCAGGCTGCAGCTATCAGCGCCATCTTAGGCGCTGGCGTCTATGCCCTGCTGTCAGGAGGGGGTGTTCCTAGCCAGCGCGCCTGGGTCATGGTGTGTGCGGTGATGCTCAGTGTGATCGGCTTTAGACGGATGACGCCTACGCAGCGGCTATGGTTGGCCGCCACGGCGGTGCTGCTTATTGAACCCTTGGCGGTACGTCAGCCCGGATTCTGGCTGTCATTTATGGCCTGTGCCGTATTAATCTACGCATTCGCGGGGGTGCTTGGCAGGGTGCGCTTTATCCGCCAGTTATTATGGGCTCAGGTCGCCATCGCTATTGGTCTGACCCCCGGGTTGCTGTTTATGTTTTATCAATGGCCGCCGCTGGCACCGCTGATCAATATTATCGCGATTCCGCTGGTGACGCTGTTACTGCCGGTCGCGCTAGTGGCTTTATTATTGTTGGGTATCTGGCCACTCTTAGCTGCCGCCCTATTATCAGGGTTGGCGCAGCTGCTGGAGTGGGGATGGCAGGCGTTAACCTGGTCTCAAGATCTGATTTCACCGTTACCGATGTCGGCGCCCGCTCCGCTCTGGGCTGTGGCGATGGCGCTGTTGGGCTCGATGTGGGTGTTATTGCCTCGTGCGGTAGCGGGCCGCTGGTGGGGGTTGCTGCTGTGGTTGCCGTTGCTGGTTCCACAACCTGAGCGCATGGAAAAAGGGGCCTTTAAGCTCACCCTCCTGGATGTCGGGCAGGGGCTGTCGGTGCTGCTGGAAACTCAGCACCACCGTCTGCTATACGATACCGGTCCTAGGTTCAGATCGGGCTTCAGTGCCGCTGAGGCGGCGATTGTTCCCTATCTTTACAGTCAGGGTATTCGTCAACTTGATCGGCTGTTGATCAGTCATGCCGATTCTGATCATGCCGGTGGCCAGGCGGTACTCGAATCCGAACTGCACATTACAGCAACGCTCAGTAGCAGCGCTAGAATAGATCCTCAGCAGCGCTGTCGAACCGGAGGGGCATGGCGTTGGGACGGGGTCGAGTTTACAATTCTCCATCCCGATTATGACGAGGGGCCTGGTGACAGTGCTCAGAGCGAGAATAACCGCTCCTGTGTCCTGCAGATCGATAACGGTCAGCATCGGGTGCTGTTGACCGGGGATATAGAGGCGCCAGTGGAACGTTTGTTGGTTGATCGTTACGGCGCTGCGCTCAGATCGGCAACCCTGGTCGCCTCCCATCACGGCAGTCGCAGTTCAACCACCGATCTGTTTCTGGATCAGGTGCAGCCGCAGCGCTTTTTAATCAGTAGCGGTTGGAGAAACCGCTTTGGTCATCCTCATCCCGAGGTGGTTGCGCGCATTGATACGCGTCAGATCGAGTTGTTTAATACCGCCACCCAGGGCGCGATTCAACTGCAGGTCAGTGCGGGAGGTGACACCCGCGCCAGCACGGCGCAGGATAGTCGATGGGGTTATTGGCATCCTTGATGGCACTCTTGATGGTACCCCCTGTTTATGGAGTTAATCGCCTCCAAGGTCACCGCTGTTCAAACCATTCTGTTCCATGATGGTCCTGAGTTGTGCTAAGGCCTCGACCTGGATCTGGCGGACCCGTTCACGGGTTAATCCCACCTCGGTACCGACCTGCTCCAGGGTGCCGGTATCGTAACCATTGAGTCCAAAACGGCGCTGTAAGATCTCTCGATGCTTACTCGGTAGCGCCGCTAACCAGTCATTCAGGCGACCGATCAGGTTGGTTTTTTGGATCCAGTCTTCAGGATTTTCAGTCAGCGGGTCGGTAAGGAACTCTTGCAGCGAGGTGTTTTTATCCGCACCGACCAACAGATCAATCGAGGTTGTCGACTGCTTGAAGCCCATCATAGTTTTAACTTTGGCGACCGGTTTCTGAGTCCGTTCAGCGATCTCTTCAAAAGAGGGGTCATGAACCAGGGTCTGGGTCAGCTCACGCTCGGCATGCAGACAGCTGTTGAGCTCTTTGATGACATGCACAGGAAGGCGTATGGTGCGTGCCTGATTCATGATACCGCGCTCAACATTTTGACGAATCCACCAGGTCGCATAGGTCGAAAACCGGAAGCCGCGCTCCGGATCGAACTTCTCCACGGCCCGGATAAGCCCGAGGTTACCCTCTTCGATCAGGTCCAGCAGGGATAGGCCGCGATGTTGATAACGACGGGCTATTTTAACGACCAGACGCAGGTTGCTTTCTATCATCCGCTGCTTGGCGCGCATATCCCCTTGTTGGTAACGGCGGGTGAGTTCAATCTCCTCCTCTGCGGTTAACAAATTGGCGATGCCAATCTCTTGCAGATAGATCTGGGTCGCATCCAGGCTCTTGGATTCGGGCCTGATCTTGCTGATCTTGCTAATCTTGGGGTGATATTTATTGGCTAGCGGGGTTGCCAGTGAGTCGAAAAGCTCATTGTGATCAGGGTTAAACGCTTCAGATACAGCCATGATGCATCCTTCTTATTGTTCTTTGATGTTGGGTAAGCGTAGTCAGGGATCTGCAGAAGGCAATCTATAGAGTGAAAAAAATTCAACTTTTTATTAAAAAATAAGATTCAAATTTTTATAATGACAGACTGTGCTGCCACAGCGAAGGATTGTTGATAGGCAACGGAGCCCCCGATGCTGATGGCAGATAAAAACCGTAACCCAGCGTAGATAGGTGCTGGAGAAGTTGGCGCTGCTCAACACTTCAGGATACTCTGAGTGGGGATTAATTATTGGCATAGTGCATGGACTCGCCTTGCTCTACCTAGAGTCGAGTGAGCCATGGGAGCAACGTTGTGGCTAAAGGATTAAATGATCATCAGTTGCGTCATCAGGGACTTAGCCTGTTTGGCAAAGAGCTGACCCGCCGCGCAGGATCTTGCTGTGAGCTCTGCGAAACGCGCGGGGTGAAGTTAGTCATTCATGAGGTGCCTCCGGTACCCGCTGAGCCTGATTATGGCCATTGCGTATTCCTCTGCGAACGCTGTATCGAACAGCTGGAGTATCCGAAACGGCGCGATCCCGACTATTGGCACTTTCTATCGAAACAGGTCTGGCATGAGGTTACTGCGATTCAGGTACTGGCCGTATGGATGTGTCGTCAACTCGCCCACGACACGCCCTGGGCTGCAGAGCTGCTGGAGCAGCTGTACCTGCCTGCCGAAGTTGATGCGTGGCTAGCGCAGCTTGAGAAGCTGCGTTGAAGAGCATGCCTCGCCCGTTAACCATTGCTGCTTTATTGCGTAAACGGTTCTGGATCTTTGATCTGGATGGCACCTTGACGCTGCCTGTGCATGATTTTGCGGCCATGCGTAGCGCGTTAGCGGTTCCAGACGGGGTGGGGATTTTAGAGCATCTACAACAGCAACCTGAACCCTTACGTTCTGAGTTAAATGCGCGCTTGATGGCTATAGAGATCGGGGTCGCCGAGCGTGCTGAGCCGATGCCGCAAGCCCAGGCACTGATCCAGGCGTTGGTTGCACGGGGCTGTGAGCTGGCCATTCTGACGCGTAATCGCCGTGACTGTGTCGATATCGTCCTGCAGCGCCTGGGGCTATTGCACTGTTTTCCTGCGGTTCAGATTATCGCCAGTGAGTGCGCCGAGCCTAAACCCTCACCGGCTGGAATCGAGCGTTTGGTAGCGCACTGGCGATGTGAACGCGAGGCGTGCGTGATGCTGGGCGATTACCTCTATGACCTGCAGGCCGGACGCGCTGCCGGTATCAGCACCGTGCACTTTAATCCTTACGCGGGGCCGCGTTGGCCTGAGCAGACCGATCTCGAGCTGAGCAGCTTTGCACCCCTGTTGACGACATCCGCCTAGCAAGCTACTAGCAAGCGCCACTGGCTTGCACTGAACACTAGTGTTTAGACTCCAGAGTTATCGGGTTGAGCCTTGAGCACCCCTGTGGCTGAATAATTAGCGGACATGCAGGTAAAGCTTGGCGCTCTCGCCTATTCTGATCAAAAGATGCTCCGGTGCTGCGACAGGCCTGAGTGCGGCCCATATGCCACAGAGGTCTTTCGATGACGGCGCATATTCTGCTGGTGGACGATGAACCGAACATTTTACTGTCGTTGCAGTTTCTGATGAAGCGTGCCGGCTATCAGGTCCATACCGCCAACGATGGCGAGCAGGCCCTGACTGAAGTCGAGGCCTGTGTACCGGATCTGATCCTGCTGGATATCAATATGCCGAAGCTCAACGGTTATGCGGTCTGTGAGCGGATCCGCGCCAATCCAGCCTGGCAGCAGATTCGCATCGTGCTGCTGACCGCGAAGGGGCGCGAGGTGGAAAAAGAGAAGGGCCTAGCGCTGGGCGCCGATGCCTACATCACCAAGCCCTTCTCCAACCAGGCGCTGATCGACAAGGTGCAGGCGTTGCTGAGTGTAGACCGGTAATACAGGGATGAATCTGCTGAGCCGTTTGCGTGCCTTGATCCTCCTGCCACTGCTGTTGTTGCTCGGTGTGCTGTGGCTGTGGTGGGCGATTCCGGAATCGACCCTCGCCACTCGTCTACTAACGGCCTTGTTAGCGGCCATCGGCCTGCTGCAGCTGTGGCTGCTGCATCAGGCTAAACATCGGCTGTTACGCCCTCTTGCCAGTCTTGAACGGGGCGCTGAAATCATTCTCAAAACCCACGCCGCGCACGATCTGGAGCTGCCCGCTGACCATCTGCTGGGAGGGCTGCCAGAGACCCTGCACGGCCTGGGAGATGCGGTGAGCCAGGCGCGTAGCGAGGTGAGCAGCGCCATGCGCAGCGGTGCTGAACGGGTGCAGAGCCATAAGAACTATCTAGAGCGGGTGATTCAAGGGCTAGAAGAGGGGGTGTTGGTGTGCGATGCCGGCGCTCGCATCATCCTCTACAACCCGGCCGCATTCCGAATTGTGCAGCAACATCCGGCGCTGGGACTAGGGCGTTTAATTTACGATCTGCTGCCGCGTATCCAGCTAGAGCATACCTTTGAACGGCTGCGTCAACATCAGGATACCGCGGGGCATTTTATCTGTACCCTTAACGACAGTGAACAGCTGCTCCGCTGTCGGGCTAGCTTGTTATTTGCCCATCCCGATGCCGACCTTGGTGCCCGTGAAGAGCAGGGGGCGGTGATCGCCTTTGATGATATCAGTATCCGCCAGCAACGCCTGCAACAGCGTGATCGGTTGTTTACTGACACGCTGGAGAGACTACGCGGCCCCCTGGCCAGCCTGCGTGCGGCGACCGAAACTCTGGCAGAATATCCCGATATGAGCAGTGCCGAGCGGGCCGAGTTCGACCGGGTTATTAGCGCCGAAAGCCGCCATCTTAGCGACCAGTTGACCCTGTTAGCCGACAGCGAGGGGGCGTTGGTGGGACAGGAGTGGCAGTTAGCCAATATCTATGCGGCGGATCTGATCCACCTGTTGCACCGCCAGTTAGCAGAGGAGCCATTAACCCTGACCCTGACCGGCGTGCCACTGTGGTTGACCACCGACAGCCATGCGTTGGTGGCGTTGTTCGACCATCTGATCCATGCGCTGGTCGAGCTGCGCCAACTCAGCCAGTTCGATATTGAAACGCTATCCAGCGAGCGGGGTATTTATATCGATCTCAGCTGGCGCGGTGCACCACTCAATCAGGCTGAGCTGGACAGCTGCCAGCAGGCTACCTTGGCCCATGTGGTCGGTCACCCACAGGCGGGCGAGTTAGCGCGCCAGCTGGGGGGCGAACTCTGGAGTCAGCCGCATCCACGAATTGAGGGGATGGCTATCCTGCGGTTGCCGTTACCTGTGGCCGAGATCTCTGAACCCTCACGTCCCGCCAGCACGCTGCCCACCCGGCCGATGATCTACGATTTTGAGCTGTTTCAACAGGGGCCTCAACATGACTCGCTTATGGATACCCCGTTACGGCAGCTCAATTACGTGGTGTTTGATACAGAAACCACCGGTCTGCATCCCGAACAGGGTGACGAGGTGGTGTCGATCGCTGCCGTGCGCATCGTTAACCAACGCATTCTGCCCGATGAAAACTTCAACCAGTTAGTCAACCCTGGTCGACCTATTCCGCGTGATTCGATCCGCTACCACGGCATTAATGACCAACAGGTGGTCGATGCGCCCTCGTTGATCGAGGTGTTGCCACTGTTCAAAGCCTTTGCCAAAGATGCAGTATTGGTGGCGCATAACGCTTGGTTCGATATGGCGTTTATTCGCCGCCGCGAGGCCCAGTCCAAGGCCTACTTTACCAATCCGATCCTCGATACCCTGATGCTGTCGGTCTGTCTGCATGGTCATGAGGTGGAGCAGTCGCTGGATGCGATCACCCAACGGTTGGGGATCGACATCCTCGGTCGTCACTCCGCACTGGGGGATAGTATGGCCACCGCTAAGTTGTTACTGGCGCAGATCGACCTGCTAGAGGCCCGCGGTATTATGACCCTGCGGGATGCACTCGGTGCGTACCGCTAGCAGCGGCAGCCATCGGGGTATAAGGCGTGATATGGATCGTGGTATGAGGCATGGCATTAAGACTGGCAGCCAGCGCTGCTCAGCCAGCAGTCGGTGAGGTGTGTAGTGATGAGATCAGGACAACCTAGGGTGCTGTTTTTTGCCGCCGCCACGGTGCTGCTGTTGTTCAACTACCCCTGGTTGTCGCTGTTCTCCTCAGCCCAACTGTTGTTTGGGATACCGCCGTTGCTGCTTTACCTGTTCGGTTTGTGGTTGGGGTTTATTTTGATTATCCGTGCGCTACTCAAACCCAGCGCCTCGAGTGATCTCGGCCCATTGCCGGTCAAACCACCCACGACCAAGGCGTCGAAAACCACAGAGGTTAACAAGATGCCACAGGGCGATACGCCCGATGTTTAGTACGCCTACCATTATCCTCTCCATCAGTGCCTATCTGGCGCTGCTGTTTGGGATCGCCTTTTATGGTGACCGCCGTGCCGAGCAGCAGCGCAGTATTATCAGCAACCCCTATATCTACAGCCTGTCGATCGCGGTGTATTGCACCGCCTGGACCTTCTTTGGCAGCGTGGGCTACGCCGCTCGCAACGGGGTAGGGTTTCTGCCGATCTATCTGGGTCCCACGCTGATGGCCGCGCTCTGGTGGTTTGTACTGCGTAAAATTATTCGTATCTCGCGTCAGCAACGGATCACCTCTATCGCCGACTTTATCGGTTCTCGCTACGGTAAGAGCGCCCGTCTGACCGGGCTGGTGACCCTGATTGCGGTGCTCGGCATCCTGCCCTACATCTCGCTGCAGCTAAAAGCGATCGCCAACAGCTTTCTGATTATCAGCAACGCCCCCCACTTGAAGCTGTCCAGTGCGGCTCTAGATTTGCCGCTGTGGCACGATACCGCGTTTTATGTAGCGCTGCTGCTCGCGGTTTTTACCATCCTGTTTGGCACCCGACATCTGGATGTCACCGAACGCCACGAAGGGATGGTGGCGGCGATTGCGTTCGAGTCGCTGGTCAAGCTGCTGGCCTTTATGGCGGTGGGTGTCTATGTCACCTTTGGTCTGTTTGATGGACCTGCGGAGATCTTCGGCCGCGCGGCCGCTAAACCGGAACTGGCGCGATTGCTGACCATGGAGGCGCTGCCCGGTGGCTACGCCAGTTGGTTTTCGCTGACGCTGATCTCCATGAGTGCGGTGCTGTTTCTGCCGCGCCAGTTTCAGGTGGCGGTGGTCGAGAACGTCAACGATCAGCATCTGCGCAAAGCCAGTTGGTTATTCCCGCTCTACCTGCTGCTGATCAATCTGTTTGTGTTACCGCTGGCGCTGGGCGGCCTGCTGTTGTTTGATGGCAACAGTAGTGTCGATCCCGATACCTTCGTGCTCAGTATTCCAATGGCACAACAAGCCAGCTGGCTGACCCTATTGGTGTTTATTGGCGGTATTTCGGCAGCGACCGGGATGGTGATTGTCGCGACCATCGCGCTGTCGACAATGATCTCCAACGAGCTGGTGATGCCGCTGCTGTTACGCACCCGGCTGCAGGATAGTCGCGCCCAGCTGGCGCTCCCCGATGATCTGTCACGTTGGGTGTTGCGCATCCGCCGCGGCTCTATCCTGGTAATCCTGCTACTGGCGTACCTGTATTTTCGATTGATCGGTGAATCCTATGCACTGGTGAGCATCGGCTTGGTGTCCTTCGTCGCGGCCGCTCAGTTTGCCCCGGCGATCTTGATAGGGATCTATTGGAAGGGCGCCACCCGTGCGGGCGCATTGGCAGGGCTCAGCAGCGGATTTCTGATCTGGGGCTATACGCTGATGTTGCCGGCCCTGGCCAAATCGGGCTGGTTACCGATCAGTCTAGTAGAACAGGGATTGTTTGGGCTGGAGTTTCTAAAGCCTTACGCCCTGTTTGGGCTTACCGAGCTGGACCCGATTAGCCATGCGGTGTTCTGGAGTTTGCCGATCAATATCTTCCTGCTGGTGTTGGTGTCGTTATATGCTGAGGCCAGCGTAATCGAAAAGCTCCAGGCGCGAGAGTTTGTTGATGCGCTCAAGGATGTCGAGCCTGGCCGCAACCAGGTCGATATCTGGCGAGGCACTGTTACCGTGGCTGCGTTGCAGGCGCTGGTAGCCCGGTTTACCGGCACTAAGGCTGTGGCTCAAGCCTTTAAACACTTTGCCCGTGAACAGGGTTTTAGGCTTACCGAGCAGGCGCTCGCCGAGCCCCATACCCATCTGGTCAGTTATGGTGAGCGGCTGATTGCCGGGGTGATCGGTGCCGCCAGCGCGCGGGTGATGATCTCAACGCTCTACAAGGGCCAGACCCTGAATATCGACGATGTCATGGATCTGCTCGATGAAACCTCGCAAGTGGTCGAATACAGTCATCAGCTGGAGCAAAAAACCCATCAGTATCAGATCGCCACGCGTAAGTTGCGCGCCGCCAACCGACGCTTACAGGAGCTTGATCACCTCAAGGATGACTTTGTCTCGACGGTCAGTCACGAGCTGCGAACCCCGTTGACCTCGATCCGTGCGTTCTCGGAGATTCTGCTTAGCGAACCGGATATGGATAGCGCGCAGCGCCAGGAGTTTCTGCAGATCGTGGTGGATGAAACCCAGCGCCTGACCCGTTTGATCAATGATGTACTGGATCTGGCCAAGATCGATGCCGGTAAAATAGAGTGGAAAATAACGCCCAATGACCTACGGCCGGTGATCAAAGACGCGAGCAAGGCGGTTTACCTGCTCTACCAACAGCGCAACATCGGCCTCAATCTATCATTACCCGACACCGAGATTACGGCCGAATTCGACCGTGATCGGATCCAGCAGGTGATCATCAATCTGCTCTCCAACGCGGCCAAGTTCTGCACCGAGGGGCAGGGTCAGGTGCGCGTCTCTTTGGGTCTAGAACCCGAACAGCAATCGCTGATCCTCTGTGTTGAAGATAACGGTCCGGGTGTTGCCGTGGATGCGCAGGATAGGTTGTTTGATAAATTCGAACAGATAGAGGATGAACAGCAGGGTAAGCCCAAAGGCTCGGGGTTGGGACTGGCGATCTGCAAAGGGATCATCGAACACCACCAAGGGCGCATCTGGCTAGACAGTGCGCCCGGTGCGGGCTGTCGTTTTTACGTGCGTCTGCCCTGTGCTCAGACGCCTAGATCAGCCGATCCAGTTTAAGCTGAAGCTGGTCTGCTGGACTGGAGCGACGCTGGCTTAACATCGATACGGCAAGTGGTCGTTACGGCTAGCAGGTATCAGGGCTTGTCTAGAAAGGGGTGTTGAGGCGGTCTTTTGATAGCCATATTATATTTAATGCACAGCGAGCGATTGATAAGAATCAATTAGTGTATGGCGATGATATTAACTTTAAAAATCTATTCGAAAAGCTATTGACGTTTATATCTTGTTGATTATAAATGGTTATATTTGCTGATGCTGGAATTGTGACCAATTCGTGACAGCCGCCTGTAGATACTGCGCTGGAGGGGGTTACCCCTACTTAGTTCACAGAGTTATCCACAGAAACTGTGCATAACCTAAGAGCGGGGTGCGGTTCTCTAGGCGCGGTGTTATTGGGGCATTATTTGAGGGTTTGGTGTTGTTTTTTGACTGGCAAACACCTAGTCAGACCGATGCTCAGCTATTGAATTGGCCGCTCGATTAGTTGTAATGTCAATCTTGCAATATAAGACTGTTGTATAAGAGGGCGCATGAAATATTTTGCTTATGGTTCAAATATGTCTCTTTTGCGATTGCGACAGCGGGCTCCTAGCGCCGCGCGCATTGGTGTTTTTATTCTCGAAAAGCATGAGCTACGGTTCCACAAATTGAGTGATGATGGTTCAGGCAAGTGCGATGCCTATCACACTAACCATTCGTCTCATGTCGTCATGGGCGCGCTGTTTGATATCGACAGGGGTGACAAGCCGGCATTGGATGCCGCCGAGGGGTTAGGGAACGGCTACGAACAAAAATGGGTACAAGTCAAAAATCATGCGGGTGAGCGCCATGATGCGTTTACTTATTACGCCACTCACATCGATCCCGCCTTAAAGCCCTATTCATGGTATCTCAACCATGTACTCGTGGGGGCTCAAGAAACGCAGGTGTCCGCCCTCTACCTACAGGCCATCGAATCAACAGCAAGCCTTGAGGATCCAAATCTCCGCAGGGATGCTGAACAGCGAGCCCTGTACTCTTAGTAGAGGGGCTCTCGTACGTGTCTATTGATCGATATCAACGTCGGGTGTAATAGATGCTGCAGCGCACAAGTGGATCCTGTATCGTTCGCCTTTATTTGCCAGTGCGTACTGGGAGAATGCTGTGAAAGCTTTGTCATCTAGACACGAAGGTAGAAAATACCTATATCTCGCCCGATCTGCCGATACCAGCGTTGAGGATATGAAGGCATCCAGGGACAATATTTTACCCTTATTCCACGATGCTGGGATTGAACGGGCGCTGTTTGATTATCGTAAGATCACTTTGGCCCGTTTTAGCCCAGTTGACATTGATACTCTAGCCAAGGAGTTCAAGGTTGATTTTCCTCGTTGCCAGCGGGTCGCGCTACTCTGCCAATCGGATGCTCTGGAGAGCTATCAGCAGCTGCCGAGTGCCTATGCTCGCTATGAGATAGAGTTACAGCTGCATTCTGAGTTAGCGGCGGCCAAATCCTGGCTGTGCGCGTATTGATCGGTAATGAAGTCAAGGGCTATAAATTAGCATATATTATTAATTAACAAGGAGTTGTAGCGTGCAAGATCTACTTCCTGATCTCTGTGATCAGTTTCCGGACCTGGTGCAGGTCGTTGAGCCGATGTTGGGTAATTTTGGCGGGCGTGAGGTGTTTGGTGGAGAGATCGTCACCCTCAAAGCCTTTGAAGATAACTCTCTGGTGCGTGAGCAGGTGGCGCTACCGGGCAAGGGTAAGGTGCTGGTCATCGATGGCGGTGGTTCGATGCGCCGTGCAATGCTGGGCGATCTGTTGGCCGAACAAGCCGCTAAGAATGGCTGGGAAGGGGTGGTGATCAACGGCTGTATCCGCGACGTCAACGCCATCGGCGAAACCGACCTTGGCGTGGCGGCGCTCGGGAGCCATCCGATGAAAACCGACAAGCGTGGCCTGGGTGATCTAAATGTCGATGTTACCTTTGGAGGTGTGACTTTCCGGCCAGGCCATTACCTGTATGCCGATAACAACGGCGTGCTGGTGTCACCCGAGCCGCTGTCTTTAGACCTCTCCTAAACCAAATTTAAGCCGGACCTAAGCCGGATCAACAACGATGGATCGGCGTTAATGAGCCGGTTTTTTAGCAGGGCGATACTGGTCGACCTGGATGGCATCATCCACGGCGGCCAGGGTCTGCAAATACTGCTCTACCTCGACGTCACTGAGTAGCCCTGCTGACTCTGCCTGTTGTAACAGCTCGGGGGTGACCGCTCCGGATGGTAGCTCGCCGCTGCGCTGTGCCTGGCGTACGCGTTGTTCTGCAGCGTTGTTGGCGAGCACCCGCAGGAAGGCGTTCTCGATCCGTCCTAGCGGGTCTGTGGGATCGGTACTCTGAAACACGCCCTCAATCAGGCGTTGCCGGGTCGGCGACAGGGACAGCAGGCAGTGCGCCACTTGCTGCTCCAACTGGTCACTGGGGCGAGAGTAATATGCGCCACTGGGAAATACCCAGATCTTTAACAACCTTCCCAGCGTGGCAGAGGGGTAGTTGTGCAGGAGTTCGAGCAACGCCTGCTGCTGCTGATACAAGCAGTGCTGTATGCACCAGTCTAGCAGCGGACGATCCTCGGCAGGCAGGCCATCATCGACATAGCGTTTGAGCACCGCAGAGGCCAGATACAGATAACTTAGAACATCCCCTAAGCGCGCCGAGATGCGCTCTTTAAACTTCAGGCTACCGCCCAGGGTCAGCAAGGTGACGTCACTCAGCAGCGCAAAGGCGACGCTCATTCGGCTGAGTTGCTGGGCATAGCGTTGCAGTGGCTGAGGGACCGCCGCGGTGGCTGCCAAGCGGCCTCGGGTCAGTCCGAGAACCAGTGCCCGAGCCGCCAGTTGCAGGCTGTGTTGCAGATGGCCGCACAGGGCCTGGTCGAGGGCGATGACTCCGGCATCTCGGTCTGGATGTGTGGCCGCCTCCATCTCCGGCAGCAGGAAACGGTGGCAGCGGATCGATCCTTGCCCGAAGATCATCAGGTTACGGGTCAGAATGTTGGCGCCCTCCACGGTGATGCCGATCGGTATCGCCTGATAGGGTCGGGATAGATAATTGCGAGGTCCATCGATCACCCCGCGACCGCCGTGGATATCCATCGCATGGTTGATCACGGTGCGCATCATCTCGGTGTTGTGGTATTTGATGATGGCCGAGGCGACCGAGGGCTTTTCACCTCGATCCACCATCGCGGTAGTCAGCGTCCTGGCGCTGTCCATCAGATAGCTGCGCCCTGCGATCGCGGCCAGTGCTTCGGATACCCCCTCAAAATGACAGATGGGGCTATTAAATTGCTGACGGATACGGCTGTAGGCACCGCTGGTCAGGCAGGCCAGTTTGGCCGCGCCGCAGCTTTGGGCTGGCAATGAGATGGCGCGGCCTACCGATAAACAGTTGAGCAGCATCGACCAGCCGTTACCGATCTGCTCGCGACCGCCAATAATCTGCTCTAGCGGAATAAACACATCCTTGCCTTGCGTCGGGCCGTTCATAAAAGCGCAGGTCAGCGGCCGATGGCGCTCACCGATCTGCACCCCGGCAAGGTCTACAGGTACCAGCGCGCAGGTAATTCCCAGCTGCTGTTGCTCTCCCAGCAGCCGGTCGGGATCGTACACCTTAAACGCCAGACCGAGCAGGGTGGCGACCGGTGCCAGGGTGATATAACGCTTACTCCAGTTCAATCGCAGCCCGAGCACCTGCTCACCGTTCCAGTCACCCCGTGTCACCACCCCGCTGTCGGTCATCGCCCCGGCATCCGATCCGGCTTGCGCCGAGGTCAGCGCAAAGCAGGGGATCTCGGTGCCGTTGGCGAGCCGAGGCAGGTAGTACGCTTGCTGACTCGGGGTACCATAATGCAGCAGCAGCTCGGCAGGTCCTAGGGAGTTGGGTACCATGACGGTGACGGCAGCGGAGATACTACGGGTGGATATTTTCATCACCACCGTGGAGTGCGCCAGGGCCGAAAAGCCTTTGCCGCCATACTCTTTGGGGATAATCATGGCGAAAAATCCCTGTTCGCGCAGTAGTTTCCAGGTCTCTTCGGAGAGGTTGTGGCTACGCTGCACGATCTCCCAGTCGTCCAGCATCAGGCACAGCTGCTCTACCGGGCCCTCGATAAAGGCTTGCTCCTCCGCGGTGAGTTGCGGTTTAGGTTGGTGCATCAGTTGCGGCCACTCTGGGTTGCCATTAAACAGCTGCGCTTCCCAGCCCACCGTTCCGGCATCGATCGCCGCCCGTTCGGTCGCCGAAATGGGCGGCAGCGCCTGACGCAGCCCATCCATCAGCCGACTGATCAGATAGCGTCTGCGCAGCGAATCGCTGAACATCAGCAGTAACAGCAGCCCGGTGAGGACCCAGCCCGTTAGGGCGAGCCATGGCCAGCCATCCCGGGGCTCGGCAGCTCCTGAATAGAGACTGCAGATTAACAGTGTGGCCAGCAGCAGCACACTCCAGCCGATACGACCGGCACCTCGGTAGGCCAGTAACAGCGCCAGCAGGGTAAAACTCAGCGTCAGCATCATGCGGTTGCTCCTCGTGGCCAGAGTCGCTCTTAGTGTCGGGATTCAAGCCGGGATTCAAGTACCTATAAGGGTAGGTCATTATTTGCTGAGCGCAGAGGATACGGGTAAACAGTCAAGCGTTATCGACTTTTCAGCGGTTTTTCGCTATAACAGTCAGCCTGTTTTCTGGCTGGATCACCTGAGTCTGATCAGCTGTTACCGTATTGCCCATTAGAGTCTGATACCCATGAGTGATCCCGTTCGTTTGACCGCCTACAGCCACGGCGCAGGTTGTGGCTGTAAAATCGCCCCCAGTGTGCTGGATCAAATTCTCAAGAGCAGCCTCGAGCTGCCGCAGGATGAGCGGTTGCTGGTGGGTAACAGCTCCAAGGATGATGCGGCTGTGTATGCCTTGGATAATGGCCAGGCAGTGATCAGTACCACCGACTTTTTTATGCCGATCGTTGATGATCCATTCGATTTTGGCCGGATCGCCGCGACCAATGCGATCTCAGATATTTACGCCATGGGCGGCACACCGGCTATGGCGATCGCGATCCTCGGTTGGCCGATCAACGTCCTCGGCGCCGAGATCGCCGCTCAGGTGGTTGATGGTGGGCGGCAAGCCTGCAAAGACGCGGGTATCTTGCTCGCCGGTGGCCACAGTATTGATGCCCCAGAACCTATCTTTGGATTAGCCGTCACCGGCCTGATCGATCAACAGCGGATCAAACGCAACGATACCGCCAAAGAGGGCGCCAAACTCTATCTGACCAAGCCGCTGGGGGTGGGGATCCTCTCGACCGCGCAGAAGCAATCGCTGCTTAAAACCGAACACGCCCATATCGCCCGTGATTCGATGTGCAAGCTCAACACCCTGGGGATTCCTCTGGCCGCGATCGATGGCGTCAGCGCGATGACGGATGTCACCGGTTTCGGTTTGCTGGGCCATCTGATCGAGATGTGTGAGGGCAGTGGCCTCAAAGCGCAGCTGCAGTTTGAGCGCATCCCGCTACTGGAGCAGGTGCGGTTCTATCTCGATGCGGGCGCCGTGCCCGGCGGCACCCTGCGCAATTTTGCCAGTTACGGCTCGAAAGTGGGGCGGCTGACGGATACCGAGCGAGCGATTCTGTGTGACCCTCAAACCAGCGGCGGGTTGCTGGTCGCTGTCAGCAGCGAATCCGAGGCCGAGGTGCAAGCGCTGTTACGTCAGCACGGCCTCAGCGATCAGCCGATCGGCCAGCTGCTGGCAGGATCCGCCAGCGCTGCCTTGGTCGAATTGGTTGATGGCTTATGAGTTCGCAACCTAGAGGTGCCGATAGTGACACCTGCAAGGATACTGACGACTACGCCGAGCTCTTTCTCAGCGACACGCCGATGATCGACACCCGAGCACCGGTGGAGTTCGCCAAAGGCGCGTTTCCCCAGAGCGTCAACCTGCCGCTGATGTCAGACCGCGAGCGCGAGCTGGTCGGTACCTGTTACAAGCGTAAGGGCCAGCAAGCCGCGATCGAATTGGGGCACCAGCTGGTGAGCGGGGAGTTGAAGCAGCAGCGGGTCGCGGCCTGGTGTGAGTTCGCCAACCGCCACCCCTTAGGGCATATCTACTGTTTTCGCGGCGGATTGCGCTCGCACACCTCGCGTCAATGGCTGCGCGATGCCGGGGTCGAGTATCCGCTGATCAAAGGTGGTTACAAGGCGATGCGGCGGTTTCTGATCGATCTGCTCGACACTGAAGCCCAGCAGCGTGCCTGGCTGGTTCTCAGCGGCCGTACCGGCACCGGCAAAACCCGGGTGATCTACCAGGTCCCAGAATCGATAGATCTGGAGGGGCTGGCAAACCATCGGGGCTCGAGTTTTGGCCGCCAGGTGACCCCACAACCGACGCTGATTAATTTTGAAAATGCGCTGGCTATTCAGTTGCTGCGGTTACAGCGCAGCACTCCAGGCGTATTGATGCTCGAGGATGAGAGCCATCTGATCGGCTCCTTGTCGCTGCCGTTGAGTCTATATACCGCGATGGGGCAGGCAGCGATCGCGGTCCTCGAAGAACCGATGGCGCTGCGTATTGATCAGGTCAAGGCCGATTATGTCGATGACCTGGCGGCTGAGTACATCGCCCATCTAGGTCACGAGAAGGGTTTGCAGCAGTATGCCGAGTATATGCTGGCCAGCCTCGGGCGGGTACGTAAGCGTCTGGGCTCGGAGCGTTATACCGTTATCTCGGAGCAGATGCAGACCGCGTTAGACCTGCATCTGCAACAAGGTGATACCGATCTGCACCGGGTCTGGATCGAAGCGATGCTTAGCCAATATTATGATCCGATGTACGATTACCAGCTGAGTAAAAAAAGCCAGCGGGTGATCTTTAGGGGTAATCAGGCTGAGATTATCGAGTGGTTTGCGCAGTATCGTTCGGACGTCTCAGCACACTGAGTACCCGGCACTAGCAATGTTACTGTTTGCAGGGCCGGTATTGATCCGGCCAGCAAATTCGCACCACCTCGGTATCCTCCGCCAGCGCATGGCAGCTGTTGACTAAGTGGTGCTCGCCTGAGGGCACCCCGGGGTGCTGTTCTGCACGTATACGCCGCGCCGTTCCTGTTGTCTGAAAGGCGGTAGTGGCGATAGGTCCTAGCAGCTCGGTAAGGTGGGTGCAACCTCGGGTACCCGCGAACAGTTTTCTGATTTTAGCGTTCCAACCTGGCGCGATACGCAGCCCTTCGAGCTGCTTAAGGTGCGCGCTGATATCCGGGCAGCTCTTGAAGGGTGAGTCATCAATGACCGCCTCGACCTGATGGATTAAAAAATCCAGATCCAGGGTTAGCCGGATCGACATGTTATGAATATACTCTCCGGCCTTGATCTGGCCTCCACGATCCAGATTGTCGATCTGGTAGGTTTTGCTATCGGTCATCCGACCTTCAATATCAAACAAGCCGTCCTCGCGTTCGTATCCATGGCAACTGACGTGACGGCTGTGCAGATGCTGACGGGCAGCAGCAGGGGCTAGCGGCATAGCGAAACTCTCTGGTTAATACTATCTAATCATTATGGGCCGCCATTCTAGCATACGCCTAGGCATGGATGATCTCGGAACAATGTCGCCGCACACGGGTCAGAAAAGCGCTTGCTGAATGTTTGTTTTGGCGCTTAAGATTACCCTTTACGCCTCTACAGTTAATCTATCTACTAGCCCGGTAGCATGTACCTAACCTAATAAACCATATTAAATTAAAGGAGATACGATGGCTGAACAACAACAACGGCGCCGTTTCAAACGCGCTGGCGTGGAGTTCAAGGCACCCTGGGAGCGCTCTTTTGAGCAGGTTTTGACCCCGTTGGATGAGTTCATTCACCGCCAGACCACCAGTGGCTTGATGCTGATGCTGTGCGCGGTGATCGCATTGGTTATCGCCAACAGTCCCTGGTCTGAAACCTACCATCATCTGATTCATACGCCGATCTCCGTCGGTGTAGGGGGCTGGATGTTGGAGAAATCTCTGCAGCACTGGATTAACGATGGCCTGATGGCGCTGTTCTTTTTCATCGTGGGCCTGGAACTCAAGCGAGAGGTGCTGGTGGGTGAGCTGGCCGAACTTCGCCATGCGGCGCTACCCATAGTAGCGGCTGTAGGGGGAATGCTGGTGCCCGCCTTGGTGTTCACTACCTTCAGCACCGATGATGAGTCCTTGCGTGGCTGGGGGATTCCGATGGCGACCGATATCGCCTTTGCGATCGGGGTGCTGGTACTGCTGGGCGATCGTATCCCCAAAGCGCTAATCACCTTTCTGATCGCCCTGGCCATCGCCGATGACTTGGGAGCCGTGTTGGTGATAGCGCTGTTTTATACTGAGCAGATTAATGGCTTTGCATTGGCTTGGGCTGTTGGTTGGTTTGGCGTTTTGGTGGCCTTTAACCGAGGTGGGGTGCGCAATCCTGTGCCCTATTTTGTGGTTGCGGTACTGTTGTGGATGGCGATGTTGACCTCCGGTATACATGCCACCGTCGCCGGGGTCTTGACCGCCTTTACGATCCCTGCTTTACCTAAATACGATCCGCTGCGGTTTTCAATCTCGGTACGCCACATGCTAAGCCGGTTCGATACTGCTCATCATCGGGACGCCAATATTCTCACTAACGACGAGTTGCGCAGCCTTGCCGCTTCGCTTGGAGAGGGCGTGGCTCGGGTGCAAGCACCGCTGCAGCGCCTGGAGCATCTATTCCATCTTCCGGTAGCTTTGTTAGTCATACCGATTTTTGCCTTGGCTAACGCCGGTGTACCCTTGGGCATCGCGACCTTAGGCGACGCTTTTCAGCACCCGGTAACTCAGGGTGTTATCGCGGGACTGATAGTGGGTAAGTTTGTCGGTATCTTTGGATTTAGCTGGCTGGCGATTAAACTGGGTATCGGCATCCTGCCTGAAGGGACTCGCTTAGCCCATATTGCTGGAGTTGGTTTGCTCGGCGGGATCGGTTTTACGATGGCGATCTTTATTGGCGATCTGGCATACTTGCATCATCCCGAACTGCAAGTGCTAGCCAAGACCGGTGTGCTTAGCGCGTCGGTGCTGGCGGGTGCGCTGGGTTGTGGTTGGTTATGGTGGTGTGGGCGCAACGCTGCAAACAAGGTTCCGATGCCGGGACACTAATTCTGGGATACTAGGGAAGTCAACAATGGATCCACTGTGGATTTTGGTCGCCTTTGGGATGGGGTTTCTGGCGCAGCAGTTACGCCTGCCTCCGCTGGTGGGATTTTTAGCGGCAGGTTTCGCCCTGCATGCCCTCGGCGCCGAGGGTGGGCCTTTACTGCAGCAAGTGGCAGATCTGGGGGTGACGCTGCTGCTGTTTACCATCGGCCTTAAATTGCGCCTGCGAAGTCTGCTTGCGGTAGAAGTCTGGGGCACGGCCACGGCACATATGCTCTTTAGCGTGCTGTTGGTAGTGGGTTTTTTGCTGCTGCTGGGGATCGCGGGTTTGGCGGCGTTCTCCAGCCTGGATTGGCGTACGGCGGCGGTAATCGGTTTTGCGCTGAGTTTTAGCAGCACCGTTTTTGCTATTAAGATTCTCGAAGAGCGGGCCGAACTAAAAAGCCGTCATGGTCAGACCGCTATCGGTATTCTGATTATTCAGGATATTTTTGCGGTGGTCTTTATGACCCTGGCTACCGATAAAACGCCCACGCTCTGGGCGTTTGCTTTGCTGGCGCTGCCGCTGCTCAGACCCTTACTTAGCCAGCTGCTGCTGCGCTGCGGTCACGGTGAGGTGCAGGTGCTGTATGGACTGGTAGTGGCGGTTTGTGCCAGTGCGTTATTCGAACAGGTGGGGATGAAAGGGGATCTCGGGGCGTTAGTTGCAGGTGTGTTACTCAGTAGTCATCCTAAGTCCACCGAGTTGGCGCGTTCACTCTTTAACTTCAAAAACCTACTGCTATTGGGATTTTTCCTGTCGGTCGGTATCAATGCCTCACCGCGCTGGAGCGACCTGGCGATAGCCATAGCGCTGGTGCTACTGCTGCTGCCCATCAAGATGCTGTTGTTTCATGCCTTGCTGGCAAGCTTTAAACTCCGGGCGCGCACGGCATTTCTTAGCGCCCTGAGTCTGGCCAATTACAGTGAATTTGGTTTGATTGTTGCGGCTGTGGGGGTTTCTGCAGGCTGGATGGGTTCACAGTGGTTGGTGATCATGGCGTTGGCGCTAGCCATCAGTTTTGTGTTTGCCGCCATTATTAACGCCAATGCTCATGATTTATATGCCTATGTTGATGATTATCTGCGCCCTTATCAGACCCAGGTGTTACGCAGTGCCGACCTGCCTGCCGACCTTCACAGTGCAGAGATTCTGGTGATGGGTATGGGTAGGGTTGGCAGTGGTGCTTATGATGCGATGCGTGACGTCTATGCCGATCGGGTCTGTGGCATCGACTCAGACGCACTTCAGGTTGCACGACACCAGCAGGAAGGGCGTAATGTGATTCTGGGTGATGCCGAGGATGCTGATTTTTGGGAGGGCGTCGATGCGGCCGAGCTGCGGTTAGTGATGCTGACGATGCCGACGCTGGGCGATATGCTGCAAACCGTTACCCGGCTGCGGGATATAGGCTACCAAGGGCCGATTACCGCGGTGGCTAAACATGCCGATGAGTGTAGCCAGTTAGAAGAGGTTGGGGTACGCGCGGCATTTAACTTCTATGCCGAGGCTGGGGTCGGATTTGCCGCGCATGTACTGCAAAAATTACCGCTGGATGATAACACTAGACGCTCAGCTAGCAAGCGGCTTGACTCATCTGGACGCCAGGACTCGGCATTGAGCTCTACCAAGCCTGGGTCTGTGGTTTCGTAATACCTTATCGCGCAACAGGCATGTTAATGCTATGAGTTCTGTAACTTATTTTCGCTATGTAAATAATTATGGAGCGTTTGTGGAAAGAGTCTCTTTGGCAAGGATGCCAAAGTGAAGCCTACATGGATGTGTTTACGGCGTCTCTTGGAGCAAATATGCATAATTGCAAATAGATACGCGTGCTGAATAGTTACTGAGTTCTCTTTGAATCAAGACGCTTTGAATCAAGACGGTCGCCCTGCTGGGTCTCTGTCTTAGCTGCGACGCCAACGATGGTAGCGCTGCACATAGCTTAGTAACCGCTGCGGAATATGCGCACGCTTCCACTGTCCGGCAGCATATTTATTGGCTTCACTCATCGTTGGATAGATGTGGATGGTGCCGAGGATCTTATTGAGACCCAACCCATAGCGCATCGCCAGGGTAAATTCGCTGATCAGCTCGCCGGCCAGGGGCCCGACAATAGCCGCCCCGAGGATCTTGTCTTTGCCGGGCAGGGTCAGCACCTTCACCAATCCTGAGGCCTGCTCATCGGCAATGGCGCGATCGAGTTCCTCAAGATCGAAACGGGTCAATTCATAGGCGATCCCCTGGGCCTTGGCTTCCTGCTCGTTGAGACCCACCCGGGCCAGCTCCGGATCGGTAAAGGTGGCCGCAGGGATCAGTGAATAATCGACCTTGAAGCGCTTGATCCCCCCCAGCAGGGCATTCACGACCGCGTACCAGGCTTGATGGGCCGCACTGTGAGTGAATTGATACGGGCTACAGACGTCACCGCAGGCATAGACGTTGGGGAAGCGGGTTTGCAGGAACGCGTTGACCTCGATGCGGCCCTCGGGAGTCAATGGGATCTGCAGCTGCTCTAAGCCAAAACCACTGACATTGGCCTGGCGTCCGGTGGCGACCAGTAACTGATCGAAACCGATCTCGACCGTCTCGCCATTGCATTCACAGCGTAGCCGTTTTTCACTCTCGACAGTTACAAACTCCAGCATCTGATGATTGAGGCGCAGATCGATCCCCTCAGCGATAAACTTCTGCTCTACATAGGCGGCGACATCGGCGTCCTCGCGTGGTAATAAACGGGGGCCGCGCAGTACCTGAATCACCTGGGTGCCGAGGCGTTGAAACGCCTGGGCCAGCTCGCAACCGATCGGACCGCCACCGAGTACCAGTAGCCGTTCGGGCTGTTCACGAAGCTCCCACAGGGTATCTGAGGTCAGTGGTGCCATGGACTCGATATGGGGGATTGCCGGCATCGCGGGTCGTGCGCCGGTGGCCACAATGATATTGCGGGTGGTAATGACCTTGCCCGCGACCTCGACGCGATAGGGCGAGAGGATCTTCGCCTCACCCTGGATACAGTCCACACCGAGCCCGGTATAGCGTTCGATCGAATCATGGGGTTCAACGGTTTTAATCACCCGCTGGACCCGCTCCATGATCTCGGCGAACTTAAAGCGTAGCTCGACATGCGCGATTCCCAGTTGCTGGGCCTTACGCGCTTCGGCGACAAACTTTGCCGAGCGCAGCAGTGCCTTGGAGGGTACGCAGCCGGTATTGAGGCAGTCGCCCCCCATGCGATGCTTTTCAATCAGACTGACCTTGGCCTGGGTTGCCGCTGCAATATAAGCACTGACCAGTCCCGCAGAGCCACCGCCGATCACCACCAGATTGGTATCGAACTGGCGAGGCTTATCGATACCCTGATACAGCTGACGGCTGCGAAATAGCAGCAGCATTTTTTTGGCCAGCAGCGGAAACACCCCCAGCAGACAGAAGGATAGGATCAGTCCCGGAGAGAGAATGCCTGACAAGGATTCGAGCTGTCCTAGCTGGGTGCCGGCATTCACAAATACCAGGGTGCCGGCCAGCATGCCCAGCTGACTGACCCCATAGAAGGTCAGGGTGCGCAGCTGGGTCAGTCCCATCACCAGATTGATGACGAAGAATGGAAACAGCGGTACCAGCCTTAGGGTAAACAGATAAAAGGCCCCATCGCGCTCGATGCCGGCATTGATCGATTGCAGCTGAGCACCAAAACGCTGCTCCAACATGCCGCGAAACAGATAGCGTGATACCAGAAATGCCAAGGTCGCACCGATGGAGCTGGCGAACGACACCAGCAGCAGCCCCCAGCCCAACCCGAACAGCGCGCCAGCCGCCAGTGTCATCACCACAGCGCCCGGCAGCGATAGGGCGGTAATGAGGATATACAGGGCAAAGAAGCCGCCCCCCGTGATCAACGGACGGTGTTGGAGTGCGTGCTGGAAATCAGCCTGATGCTGTTTCAGCGTATCCAGGCTGAGCCAAAGGTGCAGATCAAACAGGAAAAACAGGACGCCAAGACCGAGCAACACCGCTAGCAGTAGGGCTTGTTTAAGGTTCATAAGAATATCTTTTGTCATGATAGGGAGTGAATAGTGCAGACATTAGAGAATCCCTAACGTTACAACGTTGCGAACAAGTTAGTGTAAAAACAGCAGATTATCGATAGTTTAAATGATTTTTACGGTTGGACTTGAAGCGGTTGCCCAGCGGCTAGGAGCATGCCGCGTAGCGTTGATCACCAGGGGTGATTGATGAGGGCTGAGGCTCTGCTGTGGAGCGCCTGACGGAGTAGGGGTGACAGTGATAGAAAATTGAACCCTTTAGGCGCTAAGGCACCTCGGAACATCGCGTTTTTTGTGAGACTAGTCAAAAAAATCAATGTCTTATGTGCCTTGCTGCCGTATTCGCCTAGTTTAAGCCGCTTGTACGTCCGCGAGCACCTTGGCGATTGCGCGATCTAGACGCTGCATACCCTCGAGGATCTCCACTTCGGTAATAATCAGTGAGGGGGTCAGGCGTAACACCTTGGGTCCGGCGACCAGTAGCATCAACCCCTCTTCACGAGCGGCGGCCAGAATATTGGGCCCCTGTGCATGCAGCGTCTCAATCAGCTCGGCGCCGATCAACAAACCCTGGCCGCGAATATCGGTAAAAACTGCATACTTGGCGTTAATTTTTTGCAGTTCAGTCATAAACAGCGCATGACGCTGGTTAACGCCGGCGAGCAGCTCTGGGGTATCGATGATCTCCAAGACGGTTTCAGCCACCGCACAAGCCAGCGGATTGCCGCCGTAGGTGCTGCCGTGGGTGCCAAAGCCTAGGCTGGCTGAGGCTTTAGCGGTGGTCAGCATCGCCCCGATCGGGAAGCCGCCCCCCAGCGCCTTGGCGCTGGTGAGCACGTCTGGGGTGACTCCTAGGCCCATATACGCGAACAGGTTTCCGGTGCGGCCCACGCCAGTCTGGATCTCGTCAAACACCAGCAGCGCGTTGTGCTGGTCGCAGAGTTCGCGGACCCCTCGGGCAAACAGTGGATCGGCGGCGATGATGCCCCCTTCGCCCTGGATGGGTTCCATCACCACGGCGCAGGTCCGGTCTGAGATCGCTGCGGTGAGTGCTTCTAGATCATTGAAGGGTACATGAGTGATGCCACCGGGGACCGGTTCGAAGCCTTCGCGATACTTGGGCTGGCCGCCAACGGTGACGGTAAACAGGGTCCGGCCGTGGAAGGATTGGGTGAAGCTGATGATTTCGTTTTTCTCGGCGCCGAAATTATCGTAGGCGTATTTGCGCGCCAACTTGAATGCCGCTTCGTTGGCTTCGCCACCTGAGTTACAGAAAAACACCTTATCGGCAAAGGTTTTTTCGGTTAGCAGACAGGCCAGACGCAGCGCCGGCTCGTTGGTGTAGACATTGCTCAGGTGCCAGAGCTGGTCGGCTTGCTGCTTCAGCGCATCGACCAGACGTGGGTGACAGTGGCCCAACGCGTTGACGGCGATGCCACCGGCAAAATCGATGTATTCGTTTCCTTGTTGGTCCCATATCCGAGACCCTTCTCCGCGCACCGGGATAACCGCCTGAGGGGCGTAGTTGGGGACCATCACCTGGTCAAAGGTACTGCGGGTTACATCGTGCTTAGTCATTACTGAGTCTCTTATGATTTACTGTTTATTCAATATGTTAACGCGCTTATCTCGCGTACTGCCACAGACAGCATGGCTAGATTAAGTTCACTTACCGAGTGAATTTCAAGCTCAAGCAGGGTTTTCTGGCAGCGCCTGAGGGTGATCTCATTAAATTTTTGCCATTGCTGCAGTCGCTCCGGCAAGGCTGCATCGGCCTGGGTCTCGGCCAACAACCGCGCCGTTATCGCGGCCAGCAGCTTATCCAACTCGTTGGCCAAGGCCGCACGGGCCTTGCGCTGCCATAGGTCGGTTTCGGGCAGTTGGTTCACCTGTTGGCGTAGCCAGGGCAGTTGCAGCAGGGTATCTAGGGCATAATAAACCTCGGCGGCGTGTTCTACCGACTGCTGTTGCCGCTGTGCCACCCAGATCACATCCAACCCTTGGTAGAGGTAGCTCAAGGCGACCACGGATTGCGCCAATTCGGTACTCAGGCCTTGTTCGCTGTAGTGCTCTATGCGCGCCTTTCTGATCTGCTGGCCGCTGCTATCAAGCACCTTGGCCAGGCTGATGTTAAGCGCATCCATGCCACTCTGATAGCGGTCAATCAGCGGGGCGATCTGTAGGGCCCCGGGATGCTTGCTAAGCAACCAGAGCGTGCTCTGCTCCAGCCTATCCTGCACCTCGATATACAGCTGCCGTTGCAGCGCATCATCGACACTTAGGGCTAGGGCGTCAAGCTTGTTCCATAGGGCTTCGACCCCCAGCAGCTGTTTGGCTATGCTGTAGGCTCGAATGATATCCAGCATGCTGCTGCGGGTTTCCTGCTGGACATAGTGACAGAAGGTATCGCCCATCCGGTTGCCCACCTGATTGGTCAGCTGGGTGCAGATGATCTCTGCACGCAACGGATGCTGGGTCAGCTCGGTGGCGAACCGGGTTCGCAGGGGCTTTGGAAAGTATTCCGGTAACAGCTGCGCCAGATAGGGGTCCGTGACGGCCTGTTCCTGCATCAGTTGATCAAAGAGTCGCAGTTTACTATAGGAGAGCAGCACCGCGATCTCGGGGCGCGTCAGCCCCAGGCCGCTCTTGCCCAACTCTTTAAAGCTGGCCTCGTCGGGGAGGTGCTCCAGTTTACGCTTCAGCCGACCCTCCTGCTCTAGGGTATTGACCAGATGACGATGGTCGTGCAGTAATCGTGGTGCCTGATGGACGCAGAGGCTGAGAATGTGGCTCTGGAGTTGGTTGTGCTTAAGCACCAGCTGCGTCACCTCATCGGTCATACTAGCCAGCAATTGATTGCGGTGTTTGAGCGTCAGATCGCCGCTATTCACCGCCGCATCGACCAATATCTTGATATTGACCTCGTGGTCAGAGCTGTCGACACCGCCGGAGTTGTCGATGGCATCGGTATTAATCAGGTGGCCGAGGCGGGAAAATTCGATACGTGCTTGCTGGGTCAACCCTAGATTGCCACCTTCACCCACCACCTCTGCCCGCAACTCATTGGCATCGATGCGCAGGCTGTCGTTGGCGCGATCACCCACCTGCTCGTGGGTCTCTTTGCTGGCTTTGACGTAGGTGCCGATACCGCCGTTCCAGAGCAGTGCTACCGGGGCCCGAAGAAGCGCCTGGATCAATTCGCTGGGGGGCAGGGCGGTGGCGCTGATGCCCAGCGCTTGGCGCGCTTCGACGCTGACCGGGATCGATTTGGCACTGCGATTGAAAACCCCACCGCCGGCAGAGATCAGGCTAGGGTCGTAGTCACTCCAGCTGGAGCGGGGTAGCGCGAACAGCCGCTGACGTTCGAGGTAACTGGAGCCAGCATTGGGAGTCGGGTCGATAAAGATATGCTGATGATTAAAGGCGGCCAGTAACTGGATATGCTCTGACAGCAGCATGCCATTGCCGAACACATCGCCAGCCATATCACCGATACCGACGACGCTGAAGTCGCTGGTTTGGGTATCCAGGCCGCGCTCACGGAACAGCCGTTTGACCGATTCCCAGCCACCGCGAGCGGTGATCCCCATCTTTTTATGGTCATAGCCCTGGCTGCCGCCGGAGGCAAAAGCATCGCCCAGCCAGAATCCATAGTCCGCTGCAAGCGCGTTGGCGATATCGGAGAAGGTCGCGGTACCCTTGTCGGCCGCCACGACCAGATAGGGATCGTCATCATCATGGCACAGCACCTGGGTAGGTGCTATCAACGCACCCTCGACCAGGTTATCGGTGATATCCAGCAGCCCACAGATAAAGGTCCGATAACTGCGGATCACTTCGGCCTGAATCGCATCCCGATCGCCCTCTATGGGCAGCTGTTTGGCAACGAAACCGCCCTTGGCACCGACCGGAACGATCACCGCGTTCTTGACCATCTGGGCCTTGAGTAGACCGAGCACCTCGGTACGGAAATCCTCCTTGCGATCTGACCAGCGCAGCCCGCCACGAGCCACCTTACCACCGCGCATATGCACCCCTTCGACCCAGGGCGCATAGACAAAGATCTCGTACATCGGCCGAGGCTGGGGTACAGCAGGGATCAGCTCCGGTCTAAGTTTAAAGGACAGATAGGCTTTACCCTGTCCGTTGGCATCGACCTGATAATAGTTGGTGCGCAACATCGCCTGCAGCAGACTGAGGAAGTGTCTTAAAATTCGATCCTGATCCAGATTTTCGACCCCATCCAGAGCCGCTTCGATCTGTGCGACGATGGTGGCAACCCGTGCTTGACGCTTGGGGTTGTGCGCTGGATCGAAACGCTGCTCAAATAGCTCGACCAGCAGGCAGGTGATCGCGGCGTTACTGGCTAGGGTCTCCTGCATATAGCTCTGCGAAAAAGGTAGCCGCAGTTGCAACAGATATTTACACAGCGCGCGCAGTAAGATCACCTGGCGCCAGCCAACACCTGCCGCAAGCACCAGACTATTAAAGCCATCATTTTCAATTTCGCCGCGATAGCTACGTACAAAGGTTTCTTGGAACTGTTCGTGTAACTGGCGATCGTCGGGATTAAAGCCGTGGTTCACTGCGATCCGAAAGTCGAGAATCCAACAGCCTTGGACCTCCTTGGGTTTGAGCGAGTAGGGGCTGGCCGCCAGCACCTTGACCCCCATATGCTCTAGAATAGGCAACACATCGGATAGCGCGGCCAGCGGTCCCTGACCGAATACCCTGAAGTGCAGGCAGTCAAAATCTGCTAGCGGTCGATACAGGTAGGTGCTCAAGAACTGGTTTTCATTGAGGCTATCTAAACGCAGGATATCGGCAACGGCACCCTGCGGGCTGACATCTTCAGGGTAGGCAGCCGGGAATGCGCTGCTATAGCGATGCATCAGGCTGTTGCCTCGGGCTTCGCCTAACTGCTCGATCAACCGCTGATGCAGATTATCGTTCCAGGACAGCATTGCCGCGATCATCCGTGCTTCGATCTGCAGCGGATTCCAACTGCGTTCGAGGACGTTAGGGGTGTGTACGGTAAACTGAATCTGGGCGAGCACATGATCAGATAGTTGCACGTTAAATTCGATGCTTTGGCCATCGAACTCTTCTTGCAATATCTGTTGCATCTTCAGCCGTAGCTCGGTGTTGTAGTGATCCCTAGACACATACACCAGTGCGGTGATAAAGCGACCGTAACTGTCTGGACGTAAAAAAACCCGCAAGCTGCGACGCTCCTGACACTCCAGAATACCAAACACCGAGCGGGTTAGTTGCTCCTGAGCGGCCTGCAGCATCTCATCCCTGGGGTAATGATTGATGATATGGCGGAGCGCTTTACCGTTGTGACTGGCCAGGGTGAGGCCTGAGTGTTTCCAAATTTGGGCGACTTTGTGCCGCAACAAGGGCACCTCGGTGACCGGCGTGCTGTAAGCCTGGGAGGAGTAGAGACCGAAGAACCGCCATTCACCGATCACCTGACCCTGGGTATCGAACTGTTTAATGCCCACGTAGTCGAGATGGGCAGGACGCTGCACGGTGGAGCGGCTGGTCGATTTGGTCAGTACCAGCAGCTGGGGGGTTAACGCCAGCTTGGTCAGTCGGGGCGATAGTTCAATGGCCTCTCGCGGCTGTTGGCGGGTCTCTCTGAATGTACCCAGCCCTGAATTATGCACTATGCGGAGCAGAGTGTGCGGGTCGTTATGTTCAATCTGATAGTAACGGTAGCCGAGGAATAAAAAATTATCCTCTAGAATCCAGCTTAAAAACGCCAGTGATTCGCTGACCTCCTCGCTAGGTAAAGGCAGGGTCGCAGCCCTGCAGGTATCGATCACCCGCGCCAGGGTCTGGGTCATCTTTGACCAGTCTTCTACGGCACGGCGAACATCATTGAGTACCCTTTTGAGAGCATCGATGATCTGTTGCAGGGCTTTGTTGTCGGTCTGATGATCGATCTCGATCCGCATAAAGGCTTCGGCCCGCGCCTCTGGGTGTTGCTGTCCAGGGTTGAGGATCTCGAGGAGCTGGCCGTTAGTATCACGTCGGACCTGGAACACAGGGTGGGTCATCTTGTGAATATTGAGGTCGAGCCGGGTCAGCTCCATGCAGACTGACGCCAATAAAAATGGCATATCTGTTGTCAGAATTTCGATCACCGTATGACTGGTATGCCAACCCTGATCTTCCGTATTGGGATTGTAGACCTGCACCAGCGGGGTCTGCGGATCTCGGATTTGGATGCTGTTCCACAAGCACAACAGGGCGCCATAGAGGTGTTCGTAGGAGTCGGCTGCAATCTCCCTGGCGATGCTTTGGCCATAATATTGCTCGGACAGTCGGCTGGCCTGCTCGGCTTGGTGCTGGGGCATCCGCGCAACCAAGCGCTGCTTGACCTGCTCGATCGCTGTTTGTTTGACGTCGGTATAAGGTTTCATGGGCTTGAGTCGATTCTCTTAGATACCAATAATTATTATTAAAACGTTTTATCGTTCTACACTTTTCATGTCACCAACAGTATGGCTAACAATAGGAGTAATGAGAGACGACTGCTGCAGCGTAGAGCTAGGTATGGCTGTTAGCTTTGACCTATAGCTACGATCTATAGTACGACTTATACGTACGGTTTATCGGTAGATGACAGAGGAGCCACCCGATGATAGAGGGCTTAGAAAAAATGCTGGCTCAGGGTAAAGACAGTGCTGAATTACGCTTTGGGCTGGGTAACGCCTACCTGACACGCGGCGATGCACCACTAGCAGCAGAGCATCTACAGCAGTGTGTGACCCTGAAACCTAACTACTCCGCCGCCTGGAAGCTGCTAGCCAAAGCACAGCAAGCACAGGGACAGACGGCGGCGGCGATAGCCACCTATCAGCAAGGGATCGCCATTGCCCAGCAGCAGGGAGACAAACAAGCCGAGAAGGAGATGCAAGTGTTTCTTAAACGGCTGTTATAATCGTGGCCTGATCCATCAGGAGCTACCCTTATGACCGCTATCCCTACTGAATCTGCTAGGTTTTATGACATTGCCATCGTCGGTGGCGGAATGGTGGGGGCGACCCTGGCCTGTGCGCTGGCCGACACGGGGTTGCGGATTCTGCTCCTTGAGGCCCAAGCGCCCGAACCCTTTGCTAGCGATCAGCCGCATGATCTACGCGTATCAGCCCTAAGTCCCGCCTCGCAGATGATATTGACGAGCTGTGGTGCTTGGGCAGGGGTTGAGCAGCGGCGCCTCTGCCCCTATCGTCGAATGCGGGTTTGGGAAACCCGGGGGCGCGGCGATACACTGTTCGATTGCACCGATATCGGTCAGCCGGTGTTGGGGCATATCGTCGAAAATAGAATCTTGCAGTTAGCGCTGTGGCAGCGTATCGAGCAGTGCCCCAATATCAGCATCCATTGTCCGGGAGTGATCAGCGAACTCGATTATCATCCCGAGGGTTCAACGTTGCGCTGTCAAGATGGCTCCAGCTTTGAGTGCCGGTTGTTGGTGGCCGCCGATGGCGGGCAGTCTTGGGTACGCCAGCAGGTGGGTATCGGGGTGCACAGCTGGTCCTACCCGCAACAGGCGTTGGTCGCATCCGTACGCACCGCCTATCCACAGCAGGATATTACCTGGCAGCGTTTTGTGCCCAGTGGTCCCCAGGCTTTTTTGCCCTTGTCGGGGTCATGCGGGTCGGTGGTTTGGTACCACCGCCCGGCGGAGATTCAGCGCCTGAGTGCGTTAACAGATACGGACTTTTTGGCAGAATTGGAAGCCAGTTTTCCTCGCGAACTGGGTAAAATAGAGACCCTATTAGGACGTGCCAGTTTTCCGTTACGCAGCCAATACGCGTTGCACTACGTAAAGTCTGGCGTAGCGCTGGTGGGGGATGCAGCGCATATGATTCATCCGCTGGCCGGGCAGGGGGTGAACATAGGCCTGCTCGATGCGGCGCAGTTGGCGCAACAGATTAGCCAAGCGGTCACAGCAGGTGAGGACTGGGCGGGACTCGAGGTGTTACAGCGCTACCAGCATACCCGACGGCAGCATAATCTGCTGATGATGGCGAGTATGGATCTGTTATGCCGGGGGTTTGGTCATGACAGCGCGCCGCTTAAGCTGCTGCGAAATCTGGGTTTGGGGCTGGCACAACGGCTAACGCCGCTCAGAAATACGGCGATGAAATTTGCGATGGGGTTGGCGGGCGATCTGCCCGATAGGGCGCGCCGCAGCGATTGAGCCGTGGTTACCCCGTCGGCGCTTCGTTTGGCGTCCATGTCTTGGGGAAAAGCCCTCCTGCATCCTAGATTTACTTTGACCTGGACATCAATGCTATCACTGTCAGAGATAGGTAATCAGTCCGGTGTCAGTTAAGCTAGGCGTGGCCAAGCTGTAGAGCAGCTTACAGTGGGTATCAATGGCAAGGCCTGTCCCTCGGGCGCTCATCGTTGCTTATAGGCTGTGATGATGAAAATGACGACATTTAAAATTAACTGGAAATATATATGGAAGCCAATAGTGTTATCGTCCGCCATTTAACCTTGCAAGATATGGTAGAACTTCGCCAAGCGAGTGAGTCTGTTTACCTTAATAAAGAGTTAGCTACTTGGAATGAACCCACGGTAAAAGCCTTGCTGACTAAGTTTCCGGAAGGGCAGATCTGTGTAGTTGTTGATGATGTTGTTGTGGGCTGTGCCTTTTCATTAATTATCGAATATGCAGATTTTGGTGATGACCATACCTATTCTGAAATCACTAGCAATATGACCTTTGATAATCATAATCCTAAAGGTGATTCTCTGTATGGAATTGAGGTGTTTATTCACTCCGATTATCGTGGCTTACGTTTGGCCAGACGGTTGTACGATGCGCGTAAAGAGCTCTGTGAAAACCTAAATTTACGCGCCATTATCGCAGGCGGTCGTATGCCTAACTATGCACAGCATGCGAACAAAATAAGCGCCAAACAGTACATTGAAAAGATCAAAAACAAAGAGCTATACGATCCGGTGTTAAGTTTTCAACTCGCCAATGATTTTCATGTGCGCAAATTGCTGACCGGTTACCTGTCGGGTGACCGGGAATCCATGGAATATGCGACCTTACTTGAATGGCCGAATATTTTTTATACCAAATCGGTGGAGCTGATCAATGCCCCGCGCTCAGAGGTTCGTTTAGGCTTGGTGCAATGGCAGATGCGCTCAATGAAGAGTGTTGATGACCTGTTCGAGCAGATCGAATTTTATGTAGATGCGGTATCTGATTACCAAAGTGATTTCGTGATGTTTCCGGAGTTGTTTAATGCGCCTTTGATGGCGGAGTTTAATCACTTACGCCTCACTGAAAGTATTCGCAGATTAGCGGAATATACCGAACAAATTCGGGATAAATGTGTCGAATTTGCTATTAGTTATAATATTAATATCATCACCGGTAGTATGCCGTTTTTTGTAGGTACCAATCTGTATAATTCTGGGTTTTTATGTCGTCGTGATGGTTCATGGGAGCGTTACGATAAAGTGCATCTAACCCCTGCAGAAGTGCGCAGTTGGTCTATGGTGGGTGGCAATAATCTCAAAGTGTTTGACACTGATTGCGGCAAAATTGGTATCATGATTTGTTACGATGTGGAGTTTCCAGAATACGCTAGAATACTCGCTGATCAGGGCATGAATATTTTATTTGTGCCTTTCTTGACTGATACCCAAAATGGTTACACTCGAGTACGTCACTGCGCCATGGCGAGAGCTATTGAAAATGAATGCTATGTGGCTATCGCTGGCGCGGTAGGTAATTTGCCAAAAGTGAACAATATGGATATTCAATATGCGCAATCTGCGGTATTTACGCCCTCGGATTTCTCTTTTCCCACCACCGGTATTAAGGCGGAAGCAACACCGAATTCAGAAATGACCGTGATTGTTGACGTCAATTTAGACTTGCTGAAGCAATTGCATAGTCACGGCGCCGTGCATACGATGCGCGATCGTCGCCACGATCTGTATAGCCTCAGGGTGAATGAAAAACTCTAGGAAAATTGCTCGCTTATGCTGTTGAGGCTGTCGCGAGTAGTGTGGCATTGAGGGTTCCGATACTGACTGAAAACGCGCAGCATACCTGGGGTAAACTGCGCGAAGCGATTACGGAGGTGATAGACGACCTGACCTGTCTTCGAGTCGTGCTACGTCACCGAAAGCAGACGGCTGATCTGGGGCGTTATTATTTGCTCAGTACGCTCTCCTGTTTCACGAACCAATGGTGTTTGGCGCTGTTAAGCAGCATCAGATAGCTAAGGAAGGCCACCAAGAAGGTGATGGGGGCTGAGAACGATGACAGGGATGGATTGGCAAAATTGAGAATGACAATGCCAAGACCTGCGCCGGCAAACCATGCAATCAGGCCGCAGGGATTCAATGAGGGCACCCGTTGGGGATTGCATTCGATATGACCGCCGAATAGCTGCTCGTACTTGGGTGAGAAGATATGGGCGAGGGCTATAGCGACCCAGGCGACCACGAAGATCCCCTGGTAGGCAAGTGCTTGTAGAATAAAGCTGAATACGTTCATCAGCATCAGCGTGTAGACAACGGCCCCGACGATGATGGCCCAGACGGAGTGGGGTACGTTCTGCAGCCCGAAGCGTTCGAAAAAGGCTTTCATGTTATCGGCAGCCAGATAAAAGTTTGCCGTGTTGATCCTAGTCTGGCTAACCCAGACAAACAACAATCCCCAGATCCCCATCAGTTTCAGAATCGCTAGCACCACCGACACTTCGGATAGCCCGCCTTCGGTCGGGATAGTGGCTGCCAGGAAGATACCCACTACGCCGTTAACCATAAAGGTAAACAGATAGAAGGGCATGCCGAAATTTACCCTGGCGTGGAAATTGGAGTCTTCTTCGCGGCCGAATCTGGCGTAATCCCAGGTGTACATCATCAAAATCCAGACACCCATAAAGTAGGTGAAGCAATTCCACCAGCCGTTTTCAGGGTCGCCACCCTCGGGTCCCATATGCAACCAAGCGTCGCTGTAGCCATAGACATTTATTGAAATGATCACAGCGGCGATCAGGCCGAGAATGTAGAACGGCAGCAACACGCCGTTGAACTTATCGAGCCAGGTCTGAACATTACCGAACACCAAAGGCACGCTATAGAGAACGACGATCAAGTAAGCCGCTTCTATACTTAGGGATGGAAAATAGGACTGGATCGCCACGGCTATCACCGAGCCTTCGAACACCGCGTAGTAGATGGCGGTAGCAAAGAATATCAGGGTCGCCAGGCTGGCACCCACTTTACCGAATAGCACCCGGGAAAAGAGCGCCACCGACAGGCCGGTCTTGATGGCATAGCGGGTAATAATGGCGTTGATAATGCCGAAGGTGACCACCGACATCGCTAAACCGATCAGCGTATTAATGGTCCCGAAGTTCATTGCCAGGGTTGCAGAAACCACCAACCAGAACATAGCGCTACAGACGGCCCACCAGGCCATACTCAACGAGCTCCGGGTTGTGCGATCTTCTTCAGGTATTGAAAGGGTGGGGGAACCCAGTGCATTATTTGTTGGATCTATTTTTCCGGCCATAGGGAGTTTCTCTTGTTGTTGTTAGCTGTCCTGGCGCTTAGGCGCTCCATCAGGGAGGGCTTTTTCCAGGGTAGGCTTAGGATAGAGCGGGGCTCAGTGTAGTTATTGAGCCTCAGCGCCCAGTGGCTTGTCGATTAAGGAACAGCGGCTGCCGAGGGGGCGATGTTCGGGGCGTTCTTGGTAGAGGGGGCTTGGTAGGGGAGTTCTTGGTAGGGAAAGCACGACCCCGGCCCGATAATCGCTGGGGCGTTGTTAAGCTAGCCTCGGTCGCGCATTTCGCGAGGGGTGCAGTTGAACTGAGATTTGAACAGGCGACAGAAATGAGCCTGGTCATTAAAACCCCAGCGATAGGCGACCTCCGCCAGGGTGCTGTAACTATTATTGGCCCTGATGTCGTTCAGTGCCGATTGCAGCCGTAACTCCTTGATCCATTGGCTGACGGTTTGATCAGAATCCTTAAACAGTTTATGCAGGTAGCGGGTCGAGATTTGACAGGCTGCGGCGATCTTATCGGGCGAGAGGTCGCTGCACTGAATATTGTTCTGAACATAGTGTTCGATATTGCGTAGATGAGCGCTGCGAATACCCGCTTCGTTACTCATCAGTACCCGGTCATCGCATTCGAGACTCAGAGCGAGCAGGTTGATGAGTTGCTGGCTTAAGTTCGCTTGATTGGAGTCATCGAGATAGGCAGACTGCTGGACAATGTTTTTCATAAAGTCACAGAACACCGCGCCCACGCCTTTCTGCTTATCGAATTCCATATAGAGGTAGCGTTCGGGTTCGCGGATTCGTGAGCGTAATATGGAGATCGGTACTCGAATCACCCAGAGAGCATTGTCGGCACCATAGTGGAATTCGTAGGGCAGGTCGCTGCGTTGGAGGATAAATGCTCCAGGATTGCAACCTAACTGGCGGTTGGCTTGAGAGAAATGAACGGGGCTTTGAGAGGGGATCGTGATCAGGAAGTAGGGGTCTTCGGTGTCACTGATATGGCGGGACACCCGCTTGAAGCTGGTAGCGGAGCTTTCCAGTCGTGAAACATCAAGGCTCCCGAGTTGCCACTGGCTCAGGTGTCCGTGAAATTGCTGCGGGGTGCGTATATCCAGTTCCAACGGGAAATAAGCATTTTTGATCACCTCTTTCCAGTAACGCTGGCGCTCCACAAGGGGCAGCAGGTGAGTGCTGTAACAGGTATCCATAGGCGCACACTATTTATTGTTGTTGTGTCTATTTTATTTATAGCTTTATGTCAATTTTATCATGCTGATGGGGGGGAAGCCAGGCAGGCAATTTGCCGGCCTGGCTAGAGGTTTAATTGACTAAGGCTAGTCTCCCTTCTTCACCCGAGTCAGCCGATAGCAGTTGTTCGGTTCCAGTACCAGCTTCCAGCCGGGCCGCACCACGATATTAGTGGTGGGTTCCTCAACAATCGCCGGGCCGACGATCTCCAGGCCCACGTCCAGTTTGCTGCCGGCATAGACCGCAGTGTCGGTCCAGTGTCCTTCGGTATCGAATAGGGTTTGACGGTATTCGATCAGCGCATCCTTAATCGTCGCCCCGGTTGGCGTCAGAGTGGCGAAGCTAGGTTTTTTAATCTTGCCCACCAGGGTAGATTCGATATTCACCAGCTCCACCGGGTTGTGTTCCTCCGCGTAGGTGTACAGCTCTTCGTGGCGGCGGTGGAAGGCATCGATCACCGCTGCGATCTTTTCGGGGGTGAGGGTGCCGGGATGGATCTCGACATTGCATTCGTGAATTTGGCCGACATAACGCATCTCGACGCTGCGACTGTAGCTGATATCTTCCGCCTTGAGTCCATCGGAGAGCAGGTGCTCACGGCCTTGACTTTCCAGCTCCGCAAATTTGGCGTTCAGGGAATCCAGGTTGGCGTTGACATCCAGGCGCATCGGCTCCGACGCCAGGTAGTTGTAACGCATGTCGGAGATGATCTGGCCGAAGGCGCAGAACACCGAGGAGACCTTGGGTATCAATATGGTGGTGCTACCTATCTCCTCGGCTAGGGCGGTGATGTGCATGCCCGCGGCGCCTCCGGCACAAAGCAGCGCAAAATCGCGGGGGTCGTAACCGCGTTCGATAGATACTCGGCGAATGCCGGCGACCATGTTGAGGTTAACGATGGTGCTGATGCCATAAGCGGCTTTTTCCACGCTGATTCCCAGAGGGTCGGCAACGTGCTTCTTGACCGCGAGAATCGCCGCTTCCCTGTCGAGGCGGATAGTACCTCCCAGCACCGCGTTGGGATTGAGGTAGCCCAGTACCAGGTTGGCGTCAGTGACGGTGGGCCTAGTGCCGCCTTTACCGTAGCAGACCGGGCCTGGGGTGGCGCCGGCGCTTTCGGGACCGACCTGCAGCATGCCGTATTGGTCCACCTGACAGATCGATCCGCCACCGGCCCCAAGGGTTTCCACCTGGATCATCGGTACCCCGATGCGATAACGGAGAAAATCGATATTTTTGTTGAGGTTGGTCTTCCCATCTTTGGTCAAGGTGATGTCGAAAGAGGTGCCCCCCATATCGACGGTGATCACGTTATCGATGCCAAAGGGTTCGGCGGTGTAGAGGCCTGCCTGGGGGGCTGACGCCGGTCCCGAGTTGATGGCGTTCACCGCCCGACCCTGCATCGCCTCGCCGATCGCCAAGCCGCCATTAGACTGAAAGTAGCGCACCGGGTACTGAGCGCCCAGGGAGCGGAAGTAGTCGTCGATCCGCTCCACGTAGCTGCGCATCACCGGGCTCAAATAAGCGTTCACTACGGTGGTGGAGGTTCGGGTGTATTCCCGGACCTGGGGGTAGACTTCGCTGCCGGTACAAACGAAGACACCGGGCATCAGCTGCTGGACGATCTCCTTGGCGCGACGTTCGTGTTCGGGGTTGCGCACCGCCCAGACGAAAGAGATGGCGACGCTCTCTACCTGCTGCGCTTTAAAATAGGCGACGGCTTCGCGAATCTCCTGTTCGTCCAGCGGCCGGTCGACAGCACCGCTGGATATCACTCGCGCACTGATGGGGCGACGCAGGTGACGGGGGACAATCATGTAGGCGGGTGGGAAATCGGCTTCGTAGCGGTAGCCTTCCTCTTTATGACCCAGACGTATCTCCAGGCTGTCCTCATGGCCGGCGGTGCAGAGCAGCCCCACCTTGACGCCTTTCTTCTCAATCAGCGCATTGAGCGCAACGGTGGTGCCATTGATACAGAGATCACATTCGCGGACGATCTCCGCTATCGGACGACCGACCGCCTCGCTGATCTGGGCTAGGCCGGCCTTGATGGCGATGGTGCCGTCATGCGGGGTGGATGGGCTCTTGAACACTCGCAGCTCGCCGTTGTTTTCTGCCAGTACGAAGTCGGTAAAGGTGCCACCAGCATCGATACCCAGACGATATGTATTTCGCATCTTATTATCCTTCTTAGCAAACGCTGTGTTTAGGGGTGTTGTTGGACGCCGATTGACGCAGTGCTGCGGTGGCAGGGCTGTCGATCCCCTCCCCATCGGCGCTGATGACGACGCCATACTCCGTTGCTGCGGCTTCAAGAGAGACCAGACCGTTACGAACATCGTTGAGGACGGCGGCAGGTGATCGTTCGAAGGGTGAGCCGTATCCACCGCCGCCAGGATTGTAGTTGGCCACGACTTGCCCTGGTTTGACGGTCGTAATGCCATTGGTTCTGTAAACTTTGGTTTCGCCTTCGCCTCTAATCTCCAGGCGACCCAGCTTGGGTTCGAGGAGGGCATTGACGGCACCCGCGGCGCCCATCGTGGGGATCTGCCGGCCCTCGCCGAAGGATACCACGGTCATTTCGTGATCGATGGGTTCCACTTCCCAGGCCGTGCCCGAGCCGCCGCGATACTTACCCGCTCCGCCGCTGTCTTGGATCAGACCGTAACGCCGGATGATGATGGGATAGGAGTGCTCTAATAGCTCGGTATCCCCGGAACTCAGGGCGCCGAAACAGCACAGGGGGCCACAGGCATGCCAGCCATCCATCACTTGGGTCGCGCCGGCGCCGGAGATGATCGATGCCAGCACCATGGTGACGTATTGCTCGCCGGTGCGCGGGTCTATGCCGGCGATATTGATACCACTGGCGTGCCCCCAGGAGGCGGCTACCCGTTCAGGAGCGGCACTCTCCAGCGCCTTGCGGACGGCATCGGTGAGGGTCTCCATCGGCGTGGTGGTGCTGTTGACATGCGGGGCGGGTTCTTGGGCATTACAGAGGGTGCCCTTCTTGCCAAGATCCACGGTCACGCAGCGGTAGAGGCCTTCGTTATAGGGCGGCGGCAGCTGGGCAAACATCATCAGTCCCAGGTAGACCCCGGACATCGAGTTACCCTCGTACGAGTTGATGAAGTAGGGGATCTGCGGTGGACTCTGGACCTCGATATGTACACTGTCTCCCTTGATGGTCACCTTGCTGGTAATCTCCAGCTGGCC
Organism: Motiliproteus sp.; assembly: GCA_041586735.1. Lineage (GTDB taxonomy): Bacteria > Pseudomonadota > Gammaproteobacteria > Pseudomonadales > Balneatricaceae > Motiliproteus. The sequence goes on from JBFGZQ010000022.1 coordinate 41,355, forward strand.
GTAGCCGTGACCGGCATCCTCCAGCACCGCGGAACCAGTGAAGACACCGTCGGGTACGGCCTGGATCAGTGAACGCATCTGGCGGTCGGCCATGTTCTTCAGCTCGGCGATGCAGGCCTTGACCGACTCGACACCATACTTGTCGAGTAGCGCGATCAGGTTGCGCTCACCCACCCGACAGGAGCCGTACTGGGCGTTAAGATCCCCTTCCTGGTCGCGTCTGGAGCGCATGTTGGTCAGCAGCAGGTTAATCACATCTTCACGGCGTCGGCCTTTTTCCCAGAGTTTGACCGGCGGTATCCGTAAACCCTCGGCGTAGATCTCTTTCGCGTCGGGATTGTAACCGGCGGGGACCGGGCCACCGATATCGGTCAAATGGCCTTTGCAGACCGACCAAAATACCAGTTCACCCTTGTAGAACACCGGTTTGTACATGCAGCAATCGAGAATATGGCTGCCCATGTAGGCGGGGTCATTGTGGTAGATTACGTCCCCTTCGTGGATATCGTCACCGAAATAGTTTGCCACCGCCTTCATGGCCGGGATCAAGGATCCGAGGTGGATGGGGATATCCTGGCCCTGAAGAATCATCTCAGGGTAATGATCGAAGAGCGCATTGCTGTAATCGTGGGCTAGCGTGAACACGCTTGAACGCCCGGTCTTCTCGAGCGTCAGGGTCATCTCCCGCTGCGCGGTCTCGAGGGCACCGCGTACTACGGCTAGGGTAATAGGGTCAACACTGGTTGTCATAGGGAATCCCTTATTGTTATAGGTTGATGGGTTGCAGCGGTCTGTCTTCATGTTCCCGCGAACCTTGATTCTCAGTATAAAAATTGTACGCTGTGGTTTATTGACTTAGAGCGCCTTCATTGTTGTAGGCCAGCGCACAGCCAAAGATTGGGCTGGGTGACTACGTCTAAAGGCGTCATGGCTGTTCAGGTTCTGCCCGTAGCTGAGCGAATACGCCGTTATCAGGGCGTCTTAAGCTCAATTTCAATCAGAATGAATTCATGGTCGTTGTTGTTAATGACGTTATGCTCCACCCCCTCTGGCCGGTAATAAGATTTTCCAGCCTCTAGCGTCACCAGCTTGTTGTCCTGCGCGTCTTCAATGCTCAACTGCCCGGAGTGCTGAGGCACAATGACGTAATCGTAGCCATGACGGTGCCAACCGGTTTCTGCCCCAGCCGAGAAACGCAATTCAGTGACGATGACCTGCGCGTTATCGATCTGGACGGTAGCTTGTACGGAGGGTCTAGGTTGATTCATTGAGTTCACCTTATTGGGAGCATCAGGGAGACGCGATTAACCACGTCAGGAGCGGCAGCATTACTGGCTACCCAGCAAAAACCGAGTATAAAAGCCCCCTCTGGAGGGGGGATTGATCGACAGCGTTGGTTTGCTTGTCTGAGAGCGCACTGTTGCAGTCTGGACGCCAGGGTCGGTGAGGAATGGTCTATAAAGGGAGGAGCTTCGACAAAGGGGGCGCTTAAACCACTCGCTTGCAGCGCCTGGTGAAATCTCGGGGCCGTTGGGGTGATGAGCGCCGAGAAAAGGATAACAACATGAGTATAAAAACTTTGTTACGCCACTGGACTGTCATGGTTACGCTGCTGCTTAGTTTAAGCACGAGTCGAGCTGGGACGCCGGCTGATCCGGTGATCGATTTTCTCTTTACCGCGCTCCATCATAAACACAGCGAGGGTGCTGCACTGAAGAGGATCCCGTTGCTTAAACAGGCGCAGCAGCGCTGGCGCCTGTGTGCCATCCTGCCCAACCTCAAGGACTCTTACTGGTCACTGGTTCGTTACGGTCTTGAATCCCAGGCTGCGGTGTTAAACCTTGAGCTGACGCTCTTTGAAGCGGCCGGTTACGAAGCACATCGGCAGCAGGCCGAGCTGATCGAAAAGCGTTGTCTGGTCAATAATTATGATGCGCTGCTATTGGCGGCTGTGGATTTTTCTGGACTCAATGAACCGGTCCGATTAGCCCATGAGGCCGGGTTGGTGGTGATCGACTTAATCAATGGCATCTCGGCAGCGGAAGTCGACTCGCGGGTGGCCGTAAGCTATGGCGACCTGGCCTATACATTGGGGCGCCACATAGCCGGTCGTATCAAACGGGGCAACGTACTCTGGTCTCCCGGCCCAGAGGGGAGTGTCTGGGCTCAGGATGCCCAGAGAGGGTTCCGACGTGCCTTGGATGAATCTGAACTGCAGTTGGCTTTTAGCTTTATGGCTGCTCCCTTTATTAGGGATCAGCGCAGCCTTCTGAGCAGCATCACCGAGCAACAGCCGTTCAGACTGATCGCGGGAACCGCGGTGACTGCAGAGGCCGCGGCATCCTTAAAAGGCCGCTGGGGGCCGGATGTCGAGATCTTTTCCTATTACTACAGCCCTAACATTCACCCGCTGATACGCTGCGGCGAGGTTCAAGCAGCGGTGTACGACTACCCGGCTCTACAGGGGCGAGTAGCGGTGGACCAAGCGGTGAGAATACTGGAAAATCATCCATTTGATTACCAGTTATCGACGGCTCAGCAACTGCTAACCAAAGATAATCTGGAGCAAGTTCTAGATACTTTTCATATGCCAGAAGCGCTTATCCGCCAGCTGCAACAGCGTGCCTGCAGCGATTGAACATGCGCGCGTAAGAGCTGAGGTTACGCGCACTATTAACCGACGGATAACAGGCTCCCTGCTGAGTTATCCGTCGCGCCACAAAATGCTGCTTTCTATCCTGCAGTCGCTATGCCAGCTCATAGAGGACGTTGATCGCCACGGTAAAGATGGCGCAGTCCACCGTATTGTTACTCTGCATATCGGCAAGCACCGCGTGCCAACGCTTGATGAAAGTCCGGTGTTTGTCTAGCCAGGTATCGATGCAGGTATGCAGCGACTCCGATGGGTCGGCGTTGTGCAGGGCGCTTAGGGTCAGCGAGCGCTGCAGTGCATCCAGGTCGTCACGGTAGCTGTTGCGAGCCAGTGCCTGCCAATGGCTAGATGCTCGATAGGTGCGAATCTGTCGATCTAGCCAGGGTAGATTAAGTTGCTCACCCAGTTTGAAATACAGCGGCGATACATCTATGGCCTTCATGTTGAGCTCGGTGGCGATCTCGATAATATCGAGTAGCCAGTAAAGGCTCTCTGAGGCGGCGGTATAGGCCGACAGTAACTCTGGGACACCTGCGTCGGTATAGAGCTGGAACATCGCGTGCCAGCGGTCTTGCGCTGGGATGGTTTGCTGTAAGCGTTCTATATTTGAGACGCTGTGCTCGATCCCCGTTTTAAAGTGACCGATACTGGCGCTGATGTTTAGGTCGTTGCGGCGTCGCCGTAGCAGCCACCAACTGGCCCGGGTCACCAGCTTGGCCAGCTCCTTCATCATGGTGGTTTGGATATCGGCGGGCACCTGATTATCCAGCGCCTCAATGGCCTGCCAGCGTGCATCGATGCCATAGGCTTCACGTGCGATCAGATAGGCCGAGGTAATCTGAGCGTGATCGGCCCCTGTTGCCTGGCGTAGATGGTGGACATAGGTAATACCCATCCGGTTGACCAGGTCATTGGCAACCTGGGTCGCGATGATCTCTTTGCGTAGAATATGCTCGGTGATGGCTTGCGGGAATGCCTCGACCAGCTGTTCCGGAAAGGCCATTTCAAGCTCAGCGGCGAGGTAGGGATCCTCGGTGCCCCAGCTGTTAATCAGCGCCTGCTTGAGTTCTATTTTGGTATAAGACATCAACACCGACAATTCGGGCCGGGTTAATCCTTTGCCTTGATCTCGCCGCTCAAGCAGCTGTTGACGGCTGGGCAGATACTCGAGCTCTCGGTTCAGATTGCCCGCCGCCTCCATGCTATCGATAAGATGGATGTATTCATCGATCGCCTCGCAGGCATGGTGTTCGGCGATACTCAGTGCCTGAACCTGGCGGTAATTGTTGTGCAACACCCGTCGGGCGACGGCATCGGTCATCGACAGTAGCAGATCGTTGCGCTGCTGCAGGCTGATATGTCCCTGAGCGACCTGCTCGTTGAGCAGAATCTTGATATTGACCTCATGGTCAGAGCAGTCGACGCCCCCTGCATTGTCGATAAAGTCGGTATTGATGGCGCCGCCCTGGAGGGCAAATTCAATCCGGCCCTGTTGGCTGATACCCAGGTTGCCGCCTTCCGCTAATACCTGACAGCGCAACGCTTTGCCGTCGACTCTGAGGCTATCGTTGGCTTTATCACCGACCTCGGTGTGGGGCTCCTGAGTGCTTTTAACGTAGGTCCCTATGCCGCCATTCCACAGCATATCCACCGGGGCTTTGAGTAACGCGTTGATCAAGTGGGTGGGCGAGAGTCGGTCCTGGGTGATGCCAAAACGTACTTTCATCGCGTCGGAGATCTGGATCCATTTGGCATGCCGGGAAAAAATTCCGCCCCCTGTCGAGATCAGCTCAGCGCTGTAATCGGCCCAGCTAGAACGCGGCAGTTGGAATAATCGACTCCGTTCGGCAAAGGCGGTGGTGCTATTGGGGTTGGGGTCGATAAAGATATGCTGGTGATTGAAGGCCGCCAGTAACTCGATGGTTTTTGATTGCAGCATACCGTTACCGAACACATCGCCCGCCATGTCGCCGATACCGACCACGGTGAAAGGATCTGTCTGGGTGTTGAGGTTGCGCTCGCGAAAGTGACGCTTGACCGACACCCAGGCGCCACGGGCAGTGATGCCCATCTTCTTGTGGTCGTAGCCCTGGCTACCGCCCGAGGCAAAGGCGTCGCCCAGCCAGAAACTGTATTCCTCAGAGATCCCGTTAGCGATATCGGAGAAGGTGGCGGTACCTTTGTCGGCCGCGACGACCAGGTAGGGATCGTCGTCATCGTGACGACGCACCGCCGTCGGGGCTACCGGCTCGCCATCGACCAGATTATCGGTGATATCCAGTAAGCCGCGGATGAAAATTTTATAACAGGCGATGCCCTCGGCCTGGGTTTGTTCACGGCTGGCGTCTGGCGGCAGCTGCTTGGTGATAAAGCAACCTTTGGCGCCCATCGGTACGATGACCGAGTTCTTGACCTGTTGCGCTTTGAACAGCCCGAGCACCTCGGTGCGGTAATCTTCACTGCGGTCGGACCAGCGCAGACCCCCTCGGGCGACCTTGCCCGCGCGGAGGTGTACGCCTTCAATTCGTGGTGAGTAAACGAAAATCTCATACTTCGGGAGCGGTAGTGGCAGGTCGCTGATGGCACTCGGGTCCAGCTTGAACGAGAAATAGTCTTTCGGCTGGCCGTTAGCGTCGGACTGGAAGTAGTTGGTGCGTAGTGTGGCTTTAATCAGCTCCAGATAACGCTGCAGGATCTTATCTTCATCGACACTCTCGACCCGCTCGAGCGCCTCGATAATACGCGTTTCCAGCGCGCGACAGCGAATGCTTTCGTGACTGATGGAGGGATCGAAACGGCTATGAAAAAGCGCCACCAGCAGGACGGTGATCTCGGTGTGGCGGGCTAGTGATTCGGCAATAAACGGCTGGCTGAAACCGAAGCGGGTTTGCCGAGTATAGCGCGCATAGGCGCGTAGCATCGACACCTCTCGCCAACTGATACCGGCGGTGACCACCAGGCGGTTGAATTCATCATTCTCCGCGCGGCCATGCCAAACCTGGGCAAAGGCTTGCTGGAACAGGGGTTCGCTGCCGGTCTGAATGCGCTCGATGAACCCCGCACCGGCCAAGCTGCCGAGGCTGAAGTCATGTATCCAGAAGCTGTTACCGTCTGCACGGCGAACCGCATAGGGGTGTTCGCCAATGACCTGCATACCCAGGTTTTCAAGGATAGGTACCACGTCGGACAGCACCAGTGAATCCTGCGCGCTGAACAGTTTGAAATGCAGGCGCTGGCTGTCGGCAGCGGGGCTGCGGGAAAAGGCACTGCTGACGTCATCGGCACCATCGAGCTGCTCAATATGACTAATATCTTCCAGAGCGGTAGCCGGGGAGAAGTGCTCGCGGTAGGCGCTGGGAAAGGCGCCGATATAATGGGCGGCTTTCTGGCTGTCTGCTAGCTGTAAGCGCTTCTCCCAGTCGGAGCTGCCACTATGGCGTTGGTCACGGCGCTGAATAAAGTCCCAGCAGTCGACAATACGGGTGTAAAGGCTTTCCAGCTGCTGATTGGATCTCTCTGGTGAGGCTTGTTTGGGACTGGAGTGCTGCATATTAGACGGACCCGAACCGCTCAGCGCTGGAGAGGGGTGATCATTCATGTAGTCGGCTGCAAATTGCGTTAATGCCTGAGCGTCCTGGCTATCATGACGAAGATAGAAGGCTTGGGTTAGCCAATCCAGGGTGTGTTGGTGATCAGAGGGCAGGGTGGCGAACATAGTCGGCAGTTCCGGTGTCGTTATTATTGTCATAGCCTATAAACCGGCTCGGTTATGCAGCTATTGCCGTATAACAGAATCGGGATCAGAGCCTTAGGCGAGAGTAGTCCGTAGACGGGCTGTGGCGATGAGCATCAGGCCGCCTGTACAGCGCTGCAATTCATGCAGACGGGGGCGCTGAACTTGAATCGTCCGTACCAGCGCAGCTGGCCATTATCGTTGTTGAGCTGGATCGAGTAACCCTGACTGTCGCTGAGCTGATACGTCTGCCCCTGGGTCAACTGATCTTCGAAACCGTCATTATCGAGGCATTGAATATACATAGGTTCACCTGTTGGTTGTTATTGTTGGTTGTTATTGTTGATGGTTAGTGTGGGTTGGCCGCCGCGACCAGCTTGGCCAGTAGCAGCGAGTTATAGCGTCGCTCTGCAGAGTCGGAGCGTGAGTTAAGAATCACGGGTACCCGAGCCCCCATTACCAAACCACCGGAATCTGCGCCGCCATGGTACTTGTAAGCCTTACCGAGCATATTGGCCGCTTCCAGATTCGGCATCAGTAACAGATCGGGATCGCCCGCCACCGGGGAGTCGGCCAGCCCTTTTTGGATCGCCGCATCACGACTGATACAGGCGTCGTAGCCAAACGGGCCGTCGACCACAAAGCCCTCGATAAGACCCTGTTGGCTTAGCCTGCGAAGTTCGGCCGCATCGGTGGTGGCGACCATCTTGGGGTTTACTTTTTCGACCGCGGCGACCGCGGCGACTTTTGCAGGAGTAATTCCCAGCGCGCAGAACAGCGGACGGCTGTTGTTGATGATCGCCAGCTTCTGATCCAGATCGGGTAGTAGCACGATGGCGTTGTCGGTTACCGCCAGCAGTTTGGGGTAGGAGGGCAACTCAAACAGGCTGATGTTCGACAGTACCTTCGCGGCTAGCAGGCCATGGTCGCGGTTAAGAATAGCGCGGAAATAGCTGGCCGAGTCGAGTGAACCCTTCACCAGAATCTGCGCCTCACCCCGATTGATGGCGGCCACGGCCTGGTCGGCTGTGGCCTGGCTATCAAGTTGCTGTTCGATGCTAAAACCGCGGGGATCCAGTTTGAGTTGCTGCAGTAGCTGGTTGATCCGCTGGCTATCGCCGACCAGCACCGCCGCGCGGATCAACCCCTGGTCACGCGCTTGAGCGGTACTGATCAGCACCTGCGGATCGGCAGCGCCGGCAATGGCGATCGTGACCGCAGCGCTTTGCTGCGCCTGCTCACGTAGCTGTGCAAAGGTGGTGATGGGCATCTTAGCAGGCCTCGTTGAAACTGTTGGTGGAGCCGTTGTTTAAAGGGCAAGTGTTTAACGGGTCAGTGCCTATAAGAGCGTCCATATTTATGGGCCAGGTCAGAAACTCAGCCCCCTGCTTGACCACCCGTAGCGTGGTTTCGGCCAATGCTTGGTTTTCATTACTGCCCGGGAACGCATATACCGGCGCCACCGCCTCCAGCGTTTTACTCAGGCTAGCGACCAGCGTCTTGCTGTAGGCCAGGCCGCCGGTGAGGATGAAACCGTGCAGCTTGAACTCCAGTACCGAGGCCATAGCAGCCATCGATTTGCGAATCTGGTAGAGCATGGCGTCGTAGATCAACTGGGCCCGGCTGTCGCCCTGCTCAATCAGCGCTTCGACGTCCCGCAGATCGCGGGTGCCCAGGTAGCCGTATAGGCCACCTTCGCCGTAGAGTTTTTTCTTGAGTTGCGCGGCGCTGTAGCGGCCTGAAAAGCAGGCATCGATCAACGGGATCGGTGGTATTCCACCGGCGCGTTCGGGTGTGAAAGCGCCACCCTCCATACGATTATCGTTATCGACAATCCGGCCGTTGCGGATGGCCGAGATCGAAAATCCGGCACCCAGATGGGCCACGACCGCGTTGAACTGTTCGAACGGTTGATGCAGTTGTTGGGCCAGTTTGCGAGCCGTGGCGCGGGTGTTGAGCGCGTGAACAAAGCTAAACCGGGTAAAGTCAGGGCTGCCGGAGATCCGTGCTACCGGGCTGAACTCGTCGACGCTGACTGGGTCGACGATGTAGGCATTGATACCTCGCCCTTTGGCAACCAGGTAGGCCAGTGGCGCGCCGAGATTGCTGGCGTGTTGGTAGACCGGTGTGTTCATTGAAAAATCTACCAGCTCCTGACTGATCAGGATGGCGCCACTCGGTACCGGAGTCAGCATGCCGCCACGACCGGCGCAAGCGATAAGCCGGTCGTTAGCCTTGAGTCCCTCATTGAGAAACTGTTTGACGCGTTGATAGCGGTACTCCAGTTGCTCGGCGATGCCGCTAAACTTGGCCAAGATCGCATCGGGGTGTTCGATTACCGTCTCTTGACGACAGTGCAGCGATTCACCGGAGACCTCGTACAGCGCGCACTTGGTCGAGGTGGCGCCGGGGTTGACGGTGAAAATAAGTTCGCTCGACATCGGTTTTTCCTCCTAGGGTACTGGGCTTGGGTGCTGGGCTTGGGTACTGGGCTTAGCCGAACGCCTGAATACCGGTGATCGCCCGACCCAGGATCAGGCCGTGGATATCGTAGGTGCCTTCGTAGGTGTTGACCGCTTCGAGGTTCATCACATGGCGAATGATATGGAACTCGTCGGCAATGCCGTTGCCGCCGTGCATATCCCGGGCTACCCGGGCGATATCCAGCGACTTGCCGCAGTTGTTACGCTTGAGCAGCGAGATCAGTTCGACTGGGCAGTTGTCCTCATCCATCAGTCGACCCATGCGCAGGCAGCTCTGCAGTGCCAGGCTGATTTCGGTCTGCATATTGGCCAGTTTGGTTTGCACCAGCTGGGTGGCAGCCAAGGGTCGGCCGAACTGGGTGCGATCCAGGGTGTATTGGCGCGCGGCA
>JBFGZQ010000023.1:0-48150 GCA_041586735.1 Motiliproteus sp.
GCCGAAGCAGCCGATCCACTCGCCGGTGGCCAGCTTAGGCAGGTACTTCATGCGTTGCTCTTCGGAGCCGTAGGCGTAGATCGGGTGCATCACCAAGGAGGACTGCACGCTCATGGCCGAACGGTAGCCGCTGTCGACACGTTCGACTTCCCGGGCTACCAGACCGTAGCAGGTATAGTTGACGTTGGCGCAGCCATATTTTTCGGGCAGGGTGGCGCCGAGCAGGCCCAGCTCGCCCAGTTCACGCATGATCTCGACGTGGAAAACTTCGTTGCGGTTGGCTTCCAACACCCGAGGCATCAGCTGCTCTTGGCAGTAATCTCGGGCCGCGTCACGAACCATGCGCTCCTCTTCGGTCAGTTGGGCGTCTAGGAAGAAGGGATCATCCCACTGGAATAGGGTGCGGTTATTGCTCATGTCATACCTCTGCTGGGGTTATGTTTACTTGTAGTTAAATGTAGTGAGAGGCTGTGAATAAGTACAATATGTTATTTATATATTTTTGATCAATAAAATTGATAGTACCTGGGTCTGGTAGTCGCTATGGATATTAACTGATTAGGCTGTTTCACCGAGTGTTTATGCAGCAGTCACTGTTTTCCGTGACTAGAGCTATGACCAGAGCTATGACTAGAGCTATGACCAGAGCTATGACCAGAGCTATGACCAGAGCAGCTTCAAAGTCCGCTAGCCAGACACGGCCGTACCAGTAGTACAAGACTGGAGTCGGTAAGTTGGGTGGCCAGATCGCTAACGCTTATAGAAAAACAGGCTAAGAAGTGGGGTTGGCGCTGATAATTTCACATGCTACCGTGCCGCTGTTACGGAAACGGTGAGGGTGGTTGCTATTGAAATAATAACCGTCACCGGCACTGAGATGATAGACCTCCAAGTTTACGGTAAGCTCAATTTCACCGCGGATCACGATACCCCCCTCTTCGCCTTCATGTTGTAGCATTTCGCTACCGGTATCGGAGCCAGGAGCGTAAATCTCTCGCAAAACATCTATGCTGCGGCCTTTTAGCGTAGCGCCAACCAGTTTGAGACTGACGTTGTTTGAGCCGATCTCAGGCTGTTCCTGCTGCCGAAAAACGACTTGTTCTGGATGAATATTATCGAGATCGATAGTGAAAAAATCACCGATCGAGATAGGGATGCCAGCCAGTACTTTTTTGAGTGAGCTGACAGAGGGACTAACGTTGTTTTTTTCGATCATCGAGATGGTGCTGTTGGTGACCCCGGCTCGTTTTGCCAGTTCGCGTTGCGATAGGCCTTTTATTTTACGCAGGGTTTTAAGACTTTTGCCGACATCCACCCAAGAGTCTCCTGTTTTTAATTGTGAACGAGTATGACCTCATCTATACAGATCTCACCCAAATCAGGACGAGATCTGTCGGTCGGGAATTTAGATCAGCAACTTAGCCCAGAATGTCCTTCAGGCTTGCCTCGATGATATCCAGTCCCTCGTCGATGAGGGCATCATCTGCGGTCAGGGGTACCAGAACCCGGATAGTGTTAGCGAAGGTGCCACAGGAGAGTAGTAGCAAACCGTTGGCCGTGGCCTTGGCTACCAGCGCTTTGGCCAGCTCGGCATCGGGGGTGCGTTGCTCGCGGTTTTTAATCATCTCGCAGGCCACCATGGCACCGACGGCGCGGACGTTATCGATGCAGGGCGCGCCATTCTCCGCCATCTCGAGGAAGCGCTCGCTGATACGCTTGCCTATCTGGTTGGCACGCTCTAGCAGTTGCTCCTCTTCTATCACCTCGATCACCGCCAGCGCGGCTGCGCAGGCCATGGGGCTGCCGCCGTAAGTGCTGCCGATGCTGCCTACGTTCGGAGCATCCATCAGTTCGGTACGACCGGTTAGGGCAGACAGGGTCATGCCGCCTGCCAGGCTTTTGGCCATCGTGATCAGGTCCGGGATCACGCCGCTGTGTTCGATAGCAAACATCTTCCCGGTCCGAGCGAAGCCGGACTGCACCTCATCGACGACCATGATGATGCCGTGCTGATCACAGAGCGCACGAATGGCCTGCAGGAACTCGGCGGGCGCCTGGTAGAAGCCGCCTTCACCCTGGATCGGTTCGAGGATGATCGCCGCAACGCGGCTGGGATCGACATCGGTCTTGAGCAGGTTGTTCAGGGTGCGCAGTGAGTCCTCCACGCTGATACCGTGATAGGGGATCGGGTAGGGCGCATGGTAGACCTCGGCCGGGAAGGGACCGAAACCCTGCTTGTAAGGGATCATCTTGCCGGTCAGGGCCATGCCCATCATCGTGCGGCCATGAAAAGAACCGTTGAAGGCAATCACGGCGGAGCGACCGGTGGCAGCGCGAGCCACCTTGATCGCATTTTCCACAGCTTCCGCGCCGGTGTTCAGCAGCAGGGTCTTCTTGGCGTGATCACCGGGAGTGAGGACGTTAAGTTTTTCCGCCAAGGCGACATAGGGCTCGTAGGGCATGACGTGGAAGCAGCTGTGCATCAGCTTCTTCATCTGTGCGTCTACGGCGGCGACAACTTTGGGGTGCAGGTGGCCGGTGTTGAGGACGCCGATACCGCCGGCAAAGTCGATGTAACGCTTGCCTTCCACATCCCAGATCTGGGCGTTCTCTGCGCGATCGGCGAAGTAGGGCGTGATGTTGGCGGCGCCACGGGGCACGGCGGCTTGACGGCGAGACATCAGTTGTTGGTTAGTAGTCATGAAAAAGCCTCTTAGGATCAGTGAGCGCCGTTTACCGGCGCGTAGTTAATGTCTAGCGTTCAGTTCATACCGCCGAGTAGCGCATATTTGATTTCAACGTAGTCTTCGATTCCGTACTTGGAGCCTTCGCGGCCGCTGCCGGATTCTTTGACCCCGCCGAATGGGGCGACTTCGGTGGAGAGAATCCCCTCATTGATAGCCACCATGCCGTATTCCAGCCCCTCCATGACGCGCCATACACGGCCGATGTTCTGGGCGTAGAAGTAAGCGGCTAGGCCGTATTCGGTATCGTTGGCCATGGCGATCGCCTCGGCCTCGGTGTCAAACTTAAAGATCGGGGCGATTGGGCCAAAGATCTCTTCGCGGAATACCCGCATGCTGGCGTTGAGGTTGGTCAGTACCGTGGGTTGGTAGAAGCATTCACCCTGGCTATCAGGTGCGCCGCCGGTGAGTACGCTAGCCCCGTTGGCAACGGCCTCTTCGACCATCGCGTGGACGTCATTGACCGCCTTGGGGGTGATCATCGGGCCAATCACCGTGCTGGGCTCCAGCCCGTGGCCGATGCTGAACGCCTTAACCCGTGCGGTCAGTTTTTCGACGAACGCATCGTAGATCCCAGCTTGGACTAAAAAGCGGTTGGCGCAGACGCAGGTTTGCCCCGCATTGCGGTATTTGGACACCAGTGCGCCTTCGATCGCCTGGTCTAGATCTGCATCATCGAAGACGATAAAGGGTGCATTGCCGCCTAGCTCCATAGAGGTTTTCTTAACGGTATCGGCACACTGCTTGAGCAGCACTTTGCCCACGGCGGTGGAGCCGGTGAACGTCAGTTTACGCACCGCCTTGTTGCCCGTGAGTTCGGCGCCCATGGCGCGGGAATCGCTACCTACCACCACGTTCAGTACCCCGGCGGGGATGCCGGCGCGGTGCGCCAGCTCAGCCAGTGCCAGCGCCGATAGCGGGGTATCGCCAGCCGGTTTGATGACGATAGTACAGCCGGCAGCCAGTGCTGGAGCGGCCTTGCGGGTGATCATGGCGTTGGGGAAGTTCCAGGGGGTGATGGCCGCGACCACACCGATCGGCTCCTTGGTGACCAGGATGCGCTTATCGCTGGCATGCGTGGGGATCACATCTCCGTAGATACGCTTGCCCTCTTCGGCAAACCACTCGATAAAGGAGGCACCGTACAACACCTCACCGGCCGATTCGAACAGCGGCTTACCCTGTTCGCTGGTCATAATCACCGCCAGGTCATCTTTGGCGGCAACGATCAGCTCATACCAGCGGCGTAGCAGTACAGCCCGCTCCTTGGCGGTCTTGGCTTTCCAGGCGGGCAGTGCTTGATCGGCGGCTGCGATAGCAGCACGTACGCCTAAGGCGTCAAGATCGGCCACGCGGCCGATCTCCAGACCGGTGGCTGGGTCGGTGACGGCTAGTGTGGTGCCGTTAGGGGCATCTACCCATTCGCCATTGACATAAGCTTGCTGCTTTAGCAGCGTTGGATCGTTGAGTTGCATAGCGGTCTCTTTCAAGGTTAGTTATTCGACGATGCCGTTCAGTTTTAGGTCTTGCCATTGTGCATCGGAGAGATTAAGCAGCCGATCCATTCGCCGGTGGCTAGCTTGGGCAGATACTTCATGCGTTGCTCTTCGGCGCCGTAGGTGTAGATCGGGTGCACCAGCGGCTCTTGGCAGTCATCTCGGGCTGGGTCATGGTGGTTACCTCGCAATATCAGGGAACAGGTGTTGTCTGTATTGTTTAACGAACGTTTATGGCTATACCTAGACCATGTCTAGCTGCTGATAATGTTCGTTATTCAGAACGAAATCAACCTATCGTGACTGTGAAAATAATTCACCTGATTGCTGTGGATGCTGCCAGGTAGTGCCATATTGGCCAATCTTACATATTAACAGTAAGTTTTACAGCGATTTAAGTATTGTTTCTTATTTATTGCGCCGCAAAATATATTGCGGCTGCTTATGTTTATTTTCTGGATGTTCGTTGTTCTGCACGACATGCGGGCAAATTTATGCTTTTCAATTCTGATGATTGATGTTAAAAATAGCGCACGAATTTGAAGAAGCCCCCGCGGTGCGGATACCGTTAACCGCATATAACAACAAAGGAAGGCATTATGAATAGAAGAGACCTGATCAAAGCAGCCGCTGTTGGTATCGCTGCTGTCCCGCTAGCGATGGCATCCAAGGGTGCCTCAGCGGCATCAGATACAGTCCGGTTACGGATGCAGACGTTGTATGGGACCGAGACCGATGCCCTGTATAAGGCGTTTGCGGGTGATCTGAAGACCAGCTCTAATAACACCCTGAAGATTACCCGTTTTCGCGGTGGTGAATTGGTGCCTAACGATCAGATGCTGGATGCAGTCGGTAAAGGCACTCTGGATATGTGCCAGGGCTACGGTGGTTACTGGGCTGGACAGCTGGATATTGCCAAGATCGAAAGTGGCATCCCCGGCGCTTGGACCAGTTTCGATGAGGCGATGTACGTTCACGGACCCAAGGGTCTGGGTGAGCTGATCCGCCAAGCGTACGAAGAAAAAGGGGTTCATTATCTGGGGCCGGTGTTCGGTGGTCCTTACGATCTGTTGACCAAGGAGCCGGTTAACAGTCTGGCTGATCTGAAGAATATGAAGATCCGTGCGACGGCTACCGTGGCTGCTATCTTGCAGAAGTTCGATATCCCTACGGTTTATTTGCCTAGCCAGGAGCTGTATATCGGCCTGTCTACCGGTGCTATCGACGGCGTGATCTACGGGGGTTCGCTGGAGTATAAGGCGCTTAAGCTACACGAAGCGGCGAAGCACTATACCCACCTGAATATGATCAACCCGGGTTATGCCGACGGCATGTTGATCAATAAGAAAAAGTGGGATGCGCTGAGCCCTGAACATCAGAAGATCCTGGAGCTGGCGGTTGCCAAGCATGCGACCGAGATGCACGCCTGGAATGTCAATGGCTGCCTGGATGTGAATGGTGAGGGGATCTTTGAGTTTGCCTCACTACCCGCTGCAGACTCCAAGGCGCTAACCACCGCCGCTATGGATGTCTGGCAAGAGGAGGCGGCTAAGTCGGAGCGTAATGCCAAAGCAGTGATGGCGCTGACAGATGCCGCCAAGGCGACAGGGCGCGTTTGATGCGCTGGGTCTCTCGGTATTTGGAGTTGCAGGACGGACTGTCCGAGTGGGTTGGTAAGAGCGTCAGTTGGATGTGCCTGGTCATGATTATGATTATGGTCTACGAAGTGTCGGCCCGCTATCTGTTCAATAGTCCGACCTCGTGGGCGCATGAGAGTACCACCATGTTGTATGGCGCTTTCTGCATCCTGGCCGGCGCCTATACCCATCGTAATCACGGTCATGTGCGCTCCGAGGTGATCTATAACCTGTTTCCGGTGCGGGGTAAGGCGTTTCTCGATGTGCTGACCGGGCTGCTCGGGTTGCTGGTATTCGGAACTTTTCTGGTGATCAGCTACGGTTTTGCCGCTGACTCCTGGGCGATGGGGGAGGTTTCTTCCAAAAGCACCTGGGCGCCACCGGTCTACCCCTTTAAGGCGATGTTGCCGTTAGCTATTGCACTAATAATGCTGCAAAGCCTGGCACATCTGCTGCGGGATCTGCTTGTGCTGTTTGGTGTCAAGCGCCCTGTTCCGGTTGTTCTGTAGCCCTCGGCTCGTGAGAATCTCGTCTCCTCTGCATGGCAGGGGAGGCGAGTTTATCGCGCCTGACGTGTTCTGGCAGTCACCTCCCTGACCAGTACTTTCGCAATAAATTTTGATGAAGGATCCTCTCTGTGTTAGATCTTGATCCCTTAATGGTCACCTTGGGCATGTTTGGCTCGATGCTGCTGCTGCTGGCGATGGGTGCCCCGTTAGCCTGGGGCCTGCTTGCTGTAGGCACCGGCTCGGCCTATTTTCTGTGGGGTCCCAATGGCCTCGAGCTGATGGCCACCAGTGCCTTTGCGGCGATGGATAACTTCCTGTTGGTGGCGTTGCCGATGTTCATTTTTATGGGGCTGATGTTACAGCGCTCCGGAATCACCGACAGCCTGTTCGATATGATCCATAAATTGATGGGCAGTATGCCCGGCGGGCTGGGTATGGGCACGGTGCTGATCTGCGCGCTGATCGCGGCGATGGCCGGGGTGTCTGGTGCGGCGACGGTCAGTCTGGGTATTATCGCGCTACCCTCCATGCTTGCGCGAGGCTACGACAAGCGCCTCTCCACCGGCACGATTATGGCCGGCGGCGCGCTGGGTTTTTTAATTCCTCCCAGCGTGCTGATGATCGTCTATGCCTTTCTGGCGCGTGAATCGGTCGGTAAGTTGTTTGCAGCTGGGTTGATGCCCGGATTGATGTTGGCGGGTCTCTATATCCTCTATATCTTTGTGCGCAGCTACTTTAATCCTGCGTTGGCGCCGCCTATCGCGAAGAGCGAACGGGTCGATTTCCCTGGCAAGATCAAAGCACTGAAAGCGCTAATTCTGCCCGGAATATTGATCGGTACGGTGCTGGGTTTTATCGTTGGTGGTGTTACCTCGCCCTCAGAGGCTTCCGCAGTCGGTGCTGCCGGTTCCATTATTTGTGCTGTACTCTATCGCACGTTTACCTTTGAGATGTTGCGCGAAGCATTGCAGGGGACGGCTAAGCTGATGGGGATGCTGCTCTGGATCACCATCGCTGCGGTGTTCTTTAGCAAGATCTATATCGGTCTGGGCGCGGGTCAATTGATCACCGAGCTGGTGGCGGATTCGGGACTCTCTCCGTATTGGGTGATCATCTCGATGCTAGCCTGCTACTTCGTGCTGGGAATGTTTCTGGATGATTTTGCTATCGTCTTTATTACCGTGCCGCTGTTTGTACCGATCGTGCAGGAGCTGGGGTTCGACACAGTATGGTTTGCGGTGCTGTTTATTCTCAGTATGCAGACCGCCTACCTGACCCCGCCGTTTGGTTATAACCTGTTCTATATGCGCTCGGTGGCCCCGCCATCAGTTTCTATCTATGACCTCTACTGGGCGGCAATCCCCTTTGTGATCCTGCAGACTCTGGGCCTGGCGCTGGTAGTGGTGTTTCCGCAGATCGCACTTTGGCTGCCTAACCTGATATTTGGTTGATGCCGTTTAGGCGATTAATCTGTGACAACTAGGTTGTCCTGTTGTTTGTCTATCATGCCACCCAAGTACCCCAAAAAAAACGGCGACCCCTGGGTCGCCGTTTTTGAGTTAAGCGCTGCGCTGATTAGTACTTCTTTGCGGTTGTCTTAGAGGTATATTTTTTCATGGCAGGCTTCGCAGCGGCACGTTTAATCGGTGTTTTTTTTGCGCCGGCAACGGGCGCAGGTGTAACAGCCTCGCTGTTTTTAACAGCAGTTTTAACTTCTGTTTTAACTTCTGCTGTAGCCTCAGTGGCAGCTGTTGGCTGGATCTCTACCACGGCAGCCGTGGACTTTACCTCTACAGCCGGATCCGTCTCGATAGCGACAACCGGGGTAACAACCGCTGCTGTGGCGGCAGCTACAGCAGGCTTCTCAGCTATAACGGGTGGGGTTGGCGCTGCTATGACGGCGGCTTTGGCGGGCGTTTTTTTAACGGTTGCTGGCTTGCTAGGGGCAGTGTTGACGGACTGCTGAGCGATGCCGGTGGCTATATTGAATACGGCGGGGAGTGTTGTTGCAAAACCCTCTTTCGGGGTGCACAGCTCGATGATACGGGCATAACTACCCGAACAGCTGCCGTTAACCAGTGCGCTGTATGCGGCGCGTAGTTCAGTCAGCGCGGCCAGATTTTGCTCGGTAGCACCATTAAACTTGTTTTCAAACTCTTTGCTGATCTCGAATGCCAGCTCGGTGGCACGTTGGGGGCTACCCGATTCTGCAAGAGTCTTGACTTGTTTGAGGCTACTGCTGATGCAGTCCGTCAGGTAGCTGGTCTGAACGGAGGTTATTTTTTCCAGGGTCTTGCGATTCAGTTCGGCCAGTTCGATCAGCGGCTGAAAGCTGGAGGTGACGGTTTCAAAAGTTGATTCGTACATGGGTATGTTCCATCATCAGGCGGCTAGAGAGTGTAAATCGACTTTCTGTTGCGTTGCAGCAAAGTGCTGTTTGACTATAAATTGAGCAAACGGCGATGTCAATCGCTATTCCTTTTTTAAATTTAAAGCCCCGCTGGCTGCTGCGTTTGCCACTCTCGTGGGGGTGGTCGCTGATGAGAAATATTTTTAATTAGCGGCGGATTATCGGCTATTAATTTTGCACCCGCACAATGTTTACAAGGACTCGGATACCGGGTTCTGGTCGGTGTTCGCAGTAGGATATCGATTATTGGCGAATGCCGTGGTCGAAAAAGTAGTACCGGCGCTTGCAGCACACCATCCGAAAAGACGGTACTATGTCATTACACCTGTCTATCTGTTTGTGTTTCTCAAACGGCTATGACCTACGGCGCTGTTGGATCAAATTTTGGCCCGTGGTCAGTGATAATAAAAGTGCTCCAACACAAGGACCCTCAATACCGATGAGTAATCAATCTTCACTGTCGACCGCTACCCTACCCGCCGCTCTTATCCCCTTTACCAGCTTCGTATTTGAGCGTCGCCAGATGATCGAATCCTTGGGTATTGAGATTGCGGAATATCATCACCAAGAGACTGGTGCCAAGCATTACCATATCGCAGCGGAGAATACCGAGAATGTCTTTCTGGTGGCGCTGCGTACCATTCCGCAGGACTCCAGCGGCGTCGCCCACATTCTCGAACATACCAGCCTATGTGGCAGTGAAAAATACCCGGTGCGCGATCCGTTCTTTATGATGACCCGGCGCTCACTCAACACCTTTATGAATGCCTTTACCAGCTCTGACTGGACGGCGTATCCGTTCGCAAGTCAGAACCGCAAAGATTTTTTCAATCTGCTGGATGTGTATCTGGATGCGGTGTTTTTTAGCCGCCTGGACAGGTTGGATTTTGCTCAGGAAGGCCATCGTATCGAGTTTTCCGAAGAGGGTAACAGTGCCTCAGCACTGGTGTATAAGGGCGTGGTATACAACGAGATGAAGGGGGCGATGAGCTCGCCGGTCAGTCTGTTGTGGCAAACCCTGACCAAGCACCTGTTCCAGAGTAGCACCTATCATTACAACAGTGGTGGCGATCCTGAGGTGATTCCTAGTCTGAGTTACGAGCAGCTTAAAGCGTTCTACGCCAGCCACTATCATCCCAGTAATGCGGTATTTATGACCTTTGGTGATCTGCCTGTCGGTGAGCTGCAGCAGCGCTTTGAGACCGAAGCCTTGAGCCGTTTTAACATGCAGGCAGAGCAGATCTCGGTAGCCGACGAGCAGCGCTATTTCTCTCCGGTGCGGGTCGAGGAGGCCTATCCGCTCGAAGATGATGATGCGTCCGCCAAGACCCATGTGGTGCTGGGCTGGTTGCTGGGTAACAGTACCGATCTGGAGCAGCAGCTGGAGGCGCATCTGTTATCGCAAGTGCTGCTTGATAATAGCGCCTCGCCGCTCCGTTACGCACTGGAGTCATCTGATCTGGGGGCGGCACCGTCGCCCCTGTGCGGCTTGGAAGACTCCAACCGGGAAATGAGCTTTATGTGCGGCATGGAGGGTAGCGAACCGCAACGTGCCGATGCTATTGAAGCTCTGGTGCTGCAAGTATTAGAGCAGGTTGTGGAGGAGGGCGTGCCACAATCTCAAGTCGAAGCGGCGTTGCACCAGTTAGAGCTGAGCCAGCGCGAGATTGGTGGTGACAGTTACCCCTACGGCCTGCAGCTGATGCTGAGCGGATTGGGCGCGGCGATTCATCGCGGTGATCCGGTCGCGGCCATCAATCTCGATCCGGTGCTGCAGTCGCTGCACCAGAAAATCCAGCAGCCGAATTATATTCAGCAACAGGTCAAGCGGCTGCTGTTGGATAACCAGCATCGAGTGCGCCTGACTTTGCGTCCCGATACCCAGCTGTCCAAGCGTCGTGATCAGGCCGAAGCGGATCGCCTGGCTACCCTCAAGACCACCCTGAGTGCTGAGCAACAGCAACGTCTGCTTGATCAGGCAGCTGCCCTCAAGGCTCGCCAGAACCAGGCTGATGATGAATCTATTCTGCCGCGGGTCGGACTGGAAGATGTACCGGCCGAGATCAGCATCCCTGAAGGCGAAACCCAGACTCTGCGTTGCGGTGAGCGGGTGTTCTACGGCCGTGGCACTAACGGCCTGGTTTACCAGCAGCTGCTGGTCGAGCTGCCGACATTCAGCGATGCTCAGTTACAGATGCTGCCCTATTACAGCTGCTGTATGACCGAGCTGGGTTGTGGTGAACTGAGTTACCCCGAAGCTCAGGCGTGGCAGGCTAGTGTTTCCGGTGGTATTCGTGCCTATACCTCGGTGCGTGGTGCGATCAACGATGAGCAGCAAGTGAAGGGCTATTTCACCCTGTCGGGTAAGGCGCTGGTTCACAATGCGGATAATCTAGCCCAGTTGATGGCCCAGACCTTTACCCAGCTACGTTTCGATGAGCATCCCAAAATTCGTGAGTTGATGGCGCAAAAACTGGCCCGTAAGCAGCAGGGGATCACCGGCAGTGGTCACGGGTTGGCGATGATGGCCGCGTCGAGTCATTACAGTCCGGCAGCGCTGCTAGCTGAGCGTCAGCAGGGTCTGCACAGTATCAGTTATCTCAAGCAGCTCGAGGCCAGCCTGCATGATCCGCAGGCGTTGCAGCAGTTGGCTGCGCAGCTGGCCGAGATTCATCAGCTGTTGCTCAGCGCCCCGCGCCATTTTCTGACGGTGGCGGAACCGGCACGCCGCGAGGAGCTCGATCAGACCCTGGAAAAGCATTGGTCGCCACTCCCTGCGGCATCGGCGTTTAAGCCCTTTTCGCTAGCGCCGGTTCGCGACTCGGTCAAGCAGGTCTGGAGTACCAACACCCAGGTTAACTTCTGCGCCAAGGCCTTTGCCACGGTCGCGGTTGAACACCCTGATGCCGCCGCATTGACGGTGCTTGGCGAGTTCCTGCGCAATGGCTTTTTGCACCGGACGATCCGTGAACAGGGCGGGGCGTATGGCTCGGGAGCCAGTCAAGACTCCTCCAGCGCCTGCTTCCGTTTCTTCTCCTACCGCGATCCGCGCATTGAGGAAACGCTGGCTGATTTCGATCAGTCCATTCATTGGCTGTTGGAGTCCGAGCATGGCGACAGCCGTCTTGAGGAGGCCGTGCTAGGCGTGGTGAGCAGTATCGACAAGCCTGGGTCTCCCTCTGGTGAGGCCAAGCAGGCGTATCACAGTGCACTGTTTGGCCGCACCCCCCAGCAGCGTCAGCAGTTCCGCGCCCAGGTGCTAGCGGTGACGCTTGAGGATCTGCAGCGGGTTGCCCGCCGCTACCTCAAAGATCAACCCGCCAGCCTGGCGGTGATCACCGACCCTAAACAAGCTGAATACTTGGCACAGCAGGGTTATCAGCTGTTTAAGGTGTGATCGCGTAATGTCTAGGTCGCCTGCGCGACCTCATCAAACCGCTCCATGGAGAAAGGGGCGGCGTTGGTGGCCGAGCAACGCCTATATTGAAGCAGTGGCTTGGCTATATATAATAGCGGCCCTGTGATTATCTCGAGGGAGAGCCCGTTTTGACCCAGTTCCGTCCGTGTATAGACCTTCACCAGGGTCAGGTAAAGCAGATCGTTGGCGGCAGTCTGAATGACAACGGGGCCGATACTAATTTTGTCAGCTCCTACGATGCTGCTTATTATGCCGAGCTCTATCGACAACAGTCTCTGACGGGCGGTCACGTGATCGCGCTGGGGCCGGGTAATCAGGAGCAGGTGCTCAAAGCCTTGGCCGCCTGGCCTGGAGGGTTGCAGTTCGGTGGTGGTGTGCATGCTGACAATGCCGCAACCTATCTTGATGCCGGTGCCTCACAGGTTATTGTTACCTCGTATCTGTTTGAAAATGGTCAGTTTTCCTGGAAACGACTAGAAAAAATTAAAGCGGAAACGGGTGTTGAGCGGTTGGTGCTGGATTTGAGCTGCCGTAAGACCGGCGCAGGTTGGCATATCGCCACGGACCGCTGGCAGACGGTGACTGAACTGGCGATCACCCCCGAAACCCTGAACGCACTGGCGCAGCATTGTGCCGAGTTTTTGATCCATGCCGCCGATGTGGAGGGGCTGCAGGGCGGGATCGATCAGCCTCTGGTCGAGCTGTTGGGCGCCCATTGCCCTATTCCGGTCACCTATGCAGGCGGGGCTCGCTCGCTGGAGGATCTGCAGCTCGTGCAGCAACTATCCGCAGGTCAGGTGGATCTGACCATCGGTAGCGCCCTGGATATCTTCGGCGGGCGCGGCGTCACTCTAGAGCAGTGTGTGGCCTGGAACCGCGCTCATCCGCATCGCTAAAAGAGCTGTTGCCGTAACCTGTTTGATAACCGAGATTTACTTATGAGATCTACATTAGAACAATTCCTGCAGCGTGCCCGTGCACTTGACTCTATCCGGTTTGAGGAGGTGATGGCGGTCATTGCAGAAAACTATACGTATACGCCAACCGCTTTCACTAATGGTCTGGGAGATGACAGGGTGGTTAATCAGATCGGCAACAATGAGGGCTCCTGTAAGCTGCTGGCCTTTGCACAGCTGCAGCAGCTCGGTCCCGAGCAGACCTTAAACCTGTTCGGTGATTACTATCATCTGGAGGTGCTGGGTGATCCGCAAGGCGCCGCTCATGCCAATATTCGCGCTTTTATGCGTAGTGGCTGGGACGGGGTATGTTTTGATGCGGCCCCTTTAAGCGATCGCGTTGAGCGTCGTTAGGCACTCCGGTCAGATGAGCGGGTATGCTGATTTTTTTGGCGTTCGCCTGGGTCTGCGGCCAGTGATTCAGCATCCCGCTTCTTGTATTAACTTGTATTAGCTTGGGTTAATAGGGTTTGTGGTGCTGTATTGGAGCAGGCTGCGCAAACTCTGGAGTTGATTGATGGCACAGGTTTGGATGTTGGTAGACTGGTAGCGTAACGGCTGCTGCTGCTTGAGCCAGGAAAAGCAGGGGCGCTGGCTAATCGTCCAACCACGCTTGGTCAGCTCTTGCTCTTGCAGTTGTTGAAGTGGCATCTGTTGCAGTCGTTCGCTGCTGACGGGGTGTTGGTCAGGGTCTAATACCTGTAGCTGACCCGTTAGTGCCAGTTGAAAATGAATGTCGTCATGCAGCGAGCGGGCATCAAGAATGATCTCCGCCTGAGTGTCTGCGTTGATACCCAGCAGACATGCCAGCTGAATGGCCTCAATCTGTGGTTGTGATTGAAATGCTTCAGAAGAAAAATAATAGCCATCAGTGGCCAGCGCGTAATCCATCGCTAATCCTTGCATCGTCCATTCCTAGTATTGTTATTATTGTGGAGCTATTTTGGGGCGCTACTATATAGGATTTACAAGTGGTTTTCTACCAATAAACACTTAGGGAACGCTTCGGAATACCGCGTTTCCTATCAATGCAGCTATTAAAAATCAATGCATTATAGTTATGTTTTGCTTTAGTTATGGGACTGTTCGAGGTGCGCTTGGTTTTATAGTGGTTAATTATCTAGCTGTTTATGGATGCCATTGTTGATCAGCACGTGTTGTATTTTATGCGCGGTCTTTGCCAGGCGCTGTAGATCGCCTAGCCGGGTTGTTTCTCCACGCTGCAAGCGAAACTCCCAGTGGCATAGCTCAGTATCCAGGAACTCTAGCAGCTTTTTTGAACAGCCCTGGCAGGGGCCTCTGCAAAGCTGGGCTTCATCAAGATCGAAGGGCAGTGTCTGGCGTATCTCGGAGATAAGCCGTCGCATCGCGGTATTGGGGTCGGGTTTCAATCGCTGCAACCTTGGGTTTTTGGTGCTGGAACTCATGCCTGTCGATATCGATCTGAGCATAGCAGGCGCTGACATACTGGCCGTCGATCAAGCGTAGACCGGCGGCGGTAGCCCTTCTTTATATGACCTTAGTCGCTGATAACGCGAAGGTTGATAACGTCCTCTATATTTGCCAGCGCCTCAAGGGAGGTGGCGCAAGGCCGTGTCTCTAAGTCAATAATGTTGTATGCTAGGTCTTCTCGACTCTTGTTGAGCATATCGACGATATTGAGGTTGTATTCGGCAATGACGGCGGTGATCTGCCCTAGTACCTTGGGGACATTTCTATTGGTGATGGTGATGCGAATGGGCGTGGTACGAGCCAGATCGATCTGTGGAAAGTTGACCGAATTACGAATGTTGCCGTTCTCGAGAAAATCGATCAGCTGCTCCGCCACCATGATGGCGCAATTGTCTTCCGCTTCGGTGGTGCTGGCGCCGATGTGGGGCATTTGCAGGATTTTAGGGTGTCCCAGCGTCTCGTTGGCGGGAAAGTCGCAGACATAGCGGTGTAGACGGTTAGCATCGAGGGCGCTGATGATATCCTGGGTGTTAACAATTTCACCACGGGCAAAATTAACCAGTACCGTGCTGGGTTTGACGCAGTCGAGCAGCGCGCTGTTGATCAAGCCTTGGGTGGCGTCAATGGCGGGTAGGTGCAGGCTGATGTAATCACACTGGGCGAACAGGCTATTGAGGTTGTCCATTTTCTGGACGTTACTCGAGAGCCGCCAGGCAGCTTCCACCGAAATGGCTGGATCATAGCCGCACACCTTCATCCCCAGCGACAGTCCCATGTTGGCAACCAGCGAGCCAATGTTACCCAGACCCACGACGCCCAGGGTTTTGCCATGTAGCTCGGTACCGGCAAAACGCTTCTTCTCTTTTTCCAGTAGCGGATCCAGTCCCTGCTGGGGCGCAAGGCCCCCGACGAAACACATCCCTTGGTAGATATCACGAGCGCCCAGCAGCATGCCGGCCAGCACCAGCTCTTTAACCGCGTTAGCATTGGCTCCGGGCGCATTAAAGACCACTATGCCGTTGTCGGAGCAGCGCTCAAGCGGTACGTTATTGACCCCAGCGCCGGCACGCGCTATGGCTTTGAGAGTGGTGGGGAACTCCACGTCGTGGAGCGCCTGCGAGCGCAGCAGGAAGGCGTCAGGGTTAGGTAGCTCACTGGCGATTTCGTAACCTTCGCGGGGGAACTTATCCAGGCCTTTGATAGAGATGCTGTTGTAGGTGCGAATTTGATGCATAGCGTCTGTTTACCTGAGGTGTTTATCGATGACAACAGGGCCCGATACGGGCCCTGGGTATAGATTGCCAGACTATTCTGTATCTTTTAATACTTAGCTGGTCGCTTTGACCTGTTGGTAAGCCCATTCGATCCAGGGAAGCAGGGCTTCTACATCGGCGGTATCCACGGTAGCGCCACACCAGAGCCGCAAACCGGCAGGCGCATCACGGTAGGAGCCTATATCGTAAGCCACGCCCTCGGTATCGAGCAGTTTGATCAGAGATTTGACCTGCTCGGGCGTCAGATCCAGGGTCAGGCAGACGCTGGTGTTTGAGCGTACTGCCGGGTCTTTGGCTAGAAACTGAATCCAGTCGCGATCGGCAACAAAGCTTTCAATGGCATTGAGACTGGCGTTACTGATGGCGATGGTCTTGCTGACGCCACCGATAGAGCGCACCCAGTTGAGCGCATCCTGATAGTCGGCAACGCAGAGCATCGAGGGGGTATTGATGGTTTCACCTTTGAAAATCCCTTCGAGTAGCTTGCCGCCTTTGCTCAGAAGGAAGATCTTTGGCATCGGCCATGCCGGCGTGTACGTCTCCAAGCGCTCGACGGCGCGAGGGCTGAGAATCAGTACCCCGTGTGAACCTTCGCCACCCAGCACCTTCTGCCAGCTGAAGGTCACCACATCGAGCTTCTCCCAAGGCATCTGCATGGCAAAAACCGCGGAGGTGGCGTCGCAGATGGTCAGTCCCTGGCGGTCATCGGCAATCCAATCGCCATTCGGTACTTTGACTCCGGAGGTGGTGCCGTTCCAGGTGAACACGATGTCATGGTCAGGGTTTGTCTGGGTCAGGTCGGGCAGCAGACCATAATCGGCACTGATATGGTTGGCCTCGAGCTTGAGCTGCTTGATGATGTCCGAGTGCCAACCCGCACCAAAGGACTCCCAGGAGCAGACATCGATCGGACGTGCACCCAGCAAGCCCCAGAGTGCCATCTCTACCGCGCCAGTATCGGATGCCGGGACGATTCCCAGTCGATAGCCGTCGGGCAGCCCGAGCAGTTCGCAGGTGTCGCTGATAGTTTTCTGTAAAGCCGCTTTGCCGATAGCCGAGCGATGTGAGCGCCCTAGCGTTGAGCAGTCCAGTTCGGCGACCGAGTAACCGGGGCGCTTACTGCAAGGGCCTGAAGAGAAGTTAGGGTTTTGGGGCTTGATAGCAGGACGTGCTTGCACGGTAATTCCTCGCAGAGTGTTACCTAGGAGTGGAGCCTAGAGAGTCGAATGGCAGCATTACAAAAAAGTTGCTGAATAGTAACCAAAATTGCGCTGCCACTCAAAATCAACAGGCTGTTAAATAGCGAGTGATTGCGATAACTTCATCGATGCTGTCAAACACCCGTATTAATTCGAGGAGCAGATGATGCAGCAATTGATCAAGTGGAGCGGTCATGCCGCAGCGGTATTGGGTATTCTTTGCTGCCTGGTGGCGGTGCTGTCCCGTCTTAGCGGTTCTTTTTATGCCCCGGGAGGTGCTGAAGCGATGAGCGTATTTTTGCTGGGAGTGGGGCTGATGGTATTCGCCTGCTTGGCTAAGCTCGAGCTGTTGCTACAGCGCTAAATAGCTACTAATTACCTACTAATCCATCAATCAAGTACCTATTGCAGGAGACTTGATTGATGGGGTAACGGCTTATCTGTCCGGCTTATTGATATTGTGCTTTAACGTTACGGCGGTGGGCGTGCAACAGCGGCTCGGTGTAGCCGCTGGGTTGCTCGCGGCCCTTGAAGACCAGATCGCAGGCTGCCTGGAACGCTATACCGTCAAACGTCGGGGCCATGGGTCGGTACAGCGGGTCGGCGGCATTCTGGCTATCCACGATCGCCGCCATCCGCTTTAGGGTTTCCAGCACCTGAGCGTCACTGCAGATGCCGTGGCGCAACCAGTTGGCGATATGCTGGCTGGAGATCCGCAGCGTGGCCCGGTCCTCCATCAGGCCGACATCGTTGATATCGGGAACCTTGGAGCAGCCAATTCCCGCATCGACCCAGCGCACCACGTAGCCCAGCATGCCCTGAGCGTTGTTGTCCAGATCGTGCTGAATCTCCTCGGCACTGAGCTGTCGATCACCCAGTAGTGGAATGGTAAGGATATCATCAACACTGGCCCGAGCGCGGCTTTGTAACTCGGCCTGGCGGCTAGGGACGCTGACCTGATGGTAGTGCAGCGCGTGGAGCGTGGCGGCGGTAGGTGAGGGCACCCAGGCAGTGTTGGCGCCAGCCAGCGGGTGACCGATCTTGGCTTGCATCATGTCGGCCATGTTGTCGGGAATGGCCCACATCCCTTTGCCGATCTGCGCTTTGCCGGGCAGGCCGCATTCCAGGCCGATATCGACGTTTTGGTCTTCGTAAGCCAGGATCCAGGGGCGCGTTTTCAGATCACCCTTAGGCAGGAAGGCGCCGGCCTCCATGCTGGTGTGGATCTCATCACCGGTACGGTCGAGAAAGCCGGTGTTGATAAACACGACTCTGTCCTTGGCGGCGCGGATGCACTCCTTAAGGTTAACGGAGGTGCGGCGCTCCTCGTCCATAATGCCTACTTTTAGGGTAAAGCGCGGCAGGCCTAGCGCGTCTTCGATGCGTCCGAACAGCTCGTTGGTAAAGGCAACCTCTTCTGGGCCGTGCATCTTGGGCTTGACGATGTTGATGCTGGCGGAGGTGGAGTTGCGCACCGGCTGGCCGTTGATTTGGCCACTGCCATTGAGATCGTGTAGCGCGCAGAGCGCACTCACCATGCCATCCATAATCCCTTCGGGGACTTCATTGCCGGCGCTGTCAAGGATCGCAGGGTTGGTCATCAGGTGACCGACGTTGCGAATAAACAGCATGCTGCGTCCCTTGAGTGTCAGCTGACCGCCGTCAGCGGTGTGGTACTGGCGATCCTGATTGAGACGACGGGTGATGGTTTTTCCGCCCTTTTGCAGCGTCTCCTGCAGGTCACCACGCATCAACCCCAGCCAGTTGCTGTAGGCCAGGGACTTATCCTCGGCATCCACTGCAGCGACTGAATCTTCGCAGTCCATGATCGTGGTCAGGGCGGCTTCCAGAACCAGGTCTTTAATGCCTGCCGGATCGGTTTTGCCGATGGCGCTGCTAGGGTCGAACTGGATCTCCAGGTGCAGGTTGTTGTGTACCAGCAGTACCGCGGAGGGTGCGCTGGCTTCGCCTTGGTAGCCGGCGAACTGTGCCGGGTCTCTCAAGCCGGTCTGACGACCATCCTGCAGGGTGATTTGCAGTGCGCCAGCCACCACGGCGTAGCCGCTAGCTTGGCTATGATCAGCCTGCAGTAGCGGTGCCGATTGATTAAGCACCTCGCGTGCGTAGGCCACTACCTTGGCACCGCGCCGCGGATTAAAGTCGCTGCCTTTCTCCGCACCCTCGGTTTCAGGGATGACATCGGTGCCATACAGGGCATCGTAAAGGCTGCCCCAGCGGGCGTTAGCGGCGTTAAGTGCAAAGCGGGCATTCATGATCGGTACCACCAGTTGCGGGCCTGCCTGGTTGGCAATCTCCGGCTCGACGTTAGCGGTGCTGATCTGAAAACCTTCTCCCTCAGGGACCAGGTAGCCGATCTGCTGCAAGAACGCCTTATAAGCGCCAAAGTCTAGGGCGCCGCCGTTTTGATCGCGATGCCACTGGTCGATCTGGGCTTGGAGCTGGTCGCGCTTGGCGAGCAGCGCACGGTTCTTAGGGGCTAGGTCGTTAAGGATCTCTTCGAAGGCCGCCCAGAACGCAGCAGGTGCAATGCCGGTGCCCGGTGCGACTTTGTCGGCGATCAGATCATAGAGGGTGGTGGCGATCTGAAGTCCGCCAACCTGAGTGCGTTCTGTCATACTATTTCCCCTTAAAACATTTAGTTACGCTATATTTGTGGAAATGCTTTCACGCTGATTACGAAATCTAGAAGTACTATTGTAGCGATTGTAAAATGAACCTTATCTATTTGCCTAGGTTATTGAATCTATCTTCGGGATTTTCTGTGTGAATGCCAGATCCCTCTACTTAGGGATCTGTTGCGCCACCTCGCTGATCATCTTGCGGAACCACTGGTGGCCTGGATTGTGTTGCAATAGCGGGCTCCAGGCCATTTTTAACTCGATTTCAGGGATCTCAAAGGGCGGCGCCTTAATGATCACGTCCTTATGGTTGTGGCGCAGCTTAGCTGCTCGAGTCGGCAGGGTGACGATCAGATCATCCTGTTCGGCCAGTAACATAGCGGTTTGGTAGTGACGGGTAAAGACGGTGATGTTGCGTTTTTTGTTGAGCCTGTTGAGCGCGTTATCGACCCAGCCGAGTCGTTGAACATCCAGCGGATTGATGCCGACTCCCGCACCAAAGCCGGTTTTGCTGACCCAGACATGACTGGCGTTGAGGTAGCTGTCTAGATCGAAGCAGTCGATGATCGGATTGTGGCGGCTGAATAGGCAGGAGAAACCGTCACTCCAGATGGTCTTTTGGTGGAACGATTGCGGCATGGAGTCAAAACGATTGATCACCATGTCGACCTTACCCTGCTCGACATCGAGAAAGCTGACATCGCTAGGGGTCATGATATCGAGGGTTATGCCCGGGGCTATATCACGCAAGCGTTTAAGTACTTGCGGAAACAGAGCCGACTCTGCGTAATCGCTGGCCATAATACGAAAGACTCGGCTGGAGTCGGCCGCATCAAAAGGCGATTGTGATTGCAGCGCTTTTTCCAGCTGTGATAAGGCCTGGCGGATGACCGGCTGCAGTTCGATCGCGCGCTCAGTCGGGGTCATGCCGTCACTGGTTCTAACCAACAGGGGATCACCGAGCATATCGCGCAACCGCCTGAGACCGTTGCTCATGGCGGGCTGGCTTAGCCCTAATTGATGCGCGGCGTTGGTCACGCTGCGTTCACGCAGCAGGATGTCGAGATAGACCAGTAGGTTGAGATCGATCCGGTCAATTTTCATCGCGGTGCTCCAGCTGATATACAGTCTGTGGGCTAGTATTCATTCGATGGATGCTGTTCATCCTGTCTATAAGCAGGGTAAATGAAATCCTCAGTCAGGGGCACTTTAATTTTTTGATCCTAGACGGAATAGGGATGCCCGCATTGGGCCGTATTCATATTCATCGTATGAATTGCAGGTATGATAAATATTTATTTCAATTATGCCGATGCTGCGGTTATAGTTCGTTCCAGCACTACGAGCTAGAGCAAAACATTACCGACCCAACTTTGATGCGACAACCCACCTAGTGAAGGAATGACCATGTCAGAAATCAATAAAGACATCGACTCGATTGCAGCCGTTAAGAATGCTGCTGGTAGCCCTTGGGATACTATCAACCCAGAGTCTGCCGCTCGCATGCGTGCTCAAAACAAATTCAAAACGGGTCTGGAGATCGCTCAGTATACCGCTAACATCATGCGTGCCGACATGGCAGCATTCGATGCCGATAAGACTCAGTACACCCAGTCTCTGGGTTGCTGGCACGGTTTTATCGGTCAGCAAAAGCTGATCTCTATTAAGAAGCACTTCGGCACCACCGAGCGTAAGTACCTGTACCTGTCCGGCTGGATGGTGGCGGCCCTGCGTTCAGAGTTCGGTCCTCTTCCTGACCAGTCTATGCACGAGAAGACCACTGTTGCGGCCTTGGTTAAAGAGCTGTACACCTTCCTGCGCCAAGCTGATGCTCGTGAACTGGGCGGCCTGTTCCGCGCTCTGGATGCAGCTCGTGAAGCGGGTGACTCTGCAACCGAAGCTAACATCCAGTCGCAAATCGACAATCACCAGACCCACATCGTGCCTATCGTTGCCGATATCGATGCCGGTTTTGGTAATGCCGAAGCCACTTACATCATGGCCAAGCAGATGATCGAAGCGGGTGCTTGTGCGCTGCAGATCGAAAACCAGGTAGCTGACGAGAAGCAGTGTGGCCACCAGGACGGTAAAGTGACCGTGCCTCACGCTGACTTCCACACCAAGCTGCGCGCACTGCGTTACGCCTTCTTGGAGCTGGGTATCGACAACGGTATCATCGTTGCGCGTACCGATTCTGAAGGTGCTGGCCTGACCAAAGAGATCGCCGTTGTTAAAACGCCAGGCGACCAGGGCGACATCTACAACTCGTACCTCGACGTTGAAGAGATCGACGTCGCTGATATGGCTGAAGGCGATGTATGCTTCAACCGTGATGGTAAGCTGGTGCGTCCTAAGCGTCTGCCTTCTGGCCTGTACCAGTTCCGTCAGGGTACGGGTCCAGAGCGTTGCGTATTTGACAGCATCGAAGCGATCAAAGCCGGCGCCGACCTGATCTGGATCGAAACAGCAACACCCAGTGTTGCTGACATCGCTGGCATGATGAACGAAGTGCGTAAAGTCATTCCAGATGCGAAGCTGGTGTACAACAACTCGCCCTCTTTCAACTGGACGCTGAACTTCCGTCAGCAAGCCTATGATCGTTGGGTTGAAGCAGGCAAAGACGTATCTGCCTACGATCGTGCTAACCTGATGAGCGCCGAGTACGATGCCTCTGAACTGGCTGCTGACGCAGACGACAAAGTTCGTACGTTCCAGGCCGATTCAGCGCGTGAAGCCAACATCTTCCACCACCTGATCACCCTGCCGACTTACCACACTGCGGCCCTGTCTACCGACAACCTGGCCAAAGAGTACTTCGGTGAGGCTGGCATGCTGGGTTATGTGGCGGGTGTACAGCGTAAAGAGATCCGTCAGGGTATCGCCTGTGTTAAGCACCAGAACATGTCCGGTTCTGACATGGGTGACGACCACAAAGAATACTTTGCCGGTGAGAACGCTCTGAAAGCGGGCGGCGCCAAAAACACCTCTAACCAGTTCAACTAAGTTGAGCCGCGTGTAAGTGTTGATGAAGGCGGCCTACGGGCCGCCTTCTTGTTTCATGCTTCAAAATTTTATGCTTAACAATCTCAGGGCAACGACTAATAGCCAGACTATCAGCCGTTCTCTTGGGACAACCAAGATAGGGGTTGAGGTATACTCCGGCCCGTTAATCAACCTGTTCGATCTGAACTGATGAGGTGTAGTTATGACTCAAGTGTCTAGCCAGGTTCCTGCGTACCTAGAGGATGCTTCAACCCTGTTAAGCGAGGCTGGGTTCGCTACTGCTCAGACCTGGTATCACGGTACGTCGTCAGCGCTGTTGGACTCTATCCTGGAGCAGGGGCTTCAGGGTTCCGGCGATCAGGCGTTGCAACAGGCGACCGCCGCGACTATGGCTACTATCGGTGACCAGGGGTTCAAGCCCACCAAGGAGCCGGTGTTTGTGACCCAGAGTCGAGAGTTGGCTTTTTATTGGGCAGAGCGCTGTGTCCGCGACCGCAGTGTGCGCTTTGAAGGCGACGAGCAGCCTGCAGTGCTGGCGCTGGAGTTGCCCGAGGCGCTGCAGCTGAGGATTAAGCCCGATGTGGGGGCTGCCGCGCTGTTGCTGGCTGGCGATGCTGTATCTGAGTATTTAGAAAGCTTATACAGCCGTGCCGGTTTACAGTTCCCCGAACTTGATCCTAGCCGCGCGGATCGGATGGAGTATCTGGCTAAGCTGGGCATGGCCTATATCGATCAGGATATCGATCCGGGTTATCTACGGGTACTGCAGGAGTAGCGGTGCTCGACGCCACGTCCCCTGCAGGCGTCGATGATTAGCGCGACAATCGCTGCTAATCAGTTTTTGGTTACCCTATTTGCCTCGCATACGCGGGGCTTTTTTTAGGCTATCGTCTTGCGCTCCTCTTGGCTCAGGGTTGGGTGATCCTGGCGGCCGTGAGCTCTAAACTTTTGTGGAATGACCTTTTCATATCATTGCTTTATGATGATGCAGTGTTATGCAGTCTGGTGGCTAATAAGTTTTTTCATATCACCGGCCGGAGAGGGAACGATGGCAGAGCAGGGCAACTTTAATTTTCTCAGTGAACACGACCCCATCTTTCTGCAACTCGCCTCTGCGGCTGAACGGGCGTTTTCCAGCGACCCCAACACCACGCTGATCAAGCTGCGCCAACCTGATCAGCGGTGACAACTCCGCTAGAGCCCTGCTGGAGCGAATTAAGGCTGAGCGCGCGGCGCTGGTGCAGGTGAAACGAGGACGGAGGCAGACGAGCGCATGACCCACGAAGAGTCGTTAATTTTATTAAATGAGCTCCGCGCCCTGCCGGTTGAGACCGAGTGGCTGGAGTTTAAAGAGGCTAAGACCCAGTTCGACTCTAACAAGCTGGGGCAGTATTTCTCGGCGATTGCCAACGAGGCGAATCTGAAAGATCGCGAGTATGGTTGGCTGATCTTCGGCGTTGAGGATAAGCAGCGAAAGATTGTCGGCACCGCTTTCCGCAATACACCCACTCAGTTGGAGTCGCTAAAAAAAGAGATCGCCGACAAAACCACAGGGCGGATCACCTTCCTGGATATCTTTGAGGTGCAGGTCGACGGGCAGCGGGTAGTGATGCTGCAGATACCGGCCGCCAGCAGGGGTATGCCCGTCAGCTGGAATGGCCACCATTACGGCCGTGATGGTGAGTCGATAGGCGCGCTCTCCATTGATGAGATTGAACGTATCCGCCAGCAACGCCCTCATCCTGATTGGTCTGCCATTATTGTGACAGGGGCTACGCTGAGCGACCTGTCCTCGACGGCGCTGCAGGAAGCTCGGCGGCTTTATGTCGAGCGTAACGCCCATCTTGCTGATGAGGCCGTTACTTGGGATGACGCGGCCCTGCTCAAGAAGCTGCGCCTGATGACGAGTGACGGCTTAACCCGCGCCGCTCTGTTGTTGCTGGGTAATGCGGAGGCAGCCTCGCGACTACCGGACGCCAATCTTCAGATCAGCTGGATTGTTCAGGACAAGGATGGGGTGCCGCTCGACTACCGCCACTTTGGGTTGCCATTCCTGTTAACCAGTTCTCAGGCAATCGGAGCCATCCGCAACCTGACTTACCGCTATATGCCGGATGATTCGCTGTTTCCGACTGAGCTGCCGAAGTACGACGGTTGGGTGCTGCGAGAGGCGCTGCATAACTGCATTGCCCATCAGGATTATGGGCTTAGCGGTAAGGTCAATCTGGTCGAAAAGCCTGATGAGCTGATCTTTAACAACCTGGGAGAGTTTATTCCTGCTGACATTGCCACGGTGATTCGCCAGGATGCACCGCCGGAGCGCTACCGTAACCCTACGCTGGCTCATGCCATGGTAGAGCTGAAAATGATGGATACCATCGGCAGCGGTATCAAACGGATGTTTCGCACCCAGCGCAAGCGCCTGTTCCCATTACCGGAATACAACATCGACAAGGTAGCTAAGCGGGTTGAAGTGCGCGTGTTTGGCCAGGTCTTGGATGAGAAGTACACCCGCTTACGCAAGCAAAACCCTGATCTCAGCCTGGATGTTGTGGTGTGGTTGGACGCCGTGCAGAAGCGAAACCCCCTGCCCGACAGTGCCTTGAAGCAGCTTCGCGCGCTGAAGTTGGTTGAGGGGCGCAAGCCCAATATCTTTCTTTCAGCTTCGGTGGTTCAGGAACCTGAAGACAGACAACCTATACCGCGCACCGCGGCTTAGATAAGGACTACTACAAGCAGCTGGTGCTCCAGCATCTGCTGTAGTTTAGCCTGGCTAGCCGAGCTGACATTGATCGGTTACTGCGTGACAAGTTGTCCAGCGCCTTATCAGACGAGCAAAAAGGCAACCAGATCAGAAACCTGCTGACAGAGATGCGCTCGAAAGATCAGACGATTACCAACACCGGCAGCAATCGCTATCCGCAATGGGTATTAGCAGAGAAATAGTAATAGCCCACGCCGTCTAGAAGTACCATGTATTAAGTAGTTACATTAAAAACAGATAGTTAGCTTTTTGCTAAGAGCGGTTTTAACGGTTGGTTTAGCAATAGGATTGATAGCAATAGAAAGCGGCCGGAGCTGGGGCATGCTCAGAGCAGTCGCTTTGTGTGAGTTTGTCATGCGTCCTGGGCTGGTTAAGGCCCTTGAGCACCACCAGTGGGTCAAACCAAGGCCGTACGCGGTTAGCCAGGGCGCACCTGCGAAAAAACCAGGATAATCATTGGCCGGCATTTTTTTTCGGCGATACGCGACTCTCCCGATCCCTGTCGCTGAATTTTTTTCAGCCACACAGCCCGTCGCTATGCAGCTCTAAGCCCTATTGATCCCGATTTTTTGGGCCATAACCGTCTGTTCAAGCCGGTCTTCTGAGCTTGATAACCTCGCCGCCCAGCAGGTATTCAGACGCGCCTAAACGGGCCACGGGGTCTAGCTTTTGGGTGTCTACGTGATAACGATTTTTGGCGTCAAATGTTAGTACCTCATCATCGATGTAGATCTGATTGACTCGGCCTAATATCATCGCCTGGGGCGTGTCGCCAATCTCGTGGATCTCATAGCACTCGCAACCCAAAGCAATCTTGGCATCTTTTAGCCGAGGTAGTGGCGAGCCGCTAAAATTGACGGTTTCCAGATGTAATCTATCGACTTCAGACTGTTCAGCAGGCAGTGTCACAGAGCTTTGGTTCATCGCCTCAAGCTGATTGCGGCAGGGGATGTGAATCACAAAGTGCTGCCTGGTCTTGATATTAATATGGGTGTCCTTGTCGCTGCCATCAGGTTTTTTCCCCACAGAGATCATCACTAGGGGAGGGCTGCTAGATACTGCGGTGAAATAGGAGAAGGGCGCCAAATTATAGCGTCCGTTGGCATTTTCAGACAGCACCCAGGCGATGGGTCGTGGCACCAGTGTTTGAATCATGCTGAAGTACACGTCTGTAGGGCTGAGCGTTTTTAGATCTATATCCATAATGCGTTCCTCGCATGAAAGCTTTTCCTGAATGATACCAATCCCCCAGGCGGTTGGCAGCGGGTTATCTTCAGGCTGCTATGATTAATTCTATCTATTGGCTATCCATTGACCACGAATCATCTGAGAGTGCGTATCGCGGCTTCAGGCAGGTCCGTAACGACTTTGTTCGAGAGGGGTGTATCGAGAGGGGTGTGTAGAGAGAGGTACGGGGATGGAATTTGCCGAGGTATATCTGGGGCAGCGTATAGGTGCCTTAAAAGAGGTGGTCTTTGAGCCCATGCAACAGGGCTGGGTGATGTTGCTGCGCGATGAGGAGGACGCGTTGCTGCCACTTACCCGTAAGGGCCAGGCTTGTGTGTTTGAAAACCTGGCACGGGCATCGGACCTCGCCCGGCTGATCGGGTTTGAGCGAGTGAGCGAGTTACGCAGTCTCATTAAGCCACTTAGACCCAATTCCTGAGTCTGAACGCTTATGTAGACCAGAGCGGGGTGCGCTTGTGCAGAAAGGCGTCGATCCCTTCTTTGGCGTCAGGATGCTGGATGTTACAGCCCATCACGGCAGAGCAGTCTGCATAAGCGGCATCGAGCGGTTGGTTTAGTTGACGATAAAAAGCCTGCTTACCGGTACGCACACAGTGTCCTGATTTGGATGCTATATTTCTAGCCAGCGCTAGCACCTCTTGGTCAAGTTGCTCAGCCGCCACAACACGATTCACCAAGCCCATCTCGTAAGCGCGTTGCGCGCTGATCATGCCACCTAATAACAGCATCTCTAGCGCATGTTTTTGGCCAATCGTTCGACTCAGGGCCACCATGGGCGTCGAACAGAATAGGCCGATATTTACCCCGGGAGTAGCAAAGCGCGCTCCCGCTTCGGCGACCGCCAAATCACAGCTGGCGACCAGCTGACAGCCGGCTGCGGTGGCGATGCCGTGGACCGCTGCGATCACCGGCTGAGGGAGCTGATTGATGGTCTGCATCAGCTTGGAGCAGCTGTCGAAGGTCTGTTGTTGCCGAGAGGCATCATCATCCTGTGCTAACTGTTTAAGATCATGACCGGCACAAAAGCCACGCCCCGATCCTCTGAGTATTACTACTTTTATATCCTGGTCTTGGGCTAGTGTTTCAAAGGCCTGGGTTAAGGCGGCTAGTAATTCATCAGACAGGGCGTTGTAGGCGTCTTCGCGCTGCAGCGTCAGGGTCGCAACCCCTTGATCATCATGGCGTGAAACAAGGCTTTGTAAGTCTGTGGTCATAGCGAGGCTCCCGATTTTTTCCCGAGTATAACGGCATCAATGAGCAGGCGCACAGCCTCGAATACAACGAGAGTGCCAATGAGAGTACGGAATGCCGTATCTGTAAACAAAAACAAAAAACCCGGCAGCAAGGCCGGGTTTTTACTAAGGCTATAGTCCGAGTTTTTTTATAGCTTAGGGCCAGCCTTAACCAGTGCCGCGCCTTCTGGGGTGTCGGTAAAGCGCTCGAAGTTATCGATAAACATGGCTGCCAGATTGTTGGCTTTAGATTCCCACACCGAGGCATCGCTGTAGGTGTCCTGAGGGTTGAGGATACCGCTGTCGACAGCGTGCAGTGCCTGAGGCACGGCTAGATTGAAGTGCGGCAACTGCTTGAACTCACTATTCTCAATTGAACCGTCTAGGATGGCATCGATAATGGCGCGGGTGTTCTTGATCGAAATACGCTTGCCGGTGCCGTTCCAGCCGGTGTTGACCAGATAGGCCTGGGCGCCGGATGCGGTCATTCGCTCGGTCAGCACCTTGGCGTAGGTGGTCGGGTGCAGACTCAGGAATGCGGCACCAAAACAAGAGGAGAAGGTCGGAGTCGGTTCGGTGATACCACGCTCAGTGCCTGCGAGTTTCGAGGTGAAGCCAGAGAGGAAGTAGTAACGGGTCTGCTCGGGGGTCAGCTTAGAGACCGGCGGCAGTACGCCAAAGGCATCGGCAGTCAGGAAGATCACCTTGGTGGCATGTCCAGCCCGGGATACCGGTTTAACAATGTTGTCGATATGGTTGATCGGGTAAGAAACCCGAGTGTTTTCGGTCTTGGAGCCATCGTTAAAGTCGATCACCCCATCGGCGCCAACGCTGACGTTTTCCAGCAGTGCATCGCGACGGATGGCGTTGTAGATATCGGGCTCGTTCTCTTTGCTCAGGTTGATGGTCTTAGCGTAGCAACCCCCTTCAAAGTTGAACACGCCGTTATCATCCCAACCGTGCTCGTCGTCGCCGATCAGTTCGCGCTTAGGATCGGTTGATAGGGTGGTTTTTCCGGTGCCAGAGAGGCCGAAGAATACCGCTACATCGCCATCTTTGCCGACGTTGGCGGAGCAGTGCATGGAGGCGATGCCTTTGAGCGGCAACAGGTAGTTCATCATCGAGAACATACCTTTCTTCATCTCGCCACCGTACCAGGTGCCGCCGATCAGCTGGATCTTTTCAGTCAGGTTGAAAGCCACGAAGTTTTCTGAGTTGAGACCCTGCTCTTTCCAGTCAGGATTGGTGGTCTTGGCACCGTTCATCACGATGAAATCTGGCTCGTAGTGCTCCAGGTCAGCATCGCTAGGGCGGATAAACATGTTCTTAACGAAATGCGCCTGCCAGGCGACTTGGGTGATAAAGCGTACGCTCAGGCGGGTATCTTCGTTAGCGCCGCAGTAGGTATCGACAACAAATAAACGCTTACCAGAGAGCTGTTTGGTGACCCGTTGCTTGAGGCTGTCCCACACCTCCTGAGTCATCGGCTTGTTATCATTTTTACCCTGGTCAGACCACCACACGGTATCGCGACTGGTGTCGTCTCTAACGATATATTTATCCTTAGGGGAGCGGCCGGTAAAGATGCCAGTATCTACAGATATAGCGCCCAACTCGGTGATAACGCCCTTTTCGTAACCAGAGAGAGAAGACTTGGTCTCCTCTTCAAATAAAAGTTCGTAGGAGGGGTTGTAGACAATCTCTTGTGCGTCCTGAATACCGTATTTGGCCAGATCGATCATAGAACGGGCTTCTGACATTGTTTTCTCCTAGAGGTACTGTCATGTAAGTCTTACTGTATGCACAAGCCATTCTACGTGGCTACCTAGCCACAGGATGTACACCAATGTTGGGGTTAAAACGGAGGCTTAGAGCCTCTCTATTAATGAATCGTCTTTAACGCAAGCAGAGCATTATAGGTATTACGAAAAATCATTCAATCGGAATGAACATAAACCCTCCTTTAGTCGTAGCTCCGCGCCGCCTCTAGGTAGGCTTTATTGAGTACGGATGAGACATGGCGCTACGCCGCGAAGATGAAAAAATTTGTGGCGACAGGCGTTACGCTTGGCAATTGCGATGGGCTAATCCAGCCCGCTGATATCAGCAAAGCCTTGCGTTTTAGTCGCTGCAGGGGCTGTGGCCGTTTGTGCACAGCTTCTGTGGATAACTCTGTGGGTTAAATGGGTTGAACCTGGCTTAAGGCCGATGGTTTGGGTGGTTATCATAGATTGATCAAAAATTAATCAATTTTTTAATTGTTATAAAATACAACAAGTTGCTCTAGTCAATAGTGGTTGTTGGAATTATTTTTTAACTGGCTATTGAAATTTGAATGATTTTCATAAGTGCTGGTTTTTATGTGCATAAGCCTCTTGACAGCTGTGCTTGATGCTCTGCTGTTATCAGGATAAGAACGGATTTTGGTATGATTTTTGATCAGTCAACGGCGACTCGCCCAGGGGAGCGGCTGTGCTAAACTGACGCATCTTTTTAAAAGCCGGTTTATTCAGACTTATGCATATTTATTTGGCGCCCATGGAGGGGCTGGTTGACCCGGTCATGCGGGAGATCATCAGTCGTATTGGCGGTATCGATCGTGCGGTGACCGAGTTTGTTAGAGTCTCTGATCTCATCCTCCCTAAGCGGGTTTATCTACGCCTAGCGCCTGAGCTACTCCAGGGGGGCGTGACCTCTGTCGGGACGCCGGTTTATGTGCAGCTGTTGGGGTCTGATCCTGGTCGCTTAGCCGGCTGTGCCCGACAGTTGGTTGAACTCCAGGCCCCCGGTATCGATCTTAATTTTGGTTGCCCGGCCAAAACCGTCACCCGCAACCGCGGCGGCTCCATTCTGCTGCGCGAACCCGATCTCATCCACCGCATCGTCAGTGAGGTTCGCCAAGCGGTGCCGGCATCGACTCCGCTAACGGTAAAAATGCGCCTGGGCTATGAGGATGATTCGCTGGCGTTGGAGAATGCTCTGGCTATTGCGGCGGCGGGTGCGGTTGAACTCTGTGTGCACGCCAGGACCAAGGTGGAGGGCTATCGTCCCCCCGCGCACTGGCACAAGATCGCCAGGATTCGGGAGGCGCTATCGATACCGGTGGTGGCTAATGGTGAAATCTGGAGCCTGGAGGATTTTGTGCGCTGCCAGAGCCTGAGCGGTTGTGACCGGCTGATGTTGGGACGTGGGCTGATCGCGCGCCCGGATCTGGCACTGCAGGTGCGCTGCCACGCCCGTGGCGAGCCTGTTACGGCGCTGAGTTGGGCGGCACTGACGCCTTGGATTGCAGAGTATTACCGCCTGCTAGATGCGCTGGCGCCACGCTATGCCGATGGCCGGCTTAAACAG
Source organism: Motiliproteus sp. (assembly GCA_041586735.1). Classification (GTDB taxonomy): domain Bacteria; phylum Pseudomonadota; class Gammaproteobacteria; order Pseudomonadales; family Balneatricaceae; genus Motiliproteus. The sequence continues at coordinate 31,333 of JBFGZQ010000023.1, forward strand.
TGGTTGCGACTGTTGCAGCGCAACTACCCCGAAGCGCAAGCGCTGTTACTGCAGATCCGCCGAGAATCAGCGGGCCCGGCATTGCTCAGTGCGCTGCACGACTCTGCCGCTTACGATGCGGATACGATAGCTGCGGTGCTGGCTGCGGACGCGTTGCAGCGGCCCTCGGGGGTGCGTTACCCGGCATTGGATGCTCAGTTTTAGTGCTCAATTTTAATACCCAGTTTTAGAACCCTGTTTTAACGCTTAACTGCTTTGAGCACCACAAATTTTGGATTGCTGGCGACCAGCGTGCAGTTACCAAATAGCTTGCGTAGCTGGACGTGATAGCCCAGATGGCGATTGCCGATCACCCAGAGTTCTCCCTGAGGTTTCAATACCCGCTTGGCATCGCTAAACATCTGTTTGGCGATGTGATCGCCGATCGTCTGCTGCTGGTGAAAGGGCGGGTTGTTAAGAATCAGCTCGGCACTTTGGTCGGTAAAGCTCTCCAGGCAGTTATCGGCGATAAAGTGCGCCGAGCGTTGCTTGTCGTAACCCATATGGAAGTTATCCTCGGCAGAGGCCAGGGCTCGGTAGGAGTCATCGACAAAGATCAGCTCGGCGTTGGGGTTGCGCTCGGCGGCGATCAACCCCAGTACGCCGTTGCCGCAGCCAAGATCGATGATGGTTCGCGGTTGTTCTGATGCGGGCAGGTGCTGCAGAAACAGCCTGGTGCCGATATCGAGCTTTTCGCGGGAAAACACCCCGGCATGGTTGCTGATCGTAAACCGACTCTGCTCCAGCGGATACTGACTGGGGTAGCGTTGGGGGCCCGGTTCAAGCTGCGGATCGAGGCTGCTGAACACCAGGCGAGCTTTTTTCTTGGCGAGAGAGGTGCGGGTCGGGCCTAGTAAGCGTTCAAACAGCTCGAGCGTGGAGCGGTGGATATGCTTGGCCATCGCCGCCGCGACGATCCGACAATCCGGGGCTAGGTGTTCACGGGCCCGTTGCAGTTGATCCTCCAGGAGCGCCAGGGTGGTCGGGATCTTGATCAGCAGTAGCTTGACGGGTGCTGTCGGGATCTCGAAGGGCGTTTGCCTAGTCAGGGTGCTGCTATCTAAGTGGTTGAGCGCGTAGTTGTGTGCCAGCGCCTGATGACCGATGTAAGAGTCGGAGTTAAATAGCGGCGCGGAGCGATGCAGGGCTAGGCTCAAGGCGCCAAAGCTATCATTGAGTATCCAGGGCGAGTCCAGAGGGCCGTCTGCAGCCGCGTCTGGGGATAGTCCCTGTTCTGATAGGTAGTTGAGCAACAGCTCGTCCGCCGCATCCCAGGCACGTAGAGGGTCTTTGGGATGATAGGGGTAGCGCTGTAACTGAAAACGGCCCTGGGGGACTGAAAACTGTTGCTCAACGTTCATGTGGCTCCATTATGAAATGTCTGGGTGAATACTGGGGGATACATGGTTGATCGAGTGGCCAATCGAATAGCTGATCGAATGGACCGGTCGCATCCCGGTGCGATCCTTAGCGGGGCTGGGGAAAGTGCGACAGTTGCAAGCGTAACCTTAGCCAGCGGGCGAAGCTATCAACGCCCATATTAAGAGCCGCGGCAATCAAGATCAAAAATAGCGCGCGATCAAAGCGCAGCTCTTCGAACGCCGAATCGATAAAGAACCCCAGGGTGTGGATACCGAGGATGCCGAGGATGGCGGTCTCGCGCAAAATGACCTCCCAGCGATAGAATAGAAAGGCTAAAAACTGGCGGTAGATGCGGGGTAACACCTCAAAGAGATAGCGATTAACACCACGGCTGGCATCCTCGCGCAGTACTAGGGCATCAGAATAGCGACCGATCAGGTGGGCGATAATGGCGCCGTTATGCAGCGCCAGAGCCAGCAGTGCTGGCAGCATCGACGGACCCAGTACCAGTAGTGCCACGAACGCCAGCATCAGCTCCGGAATCGAGCGCAACATCACCAGCAGCAGATGGCCTGCGGTACGCCCGGGGCGCCGTAAAAACTGGCTCGAGATCAGCGGGAACAGTAGCAGGGTGACCAGTCCGGTGGCGACCATGGCGATCAGACTTAGCAGCAGGGTGTTAACCACGCCCTGGGCGGCTTGGCCGGTCAGGAGCATCCAGCACCAGTCCCCCAGGTTTGACCAGCTGTGCGGGTCGCTTAGTGCCTGTCCTCGCAACGGTGCGGGGAGTAGGTCTTCGCTGATAAAGCGGATCATCAGCCCCCAGTCAAACTGCTGCTGCCAGGGTAGCCATAGCATCGCGCCGAGCAGATACAACGGCAGCAGCCAGCGCCGCCCAAACAGGCTGCGCAGGCTGAAAATCAGCAAGAAAAATAGGTACAGCAACGCGGCGGCCTGCGAGTAAAGCCCCTGTTTGAAGGCGGTTTCCAGATGAAACCCCAGGGTGGGTAGGCCGATAAAGCCCAGTACGGCGCTGGAGCGGATGCCGCACTCGAGCCGGTATTGGGTATAGCTTTTAAGATGTGGATACACCTGTGGCAGTCGGGCGTAGAGAAAGCTACTCAATCCGGCGCTGCCCGGAGGCAGCAGCTGCCAGGCCTGAGGGTCGCTCTCCTCGAGGATCTCGGCGTAGACCTTGGCAAAAATCCCAGCATAGGGGATCGCGATAGCTAGCACCCCGGTCAGGGTCGACAGGCCGAACACCTGCAACAGCAGCAGCGCCCAGAACAGCTCGTGGATCGAGCGGCTAAAGGCGCAGTACAGGCGTACCAGGCGCCACTTAAAGCACAGTGCCAGCAGGCCGCCGACGGGAACGGCCAGCGCCACCCCCAGCAGGGCGAAGGCGAAGGTGTTGAGTAGCGCCTCCAGAAACAGCTCGAGGCTCCAGAAATCGGGACTAAGCAAACCGCGGCCGATGCGCCCGAGTTCCAACCAGGGGTTGGCTGTATGGATCTCGATATCGGCCAGCAACAGCCCCAATGCCGCGAGCACCACAAAGGCCAGACTGATGCGACTTAAACGAGTAGCGCTGGCGATAGCGTCTCGAGTGCGATGCGGGGTCACTGGTAGATAAACGCCAGCTGCTCGGAGGAGAGCGAGGCGCTGGGGGCGTCCAGTACCACCTGACCCTGTTTTAGGCCGATGATGCGCTGGTAGTTCTGTAGCGCCAGCTCACGATCGTGCAGCGCCACCACCACGGTGTCGTGTTGCTGGTTGATCAATTGCAGCAGTGCTTGGGATTGCAGCTCATCCACCGAGGACACCGGCTCATCACCGATAAATACCGGGCAGTGGCGGTATAGGGCGCGCCCCAGTGCGGTGCGTTGCTGTTGGCCGCCGGAGAGCTGATCGACCGAGTGCCACAGCAGGGTATCGAGCCCCAGTTGCGCGGCCAGAGCCTGGATCTGCTGGCGCGGCTTAGCTCGGGGGGAGATCAGATTGATCAAGTTATACAGGTTGCTGTGTTGGTGCAGCTGGCCCATATAGATGTTGTGAAACAGGCTCAAAATCGGCACCAGCCCCAGCTGCTGCGGCACGATCGCGCAGCGCTGGGGTTGTTGGCTGTAGAGCCGTTTCAACAGCGTTGATTTGCCCGAGCCGCTGGTACCAATCAGCGCAATCTTTTCGCCGGCATAAATACTGAGGTTAAGATTTTGCAGCACCGGCTGCGCCCCGTATCCTAGGGACTGGTTGCGGAGCTTGAACAGGGGTGCGGTCTGCATCGTTACGACTGCGCGCTTAGTCGATCAAGCCGATAGAGCGGGCGACCACGGCCACCGGTTCAAAATCGGCATTGCTCGCCTTGACGAAGCGACTGCGCGGGAAGGCATTCAGCAGCTCGGGATCCTGTAGCGACAGCAGGGCCTGTTGGACCCGTTGTTTAAACCCAGCTCCCCAACGCTGATCGACATCGCCACGAATGGTCCACTGATAGTCGGGGTAGGTGGGGGTGGCCCAGATCACGCTGACCTGATCGGGATCGATGCTGCCGCTGGCCAGTTCGCGCTCCCAGACTTTGAAGTTAACCGCACCTATATCGTAGGCACCCGACTGCACCAAGGCGATGGTGCGACTGTGATCGCCACTGAATCCAACCCTTGAGAATATCTCCTCAGGTGCTTGATTAAATTGCTCTCTTAGATGAAATTCTGGCATCAGTCGACCCGAGGTCGAACCCTTGGAGCCAAAGGTAAAGCTGCGCCCTTTGAGGGAGTCTTCAAGCTGGTCGGCGGCCGTAAGCCCGGTACTGCGGTGGGCGATAAAGTAGCTCTGGAAGAACTGATCTTCGTAGCCTTGGGCGATCGCTTCGCTGTCAGGCACCCGCAACCGCGCCTGAACGCCGGACAATCCACCAAACCAGGCCAGCTGGACCTGGTCGTTGCGGAACGCGGTCACCGCCGCGGCGTAAGATTTAACCGGGATATAGTTCACCTCGACCCCGAGCTCTGTCGACAGGTAATGGGCTATTTTGCCAAATCGGGTCTGGAGCTGGGTTTCATCCTGATCGGGGATGGCGGTAAAGGTAAAGGATTCGGCGTGGCTGAGCGGGGATAGCCATAGCGTAGCCGCCGCTAGTAGCGGAGAGAAGAGTTTTTTCATGTTAAGTCCTAGGCCTACTGAAGGTTCAATAGCTTCAGTTTCAGGGCGGCGCCATTGTAGAGCACCTCCTGCCAAGGACAAAGGGCATGAGGCGGCTAAATTTGTCGATCGTGGCATAAATACGACCGACCGGCCTTTGTGGTGATCGCTAGCGGAGTGGACCTTGAACAGGGCGCTGGCTGTCGATGGCTTTTTATCGGTATTACGTCTGCGCACCCTTTGATCTAGCAAGACTGCAGCAAGCTATCCACAGATGTTGTGGATAGTTCTGTGGATATTGTTTTGGTAAGTCGGCTGATCCCGCATGGCGTGGGGCTTTCGGCCGACTGGACGAAAAACAACCCTGATTTTTAATTTCAATATAATCAGCATCTTGCATAAATGCACTCGGATAACAACAGCCTTCTGGTTGCTGCGCCGCTATCTCAGGCAATAACTATCGAATTGTTGATAACAATTCAAAGTCAATAGCGATAATACGAAAAGCAGGGGTTTATACACTCGTTATTGGCCCTGAGGTCAGCGGTAGCTTGATCTCAAACATTGCGCCTGCGCCGCGAATGCTCTGACAACGGATAGTGCCGTTTAACAGATGGGTGACTTGGTTATAGATGATGTGGGTGCCAAGACCACTTCCTAAGCCCCGTTTAGTGGTGACAAAGGGGGCGAATATTTTATGAACAATGGTCTCTGGGATCCCCCGGCCGTTATCTTGGTAGCGTATTGTCAGGTTGTCACCCTGCTGTGTTATTTGGATCTTGATCAGCCCATTGTCCATCCCCTCAAAACCGTGAAGCAATGAATTCATGATCAGATGGGTATAGATACGGACAAAACTCCCCGGATAGCTGAAAATTTCCAGATGTTCATCGCACTCAACGACGACCTCGCATCCTGCTTGTTTCAACTTATGCTCGACCGGCATTAGGCTTTGCCGCAGATTTTTTGCAACATTGAAGGGCTGAGCAACCTCGTTAGCCTGAGCGGCGGCAATCTGTTTAAAGCTGCTGACGAGCTGAGAAACACGGTTAAGATTGGCGGCTATCTGCTGTGAATTCAGGCTGATCGCCTGGATACTGGGATCTACTTCTTGCGCACTCAGACTCGATGGCTGTATTTTTTGGCTGATATCCTCGGCAGCCTCCTGGAGGAGGAGGGCGCAGCTGATACTGGCATCAATAGGAGCGTTGATCTCGAGAGCAACGCCGGCCACGAGCTCGCCTATAGCCGCCATCTTCTCCTTTTCGACCAGTGTATTCAGGGTGTTTCTCAGGGTTTTAAGGGTGTCGTTAAGTTTTTCATTGGTGTGATTAAGAGTCGCGGTTCGGTATTTAACCCGTTGTTCTAGATCGGCATTCAGCTGGGTTAGCTGCTCCTGAGCCTGCTTGCGTGCGGTGATGTCTTGAACAAAGGCTTCAAGCAGGCCGCTGTCTGGATCTTTGAGTAGCACGTTTATGGCAACGCTGACCGGCTGGCCGTTTTTTTTACGTAGCTGGGTTTCAAAACCGGCACAGAGTCCGTGCTGATAAAGCTGTTCTAAAAGTTGTTGATAATCATCGGCAAGGTAAAACAGCTGCTTACCTATATCTTGAACCTCATCCTGAATCTGTATCGCTGATGCATAACCACAGATTTTGGCGATGGCCGGGTTTGCCTCGCTGATGCCGCTATCAATCTGTGCCTGAAAGATACCGTGAAGGGCGTTTTCAAACAGCCACTGATAGCGCTCCTTCTCTAACTCCAGCTGGTCAATCTTATCCAGCAATTCAGGGTAATAGCTTTTGCGAGAAGAGAGGACTCCCAGTCCCATCAGGTGCTGAATCAGCGAAGCATCATCCTTAGGTTGCTCGGGGCGAGGGGAGTTATAAGGCTTCCTCATAGACGACCTCAACATCACGTTTGTTGGATTTGCGCGGGTTGGTGAGAATGCAGGGGTCTTTAACCGCTTTGCCAGAAAGTACCGGTATATCGGAGTTGCTGACACCTGTTTGTTTCAGTCTGTGGCCTAGGCCAACCTGCAGCTTAAGATTATGGATGTCACGGATAAGCCTGTTTTTGACCATCTTGTTATTCATGCCTCGGGTGTCGATTCCCAGGGTTTGGGCGATGACTCGAAACTTACCTTCGGCAAAAGAGTAATTGTAGTCGACCACGTGCTCCAACAGGATGGCATTGCAGAGTCCGTGAGGGAGGTCCAGATAGCCGCCTAGGCTGTGGGACATGGCGTGTACCGCTCCGAGAATGGCATTAGAAAATGCTAGCCCTGCCTTCATGCTCCCTAGCATCACCTGTTCACGTAGGTAGATATCATCTGGTTTCGCTATCAAGGCGGGAAGATGGCTCGCTACCAGTTTGATCGCCTCTAGAGCGTGCATATCGGTAAGTTGGCCGCTGGCCGTGGATACATAGGCCTCAATGGCATGCACGATAGCATCTATGCCGGTGCAAGCGGTCAGAAAAGGGTCCATGGTGGTCGTGGTTTCCGGGTCAATCAAGGATACATCCGGAACGACGGCTTTGCTGATGATAGAGATTTTGACCTTGGATTGCGGATCAGAGATGATCGCAAACTGCGAAACATCGGCCGAGGTGCCCGCGGTGGTGGGGATAAAGATTAGCGGCGGTATCGGCGCATGGATCTGATCGACTCCCTCAAAGGTCAGGATGTGTTCCTGATTGGCACTGACTATGCCAATGCCTTTGGCGCAGTCCATCGGGCTGCCACCGCCCACGGCTACGATCACATTGCAGCCTTGCTGTTTATAGAACTCAGCCCCCAGCATGACCTCTTCGGCACGGGGGTTGGGGCTGACATCCGTGAAGAGGCTGTACTCGATCCCCGATTGCTGCAGCGCTAGTTCTACATCCTTGACCCATCCTGCGGCTAACACGCCAGGATCAGAGACGATCAACACGCGCTTGGCACCGAAGGTGCTGGCAAAATTACCCACGGTTTTACGAGCGCCAACACCAAATACGATCTCAGGAGCGACAAATTTTCGAAGGTTGGAAATAGTACCCATCGCTACAACCTGCTTGTTCTATATATGAAGTTTATCCCTGCTACGAGTATAGGAAGAAAACGCCCTTAGCCGGAAGTTCTGCCTATCACTATAGCGGTTGAGCTGAGGATAGCGCGGGAGTTCGCTTCGCGCTGTTGTTGCGCTGCGAGCGGCGCGCCACTCTTGATCGCTCAAGACTGGCGCAGTCTATCCACAGCATCTGTGGATAGTTCTGTGGGTAGTATTTTGGTAACTCGGCTCAGCCCGCATGGGACGGGGGTTTATAGCGATTGACCAAAAAACGAACTAAAATTTTAATCATAATAAAAACAAGTGGATAAGATTAGCAGTAACCCCCTTGCTGACGGCCAACCACCGTTACCTGGCTATCCTGATGTATCCGTATCAGTGTTGATAACAATTCAAAGTCAATAGCTAAACTAGCTTAAAAATAGGATTTCGCAGTGCGACATAAATACAATAGCCGACAAATGGCTAGCTACTCTGTGATCTAGGGTTATCAACACAGACCCGCTTAAGCTATTCATCCTGTCGATCCGTGCTGTGGCTAGGCCACGGCGCCGCTGTTTATCAAGCCGGGAGAGCCCTCTTTTTGTCGCACAGATATATAGCTGGTCTTGTAGTGCCGTCTGAACTAGAGCAGCATCTGCACGAGAACGCGGTCTGAATCAGGTGATGTCTATGAATGATCCCAAACAGCCATGTCATCAGCTTATCCGGGGGTCTATGCGCGACGAACAGCGGATCATCACGGACCTTATAAACAGGGGGGTGACTCAGCCCCAACTGTTGCTATGGCAGTACGATAGCCCCGCTATCAGCATGGGCTGCTCCCAGCGTCCTGACGAGAGCCAAATACAACGCGCAGCATGGGCAGGCTTGACCATCATGCGCCGCGGCTCGGGTGGCGGGGCGGTGCTGGTGGGTCCTTGGATGCTGAGTGTGACCCTCCTTATCCCGCAAGAACACTCTCTGGGTGCGTTTAATCTCATTGAGATCTTTGGTTGGCTGGAACAGATCTGGCTTAAGGCGCTGCTGGCTAGCGGTGTTGACTGTCAAGGGGTCGATAAAGTACGGATTGATCAATCCAAGGCCATATCTAAAGGCCAGGGGGTCGATTGGGCCTGCTACGCCTCGCTGTCACACGGTGAAATTATTAGCCCAGATGGCCGAAAATTGGTCGGACTCGCGCAGATCCGCAAGCAAAAAACCATTGCTCTTGTGAGTGGGCTGCACCTTGGCCCCTGCGATTGGGCCGTGCTCAGTGAGGTGGTGGTCGATGATCCCGGTCAATCTGCCGTGCTTGAATCCCTGAACAGTCACGTAGCAGAGCTCAGTGCTCGGCCAATAGGCCAGCTGCTCCCGCAAATCATTCACCTGCTGCTGCAAGAGCTACCCGAGGGGTTTGAGATACTGAAGGGAGTTCCAGATAAGTAGCCGTAAAGCGGATCAAAAATCATATTAATTACATGAGGTTTATTGTTTAAGCTTATGTAAATTATTAATGATTAAGCTATACCTTGGTTGATGCTTTTTGTTGTCGGTCTGGGCGCATCCTTGGTTACAAAACAGAGTTACCACATCCCTGCTACTCATTAGCGGCTGTTACTAAAACCCATTCTCCGGTCTGCTAGGCCGTTTGAGTATTGTTGGCTTGGACTCCAGGCAGTGGTTCGTGCGGGTTCACGAGAGCAGGCGCTGTCGTTTCGGGGGCAGTTGCTCAGTGCCTCTGTTGCAAGTTTAATTTACGCATTGCACCGAGTTGTGTGGGTATTTACAATTTACAGATTGCAACGGCCTTGTGCTGCAATGCAAAATAACGGCTTGCTTCTGGTGGCTCGACAGATCAGGGTCTGCTGGGACCTCAGCCCGCAGATCTCCTATCTTAAGCGATTAAAACGCCACGATTTTCGGAAAACTCACGAAGAGAACCTCTATGTCGATTCAATTTAGCCTGACCCCTGTTAGCGTCGATTTTCTGCACCTGGTCCTGGTCGTGCTGGTGGTGGTACTGGTGCTGATGCTGGCGCTGGTCCTATTGCTCAGCCGGAGAAAACAATCTCCAACTCCCCGTGTCGAATCCGAGCCCAGTGTGCCTCCGGTTGCCCCAGCAGTATTGCAGGAATCGACACCCGATGCCGCCCTGCAGCTGCTGTCTGTTTTGCAGCAAGACGCCCGGTTCCTGGATTTCGTGCATGAAGACCTGAGCAGCTATTCAGATGCCGATATAGGCGCGGCCGCCCGGGTTGTCCATGAAGGCAGCCAGAAGGCGCTGTCGACCTACTTTACCCTTGCGGCTATCCGTAGCGAGGAGGAGGAATCTCAACTGACGCTGGCTGCAGGTTTCAATCCCTCTGAGGTGCACCTGACCGGTAATGTACAGGGCTCGGCCCCCTTTACTGGTACGCTGATCCATCGCGGCTGGAAGGCGACCGAGGTGCGCTTACCCAAACTGGTCAAAGGGCATAATGCGTATATCCTGGCGGCGGCTGAGGTGGAGCTATGAGCACGCCCCTAGGCTCTGCGCGCTATGCGGTCGGCATCGATCTGGGCACCACGCATAGCGTGCTCGCTTATGTCGAGCTGAGTACTGGCCTTAACGCTGAACTCAACACTGAGCTGTCGAGTGCCCCGAAGATCCTGGCGATCCCGCAGTTAACCCAACTCGGAGCCGTGGGCGAGGCTAATCAGCTGCCCTCCTTTATCTATAGACCCCATGATCAGGAGCTGGCTCCGGGTGATCTGGCGCTTCCCTGGTGCGCCGCACCGAGCGCGTTGCTGGGTGAGTTGGCGCGTAATCTAGGTAGCAAAACACCGATGCGGTTAGTCTCCAGCGCCAAAAGCTGGCTGTGCAACGGGGCTATCGATCGCCACCATGCGTTTCTGCCGTTGCACAGCCCCGACGAAGTAGCCAAGATGTCGCCGCTGGAGGCCTCGACCTGTTTTCTGGAGCACCTGCGCGATAGCTGGAATCAGCGTTTTCCTGAAGCGCCACTGCAGGATCAGGAGGTTATTCTGACGGTGCCGGCCTCTTTTGATCCCGGCGCCCGCGAGCTGACTGCGGAAGCGGCCCGGGCTGCAGGGATTCAACAACTGACGCTGCTCGAGGAGCCGCAAGCGGCGGTGTATAGCTGGCTGCAGGCCAGTGGCGACGACTGGCGTGAGCAGGTGGCTGTTGGCGATGTGATTCTGGTGGTGGATGTCGGCGGTGGTACCACCGATCTGTCACTGATTGCGGTGAGCGAAGAGCAGGGCAACCTGTGCCTGGAGCGCATCGCCGTCGGTGAGCATATTCTGCTCGGCGGCGATAACATGGATCTGGCCCTGGCGTATAGAATCAAGGCCAAGCTGGCTAGCGAGGGTAAAAAGCTGCAGCCTTGGCAGATCCTGGGGATCACCCACGGTTGCCGCGAAGCCAAAGAGCAGCTGCTGGCCGATCCCAGCCTGGATGCGGTGCCGGTGGTGGTGCCGAGCCGGGGCTCGAAACTAATCGGCGGTACCCTGCGTACCGATCTGACCCGTGATGAGGTCACCCAGACGCTGATCGATGGCTTTTTCCCCCTGGTCGATGTCAGCGAACACCCCGAGCAGCAGACACGCGGCGCACTCAATCAGCTGGGGTTGCCCTATGCCAAAGACCCGGCCGTGTCCCGTCATCTAGCGGCCTTCTTGAGCCGCCAGCAGGGGGCCGCCGACGGTTTGCTGGGTGAATCCCACGGCAGTTTTATTCAACCCTCGGTGGTGTTATTGAACGGCGGGGTGTTTAAAGCCCCGCAGCTGTCGGAGCGGGTGCTGGGGTTAATTAACCGCTGGCTGAGCGATGTGGAAGCCGACCCGGCCCGGCTGTTACAGGGGCTGGATCTGGATCTGGCGGTGGCGCGCGGCGCGGCCTATTACGGTCAGGTGCGCCAGGGCCAGGGGGTACGAATTCGTGGCGGTACCGCGAGTGCCTATTATATCGGTATCGAAAGTGCCATGCCGGCGATTCCGGGGATAGAGCCGCCCCTGGAGGCGCTCTGCATCGCCCCCTTTGGTATGGAGGAGGGCTCGGAAGTCACGCTCAAAGCACGTGAATTCGGCCTGGTGGTCGGTGAACCGGTACGCTTTAACTTCTTGGGTTCGACCACCCGGCGAGCTGATGTCGCTGGCGATCAGCTCGATGACTGGGATCCGGAGGAGCTCGAAGAGCTGCCCGAGATTCAGGCCAATCTGCCGGCGGAAGGGCGCCGCTCGGGTGAGGTGGTGCCTGTGCGCCTAGTGAGCCGTATCACCGAGGTGGGCACCCTCTGTCTGGAAGCGGTGACCCTGGATGGTGCCCAGCGCTGGCAGGTCGAGTTCGATGTTCGCGCCCCCGAGGTCCGCTAAAACGCGCTAGTGGGTCGTCAATAACGCTCATGGATCGATGATTCGTACTGCAGAGCGTCGCAAAACTAGTAAAGGGGCTAATGTAGGGTCCCTTTGCCTTCAAATACAGAGGCTTAATCTGGCATAATTGGCCGCTTTGAGCCTCTGTCGATCAGCAGTTCTATATCCACTACTGGTCAACAGCCCTTCACCCGCCTTGGCGAGGAACACTCGATGCTGCCACCACGTCCTCAATTTGTTGTCGGAATCGATCTCGGCACCACCCATACCGTGGTCGCCTTTAGTGAACTGGACCCGCAGGGGCGCGCCTTGGCGCCGCCTGAGGTGTTTAGTATTCCGCAGCTGGTGGCCGCAGGTGAGGTGGCCCGCCTGCCGTTGCTGGCCTCCTTCCGCTACCACCCCATGGACGCTGAGATCGCCCCGGGAGATCTGCAGCTGCCCTGGGGGCGTACGGAGCTGGCCGGCGAACTCGGCGCGGTGGTGGTCGGCGAGTGGGCGCGGACCCTCAGCGGCAAGGTGGAGGGGCGTTCGGTGGTCAGTGCCAAGAGCTGGTTATCCCATGATCAGGCCGATCCGAGTGCCGCGATTCTGCCCTGGGGCGCTGCCGAAGGGGTGGCCAAGGTCTCAGCGGTACTCGCCTGCGCCTCCTATCTGGCGCATATCCGCGCGGCCTGGAATAGCGATTATCCCGATCAGCCACTGGAACATCAGCAGCTGATCCTGACGGTGCCCGCATCCTTTGGTGATCTGGCCCGGACCCTGACCGTAGAGGCCGCCGCAGATGCTGGGTTGGCCAATATCCAGCTGCTGGAGGAGCCTACTGCCGCCTGCTATGACTGGCTCGCACTTCAGGGTGAGCAGGCCCAGGCGTTGATTCGTGAGCATCGACTATTGCTGATCTGTGATGTCGGGGGCGGTACCTCGGATTTCAGTCTGGTACGTCTGCAGCTGCAGCAAGGTAAACCACGGCTCGAGCGGATCGGTGTCGGCGATCATCTGATGCTGGGGGGCGATAATCTCGATCTGGCCTTGGCGCATGGCGTCGAACAGCAGGTTCTGGGCACGGGCAAGCGGCTACGCGCCTCGAGTCTGTCGCAGCTGATTCAACAGACCCGCTTGGCCAAGGAGAAACTGCTCGCCAGCGATCCGCCGGAGACCGTCAAGGTGACCCTGCTGGGTTCTGGTGCGAAGCTGATTGGTGGCGCTCGCAGTGCCGAACTGAGTCGCGAGCAGGCCCATCGAGTGGCGCTGGAGGGGTTTCTACCGCTCACCGAACTGAGTGAATTACCGCATAAACGTCAGCGCGCAGTCCAGGAGTTCGGCTTGCCCTATGCTGCAGATCCGGCGATCAGCCGACAGTTGGCAGCTTTTCTACACAGCCATGCGCGGGTCAGTCGGGCGGCCTTCGGTGCGCAAGATACTGGGCAAGATGCGGAGCCAGATACGCAGCAAAAACCTGAACTAGACGTTGAGGCGGCCATCGTTCCCGATGCCCTGTTACTGAACGGCGGATTTTTCAAGGGCAAAGCCTTGGAGCAGCGTCTCTGCGCGCTATTGTCAGGCTGGCGCGGCCAGGCTGTGACCCTGTTGGAAAACCGGCGCCCCGATCTGGCCGTGGCCTGTGGCGCGGTCGCTTATGGATTGACTCGCCAGGGGGAGGGCGTGCGTATCGGTGGTGGCTCGGCGCGCAGCTATTTTCTCAAACTCGATCAGGATAGCGGCTCTCAGGGGATCTGCCTGCTGCCCCGGGGCACTGAACCCGGGATCGAGATTCCGCTGCCTGAGCGGCGTTTTGTGCTCAGCCTGGGGCAACCGGTGCAGTTTAGCCTGGTCTCCTCGGCCGCGGATGATCTCCAGACTCCTGGCAGCCTGATCTCCCTAGAGGGCCCGCAGTTCCAACTATTACCACCGCTGATGGCGGCCATCCCCGCTGGAGATGAGGGCCGGACCGATGTCGAGGTGGAACTGGTGGCGACGTTGACCGAAGTCGGCACGCTGGGGCTCGAATGTGTCGCCTTAGACGCGCCAACACGGCGCTGGCAACTGGAGTTCCCGGTGCGTAAAGCTGATGATAGCCAGCAGCCTACAGACGCCTTGCCGGCGGCATTCCCCCAGGCGCGTGCGCTGCTGGAGCAGATCTACGGCAGCTCCCGCAAGCCCGCTGTCGATGCCAAGCAGGTCAAACAGTTGCGGATCGATCTTGAGCGCCTGCTGGGTCCGCGGAACAGCTGGGAGCTGCCCTTGCTTCGGGCGTTGGCCGATATCCTGATCGAAAACAGAGGCCGCCGCCGACGCTCCCGGCAGCATGAACAGGCCTGGTTTAATCTGACCGGTTTCTGTCTGCGCCCCGGGCTGGGCTACCCGTTGGATGACTGGCGCCTGGCACAGATCTGGCCGCTGTTTCAGCAGGGGCTGCAGTTTAATGATAGTAATCCTGACTGGAACCCCTGGTGGGCATTTTGGCGCCGGGTGGCCGGAGGGCTGACAGCCGATCAGCAGTTGCAGCTCCACAAGCAGATCGCCAAGTTCATCAACCCCTCGGCAGAGCGCAATCGTAAGCTGCAGGCAGAATTGAAGTTCAAGGCTTATGAGGGGATGCTGCTGTTGGCAGCCGCCCTCGAAGGGCTGCCCGCTGACAAGAAGTTGGAGTTGGGGCGCTGGCTGCTCAAGCGCCTGGAAAGCCCCCGTGAGAACCAAAGTAGCTGGGTGGCGCTGGGACGCCTAGGTAGTCGTATGCCGTTGTATGGCAGTAGCCATAATCAGATCCCCCAAGAGAGTGTCGCGACCTGGATAGAGAAGCTGTTAAAGCTCGACTGGAACAAAATCCCCCAGGCGGCCTTCGCGACCGTGATGATAGCGCGGGTCAGTGGGGATCGTAGTCGAGATCTTGAACAGCCACTGCGTCAGCGCATCAGTGCTGCACTGAGCGAGATCAAGGCCCCGCCCGCATGGATTACCATGGTCAACGAGGTCACCGAGCTGGATGCGTCCGACAGTCTGAAGATCTATGGCGAGAGCCTGCCTCCCGGGTTGAAACTGCTCGATCGGTGTTAGCCATCTTCGTCGCCTAACGCTGCTAAATTTAATACAGAATATGTATTGCGTACTATTTCTGAGGACGATCAGCACCAGCACGCGACCTGAAGCCCAGGACAGCCTGCCCGTATCAACCGGAATAGATTCTGCGTACGGCACTTATCCCCGGGCTGAGTAGCCGGGCTGAGTAGCCGGGCTACAGCACCTGCGCAGGGGCGCTCCTGTTTTATGGCTACAGAAGACCATATCTATGGCGTTAATCTCGTAGAGCACAACTAGCCCTAGAGTATGAATTTGATTGCCCTTGTAGAACTGTTGCGATCGTAATCCAAAGCCCTGATCTTATAGGGTGTAATTACCCCTGTAGAAAAATACAACTACCTTTGTAGGGCTAGGGTTGAGGTTGGTCTCAGTACGAAGCGTGCGCGCCGTAAGCCCCAGCCGCCAGAGCTTGGCCTAGGGTCGGATTCATTGCACTCCAGCTTCGGAGATGTGCGTCAGATTGATATCGCACAGCGCTATAGCGAGTCTCCTGTTTTATAGCTACAGAGGAGCATTTCCTATGGCTCTGATCCTATAGAGCAGGGCTATCCCCGGGGTATAATGAGGGGTGATGTCAATCCATGTATCGCCTGATGTCGCGCATCAGATTATTCAACCGATTAGCCTGAACATATTTGTCGATGATCTCAACCAGCGCGGCCTTATCGCACTCTGGCAGGGGTGCGATAGATTCCAGCGAACGTTTCAACCCGCTATCCTGGCTGCAGCTGTCTTGGCCAAATAACAACTGATCCGCAGAGCAATTCAGCGCCTTGATGAGCTTTTCGATCGTGCTGAGCTTAGGGTCGGATTCATTGCGCTCCAGCTTCGAGATATGCGCCAGCTTAATGCCGCACAGCGCTGACAGGTCGCCCTGGGTAAGATCCTGCTCTTTTCTCAGCCGTTTTAGATTGTCGCCTAGCGCCATAATGGGGCTCCTATTTTATAGCTACAGAGGATCATACCCTATGGCCCTGGTCTTGTAGAATAGAACCAGCTCTAGAGGATAAATATAATTCCCTCTGTAGGATTCGAATCGGTCTCGACAGCATCCTGCGCTGCAGGTTTGATCCAGTAGGACGCAATTACCTCTGTAGACATAAATATAATTCCCTTTATAGAGTTTTGGTTGATTTAAGGCGATCATATCCTGCTGCCTTGGCATCGTAGCGTAGGGTTGCTAATGGAGTATAGCTAGAATTCCCTCTGTAGAGTTTAGGTCAATCCCGGCACGGAGAGCGGGGGTCCGAATACGCCGTAAACCTCGGCCGTCAGAGGCTGGTCTGGCGGCGCAACGCTATGCTGACCAGGCTTTGTTTTTGATGCTGCGGCGACGGGTTTCCATCAGAGTCGATGACCGCTATCGTCTGTGCGAAATATCAAGCACTCATATTGCTTATTAGTTGGGACTGCTGACGAAGACCGCAGCTATGCTGCAGAACCGGAGATCATATTAGCGTCGATTTTGTAGAAGCGTTGGGTGATACAACCCAGTAGCAGGAGGCAACAGTTGCGCATCGGTCCGCATAGCTGTAATAGAAAAACCACCGGCGCCAATGAAACTGGTACAGAGTTTTAATTGGGCGCACATCTTTTTCCTGGCGAACGAGTCGGCTGGCTGATGAGCAGCGGACATGATTAAAAATCCAACGGTTCTGAAGATTCAGTTTGAAGATTCAGTTTGAAGATTCAGTTTGAAGATTCAGTTTGAAGATTCAGTTTGAAGATTCAGTTTGAAGATTCAGTTTGAAGATTCAGTTTGAAGATTCAGTTTGAAGATTCAGTTTGAAGA
>JBFGZQ010000024.1:0-43754 GCA_041586735.1 Motiliproteus sp.
CTGGAAAACATGAAGCTGACTCATTGCCAACCCACCCAGCAAGACTCGAATATCTTCGAGTGGGTAGTACAAACGAACTTTGTCTTCTGCTTGCGCAATACGATGCTGCAGCTCTACTGCAAATTGTTTGAGACCCGGAACGTCTTCCTGCTCCATACTGGAGCGATAATCCTTATCTGAATCCATCTTCGACATTGCAGGGAATGGCGTCTGAGTCTTCTGAGAATTGGTCAGTTGATCTATGCGGCTTTCAAGATCATCTATATGAACTGCTAAGGTATTCTTGTGCTGCTCCAATACTCTTTTTTCTCGTGCAACGGCTTCAAGCTCGGTAGAGGAGACTCGTCTCACGGATAACTCTCGATGAAATTTATCCAACTCAGGGCGCATATCCGAAATGTCACGTTCAAGGTCCGCTACCCGATTCCGTAAATGGTCATTTTCTTGCTGCAACTCAGCGGCTTCAGACTGATCTAGACTTCTGCGTAGGGTTCTGTTCTCTTCTCGCAAGTGAGCCAACTGATCAAGCAGTTCCCCAGCAGACTGTTCACCTAGCGCGACCCTCAACTCACGTAAATCGGCGAGCTGCTCTTTTAATCCCTGGGCCTTAGCCCAAGCGGTTTCCAGCTTATGCTGCAGCTTCGACACGTCATCCTCGTAGGCTTTACGTTCGAACTCCATTTCTGCGGCTACTAACTGCTTGTAATCACTTGTGGCCTCTTTTAAATCAGCCCATTCTCTGTCCAAGCGACATCGGGACTTATCTAACTTACTTTGCTGCTGATCAAGGCTATGCTCTCTTTCATCGAGCCTCAGCCCCCGCTCTTCATCAGCCTCACTGCATTTTGACTTGATCCCTGCTAACTGGCTCGCCGCCTTTCGGATTTCTCCGTCCAGCGTTTGTTTTTCTCCCTGCAACTGTTCCAACAAGGTCTGGTGCTCTTTTTTCAGTACCTGTTGCCGATCTTCAAGAACGCGCAATGCGTGCATATTCTGCTCGGCAAAGTCCGCCTCCGCATTGATCTCACGCCCATTAATTTCGCGCTCCCTGTTCAGTAATTCATTATTTTTTTGTGCGTGCAGAGACTCATCTTGCGCCAGCTTTATTGCCCGCTGTTCAAAGCCTTTGCGCTTCTGATCCAATTCGACCTGTTGTTCAGCCAACCGTTGTTCTCGAGCTTCAAACGCCAAGCCTAATTTATTCGTTTCCTCCCAACGCGCGGCATACTCTTCATGCAGGTTGCTTTGGCATTTACTTAAATCCTTACACACTTCGGCAAAACGCTCGATCCATGCGGCAAAGGCTTTGGCATCATCATTGTGCACACGATCGATAAGTGCTTTTAGAAATGCGCTATCAACCGATATTTCCAAGCTCATGTTGGTTGACTGAAAAGCCTTAGATGCATTCGCAAATGACGCTGAAAGGGTTGGCAGCAACTTCTCGAGTTGGCCTTTATTGTTGGATTGCTGCGCAACCTGCACAGATGCTCCAGATTTTACGTTTTGTTTTTTGCGATCCTTTAGTTTTACCATTACATCCATTCCTTGAAATATTCGATAAAGCTCATTGCATACTGAATCTGTTGCTGTACCTGCTCAGGGGTTAGTTGGATAACCTGCCTGCCGGTATATTCGCTTTGCGCGTGACTACTGGGGTTTCTCAGGTTGGCCAGTTCTAACAACTTCTCCAGCTGTAATTGCTCGCCAGAAAGGATTCTGAAAGGATGCTGCGGATGGCTGAGCACCCCGAGAGCAGCAGCAAACAGAAGCGCCTTGACCGAACTAACGGGACTCGAGCAGGCTCTGATAACCTGCGTTAAGTTCTGCCCAGAAAGTATCCGGATCACTTCATCGCTAAACGCTGGAACCTGAAGGGCCGCAAGTATTTTTTGATTAAGCTGACGGTCATATTGCGCTTTCTTTGGTAACTGACCTGTATCAGCAGGAAATTTTCTGATCAGCCATTGCATCAGCACTTCTAAAAGCTTCTGACTTTCCATCACCGCAGCTTCAAGGTCGTTACTACTCGTTTGGCCTTGCGCCAGTTTTTCACGTCGCTCCAGCAGGCCTGCCAAGTAATGCTTTATATCAGGCTGAGACTCTACCCAGGGAAATTCAACTAAAACTCTTAAATCAATGTCATTCTTGATAGCTGATAGCCATTGCTCGACCGTCTGGTCTTCTTTTCGAGGCTTATCGACCAAGCTAGAAAGCTTGTTAAGCAGATTGGTATCTGTGCTCACTAGTTTTTGCAAACTATCCTCGAGCCACCACGCCTCATCACGAAGATCGAAAGGGTCTTTGACGGACCATAGATGCACGCCACTCTCGCCTGGCGTCACCCATACCACCACCCGCGCGGACAGGGGGCTCGCGTCCAAAAACTGCACGCCCTGCAACTTTACTTGTTCGGGTAAATCAGCTGTTCCATATAACTGTTGAGATGCGCGGTAGTCATTTCGATACTCTGTGTAGGCGCGCGTTAGCATCGGACTGTCGAGCGCAGATAGCGGGGCTTTTGAGGCATGAATCACATAGGGCCGCTGCGCCTTACCGGTCTTTCTTTCCCCTAAAAACTCAGGAAAACGAGCTTGAGGGTCTTTTGCAGCGATATCGATTAACTGCGTTTCAAAACGAGGCCAAAAGCTACCACTAATCGCATCTTGGAAGAGATAACCAGATTTGAGATTTGCACTGGCGTCTTCCTCTCCTTCTAGAACGCGAACACCTTGTTCGGTTAAAGCATCCGCCCGCTCTGACAACCACCCATTACTGATGCTTTGGGCGAAAATCAGCTTAACAAGATCCTCATGCAATCCAGTCAGTTCCGCAATCGACTCGACATTAGTGACCTTCGCTCGTAGCAGCCCTAGTACCGCTCGCTGGAACAGATTTAGATCGGGCTGGCGAATTTCAGGGTAAAGGACACGATAGGCCAACACTGGCCATAGCAAATCGCACACCTTGCCATCCGGTTTCTCACCATACTTAAGGTAGGTACCAGCTTCAGCGAATACTGCCATACTCGCCTCCGCACAATTGGTAAAACGCAGCCAACGAAGGCACTGCATCCTCTGCATCCGGATTAGTCGCTAGAGCCGCGTCACCAACGCAAATCAGCATTTGGCGCTGACGGCTCATCGCTACGTTCATACGATTGGGTAATCTAAGGAAGCCAAATTGGCGATTCAAGCGCGTCTCATTTATATCTTCATCCTGGTTTTGCGCAGATTTTATCGCCCGGAATGTACGCACACAGGACAGCAGCACGATATCAAACTCTTTGCCTTGGAACGCATCCACAGAACCTACCCGCAGACGCTCCTCCATCGTGACAGAACCATCAGCCTTGGTTTTTCTGGCCCATTTGAAAGTATCGTCCGGTTCAATAGCTCCTTGTTTCCGCCTCATAAGGGGTACTCCATCAATTTCAACCTCAATCAGCTTTTCCAAAATCAAATCACGTTGCGCTGCATAAAAAGTTATAACTCCCACCGACAAGGATTCTCCTCCCGCTTCCATTAAGCGCTTCACCTCTTTGGCGATAAGGTCTGCTTCGACCTCACGAATTCTGCTGGTTCCCCTTTTTCGGTCGGCACCCGCAGACGTAGGGATGTCGATCCACTGGCAAACCTTGGAATGGTAATAAGAAGCCTGAGATCCAAGTGCGTTCAAAAAAATTTGATCGAAAGCAAAATCTTCTACTCCGCGGCCCGACTGTATTTTACCGATGCCTACAGCTTCGTAGAATTGCTTGCTGATAAAGTCTCCTAAGACTGGGTGCATGCGGAACTGCGTATCCAGCATGACTACACGGCGGTTTGTATCCAGCTTTTCAAGCTCCTGCAGTTGAATCCGCAGCCGCTCGAAAAGACTGGAACGAAAAGCCGCCAACTGCTGCTCGGTGAGCTGATGCTCTTCCTGGAGCTGGCCTTCAATATCCGGTTCAAGCATATGCGGAAGCTGGCGATCATCCCCGACTAACACGATTCGGCGCTTAGCCATGGACATGGGCACAAACAGATCTAGCGGGTTTGCTCGTGCTGCCTCATCAACAACAACGGTATCAAATTCAATATCAGTGCTATCAAGCCCAGCAACCGACTTTAGACTGGCCATTTTCCGGCTAGCAGCCTGCTGACAGGTTGCGCCCACAACCATGGAATACGCCTCAGTAGCTTTCGTCGCGGCAAAACGATCCACCTCCAAACTAGTCGCCAATTGTTCCAGTACCCATGCCACCCCTTGCTTGCGTTGTCGCACTTTATCTTCAAGATGTTGTTCGAGCTGACCTAAGAGTTTGAACCCTTCCTCATCCAGTTGATGCTTAAGTTCGGTGGGCCGATAATCAGGCAAGCAGTGATCGATCAGCGTGTTCTTCAAAGATAAAAGCTTGCCAAGCAATGTCTCAGGCGCATCAGTACAATCGGAGGCTTCTTCAAGTACCCTGCAAAGCTCACTATCAGGGGTATCGCCTTGACGCTTAAGCCAGCTCAGTAAATCCCAGGCGCGCTCAGCCCCATCGTCTTGGAAAGCGCTAGACTCCACACGCAATGCCCGGATTCGACGCATAGTGCCTTGATCCGAAAGGCAGCCGCTCTTCTTGGACGAACGAATCTGGAGCCCAGCAATGTAGTCCTCAATCGCCTGCTCCAATCTGGCGGATAGAGTCAAACCATGACTTTCCAGCTCACGAGCCACATCCAGCACATCGATGAAGATTTGTGCCAGCTCAACAGGGGAGCAACGTGTTATACGGACCAATGCCAGCTTGTGTGACAGACCTTTGATCAGTTCCATCTCTGGATACTTGGCATACTCAGCCACAATCTTGGACTGCAAGTGATCCCTTTGAGCTTCAATCCAAGGATCAATAGGGTTGTCTTCTTCGCTACTTCCGCGTTTCCCTCCAACTCTTACACCTGGAAGGTTGAAGACATCGCTACGTTCTAGTGCGTTATCTACGGCGTCATGCTGGGAGCTACTAATAAGCACCTGTCCCGCAATATTTTGATCTTCGGCTTCTTCAGCCAAGCGCCTCTGCAGGGCTGCAATGACTTGTGTTTTACCTGTGCCTGGAGGGCCTATGATGATGGCAATGTCAGGCGTATTTAGAGCGGTATCGAGGGCAAGATTTTGCTTATCCGTAGGCTTACCGCCCTTAAATGTTTCTCTGGCATAGGGGGTCATCCCTTTTTTCGGCCGCCGCCGCTCTGATGGTACAGCCATACCTTCCAGTAGCCATTTAAGCTGAGGCAAACGCTTCCCTGAATCGATACTCCGTTTCGCCGCTTGCCTGCGATGAGCAACAGTCCGGTAGCCCGCCATGGACAGATAAAGCCACCCCTCAGGGAATTTCGGCCTTACATCCCTAGCATTCGAGGTGGGCTTAAAAACCACGCTATCTATTTCAAAGTGGATGGTACCCCTTGGCGCCTCACCAGAAGACTGTTTGGAATCGTCAACACTGAGCTCCTCTGCCCAATCGGGCGGAGTGCTACCCAAATCTACCTGGGCGGATCGTGTCAGATCCAGGCTGCGCCAGCGGTCACGAAACTCCTGGAACGCATCCTGAGATTTAGGAGTTAGTCGCCAGGCATTGTCCCGGCCGTCCTGGAAACCTTCACACTCAGCGAAACGCAGGGCCCTTAATGTCTCGGCCTGTTTCAACGCATTTTGCCATTCCTTTGTGTTGTACAGGTTCCAAAGTTCCAGATAACTGGCGCTGTCGCGCAATGCTGCGCTCAGCACTGCCTGCTGGCTAGCACTGCTCAATACCGCTGCAACCGAAGTATCACGAAATACGAAGTTACCTATAATTAGCGAAAAAGCATCTCCGCGCCGCCGATGCTGAGTGATGCGCTTTACCAGCAGACCGCCATTGGTTTTTTTTTCTATATCTGCTCGCCAACCGTTACCTAGTAATTGAAAGGCTCCCTGTGAGGAGTTATTGCTGAATCTGGCGATGGTCAACCAGTCGCCTTCCTTAAGGCCCTTAACGACAAAGCGCTCGGACATCCATTGGCAGGCAAGTTCAACACTGTTGTCGTTAATCTCCTGCTTGGTATACAGGTCGTCAGCAATCTGCCCGTCGACCCCCAGCTCAAGATCCATTGGGGACACCTCGACCGGTGCACAGTATTGAATCTGCAAGCTTTTCTTCTGCCGAGCAGCCAACAACCAACGTGTTTGATCACGCATAACCAGTCGCCTGAACAGATCTTTATCTGACTTATTGCACCGAACAACAACAC
This sequence comes from Motiliproteus sp., assembly GCA_041586735.1. Taxonomy (GTDB): domain Bacteria; phylum Pseudomonadota; class Gammaproteobacteria; order Pseudomonadales; family Balneatricaceae; genus Motiliproteus. The sequence goes on from JBFGZQ010000024.1 coordinate 6,258, forward strand.
GCTCAGCTCCCTGAATGACCATCCAATCGTCATGATATGAATGGATGCTTATAGACTGATTAATGCTGAATCCGGAAATATTCTCATCGGTTACAAGCGTCAGCACATCGGCTGAAAACAAGGAAAATTCATTAAGTTCCATTTTCGATCACCACCGGAATTGCCAGATAACATGGGATTCCGTAAGAGAGCCTATATGTAGCTGGTAAGGCTCATCATGCAGCCCCCTTTTGCTCTCAGACAGCCCTTGGTATTTTTCAAGCTTTTTAATGGCGCGGCCACGCTGCACATTCAGCTCACATTCAGGCAGGGGGCGAATGCCCATCCCTTTCTCGACGTATTCAACGCAAACATGATCTGATGGCCAGCGATCGTAACTAAATGACGGCATCAAACGCTTCAGTTCCTGGTTTCCACCCGGTTGCAAAAGCACACGACGTCCTGTCTTGATCCAATTGCTCGGGAGCTCTGGATGCTCCTCTTGCTCCTGTTCTGGAACAAAGATGTATTCCTCGAACACCACCAGTTTGGAATCAACAGGTTCATCACAGAAGAAGCATGTGACTTCGTCGACGTTATCCTGATCGCGAGGCATCAACGAACTACCTCCGCAAGCAGGGCAGTTGGTCATGTTCTCATCAATTTCCGTTAATGCTTCAAGCCACTCAGACATGACGGGACGCTCGCTCGCAGCATCCCGTCCCTGCTCAAAACATCGGCGGAAGAGTTCCGGGAGGCGGCTGTGCTCGACTAGCTGAATGGGAAGATTCACAAAACAGGCGTTATCCGGATTATTTGTGTCGTTTATCCAGGGGTACTCGCCGCGTAACGCTGCCTCCTCTTCTTCCGGCTCAAGGCCTTCGATCAAATCCCCTTTGAAGGGATGATTGTGGGTCAGCAACTGATAGGCGATGACAGCGAAACTCCAGCAGTCCGTCAAACTAGAGAGCAGAGCATCTCCTCGGACGACTTCAGGTGCACCGTAATCGATAGTGTGCAGCGTCAAGCCACTGTGTGCTTCCAAGCTAATATTGTCGCAGTCGATCAGCCAGGTTTCAGCGTAAGCCGGATCGTCCGATACGAATATATTGGCAGGAGACAAGTCGCCATACAGCATCCCTCGTGCGTGCAATTGATTCAGCGTCCTAGCCAATTGGCAGAGTATGCGTATACGGCGACGCAAACCACCTTGTGCCAGATAGTCCGCTGTTGCACCTTCTCCTGCTTCCAAGAAGCTGTCGAGAAGGGTTTGTAACGGCATCAAACCATCCATCAGCTCCATGACATAACCAGTGCGCGGCTCAGCTAGCAGCGCAAGAGGGCGTGCCAGTTTCAAATCACTCAGATCCTGCCGTATCAACCAATCTATATGATTGTGCCAACGCCTACGGGCTGACTCATCTTTGTTAGTGAAGCCCTTGACCAATACTTGAGGGAGATGCGTGTGGTACACAATGCCTTGCCCACCCCGGCTCATCTCGGACGTTAGTTCATAACGCGAACCCTTTACGTCCAATACTGACCTTGTCGTCCGTTTTGCTGCTTTCGTATCCATTTGTTTCAACCTAATCTGAAAATAGCGGCAATACTTTTATCATCGCCATGCAGCGGCGTGGACCAGTCGTGCAGTTCGCCTGTGAGCCAGATACGCATACGGCGCTTGTTAGTACGAACAAGTCTCCTGCAGATAGCGTCGAAAAATGGCTCTAGCTGCTCGGGAACCAAGTCATCAGAGATGCCGTCAGTCATAATCAGCACGCCGTCGCCTGGCGAAACCAGATCGAACTCACACAGCTCCCACAGATTTTCATCTGCCTGCGCTAGAGTTGAGGTCTGATTGCCGAAGTCCTGACGCTGCATACTGACCCGTTGGAACTTGCCTCGACTTTTCACAAGCGCTAATCCATCACCGGCTTGCGCAACCCTGCCTTTGCCAAACGCATCAACATGGGCCCATAGGCAGGTGGTCTCGTAGTCACGATAGTCATCCCCAAAGTTTTCAAGCCACTCTTTACGAACAGCCAACCCCAAGCTCAAGGGCGAGAGAGATACGCTCCGTCTGACATGCTGCCGGACCAGCTGGACCGCTTTACTCGAACCGAGGTGACTGAGCCGACGACTACCCAAACCATCACTCACCGCAATACACCAGCCTTGATTCACACTGTGGACACTCATTGCGTCCTGGTTAGGCAAACCTTCCTGCTCGTGCGCAGGCCCAGTGACCGTTGCTCCCGCAGCGCATAGGCGCACTAAAACTCCCAGTCCTGGTCGTCTGCAGGGGGAAGTACAAGGGGGGCAGACTGGTTTGGTGTAGTCGACTGACTACGTGCGCTCACGCTCATGGTCACTGCACGGAAAAAACGATGAATATCGCGAGCGTGTTCAGCATGGAACACAGACGCTTCAGGGTCGTTAGCAAAGTCTGCCAACATCGCTTCATCGGCATCGGCGCCGATGGCCATCGCAAAACGCGTAGCCTTAGACGACCGCTCACCGTTCAACAATTGGGCGAAAGGGCCTTGCCAGTCATCATTGGGGTAGCCATCAGAAACGAGCACAATAACCGGCTTATAGGCACGTGATGGAATCAGCTCCTTATCCTCTATCATTTGGCTGGCTAACGCCAAGGCGCCCCCAAGTGGGGTCATGCCGTCAGCCGTCAACGCGCTGAAGCTTTCGATCTTATGGGTAGGCGTCAGTGGCAGACTCACCGCTGCCCGCTCCCCACCGAAGGTGATCACACAAGCATGAATCTCCGCCCTCAGTCGACTCTCGCTAGCAAAGCTCGAGATCATGTCCTGCAAGCCATGGTTCAAGGCTTTGATTTTGCCGTCTACAGACATGCTCCCGCTCGTGTCGGCCAAAACGATAACAGGCAACGGACGAGCACTCTGCATTTGGAATTTTTTTAATTCTGACATAGGTATTAATATCCTTATAAAATCAACTATCTGCTTTTCTTGATCCGTAACTACTCTCAGGCGAGTCAGAGTCTAAAGATTCATCAGCGGCTGAATAAGCCCAGGTTCTGTTATCTCCGGCTCTCTACCCCAGCCGGAGCTTGTGACTCCCACTAGTGAATTTCTCAGTCGATGGGCATCGGGGAGCCTGTGCGCCATTCTTATGCAAATAGACGCATCTGCCAGGATCATTCGCTGTTGGTCGCTTAGCTTATCGGCTTGATTTCTTCTCAACGCCTTAGCGATTTCGACATGACCTTCTTTTTTCAACTTCTGCATAAGTAGTTCAAATTGAGTAGCCATAAATCCTCCTTAGTGCAGATGCCGATGCTTACGCTTGTTAGGGCGAATCGCTCGCAAGTCATGGTTTCGATACACCGTAATGACTGACTCGCCATCCTCACTGGTGAGAACCTGCACTCCATCCAACCCTTTGAGTTCAGGATGTTGCTCTCCCAGATTCTTAATCTCCTTTCGACCAATCACATGGAACAACGCTCTCCGTGAATGGACCTTGCGTCCAAACTGGAGAGCGAGCTCAACGGCTTGTTCACTGACGCCTCGCTGATCCATTCGTTGTCGAGCATGCTGGGTCAGAATGACTTCCTCATTCAGAACGTCATCATGCAGCTGTGTATTGCTCAGTTGCTGGTTCATGCTGATATCTCCTTGGTTGGTGTTACCAAGAAAGTTGCAGACAAAATGCCAACTCTATTTATCACTTATATTTCAATAGGATGACAAGATTCCGCTCTAAATCTGCCAGTCCGACTTAATATTTTGTTACTTATAGGTAAAATATGTTACCTATCACACCAGTCACTGAAGCCAGCAACCCCGCGTTACGCCTTCTATGAACGAGGCGCAGTTATATTGTGAGTTAATGCAGCTAGAGATACACACAGCGCCTGCTCAAAGCAAAGTCATGCGCAAGGTGCATGATTTCATGAACCTACACTTCTTCAAAACTAATCACATTTCCCCAACCGAGCTCCTCTTCAGCCTTTTGGCGTGCCTCTGTTTCTGTATAAGCAGAAACAAAAACGGTTTCTCCATTTTGACCTACAGCTTTATATGTTTTCATCTCTTCAAACATTAATTAAATACCTGTATGTTTAAAAACCCATTCTTTATATTTATTATCAGATACAGCACCTGATACTGAGCCTGTAACAAAAGATAAATCCTCGAAAGGAAGATTAAATTCATCAGCCAATCGTTTGAGTTCGCTTTTGTCAGGATGCTCCCTGAACAGCAAGTTAAATGCATTATAAATAGCAGGAGCTACATTGATAGCACAAACATCATTAATATCACCGACCTGACGACCAAGTTCTATTGCTCTGAAGAATGCAGCCTGATTTTTTTCTACTAATGAAAGCGCATGAAGGGTCTCTTTCCAGTGCTTTATATCTATCGTAGATACTATCTCAAGGTCTGTATGAACAATGGATAGTATTTCTCTTGGGATAAATGCCGTTTTTATCCGTTTACCAGCCATTGATACTAGAATCATAAAGTTTATATGATCTGACAGCTCTTCCGTTGGCTCATCTATCCCTCTGGCGACACTTATAAAACTAGTACTTAAATCACCCGTACCAAACAACTTTGGCTTATATAAAAAATCTTCGTAGCTCTGTAAGAGACCCTTGAGGCTTTTATAAGCCTCACCTGAAGAAAAAGCCCCCTCTACCACGCCTGCATGATTTAAAACATTCCTGTATCGACCAAGAGCATACAGCTGCATAATCCGATCAACCACTGAAAGCAACACTTTACTGGCATAGGGTATTCCATACTTCGTCGCAAGCTCGATCCTTATTTGATTCATTTCCTCTTGAGGACCATCTTCTACGGCTTTAATCCCTCTAGACATTGCACCTGAATACTCGTCTTTCTCGAACCCAGAATTAATGACGAAATTTTTTGAATCTCTATTCCCAACAAACGCAGCATCAATTTCTTCCAAAACAAAATCTTTAGCTAATTGTTTGTCGTCACCTAAGTGACTTGCAATGCGACACACATATGGAGAAATTTTCTTGTTAATGAGCTCCTTTTTAATCGCCTCCTTTGACAAGGCGAAATCTTCTCTTCCTCTTCTGTCGTTTTGCTTCTTATTTCTCTCTTGATTTTCGTTTGTTTTTTCTGCAAGAGCATCTTTATCAGTTTCTATTTGTTTTTTCCTGCTTTTCTCTTCTTCCATTTTTCGCATGTATTTATTGAGCGACTTTTCTTTTGCTTTCTTTTTGCTCATGACTACGCTCTTCCATATTGAATATATTTTGCTTTATGGACTTTTTTATAAAGGCATTAGGATTTATATACATTAACATTTCTTAGGATAATAACGGATTTCATACGTCTGATTTAAATTCCATTGCCACCTCACCTCATACCCCGCACTATTTTCTAACTAAGCCGACACATCAATCTGGTTTACCAATTCAATGCGATTGAATGCCGTTTGCCGTGTACTAGATTGCCCACGCATACCTTGGTTATCTCGCGCTAACCGAATCAGACTGCTGATCTGATTTCTACGCTCATCCTTTTCGTCCAAACGCTCCATTAGCTGCTCCCATGGAGTAATCAATGTGCCGAGATTCTGAGCGTTGTAGTAGTCGCACCCCGAACGGATAAGCCAACCGGCTATCCAGCCAAATGATTCAGGTAATTTTGCTTCTTCTGGCGGGGCACCCAGAAAGAACTCTATAACATCATTTACGCACAGGGCATCTAAAGCGAAGCGTTGGTATAGACCTTCGTTCTGTGATCTCAGGATGAGCATACAGGCAAGAACGACAGGCTCTAGATGATGATTGGTTGGAATTGACTTCAAAATTAACCGCAACCGTATTACCAGCTGGTCAATCCCCCTCAGCGTGTAGCCGAAGCGCTGAGCCAGCCAACAGGTCACCTCTCGCAAAGCCCCAAAGTGATCCTGCCCATGCTGCCTGGAGGCAAAGTATTTGGCCACATCCGGCTGATCAAATTTTGCTTCGATATAGGCTTTTATGTCAGTAACCCGCAGGTGGTAATCCAGATCGATAAACCGCTTTAGGTAGTGCATCCCGTCGAAGGAAGGGCCGTAGACGCCTTGTAGGCTTTTGCTAAGCTGGTCGCGGTTGACGGCTAGGACGAAGACCAGGCGGTCGATGTCGAACAGGTGTTTGATGCGCTCCAGCACTTCGATGGCGTAGGTGGGTTTGCATCGGTCAAGTTCGTCAACGAAGACGATCAGATTTTGTTGGTCTTCGGGTAGTGCATCCAGCGCAGCGGTCAGCTGTATTTTGAACTGTTCCAGTGACCTCTGTTTGACGTTGAAGCTGTCGACCAAACTGCCGACCGCACCGCCTGTCAGTTCGGTGGCGAGCTTTTCGTATTCTTTGTCGAGATCCAGTGCGCCGAATGTGGCTGCTTTAGCAGCGGCCACTGCGGTAGATTTGATAATACCTGGGACATATGTCTTGGCCTTATCCCAAGCAGCTTTAACGGCTGGTTTTTCAGACTGTTCGCTGAGCCACTTATCCAGCGTGGCTAGCATTGGTAGCAGCGGGTCTTCGGCGAAGTCGCTTTCCCAGGCATTGAGGTAGAGGCTGACCTTGTTCTCTTTGTTCAGGAAATGCTGCCACAGGCGGATAAAGGTGGTTTTGCCGTCGCCCCAGGGGGCGTCGATGGCGAAGACCAGCGGCGCTTCGGCGTTGAGAAGGACTGGGGTGAGGTTTTCGATCTCTTGTTTCCGTCTGAGTCGATCTTCAGGGCAGGGCCATTCGCCCGGAGTGAACAGGGGTTCCCTGAGGCGCAGGGGGAGCGCTGACGGATTGGCTGGGGTGGTTGTGCTGTTTGGCATGGCAACGTCCGTGTCGATGGGTGGTTCCTTTAGGGTTGGGTGGCGGCTATCTGGTGCTTCATAGCTGGCCGCTGAAGGCTTGTTGGCTTACCGAACCGAAACAGTCTTCTATCTTGGTCCGCGAGCTCAGGAAATGTGCTCGCGAAGATTTCACCCTTTTTACTATCGTAGAGAAGCGCTCTTGCAACTCCAGTGGTGGCATTCGTATGGAGAATTTTTTGCACTCAGGAACAGATAGGTGCTTTACCGTCGACCCTGTACTCATACGATCTATCTGGTGCTTAATTCCAGGCCCCATCAGCTCGTAAAGCATGAAGTCTGGTGTAACCTTGGAGCCGTCTGGGCGAAAGTGCATAGTTCTTTGGCCCAAAAACACGGTGTCATCTGTCTCGATAATGCCAGCCTCACCAGCGGGGGCTTCCCGCGTGAATACGATGTCACCTCTTTTCGGGAGTAGCCGTCGAGTCCATTTTTCATAGGACTCTTTCTCTACATATCTAACAGTTGAGAGATCTATTTCGTAATTACGAACGTTGGTCGTCCGAATCATCTTGTATGGCGTTTCGTAATCAACAACTGGGGCCGTTCGGTTTACACAATCGACAATGTCCAAGCAAGCATCATGGATGTTGTGGATTCCCCAACCCTTCGGATTGCTCACCGGGTCGCCGAACATATCCAGAAATACGCTGCGGAGGAACTGGTCGGCGAGGTCTATGGCTTGCTGGCGTTTGCGGCGCAGGGCGTCGGCTTGGTCGAGGATGGCGGCGATGCGCTGTTGCTCGGCCAGGGGTGGGAGGGGGATTTCTATATTACGAAGCACATCAAGAGTAATCCCTTTAACTGTTGCCCCTTTCCCCTGCTTCTCAATCTCACCAGCCTGAGACTCCAAGAAGCGATGCAAGTATCCCTTATCCAGAGCCTGTTCATCGAGAATCAATATAGCTTTCAAGTCCTGGTTGATAGCGAGGTTGACAGAAGTGATAGCTACCTTTCCCAATGCCATACGAGTAGGCACAACGATAGTACCTGCGGGAATCACGGACGTTGCTGAGTTTTTAACGCCTAGCTCGGTTATGTAATCTGCGGTCGTCTCTAATACAGACGATTTGAAGTCCTTTACGGATGCCCACGGAATACTTCCGCCCCAATATTCTGGAACGGCCTTACTGGGAGTCCCACCACCTTTAATGTTAACCAGGTCACCTAAAGCAGGCATTACAGCATCCCCTCCAGCGCATCCAGATCCCGCTGAATCTCGCTTTCAAGCGCTTTCAATCGCGCCAGTATCACCTTGGGCGGATCGTACTCTTCCGCCACATGCACCTGCTCCTTGTAGCGGTTTAGCGACAGGTCGTACTTGTTGCCAACAATGTCCGCCTTGCTGACCCAGAACTGCTGGGTGGTGCGGTCGTTGGCTTCGGTGGCGGCAACGGCCTTGTCACGCGCCTTGAAGCTACTGATCAGATCCGGCAGGTCGTTGGCCGCGATCGGGGTGCGCTTGTCATCCAGAGAGAAGCCGTCGGCCTGGACATCGTAGAACCAGACCTGATCGGTGGCACCGCCCTTGGTAAAGATCAGGATGGCGGTGGAGACCCCGGCATAGGGCTTGAACGCGCCGCTGGGCAGGCTGATCACCGCGTCGAGCTGGTTGTCTTCTATAAGGTGCTTGCGCAGCTGCTGGTGGGCATTGCTGGAGCCGAACAATACACCGTCGGGGACGATGGTGGCGCTGCGGCCGCCGATCTTGAGCATGCGCAAGATCAGGCCGACAAAGAGCAGCTCGGTCTTCTTGGTCTTGACCACCCGCAACAGGGCCGGGTCGACATCCTCCTCGTCGAGACTGCCCTTGAACGGCGGATTGGCGAGGATCAGGTCGAAGCCCTCTTTGGCCGCCTGCGGGAAGCGCTCGCTAAAACGCTGGCTTAGGGTGTCCTGGTAGTGGATATCGGGTTCGGCAACGCCGTGCATCACCAGATTCATGGCGGCGATACGGAGCATGGTGGCGTCGAAGTCGAAGCCATGAAACATGTCGCGGTCGACGTGCTGACGGTGTTCATGCAGCAGGTCTCCGCTGTAGATCTGCTGCTCGACCGGTTGGCCCTTGTCGTTGATGACCGTCTCGGTGATCACCCCTTCGGGGGAGCTGTACTTTTCTAACAGGTATTCGTAGCTGCTGGCGAGAAAACCCGCGGTACCACAGGCCGGATCGGCGATGCGCTCGGTGGCAACCGGGTCGAGCATCTCGACCATGGCGCGGATCACATGGCGCGGGGTACGGAACTGACCGTTGATGCCCGCGGTGGTGAGTTTTGAGAGCAGGTACTCGTACAGATCGCCCTTGGTGTCGGAACTCTCCAGCGGCAGTTCGCTGATCATGGTGACCGCTTTAACCAGCAGGTTGGGCTTCTGGATCATCAGCTGGGCGTCTTTCATAAACTCGGCGAACAGGGTGCCCTCACCGGCCAGATCCTTGAAGTGGGGGAACACCTCATCTTTGACTAGCTTGTACATCTGCTCGGCAGGCAGATGGCGGAAGCTCTCCCAGCGCACCTCCTGCTCCAGATCTTTAAAGCGACGATTAAAGGGCTTGCCGGTGCGCTCGGCACGTTTCTCGTCGCGGCGCTCGTTCATATCCAGCAGGCGGGCGTACATCAGGAAGGTGATCTGTTCGATTACGGTCAGCGGGTTGGCAATGCCACCGGTCCAGAACTCTTCCCAGAGTTTATCGATCTTGCTTTTCAGTTCACCAGTGATCATGCAGGAGTCTCTTAACGACAGATAATTGAATTAAGTATGCAGGGTACGTTGCGCCGCTTCGCGACGGTCGCCCAGTTCGATGCCAAAACGCTTCACCAGAGCCACCAACGCATCAGCCTGACGGCCATCGGTAAAGATGCCATCCAACCCGCCATGGTGGACCGAGGTAAAGGGCTGATCGTAGAGCTGGGAAACGTTGATGGTGCCGAACTTACACAGGTGGTTTTTCAGCAAGGCGATAAAGCGCTGCTGACGGCTATTGAGACTAACATGGTTAGCCTGTACAAATTCGGTCATTGCGGCCTCGATCACACCGCCATCCATGCCGATCAGGGTACGCAGTAACTGATCCAGAGGGGCACCGGAGTCAGGGAAAAACTCCTTCAGGGTGACCAGATCCAGATTGGGGTTCTGGATATGCACCAAGGCATTGAGCTGCTCCAGCTCCAGCTCGGTCACCGGTTCGCCGTGGCGGATCTTGACCAGCACCGGGTCGGTTTCGAACAGCGGGCTGAGGGTCGCTTCGACCTGCTGACGGTAGATCTGGTAGTCGACGGTAATGATCCGAGTCGGGCGATCGGCGGTCTGATACTCGGCCTCGTCTTCCTTGATATCGTAGACCGGTAATGGATCGTTGATGGGGCCGGTACCGCTCTTGTCACGCAGATGGATAATGGGGCGCAGCGCGAGGCGCTGCTGCTCAAGGCCATCAAAGGTCACGTCCTGCCAGAAACTGTCCTGCTGGATGCTCTTGATCGCTTCAGCCTTGGCGCGTACCGGGTTGAGGTGCATGGAGAGCTGGCTGATTTTATCCAACACCGGCTGCTTGGCGACGTCGAGTTGCGAAGGGTTGACCAGGCGGATCAGTTGCAGCTCGGTAAGTTGCTGATCCCAGCGTAAGGCTTCAGATTGACCCTTGATATCGCGCCACTGCATCAGCGGCGCCAGTTCGGTACGCAGCAGCTGGCGGGTATCGGGAGCAAACTGGTGCAATCGCTTAGCATCACTGAGCTGGGCCTTGAGCTGCCACTGATCGCGCACAGCGATGCAACGGTCATCCAGTGCGTCGATATCCTCTTTGATTAGCGCCACCGTCTGCGCGAACAGTTCCAGCTCTGCACGCTTGAGTGCCGTTTCGGCCAGATCGAGGCGACTCTCGAACAATTTTTCGCACAGAGATTTGCTCGGCCGAGCCTCGTCCTCGGGCGGTTCCATCTCGAAGTATTCGAAGTTGCCCCAGTGGTCGAAGATCAGGAAGTGGCTCTTGTGCAGACCGGGGCCGTAGAGATCCGGGCATAACCGGGTGCCGCGCCCTACCATCTGCCAGAACTTGACCTTGGACTTGATCGGCCGGGCAAACACCAGATTCACCAACGGCGGCACATCGATGCCGGTATCGAGCATATCGACCGAGATGGCGATGGTGATCTCGTCAGCGGGTTTCTCGCCAGCACCTTTGAAGTCGTCGATCAGCTCTTCGGCACGTTCGTACTTGGAGTGAATCACCCGACAGAAGTTACCGCCGTGTTGCGGGTACATCTCGCCAAACAGCGTGGTCAGCAGCTCGGCATGCTGAATATTACGGGCAAAGACAATGGTCTTGCCGGGCAGCTGGCCGTCAGCATCGCGCAGACCACGTTCCATCAGGTTGCGGAGGATGGCGCGGTTGGTGTCCTTGTTGAACACCGCCTTGTCAATATCGGGGGCGTTGAAATCCAGATCGTTGGGGTCGAAACCCTGATCTTCGAGCTCGGCAATCTGCTCATCGCTGAGCGTATGGCCCTTGATCCCTTCTCGCAGGAACTGGGTGGTGTGGGTAACCACCCGAAACGGTACCAGGTGCTTCTCTTCCACCGCTTGCTCCAGCGGGTAGCTGGCGGTAGGCAGTTTGTAGTCGCAACCGAACAGACGGCAGGTGGAGCGGCTGACCATCTCCACCGGGGTGGCGGTCAGGCCGACCTGACGGGCATCGAAGTATTTGAACAGGTCACCGTAGACGTTATAGACAGAGCGATGCGATTCGTCGGCGACGATCAGATCAAAGAAGCCGACATCGAGCTGTTCATAGATGCGCAGCATACCGGGGTAGGTGGCGATGTAGATGCGCGCATTGGCCTGATCTTGCTTATTGCTGCGACCCACCACGTAGATCGGCTCTTTACTGAACTCGCTGAAGGCATTCTTGGCCTGCTTGCGCAGCTCTTTGCGGTCACACAGAAACAGTACGCGCTTGGCCCAGCCGGCATCGAGCATGCGCTTGGTGAGCGCGATCGAGACACGGGTCTTACCGGTGCCGGTGGCTTGCACTACCAGCGCCTTGCGATAACCTTCGCTGAAACGCTCGCTAACGCGGGTGATCGCTTCCATCTGATAGAGGCGGCCAGCGATCTCGGTATCGATCGGGGTGCTGTTGAGATCCTTGCGCTGCTTACGCTGCTGAATCAGGTACTGCAGGCTGTCTTTGCCGTAGTAGCCATAGAGCTTGCGCGGCACGGTATCGAGCACATCGTCCCAGATCCAGACATCGTAGCCATTGGTGTAGAATATCACCGGCCGCTGACCGTGTTTGTTTTCTAGAGAATCCGCATACAGCTTGGCCTGCTGACGCCCTTTCTCGGGATTCTCGCGGGCGCGTTTGGCTTCAACCACCGCCAGCGGCTTACCGTTGTCGTCCCAGAGGACGTAATCGCAGTAGCCGATGCCGGATGCGGTGGGCTGGCCGTCGACCTGATGCTCCAGTGTGACCTGCTCGGTGTTAGCGCCATCAAGTCCCACATCCCAACCGGAGATGCGCAGTTCGCTGTCGATCAGGCGGCGGCGGGTCTCAGCTTCGTTGAGATCGAGGGTACTGGTGGCTTTGGTGCTGGCTTTGGCAAACGCCTGCGCTTTGACCTGATCGACTTCCGCTTTTAGCTTGGCAGCCTGCTGCTGCGCTTCACGCTCGGCCTGTTGTGCCGATTCTAATTCTTTCAGCGCGCCTTCAAGCTGGGCCGACTGGGAAGCGAGTTTTTCTTGTAGGACTTTGTTCTTTTTCTTGAACTCGGCTTTGGCGCTGACCGATGCTGTAGGTAACTGCGGCGATTGAAACTCGGGGCACTGTTCACGACTACCGCCCCCTTGAGCAATGAACAGCCAGCAGCCTAGGTGATAAGCCTCCTGCACCAACCAAACAGAGGTGTTGGCAGAGACATCGCCTTCATGGGCGGCTTTGTTACCATGAATCCGCACCGCATGGAGCTTATCGAGAATGACCTTGGGTACGACAGCGGTGAAGCTGCCATTGGTCAGGCGATCCATGAAGTTGGCATTAGGCTCGGCGGGCAGCCGCAGTTCGCTGTAAATCACCCCGACCAGCTTTTCGACATAGCAGCGTAGCTTGACCAGCGAACTCTGCGGGTCAAGATGGGCGTAGGTCTCAGCGTATCCGCCAAGATCTGCCAGCGCTGGCCACTGTGGTCTGAGGTGCTCAAAGTTCATAGACTTCATGTCGTGTTGCCCGTAGTTACTTCCTGTATTTCAGGTATCGTGCCAGATTTGTTGCGCTCTCACATCAAGGCTCTTCAATACCGAGCTGCTTGATCCAGTTGTTGAGCGTCTGGTGGTTGTTTAGGCCCAGCAGCTTAGCAGCTTTACCCTTCTGACCCGCAGTAATTTTCAGCGCTTCTTCAATGCAGTAACGCTTTGTATTATTAATAATTTCTTCGACATCAATGCCGCTAGCCACATCAATATTCATGCGTTTTTCATTTGGCTTATTAGGCCTTTGAATCATCGCCTTGTGTAGATGCCCTACCTCCAACATATCGCCATCTGACCAGATAGACGCGCGTACCAGCGTGTTCCAGAGTTCGCGAATATTACCCGGCCAAGGCTGATGCTTGATAAAATTAATTGCATCAGTAGAAATTTTTTTACTTACGTATCCAGGCTGATCTTTCGCTTCTTCGTTTAGCTGAGTCATCAGAACATCAACCAGCTCGGGGACATCGTCTACACGCTCACTCAGAGGAGGTAAATGCACGACCCCTACGGCAAGCCGATAGAAAAGGTCCTCTCGAAAACTGCCGTCCTCTACCATCGCCAGCAAATCCCTGTGAGTGGCCGCGATGACGCGTATATCGACCGCATGAGGCTTACTTGCTCCGACCGGAGTGATCTCCTTCTGCTGTAGCGCCCGCAGCAGCTTAGCCTGAGCATCTAAAGGCAGCTCGCCAATTTCGTCCAGAAGCAGCGTGCCGCCATGCGCCTCATCGAAGAATCCTTTTCGATCAGAATCTGCGCCAGTAAATGAGCCCTTCTTATGACCAAACAGCTGCGAGTCAATCAGTGTCGCTGGGATTGCACCACAGTTTACTGCCACAAAGGGCTTAGCCGCTCGTGGTGAGGACCGGTGAATCGCCTGGGCTATGACCTCCTTGCCGGTGCCTGATTCGCCCTGGATGATGACTGGCAAGTTCCGTGGCGCGAGCTTTTTCGTAAGCGCAACTGCCTCACGCATTGCAACCGAAAGCGTCTGTATATGTTCGAAATGGGTATCTAAATTGGGGGCCGACGAGGCGATATAACCCAAAACACCATCTTGACGCTGCAGGTATTCCAGGGAGAGATCATAAGGTAGATCGACCGAGGCCAAACCATTTTGCAGAGAGGTCTGCACAAGCCTAGCGTTGTAGACACCCTTGCCCAGCAACAACCAGTTGGCGACCATCGCGGGCGTGCCGGAAGTCAGGTTGAGAGTGATAATACTGTGCCCACCAGATAGCTGCTCAAGCTCTTCCCGAGCAACGCTGTAAATACCGGTGTAGTCGATCGGGCTTTTCAGCGAAACCCGACGAAAAGAGAGCTTAGCAGCACGGCTGTGCTGGCGAAGAAGCTGGCTAAGCCAGGCCTCATATTTGGGGAGATCGTCAAACCAATCGTTGGCAAGAATTCGTACTTCTTCAAAAGGTGCATCGGAATCGAGCAGAATCGAAGCTATTGGGCCTCGCTGGCCTTTGGACTCTGCATCCAGATCATGCTTACCCAGCCAGCTGAGAAGAATCCGCTTCTTGATCACGCCTAAACTCCGTTACAAATACGTAACAGAATTTACCATGTAGGCATCAACAAGTCTCTTGAGTGGAAGTCTTAGTGTCTTCTAAGTGAAAAGGAAACCACTCTCCTATTCGATAAACTGCTCTAGTACCGTATCAGCGCCGATCAGTGGAATAATCCGCACCAATACTTGATCAAGAACGCCTTTTTCGGCACGTGTAATGGGCTTGGCTTGCCGATCCTTCCATGACAGCGTTTGGATCAAGCTAGCGGCTACTACAGACGGCTGATCCAGATTATTGACCGGCACTTCGGTAGCACCACCGCGAATACTGGTACTGATCGGACAGCAGATCAGTAGGCCGGTTTGTTGGTTGTAGGTCTTGTGAGACAACACCAGGGCGGGGCGGTACTTGCCGATCTCTTTGCCCCTGGTGGGTTCGAAGTCCAGCCAGATAATTTCGTTACGCTCGGGGATATAGTGCTGAGCCATTACTCGCCTAGTTCCGCCGCCAGTGGTGCCGCGATTTCGTCAGCGTGTGCAGTATGGGCATTTAACCCCTTGAGCAAGGCTTGCTCAGTAAACGGTAACTTGAGGCGTTTCGCAGTCTTAGCAATCGGCTCGATAACGATACAGTTGCCTTTGACTTCGATGTTGATGGGACTGTTAACCGACAGATGAGTATCTGAAAGGATGCTAGCGGGGATACGAATAGCTGCGCTATTGCCCCAGCGTTTTATTTGCGTTTCCATAACAACCTCGAAGTATCTACTATGTGTCTACATTACCACAAAACTTGGCTGTGCCACCAATACAGTTGATCGCTCAGTACCGCTATTCCACCGTGACGCTCTTGGCCAGATTGCGGGGCTGATCGACATCCGTACCCTTCAACACCGCGACATGGTAGGACAGCAGCTGCAGTGGCAGGGTATACAGGATAGGGCCGAGGATACTGTGGATATGGGGCAGGACGATGTTATGCAGACCATCGCCATTCTCTAATCCGGCGACCTGGTCAGAAAACGCATAGAGTTCGCCGCCGCGGGCCTGGACCTCCTGCATGTTGGCTTTGAGCTTTTCTAACAGGCTGTTGTTGGGCGCGACCACGATCACCGGCATATTGCTGTCGACCAGCGCCAGCGGGCCGTGCTTGAGTTCACCGGCAGGATAAGCCTCGGCGTGGATGTAGGAGATCTCTTTAAGTTTCAACGCCCCCTCCATCGCCACGGGATACATGGCGCCGCGGCCCAAGAACAGGCTGTGTTGCTTATCGGCAAAGCGCTCGGACAGCTGTTTAATCGGCTGATCCAATAACAATACCTGTTCGAGCTGTGTCGGTAGTTGCTTGAGGGCTGCGACCAGCTGCTGCTCGGTCTCTGTTGCCAGGCCGTGACGCCGGCCCAACACCAGCGTGGTCAGCAAGAGCGCGACTAGCTGGCTGGTGAACGCCTTGGTCGAGGCGACACCGATCTCAGGACCGGCGTTGGTCATCAGTACCAGGTCGGATTCGCGTACCAGCGAACTGCCGGGCACGTTGCAGATCGCCAGACAGGCCAGAAAACCACTCTGCTTGGCCTCACGCAGTGCCGCCAGGGTATCGGCGGTCTCACCCGACTGGGAGAGGGTCAAGAACAGGCTGTTGGGCAGCACCACGGTTTTGCGGTAGCGGTACTCGCTGGCGACCTCGATCATGCAGGGGATACCGACCAGCTCTTCGATCCAGTACTTGGCGATCAGTCCGGCATGATAACTGGTGCCGCAGGCGATGATCTGCACCGCTTGCACCCGATCGAAGATCGCCGTGGCTTCAGCGCCAAAGGCTTGCTCAAGCACGCGGTCTTTGCCCAAACGACCTTCAAGAACAGCGCTGACTACCTTGGGCTGTTCGTAGATCTCCTTGAGCATGTAGTGGCGGTATTCTCCTTTGTCTGCAGCATCCTGGCCGTGTTCGAAGCGCTGTACCTGATGACTGACCGGCTGGCCGTTACGATCACGAATGGCGATAGAATCCAGCCTGACCTCGGCGATCTCGCCTTCGTCGAGATAGATAAACTGGTCGGTGACCTGCAACATGGCCAGCGGATCGGAGGCGATGAAATTCTCGCCAATGCCCACCCCGATCACCAACGGACTGCCCATCCGTGCCGCCATGATCAGTTCGGGGTGCTGCTGATCCATAATCGCCAGGGCATAGGCACCCTGCAGTTGGCTAAGCGTTTGTTCGACAGCCTTCACCCAGCTAAGCCCGGCATTGAGCTTGGTATGCACTAAGTGAGCGATCACTTCGGTGTCGGTGTCGGAGTGAAACTCAGCCCCCTGGGCCTGGAGGTCGGCTTTCAGGCTGGCATAGTTTTCGATAATGCCGTTGTGGACCACCGCGACCCGACTGCCCGCCATATGTGGGTGGGCGTTACGCTCTTCGGGCTTACCATGGGTGGCCCAGCGAGTATGGGCAATACCCATGGCACCTAGCAACGGCTGCTGTTGCAATGCCTGTTCAAGCTCAGCGACTTTACCCGACCGCCGGGTGCAGCGCAGCTCGCCGGTTTCGGTATCACGAATCGCCATTCCGGCAGAGTCGTAACCCCGGTATTCCAACCGTTTGAGGCCTTCCAGCAAAATTCCGGCGACCTGGCGTTGCGCGATCGCGCCGACTATTCCACACATAACTGTTCATCCTGATCCGGCTGGGTAAAAAATTTATATTGGCTGCTTAACTGGGCTACTTAACAGGGGTATTGAGGCTCAACCCTTTTTCTGCGGCCGTTTCCAACCCTTGAGGTTGGTTTGACGTCCACGCGCGATACCTAACTCATCGGCAGCGATGGCTTTGGTAATCGTTGAGCCGGCGCCGGTGGTGGCTCCTGCGCCGACCTGTACCGGCGCTACCAACGAGGTATTGGAGCCGATGAAGGCGTTATCACCGATCTCGGTCTGAAACTTATTCACCCCGTCGTAGTTGCAGGTGATGGTACCGGCACCGACATTGACATTGCGGCCCAGGATGGCATCCCCCACATAGCTAAGATGATTAATCTTGGAACCTGCGCCAACGCGGGTTTTCTTAGTCTCGACAAAATTGCCTATTTTTGCCCCGGCGGCCAGCACCGTTCCCGGGCGCAGCCGTGCAAAAGGACCGATCTCACAATGCTCACCGACCTGTACTTGATCGAGCAGCGAATGGGCTTTGATCTGGGTTCCCGCAGCAATACAACTGTCCTTGATAACGCAGTTGGGGCCGATAATAACGTTGTCCGCAATCTCGACCTGGCCTTCGAAGATCACGTTGATATCGACACTGACATCCTGGCCGATGTTGATCTCGCCACGAAAATCGATGCGTGCGGGATCCGCCAGGCTGACGCCTGCGGCCATCCAGCGTTGGGCTTGTTGTAATTGATACCAGCGCTCCAGTTCGGCCAACTGCAGGCGGTTGTTGACGCCCTGAACCTCCTGCTCACTGGCCGGCTGGATCGCATCGATACGGCGACCAGCCTGTGCCGCCATGGCAATGATATCGGTCAAATAGTATTCGCCCTGGGCGTTGTCTGCTGACAGTTGCGGTAACCACTGTTTGAGCCAAGCCGCGGGTAACGCCAGGATACCGGTGTTGATCTCCCGAATCCCTAACTCGGCTTCGGTGGCGTCCTTCTGCTCGACGATGGCTACCACCTGATGCGCATGATCGCGCACAATACGGCCATAACCGCTAGGATCGGCCAAGGTTACCGTCAGCAGTGCTAGCTGGTCCTGCTGCGCCCGCAGCACCAGATTCTGTAAGGTCACTAATGGGGTCAAGGGCACATCACCGTAGAGGATCAACGCGACGGCCTCACTGTTAACCTGCGGCATCGCCTGATCGACTGCATGCCCGGTTCCCAGCTGTTCGAGCTGCTCAACCAGGCTAAGCCGGTGGTGCGCTAAATCCTGATCAACATATTGCTGTAGTTGATCCGCACCATGACCTACGACCACATGGATCGCCTTGGGATTGAGCTGCGCTGCGGTATCAATCACATGACCCAGCATCGGCTTACCCGCCAGCGGATGGAGCACCTTGGGGAGCTTAGATTTCATGCGGGTACCTTGTCCCGCGGCCAAGATAATCACTTCCAGTGACATGCATATCTCCTAAAACAGTCTGCACCAGGGCTGGTGTCAAAGTGGCGGTTAGCCCTAGCCACAAAGTACAGACAACAACGTGCAGACGAAAAAAAAGGGCAACCGAAGCTGCCCTTATTATAAATAAAACAGACTCTGAATCTGTTCTATTTTACCGGTGATTAACCGAGTTTTTTGCGAATCTGACGAATGGTGCGCAGTTGTGCAGACGCTTCGGCCAATTGAGCAGCAGCCTTGGAGTATTCGAACTCCGCAGTCTGATCCTTCATCGCCTGTTCTGCATGGCGTATCGCTTCTTCGGCAGCCGCTTCGTTCATGTCATGCGCCCGCAAGGCAGTATCTGCCATGATAGTGACCTTGTTGGATTGAACCTCAAGGAAACCACCCGAGACGTAGAAAATTTGCATTTCTCCGCCCTGCTTCTTCAGTTCGACAGGACCTGGGCTGATCTCTGTAAGCAGAGGAGCGTGACCTGGAGTAATACCCAGATCACCCAGACTACCTGTCAGAGAAACGAACTCCACCAGACCGGAGAAAATCTCTTCTTCAGCACTGACGATATCGCAATGAACAGTCATAGCCATCTCTATTGCCTCATTTGGTGTCTAAAAGCTGGTGTCTAAAAGCTAAGGTTTCAGTCGTTATGCATGAATCAGAATTACTTCTTTTTCATACCCTTGGCTTTTTCCACTACCTCTTCGATACCACCCACCATGTAGAATGCCTGCTCGGGCAGTGCATCATACTCGCCAGCCAGGATACCCTTAAAGCTGGAGATGGTGTCTTTAAGCGAAACATACTTACCGGGAGAACCAGTGAAGATTTCCGCTACGAAGAATGGCTGCGACAAGAACTTCTCGATCTTACGCGCACGGGATACGGTCAGCTTGTCTTCTTCAGACAGTTCGTCCATACCCAGGATCGCGATGATATCTTTGAGCTCTTTATAACGCTGCAGGGTACCCTGAACGTTACGTGCCACATCGTAGTGCTCCTGACCGATAACCAGTGGATCCAACTGCCGAGAGGTGGAATCCAGCGGATCAACCGCAGGGTAGATACCCAAAGAGGCGATATCACGAGACAGTACCACGGTCGCATCCAGGTGCGAGAAGGTGGTCGCTGGCGATGGATCGGTCAAGTCATCCGCGGGTACGTATACCGCTTGGATCGAGGTGATAGAGCCTGTCTTGGTCGAGGTGATACGCTCTTGCAGAACGCCCATCTCTTCGGCCAGTGTCGGCTGGTAACCTACCGCAGAAGGCATACGCCCCAGCAGTGCGGATACTTCCGTTCCCGCGAGGGTGTAACGGTAGATGTTGTCAACGAACAACAGTACGTCACGACCTTCGTCACGGAACTGCTCGGCCATGGTTAAGCCGGTCAGTGCTACGCGCAGACGGTTTCCGGGTGGCTCGTTCATCTGGCCGTACACCAGTGATACCTTGTCCAGTACGTTGGATTCTTTCATCTCGTGGTAGAAGTCGTTACCTTCACGAGTCCGCTCACCTACACCGGCAAATACCGAGTAACCACTGTGCTCGATAGCGATGTTACGGATCAATTCCATCATGTTAACGGTCTTGCCTACACCGGCACCACCGAACAGACCGACCTTACCGCCTTTCGCAAACGGGCACACCAGGTCGATAACCTTGATACCGGTTTCCAGCAACTCGTTAGAAGAGGCCTGCTCTTCATAAGAGGGCGACTTACGGTGGATAGGCATACGCACCTGCTCACCGATCGGGCCCGCTTCATCGATAGGGTTACCCAGTACATCCATGATCCGACCCAGCGTTTCGATACCTACAGGTACCGAGATAGGGGCGTTAGTGTTTTCTACATCCAGACCACGTTTCAGACCTTCGGTCTGTCCCATGGCGATGGTGCGCACGATTCCGTCACCCAGCTGTTGCTGGACTTCCAGAGTCACGTCGTTTGAGTTTACTTTCAGCGCGTCATAGACCTTAGGTACTGCATCGCGCGGAAACTCAACGTCGATAACGGCACCGATAATTTGTACAATACGTCCGCTACTCATTGTTTGAGTCCTCTTTAACCTTATTCACCTGTGGCGCTATTAACCTAAAAAAGGCTAAACAGCTGCCGCTCCACTCACGATCTCAGATATTTCCTGAGTGATCGCGGCCTGACGCGCCTTGTTGTAAACCCGCTGCAGATCTTTAATGAGGTCGCCGGCATTATCCGTAGCGCTCTTCATCGCAACCATTCGTGCAGCCTGTTCACAGGCGTTATTCTCAACAACAGCCTGATACACCAGCGACTCGATATAACGAGTCAACAGACCATCCATAAGCTCTTTTGCATCGGGCTCATAGATGTAATCCCAGTGGTGATTCAAACTCTTGTTATCGTCTTCTGCTTTCAAGGGCAGGAGTTGTTCAATAACCGGTGACTGGGTCATTGTATTGACGAAGTTGTTATAAACGATGTGCAACTGATCGATTTTCCCCTCAGCGTAAGCATCAAGCATTACCTTGACACTGCCGATCAGAGAACTCACTTCTGGGGCATCACCCAAGCCGGAAGTTGCCGCTACAACGTTACCGCCGTAGCTTCTGAAAAAGCTTCCTGCTTTGGCACCCATGGCACAAATATCGATCTCGATATTTTGGTCCTTGAGGGTAACCATGTCACGGAGTAGGGTCTTGAACGCATTGATGTTCAAGCCGCCACAGAGGCCGCGATCAGTTGATACAACAATATAGCCAACCCGCTTTACTTCCCGCTCCTGCATATACAGGTGCTTGTATTCTGGGTTTGATTTGGCCAGATGAGCGATTACACCACGCATACAATCCGCATAAGGACGGGTCGCTCGCATGCGGTCCTGAGCCCGACGCATTTTCGACGCAGCGACCATTTCCATGGCACTGGTGATCTTACGCGTGCTCTGGATACTCGCAATCTGGGTTTTAATCTCTTTTCCGACTGCCATATCACTCTGCCTTTAAGTTCGTTTCGCTTTACCCAAGGTGGTAATCGGGGGCCAGGGCCCCCGAGTATTTACCAGGTCTGGGTGCTCTTGAACTTCTCGATACCGGCTTTGAACTCGGCAGCGATACTGTCGTCATAAGCACCGCTTGCATCGACCTTTTTAACCAGATCAGCGTGCTCAGAAGCAAAGTAGGCCAGCAGTGCAGCTTCGAAATCGAGGATCTTGTTGATCGCCATTCCGCGCAGATAGCCTTCGTTAGCGGTAAACAACATCAAGCCCATTTGGCATAGGCTCATCGGGGCATACTGCTTCTGCTTCATCAGTTCGGTAACGGCCTGGCCGTGCTCGAGCTGCTTACGCGTTGCTTCGTCCAGGTCAGAGGCGAACTGGGAGAATGCTGCCAATTCACGATACTGAGCCAGAGCCAGACGGATACCGCCACCCAACTTCTTGATGATCTTGGTTTGGGCTGCACCACCTACACGGGATACAGACACACCGGCGTTCATCGCTGGACGAATACCGGCGTTGAACAGGTCGCTTTCCAAGAAGATCTGTCCATCGGTGATCGAGATCACGTTGGTCGGTACGAATGCCGATACGTCACCACCTTGGGTTTCGATGATCGGCAGAGCGGTCAAAGAACCGGTTTTACCTTTCACTGCACCCTTGGTGAACTTCTCAACATAATCAGCGCTAACCCGAGCAGCACGCTCAAGCAGACGGCTATGGAGATAGAAAACGTCACCGGGGTAAGCTTCACGTCCTGGTGGACGCTTGAGCAGCAGTGACGTCTGACGGTAGGCCCAAGCCTGCTTGGTCAGATCATCATAAACGATCAGTGCGTCTTCACCGCGGTCGCGGAAGTATTCGCCCATGGTGCAACCCGAGTACGCAGACAGATACTGCATCGCTGCAGGATCGGAAGCGCCAGCCGCAACGATGATGGTGTTAGCCATGGCACCGTGCTCTTCCAGCTTGCGTACCACGTTGGCGATGGTGGACTGTTTCTGTCCGATCGCAACGTACACACACTTAACGCCGGTGTTCTTCTGGTTGATGATCGCATCGATAGCCACAGCGGTTTTACCCGTCTGGCGGTCACCGATGATCAGCTCGCGCTGACCACGACCTACCGGAACCATGGCGTCGATCGCCTTGTAACCGGTCTGCATGGGTTGGTCTACCGATTGACGCCAGATAACACCCGGAGCAACTTTTTCAATTGCATCGGTCTCTGTCGTGCCCAGTTCGCCTTTACCGTCGATCGGGTTACCCAGCGCGTCAACAACGCGTCCCAGTAGCTCGTTACCCACAGGTACTTCAAGGATGCGGCCAGTACAGCGGGCAGTCATGCCCTCTTTCAAGCCTAGGTAATCACCCATAACAACCGCACCTACGGAGTCACGCTCCAGGTTCAGTGCCATGCCGTAAATACCGCCAGGGAATTCAATCATCTCCCCGTTCATTACGTCAGCCAGTCCGTGAATCCGGATGATACCGTCGGATACACTGACTACTGTGCCCTCATTCTGGGCTTCAGAAGAGACATCGAGTTTATCGATGCGCTTCTTGATAATTTCGCTGATCTCAGATGGATTCAGTTGCTGCATGCTCTATTCCCTCTCGCTCAGGTACCCAAGGCTTCAGCAAGCTTATGCAGCTTGCCTCGAACCGAACCGTCAATTACCAGGTCTGCGGTACGAATCACTAGACCACCAATCAAACTCTTGTCTACAGAGCTTGTGATATTGACTTGTCGGTCCAGTTTCGCGCCCAGTGCCTGAGCTAGCGTTGTCTGTTGTTCTTTGGTCAGTTTAAAGGCAGAAGTCACGTCTACATCGACCTGCTTCTGCTGCTCAGCCTTAAGCCGGTCGAACAACTCTGAAATCTCGGATAGTACGGGCAGGCGTTTGTTTTTTGCCAGAATCTTAATAAAATTCTGGCCCTGCTCGTTCAGCTTATCTGCACAGATATCGAGTATCAGGCCGGCTTTATGCTCGGCAGCCAATGCTGGATTATTCAGCAGTTCCGCTACGCGGTCGTTCTTAGCCGCTTGCGCAGCAAGAGCGAGCATCTCGGACCACTTGTCCAGTGACTTCTGCTCAAGTGCAGACTCAAAGGCAGCTTTGGTATAGGGTCGAGCGACTGTACTTAGTTCAGCCATCGTTCACCTCGCTTGTTAAAGCTCCGCTGCAAGCTTGTCGATAAGTTCTGCGCTGGCCTTGCTGTCTACCACTTTGCCCAGGATCTTCTCCGCACCAGCGATAGCCAGTACCGCTACTTCAGCCCGTAGGACCTCTCTAGCACGGTTCTTTTCCTGTTCGATTTCAGCCGCAGCCGCATCCTTTAGGCGTGAGCCTTCAGTGATCGCCTGTTCTTTAGCTTCGTCGACAATTTGGTTAGCACGCTTGTTGGCCTGCTCGATAATGGCCGCAGCCTGTTCCTTACCTTCACGCAATGTTTGAATCGACTTTTCTTTGGCCAATTCAAGGTCACGTGAAGCGCGGTCAGCTGCATCTAAACCATCGGCAATCTTCTTTTGACGTTCCTGTAGAGCGGTGATGACCGGAGGCCACACAAACTTCATACAGAACCAGGTAAAGAAGAAAAATGCGATGGCCTGACCAATGATGGTTGCATTGATATTCACGCCAATACCTCTCGTTAACTAATGATTGAGTTAAAGGTATTAACGATTAACCAGCGGCAACGACGAACATGATGTACATGCCGATACCAACACCGATCATTGGGATCGCATCAACCAGACCCATGACGATGAAGAATTGAGTTCGTAGCAATGGGATCAGTTCAGGCTGGCGAGCACCGCCTTCCAAGAACTTACCACCCAGAATACCGATACCGATTGCCGCACCGATTGCACCGAAACCCATCAGCAAAGCTGCTGCGATATAAAGTAGGCCTGTATCCATTATTTCTCTCCAGTTTTAAAGTTTAAAGTTTTAGTAAAGTGAAACCCGTTAGTGTGACTCGTGAGCCATACTCATATACACCACAGTCAGCACCATAAAGATGAAGGCCTGTAGAGTAATAATCAAAATATGGAAGATCGCCCAAGGAACTGACAATAACCATTGCGCCCAGAACGGCAGTAGTGCGATCAGAATAAAGATCATCTCGCCAGCGTACATGTTACCGAACAGCCGTAAACCCAGTGATACGGGCTTAGCCAGCAAGCCAACAGTTTCTAGGAACAGGTTGAAAGGTACCATGTACTTACCCAGTGGCTGCAGTGTCAGCTCACCGATAAACTCCTTAGGACCCTTAACCTTCAGACTGTAATAGATGATCAACGCAAACACGCTGAACGCCATGCCCATCGTCGCATTAACATCCGTCGTCGGTACGATCTTCATATAGGGTATGCCCATTTGCGTCGCAATATAGGGCACCCAGTCGATCGGAATCAGGTCCATAAAGTTCATCAACCAGATCCACACGAAGATAGTCAGCGCCAGCGGTGCAATGACAGGACTGCGGCCGTGAAAAGATGACTTAACGTTATCATCAACAAAACCGATGATCGACTCGACAAAATTTTGCAAACTACCAGGAACATCGCTAGTCGCTTTAATAGCAGCCTTGCGGAATAACCAGATAAACAGCAGGCCGACGCCCACGGAGAAAAACATTGTATCTAGGTTGATTGCCCAAAATCCCATTGACGCGGCTTCTTCGCCGTGTGCGATTGTCCAGGTAGAGTCTTGAAGCACAGAACCATCGTAACGCTCAAATCCGGCAGGTAATTTCCCGTAGGTGAGGTTTGTCAGGTGGTGCTTAATATACCCGGAGCTCGTGAGTGCGCCTTCTGCAGCCATGATGTCCTCTCAGTTTAATTTTTAAAAAGTGTTCGATTCAGCATCAGTGGCGCCAGCCAGGAGATCAGCTGCATCAATATAAAAACGCCAAATAAGGAAAAGGGCTCTAGTGGCTTAACCAGCGTAAACACCAGGCCAAATAGCACCATGGTTAAAGCCATTTTCCATATTTCGCTCTTATACAACACCCAAATACTCTGTCGCAGGCTGTTGTGGGTATGCGTCATCAATACCCTGCTTGCTTGATACATATAGGGGATCAGATAGATCGAACCACCCAATAATGCCGAGTATCCAGCTACTCTATCGCTACTCAACCACAGGACCAGACTTGTCACTACGGCTATGACCAGCTGCAACAACATCAGAGCTTGGAACTGCTTACGCTGCTTGAGGATTATTGTGCCTTTATTATGGGAGTTATTAGCTTGACCCACGGGCGTAATCCACTCTGATATCATTCGGTTATCCATATTCATCGATACAACCGACTGCGGATTATAGGGATTAAGACTAGTCTCAGCAACCATCATTTAGTTATAGTTTACTAAGGTAGTAGTCTATTACTAAAGTAGTATTTTTGTTGCTAAGGTAGCGTGATCATGCGCGGTTACTGGATCTTACTGAGAATAAGCTCTATATCATTTAACGATTTGTAAGAGATAGTGAGTTTGCCCTCGCCTTTGTCGTTATGCAGTATTTTGACCTGCATCCCTAGTGCCTGATTCCAGCGCTGCTGGAGCTGCTCTACCCCAGGATCCGCTTTGAAATTGGCCTTTTTCTTCGGTGCTGTGTGCCGTTGTTTCACCCACTCTTCGGTCTGGCGTACCGATAACCCTCGCGCTACCACCTCCTTAGCCGCGGTAATTTGCTTGTCACCCTCCAGAGCCAGTAATGCGCGCGCATGCCCCATCTCCAGATCACCGTACTCCAGCATGCGCTTGGTTTCGGGGGTCAATTTTAATAACCGCAACAGGTTGGTAACCGCGGTGCGTGATTTACCCACCACCTCAGCAGTTTTCTGCTGGGTCAGGTCGAACTCATCCATCAACCGCTGCAGTGCCATCGCTTCTTCGATGGGGCTAAGATCCTCGCGCTGGATGTTCTCGATCAACGCCATTGCAATGGCGGCTTCATCAGGTACATCGCGGATACTGGCAGGAATCTCGATCAAACCGGCGATCTGTGCTGCACGCCAGCGGCGCTCACCGGCAATAATTTCAAAACGGCCCATATCTACCGGACGCACCACGATAGGCTGAATCACGCCCTGAGAGCGGATGGAGTTGGCCAGATCTTCCAGCGCGGCCTGGTCCATATCCCGGCGCGGCTGATAGATGCCGCGCTGAATTTTATCGATCGCCAGCAGCTGTAGACCATCTATCGCCGCAACCTGAGCCACCTCGGTCGAGCTATCATGCAGTGATGATCCCCCAAGCAGGGCATCTAGACCTCGTCCAAGACCTCTTTTCTTCAACATCTGTTATTCCAACCATGTTGGTGTTATTGGCGTTTACGAGGCGATCGATTTGAGTGCTTGATCCTGTCGCCGATTCACTTCCCCTGCAAGCGCCAGATAAGAAACCGCTCCGCGGGAGTTGCGATCATACAGCAAGGCGGGTAATCCGTGGCTAGGGGCTTCGGCCAGACGTACATTACGCGGGATCACCGTACGGTACACTTTATCGTTAAAATACTCGAGTAACTGGCTGGATACATCACGCGTCAAGCTGTTACGGGGATCGTACATGGTACGAATAATACCCTCGACATACAGACTCGAATTGAGCGACGTACGGATCTTATCGATGGTATTCATTAACGCTGAGATCCCTTCCAAGGCGTAATACTCGCATTGCATCGGAATGATCACCGCGTGGGATGCCACTAAGGCGTTGACGGTGAGCATATTCAACGAAGGCGGGCAGTCAATGAGGATGTAATCGTACTGATCCTGAACCAGACTAAGAGCCTGTTTAAGCCTAAACTCTTTGCGTTTGACCGCTATTAACTCGACCTCAGCCGCGGTGAGGTCGCCGTTGGCGGGTATCAGGTCGAACCCAGCGCTGGTGGCGGAGGTGATCACCGCATGAATATCAACACGGCCGGTCAGCAGATCGTATACTGAATGCTCAACCTGATGTTTATCAACCCCCGCGCCCATGGTCGCATTACCCTGGGGATCCAGATCAACCATCAACACCTTGCGTTTTGTTGCCACGAGCGAGGCCGCCAGATTGACGCAGGTAGTCGTTTTACCCACACCACCTTTTTGATTGGTCACAGCCAATATTTTGACCACGCAGGGATCTCCTTGTAGCGTAATGGAATCTAAGAGTTAACTGCTGATCCTGAATACCAACAAGTGGCGTTCAGCTTCACAACGGGGGACCTGCAACGGATAGGATGTTAACAGCTGAAAATCTGTGGGGATCTCGAGCAGCTCCTGTTCCGGGTAAACTCCCTTCATCGCCAGAAAGCGTGCATCTGCAGCCCCGAGAGATCGGGTCCAGGTGAGCATAGCGTTAAGCGATGCGAAGGCACGCGATATAACGGTATCAAAATGCTGTTGCTGTGGATAGGTTTCAACCCGGCCGTTATAGATCGCTATATTATCCAGCCCTAACTCTTGTTTAACCTGTTGTAAAAACCGGGTTTTTTTACCGTTGCTGTCCATCAGGATGAACTGTTTTTCTGGGTAGACAATCGCCAATACCATACCAGGCAGTCCGGGCCCAGTACCGACATCGGCAATATTCTGACCTTGAATATAGGGCACCACACTCAGGCTATCGAGCAGATGGCGCTCGATCATCGCTTCGGGTTGACGAACGGCGGTGAGGTTGTAAGCCCGGTTCCATTTGTGCAATAAGCCGACATAGCTGAGCAGCAGCTGTTGTTGCTCAGCACTCAGCACTACGCCTAGTTGTTGCAGACCCTCTGCGAGCATCTGCCCGCAGGCGCCAGACAAGTCGCTCGGGTTCTGTTGACTCACGACTTGGCTCCGGATATCTGCTGTATTTTACTGCGTTTTTTTAGATGGATTAGCAGCAACGATGCGGCTGCGGGCGTCACCCCCTGAATACGGCCAGCAGCTGCCAGAGTTTCGGGGCGAGCCTGTTTAAGCTTTTGCCGTACCTCATTGGACAGCCCATCGATCTGGTCATAATCGAGATCCACAGGTAAGACGGTGTTTTCCTGGCGGCGCATGCGCTCGATATCTTCCTGCTGGCGTTGAATATAACCCGAATATTTAGTCTCTATCTCTACCTGTTCAGTCACATCGGGGGCCAGTAGTTGATCACCGCTCAGATGGCCGATATCGGCGTATTTCAACTCGGGCCGCTTGAGCAGATCCATCAGGCTGTATTCCCGCGTTAACGGATTATCAAGTTTGTGACTCAAGCACGCAGCAGCTTCGGAGCCGGGTTGAATCCAGCTGGTTTTCAGGCGTTGGCTTTCCTGCTCGATGGCCTCGCGCTTTTCACAAAAAGCCTGCCAGCGCTGATCATCCACCAGACCCAGCTCGCGGCCTTTTTCGGTCAAGCGCATATCGGCATTATCTTCACGCAAAATTAACCGGTACTCGGCACGACTGGTAAACATACGATAGGGTTCTGCCGTTCCCAAGGTGATCAGATCATCGACCATGACGCCGATATAGGCCTCATCTCTGCGGGGACACCAGGCATCACGCCCCTGCACTTGGAGTGAAGCATTCAACCCTGCCAGCAAGCCTTGCGCAGCAGCCTCTTCATAGCCCGTGGTACCGTTGATCTGGCCGGCAAAAAACAACCCTTCGATCACTTTACTTTCGAGTGAGTGCTTCAGATCCTGAGGATTAAAATAATCATATTCGATGGCGTAGCCGGGCCGGGTGATAAACGCATTTTCAAAACCCTTCATCGAACGTACCAACGCCAACTGCACGTCGAAGGGCAAACTGGTGGAGATGCCGTTGGGATAGAGTTCGTGGGTCGTCAGGCCTTCGGGTTCCACAAAAATCTGGTGTGAATCTTTATCGGCAAAACGGACAATTTTATCCTCAATCGACGGACAGTAGCGTGGTCCAACGCCTTCGATCACCCCTGTATACATAGGGGATCGATCCATCCCGGCACGGATAATGTCATGGGTTTGAAGGTTGGTATGGGTGATAAAACAACTGATCTGACGAGGATGGTCCGCCACCGAGCCCAGATAAGACATCACCGGTAACGGGGTATCGCCAGGCTGTTCCTGCATTACCGAAAAATCGACACTGCGGGCATCAATTCGCGGTGGGGTACCGGTTTTAAGTCGATCTATGCGCAATGCGGTTTCACGCAGCCGTTTGGATAGCGTCGATGAGGACGGATCACCGGCGCGGCCCCCCGCATGATTTTGCAAGCCTATGTGAATCAAACCGCCTAAAAATGTCCCCGTCGTCAACACGATACTGCGGGCATGAAAGCGCAGTCCCATCTGGGTGATAACCCCCGTGGCACGTCCCGCTTCGATAAGCAGATCATCCGCCATCTGTTGGAAAATATGCAGATTGGGCTGGTTTTCCAGGGTTTCGCGGACCGCGGCTTTGTACAACTGCCGGTCTGCCTGAGCTCGAGTCGCTCTGACTGCCGGGCCTTTGCGTGAATTGAGCACCCGAAACTGAATACCGGCACGATCGGTCACCTTGGCCATCGCCCCACCCAGGGCATCGATCTCTTTAACCAGATGACTCTTGCCTATTCCTCCGATCGCAGGATTGCAAGACATCTGTCCCAAAGTTTCAATATTTTGCGTTAATAACAACGTCTTAGACCCCATGCGAGCTGCAGCTAAGGCTGCTTCAGTGCCCGCATGGCCACCGCCGATCACTATGACATCGTAACGTTCAGGGAAATCCAAAATATGACCTCTTCACATACAGCCACACAGAGCGCTCAAGGGGCTCTGTAACAATGGACGCCAGTATATCGATTTGCTGATTGTTTAGACATTCGCCAGAGCGCTATTTTTCTGAGCTTTGATTATTATGAATTTATATATGAAATATATTTAGAAGATTATTTTTATTACTACTATATAGCAGCCTTAAATCACTGGATAACATCTTAAAAGTCAAGCATTACAGTTAGATAAAAACTTATTAACAGCCACTGTAAGGGGTGAACAGGCGGCTCAGGAGGTGTGCGCACGCTGTGGATAAAGAGGCACCTTATACACAGGTAGTATTCACCCACAAACAAGCCACAGGCTTATACCCCCTTACTTATACATATTATCAACAGCTTGCTGTGGATAAGTATTTTGATAAAAAACACGCTGGGGAGGCTTATTTGCCCATGCAGGGAGGGTTACAGGGGGTATTAGGGCCGTGATCGGCTCCTGGGGACGCGTTTGGGTTAGCGATTAGCGCGGCTGAGCTGTGATTTTTGAGGTGGGGGGTGAGGCGGGGTTGGCGGGGTATCTGCCTGGCTGTTTGCTGTCAACTATCTTGGCGTACAGGGGGTTGAGCCAGAACCCAGGTATTGCGTTTATGAGCGCCGTTATCGCTGCTACGGCTGGCGGACTGCCTGGTACTGTTGTTGCAGGTAATCCAATAATTGCTCCAGGTTCTGCTCGGCGCGATGCAGATCCTGCTCGATCATTGCTTGGAGCAACTGTTGATGATGGCTGATGATCACCTGGCGATCACGGCAGCGATTGGCGATCATATTCATCAGTGGTTGCAGGGCTTCGATGACACTGACCATCGTAAATTTCAGCACCGGATTGGCTGTGGCATCGACCAGAATACGATGAAAGCGGATATCGGACGCGCAAAACTGTTCGTCGCTGATCGGCTGTTGCTGCTGGTTGAGTTCTTCGGTTAACCGCTCAAGGTGGAGATCGGTACGCCGTTCGATCGCCAGTTTCAAACAGAGTTTCTCTAGCTCGCGGCGTGCCTCGGTGATCGCATCGATATCGAATTCGCCTAGGGTGACCATCAGGGTCGTAGTGTTGGTGAGGGTGGTGCGGAGCTCATCCTCGGTTGGCCGGGTGATAAAGGTGCCGCCGGTGGGGCCACGCCGAGAGCGGACTAGATTCTGCGCCGCCAAGCGCTTTAGCGCTTCACGGATAGTGGGGCGGGACACCGAAAAGCGAGCCGCGAGCTCCTCTTCGGTGGGTAAACGCTGATCGATCTGCAGGCGACCCTCTAAAATCGCAGCGCGCAAATTTTCGGCAATCTGTTTGGCCAGGCTTTGGGTCACCAGGCTTCCATACTTAATGCTCATTACCGCTGAGACTCCAGGACAACGTAATTGGGGTGCGTATTATAGCATAAAAAACTCTATTGTTAATTTGTTTGACAAATTAACAATAGAGTTTTACGGTGATCTTCCTAGCCAACGGCGCTAGCTGCCGTTTTGCATACTGATGGCGTCGTATCGACGCACTTACCGAGGACCAAATAATGACCAATTCGAGCTTTAAGGCGCTGCTATTGCGTCAGGATGCTGCCGGTAAGACCTGCGTGGCTATCGAACAATTGAGTGTTGCCGATCTTCCCGATGAGCAGGTGCTGGTTCGAGTGGAGTACTCTAGCCTCAACTACAAAGACGGTTTGGCAGTCACCGGCAGCGGTAAAATTGTATTGAATTGGCCTATGGTGCCGGGCATAGATCTGGTGGGTACGGTGGTCGATGGCGGTGGCAGTAATTATCAAGCCGGGGATAAAGTGGTACTGACCGGTTGGAGCGTCGGGGAGAAATACTGGGGGGGGTACTCTCAATATCAGCGGGTCCGTGCCGAATGGTTGGTGCCACTCACCGATACCTTAACCCCGCTGCAATCGATGGCGATCGGTACGGCGGGCCTGACCGCCATGCTCTGTGTGATGGCCTTGGAAGAGGGTGGGGTAACACCCGAATCGGGAACGGTTGTTGTTTCGGGTGCCGCAGGGGGCGTGGGCAGCGTTGCCGTTGCCCTGCTGGCGAACCGGGGTTACCAGGTGGCCGCGATCACTGGACGAGAGTCGACTCATGCTTACCTTAAACAACTGGGTGCGACTCAGATTCTCAGTCGTGAACAGATGGCGGCAAAGTCTCGGCCCTTGGAAAAATCTCGCTGGGCGGGTGCCGTCGATACCGTCGGTGGCGAGATGCTGGGCAGATTATTGGCAGAAGCCGATTATGGCGCCACGGTAGCGGCCTGTGGCCTGGCAGGCGACTATAAACTGCCGACCACTGTGATGCCGTTTATTCTCCGCAACGTGCGCTTGCAGGGGGTGGATTCGGTGATGTGTCCGACGCCACGGCGTATTCAAGCCTGGACGCGGCTAGCGAGCGAGTTACCCAAGGCGATGCTGGATGCGATTAATCAGGTCATCACTCTAGAGCAGATTCCGCAGCAGGCCGAGGCGATAATCAAAGGGCAGGTGCAGGGACGGGTAGTGGTCGATCTGCAGGCATAAATAGCGGGCCTGTCGTAGCGGGTAATCGTAGGTGAACCCCGTTGATAGCGGCAATGTTATTGCAGCCCACAGGGTCATTTGGAGCAGGCGTTGGCACCGGCAGCCAGCGCCTTCACCACATGGAGGAGGGCGTTTAGAGAGTGTTGAGCAGTCCCTCACTGCTGCGCCAATAGTACCCGATTGACTGCCGACAGCACCGCCTTGAGTGAGGCGCTAACGGTATCGTAATCGAAGGCGGAACCGCTGATTCGGGTGCCGTCGATATTGAGCTGCACATAGGTGACCGCCTCTGCGTCGGTGCCTTCGCCGAGGGCGTGTTCGCTATAGTCAATCACGCTGACGCTTTGGTTGCTATGGCGGCACCAGGCGTCGATAAAGGCCGATAGCGCTCCTTCACCCTGGCCGCATATTGTATGGGCGACATTATCGATCTCCAGATCGACTTCGATCCGGTCATCGCCGTCCCGCGTCAGTCGATAACCGTTGATCTGTACTGGCGCATCGTCGGCAACGAATTGTTGTCGAAACAAGGAGTGGATGGTATCACTGTCGATCTCGGTGCCTCGGTTTTCGCTTTCACGTTGAACCAGTTGTGCCATTTCTACCTGCATCCAGCGCGGCAGACGCAAGCCAAAGTCGCGCTCCAGTACGAAGGCCACGCCACCTTTGCCGGACTGGCTGTTGACCCGGATCACCGCCTGGTAGTCGCGGCCGAGATCTTGCGGATCGATCGGCAGGTAGGCCACCTGCCAATGTTCTTCGGGCTGCTGCTGCTGCAAACACTTGCGGATAGCGTCCTGATGGCTGCCTGAAAACGCGGTATACACCAGCTCGCCCACCCAGGGATGCCGTGGGTGAACCGGCAGACCGGTGCACTCGGTGAAGACCGAGATGATCTCGTCTGGGTTGGACAGATCCAGCTGTGGATCCACACCCTGGCTGTAGAGGTTCATTGCCAGAGTGACGATGTCCATATTGCCGGTACGCTCGCCGTTGCCCAACAGGGTACCTTCAACCCGATCGGCACCGGCTAGCAACGCCAGTTCCGCCGCCGCCACCGCGCTGCCGCGGTCATTATGGGTATGTACCGACACGATAATGCTGTCGCGACGCCTGACATGGGTGCAGAAGTATTCTACCTGGTCGGCAAAAATATTCGCCGTGGTGCTTTCGACCGTCGCCGGCAGATTGATGATGCAGGGGTGCTCAGGAGTCGGTTGCCAGATATCAATCACCGCATCGCAGATCTCAACCGCGTAATCCATCTCGGTATTACTGAAGCTCTCTGGGCTGTATTCAAAGGTCCAGTCCACCTGCGGATACTTGGCTGCCTCGCGCTTGAGCAGTTTCGCTCCCTCTATGGCGATCGCGGTAATGCCTTCGGTGCTCTGATCGAAGACTCGCTCTCGCTGTACCTTGGAGGTGGAGTTGTAGACGTGTACCACCGCTCGTTTGACGCCTTGCAGGGCCTCGAAAGTACGCACGATCAACGCTTCGCGGGCCTGCACCAGCACCTGTACGGTAACGTCGTCCGGGATCTGTTGTTCTTCGATCAGCCAGCGGACAAAATCGTAATCCGGCTGGCTGGCAGAAGGAAAACCGATCTCGATCTCCTTGAAACCGAGCTTGACCAGCAGTGTCCACAGTCGCTGTTTTTGAGCCGGAGTCATCGGCTCGAGCAACGCCTGGTTACCATCACGCAGATCGACACTGGCCCAGCGGGGCGCCTTTTCGATGATGCGGTTCGGCCATTGACGGTTATGCATGGGCACAACTGGGGCCGGACGGTATTTACGGTGGTCAAAGGTTGTCACGGTGCTGCTCCTGATTAGCTAAAGAGATCGTTGGTTATCGTCTGCTTCTTATGGAAGCGTTGCTGCACCACGCCTTGTGAGCCCGGTTTGCGGCAGCAGGCTCCGGGTCGGTGCCTGCTGCTATCGGCCGTGGGTTACGGATAGCAATAGTCTATCTAAATGTGACGCGCAGATTGTTGCTAAATTGCGAATTTACGGTCTTTATTTGGTTGTTTATTGCCATTTTTTTTAAATAACAGCAATATATCAATATGCCTGTATATATTGAGGATTCCCTATGAGCATGAACAGTTATGATCGTCGCATTCTGGAGGTGCTCCAGCAAGAGGGTAGAATCAGCAACCAGGAGTTGTCGGAACGGATCGGGTTGTCCCAATCGCCCTGCTTACGGAGGGTTCGGGCTTTGGAAGAGAGCGGGCTGATTGCCGGTTACCGAGCGATCCTCGATGCTCGTCAACTGGGACTGACATTGATGGCATTGATCCATATCTCCATGGATCGCCACACTCCGGACCGGTTTGAAAAGTTCGACGCTACCGTCAACGCTCTGCCCGAGGTACTTGAGTGTCTGTTGATCACCGGCCAGGATGCCGATTATCAGCTCAAGGTGGTGGTCAAGGATATGGATGCCTACCAGACGCTGCTACTGGACAAGATCACCCGCATCGAAGGCGTCACCGGGGTGCACTCCAGCTTCGTGATGCGTCAGGTGGTCAACAAAACCGCGTTGCCACTGGGGTGAACCGAGCGCTACTTAAACTCAACCCGAGTATCGCCGCTTGTTGGGTAATAACCCTTCATCAGCACAACGGACTGTAGATAAAATTGTGTAACTGCCTATCATTATTGCCA
Source organism: Motiliproteus sp. (assembly GCA_041586735.1). Taxonomy (GTDB): domain Bacteria; phylum Pseudomonadota; class Gammaproteobacteria; order Pseudomonadales; family Balneatricaceae; genus Motiliproteus. The sequence goes on from JBFGZQ010000024.1 coordinate 41,902, forward strand.
GTAATGGCTAAGGATAGGCAGCATGAACAAAGAACAACTTGAAGCCTTCGCTCGTGAAGCAGCAACAACCATCGAAACCGAAAGTGATCTCCATGACTTCCGGCAGATGCTCCCAAAGTCAACATCGAGACAGCGCTGAATGTGGAGCTGGACGATCAGCTCGGCTATGACAAGCAAGCACCAGTCCTCATCAACAGATAACAGTCGTAATGGCTACTCTCGTAAGACGTTTAAGACCGAAGATGGCCAGTTTGAACTGAACAGTCCGCGTGATCCTGAATCTGTGGCTTTAATGCCCAAAAACAAGATTAATTTTTAATTTTTTCAAATAATTAAGAGCAAGTAAGAAATCTAAGTCATGGATTCAGGTAGAGGATATCTCGGCCTCGATTGGCTAAACTAACATCCGAATGTTTCTTATTGATGCGGTAAAGAAACCCATGGACAGCAACAGTTTCACAGAGTTATTCAACAATGCGGCGCTGCTTATCGCCCTGGGGGTTGTTTACGATAGTCTCGGGCTAGAGACTGTGGCTAACAAAGTCAAACGCCAACTGCTGGCGGGCGTGCTGATCGGCACCCTCGGCCTGATCGTCATGAGCAGCGCCTGGGAGGCACAGCCGGGGGTTATTTACGACAGCCGCTGGGTACTGATCAGCCTGTGCGGCCTGTTTTTCGGGCTGATCCCCACCCTGATTGCCGCGACTATGATGGTCACGCTACGCCTGTATATAGGCGGCATCGGCGCCATGACGGGCTGCTTGGACATTATCATTCCCGCAGGCATCGCCCTGCTGTGGCGCTATGCTAACGAACGCTTCAACCAGCCGCTGGACGGGCTGCGCTTGTACCTGTTCGGGTTCGCGATCCACCTCTGCGTATTGGCCATAACGTTACTGCTGCCGGCCAGCATACGCTATACCACCATCAACGCGCTCTGGCTGCCGTTGCTGCTGATATTCCCGATCGCCACTCTACTGCTGGGGCTGATCCTGCAACGCCAGCGCCAGCGCCACCAAACCGGGCAAGCCTTGACTAAAAGTCAACTGCTGCTGCGCGGACTGCTGGATGCCCTGCCCGATCTGATCTCGTTCAAGGACCCCCAGGGACGCTATCTGGGCTGCAATCGGGCATTTGAACAGTATATCGGCCGTAGCGAAGCGGCACTGATCGGCAAAACCGCCACAGAACTGCGGGTGACAGAGACCAGCGCTGCGGCCACCGAACCCGATAACAGCCCAGCCGCCACCTCCAAGCCAGCCACCAGATACGAACAATGGGTCAGCTATCCGGATGGTAACCAGCTGCTGCATGAAACCCTGAAAACGCCATTCTACGGCCAGGACGGCACGCTCTTCGGACAGGTCAGCGTCAGCCGTGATATCACCGAACGCAAGACGGCCGAGGCGCAGATTCACAACCTCGCGTTCTACGATCCGCTCACCCAGCTGCCCAACCGGCGCACGCTGATGGATCGCCTGCAGCAGATGATCGCCGCCAGCGCCCGCACCCAGCACGTCGGCGCGCTGCTGTTCATCGACCTCGATCATTTCAAAACCCTCAACGATACCCAAGGACATCTTGTCGGTGATCAACTGCTCCACAGCGTCGCCGCACGACTCAAGCACGGCCTGCGTGACGCCGACTCGGTGGCTCGCCTGGGTGGCGATGAGTTCGTGGTACTGATCGGCGAGCTCGGTAGCGACCTGAATAGCGCCGCGGCAATGGCAGAAAAGATCGCGGAAAAGATCCAGCTGAGGCTTCGTGAGCCTTACCCGCTAGCCATCTCGGCCACCTCAATAGATTCAGATCTATCCGCGAGCAACGCTGAACTGCTGTATCGCTGCACCCCC
>JBFGZQ010000025.1:0-36355 GCA_041586735.1 Motiliproteus sp.
AGTCATTGAGATCACTTTCGGTTTTGATGGTTTTTGCTGCTTCGCGAGCGAAGGCTTCAAGTTGTTCTTTGTTCATGCTGCCTATCCTTAGCCATTACTGGCAATGATGATAGGCAGTTACACAATTTTATCTACAGTCTCCGATAGTTGGTTGAAATCGACCTGTTTCATTAGAAACCTCCGACAATTTCTGGGGTTTCCTATAGTTTAGTTCAGGATCAACAGCTAAGCCGAACATAGCCCATACAACACCTGAATAAAACGGATCCCAATATAGATAGTGCACCAAGAAAATTATCGGTAGGACAACCAATACAACGATCTTACGGATACGTTTGTCTCCTTTGGTGGCCTCCCGCACGACCACTCGCCCCATACCGACTTCACCTTCATATCCAGCAGAATCGTCATCTGAAGATTTACTGAACGGAATATCGATAATGTTAGCGATAAAGTTAGGCAGCCATAGAAGCATAAACCAGCCGTAAAAAAAGGACAGCTGCGATAACTATTCAGCCCATGATCAGAGTGTCGACCTGCGTTTTGCTTCTCCTTTAGCATCACAACACTAAAGCAGTGAATTGCGGAGATCTAATAAAACCGGCCACTATAGATTGTCCTTTCCGCAGGTAGCATTCAGAGCTATCAAGTCTTAATCGGATTGCTTGATGAAGGTCAGGCCCATCCCGCTAAGACGATTTCCCTCCAGAGTAAAGACCAACTGGCCATGTGGTCCTTTCACCACGACATCGTTCCGAGAGACCTTATAAGAGCCAGCCGTTTTTATGCCTAATGCGTTGATAAAAACCGTTACCTCGTCCCGAAATTCGTATGCCATCGTCTTGTTGGTATCAACCCACTCGGTGCCAACAAGACGAGGATCCCCACCTGCTGCGATAGCAGCCTTACGTTCTCGCTCCAGAGCCGCCCTTTGTTGAGAACGCATCTTCGAAACGACACCTGCGATCACATCCCGGCGTGACGTAGCGACCGCAATATAGTCGCCCCGTACCTCCTCCTCCATATCAAGCCAACCTTCCTTGTCTGCTACTTCGCGTTCTACCTGGGCCAGCCCAATCTCATTCTCCGGGAGCTTTGCCAAGGCTTGTGCATATTCTGGTAAAGCCTCACGACCAATTTTTGCGAGCCTAGTATCTGACGCGCCAACGAACTGTTGGATTACTTTCTGATCAGCATGTTGAACAACACCTTGCAACATACGTTTGCCGATCGCATTGAACTCCCTAATACCGGCCAGTGTCTCCGGCAGTGCGGCAAGCTCTTTCTCTGCGGCATCTATCAAAACTTGATTGGCTAACTCGCGCTGACGTGTTCGAGCATGATTCATCAAGTTATTCCGTTGGGCGTTGTTCAATCCCTTTTTTGCTACCTCGCTGACGATCTGATCAATTGCCGCAATACCTTCCGCCCCTGAGCGGACCCTATCGATCGATGACTTAGCATCCGTCACTTCTTGATCTACAACTGCAAGGCGCTCTTGTCTTGTTGCCTCAGCGAGAGCCTGGTATTCACCTGCTGGTAGTGCTCGTTCCAGTTGCTGCATGACCTTTTTATAACGCTGTTCCAGCGAACGTTTAGCGTACGGGTCAGTAGGAACCTCAGAAAAATCACGTTTAAACTCCTCAAAAGCTACCGGTTTGACCGCTTCTAAACGATTATTGATGCGCGGCAACTCCTGTGCCTCGTAGCCTGTCACACCGCGGATTCGGAGCTCGCGCATGACACGATATGCCGCTTTTCCTGCGGCTCCTGTCGAGTATCCAAACTGCTTCTCAAGAGCCTCCATTGCTTCTTGGTCCGAAACGTCGAGTCGGCTCAGCGAACCAAGAGAGATGAGTGCTTCGAGCGAAGGGGGTACTTTGAGCATTTCATCGATACCCGCTCGCAGCCCCGGGTGGCTGAACTCCCCATTGGGCTCAGAGGATCGCTGGGCCAGCGAGGATCGACGCTCCGCTTTTTGCTGCATCTGCCGGGCCTGTTGCTGCCCATTGCTGGACTGGACATCATGCTTTTCTTGGTGACGCGCCAAGTTTCTGAGGTTGCTCGTCAGGTAGCGACGAGTATCTTGCAGCAAACTTCGCCGCTCATTATCACGGGCCTTCTTTGCCAGTTGGATACAACTTCCCCAGGCAGTACGTGCAGATGCGACATCCGCTTGGGTCCATTCCAGCGCCGATTTACCGAACAGATCAGCGAAAGAGGACTCTGACATAGCCCTCGGCAGCCAAATTCTTTTGTTGGCCGCAATTGGCTGCCAACGGTCTTCGGCATTGATAGTCTCTGCCCATTCGGCAAGCGCGCCACAAGCCGGAATTTTCAGATCCTTCGCCCAGGCTGAAGGGATGAAAGAAAATATACAGAGCGCCAATACAGCAATGACCCGAGGTAAGGTTGTCATAAGCAGACTCCTCGTGAAGAGTTAGCTGTGCTATGCGCAGAAGCTTGTTCAAGGAGATTTGGGGCTGCGCACTATTTGCAGAATAGTCAACGATGTTTGCGGTGATGGCTCGTAAGAATAAATAGTAGGCTCCTGCTCAAAAGTCAAAACAGATTCAACTGTTAGCTTTGTGTCGGCGGTGGCCGGTAGTCGCTGTTTAATTATCAACTGCGAACAGACCGCTATATGGCCAAAACCTGACCCCTGCCTGCACCAATATCAGAAAGCTTTTTGGGCCAGGAAGCAGAAGCTGTTGAACTCAAAGACCCGTGTCCGGTCTGTAGATTGAGCTGTCGATATTGGACGTCAGCGAAGTGTCCGCTCTGTGCCACATCGCTGTCCAATAGACAAAGCGAGGGACTGCGAAGTTGACTGACAGTGTCCAGCACCTAGCTCTCTATGACCAACTTCTTGACCATCTCTAGACTGAGACAGCCCAGCTGAGCTCGTCTTGCTTGACGACGTCTTAGCGTTCGGTTTGGTAGAGGGGTTTGATATCTGCTTTGGGCAGTACTGGCCGGTTGGCCTCCTCGGCGGTCAATGGCTGGCAACGTACCATCGTTGCCATGCAGCGTTTGCTCAGTTGCTGATACTGATGAGTGCCTGCTGTTTTCCAGGCTAACTCTTTATCGCTGACCTGGCGCAACACCTTGGCGGGAGACCCCACCACCAGGCTGCGGGGTTCGCAGCTGAAACCTGCCTTGACGAAAGCGCCGGCTGCTACGATCGATTCCGCGCCGATGTTGGCACCGTCCATGACCACCGCATTCATCCCCACCAACGCGTTGCGGCCGATATGGCAACAATGCAACACCGCACCATGACCTATATGGCCCTCTTCATCGATCACCGTTTCGGTATTTGGAAACCCGTGCATTACGCAGGTGTCCTGGATGTTTGCACCGCGTTTGAGTACCAAGCGCCCAAAATCACCACGTAATGACGCGTTAGGTCCGACATAGCACTCCGGACCGATTACCACATCGCCGATCAGTACCGCGGTAGGATGAACATAAGCGCTGGGATCCACCACTGGGGTGACTCCATCGATACTGTAAACCTGCATAACGGCTCTCCTTGTTGCCCGAGTCTGGGCTATCGTTTAGTTGTCGTATCATGCGTCAATTAGATACAGAAATAAATATGACAATTGCTATTTCGTGTCGTATCTTGGAGTACAACCCTAGGTTTGGCCTTGGGCCTTGTTAACAACAGAGTATCAGATGAGGTCGTTAATAGGGCTCGTAGCAGCAGGGCCTGATGACCTAGGGATAGCCTCCTAACAGCATTCAGGAATAGCGATGATGACTGACAGCGGTAACGGTGTTGAACCTCAGCAATTTGCAACCATTCAATTTGAGATTAGCGACGGCGTAGCGGTTCTGCGGCTCAATCGTCCGGAGAGCCTCAACAGCTTTAACACCCAGATGCACGAGGATGTCCGGCGGGCGCTGACACTCGTGGTTAAAGACCCTGCTGCCCGTTGTCTGTTATTGACCGGCAACGGCCGGGGATTTTGTGCAGGCCAGGATCTGAGTGATCGCAGCGTGGTTCCCGGTGCTGAGCCCCCCAATCTGGGGGAGTCGATCGAGACTAACTACAACCCTTTGATCCGCAGTCTGCAGCGGCTACCGATGCCAGTCATCTGTGCGGTTAATGGTGTGGCTGCCGGTGCGGGTGCCAATATTGCTCTGGCCTGTGATCTGGTACTGGCCGCTCGATCGGCCTCGTTTGTCCAGGCCTTTTGCCGGATTGGGCTGCTTCCTGACTCAGGCGGCACCTGGACATTACCCCGTGCGGTGGGGCGTGCTCGCGCCATGGGGCTAGCCTTGCTGGGCGATAAAGTGTCAGCAGAGCAAGCGGAGCGCTGGGGTATGATTTGGCAGATGCTTGAGGATGATGAGTTGCAGGAGCGCGCCCTGGTGTTGGCAAAGCATCTGGCGACTCAACCGACTCAGGGGTTGGCGTTGATCAAGCGGGCCATTAATGCCTCTGCCACCAATACTCTGGATCAACAGTTGGAGCTGGAAAAAGAGCTACAGACAGTGGCGGGGCGCAGTGATGATTACCGTGAGGGGGTGAGTGCGTTTATGGAAAAGCGCCAGCCCTCATTTAAGGGGCATTGAGCGGAACTCTAGGCTCTGATAGCGGCGTCAGGCGCTGACCGAAGTTGTTACTCTGAGAGCCGCATCCACAGGCGGGGCGTTATGGGTGGCACCGCTATGAGTGGGATTGAGATGGGTGAATAATATGCATAGAGAGAATATGAACCAACAGCAATTGGCCGAAGCCTGCAGCAAGACAATGTATCAACGTGATCAGGCGTCACAGGCGCTGGGTATCGAGTTGTTAACCGTGGGCCCGGGGCGGGCAACTCTGAGCATGCGGATACGCGAGGATATGCTCAATGGCCATCGTAGTTGCCACGGTGGTTTGCTCTTTACTCTGGCCGATTCGGCGTTTGTCTACGCCTGCAACAGTTATAATCGCGCGACTGTGGCCAGTGGCTGCAGTATCGATTATGTCGCACCCGGGCTGGTGGACGATATCCTAACGGCTGTCGCCGAGGAGCGCCAGCGCAGCGGCCGAACCGGCGTTTATGACGTGACTATTTATAATCAACACCAACAGCCGCTGGCTTACTTTCGCGGCAAGTCTTACCAGGTCCGGGGGGCGCTGCTCGCCGAGCCCAGCAATCACTCTAGTGATCATTCCGACTCCGCGAGTGACCGCGTAAGCTAAGTATCTTCAGCTATTATTATCGTTGAGCCAGGATCGAAATGGACGCCGATCTTGGGGGTGCGGTGTTGGCTTGCTCTTCCGTTTTTCGCATGGCTTACGGGCATTCCCGGTGTTGTTGGATGATCAATAATGGCCGCTCATAAATGATACGCTAATGTCATGTTGACTTATCGTTTGGTATCGTATTAAAGTGACATATCGCATATTTGCGCCGGTGTGAGTCTTTGCTGGTGTTTAGCACCCCCGTATGTAAGCCGCAGATATGAGTCGATCCCCAACAACAACCTGGCGGAGGCCGCTGGCTATGACTGCTCAAGAACAGAACTTTATGCGCAAGATAGAAGCCGACGACAAGATTGAGCCCAAGGATTGGATGCCGGATGGCTACCGTAGCAACCTGATTCGACAGATCTCCCAGCACGCGCATTCTGAAGTGATCGGCATGCAACCTGAAGGCAACTGGTTAACCCGGGCGCCCTCGCTACGCCGCAAAGTAGTGCTGCTGGCTAAGATTCAGGATGAGGCGGGTCACGGACTGTATCTCTACAGTGCCACCGAGACGCTGGGTATCTCCAGGGCCGAGATGATAGCGGCGTTGCAGAACGGTACGGCCAAGTACGCCTCGATCTTTAACTACCCTACCCAGACCTGGGGCGATGTCGGTGCGATCGGCTGGCTGGTGGACGGTGCGGCGATCTGCAACCAGGTATCGCTGCAACGGACCTCCTACGGCCCCTATGCGCGCGGCATGATTCGGATCTGCAAAGAGGAGAGCTTTCACCAGCGCCAGGGCTACGAGCTGATATTGGAGTTGGCTAAAGGCTCACCAGCGCAGAAAGCGATGGCGCAGGATTCACTCAATCGCTTCTACTGGCCAGCACTGATGATGTTCGGCCCGCATGATACCGATTCGGCTCATACCGCGCGTTCGATGCAGTGGAAGATCAAGCGCGAAACCAACGATGACCTGCGGCAAAAGTTTATCGATCAGACCGTGCCCCAAATTGAGTTCTTAGGCCTGGAGCATCCCGATAAAGATCTTAAGTGGAACGAAGCGCGCGGCCATTACGACAGTGGCGAGATCAATTGGGACGAGTTTTATGCGGTGATCAATGGTGACGGCCACTGTAATCGCCAGCGTATCGAACACCATGTGCGGGCGCATGAAGAGGGGGCCTGGGTACGCGATGCGATGACGGCCTATAACGATAAAAAGATTGCCAGAAACAATAACGCTCAAAGCGTGGCTTAAGACGCTTTTAAGGCGAACCAGGCAAGGCAAGAGGAGAATTGACTATGACCACCGAAAAACTGGAGCTGTTTGAAGTTTTTATTCGTTCTAAGCGCGGCCTGGATCACAAGCATATCGGCAGCCTGCACGCTCAGGATCCTGAGCAGGCGCTGGAGTATGCGCGGGATTGTTATACCCGACGTAGCGAAGGAGTCAGTATCTGGGTGGTAAGAGCTGCAGATATCTGTGCTTCGCAGGAGGACGATGCTGAAAGTTTCTACGATCCCTCCGATGATAAGCCCTACCGTCATACGACTTACTATCAACTGCCTGACCCCGTTAACAATATGTAGGCTGTCGAGGATCTGATTATGAGTGAAAAACAACAACAGCCACAACAGCCACAACAGCCACAACAACAGTCACAAGCCATCCTCGACTATGCCGTTCGTCTTGGTGATGACGCTCTGGTGTTGGGGCATCGAATCTCAGAATGGGTCAGCTATGGCCCCTTTCTGGAGGAAGATATCGCTTACGGCAATGTCGCCCTGGATTACATCGGCAGAGCGCGAATGTTTTACAGTTACGCAGCCCAGCTCAGTGGTAACGGTAAAACCGAGGATGATTTTGCCTATAGCCGTAATGAACGTGAATTCGCCAATCTACTGATTCACGAGCTACCTAAAGGCGATTTCGCCTACTCGCAGGTACGGCAGTTGTTGGTGGATGTGTATGCCAGTCTATTTCTGAGCCAGTTGCTGCAATCGCAGGATGAAACCCTGGCGGCTGTTGCGGCCAAAGCGATCAAGGAAAGTCGTTATCACCTGCGCCGCAGTCGCGACTGGGTGCTGCGTCTGGGCGATGGAACCCAAGAGAGCCATGATCGTACTCAGCGAGCAGTCGATAGTCTCTGGGGCTACACCCATGAGTTGTTTGAGATGGATGCGCTGGAGCAGCAGTTGGCGGATGCCGGCATTGGCGTGGATGTTGCCGCGTTGCGTGGACCCTGGCATGCCCAAGTAAGCGAAATTCTCACTGAGGCGACGCTGACAGTGCCTGAAGATGGCTGGAAAGTACGAGGCGGTCGTCAGGGATACCATACCGAGAATTTGGGCCAGTTGTTGACCGAGCTGCAATTCGTGCATCGCAGCTATCCGGGTTGTCAGTGGTGAGCGGCGCGGCGAACTCAGGAGTCAGTAATATGGATGAAATTCCATTGATGCCCAAAGAGCAGCATGAACGCTTGCAGCAACGGCAACAGCCTGATGTGGCGGCGCTCTGGGATATTCTCGATGCGGTCAAAGATCCGGAGATTCCGGCGTTGAGTCTCTGGGATCTGGGGGTGTTACGCGATATTCGCAGGCTGCAGGATAAGGCGCAGGAGGGGCTGCAGGAGGGACTGCAGGAGACAGTACAGATCATTATTACCCCGACCTATTCCGGCTGTCCGGCGATGGATGCTATCCGTGTCGATATCGAGGCGGCGCTGGCAGCGGCAGGGATCGCTCAGGTCGAGGTCAAGACCCAGCTAGCACCCGCCTGGACTACCGAGTGGCTATCCGCTAACGGGCAGCAGAAATTGCGTAACTACGGCATCGCGCCGCCGGACGATGGGGAGGCTGATGCTGAAGGGCTGACCCCGTTGGCTAACGTCCGCTGCCCCCACTGCGGTTCGCACGATAGCCACTGTATCAGCGAATTCGGTTCCACTGCCTGCAAGGCGTTGTTTCGCTGTAACGCTTGCAGCGAACCCTTCGATTATTTCAAAAAAATATAAGGTGCCAGGATGTCGGACACGAATTTCTACCCGTTAACCATTACCGACGTGCAACCGGAAACCGATAGCGCGATCTGTATCACTCTAGGAGTGCCGGAGGCGCTGCAGTCGACGTTTGCTTTTACCCAGGGGCAGTTCCTGACCCTCAAGGCTGATATTAAGGGTCGCGAGATGCGGCGTTCCTACTCGATCTGCTCGGGCGTCAATGACGGTCACTTGCGAATCGGTATTAAACGCGTTGAGGGTGGTCGTTTCTCAAATTTTGCCAACGATACTTTTAAGGTGGGTGATCTTGTTGAGGTGATGTCACCACAGGGTCATTTCAATACCGAGCTGAATCCGCGCAACGCCAAAAACTACATGTGTATCGCGGTGGGCAGCGGTATCACCCCGATCCTGTCGATTATCAAGAGTGTGCTGGCCATCGAGCCGCACAGCCGGATCACCCTGCTATACGGTAACCGAACCAGCAATACGGTGATGTTTAAAGATGAGCTTAGCTTTATCAAAAATCGCTATCTGGCACGGTTTCAGTGGCTCAATATCATGGGTGTTGAGGATCAGGGTGCCGATCTGCTCAACGGCCGGATCGACAACCAAAAAGGCTACGCGCTGCAGAAGAGCAAGCTGATCGATATCCGCGCCACCGACGAGGCCTTCATCTGTGGTCCCGAAGCGATGATGGCCGAAGTCTCACGCGGTTTCCGGATGGAGGGTCTCAGTGATAACCAGATTCACTATGAATTGTTCGCCACCTCCTCGTCCGATTCCCAGGTGATGATGGCTAAAGCCCAGCAGCGAGTTGAGGCCTTTGGTGAAAGTAAAACCAGCCAGGTCACGGTTAGAGCTGATGGTCGTGCGCTGCAGTTTGCTCTGGCCACGGTCGGCCAGAATATCCTCGATGCCGGTCTCGAGCAGGGGCTGGAGTTACCCTTCTCTTGCAAGGCCGGGGTCTGCTCGACCTGTAAGTGCAAACTGGTGAGCGGCGAGGTGGAGATGGATATTACCCACGGACTGTCAGCCAAAGAGATCGAATCCGGATTTGTACTCAGCTGCCAAGCGCATCCCATCTCCGAGGCGGTGGTGCTCGACTTCGATCAGCGCTAAGGCGTTTGTTGCAACTCATACACGCCTAAATCAAGGTATTGAAAAGGTTAAGTGCCCATGAAAGTACAAAGCTACGTCAACGGCCACTGGTTTGCATCACCGGATCAGGGAGTCGAGGTCTGCAACGCGGTTAACGGCGATTCCGTTGGCTGGGTGTCAAGCAGCGGTATCGATTTCAAACAGGTGCTCGATCATGCTCGCCAAGTAGGTGGTCCAGCGTTGCGGGCGATGACCTTCCATGAACGTGCCAACCGCCTCAAAGCACTGGCCCAGCATCTGATGGAGGCGAAAGAGACGTTCTATCGGGTCTCGGCCTGGACCGGTGCCACGCGCGTTGACAGTTGGATCGATATTGAAGGCGGGCTGGGAACGCTGTTTGCCTACTCTAGCCTGGTGCGGCGGGAGCTGGCCAACGAAACCTTTATCGTAGAAGGCCCCACCGAGCCGCTGTCGGCGCAGGGCAGTTTTAGCGGTCGTCATATTCTGGTGCCCAAGGAGGGGGTGGCGGTGCATATCAATGCTTTTAACTTCCCCTGCTGGGGAATGTTAGAAAAAATCGCCCCGAGCCTGGCTGCCGGGATGCCGGTGATCGTCAAACCCGCCACCGCCTCGGGTTACCTGACCGAGGTGATGGTCCGTGAAATTATAGCCTCTGGACTGTTGCCCGAAGGGTCTATCCAGCTGATCAGCGGTTCGACCGGTGATCTATTGGATCATCTTAATGAGCAGGATGTGGTGACCTTTACCGGTTCGGCGAGCACCGGACGAATGCTGAAAACCCATCCCAATATCGTTGCCCATTCGATCCCATTCACGATGGAAGCCGATTCACTCAACTGCAGTATTCTGGGTGCGGCTGTCGAGCCGGGCTCTGCCGAGTTCGATATTTACATCAAAGAAGTGGTTAAAGAGATCAGCGTCAAGGCCGGACAGAAATGCACCGCGATCCGTCGTGCTCTGATTCCCCGTAATCGTGTCGAGGCGGTCGCCGATGCCCTTAAAGCCAGGCTGGATAAGATCGTTCTGGGCGATCCGGCGCTCGATGGTGTGCGGATGGGGCCGCTGGTCAGCCGTGCCCAGCTGGCCGATGTGCGCGCCGTGGTCGATACCCTCAAACAATCCAGCGAGCTGATCTACGGTGGCCAGGAGGATTTCAAGCTGCTCGGTGCTGATCGAGAGCGCGGCGCGTTCTACCCGCCGACCCTGCTCTATTGTGACACGCCGTTGACTACCTTGGCAGCGCATGAGCTGGAGGCCTTTGGGCCGGTATCCACGCTGATGCCTTACGACAGCATTGCTGATGCGATCAGTCTCGCTAAACTCGGTCGCGGTAGTCTGGTCGGGTCGTTGGTCACCGCCGATAACCATGAGGCTCGAACCCTGATTCTCGGTGCGGCCGCGTACCATGGACGAATGCTGGTGCTGAACGCCGATTGCGCCAAAGAATCGACCGGTCACGGATCGCCGCTGCCGAGCTTGGTTCATGGCGGTCCGGGGCGTGCCGGTGGCGGTGAAGAGTTGGGCGGGCTGCGGGCGGTAAAGCATTATATGCAGCGTACCGCCATTCAGGGGCATCCCAACACGTTGACCGCGATCACCGCTGAGTTCAATACCGGCAGCGAACAACGCCTGGATGTGCAGCACCCGTTCCGCAAATATTTTGAGGAGCTGCAGGTGGGCGACACCCTGAATACCCATAGACGCACCGTCACCGAAGCCGATGTGGTCAACTTCGGCTGTCTCTCCGGCGATCACTTTTATGCCCACTTCGACGAGCTGGCCGCCCAAGACTCGCTGTTCGGCAAGCGGGTGGCGCACGGTTATTTTGTGATCTCGGCCGCGGCGGGGATGTTTGTTGACCCTGCGCCCGGCCCGGTGCTGGCCAATTACGGCATCGATAATCTGCGTTTTATCGAGCCGGTCGGGATTGGCGATACCCTTCAAGTGCGCCTAACCTGCAAGCGCAAAATAAAAAAACAACCTCGTCCTGAGGATCTCAAGGCCACCGGGGTGGTGGTCTGGGATGTCGAGGTACGCAATCAGCATCAACAGCCGGTCGCGATCTACGACATTCTGACCCTAGTGGAACGTAAGGAGGCGAGCTGATGAGCGATGCCACGGCTCTGGATCTGCGGCAGTTGGAGATCTATCCTCACTGGACCGACGATATCGTCCGCTTTGCTGATCTGGACCGACTCAACCATGTCAATAATGTCGCCTTCGCCACCTATTGTGAGAGCGGCCGGGTCGATTTCCTCGAATCTAGCTGGCCTGGCAGTACCGCCGGAACCGGTATCGGCTGGGTGATAGCGGAGTTTAGGTTGAAATACCTGGCCGCCGCTCACTATCCCAATTCGGTGCGTATCGGTACCCGGGTGTTGCATGTGGGCAACAGTTCGTTGCTGTTGGGGCAGGGTTTGTTTATCGCCGGCGAGTGTTTTGCTACGGCCGAGTCGGTACTGGTGTGGGCGGATACCCGGCAGCAACGATCGCTGCCGATGGATGAGGCGTTAAAACAGCAGTTGCGGCGGTATAGCTGATCCGCTAGCGTGTTGACCAGTGAGATGGATAGGGCTTAAACCGCGAGGGACAGATGACTGACGTTGTTATAGGTAGAGTTATAGGTAGAGTTATAGGTAGTGAAAAACGACCGCTAAGAGCGGCGATTATCGGTTCGGGTCCCTCCGGTTTTTATGCCGCAGAGGGGTTGTTAAAGCGCCAGGGGCTGAGTGCCGAGGTGGATATGTTCGAGTATCTGCCGACCCCCTATGGTTTGGTCAGAGCCGGAGTGGCACCGGATCACCAGTCGATAAAATCGATCACCCATATTTATGAGAAGATCGCCCAGTTACCCAATTTCCGTTTTTGGGGCAATGTCGAGTTTGGAGAGGATATCTGTATCGAGGAGCTTGAAGCACGCTTCGATCTGGTGATCTTTGCGATCGGCGCGCAGAGCGATAGAGCTATGTGTATACCGGGTGAGCAACTGCACGGCTGCCATTCTGCCAGTGCCTTTGTCGGCTGGTATAACGGCCATCCGGATTACCGTGATTACCCGATCGATCTCAATTGTAAGCGCGCGGTCATTATAGGTATGGGCAACGTGGCCACCGATATCGCCCGGATCCTGGCCCTAAGCCCCGCCGAGATGGCCAAGACCGACCTAGCCGATTATGCCGTGGAAGCGCTGACCCACAGCCGTATCGAAGAGATCGAGATCGTGGCCCGGCGCGGTCCGCTGCAGGCCGCTTTTACCCCGGTTGGCGTGCGTAAATTTCCCGATCTGGAACAAGCGCTGGCCTGCGTCGAGCCCGCGGAATTGCAACTGGAGGCGATCAGCCAGCAGCTGCTAGAGCAAACTGCTGATAAGCGTTTACTCCGCAATCTGGAGTTTTTACAGCAGATCTCGGCCAACGTCCCTGGAGGAAAACGCAAGACCATTCGTTTTCTGTTTCGGCGCTCGCCGATTGACATTGTGGGTGTTGAGGGTCGTGTGCAAGGGATTCGATTGGCCAAAAATGAACTTTTTGAGGATGAGTACGGCCAGCTGGGGCTCAGTATCAGCCAAGCATCTGAGCTGCATCCAGCGGGGCTGGTCTTTAACTCGATTGGCTATCAGGTCAAGCCCGTCAACGGGTTACAGCTGGATCCGAGTCGGGGGGTTATCGCCAATCGCGACGGGAGGCTGTGGGATCTGGCTAGCGATCAGCCGATCCCCAGACGCTATGTGGTGGGCTGGGCCAAGCGCGGCGCTAATGGGGTCATAGGCACCAACAAACAGGATTCTCTGGCCACCCTAGAGCAGCTGTTTGCCGATGTCGCTCAGTACCCCAGCCCGGTCGGTGATCAGCTGCTGCCAGGTGATACCGCTCAGTGGCTGACCGACAAGGGGATCCGTTTTGTGTGTTTTGACGAGTGGCAACAGCTTGATGCACAAGAGCTGAGCCGAGGCGAGCGCGAAGGCAAACCGCGTGAGAAAATCACCAGTATTCAGGCGATGTTAGAGGCGCTCGGTAGGCAGGCCTAGTATTAATTATCGGCTGGTAGAGCCACAAGGCAATAGCCGATACCGCAAGAGCTAATATGGAGAGCGGGAGAAAACCGTCAGTGACAACAGAGTTATTTATAGGCTCGAGAATTTCCATTCTGAGTCTGTTGATAAATAAATCAGTGTCACTGACTCGCAATATTTTAATTATTTAAAATACAGTTGATAAGTCTCAAATTGACCCTTAAGTTGAATTGCTGATGCTCTTGCGGAATCGTAATTGTCAGCTTTACTAAGCGCGCTGATCGTTGGAATATGGTCGTTTAAAAAGATATGCAGCTGATCATGAGATTTACCCTGCATGGTGCAGCCCGCTATAAGTTCTTCCATCTGGGTCTGGAGTACCATACCTACGGCATTCAAACCTTCTTGCGTTGAATGGTCGGCGGCAAAAAATGTCTTTTTCATGTTCTGTGATACGGTTCGGGTATGCTCATCCATGTTCCATCGATCTTCATTGTTCAGACTCAATCCATGTGTTGCTGTCTCAGAACTATGACCGCTGTGTCCGTGGCTGTGGCCGTCCTCAGCATACCCGTACGAAAAAAAAGTACTGGATAGGTACACTAGGGTGATTGCGATAGTGCGTTTCATACAGAATGCTCCTTGGTGATTAAGGTTTTGGTTACAATGATTAGAACGTATCAACGGACAGTTTTGTGACAGCTGAGAGAATACTTTGCTATGACTTTAAAGTAGCGTATATGAATCAATAGGTTAGAATTAATATTTCTTTTATGTCACACTCTCCCTTGCTGTTCCGTATTAGTTAGCAGGAGGATATTAATGACCGATGAGGAGTTGATGCAAGCTTACGCTAAGGGAGATATGCAGGCATTTCTGACGCTCTATCAGCGACATAAGGCCAGGGTGTTAGGGTTTCTTATTGCCAAACTTAGCAGCAAAGCGGAAGCAGAGGATGTATTTCAAGAGGTCTTCGTCAAGCTGCATAACCATCGGTTCAAATACACAGAGAATATTCATTTTCTGCCCTGGCTATTTACTATTGTGAGAAATGCATCGATTGATCACCTGCGTAAACAGCAAACTCGTGGTAAGTATATTCAGGTAAGTTCTGAAGAGATAGACAGTGCGCTTGATGAGCATACGACAGCCCAGGATATTTCCGAAGCCGTTTCTGAGTTATCGAGTCTCAGCGCAGACCAACGCCAAATGTTAGGTATGAGATTCAATGATGGCCTCTCATTCGCGGAAATTTCAGAGCACATGAACCTGTCACCACTCAATGCAAGAAAGATCGTCAGCCGGGCGATCCTGAAGCTGCGTAGCCTGATGTCAGGCAAGGAGCAATAGCATGGGAAAAACTCGATTATCCGATATAGAAAAGCAATCTCTGCACGAGTTTTGTGATTTTGTTGGCGCTAAGCCCGTCGCGCCGTCCTCTGCTCTCGACGCTAAGGTTGTGCACAGGGTGGAGCGTGATATATATCCTCCACGCTGGCGAGTTTTTGCAAAGTTTTCTGCTATAGAGACTGTTGTCGGGATTGCGACCCTATATTTTTGCCCACAATTTGGCATAGCATTCGGCAGTCATAACGAATTTTTCCATAATCTTCATCAGCAGGTTGATTTTTTTACATTTTACGTGATTTGTGGTCTGTTGTTTGTTGTTCTTGGGGCTGCGATGAGTGGGCTACTACTCGGCCGCAATGAGCTATTGTTTATTAGAAAAAGCAAATATGGCTATTATCTAGCGTATGGCGCTGTGGCTTGTCTCATATTTAATCTATTGGGTGCTCAAATGCTTTTTATTAGTGCTATTCCCTGGGTTCTGGGTGCTTTTATCGGGAATGTATTGGGTTTTGGTCTGGTGTCACGGCTCAGGGTAATGTATTTAACCCATAAGGGATGGGCATTGAGGTGATCTGTCCGTTTCCAGTGTCGCTGATTAGGCGGAGTATCTCTTTATCAACTCCTCACCACACGATTTCTACCTGCTTCCTTGGCCTGGTACAGGGCCTTGTCGGCAGAAGAGATCCATTGCGTCGCATCTTGCCCAGCCACGTATTGAGCAACACCGCAGCTAACGCTGATATGACCTACCTTGGGGAATAGCTCGTTATGGATGGCTGCACGTAGTTTTTCAGCAAAATCAACCGCGCTACGGGCATCCGAATTGCTGGTGATGATCAGGAACTCCTCACCACCCCAACGCCCCAGACAATCAGACTCTCGGGAGTTTTTCCTGAAAATAGCCGCCAGCTGCACCAGCACATCATCACCCACGTTATGGCCGTAGCTATCATTGATGCGTTTAAAATAATCAACATCCACTAGAATCACCGAGGTCGGGGTCTGGTAACGCGAAGATCGGGATACCTCGCAGAGCAGTAACTCGTTAAGCTTATGGCGGTTATACAGTCCGGTTAAACTGTCCGTCATAGAGAGCGCTTCTATGCGCTTTTTATCGGTAATATCCTGGTCAACCGCCGTGAACCCCTCAATTTCACTGGCGCTGTTTAGATTCGGATTGATAATGCTATGTATCCAATAGCTCTCGCCGCGCTTATTGCGATTTTTCATCTCACCCTCCCAGACACCCGTGCCAAGAATGGTTCCCCACATCTCTTCGTAGGTGCTCGGCGGAGTATCCGGATGGCGGATAAGATTGTGTCGCTTGCCGATAAGTTGTTCGCTGCTGTAGCCGGTAACCTCGGCAAAACGAGAGCTTACCTCCTTGATATTCCCCTGTGTGTCTGTGGTTGACAGCATTACATATTTATCGATGATCACCGCGTTTTTGTGAATCTTGTTATAGGCAGAGGACAATTTGGATTGCAACTTCGACGGAATAAGGCTGATAAACCAGGATAGCGGTACAGACACCAACAATACCGTAAAGGCAACCAACAGAGCGGCTTGCATGTTGGTACTCTTCATGCTGTTCATCACCTCAGGCCTAGCCACAAAAACAATTCGTAGTCCCTCATCATTATTGAACAGGTCCGTCATGCTGAACGAATAAAGCCCCTGGACTTTATAGTTGTCTTGACTGGTAATTCCCTCAACGGCCTCAGGAAATAGATCCTGCATGTTCTGTTTGTTGTCCAGATAGCGGCTCCATGACCCGCTTGTGTCAGGGTCATGGATAATTTCACCGTCCTTATCTACCAGATAGACTAGAAAATCAGGATTATTGGTTAGGAAATTAATTTCATTCTCAAACAATAAATTGACGATAACCACCCCCTGAAACTGGTTATCAATAATCAAGGGTGTCGCCAGCCTGAGTGTCGGCCGATAGGGTTTTTCGATCTGGCCGTTCTCTATATTTAAATCAATGTTGGAATGCCAGACCTCATCAAAGCCCAGCTTTGATGCTGCTTTAAAATAATAACGCTGCCCCTTATCCTGGAGTTCATCATCAGGCGCCACCCGCAAGCTGGCGCTCGACTTGTCACGATTAATTCTGACGACCTCTCGACCAGACGCGTCAAGATAGCGAAGTTGCATAATATCTTTACTGCTCATCGACAGCGCGTAGAGCAGCTGGATCAGGTTTTGTCTGTTCTCATCTCCTGGTGATAGAAGATAGCTACGGGTGAGTTGATTGTCGGTTATTGCAAAAAGCAGCCTCTCGGCACGGTCTATGTAATTGGTAATGTGCTCCCGCTTGCTTTGCGATTCGGTGACCGCCATATGCTGGAGTCTTTTTTCTATGTTGGTGACACTGGCGCTATAGTTGATAAACGAGGTGATCAGGGCCACCAAAATCCCAAAACCCAGAAAATAGAGCGAAAACAGTAGTCGATAATTTTTCGTAGGTTCAGCGCGGAGTTTCATTGCAGCAAGAGTTTCCTTGTTATTTTATCGCCAATCTAGCGAGCTGTTTTCTACTGAGAATTGGATTGATCGCTAACCCGAAGACCACTTAGGTGCTGGATCTGCCTGCCGATCTGATGTTTGGTTACAGCCCTATCATCGATGGCGGCAGCATAAGCTCCACTTTGGCTCGACACAAGTGCTAGCCTTATCTCATACGAAATGAGTATGAAAAAGAACCCATGGAGAGAGTAGTCGCGCATTGGTTAGCGCTGTATTCTGGAGGGGTTGCGTAAGGCTCGTTCAAGATTTCGCCCGTTCGACAAAACCGAAAAGGTCTGACCCAAATGGTCCTAACTTAAAGGCATCTCGAATAACCCGAGGTGCCCAGTACTTGCTCACCCCTGGGTGTTTTGGTTGAATGCAAGGCTGAACGAGCCGATGAGATCACCGATTCAGGATTGATACAGATCAACAGATGTTTAATTGTTGAGGACCCTATCGACAGATGATATGGATATAAGAACCAACTCCGGTTAGAGTGAGCGCTACGCTCGCCCAGGTCTTCACTGTGGTGTAAGCAGGAAAAGGATGTCTCGATGATTAGCGCAGATTACAGTTTCCAGCATGTGTGTATTAGGCGCACTCCAGAACAGCCTTCTGCTCACTCTGGTCCCCTTTGTTATCCTCCACTGAGTCGGTCAATAGGCAAAGAATCCTCTCATCTGTCGAGGGTAAAAGTTTTATGAATCTTTATGCCGCTATGACTAAAAAAAAGCTGTCGATCAAGAGTTTTTTACTCTACACCTCGGTTGTTTTTTCAAGTATTGGGTTTTTTATTATTTATTTTGGGGCAACCCAAGCTTATAACTCAGCCATCAGAAGTAACGCTATCGAGGTATCCAGCACCCTGGCCACAACGACTTTTGAGTCGATGTATAAAATCATGCGTCAAGGCTGGAGCCGTGAGCAATTAGAAGACTTTATCTCGAACCTGCAAGAGAGAAACGACGAGAAATCCTATAGCATCGGTGTATACCGTGGTGCGCTCGTATCTGAGCTTTATGGTCCTATCTCTCAGACACGTATCGATCCTTTTATTCAAGAAACCTTCGATAACCTTAATCCGCAGACCGTGCAAGATGATAACCTGCTTCGTTACAGCTATCCATTAAAAGCCCAGGCTGAATGCCTAGCTTGCCATACTAACGCCCAGGATGGAGATGTTCTTGGCGTTATTGAAGTCCGTCGTGATCTTGAGCCGTTGCTGATTAATTCTCAAAACAGTCTAGTAAAAAATTTATTGCTGATGGCCCCGCTGCCGCTGATTCTTGCCCTGTTGGTGATATATTTTCTCAACCGGCGTATCAATCAATCGATCAACCTTCTCGAAGAACGCATCGATAGTATTCAATCCGTCTCCGACCTTACTAAAATACAGTTTCACTCGACAGAGCTCGGGTTTTCAGACCTGAATAAAGTTTTTGAAAAAGTGGGTAAGCTGACGGATAAGTTGCGCACGGTAGCCGTTGATAAAGACCTTCTCGAGTTCGAGATCCGCTTGTTGGAGCGCTTCGTTATCACCTCTGATGTCGTACGGGATTGGCATGAATATGTCAGCATGATGCTGATTGAGATCAATCAGGTACTCAACGTGTACACGTTGTTCAGCATATTCAAGGTTGAAGAGGATCACTACGATCTGGATATATTCTGGCTGGCTCCCGCCTCAGAGCAGAGTCAACAGGAGATAGAGAGAGTTATCTCTGATACGCTGAATCAAAGTCCACAGCATCAGGGTAGTGCGTCTTTACAGGTCAACCATCATTTTTCCAGCACCACTGGTGATCCCGTGGTGCTGGACTGTGAAGAGATTGCATTTCAAACAAAAAGCCTGCTGCTGGATACGCCCAAGATCGGGGGCATTGTTGGTGTCGGGGTGCATTCGGATATCGCCAAAGATGAAACCCGCATACTGGTGATAGAGAGCATTCTGTCGACATTGCTTAATGTGGTTGGTTCTGTCAAAGCTATTTATAGATACACTAAGGATCTGGAGTATTATGCCACCCGTGACCCTTTAACAGGCCTTTATAATCAACGCTTATTCTGGGAGCTGATGGGTTACGAGATCAATCGCAGCGAGCGTCACGACAATAAAGTTGGTCTGTTGATTATCGATATGGACAACTTTAAATATATCAACGACTCCCACGGCCACAATTTCGGAGACAAGTATCTTCAGGAGTTTGCCCGTAGCCTAAAAAACAGTCTACGCGGTGGTGATATTCTGGCGCGCTATGGCGGTGATGAGTTTGTGATTATTCTCCCGGAGGCCGATCTCGAGCAAGCCTCTATGGTCGGTCAGCGTATTCTGGATCAGGTTAATAAACTTGAGTTGGCCACGACTGGCGGTGAGTTAGTTAAATGCACCATGTCGATCGGTATGGCTATCTACCCCGACCATGCGCAAAATCAGAAAGACCTGTTTATGTTTGCCGATAACATCATGTACAAGGCGAAAAAGCAAGGTAAGAACCGCGTCTGCATTCCTTCATCCGAGGATGTTATAGAAATTTATCTCGATTTGAATGAGAAGGGCCGTCTTATCTCTCATGCGATTGAAAATAATTTAATCGTTCCCTATTTCCAACCCATTATGGGTATGGAAAATGACAAAATAGAAGCCGTTGAGGTTCTTAGTCGAATCCATCTGGATAATGGTCAAGTGATCGGCGCTCATGAGTTTATCGAAATTGCCGAATCTATGGGGCTTATTCACACCTTGGATTACATGGTTTTAGAAAAAGCCTTGCAGCAGGTGAAAAAAGAGAACTTCCTTGGACTCTTGTTTATTAACCTTTCTCCACGCTCGCTGATATTGAGTGAATTCATTCCTCGAATTAAAGAAATTGTTAAACAGGCCGGCATCGACAATTCTCGTATCGTGTTTGAAATCACCGAGCGGGATACGGTCAAAAACTTCAAGCTACTACAGCAACTCGTGGTGGGTCTAAAGAATGAAGGCTTTCATCTGGCGGTGGACGATTTTGGTTCAGGCTTCTCCTCCTTTCACTATCTTAAACATTTCCCGATCGACTATGTCAAAATAGAAGGCGAGTTTGTAGCCAATATGGCGGCCAGCAAAATCGATTCTGCAGTAGTGCGCTGCATTGCAGACCTTGCCCATAGCCTGGGGGCTAAAACAGTGGCTGAATTTGTGGAGAGTGAAGAGGTTTTGCTAGCAGTAAAAGAAGCCAATATTACCTATGCACAGGGCTACCATATCAGTCGACCCAAGCCTTTTATTTATTCCGACAATGCATTTTCTATCGAGCATTCGGCTGAACTCTTATCAACAGCATTGGATCCATGCCACTGAAATCAAAAGGGTCAGACTCGATTGGTTTTATGGTTCTGAGTGGAGAAAGTATTTTTCACGTTTGTTTGTCGGTATAGAGGTGCTTTTTCATCTACCCTTTAGGTGCTATCTCTTTTGCTGTGAAAACAATCGCACCCAATAAGCATGGGTAATGTGGAAGAGCCGCGAAATGAAAATAGAAATCTATCGATACAACCCAGAAACAGATGACAAACCGTACATGCAAGCCATCGACTACGATGCCGAGGGGCGAGATGTGATGGTGCTTGATGTGCTTGAAGATCTCAAAAAAAGAGATGCCACATTGAGCTATAGACGCTCATGCCGTGAGGGAGTGTGCGGCTCTGATGGGATGAACTTAAACGGCAAGAATTGCTTAAGCTGTATAACACCACTATCAGCAGTCGTCAGAGATAACTTGTTAATTATCAGGCCACTACCTGGCTTGCCAGTGATCCGTGACCTGGTGGTCGATATGGGTATATTCTGGAAGCAGTATGAACGGATCCAACCCTATCTTCAAAATGATACCCCTCCACCTGCCACTGAACGATTGCAGTCTCCGGAGGATAGAGCAAAGATTGATGGATATTATGAGTGCATCTTGTGCGCCTGTTGCACCACGTCCTGTCCATCGTGGTGGTGGAATCCGGACAAATACATTGGCCCGGCAGGTTTGCTGCAAATGTACCGTTTTGTATTGGATAGTCGTGATACTAAAACACAGGAGCGTCTGAGCCTGCTTCAAGATCCTTTCAGCCTTTATCGCTGCCACAGCATCCAGAACTGTGATTTTTCTTGTCCTAAAGGACTGTCGCCACATACGGCAATTTCTAATCTGAAACGCTTAATGGTCAAATCAGGTCTATAGCTTATCTATTCAGCTAGTTGATCGCACCGGAGTGCTGCAAGACGCTGATAACGCTTAATGACTCGCTTCATTAAGCCGTAGCGTCAGCAAAATTGCGATTGTTGTCATGGCCGCTGCCAGTAGGTAACTAATAGAAAATGATCCACTGTATTCGGCCAGAATACCGGCCAGTGCCGGCCCCGATATCTGACCCACACCGAAAAAGAAGGTGACGTAGCCGAACACTGTGGCCGCCTGTGCCGGTTCCAGACGATCGCTAATGGTTGCGGCCATGATAGCCGGAAGGCTAAACGCGGAGATGCCGAATAGAACCATCGACAAAAACAACACGGACTGCCCCCATCCAGAGGCGGCTAAGAGATAGGCGCTGGTTTGTAACGTGAAAACCAGGATCATGGCGCTTCGGCGGCCGAGTCGATCCGACAGACTGCCGAACAGCGGGCTCGAAAACATGCTAAGCAGCCCGACGGCGATCCAGAACCATCCCGCCACCGATTCGGAAAAATCGTGCTCCTGGATCAGCGTGGTGACAATAAACGTAACATAGATGACATAGGTGAACCCGAAGAGGAAGTAGATGCTGCCAAGGTGCAGCAACAGCTGTCGTGGATGCTTAGGTGCGGATAACGGCTGCACTCCATGCCGGGTAGGCTCGTCAGCACCTAGCGGATGTAACCCCATTTGGGCCGGATTATCGCGTACCACCAGATGAACAAGCAATCCGATAATGATGACCAGGCTACCAAAACTGAACCAGGCGATACGCCAACCTTGATCGCCCCATTGGCTATTGAGCCAAGGGATTAATAGGCCGCTGAAGACAATGCCCATCCCATTACCGATAATCATGCAGCCTGCAGCACGACCACGGTAAGCGGGTGTAAACCACTGTGCGATCAGTACCATCACCGGGATGTTAGCCAAACCTGTTCCTATGCCCGTGATCAGATAGAGCGTTAATAGGGGGGTGAAGTGTTGGCTTTGGCTGATCAGCAGCATAGAGAGACCCACCAGTATCAAGCCGCAAAAAATCGTTCGTCTGATTCCCCATGCCAGACTCAGACGTCCACTGATGAGCACGGAGAATAGGTAACCGACGAAGTTTGCGGTGCTGATGAACCCCATGTCGGCATAACTTAATTGCAGGCCTGTGCCCATCGTTGGGAGCAACATGCCTAATGCAAAACGGCCGAGTCCGAGACAGGCAAACAGCGTGAATATTCCGGCGATCACCATGACCCAACCCTGGTGAAAGGGTACTGAAGTTTTTGAAATCGTGGCCATCGAAAGGGATTCTGCGCTATAGGTTTTAATACAGGCTGCAGGCCTGAAGCGGTTGATGGGCCGCCTGGGCGTTAACGCTACTGGGTGGTTTGAGCACGTATATCAGCGGTATGGCGACCTGCTCGAAAACCCACTGCCGACCTGGTACGCACTGCAGTGGGGGGCTGCTTTTGGGATTGTTTACATCGCCATGGTGCCTTTCTCGTACTGGGAAAAGAACCCCTGAGGGTCTTCTAGCATCTGGATACTGTCTTCGATGGAACGGAGGTGGTGATCTTCTTCATCGGCCAACTGCTGATAAAACGCTTGTTCAAAAGGGTCGGTAGCGGTTTTGGCTTGTTCGGCATAAAAATGCTCGCCATCACGCTCGAACGCAGCGGCTTTTTTAAGCGCATCTAAATCATCGGTGTTGAGCTTTTGTTGTTGTTTGATGGTCTCCAGGGCACTGCTAAAGATATTTTTGCGCTGCTGTTGCTCTTGTTCTAGATGCGCTGTTGAAGAGGCGACTTCAGGCCAATTACCTGACTGTTCTAGGGCATGATAAATTTCGGTAATGCGTTTGATGTGGCCTTTTTCGGATTGACGCAAATAATCGAACATCTGCCTACCCATATCGCTAGTCGACTTTTCCATCGATGCGGCATAGAACGCCATCCCATCGTTTTCAAGTTGCAGCGCTTTTTTGAGTGCTGTTAAACGGCCGTTGGACATTGTAGTTCTCCAGTATCTGTTAAGTTCGGGACCAAGACATGGGCTGTTCCATCTGCCGGGGCATGGTTTCCAGTCGTCGGGCTAGCCTGTGTTATTGCATTCACTCGCCCGTGGGCTGGGTGTCAATGATAAAAATCGGCGGACTGTTTAAGCTCCGCCGCAATGCGCATAGCGCAACGGTAAATCCGTTTAGGCAGCCGACGTGGGGCGCCGTGATGACGATTGGCCGCGTACGGGCAAATGCGGCATGCTGAAACCTTGGATAAAAGATGCTTTGCAGATCAGGATGTATTTCATCCATGCACCGCTGAGCACCGCTAGCAATCCTGCCACTATAGCGGCTTCTGGTAGGGCGAGGGCTAGAGCGAGTAATAACGCCGGTACTAAGTGTCCAAGCCATAAAAACTTAGTGTTGATAGCGGCGAATGTTTTTTGACAGGCGGGTGGTGCACTGGCTTGTTCCAAGCCTGCGCGGTAGTTACGCCATGCCCAGATTCTAAGAGCCAGCAAGCTCAGTAATAGAGCCCAGATCCAGGGTTGGGGTTGATCGATCAGTGGTAGGGCTACTGACAGTAAGCCCGCCCCTTCGGTCAAGCCGGTGATCACGACAAGAGGCGCGCAGAGCGGGTGGCGCCAAGCGGGAATGCCTTTGTCTGCCCGTAATATACGAGATTGGGCGAACAGAAACAGCAACGCCAATAGCGCTGTAGGCCAAGCCAGCAACGGCTCGAATAACCAGGCAGCAGCGCCCGTGCCGAACAGCAAGGGGGCTACCATCGCTTCACGAGACATCCATGACGTGGACATATGCTTAAATACATTAAGCGCCCGCCAAGGTTGACCAATTTCAAGCCATACACAGAATAAGCCTATACCGACCAGTGCCAATCCAGCCAGCATCGGTAGTTGAGCGTCAAATCCTAATGGGCTAAATAACGTTGCCCAGAAAATCAGACCGCTGCCAACGCCGCCACCGATGAAATTTCCGGCGGCACGCCAGTCCCAGTTACGTTGTATCCGGGAGGAGATACCTGAGTTAGAGCTCTTCATTGTTTTTATCCCATATATAGTAAACACCGGGGCCTGTGCCCAACTCTTCGCTTTGGCGGAAGCTTTTCGTCTCTTCCAGCAGTTTGGATATGTTGCTGGAGGGGTCTTCTATGTCGCCGAATACCATTGCACCCGAGATACAGGAGTTAACGCAGGCCGGAGTGACCTCAGGATCGACGCCGGGGGTTAAGCCGGTCTCTTTGGCCAGATCGATTCGGTCGATGCAGAATGTGCATTTGGTTGAGACATTGATCTGTGAAGGATCAAACAGTTCCGCCTCATTAGGCATCGGCTTGTCGCCATAGGCAAATTTGGCCTCATGGACGATCGAGCGCGCTTCGTAAGGGCAGGCCATTACGCAGTTAGCGCAGCCGATACACAGGTCGTAGTCGATGGTGACCAAGCCATCATCGCGTTTCTGAGTGGCGGTGGTCGGGCATACCTCCTCACAAGGTGGCTCGTCACAATGCATGCAGGCCACTGGCAAAAAGGTGCGGGTTACATCGGGGAATTCCCCCGATTCAATATCCAATACCCGACGCCATTGCACCCCCGGTGGGGTAGCATTTTTCTGTTTACAGGCTGCGGTGCAGGTTTGACAGCCAACACAGCGGCGCAGGTCGACTGCCATTGCATAACGGGTCATAGCGATTCTCCTGTTACCTTGCTGACGGATACGCGGACGATGTCAGCGCCTGATCCCGTGGCATCGGTCAACTCTAGTGACCCTGACTGTGCGATGGCATGGTGGATTGGCATCCTGACATAACGGGTCATAGCGATTCTCCTGTTACCTTGCTGACGGATACGCGGACGATGTCGGCGCCTGACCCCGTGGCATCGGTCAACTCTAGTGACATCGGTGCTATGGTGTTGAGGCTTGGCATCTCTAGGTCCTTGGCGTAAGGGGTGGCCCAGTGATCGAACTGACCCACGATCACTAAGGTGTCCGGTCGGACCCCCTGGATCAGTTCGGCGCGTCCGTAAGTGACGCCGATATGGGAGCGGATTGCGACCCGGTCGTTGTGCTCGATCCCTAGCTTGGCGGCACTGCTGGTATTCATGATAACCCCAGCATGACCGCGAACATTTTGTGACACTTCGCGCATCAACTGGTTGGTGACGTTGCCCCCGGTGTGGTATTGCATACTCTTGGTCGCCAGTAGCCAGAAGGGGTAGTCGGCAGGGTCAAAACCTTCGTTTTTGAGTGCGGTTTCCCAGCGACCGGGCACATCGTGCCATTCGGGCAGCGCTGAGTATTCCGACAACTGCTCGTCCCACCAGGCGATCTCTTGTTCATGCAGACGGTTGCCCAACTCCTTGCCGATCCGCAGCAGCCGCTCCTGGTAGGGCATCTCGAAGCGCAAGCCCTGCTCTTTCATGGTGGGATAGAGATACCAGGCCTGTTGCGAGATAGGTTTCAGGTAGAGGCCGTTGTCCTTGAACCACTCCAGATCCCGAGTCTCCTTATTATCGCTGAGCTGGCTGCTGGTGGCTTTGCAGACCGCGTCCCAGATCGCTTCGGGTTGATGGACTGTTTCTGTATCCAGGCTGAAGTCGTAGTCTTCGCCCTTGAGTGGTGCAACACCGCCCGCACCGCGATTGATGGCATTGTTGTACTTGTTCAACAGGCCGGTGCGCTTGGCCAGTTCGGTGGAGATCCAAGTGAAATCCTTGGCCTCGCCCTGTGGCTCGACCACCTTCTGCCGGAGTATCGCGCCCTTGTGTTTCCAGAACTGCTCGACAAATTTGGTGCCGCCGATGGGGATCAACTGGGTCGACTCTAGATCGCTGGCTTCGGGCAACAGCAGGTCGGCCATCCAGTTGGTCTCGTCGAGGGTGTAGGCGAAGCTGACCGTATAGGGAAATTCGGCGATCGATTCGATCAGGTTATGGGTATCCCAAAATGAAATCGCGGGGTTGGAGCGAAACACAAACCAGATATCGGGTTGGCTCGGGGCGGTCAGATTAAAGTTTTCGGGACGCTCTTTCTGGAACATCCAAGCCAGCTGTGTCGGCCCTAGCGCCTGACTCCAGGCCGTGTTACCGACGATCGGCACCAGCGTGGTGTGGGCATTACGGCCGCTGGGCTGCGCCACCCAGTTTTCCTTGTCGGTCGGGTTGAGCTTCTGCTCCATAAAGCCATCGACGCCAGGCTTGATGCTGCGCAGCCGATCTTCATGAGGGCGGTTCAGACGCACGGTGGTACCCACAGTGCCGCCGGGGACTTCTAATGCGCCCACCAAGACCGCCATCAGGGTCCGTGCCCAGCAGCACTCGTAGGCGCCCCAGCCATTGTTGACCGATTTGCCCAGCGTGACCGCGACGGGTCTGAAGGGCAGGGTGGCACCGTCAATCTCGATTGTTTCGCCGATACAGGCGTTATCCAGATATTCGGTCGCGATTCGACGGATGGTCTCGGCCGGAACATCACAAACACGGGCCGCCCAGTCGGGGCTGTATTGGGCCACATGCTCGACTAACATCGTGAAACCGGTTGCGGCCTCGACATCCTGGAGAGCTTGGCGTTGATCATCGGCATCGACGCTGAGTGCGTCAGCTACGCGGAAGGTGCCTTCCAAGGCTGGAACGACGCCCTCGGTATCGTGCGCCACCGCCCGTTGCTGGATGCTGTCCCACACCAGCGGCTTGGCGGTTTTAGGGTCACGCAAATACAGACCATCAGGGCCTACCAGATAGGGGGAGGCGGTCCGATCGCGGAGAAATTCTAGATCCAGTTGTGAGCGCGAATGTTCATGCAGCATGCTGTGGATCAGCCCAAACATAAAGGCGGCATCCGTCTTGGGACGGATCGGCACCCATTCGGAGGCGGTGGCACCGGTCACCGATTGATGTGGTTCGACCTGGATCCGTTTGTAACCGCGCACCCGGGCATCGGCATGGCGGGCGACGGCGCAGGGGCCACCGGTAGCGTCCACATTGGTGCCGATCGATAGGACGAAGCGGCAGTGGGGGGTATCCGCCGCGACAGTAAAGGCGCGGTGCCAGAATTCGCCGTAAAGGTGCTCGGAGTGCACACACTTAACCCCCTGCCCGGAACCGAAGCTGAAGTCGATCGGTCCCCAGGAGGCCAGAAACGCCGGGAAGGTACCCATGTAATACATCGGTGTTCCGCCATGGCCGAAGGTGGCCGCAGTACGAGGCAGGCCCTGTTCATCGACCAACCCTTTAGCACGAATATCGTTGAGCTTATCGCTGAGCAGGGTTAGCGCCTCATCCCAAGAGATCGGCTCAAATCCCGGATCCTCATTTCGGCCCTTTTTCGGATTGGTGCGCTTCATCGGCTGCAGGATGCGGTGCGGGTTATAGGTTTTTTGCACCAGTCCATACGCCTTAACGCAGGGACGGCCTTTACCGGGATGAGAGTCGCAGGTGTCGAAGTTGGGCATCACCTGGGTGGCGACACCGTCGACAACCTCTACTTTCATCGGGTCAGGGCCGGCCACGCAGTTGTAGCAGTATGTGGGCACTGTTTTGGTGTTGGAACGGGTGCTTTTCATGGGTGCTTCCTCAAGCCTGCGATAACAGGGAATGCGATAACAGGGAGTGCGATAACAGGGAGTACAATATCTAGATTTTCGATCACAACGACGGTCATAAACATATCCGTTCGGGGTGGGCGTAGACGGAGAGCCGCTGGTGGCGGGCAAAGCCAACCAGAGTCACGCCGAGATCCTGGGCCAGACGCACGGCCAGCCCCGTGGGTCCGGAAACGGCGGCGATCACCGAAATACCGCAGGCCGCAGCTTTCTGGACAATTTCGTAACTGGCGCGACTGGTCATGATCAGCATGCCGGTATTGAGTTGCAGGCCGCGGTGGAGGCAGTGGCCTAGCAGTTTGTCGAGGGCGTTGTGGCGTCCGACATCTTCACGCAACGCAATGAGGTTGCCGTCAGCGTCGCACCAGGCAGCGGCATGCACAGAACCGGTTTTATTAAACAGGGGTTGCTGGCTCTCGAGCTGCTGCAACGCCTGTTCCACTGCGCTGGTGGAGATACTGGGCCCGCCTGCAACAGCAGAGAGGCCGTGAGCCAGTTGTTCCAGCGTCTCTTTACCACAGAGACCGCAACCGGTACGGCCCGCCATCGCCCGTCGGTGTGACTTCAGGGCCCAGAATCGTGATTGGGGAATGGTGATGGCGAGTCGAATCCCTTCGGACTGCTCCGATATCTGGATATCGTAGACTTCATCGGCACGTTCTACGATGCATTCGCTGAGGGAAAAACCACGGGCAAAATCTTCGAGATGCTGCGGGCTGCACATCATCACCGCATGCGCCACACCGTTGTATTCCAGCGCCACGGGTACCTCTTCGGCGATCCAGTCGGCACACTGCTCAGCCTCACCGGCCAGCCAACGACTAACAGGGTAGGGCGACATGGCTTGGATTGTCAGGCAGCTTGCAGACGGCGAGTCCTTAGACCGACATCCGGGCATTGCTGTGCGACTACTCAGGGTATGGGTCGACATCTGCACATCCGTATCCTTATTGTTGTTTTAGGCTCACAGTTGTAAAGGGCTTAGCTCAAGTACGGGTTTATTAATGATACGCAATCTTTTATCAATGGCAATATTTCTGTATCTCTTGCGTTCCGCCTGAAGGAATTCCGGCGCTCAATGAGCGCCGGAATCGAGGTTTTCTAGCAGAGGATCACGCCTTGCTCGGGAATCCAGATCACTCCCGATCGCGGCGTTTGACCGTTTTAGGATCGACGATTACCGGCGTGTAGATCTCGATCCGGTCGCCGGCTCGTAACGGCTGATCGAGTTTGGCTAATTTGCCAAAGATGCCCGTTTTATAGGTGTCTAGATTGATTCCGGGATAGCGTTTGAGAATTCCTGATTGAGTAATTGCCTCGCCCAGGGTGCTATCTTCAGCGACATCCAGATCCAGCCACAGAGGGTTGGTTGAATCGGCGTACACCAGACTGATGTTCATCATGACTCTCCTGGTAGCAGGGTTGATTTGGAAGCGGTTTTGGTCCGGCGCAAGCGTTGTAGCCAGCCCTGTTCGATACTCCGGTCCAGCAAGCGTTTACCCACCAGTAGAAATCCCAGCACAATAAATCCGCCAGGAGGCAATAACATCAGCACGATACCCTGATAGTCAGCGAACAGGATCGTCTCCAGTCCGGTGAGTCCAGGACCGAGCAGCAGGCTGGCGTTGGCGAACAGGGTTCCGCTACCGAGAATCTCCCGGGTTGCGCCCAGCAGCACCAGTGCCAGAGTGAAACCGATCCCCATCATCAGGCCGTCCAACAGCGAGGGCAGCAAGGGTTGGCGTGAAGCAAAGGCTTCGGCACGGCCGAGAATGACGCAGTTAGTAACGATCAGCGGGATAAAGAGTCCGAGTATTTTGTGCAGGTCATGTAGCCAGGCGTTCATCAGCATATCCACCAGGGTTACTAAGGTGGCGATCAGCAGCACGAAAACTGGAATCCGTATCTCTGGCCGGAGCATCGAGCGGCTCATCGAAACCAGCAGGTTGGATGCGGTCAGCACGACGGTGCTTGCCAGCCCCATCCCCAGGCCATTAGTGGCAGTAGTGGTGACGGCCAGTAGCGGGCAGAGCGCCAGCAGCTGAGTGAAGACCACGTTGTTGTGCCATAGGCCGTCTTTAATGATCTGACTATAAGAACTCATGTTGCTTCTCCCGCGGTTGTGGTCGCCGTAACGGTGGGTGTGCGTGGAGTCAACAGGGCAGCACGGTGCTGTTGATAGAACTCTAGCCCCTGTTTGACCGCTTTAATCACGGCGCGTGGGGTCACCGTGGCACCGGTGAACTGGTCGAACTGACCGCCATCTTTTTTAACTGCCCAACTTTTGGCGCTGAGGTTGGCCAGCGAGTGGCCTTCAAAGCTTAATATCCAATCGGACTTGGCGGTTTCTATCTTGTCACCCAGCCCTGGGGTTTCGGTATGCGACAGCACCCGGACACCTAGAATCTCCCCGCTGGCATCGACTCCCAGCAGCAGCTTGATCGGACCGCCATAGCTCTCGGTGGCGCTGACGCTGAAGGCCACGGCGGTGATATTGAGCTGGTTTTCGGCACGATAGATGCGTACCGAGTCGGCTCCGGGCTGCACCAGATCAAGCGGCGCCAGGAGCAGATCGTTATCACGTAAGGCTGCGGGCAACACTTGGCTGAGGGACGCATTCAGATCCTCGGCCTGACGCAGAGTAATGGCGTCTTTGGTGGCCAGGTGGCCGACCGCCAGTAATGACGTCGAGACTAATACTGCAGCGCCCAGTAATAGGCCAGGATAGCCCAGTGTCGTCAGTCCTTTCGGGCTTTTGGGTGGATCTGTCGGGTCAATAACCACGTTGTTAGGCACAGTATTCATGAGCGCTCTCCGGAGGGTCGCTGAAGCTCGGTCTGTACGGGCATCGGTAACGGTTGGCCGCGACGGTTACGGCCGTACTGGCGCGGTCTGATATAGTGATCGAACAGCGGGGCGATGCCGTTCATTAATAGCACCGCAAAGGCGACACCTTCGGGGTATCCGCCCCAGGTCCGGATAACAAAAACCAGCAAGCCACAGCCGCAGCCAAACAGGACCTGACCACGGAGCGTGGCAGGCGACGTCACCGGATCGGTGAGGATGAAGAAGGCTCCTAGCATCAAGGCTCCGGAGCTGAGGTGGTACAACGGGCTGGCATAAAGCTCAGGGTCGAACAGGTGGAATATACCGGACAGTAGACCGACACTGGCCAACAGGCTTAGCGGTAGCTGCCAGTTGATGATCCCCTGTTTGATCAGGTAGAGGCCACCGGCGAGAATCAGCAATGCGGAGGTTTCACCCAGGCTGCCGGCGCTAAAGCCGATGCTGTTGAGCCATAGATCATAGTGGCTAGAAAGGGTTTCGCTCAGAGGCAAGGCTTGTCCCAGATCGGTCTTGACCTGCCCTAGCAGCGTGGCGCTACTCAGGCCGTCGGGGATGGCCTGGCCCTGAAAGGTGATCGCCAGTGCATCCCAGAATCCGGGGGCGGCGGCCGAGAACAGCGGTGCCGGGCTGACCCAGCTGGTCATCTGCAGAGGGAAGGACAGCAGCAGTGCGACCCGCGCCAGCATCGCCGGGTTGAAGGGGTTTTGCCCCAGACCGCCGTAAACTTGTTTACCCACAATGATGGCGAAGCCTGTGCCACCCACGGCGATCCACCAGGGTGCCCAGGGAGGCAGGGTCAGCGCCAGCAGCAAACCGGTGAGCAGCGCAGAGCCATCCAAAAGCACCAGACGCAGACGTTTTTTTACCAGCCAGATGCACAGCGCCTCGAAAAAAACGGCACTGAATAGGCATAGCAGTACGGTATTGAGGGCCGGCAGACCAAATAGGTAGATACCGAACAGCGTGGCGGGTAGTAACGCCAGCAGTACGCTGCCCATCAATGAGGGGACTTTGCCAGGGTTGCGGACATGAGGGCCCGCTTGAGGATTTAATCGGATCACAGGATGTCCTCGGAGTGTGGCTGTGGTTGTTGAGCCGCTGTTGGGGTTGGGTTGTCGCTGGTTGACTGGGCTGCCTTGGCGTCTTTAGCCGCCTTGGCCGCTTGCCGTTGTGCTTTTAACACGGCGCGCTGTTCCGCTTCTTGCTGCAGGCGCAGGGTTCGAGCTAGTGCCCATTGACGGGTCTTGTCGGTTTTTACCTTGGTCGTTCTGCGATCTTGCAGCTCGCCTTTGGCGTAGTTGAAATACTGTACCAGCGGTATTTTTGACGGACAGACGTAGGAGCAGCAGCCGCAACTGATGCAGTCCTGAACCCCGAGCTGTTCGGCGCCGGTGACATCATCGACCCGCATTTTGGCGCCTATCAGCAGCGGCATCAGGCCTACCGGGCAGGCGCTGACGCAGCGGCCACAACGAATACAGGGGCGCTCGGGACCATCATCGATCTCGTGTCGAGTCAGTGCGAGAATGCCACTGCTGCCCTTAACGATCGGCACCTGCTGGTGCGGTATGACCTGGCCCATCATCGGCCCGCCCATCACCAGTCGGGCGGGTTCTTCAGTCAGTCCATCGCAGAACTCAAGTAGATCTGCCACCAGGGTACCGATCGGTACCAGCACATTCTGCGGCGTCCTGATCGCGCCGCCAGAGACGGTGACCACCCGCGAGATCAGCGGCTCGTCGATGCGCAATGTCCGGTAGATAGCGAAGGCCGTGCCGACATTGTGAACGCAGACGCCGAGAGCGCCGGGCAGTTGGCCATGGGGGAGTTCATGCCCGGTGATGATCTCTACCAGTTGTTTCTCCCAGCCCATCGGGTAGCGCGATGGAATTTGCACCACCTCAACGCTGTTAACGCCGTCGTCAAAACGCTGTGCGGCCGCGTGCATTGCGGCGAATGCGGCGGGTTTGTTGTCTTCGATGGCGAGTACGGCGCGTTTAGCCTGCAGGGCGTGGCGAATCAGGCGAATCCCGTCGATCAGGTCATCGGGGCGCTCCTGCATCAGCCGGTCATCGCAGCTGAGGTAGGGTTCGCATTCGCTGCCGTTGATAATCAGGGTGTGGATCGGATTTTTCGGGTTCGGCATCAGCTTCACGGCTGAGGGGAAGGTTGCCCCCCCCATGCCGACAATTCCCGCCTGACCGACACGATCGGCAATCTGTTGGGAGCTTAATTGAAACGGATCACCGGCCTCGGTGAGGTTTTTGAAAATGCGCTCTTGATGGTCGGTTTCGATGACGATGGTGCGTACTGGCAAGCCCGTCGGGTGGGGTGCCGGGTGATCCTCAATAGCGATGATGGTGCCCGATGAGGGGGCGTGAATCGGGGCGGAGATCAGCCCTTGGCTACGTGCCAGCAATTGACCTTTGTCGACCCGATCTCCTACCTCGACCTCGGCTTTAGCCGGCGCGCCGATATGCTGCTGCAGCGGGATATACAGCCGTTTTGGCATCGGCATCCGCTGGATAGCACGTTGCTCGGTGTGATGTTTCAGGGCTTCTGGGTGGACCCCGCCGCGTAATCCAAACAGTTTCATAAGCTACCCTCCTGGGGCGTGTCCATATTCACCAACGGAATTCTGAAGGGGTTGGCACGGGGTGGTTTGCTCCAGCGCCAATTGCTCAGATTCAGCTGCATCTCTGCTAACAGGATGCCCTCGGTAGGGCAGACATCGACACAGGCGCCGCAGCCGTTACAGGCCTCATTGAGCACCACGTGCATCTGCTTGGGTGCACCCACGATGGCGTCGGTCGGGCACTCCTGAATACACTTGGTGCAGCCAATGCAAAGTTCCGGCTGGATCTTGGCCAGACTGGGCCGGGTGACTGTTGTGGTGTTGCTGGACACGAGGGGGCGCCCCAGTTTTTCGGCCAGTTGTCGGGCCATTGAGGGCCCTCCGGGTGGGCAGAGGGTCAACGGTGCCTTACCATCGATCAGCGCCGCAGCCGCTTGGCTACAACCGGCATAACCGCATTGGCCGCACTGGGTGCCGGGTAGTATTTGGGTCACCTCCGCCAGTAACGGGTCTTCGGTATAGGGTAGAAAATAATTCACCGCGCTAAGCAGTAAGCCTAAGGCGATGCCGATCAGGGTTAGAATGAGGATGGAGGTGATCATGATGCCGCACTCCCGGTATTGTTGTGAGCGGATGATAGTAAGTGAGTGGTCGTTAGTGCTGGTGAGTCGTTATTGGCTACTGAGACTCTTTGCCTTCTAGGCGTCATCACAGCGGCAAACCAGAGAATCCCAGGAATGCCATGGACAGCAGACCTGCGGTGATGAACGCTATGGGAGGGCCTGCGAACAGGCTGCTGGTGCTGGCGAGTGCCAACCGTTCGCGCAGTCCGGCAAAAATCACCAGTACCAGAAGGAATCCTAAGGCTGCGCCCATGCCGTAGAGCAGACTATGGAAAAAACTGTTGTCCTGTTGGCTGTTGAGTAGGGCAACACCCAGAACCGCGCAGTTGGTGGTGATCAGCGGCAAAAAGATACCCAGGTTCTGGTACAGCGCTGGGCTGAGGCTGCGGATACACATCTCGGTGAACTGCACGACACCGGCGATGATCAGGATAAAGCTGAGAATTCGCAGGAAGCCTACATCCAGAGGCAGCAGAATATAATGCTCGATCAGCCAGCTGGCGGCAGCCGCTAGGGTCAGTACAAAGGTGGTCGCCAGTCCCATCCCGAGCGCCGAGTCGATCTTGCTCGATACGCCCATAAAGGGACATAGACCGAGAAACTGCACCAACACCACATTGTTGACCAGCGCGGTGCCGAGCAACAAAACCATAAATTCATTCATTGTCATTATCTCCGATAATGGGCCAAATTAAGACGAGTGATACTGCGCAGCGAGGGGTCTACTGGCGAGCGCTAGCATACCCATTGGAACGGATGCCGTGATCCGTTGTGAAACGGTTCTACTGCTGGGCGCCGTGGTTGACGCGGGGCTTAACACTGGACCTAACAAATAATCGGCCAAGGGCAGATACTGGGTCTCGGCCAAATGCAAATAGTGGATCAGCTGGTCGCTCAGTTCTGCGCCCCGTGCTGACATTTCATCCCAACAGTCTTCTAGGTACACCGGCTGATCTCGGTCTGAGGGCGCGTTATTAACCAGCGAATGGATCCTGGCTAGCACAGCCAGCAGTTGCTGGGTCTGTGCGCTAATGCGTTGACCCTGTGGTTTGAGACTATCAAATGACGACGCTTTTCCGGAATTTTTAAACAGCTCAGACAGGTGCTGCTGCTCAAATATTAATCCTTGCTGCAGCTGTAGCAGGGCGGTCTTTAAGCCGATCAACGTGGCATTCAACAGCGTCGGGAGTCGGTTTTCTGGGTGGTATTGATCGGCACCATTATGTTGTTGCTCTTCGAGGCGTTCGAGCCATGCGAGTGGGGCAAAGAGGGTCTGGTGATGGTCTCGTATGGTTCTATTGTTATATCGCATATGGATGTCCAACCATTTGATAAGACTTGTTTTTTTGTTGTTTGTGTCTCCAGCGCTCAAGGCATGCTCTGAAGCAGGGTTTAAAATAGATTCCCAATGTTTACGTTGGCGTTAAGTTATGGCTATAATAGATCAAGGTTCTTGTTAACGTCAACATTAGAATTAATGACCGATGGAGCCTTAGCGATCGCTTGGATGCAATCATTGGCTCGATCGCGGAGCGTCGATAAAAATAACTACAAGGGGAGCAACCCAGATGACGGTACCTTCTATATCTATTACTCTGACCGGTAGTGGCGGCTCCGGTGTGATGACCGCGGGCAATCTGTTACTAGAGGCGGCAGGACGCGCCGGCTGGTTCGGGATGATGACCCGCTCAGCTGGGCCGCAGATTCGAGGCGGCGAGGCAGCGGCGATGCTGCGGTTGTCCTCGACACCGGTGCTGGTCCATAAAGAGCACTGTGACATCTTGCTGGGAATCGACTGGAAAAATGCCGATCGTTTCGCCGCCGAGATCCCACTCGATAGCGACAGCCTAGTGATCGGTCATGGAGAACCACCGGCGGCGTTTACCGATGCTGCCGAGCAGCAGTTTCAGCTGGACCTGCCCGGGATTGCCAAGACGGTACCCGGTGGCCGCACCAATATGGTGGCGCTGGGTGTGGCTACCGTGCTGGTGGGACTGCCAGAAACTGCGGTAGCTCAGGTGATCGATAAGGCGCTGGGGCGTAAGGGTGAGGAGGCCGTCAGTGCCGGGATGGCGGCGGTACGTGCCGGGATGGCGGCCGCGAAAAACCTGCCTAAATTTGATCATCTACCGGTGGATAGCCGTGTGGAAGTCGAGCAGCGCGAACCCCGTTGGAATATCTCCGGTAACGAAGCCTGTGGTTTAGGGGCGGTGCGTGGCGGGGTCCGTTTCGTCGCCGCCTATCCTATTACTCCAGCGACCGAGGTGTTGGAGTGGTTGGCCCCTGCACTGCCGAAACTGGGTGGG
>JBFGZQ010000026.1:0-27348 GCA_041586735.1 Motiliproteus sp.
CTGGCGCACCTGCACCTCACCGATGGCATAAACACTATCATCCGCCAGCTCAAAGCTAGTGCCACTACCGGCACTCCAGGTCGATCCGCCGTCCAGACTATATTCCCAGCTGGCCACATCGTCGGCCAGGGTGACATTGATAGTGGCGTCATTGCTGAGGTTATCAGAGGAAGAAGACCCTGAATCCGTCGCCAGAGCAAAACTGGGCACCGCCACGCTCATGTCGGTAGTGATAGCAGCGGTATTGCTGGCTGCCGACGAGGTATTGCCGGCGGTATCAGTCTGGCGCACCTGCACCTCACCAATAGCATAAGCGGAATCATTTGCTAGCTCGAAGCTGGTACCCGAGCCAGTATTCCAGTTGGTTCCGCCATCCAGGCTGTATTCCCAGCTGGCCACATCCTCGGCTAGGGTTACAGACACAGTGGCGTCACTGGTGCGGTTGTCAGAAGAAGAGGCTCCTGAATCCATCGCCAGCGCCAGGCTGGGTGCCGCCACGCTCATGTCAGTGGTGATCGCCGCAGCATTGCTGGCTGCCGACGAGGTATTGCCGGCGGTATCCGTCTGGCGCACCTGCACCTCACCGATGGCATAAACACTATCATCCGCCAGCTCAAAGCTAGTACCACTACCGGCACTCCAGGTCGATCCGCCGTCCAGGCTGTATTCCCAGCTGGCTACATCGTTGGCCAGGGTGACATTGATGCTGGCGTCGTTGGTGATAGCGTCGCTGTCGCTGTTCCCCGTATCTTGAGACAATGCAAGGCTCGGCGCCTCGGCCAGGGTGTCCACCCTAATCAAGCGTGAGGCAGAGGCTTGAGCGCCACCTTCCAGGGTAGCGGTGGCCGTAATGGTCTCCGCTCCTTGCCCCATAGCGGCAATCTGGTCTGGGCTGAATGTATAGCTCCAGGTGGTGCCATCAACCACAGCCGTATAATTTACGGAGCCGGCTGTCAGTTCAACGGTCGCACCCTCCGCATTAGTACCGGACAGCGTTACTCCCGCCATCGTCTCTGCTTCACTGACAACACCATCACCCGTAACCTTACTATTAATGCTGACCGAGCTGCTTTTTTTGGCGAGGATAGTGTCCATCATTGCAACCAGGCCCGGCTTATTAGCCATCACAGCAGCGGCGCCTGCGGTTACTTGGTCTTGCATCTCCTCACTTAGGGTACCGGCATTGACATCAACCGCAGCGGCCAGAGCCTTGATGGTGGCCTGCATGTCTCCTGTTTGATCCATGCCTGAAAGGCTGGCTAATGCGGCGCCGTATGAACTGTAAGCAGTATCGACGTCGCCATCGACAGTCACCGTAGGTGTCACGGTTTCACCGAGCAGATCGTCTAAGCCGAATATGCTGGCAACGACGGCATTGGCATTATCAACCGCAGCAACGTCCAGCGATTCTGCCGGCACACCCGTGGTCGCATCGATGCCTGCCACTACCGCTGACACCGTGGTCAGCGGGTTGATGTTGGCCGCCATATTGCTGCCGCTGAGCACACCGACCATCATCAGTTCGCCGACAAGAGCCTTCTCTTCGCCTGTGGCTTCGTCAACGTAGTCAGGAAGGTCGCCATTCCCATCCTTCACCCGTGCAATAACAACGCCGCTATAACTGCCGACCTCGGCGATAAAACTGCCATCGTCCTCAACCTCGGCCTCACCCAGCTTGGTCGTGCCGTCAGCGGCATAGACCTCGACGACCAGTCCGCTATTGGCAACAACAGGTCCAGCCATGACAGTACCGGTCATGACATTGGCAACCACAGCTGCTGCACCGCCGCCACCGCTAGCAGACAGACCGGCAACCGTCGGCGGCAACAAGGCAGAGAGCATCGACCAGCCACTAACGCCCTCTTCCGTCGGGGTATAGCTCAGCAGACCCTCGCCAGAATCAGCAAGTACGTTGCTGATAGCCTCATCACCACCGGCCAACTCCATAAGACTGCTTTGCTCACCGTAGGCGTAGACCAGCTGTGCACCCTCTGCCGTCGTTTCACCGAGCGGTGCGTCAGCGCCAATGGCATAACCGGCAGCATCCTCACCCGGAAGAGTGAAACTGCAGACATCGCCGATGCATTCAACAAAGAAGTTTTCAACGATGATTTCAGTGCCATCGGCATATTTTAACTGCAGGTTAGCGCCTTGCTTGGTGGCAATGACGTTACCGATCTCTTCGGCCTGTCCTTGGAGCTGTTCCTGTAGCCGCAAGTGCTGGCCCTTGGTGATTTTGACAGTATTCTTTTTGCCTTGCTTAATGGGCTGCGCTGCGGCACTGGCAGTCTGATCAACGAGTTGCTTGGTCATAAGGTTTTCTCTTGTTAGTTAGCGTTCAGTCAATGCGCCACTGAAGGCTCTGACGATAGGTTTGGCGAGGTAATACAAAATAGTGCGTTTGCCTGTCAGCACATCCGCCGTGGCGGTCATGCCGGGCTTGATATCCTGAGGCCGGATACGGTGTTCACCCTGGGCCTCGACCGTGGGCCAGCTGATGGCAACTAGGCCGCGGTAGTAGACTTGTTCTTGGCCGTTGGAGCCTTGTTCTGAGAGGGTATCGGGGCTGATGTAGCGCAGCACCCCATGCAGGTTACCGTAGATGCTGGAGTCGAAGGCATCAAAGCGCAGAGAAACGGGCAACCCCTGCCTGAGGTCGCCGACATCGGCCGGATTGACCTTGATTTCAGCCAGCAGCTCGTCATCGACCGGGCTTATCTGCATCAGCTCGTCCCCGGGCTTCAACACACCGCCGACCGTGGTGATGCGCACGTATTTGACAACCCCATCCATAGGCGCAACAAGCAGGGTGTGTTCCAGGACATTCTTCCGCTCAGCCAACTTGTGCTGACTCGCCGAAAGCTCGTCCTCAAGCCTGGCGACCTCGGTACGAATTTCCTGGAAAACTTTGTTGCGGATATCATAGAGCCGCGCCTGCAGTTCCAGCACCTGACGCTGGGCCCTCATGACCTCACTCTTGCTGATGTCACCGGACTGATAAAGACGTTCGCTCATGGCCAGCTCGTCCTGAGCGAGGCCAAGGGCCTCACTGAGCGTGCTAAGCTGCTCCTCCAGACTACGCTTACGTTGGTGATAGATGCCCATTTGCGCATCGATAAACTGGGGCCAGGCCTGCTGATATTCCTGACTGTAGCGAGGAGAGTCGTCCGACAGCTCGGCTCTAGCACGAATCAGGCCGATCTCCTTGCTGGCGACTTCGGCTTGGGCCTGAGAAAAACCGGCCTTGGCGCGGTCAGGCTCGAGTTCAGCAAGCGCCTGACCGGCATTGATACGATCGCCTTCTTTGACGTGCAAGGCGATAAGCATGCCGCCATCCACCGCCTGAACCACCTGGGTACGCGATCCGGGTATCACCTGACCCTGGGCTCGCACAGATTTATCGATCTCAAAAACCGCGGCAAACGCCACCAGCAGCGAGACGATACCGGTCAGCAGCCAGAGCATGGGGAAGTGGCGATGCTCCTTCGTCTGTGCTTGGTTCATGCCGTTACCTCGACTTTTGGATCCATGCCCTGTTGCCCGGCCTTCAACCGCGCCAATACCGCTTCGCGCGGGCCGTCGAGGACAATCTGGTGATTAGAAATAAGGATGAGTCTATCGACCAACTGCAGCATTTCGGGTTTATGCGTCACCAACACCAGGGTGTCTTCGGGTGCGAGAGACTGTTTCAAGGTGTTAATAAGTTGAACCTCCAAATTACGATCGAGCGAGGACGTGGGCTCATCGAGTAACCACACGCGAGGATCGCGCAGAAAGACTCGCGTAAGGTGAACCAGTTGCCGTTGCCCGCCAGATAGCCCAGTACCACCCTCGGCAATCTCCTGCTGCAAACCGTTGGGACTTGGTGCAACAACGGATTCGTACAGCCCGGTGGTTTTGGCCGCGGCAAGGATGGCGTCGTCACCCGGGTCTATGAGACCGAGGATCAGATTATCTCTAAGCGTGCCACCTAATAGCCGCCCATCCTGCGGCAGATAACCAATATTCTCTGCCAGCAGCGGTTTCGAAACCTGGGCAAGGTCGACGTCATCGAGCCAGATGCGCCCTTCACTCGGCTTGTACATTCCTGATAACAACCGCAGCAGCGTCGTCTTACCCGCGCCGATCGGGCCGATCACGCCGATCTTATCGCCCGGTGTGATCTTAAACTTGGGAATACGCAGCGCAGGTTTGCCCTGTAGCTGCATCGCCACTTGCTCAAAACGGTATTCGCCGCGCAAGGCTTCAAGGTGCACGGGCTGTTCGTGACCGTGATGATCATCTTCAAGCTTCCAGATGGCGTCTAGCCCATTCAGGGAGGCCTTAACATTGGCCCAAGTCGCCACTTGCAAACCGATCTGGGTGATAGGATTGAGTACCCTACCCGATAGAATCGAACAGGCAATCAGGGCACCCAGAGTCAGTTCGCCATTGCTAGCCATCCAAGCACCACCTGCCACCAGCAGCACATAGGACGCCTGCTGGGTCGCCAGAATTCGGTACTGACTGACCTCGGTGAGATGTCGCATCTGCAACTCAATATCACGCGCCTCATCGGTTGTTGCCAGCCAACGGCCAAGCATGCGCCAGCCACCCTGTCCCGACTTGATAATCTCGGCAGCCTCGACGCTTTCCACCAACAGCCCGGTTTTCTGGTTGGCCGCGGCATGCCCCTGTTGGGCGAGCTGGCGCACCTTGCCAGCCTGCATCAGCCCCAACACCAGTGAGACAATCAAGAACGCCAGAGGAATATAGGCAAGAGAACCACCAATAGCCCCGATGATCAGGACAAAGACCAGCGCGAAGGGCGCGTCGACCGCCAAGTGACCGGTTAAGGCGACCAGAAAGGCGCGCACACTTTCATAGCCGCGCAGCTGGGAGGTAAGGCTACCGACGCTGGCCGGCATCTGATCGAGGCGCACGGATAGAAAACGCAGATAAACTGTACGCGCCAAGCGCTGGTCAACCCGGTCTATAAGGCGCTCGTACAACCTCGAGCGTAACCGCTTGGTGCCGTATTCAAGGACAATAACCAGCAGAATACCGAGGGTGAGCACCAGCAGGGTCTGGGTAGCGGCCGTTGGAATAACGCGGTCGTAGACCTGCATGGTGTAAAACGATACCAACACACTAAGAAAGGCCAGCAGCAGACTGCCGACCGCAGACTCAATGAGCAGCCCCTTGTGGGCAAAAAGCTCATCAATGACCAGACGCAGTACTGGGCTACGCGAAGCCTGATAGGGCTGCGCAAGCTTTAGGGTAGCAATATGGTGGTCGGAAAAGTTCTCATGCGTGCGCTCCTGCCAACGCTGGCCGGTAGCATCAAGCCAGTCACTGACCCAGAGTCCGGCGGCATTCCGCCCACGCAAAATACCCCAACGCCCATCGGGCGCGACAATGAGCGCAGGTAAATCAGCCGCATCAGGGCCCGTACGCCAACGCGCCGAGCGTACCTGCAGATGCTGGGTGACGACGGCTAAAGCCGCTTTCGGAGTGGCGGCACTATCAGCCGCCTGCACTGCTTCCTGCAGTGCAAGGCGATCGACAGCTTCGCGCTGCAGCATGACCAACCGCGCCAGTACCGCAAGAAGCTCGGAAGGTTGGAACTCGTTATTCATTTGCTTGATACTCGTGGAGTCGGATCAGGGCATCGACGCCCTCAGTCAGTACTTTAAGGCGCCAACCCGTTAGCTGTTCGGCACCCAGAACATCGGCCAGTTGCGTGTCTGCCTGGGCCTGTTCGCGCGCGGCATTCATCAGATCCTGCCACTGCTTACGCCCGGCAAGAAACTGGCGCTCCCAAGAGGAGGAAACATCATCAGCGGACTGACGTGCCCGCTGCAAAGAAGCCTTGCGAGGGGCAAGCGTATGCGCCAAAGCAAGGTCAGAAAGAACCTGCTCATCCACTGCCAACTGCTGAATATGTATCTCTTCGACGGCTGCGCGATACTGGGCACGTGCGCCCTCAACGGCACTAATATTTGACCCACCCCCGCCCAGCGAGGCATTAACAGTGATAAATATCCTATTTTGCGGATCGGCATCGGCCTGAGTGAAGTTGCCATACTGACGCTCGGCACGCAGAGAGACTT
This sequence comes from Motiliproteus sp., assembly GCA_041586735.1. Lineage (GTDB taxonomy): Bacteria > Pseudomonadota > Gammaproteobacteria > Pseudomonadales > Balneatricaceae > Motiliproteus. The sequence goes on from JBFGZQ010000026.1 coordinate 6,093, forward strand.
CTGGCCAAAGCGCAGCACGGGCGATTTTGATCTCAGCCTCAGCCATTTTGGCCTGAGCCTGGGCCTTGACGACTAGCGGGCTTCGCTCGCGGGCAGCCTGCAGCACCCTATCTTGCCGAGGAATATCATAAACACCGACAACAAGCGCCGCCGGATCAACGGGGCGCCCCGTCAGGACACGGAGCAGCTCCAACGAGGTATCGAGCCTGGCATTTGAGCTGGAAAGGTCAGCCAGTACGGTCTCAAGCCGTGAGCGGGCCAACTCCATATCCGCCTTGGCCGTCACGCCCTCGTCGTGACGACGCTTAACCATCTCGAGCAGCCGAGTATGGGTGTTACGACTTTGCTCGTAGGCCGCAACGGTCGATTGCGCAGCAAAAACATCACTCCAGGCCTGGACTATACGCAGCGCGAGCTGTTGTCGGGTGATCTCCAACTCGGCTTTAGCAACCAAGGCCTGCGCTTCGGCCTTACTTAAGGTGCCGGTCAGCCGCCCGCCGGTCCATAACGGCTGCTTCAATTGCAGAGTAACAACCTGCTCGTCGCCCTGATAAGAGGTGTCGTTTGCGCTTGCATCGGCACGCTCCACCGCAATAGAAGGCGCAGCCCAAAACTCTCTCTTGGCAACATCAATACCGGCTTGCGCAACCTCCTCCAGCCCCTGCCGACTGCGCAGAGCCGGATGTTGCGCAAAGGCGTCTCGAACAAGCCCAGGCAGTGTCTCAGCGCCAAAACTGACGACTGGCGCAGCAGTCAACACGCAGTACAGCACTGCCATAAACAACGAGCCGCCTAAGCGACTCGCACCTTGCTGATCATCTACTGCTTTCAAAAAATGCATCCCATTCGATAAGCAACCCATTGATTCTGCCCATAACGAACAAAATGCCTACATACCAAGCCAATAGACCCTACCATCTAATACCAAAGTCTATAGCCTAGAGCTCTACGATTGCTGGCATACTTCCCCGAGCCGAGCGCTATCTTGCAGAGAGATCCCGCCAACAACACAATAAAAGTCGGAATTGAACGCGAAGAAAAAAAAGGGGGGGGGGCCGCGCCTTGAAGTGCTTTGATTAACTCAAAAATCAATCAAGCCACAACAGCCTGCTTCCAGCTAGTACACCAACGCTTGTTACTTCAATTCTGTTCTATCTGCTCCTCTGTCCTGAGGCCAAAGATCTAAGCTCTAGAGCATAGATGTATGAGTATATCTATGCGGTTTTTATTTGGGAACGAGTAACCCCGAACCACTTGCTTCAGATCAATGTTTATCGTAATTATCCGGCCAAAGACACTTCTACAAATGCTCGACAGGGCTTTTCTCTAAACTTTCTTGATTTGGGGAGGTGTTCGGAGCTAGGACGGAGAGCGGGGTTCGAGCCCTTCTGGCATGCCTGTCTTGAGCGCGGCCTAAGCCGCGAATAAGCTGCCATAATAGAACAGTATTACTTCGCGACCTTTGCACGATTGTTCCCTTACCGCCTGGCGGCGTTAAAAGGTCTCACTTCTTATCTTTTATCTCTTCATACCAGAGGTCATGGTGCTGCTTAGCCCAGACCTCATCGACGTGACCGGTCACCATCCCTTCCAAGGCACCTTCGGTACCCAGAGTGCCTATATAGGCATGAGCCAGCGCCCCACAGATCAGCACCAGCGCCGAGATAGCATGGACGAGATTGGCCGTTTGCAGATCATCACGGAGTTCGGTAAAGACCGGGAAATCCAATACCAGCCCCGATGCCAGCAGCGCCAGGCCTCCGGCAAACAGCAACCAGAACCACAGCTTCTCACCGCCGTTCATATAGCCCGAATGCGGATGCTTACCCTTGATCATCCCGCCGCCGCCCACAAACCACATGACATCGGTGCCGGTAGGAATATTATTCATCAGCCATTTAAATAGCATCAGCACTAGGCAGACAGCAAAGAGCACGCCCAGGTAGTTGTGCGATGACTTGGCCAACTGCTGATAATCGCTAAAAACCGACCGCCCCAACAGCTCAGGCAGGAAATAGCGACCATAGAGGAGACTCAAGCCGGACAGCGCCAAAATAATAAACAATCCCGCTACCACCCAGTGCAGATAGCGGTCAAACCGGCGCCAGCGTTCGATGGTTTTACCACTGCGAGGCTGATCCATTTTGCTGGAGCCGACGACTAGGTAGACCAGCAGCAACAGCAATACCGTCCCCACCAAGGCCCACTTACCATAAGGCTGTACTTGCTCATTACGGAGTTTGCGCCATTCATCACCGCTACGATTGATCAGCACCCCAGCCTCGACCCCTTTGTTGGTCGAATAACCGCTCGCGCCCTGAGTGACCTGGCGCCAATAATCAGCACCCTGTGAGCCCCGATTATTGGCTTCAGGGACATTACCCGCCTGGGTAATGCCCCATACCGCCAGCAACAGCCAAGCCAACATCACCTGCAAGGCCCTGATACCAGGAGTTCGGCGACCAGCAGAGCGCGACTCGGGTACGGGGCTTCTAACTTGACGTGTTTGCTTCATATATACCACCTATCCAATCGCTAATCACACCGACCAACGCAAGCGGGACAAGCATCCTGTCCGCCTGCACCAGCGAGTTCGGCTAGCCTTTACTACCGGCGGCGTTGTAGGCCAAATTCTGCCCCCATGCACCTTTATTGGAGCCTCGAGCGACCACCCGCTCACGGTAGATGTCCGATACCTCGTTAGCATCGCCCGCCAACAGCGCCTTGGTTGAGCACATCTCCGCACATAACGGCAGCTTGCCCTCGGCGATGCGGTTACGACCGTACTTGGCCCGCTCGGCTGCGGAGTGATCCTCCTCAGGACCACCGGCGCAGAAGGTGCACTTATCCATCTTGCCGCGATCGCCAAAGGCGCCCTGTTGCGGGAACTGCGGTGCGCCAAACGGGCAGGCAAACAAGCAGTAACCACAACCGATACAGGCGTCCTTGTCGTGCAGCACGATCCCCTGATCGGTTTGATACAGACAGTCCACCGGACAGACCGCCATACAGGGCGCATCGGTACAATGCATACAGGCAACCGACAAACTGACTTCGTTGGGTTCGCCGTCGTTAATGGTTACCACGCGGCGGCGGTTGATACCCCACTCCACCTCGTGCTCGTTTTTACAGGCCGTGACGCAAGCGTTGCACTCAATGCAGCGTTCCGAGTCACAGAGAAATTTCATACGTGCCATGTTCAGTTCCTCTTAAGCTACGCTGATTTTGCACATAGAGACTTTGGTTTCCTGCATCTGGGTCACCGAGTCATAGCCGTAGGTCATGGCGGTGTTAGCAGACTCACCCGATACGTAGGGTGCAGAGCCTTCTGGATACTTAGAGCGCAGATCCTTACCCTGGAACTCGCCGGCAAAATGGAACGGCAGGAAGGCCACCCCCGCTTGAACCCGACGGGTGACCAGCGCCTTGACTTTGATCTTCGAGCCCTCTGGGGTGTGCACCCAAACATCGCCACCGTCACGAACACCAGCGTTGTTGGCGTCGACCGGATTGAGTTCGACAAACATCTCTTGTTGCAGCTCCGCCAACCAGGGGTTGGAGCGGGTCTCATCGCCTCCCCCTTCGTATTCAACCAGACGCCCAGAGGTCAGGATAATAGGGTACTCTTTGGAGAAGTCCTGCTGCTGAATCGACTGGTACTGGGTCGGCAAGCGGTAATGCGACTTGCGATCGCCCCAGGTCGGGTAATCGGCAACCAGATCACGCCGAGTGCTGTAGAGCGGCTCACGGTGCAGCGGTACCCGATCGGGGAAGGTCCAGACCACAGTCCGAGCCTTGGCGTTCCCGAACGGCGCACAACCATGCTTGATCGCCACCCGCTGAATACCGCCGGACAGATCGGTTTTCCAGTTCTTACCCTCGGCCTCGACCTTCTCCGCAGCACTCAGATCATCCCACCAGCCCAGCTTCTTCAGTAGTTGATCGCTGAATTCGGGATGGCCATCTCTGATCTCGTTGCCCTTGGGAAAGGAGCCCTCGGCGAGTAGATTATTGCCTTCAAACTCGACCCCAAATCGCGCCCGGAAGTTCAGCCCGCCCTTGGCTACCGTCTTGCTGGTGTCATAGAGGATATGGGTGCCCGGGTGTTTCATCTCCGGCGTGCCCCAGCACGGCCAGGGCAAGCCGTAGGTTTCGCCGTGAATAGGGCCGCCTTCGGCCTCCAGGCTGGTGTAGTCAAAGGTATGCCAGTTTTGCTGGTGCAACTTCAACCGCTCAGGGCTCTGCCCGGTATAACCGATGGTCCACATACCGCGGTTATACTCGCGGGTAATATCCTCGATTAGCGGCTCGTCTGCGGTAACCTTGATGTTCTTGCACAGCTGCTCTTCAAAGCCGAACTTCTTGGCAAACTTGTACATAATGGTGTGATCGGGCAAAGAATCAAACAGCGGCTCGATCACCTTATCGCGCCATTGCAATGAGCGATTGGAGGCGGTGACCGAGCCATAGGTTTCAAACTGGGTGGTCGCTGGCAACAGATACATACCATCCTGACGATCGGGTAGCACGGCGGTAGCGGTGGGATAGGGATCGATAACCACGATCATATCCAACTTCTCCATCGCCTTTTTCTGATCCTGGCCACGGGTCTGCGAGTTCGGTGCATGACCCCAGAATACCATCGCTCGCAAGTTATCCTTTTGCGCAATATTGGCTTTATCTTCCAGCACACCATCGACCCAGCGGGACACCGGAATACCGGTAGAGTTCATGCCGTCGACAATATTATCGCTCGGACCCTCTTCGCCGAAGTAATCACCGGGACGCTGTTCACGGTCAAAGCGCGCTTTGATCCAATCAAAGTCGACATCCCAGACTGTACTCCAGTGCTTCCAGGCACCAGCGGACAGACCGTAGTAACCGGGCAGGGTATGAGACAACACCCCAAAATCGGTCGCACCCTGGACATTATCATGGCCACGGAAGATGTTGGCCCCTCCACCACTGACACCGATATTGCCCAGCGCCAGCATCAGGGTGCAGTAAGCGCGGGTATTGTTGTTGCCCGTGGTGTGCTGGGTGCCGCCCATGCACCACACCACGGTGCCGGGCTTGTTAGTCGCCAGAGTCTTGGCCGCTGTGTGCAGCTGTGTTTCATTAAGACCGGTCACCCGCTCAACCTCGGCAGGATGCCATTTTTTAACCTCTTCACGCACTTCATTCAGCCCGAACACCCGCTGCTCGATGTACTGTTTATCTTCCCAGCCATTCTCAAATACATGCCACAACAGCCCCCAGATCATCGCCACATCGGAGCCTGGACGCAGTGGCAGGTGTTGATCGCCCTTGGCCGCCGTCCGGGAGAAGCGCGGATCGGCGACAATCAGCTTGGCCTTGTTACGCTCCTTGGCATATAGAAGATGTTGCATCGCCACGGGATGGGCTTCGGCGGGATTGGAGCCGATCAGGATCATCGACTTGGAGTTATGCATATCGTTAAAGCTATTGGTCATGGCCCCATAGCCCCAGGTATTCGCGACTCCAGCCACCGTGGTGGAGTGGCAGATACGTGCCTGGTGATCAACGTTATTGGTGCCCCAGAACGCCGCAAACTTGCGGAACAGGTAGGCCTGCTCGTTGTTATGCTTGGCCGAACCCAGCCAGTAGACCGAATCCGGACCCGACTGCTCGCGGATCTTCAGCATCCCGTCACCGATCTCATTGATCGCATCGTCCCAGGAGATCTTCTGCCACTTACCGCCGACCAGTTTCATCGGGTATTTTAAGCGCCGTTCACCATGACCATGCTCACGCAGGGCCGCACCCTTGGCGCAGTGGGCACCGCGGTTAAAGGGGTGATCGAAAGCAGGTTCCTGGCCCGTCCACACCCCCTTCTCGACCTCGGCATACACACCGCAGCCGACCGAGCAGTGGGTGCAGATGGTGCGTTTGATCTCTGCATTGCCAGCAGCGACCGGCGCACTCTTTGCCTCGGCTTTACGCATCATGGACGGTGCCAGCAGGGTAGCCGCAGCGACACCTCCGGCAGCGATACCGCTATTGCCCAAAAAGCTACGCCGGCTCAGACCCGTCTGGCTCTGCTCCTTAGTACTGACGGACCCGGTTTGTTTAGGAGTCAATCTCATGATTTGTCCTCAGCTGCTCCGTTATTGTTATGGCTAACATGATTAGATCCGCGCACTGGCGTAGTAGGCCCGCACATGCTCGGTTTCTCGATAGCCTTGCGAATCCTTGGCTGGAGGCGTCGATGACTCAACCACCTCAGCCGTCACCTCAGCCGTAACGGCCACCGCAGCCACCGCACCACCCGCTACCGCCAGCGTTTTGATAAATTGCCGCCGACCCGCATTGGTGTTATCCGCCTTATGCTTACTCATCCCCATCTCCCTCTTTGTTACTTATCTATAGGATCGCGCAACGGGCCATGGCCGCAACTGTAGAGTCCTCACTAGCAGACTATCCAGTAGGATTACCCACATCCTCGACGCCTGCTCAGGCTAGGGCTTTTCCAACAACTGCGCTTCCTGCTCAAAAAACAGTTCGGCAAAACGTCCCACCGCGCTGTAAAAATGCGCGCTAGGACTGGCTTGCAGATCCTCGCTAAAACGTAGCCACCAGGGTGCCAGATGGCGCTCAAAAAACTGGCTTTGTAGACCCCTATCAGCCCCGGAGTCCGGGCTCACCAGCATCGCTAGCACCTGACACAGGGCGGCGATATGATCTTCGGGTTCGCGCACCTCGGCATCGCGCTCAAACCCCAGGCGTTCGAGATCCTGACGCAGCACCAGCAGTGGTTGCTCCATCAAAAATCCGGTCATATACCAAGAGCCGTAAGGCAACAACTCACCGCGACCGATACCGATAAATAGCTGGTGATACTCGTCGGCCAGCTGTTCAGGATCGGCGCGCTCTGCCGCCAGCTGCAGTACGCTCCAGGCTTCACGCATCCTCGATTGCTGATCATCGTGCAGTTCAAGGGTCTGTAACCAGTGCAACAATGGCTGCGACGGTGCTTGTGACAACAGCGAACCCAGCAAGGCGTAGGCATCGATACGAAACTGTTGTAAAGGGCTCAGCGAGGCGTTCTGAGGAGGCGTAGCGATCGCTGCATCAACAGCTTCAGCAACATCTTCAACAACTGGCTGTACGGCTAGATCGCTCATTGGCTCAACTCCTTAGCACCCGAGGCAGCCGCTGAAACAGCACCTGAGCCTGATTGCGCCAGGTTAAGCTCGCCCTCTGCTGGCGGCCGCCCTTTGGCAAAGGTAAACAGGTCGGTACCCGGATCGCTATTGACGATGTCGATAACGCGGCAATCCGCACACATCTCCAGACGACGCAGACCCTGCTGATCGAACATGCTGTGGCCGGCTAGCTTTTTAAGCATCAGGGTCACCAGGCTCTGGGTCGCAAAAGCGACGCCGCAACTGACACAGCAAAACGGCGGTTCTTCATGCAGTACTCGGGGCTTAATACGCGACTCAGGATCCAGTAGAAAGCGCGGCGCCAGGGTCAACGCCGATTCAGGGCACGCCTGGGTACAGAGACCGCACTGCACGCAGGCATCTTCACTAAAACTCAACGTCGGCGTATCTGCTGAGCTGGTCAGCGCTTTACTGGGGCAGATAGCGACACAGGACATACACAGGGTGCAGGCGGCCGTATCGATAACCACTTGACCAAAGGCCGCACCCTTAGCCAGCAGCACCTCACCACGCAACTCATCACCGAGAAGGTCATCACCGCGCAATTGAGCCTGAGAGGTCCGCTGCTTAAAGAGGTAACTCATTAGCGCAGAGACCTGCTGGCGTTTAGTGGCGTGCAGATCCAACCGACTAATCGGCAACACTGGATATAGTGGTTGAGCGGCGCCGCTATTCGCCTGCAGTAACAGTTCGTGCTGATCCGCAAGTGTGACCCGGGACTGGATCTGCAAACCCTGCAACAACCGATTCGTAGTATCGATTTCGCTATCCAGCACCCTACGCACAGATTCGGGCAACTGCTCGTCGGCCAGCAGCCACACCCCGCCCCCGCCCAGCGCGATTGCCGCCAACCACACCTCTATCCCTGCACTACCTAGCTCTTCGATCTGCAGCGGCAGATAATGGCCCGGCAGCGCCTCAAGTAACGCCGACAGCGACTGCTCGGCGCTGGCCGCATCGTGCAACAACAGCTGCGGCGTCAAACCACCCGCTAAGCGATAGCTGCTGAACAAACGCTGCAGGGTATCGAGCAGCACTCCAGATTGCGGAAAGCCATAACGGATCGCGGCTGTCGGGCAGGCGCTAGAGCAGCCTCCGGCGCCGTGACACAGGTGCAGATCGATCTGCACCTTGGCCGCTGCCACGCTGATCGCATCGGCAGGACAGACATCCAGACAGCGGGTACAGCCAGTCATACCGCTGTTACTGTGAGCACAAAGATCGGTAAAAATTTGAATGTAGCGCGGCTTTTCAAACCCCCCTTGTAATGCCGGAATCTCAGCCAGCGCCCGCTCCAGGTTTGCTGCATCCGCAGGGGCAAAATAGCCGGCAGGCTTGAGCGTCATCGCCAACTGCGGCTCAGTGCCAAGATCGAGCACCAGGTCAAAAGTAGCGGCTCTCAGCGCCAGCTTAGCCAATGACTGCGGCTGAGCATCGACCACAACCTGCAGATCAAACTGCCCCAGATAGCCGCTCAGACTGTGCAGCGGCAATCGATACAGAGTCAGCTCCGGCACCAGTGCTGCGGCGGATTCCATCTCGGCGTTGAGCTGCTCTGGCATCGCTTCGGTAATCAGCGCGGTGATCGAGGTCAGCGCGCTCAACCTTGAGGCGGCCAGTCGTACTCGATGCTCAGCACCCAGAATCAACAACCGCCCCTTCGAGGTAAAGTCGATACCCGGCGCGGCCAGATTGAGAGCAGGGCTCACTTGCTGCAACGTACGCTCACGGGCAAGGCGATCTTGGCTGGCTTGTAGAGGCTGAGCGAGTGCTGCCATAGGTGTGGACTGAGACTCCGAAGTCTGCGATTCAGGTACGGGAATTATTGGATTCATTGCGATATTTCACTCCGCTTACATAGGTAATAGTGCAACTGTCGCACCAGCCTTGATCGGAAAATTCACCCCCGCCGACCTAAAAACTCCAAGCCAGGACGGGACACTAAGAAGATCCGGGGCAAAATGACTCTACCAACAACCAGATCTAGACAAAAAGCCGCTACTCCGCGCGACCGGGCACCTCAGCATCCGCCCTACCAGCCGCAACGGACGAGGCACTCTCCGCCGGATCGTCTGCCAGGGTTTGCGGCAGCCGTTGCTCAGTGTCAACCTCGGGCTCCTGAGTCCCGGTCAAGGCTGATTCAACACCCTCATCATTGAGCGCGTCTTTGAGCTGCTGGGCCTGACGCTCGATAAACTGTTTCATCTGATAGGTCAGCGTGTCACCCAGAGGGACGAAGCTGCTGTAGTCCTCGTCGTACTCGTTAAGGCCATCACGAATATTAAATTCAGGTAGATGAAACAATTTGTTCAATGCTTTACGCCGCAACTGCTCGGAAATTTTTTCAGACAGAAAGCCGCTGAAGTCGGAGCCCTCATCCAAACTGTCAACATCGGGCATATCGGCATCGGTCAGCGCCCGGGGCTCGGCGATAGAACTGCCGTCTGGCGCTGCACTGACCGCCTCGACAACCTCCGTCGCGGCAGCATCAGCGACCTGAGCAACAGATCCTGAATCATCAACCACCGGCACTGCCGGCGACTCGGACTCCGCCTTGAGTCTTGACCAGCGCCCCAAAAAACCGCTCTGAGCCATCTCAACCGGCGACTCAGACATGCTCGCCTCTCACACCACCCGAAGCCTTAGGGACGGGGCGCTGATCGCTGCGCTCACGCTTGCCATGATGGCGACGCTTACTCTTGCCCGCCTCCAGCTCGGGCTCACCATGCCGGCCAATAAAGCCCTCTATCCAGCACTGGATCGCCTCGGGCATCGCAACCGAATACACATCCTCTTCGCCGCCATCCATGTAAGAGGAAGCGACATCCTGACTCACCGTCAACACATAGGGCCGCATCACCCCATCCTCTTCGGTACAGATCACAAACAGGCGCGGATCGACCGCACTCAGATTAAAACGGTACGCCGCCCGCTCATCACGAAACAACTCCAGCACCAAGCCGCTCCAGAGGTAATCCGTACAGCTATCGTCAACCCGCTGCTCGACGACACTCAAGGCCTTGCGCGCCTCCTCATCGCGATCACTGATACAGCCCAAAACCGACCAACTATCGGCATCCCACAGGCCTCTCTGGATCCGCTGCTTGCGCAACTGGATGCGCAATGGCCAATGACGGATATCCGCCTCGGGCTGATCGGCAGGGGCAGGATCTGGACGCGCATCCGCGGACATCGGGGTAACTATCGGTGCTAAAGACGGTGACATAGGCGCTATCTCTCAATGAACGGCATTGCCCCTGTAACGCAAAAACCGTTCCACAGCCGCCATCCCGCGCCACCCAGCAACCTCCCCTCTAAACAAACTGCTTCGTGGGCCCACCGACTTGGACAAAAAGTACCCGTATTTCAGCCAACGTGGACATTTTGTCCTCTGACTAGCATCCAGATCGTCGTCAGAGACCGCCAGTCCAGTCGAGCGTTCGGGCATAAAACTTGCTCCAGCTCAGTCACGCTCTGTATTTACTCGCTGATCGCAGGATCCGCACAACCCCAAGGATTAAGCCATGAACAGCCTCTATCGCCCGTTAATGACCGACGCTGGATTCCTGAATACCCATGAGATTGCTGTCTGGGATGAACAGAGCGAGCCGCGTCAGGTATCGATCGCTGGCGAAGCAGCGCTGACCCTCTATGTTGATAAACAGGAGGTGGTAACCCTGATGACGCTGGGCAGCCATCCGGAACTGCTCACCCTGGGTTACCTGCGCAATCAAGGTTTTATTGAGCGGATCGAACAGATCAAGAGCGTGCAGGTCGACTGGGAAGTCGGTGCTGTTGCCGTGGTCACCCATCAGGGCGTCCACGATCTACAACAGCGACTCCAGCACCGCACGATCACCACCGGCTGCGGCCAGGGCACCGTCTTTGGCGGACTGATGGACAAGATCGAGCAGATCAAGCTAGCGCCAACACGCCTGCCGCAAACCCAGATCTATGGCCTGCTCGACAGCTTGCAACAGCATAATGAGATCTATAAAAAAGCCGGTGCGGTGCACGGCTGCGCGCTCTGCCAAGGCACCGAAGTGCTGAGCTTTGTCGAAGATGTCGGCCGCCATAACGCCGTCGATACCCTGGCGGGCGAGATGCTACTCAACAACCTCAGCGGTCATGACAAAATTTTCTATACCACCGGCCGCCTGACCTCGGAGATGGTGATCAAGGTGGCCCAGATGGGCATCCCCATCGTACTCTCGCGCTCCGGAGTGACCCAGATGGGGATGGAGCTGGCCCAACAGGTGGGCCTGACGCTGATCGGTCGCGCCAAAGGCCGGCATTTTCTGGTCTTTAACGGCCAATCACTGATCGACTATGACCAACGCCCGGCACCACGCGCCCGATCAGCCGATTCCGCCACTGCACGCAGGAGTGCCTGAGCATGGTAGCCGCACTCGCTGCAATCCCCTGCACCGCGCCGCGATTCATGAATATCAAGCAGATATCCGAATATCTGCATCTCAACGAAAAGAAGGTCTACGCCTTGGCCAGCGAAGGGCAGATCCCTGCCACCAAGGTCACCGGTAAATGGCTGTTCCCGCGTGATCTGGTTGACCAGTGGCTGTTCGAATCCAGCCATGGCGGCGTACTGCTCGATCGCCTGCTCATCGCCGGCAGTGACGATCCGCTCCTGCACCGCGCCGTCAGCCAGGTAGCCAAGCAGATTCAGACCAGCGCCATCGTCAGCTACTCCAGCACCGCCACTCGACTGGGGTTATCGCTACTGGCACGCCAACGCGTCGATGTCTGCGCCCTGCACTGGGGGCCGGCCGAAGAGAGCCACCTGCGCCATCCGGCACTGCTGAGCCGGTATCGCCAGCACGGTAAATGGGTGTTGGTGCAGGCGTTCAAACGCGAAATCGGCATTATCCTTACCCCCGACACGCGGATAAAATTCAACAACGTCCCCAGCCTGCTGCGAGCCAACCTACGCTGGACACTGCGTCAGGACGGCAGTGGTTCCAATCGCTTTATGGAGGAGGCTCTCGGTCACTGCGGTGTCAGCCTCAAGCAACTCGAACAGGTAGAACAGGGTTTGAGCGAGCGCGAAATAGGTTCACATATCGCCATGGGGCTTGCCGATGCCGGTCCCGGGGCACGCAGCACCGCCGCAGAGTTTGGCCTCGATTTCATCTCGATGGGCTGGGAGAGCTTCGACCTGGCGCTGTACCGCGGGGTGTTTTTCCGCCACCTGTTTCGCGAACTGATGCAGCAGCTCGACAGCCCCGAGAGTCGTCGTCAGGCTCAACGGCTCGGGGGTTACGACTTCAGCGAGACCGGCAAACTGCTGTGGTCCTCTTAAGGAGAGAGGCTGTTAAACGGCGGCCAGATCGCTAAAAACCACCTCCATACTCGAGTTTCCATGCTACAGTGCGCGGCCCAATCTGCCAGCAACCATCCGCCATCTGCATTGAGACGTTATGACCCCCTGGACCCTATTAGGCACCGCCGAGATCCCCAATGCCGGGGGCCAACTGAAACTCTCACAACGCGGTGACGAATTCTCCATTCGACTCTCGGGAGTACGCGGCGAACTGATGAACAGTCGCGCCCACGGTTCTGAAGAGGCCTTGGCTGAACTGGGTTGTGCGCACCTGAAAACTCAGGCGGATGCCCAGATCCTGGTCGGCGGACTGGGGATGGGCTTCACCCTGGCCGCCGCTCTCAGGTCCGTACCCGCATCAGCGACGGTAACGGTGGCCGAACTGATCCCGGCCGTGGTGGCATGGAATAACGGGCCACTGGGCGCATGCGCCGGACAACCCTTGCAAGACCGGCGTACTCGGGTGCATCTGGGCGATGTGGTCGAACTGTTCAGCCCCAAAAAACCAGACTTCGACGCCGTGCTGCTCGACGTCGATAACGGTCCCGAAGGGCTGACCCAGAACGACAATCATCAGCTGTATTCCACAACAGGATTAACCGCGATCTATCGCTCTCTGCGTCCCGCTGGCATGCTGGCGATCTGGTCGGCGTTTCCCGACCCCTCCTTTGTCCAGCGTCTAAAAAAAACCGGCTTCCGGGTCAGCACCCAGATGGTCAGAGCCCGCCCTGGTAAGGGCAGCCGCCACACCATCTTTCTGGCCAAAAAAATCTAACCTACAGCGGGTTAGCCAACGCCAAACAGACTAGCCTACACTGCGAATCAAGGCCTCCTCAGCTTCATCGACGCGGGGATTGAGCGGCAACCAGACAAAGAAGCAACTACCCACGCCCGGCCGTGAACGTACGCTAATCTCAGCACCCAAACGCTCAAGAATACCGTAACTGACCGACAATCCCAGCCCGCTGCCTCCCTGGGTTCGAGTAAAGAAGGGATCAAAGATGCGAGGCAGCACCCGGCTATCGATGCCACAGCCATTGTCTTTAACCACCAGCACCACCCCATCGCCGCGATTGCGACTACGCAGGGTCAGCTGCCCTGACCGCTCTTGGCCAACCATGGCACTCACCGCATTGACGATCAGATTGATCAACACCTGCTGCAGCTGCTGCGGATTGCAGCGCAGCGGGTGGCTGGCACGCAGGTCAAGCTTCAGGCGAATCGATTTTTTGGACAGATCATGGCGTACCAGCACCAGGGTATCGCTGACCAGCCGATTAAGATCCATCAGTGATAACTCGGCCCTGTAGTCGTTGGGACGAGAATATTGCAGCAGGTTGGTGATGATCGCCCGGATGCGATACACCTGCTCGACGATCAACTCGGCCTCGCGCTTTACCGGCGCCCCGGTCTCGGCCAACTCCAGCATCATCAGATCCATATTGCCAAGGATAACCGCGGTCGGATTATTGATCTCGTGGGCGATACCGGCGGTCAGCTCACCAATCGCGGCCAATTTCTCCTTGGCGACCAGCTGCTGTCGAGTACGCTTGAGCAGGTCGAGGTTGCGCTGCAGATCGATCGAGCGCTGCTGCAACTGTTCGGTACGCTCGGTCACCTTCAGCTCCAACTGCTCGGCATCGGCGCGGATCTGCTGGCGCTGCCGGCTCAACTGATCGAGCATGGCATCGAATTGCCGCGCCAGCATACACAACTCATCGTGGGTATCCAGGGGTCCGATGCGCACCTCCTGGCCGTGGCGCACCTGGCGCATCACCCGCGCCATCGCCTCGATCGGTTTAAAGATCGACTTGGCGCCAGCCACCGCCAAACCGACACTGAGCAGGGTCACCAGCACAAACAGGATCGCCAACCAGCGCAGCGCCTGAAAATAGCTCTCCTTGAACGGCGCTTCCAGAAAACCAGCATAGAGCATGCCGATCCGCTCGCCGTCGATATCGACGATCGGTTCATACGCCGAGATATACCATTCGCTCACCACGAAGGCCCGGTCGATCCATTTCTCACCACGCTCGAGCACCTGCTCACGAACCTCTTGGGATACCAGGGTGCCGAGCGCGCGCTCAGAAGGTCGCGCCAGCTGGCTAGGCACATTGGTATTGATCCGCACATCACCCAGAAACACCGTTACCGTGCCCAGGCTACTGTCAATTAAACTGTCAGCGTCGTACACCAGCTGCTTAAGGCCATCGACAAAGGCAAAGTTACCGTTCACCAGCACCCCGGCAGCAAGGTAGCCGCGCAGCTCTCCATGGGTATCCCTGAGCGGATAATAGCTCAACAACACCATGCCACGATCTTCAGCTTCACGGGCTCGCGACAGCGCTTGCGGCGCCTGCCGAAGGGGGAGATACACCCTGGCTGCCAAGGCCGGATCGATATGCCGCAACTCCAGGTTACTGAACAGCGTCACCCCGGCACTGCCATTTTCGACGCCCGCGCGGGCCATCAACGGGGCGCGCTTAACATAGCAACCCAGCAGCCCGAGCAGGTCGCAGCCATCGGCATCCACCAGATAGACGAAATCAAACTCCGCGCGCTGCCGCAACTTGGCTAGCTGGACTTCAAGAGGCTGCGAGTCGGGACGTGCGGAAAACAACGCCTGCGCCGCTTGCTGAAACGGATAGGATTCGGCGACCCTCGACAACCGTTGCAGATAATCGCGCTGACTGCGCTCAAACGCCTGGTGGGCGACCGACAAGTCGGTACTGACCTTCATCAGCAGCTGCTGATAACTGACCTCGTTACTCCACAGATAGGCCATACCGGTCACCGCCGGCATCACCAGTAGAATCGGAAACAACACCAGCGCCAGCAACCGATAACGCAGATTGCTCGCTACCCGCCTGTAGAAGCACTTAAACATCAACTGTTGGCTACTTGGTTCCAGCCCTGTAGCTTGCGATCAAGCGTTTTGCGAGCGATACCCAGCTGTCTGGCAGCCTGCGCCTTGTTACCGGAAGAGATGTCCAGGACCCGCAAGATATGGTCTTTCTCGACCCGATCCATATCCCAATCGTGCGGGTAACCACAATCGTCTGGGCACTCTGTCCGCGCAGCGCCACGCAACGCCTCGGCGGGCAATCGCCCGAGCAGCAGACAACGTTCGATTAAGTTTTTCAACTCACGGATATTACCGGGCCAGTCATACCCCTGCATCAGCAGCAGATCATCATGACTAAAAGGGATCGCCGGCAACCCCAGTTTTTTGGCTAGCTGATCAGAAAAGTGCTGCACCAGTAGATGGATATCTTCGCTGCGCTCACGCAGCGGCGGCACTCGCAACCGCAGTACATTAAGCCGATAGAACAGGTCTTGACGAAAGTTACCCCGCTCAACCTCCTGCTCCAGATCACGGTTGGTAGCAGCCACGAGACGCACATTGATCGGAATATCACGCTCACTGCCCAGCGGGCGAATCCGCCCCTCCTCTAACACGCGCAACAGTTTGGATTGCATCAGCAGTGGCATCTCACCGATCTCATCCAAAAACAGGGTGCCATCATTGGCATAGCAGAACAGACCATCACGGGACTGCTGGGCCCCGGTAAATGCCCCTTTGACGTGGCCAAACAGCTCTGACTCGATCAATTCAGAGGCAACAGCGGCGCAGTTGATCGGCACGAAGGGCCCTTTACGCAGACTCAGGCGATGCATCGCATTGGCCACCAGCTCTTTACCCGTACCCGATTCACCCTCCACCAGCACCACCGAGGGTGTCGGCGCCACACGGGCGATCAATTGGCACAGTGCCTTAATCTCGGCACTATTGCCGATCATCCCCTCCATCGAGTAGAGCGCATCCACCTGACGCCTGAGAACAAAGTTTTCGCGCCGTAACTGACGCTGCTGCATGCAACGCCCAACGGCCGTTACCATCTGTTCGAGGCGGAAGGGTTTTAGAATAAAATCCGAGGCCCCTATCCGCAGCGCTTCGATCGCCTTATCCAGATCCGCAAAGGCGGTCATAAAAATCAGATCAGATGACAGTCCTCGACGCGCCACATCGGCCAGCCACGCCACTCCGGACATGCCCGGCAGACAGATATCCACAATCAGCAGGTCGAAATGGCAGCGGCTGCGCAGCGCTTCGGCCTCCTCGGCCGAACCGACCGCCTCGACCAGGCTGTACTCTTTGGCCAGCGCCCGCTGCAGAAAATCACGGATACCCGGCTCATCATCGACGATTAAAATCGACAACGACTGACGACCCTGGTCCGATTTTCTCGCCGAAGCACCGGCCTCGGTCGTAACAGCCTTACTCGCATTCCAGGGAGTGGAGAGCGTCATGCAGGTTACCTTTAATAATTGTAGAACTCGTAATGATCGTAGAACTCGACCGGTCTAGCCGGTGCGACACTCGCTAGACAAAACCTTAGTATTTTCGCCTCGCCCTAGCAACAGAGTCAATTAAACTACTGTATAAGCCGGGCGCAGTCGGGCTGACACCTGCGGCAGTAACATTTCGACCCACCCTGATCCTGGTGCGGGTCATTTTGCCCACACCCGGCCACTCAGCAGTCGACCCACCGCGCTCGGCTTGGCTGCTGCTACCCCTCTGGTACCCTAACCGCAGGAGATTCAGGAGTGGCGCTGTATTTGCATGGCTGTATTTACACATACCTATAGACAAGCCGCTGTTACGACGAACCGAGAGCCGATATGAACACCATCTCCCACTCTACAATTAGCGCCCTGATTCTAGCCGGTGGTCGTGCCCAGCGCATGGGTGGCTGTGACAAGGGGCTGGTCGAGCTCCAGAATCGCCCGATGATCTGCCATGCCATCGAGGTCTTAACGCCACAACTGGACTTGATCCGCATCAATGCCAATCGTAACCAAGCCACCTATGCTGCACTAGGATTATCAATAAGCTGCGCGTCTCCCGCACCACAACCCTACGAGGTGATCAGCGACAGCATGCACGATTTTCAAGGGCCGCTGGCCGGTATCGCCCAGGGGCTACAAAGCTGCCCAACGCCCTGGATGCTGGTGGTACCCTGCGACACCCCCTTTCTACCGCAAGATCTGGTTGCACGTATGGCAGCCCAGATCGAGCAACAAGGGGCGATGGTGGCTGTCGCTCACGATGGCCAACGGCTGCAACCGGTGGTCAGCCTGATCAACCGCGAACTATTGGATTCACTACAGCGCTATCTGGATGAGGGTGAGCGCAAAATTGATCGCTGGTATGCTAAACAGAAGCTCTGCTGTGTAGACTTCAGCGACCAACCGCAGGCGTTTCTCAACATCAACTCCCTCAAAGATATGCAACTGCTGGAGAATCAGGCCCTATGACTCCCTGCCCCACCACTGCCATCCGCTCTCCGCTGCCACTGCTCGGCATCGCCGCCTTCAGCGGTACCGGCAAAACCACCCTGCTCACCCAGGTGATCCCGCAGCTCAACCAACTCAGCATCAGGGTTGGAGTCATCAAGCACGCCCACCACCGCTTTGACGTCGACACCCCCGGCAAGGACAGTTACGAGCTTCGCAAGGCCGGCGCCGGACAGATGCTGATCGGCTCACGCGACCGCTGGGCATTGATGAGCGATACGCTCGAAGAGCAGGCCGATCCCGATCTGAACTACCTGATCGCGCAACTCGACCCTCAGCGCCTCGATCTGATCCTGGTAGAGGGGTTTAAGCACTTACCCTTCCCCAAGATCGAGTTGCACCGTGCCAGTACTGGCCATCCACTGCTGTTTCCCGACGACCCGCACATTGTCGCTATCGCCCACGACGAACCCCTGCCGGTCGCGACTCGGCTGCCGCGCTTGGATATCAATAAGCCCCTGGCGATCGTTGATTTTATAGTCGCTTACTGGCAGCTTAACAAACTCGATCCCAGTCACGCTCTGAGGAGCCATGCCTAATGAATACAACATCCCCATCGTCCCCTACCGCCCAACAACCGCCCGAATCTGCAGAGTCACACCAGTGCTGCGGTGGTCCCGCTACCGGGCTGCTACCGCTGGAACAGGGCCAGCAACGGATCTTGCAGGCGGTCCAGCCGCTGCTGCACAGTGAACTGCTGGATGTGCGGCGTGCACAAGGCCGAATTCTGGCGCAGGATGTTATCTCACCGATCAACGTCCCGGCCTATAACAACTCGGCGATGGATGGCTATGCCGTCGCCAGCACCGACATCAATGCCGATGGCGAGACCCGGCTACAGGTGGTCGGCAGCGTATTGGCCGGACACCCCTTTAGCGGCCGGCTGCAGCCGGGCCAATGCGTCAAGATCATGACCGGCGCACAAATTCCCGAGCAACTCGACACCGTCATTATCAAAGAGGTGTGTCACTGCCAAGAGCAGACCGGCGACAGCGGTGCTGCTAGCTATGTGCGCTTTCCGGCAGGGGCCAGCGCGGGTCAGAATCGACGCTTGGCCGGTGAGGACATGTCCCTCGGGGCGATAGCCATCGCGACGGGCACCCGTCTCGGCGCCGCAGAATTGGGGATGATCGCCTCCTTAGGCCAGGCCGAAGTTCGGGTCTATCGTCAACTTAGGGTGGCCTACTTCTCCACTGGCGACGAGATTTGTAGCCTTGGCCAGCCGCTGGCAGCGGGACAAATTTACGACTCCAATCGCTACACCGTGACCGCCATGCTGCAATCGCTGGATATCGAGGTGATCGATCTAGGGGTGATTGCCGACCATCCGGATGCGATTGAAGCCGCCCTGCTGCAAGCCAGCAGTCAGGCTGATGTGGTACTCAGCTCCGGCGGCGTGTCTCTGGGTGAGGCCGATTTTGTCACCGATGCCTTGAAAAAACTCGGCCAAGTCGGTTTCTGGCGCCTAGCTATCAAACCGGGCCGGCCGCTGGCATTTGGCCATATCGGCGAGGCGCTATTTTTCGGCCTGCCCGGCAACCCGGTGGCGGTAATGATCACCTTTCTCCAGCTGGTCAAACCCGCGCTGCGCAAGTTCGGCGGCGAATCCGCCTGGTTACCACTGACCTGCCAACTGCCCAGCGCCGAAGCTCTCGCCAAAAAGCCCGGCCGCACCGAGTTTATCCGCGGCATTATCGACAGCGGTGCCAACGGTCTGCCGCAGGTGCGCAGTAGCGGCCACCAGGGGTCAGGCATTCTCACCTCGATGAGCCAAGCCAATTGCCTGATCGTGCTCGCCGCTGACCAGGGCGACATCCAGGCGGGTGACCTGGTCAGCGTCCAGCCATTTTCCGGTTTACTCTAAAATGATCACCCAACACCCATAATAGCAGTGAACAACTCGGCCTCGGCAGGCTAAACTAACACCCGAATGTTTCTTATTGATGCGGTAAAGAAACTCATGGACAGCAACAGTTTCACAGGGTTATTCAACAATGCGGCGCTGCTTATCGCCCTGGGGGTTGTTTACGATAGTCTCGGGCTAGAGACTGTGGCTAACAAAGTCAAAAGCCAACTGCTGTCGGGCGTGCTGATCGGCACCCTCGGCCTGGTCGTCATGAACAGCGCCTGGGAGGTGCAGCCGGGGATTATTTACGATAGTCGCTGGGTACTGATCAGCCTGTGCGGCCTGTTTTTCGGGCTGATCCCCACCCTGATTGCCGCGACTATGATGGTCACGCTACGCCTCTATATAGGCGGTATCGGTGCCATGGCGGGCTGCTTGATGATTATTATTCCCGCTGGCATCGCCCTGCTGTGGCGCTATGCCAACGAACGCTTCAACCAGCCGCTGGACGGGCTACGCCTATACCTGTTCGGGGTCACGATCCAGCTCTGCGTAGTAGCCATACTAGTACTGCTGTCGGACCACGAATACGACCCTAGCATCGCCACGCTCTGGCTGCCGCTGCTGCTGATATTCCCGATCGCCACCCTGCTGCTGGGGCTGATCCTGCAACGCCAGCGCCAGCGCCATCAAACCGAACAGGCCTTGACTAAAAGTCAACTGCTGCTGCGCGGGTTGCTGGATGCCCTGCCCGATCTGATCTCGTTCAAGGACCCCCAGGGGCGCTACCTGGGTTGCAACCCGGCATTTGAACAGTATATCGGCCGTAGCGAAGCGGCACTGATCGGCAAGACCGCCACAGAACTGCGAGGGGCAGAGACAGGCGCTGCGGCCATCAAATCAGACAACCGTCCAGCGGCCACCTCCAAGCCAGCCACCAGATACGAACAATGGGTCAGCTATCCGGATGGTAACCAGCTGCTGCATGAAACCCTGAAAACGCCATTCTACGGTCAGGACGGCACGCTCTTCGGACAGGTCAGCGTCAGTCGTGATATCACCGAACGCAAGACGGCCGAGGCGCAGATTCACAACCTCGCGTTCTATGATCCGCTCACCCAGCTGCCCAACCGGCGCACGCTGATGGATCGCCTGCAGCAGATGATCGCCGCCAGCGCCCGCACCCAGCACGTCGGCGCGCTGCTGTTCATCGACCTCGATCATTTCAAAACCCTCAACGATAGCCAAGGGCATCTTGTCGGTGATCAACTGCTCCACAGCGTCGCCGCACGACTCAAGCACGGCCTGCGTGAAGCCGACTCGGTGGCTCGCCTGGGTGGCGATGAGTTCGTGGTACTGATCGGCGAGCTCGGTAGCGACCTGAACAGCGCCGCGGCAATGGCAGAAAAGATCGCGGAAAAGATCCAGCTGAGGCTTCGTGAGCCTTACCCGCTAGCCATCTCGGCCACCTCAATAGATTCAGATCTATCCGCGAGCAACGCTGAACTGCTGTATCGCTGCACCCCC
>JBFGZQ010000027.1:0-26965 GCA_041586735.1 Motiliproteus sp.
CATCGTGCATATGGTGCGTAACTCGATGAAGTACGTACCCTGGAAAGACTACAAAGCTGTGGCGGCTGATCTCAAACGTATCTATCAGTCTGTCACCGAAGAGGAGGCCCTGCAGGCACTGGATCAGTTTGCCGAACGCTGGGACGACAAATACCCGCAAATCAGCCGCTCCTGGCGTGCCCATTGGGAAAACCTGAACACGCTGTTTAAGTACCCTCAAGACATTCGCAAGGCGATCTACACTACCAATGCCATCGAGTCATTGAACAGCGTAATTCGTAAAGCGATCAAAAGCGCAAACTGTTTCCGACCGACGACTCTGCCAAGAAAGTGGTGTACCTGGCGATCATGGATGCGTCGAAAAAAATGGACGATGCCGATCAAAAATTGGAAAGCGGCCTTGAACAGATTTATCATTGAGTTCGAAGACCGCTTGGCGGATTATATTTAACCCTGGCAGTTACACAGAATTATTTACAGGCTCACTACGCTGACTCGCACAAACGTTAACAGCCGGCCAACAACAAAGAGGCCCCATGACCAAAACATATTCCTCGGAGCAATCACTCCCGCCTTCTAAGACGAGGTATTATGAGGACATCTTCGATAATTCACCCGTGGCAATGTGCCTGGTTCAAAATCGAACATTGACCCATGTCAACCGCCGCTTCGAAGAGCTTGTTGGCTATGACACAGGAGAGCTAACGAGCCAGTCAGTCCGGGTCCTTTATCCGAGTGATGAAGCCTTTGAACTCATTGGAAGAAAATTTGATCATTTCTTCGAAGGAAAATCCCTGTTTAGAGATGAAAGACTAGTCGTGCGCAAGGATGGCACCATCATCTGGTGCATTGTTACCGGGCGATTACTTGACCCAAGCACTCCACGTCGCGGCAGAATATGGGTACTTCAGGATATTTCCGAGCACAAACAGGCGGAAGAGACGCTTAAAGCCAATGTAGAGAATCTTGAATTTCTGGTCCAACAGCGAACCGTTGAGTTAAAAAAAATGTGGTAGCGCTCAGGCATGAAAACAAAATCAGACGCGAAGCGGAAATGATAGCCCATGAGAACAAGAAGAACTACCATAACCTATTTAATATGGTTCCTATTGGTATCAGCGTCACAGACAGAAACGGAACTATCTGCGAGCATAATCGCGAGTTTGGCAGGCTAACACACTTGGATCCCAACAATACAGCCATCAACTGGAACGATCTCCCCGTTGAATTTATCTTCAATGACCCAGAGGTCATAGCCAATAAAAACATTCCATGGTACCTAATATTTTTCAAAAACAAATCAATCCATAATTTAGAAGTCGGTGTAAAAGGCGTCAATGATGACAAAACAAAATGGCTGAGCATCTCCAGCTCAACCATTTACATCAAGCAACGCAAGATGGTAATGATCGCCTTCGCAGACATTACCTATCGCAAGCAGATTGAAAAACTAGAAAGGCTGAGGCAGGCCGAATTGAATCGCCTAGGACGAATCAACTCAATGGCCCAAATGAGCGCCGCACTCGCCCATCAAATGGGACAGCCCTTAGTCTCTTCTTTGAACTATCTCCACGGATGTAAACTCAGATTAAGCAAAATTGATGGTACGAATGACATCCAGGACTCTATCGTAATGGCGATTAAATATTTGGAGAAGGCCGGTGAAATTCTTCGTCATGTCAGGGAGTTTGTCTGCAAGCATGAACCAAAAAAAGAGATGGCAAATATAGAAGATGTTATTCGAGATACTGTGAGCTTTTTAAACTTTGAAATTCAACAAAACCAAGTCCGGTTATCCATTGAAACCAGCGACTCTGTTCAGCAAGCACCCATGTGTAGGATAGAAATTCAGCAGGTAATATTCAACCTTATTAAAAATGGAATTGATGCGATGAAAAACACGTCTCAGGAAGACCGTTTTCTCATTATCGGAGCTAAACCCGCTGAAGGTAAACACGCTGTGCAGATCTATGTTAAAGACCATGGAGAAGGTATTGAGAGCGAGAGTGCGTCTCGTGTTTTCGAGCCCTATTTTTCGACTAAAAATGGCGGAATGGGAATAGGACTAACCATTTGTCAATCGATTATCAAGTCACATGGTGGTGAACTATCATTTTCCAAGGTGGGAAAACAAGGATCGCTGTTCAAGTTTACATTACCTATTAAAGCGCCTGAGGATCTTACATGAACAAACAAACGGTCACAGTCTATGTGGTTGATGACGAGGAGTCAGTCAGGCTTTCTATCAAGTGGCTGCTGAATTCAATATCGCTAAATGTCGAAACTTTTGATTCGGCTCAGGCATTTCTGGAATCAAATATCACTTGTCCAAACGGATGCGTAATACTTGATGTTCGCATGCAAAACATGAGCGGCCTGCAGCTACAATCCGAGTTAATAACACGCGGATTCAACCTCCCCGTAATTTTTCTCTCTGCATACGGTGATGCGCAAATTGGCGCTCAGACGATCCGTAACGGCGCAGTCGATTTTTTACAGAAGCCCTACCGAAATCAAAATCTATTAGATGCAGTTAGTGAAGCCTTAAAAATAAGCGAGGAAAGGCAAAAACAGCAACTAAGGCGAAAAAAATACATTGACTATATTGACAGCCTGTCACCAAGGGAACGTGAAATTTTCGACTTCGTTGCCATGGGGAAAAGTAGTAAAGTTATCGCCCGCATTCTCGAAATCAGTCCCAAAACAGTTGAAGCACATCGCGGTCGTATGATTAAAAAACTAGGCATAAAATCGACCACGGACCTGGTGCAAATAGCCCTGTTGACCAAAGAACACTGCCGAACTTGCAAGTGGCTTGAGCTACCGGAACTGGAACCTAGTGATGAGTTACAGGAGTAAGTATTAATTAGGCAGCCTGGGGATGCGCTTTCAAGCAGTTTCAGCGCACCTATGTTTAATAATTGAGATGAATCAGGATAACGAAAGGTGCATAGACAATCTATTTTTATCACAGGTATATAATAGATACCTAGCTTATCTCTGTGACGAGGCTTCGGTAATGCATAGTAGACTTGCTTATATGGCATCCATAGTGATTTTTTTGTGCTATACAATGACGCCTGATCTCAGCCTTGCTAAAGAGTTCAAGGCAAGCCTAGCACAAATGCCTACTTATGCGGAAGATAATAAAAACGGCATTCTGATAGACCTATTAAGGGAAATAGAAAAAAAACAGGGCACCGTTTCCAAATCAACGTATATCCATTTGCAAGATCGCTACGCAACCTTAAGCTTGGAATTCACGATTTGCATATGCCGTATATAAAAAGCACCGAAGTAAATAAAAATGAATTAAACTACGACCTCTCAACAGAAACACTATTTTATGTCAATTTTGTCTTGTACACCAACATAAATAAACGTATCAACAGAGAAAATTTGAAAACATATCTTATTGAGACTGACCAAGCACACACACAACTATTTGAATTCAACATAACACCATCCACTTGTATAGAGTGCAGCCTAAAGAAGCTCAATGCTGGTAGAATAGACGGCTTTATTTTTGGCGACTATGCTTCTGATCCATATATAAAAAAGTATGATCTGCATAACATCCATCGCGAACTTTATGGGGTTTTTGAAGTTAAGGTAGTTCTTCCCAAAGGCGGTCGCCAGGGTGAGCTTGACAATATATTGTCAGAGGGAATATCAAAACTAAAAAATTCAGGCGAATACACGAAAATCATTAAATTCTTAAGCCAACCTTATTATGACTGGCAACCGACCGACATCACAGCAGAGAAAAAGTAAGCGTCCTGGCAAACTACCCAGGGCAAACGCATGAACGTTTTTTTAATCAACAATGATAAGTAATCCGTTGATACTACAAGTTATAATTCTGCCACTATAACTCAAAAATAATCCCTATTAGAGCGTATTCAGGCGCTTCCAGAACCGCGCCAGCAGGAAAAGTGCAGGCATAACTTTGGCGAAATCATCTTCATTTCTATCTGTGGAATTCTTTGTGGTGCTGACGATTGGAACAGCATTCAGCTTTTCGCCGAACACAAGGAAGATTGGTTTCGTAAGTACCTGACATTACCCAACGGTATTCCATCGCATGATACCTTTAACAGGGTGTTTTCATTGCTTGAACCGGTGAGCTTCAGGGATATGTTCACCTGCTGGGTGCGTATTCCGAGCCACGTGACCAGTCATACCGACGCATCGTGACCGGCATTTCCGATTGATCGTGACAGTTTTTTAGCCCCCGCCGGAATGGGCGGTCACGACCTCGGAATCGATCGGCAGGGCACTGGAATTCTTCTAGCTGATACGGCATATATTTGGCCCATTTGAGGACAGAGTGATGCCGACCAAGAGGATTCCAATGCACAAAATTCGAGACGTATTACGCCTCCATCATGAAGCTGGGCTCAGCCAAAATAGGATCGCCCTGGCTCTGGGGATATCCAAAGGCGCTGTTGCCAAATACCTGAGCCTGACCAGGGCGCAAAAACTGACCTGGCCCCTGCCTGAAGAGATGAATGATGGCGCTCTGGAAACCCGAGTTCGACAGTTAGAAAAATAAGCTATTGATTTAGATAAGAACGCGTTTAAAAAATGCCACTACAACAGCGATAACTGCCCTTTTTCATTCGGTTTGCTGACCTTAAGTGAGTCTAGAATTCCCCCCCCTGCTCGGCGTTGATAGATGAGATTCCCGTCATCGGCTTGCTGTTCACCTCGATGCGGTGGTGCTGAACGCGGCGTAGCTGGTAAAGCGCATGCTCACCCGAGTTCGACAGTTACCTCTAAAACCCACCCTAAAAATAGCTTTTTTAAGGTTGATTTCAACGGATTTACTGGGCTGCAGGCCGATTTTATCAAAAACGCCTGTGCTGGCACGTTTTGTTGGATAAAGCCTTTATTGACAGGGTCTGTAGTTATTATATAGTGCAGGCATGTATGTCAAGATAACTAAATCTGGACCGCGACGCTATGTGCAACTTGTCGAGTCCTTTCGAGACGAGAATGGTCGCTCAAAGCAACGCACCATCGCCAGTCTTGGGCGCCTTGAAAACCTCGACAGTAGCGTTGATTCTGTTATCGCTGGCCTGTTGCGTGCGGCTGGCCGGGAAGCGACTCCCTCATCCTCTGAGGCCTCTAGCACTGATCCCACGGTTTCATTCGATTCTGCGCGAGCCCTTGGCGACGTCTGGGCGCTGACCCAGCTCTGGCAAGAGTTAGGTTTTGATTCACTGCGCAAGATCTTCCGCCGCAGTCGCCATCAGATCGATATTGAAGCATTGTTGCGGATTATGGTTTTTAACCGCCTCTGCGATCCGGAATCCAAGCTGGGCATGCTGCGTTGGCTAGAAACAGTGAGCCTACCCGGTATCTCTCTGGAGTCCGTTGAGCATCAGCATCTGCTCAGAGCTATGGATGCCCTGATAGACCAGCAGAGAGAAGTCGATACCCTGGTCTCTGGATTGCTGCGCCCACTGGTCGATCAAGAACTGTCGGTAGTCTTTTACGATATGACCACGATTCGCGCTGCCGGATTGTCTCAGCAGGTCGGAGATATACGCCAATACGGCATGGCGAAAGAAGGGTTGGTCAAGCGCCAAGTGATGCTCGGTGTCGTGCAAACCGCCGACGGATTGCCGATCTTTCATGAAGTGTTTTCGGGAAATACCGCCGAGGTCAAAACCCTAAAACCCACCTTGGAGAAGGTGCTGGCCCGTTTCCCGATCAAGCGTATCATCGTTGTGGCCGACCGGGGTTTGCTCTCCACCCATAATCTGGATGAGCTCAAGGCGATGCACCTGCCGAATGGCACGCCTCTGGAATTTATTCTTGCGGTGCCAGGTCGTCGCTATAACGACTTCATTGATATTCTATCCCCGTTCCACCATGCCCAGTGTACAGACACGCATGTCGAAGTGATCGGCGAAGCGGATTGGCAGGATCTACGTTTGGTGATCGCCCATAATCCTGATGCGGCTGCAGACAAGACTCAAAAACGCGATCAGAAAATTAAGGATCTGGAGCAACAAGCTGCACAGTGGAGCGGAAAGCTGGATGCGCAGGATACGGGTAAAAAAAGTCGCGGTCGTTGCTTATCCGATGGCGGTGTTCGTGCACGTTTTTACCATGCGGTAAGCGATGCGCATCTGGCAAAGATTATTCGCGTGGATCTTAAAAGCGAACTGTTCAGCTACCACATCGACGAGAAAGCACTCCAACACGCCCACCTGATGGATGGCAAGCTGCTACTGGTCACCAATACACCCGATCTCACGCCCGAGGAGGTCGTTAAACGCTATAAATCGCTGGCTGATATTGAGCGCGGATTCCGCGTTTTGAAGTCAGAGATAGAAATTGGCCCTGTGTATCACCGGCTTCCTGACAGAATAAAAGCGCACGCGTCGATCTGCTTTATTGCCCTGATTCTCTATCGAGTGATGCGTCAGCGCTTGAGGTCAGCGGATACGGGGTTATCGCCCGAACGCGCACTTTATCAGCTACGTCGTGTTCAGCATCACCGCGTAGAGATAAACAACAAACCGATGACGGGGATCTCTTCAATCAGCGCGGAACAGAAAGGTATTTTAGCGTCGCTTAAAGTCGGTACGCCGAATGAGAAAGGACAGCTATCGCTGTTGTAGTGGCAATTTTTAAATTCTTGTTGTTATAAATCAGCAACTTATTATTGTAACTGCCGAACTCTGGTGCCCGAGGTGTGCATATTCGCGGCAAGGCCGGACCGCAGACGGCCGGTGCGGCCCGTCAGGGAATCAATG
The DNA here is from genome assembly GCA_041586735.1 of Motiliproteus sp. Lineage (GTDB taxonomy): Bacteria > Pseudomonadota > Gammaproteobacteria > Pseudomonadales > Balneatricaceae > Motiliproteus. The sequence goes on from JBFGZQ010000027.1 coordinate 6,771, forward strand.
ACTTCACTCGGGGGTTTACTCAGCTGCCGGAAATGGCTGGCCAGTATTTCGATTATGATGGTCCCTGTCCGTCGTGGAATGATGCGCGCGTCCATCGCTACCAATTTACGCTCTACACACTGGATATCAAGCGTTTTCAGGTGGATGCCCCCCTTTGACCGGCAAGCGGTGTATAGGACAATGGAAAGCCACATGCTTGCGGGAGCGGAATGACGCGGGGTGTATAGCAATTATCCGTCTTTAGGTGTGGCATAGTTCGATCTTTGCCGCACTGCCCGCCGACAGCGGACGTAATGGGCCAGTGCGGCGCGCAGCCCCTGTCGAAGCGGTGTATAGGTGAGTCCCAGCCGCTGGCCTGCGAGTGCGCCGCTGTAGAGCAACTGCAGATCCGGGGGAAAGGGCAGGGTCGGTCGCTCATCCCGTATCTGTGCAGGCGTATAGTGGACGACCTGGCAGGGTTTGCCGAGAATCTGTTCCAGAGACCGGAGCAGAAGGGCGTAGCTGACCGCTTCCGGCCCAGCAGCATTGAAGACTTGGCCGTGGCTCAGGGGATTGTTCAGACAACGGATCAGCAGATTCGCCAGGTCCACAACCCAGATCATGCTGTAGCGACCGCTGGATTCCGTCGGGATCGGCAGCGGGCGTTTGTCGATCAGGGCGTCGAAAAAGACCTTTTCCCGTTCCGCATAGTTGTAAAAACCGTAGATCATGGCCGGACGCACAATGGTCAGCGGCAGTGCCCGGGCACTGCAAAGCGCTTCGGCGGCCTGTTCCGTCAGCCGCTTTTGGAAGGCGTAGTCGGCCTGCGCACCCTGCGCCGGATCCGGCTGGGTCAGCAATGCGGCCTCCTCGCTTAACCTTGCGGGCGTTGGCCGGTAGACCGAGGTTGTGCTCAGGAGCAGATAGTGTGCAGCCCGACCGGGAAGGTTGTCGAGTAGGGTTCTGACATCATCGGGCCCATAGGCACAGAAGTCGATCACCGCATCCCAATGACGAGCGGGTATCACCGAGCGAATATCTGCCGCTTGGGTACGATCCCCTTGCAACTGGGTAAGGCAGGGCGCCTTCGGCAACGGGAGGTTGCCGCGATTGTAGACCACGACGTCATGGTTCGGGTCGCGGCAAAGCTCCTCAACCAGTACTCGACCCGCGAAATAACTGCCACCGATAATCAGAATGTTGGCCATAGTGTTGCCTAACGTGCGATGGGAATCAGACGCCGAAGCGCCGAATCCTTAATCTGTGCGTAGAGTTCACGGGCATGGTCTTCCAGCACATGGCTGGTGCTCTGGGTCAGACCCTGGGTTTGCAGCTCGTCGATTACCCCTTCGCAGAGCTGGGCGGCGATTTGACACGATTTCTTGGCGCGAGGTGCCTGAGCCAACGCCGCCGTCATCCGGTAAACCGCCTCCCCACCCCTGGGCAGGCGCAGTAGGCCGCGGTGCAGCCATTTGTAATAAGGGGCATAGACGCGGTTGAGCAGATAAACCATCTGCATGATTTCACTGCCCAACCTGGCGACCAGGTAGACGCTGGTATAGGGCTCATCGCGGCCCAGGGTACGCGGTAAGTTGTATTGGGCGATCTGTCCCGCCGAGAGACAGAGGGCGGCCAGTTTAAAGCAGTGAATTTCGGGCGGATAATGCTCGAGCAGATAGCGCCGGCTGGCGGCGAAGTGGCCCTTCGGGTCGTGAAAGATCTCCCCGGAGGTGCAGGCGGCGAGGTTCCGTTCCGGAATCCGCAGCCAGTCCAGGTTCGAAAAGGGCGGGATTCGCTGGCCGATGAACTGTTGGTAAAAGGCGTTGATTTCGAATACGCCGATCCGGTGGACACCCGTGTCGCTGCCGGATCGCCGGTAACCGGAGAACGCCTTGGGCAGTGCCTCCCAATCCCGGTGCAGCGGCGCGCCATAGCGCGTGTAATCGGCCTCATCAAGCCACAGACAGAAGCCGGGGCCCCAGTCGTGGTCGCGGGAGAGGACGTCATCGTGACCGAGGCAGTCAGAGCCATCGCCGACGAGTCCGGCAGCCACGCGGTCGACCAGCTGCGGATAGCGGGCGCGCAGCATTGGCAGGCCGTGGACGGTAAAAAAATCGCGTGCCAGTCGCATCCCCAGGCTCATGGCGCTGCCGTGTAATCAAACACCTGGATGGCTTCCTGGGTCTGTGGGCGGGCGCCGCTGATCAGCGTGCTGATCCGTTCGGCCACAGCCGGTGCCACGTACTTTTCGCCACACTGCTGGCACAGACGGGCCGGAACGTTTTTGACCACATGCAGGACATTTTCGATGCGGTAGTCAAAATTGCCGACCACGATCTCCTGGGTCGGTGCGTTACAGAAAAAGCAGTTTACTTCAGTGTCCATCTCATCGACTCCTACGGCTCGCTGGTTGGGGGTTCGCCACAGGGGCATCTGGGGGGTGTAACTGGCGACCATCACCACATGATGGTCGGGGCGCAGTGATATGAGTAGGTGCGTGGGGTGCCCCTTGAGGATGCCGCAGATCAGAAATACAGGCCTGCGGTGGTCACTGCGGTGTTCCTCGATGATTCGGCCCCGGGCGAAGACGGCTTTGAGCGTCGCCAGGTCTCGTCCGCCCCACAACAGATCGCGCAGTATGTGCTCGGAGAGCAGATAGCGGGAATGATCCAATATCGACTGGCGCCATAGGGTGTCATTAATCAGAGTGTACATGGAGCCCTCCGTTGGGTGTTTGAATTTCAGCGTCTCCGGTTGCACTACCACAGTGCCTCGGCCTCTGCCAGGGAACCGTAACCGTAGCGTTTGAGCAGTATTTCCAGTGCTTTGTGGGCCAGATTGATGCCGTGCTGTTGGGCGCTGTGGATATGCGCCCGATAGCATTGCAGGGTTTCTTTGCTGTAGCCGTGCAGCTCGCCGCGCAGGTAGGTGCCAAAATCGGTCTGCTGGCCTTCATGACGCACCGTGCGACAGCAGCGTTGGGCGATCTTCGGATAGTCCCGCTCGACCGCCTGCTGCCATCGAGTCTCGATCTCGATGATCCGTTCGATCTCGGGATTGACTGGCGAAGGGATCAGCTGGTCCATACGGGCGTATTTATCCCTGACCAGGTTTGTCCCCTGCTGCCGTGCGTTCATCAAGTCGTTCAGGTAGGCACACAGCAGCCTGTCAGGCCAGGTCTCGAAAAGGCTGGCGCGAATATCCTGAAACGATTGCGGTCGTTTCTGACAGGGCGCCGCATTGGAACTGCGCAGGGCTGTGAACATCCGCCACTCGATGGCCAGTATCTCATCGATCAGTATCGAACTGTTCATCGTCACAGGACCCGGATCTTCTGGGCCAGCGTTCGTATGGTATCGGGGAGTTGCTCCACATGATCCAGGAATTGGACATTGGCACTGTACTCTTCGGCAAGCGCGGCCTTTGTCGAGGTGCTGCAGTCGATGCCCAGCGTCAACAGCTTGATATTGCGCGACCGGCAGAAGGTGAGTGCTTCACCGACGCCGCATCCCCAGTTAGAGGCGCCGTCGGTGAGATGCAACAGCACAGACCCCCGTTTACCCTGCGGTGACTGCATGGCGGCGGTGATCAGCGCCTCGCCCGATGCGGTTCGACCGCTGGGGTGAACGCTGAGAATGCGTCCGTTATAGAACAGGTCACTGATGCGGCAGGTACCGTTGGTCTCGTGGTAGGCAAACAGTCTGGTGCTGCTTGTGTAGCGGTTTAGGGCGTAAAACAAGGTCTGGTAGATTACCTGCGCCCGGTCCCAGCGTACGGGATCGGCCATCGATCCGGTGGCATCGATCAGGAGGGTAAACTGGTGGTGCAGTTCGAAACGGTGTTTCTTCTCCTGAAAGACCGCGCCGGTGGTGGCTGCGCGGTAAAGTCGCTTGCCGTCGATGTGCCCGCTGCGCAGGCCACGATTATAATGGCTGGTGCGGCGGGAGAGGGAGTGAAGTACATGCTCCAGGCGATATAGGGTTTTACGATCGATCAGGTCGTGGGCGGGGTTGTACGCCTTGCCGAACTCGACGCGAACCAGATCGTCGCTGTCCTGCACGCTCTGGCGCAGTACCTGGTTGGAGCCCGCGCCCTGATGATCAATCGCTCGTTCAACATATTGGGCATAGGCGTCGATCAGGACCTCCATACCGGCATCAGCCTCGTCCGCAGCCGGGTCGTCCCGGTCGATCGAAGGGATCAAGGTTTCATCGGCGTCATTTAGCACCCAAAACCGGGTGATGGCGATAAAATCCGGCCACTGCTCCCGGTAGATCGCCGCCCGGTGTTCGCAGCAAGCCAGGACTGAACCTTGAGTATCGATGATGGCCATCAGCCCTTCGCGTAAACGGTCCAGTACGGACTCCGCCTTGGCGTAGTGGGTGGTGTAAACTTCTCGGTCCACAATACGCCCGATGGTGTCCGGTCGGTGGCGGAACTCGCCGGCCTCTTCGGACGCACCGTACCACCAGAGGTGCATCAATTCCGAGACTGTAGGCGGAGACATCAGCCGCTTCATGTTGTCGCGGATCCGTTGCTGTCGGCTCACCCGCGCATAGTGGCCATAGACGTTGCGGCCAGCGCGTAGGTCGAGATAGACGCGCTCACACATCTGCAGGTAAAAGTGGAACTTCTGTTGATACTGGGGGGCGGGCTGGATCAGCTCCTGGGCCTGCTCCAGGGCCATGGCCGACCAGCATTTGTTGGCCAGCGCCTCGTGAATCACCTGGCCGACCAGGGTGTCTGTCTTGTGGGCCGGGACCGGCGACTGCCCGAGCAGTGGGCGAGGGTCCAAGGTGATGGCATTGGCCGCCCGCATTCCTGACCAGATCACCTCGCCGCTGTTCTTTCCGATCATCCGGGAGATTTTGCGTAGCGCGATCAGCAGATGGGTGAGTTCGATCGGTTCAACCGGGGAGGTGGCGCGTCGCCAGTAGGAGGAGTATCCCGGTTCTAGATCGACCGTATAGGTCGCCAAAGGCTGGCGTTTGGGCGAGGAAACATCGATGGGGCTCATGCCGATAGGTTACTCTTCGTTGTAGAGGCGGTATTCGTTGCGAGGGACCCGCGTTTCGTCGCGGCCCAGGTGCAAAGAGAGCAGAATGGACTCAACGGTCTGATGGTCAGCCTGCAGCGTGGAGATCAGGGCATCGCGGACACTACCGCCGGCAGCAACATATTCGGCGATCATCAGCATCCGCCGGGTGGAGACCTCCAAACATAGATCCTGATTACTGCGGATGAGGTTTACCGTTTCAATGATATCCTGAGCCTGCTCGTCGCTGACACCGGCTTTGAAACAGAGTATCTCCTGTTCCACGCGAGCGGGCAGCTGGTCGAGGGCGGTTACGTAGAAGCGATCCCGCAATGCCGGGTCCAGCAGCTCCGTTCCGATATACTCGTCGCCTTCGTTAAGGGTCGCGAAGAATACGACACCTGGTGCGACCTTGATCAGGCCTAACTCATCGAGCCATACCTGGCGGTCATTCGAGAGCAGGGAGAACAGCATGTTGAGCGCCTTGGGATGCTCAGGGCGATTGATCTCCTCCAGGTGAATGACACAATTGGGCGTCTGGATCGCCTGCGGAAACAGAAACTCCTGGTAGCTGGTTTCGCCGTCCCGAAGGGTATATTCCCCAAACAGCTGCCCCGGCTCGGAAAGAATACCCACTTGAAAGGTCGCCAGCGGCAGCCTGTGAATGGCCGCGTACTGGTGCACCAGTGAGGACTTTCCGCAGCCCTGCCGCCCGGTCACCAGCACATTCACCGGATGGCGGGTGCTGATATGGTGGATGCGGCGCAGAAAGTCCCGCGTTTCCGCACTGCTGTAGTAATAGGGATCAGACTCGGGGATAAAAAGGGTATTGAGCTTGGATTCTGACATCATTATCTCTCTCGTACCGCCATCCCACCGCAGGCAGAATGGCGGGGGCTCAGTGGCTATCAAACGTGTTCGCGGAAGCTGAGCTTGCCCTCTACATGTCGACTACAGGTCGTGTGGACAGCATCGCGGATCCAGCGCTTCCACACACCGCCCATGGCGTGGCGGTTGACGGTGCACTGGCCGCGAAGCGGATTTGTGGGGTCCGGGGTCTGCCACTTGCAGGTCTTGCAGGGCTTGGTGGTATTTTCATCAGCATGCATCTGCTTATCATTTGCATTCATGAATCGTTATCCTGTGTTGGCGTGAGCCTCGGGATTGCCGAGGCTCACCGGCTAGTTTAGAGGTCTACTGATAAGTATTCGAGATCTTCGGCTTTGAAGTCCTGTTCGTTGCGGGCAATGATCGTGTTCTGGCCATAGGTCGGAATATCAACAAACCGGGCGCTGAAGCCCGAGACGCGGACGATCAGGTCCTGATGCTTTTCCGGTTCTCGCTGCGCCGCCTTCAGCTCCTCTGTACTGACCACATTGAGCTGGATGTGATCAATGTTCAGGTCGTGCCAGGTCTCCATATAGGCATGCCAGATGTTGAATCCATGCTTGCTGCGCATGATCGGAACCGAAAAGCGCTGGTTGAGCAGGTTGGCCTTCTGGTTTTTCTGGACTTTGGCAACCGAGCGCAGGACCGCAGTCGGCCCCTTCTTGTCGGTGCCGATGTAGGGGGAGATGCCGCCGTCATCGGCCGCTTCGCCTCCGTAACGTCCATCGGGCGTGGGTCCGGTCCGAGAACCTACCTCCATGTACAGACCCACGGCCTGGCCGGTCGGTAGTACTGGGCCGCCGGAGTAGTTGGTGTTCTTGCGCATCTCGCCCCCGAGAATCTCCTCGTAGAAGCGGGTAATAAGGATGTCGGCTTCATCATCGTCGTTGCCCCACTTGGGTGCGTTTTTGAAGTCGGCGTGCATCTCCTCGTAGCCTTCCCAGTTGGCTTGGAGGGCATCGAGGAGTTGATCCATGGTGTACTTCTGCTCGTCGAACACCAGCTTCTTGATGGCGACCAGAGAGTTGCCCGCGACGATGCTGGTAATCGGGTTGTGCCAGCCATTGGGCTGTTCGGATAGTTCGTTGGCATCCATCCCCAGCTCCATGCAGCCGTCATCCAGCGCCGAGACGAACGGCATCTGCAGGTAACGGCACTCGAAGATGCGTGAGACGTCTTTGGTGCGTATACACAGGGCGATGGTATACTGGTACTGCTTGCGGAACGCCTCCCAGAGTTGATCGAAACTGGTAAACTTGCGGGCATCGCCTGTCTCAGGCCCCAGCTGCATATCCGAATAGGACCAGTCATAGCCATTATTGAGGGCGATCTCCAGGAGCTTGGCCGGGAAGATGGCGCTGCCCCCCTCTGACCGGGTTTTTTGTGACTTGCGACGCCCGGCCAAGCCGGCCGACATGCACAGCACGTTGACCCAGTAGTGTGCTTCCTCCTCGGTGGCGCCGTTTCCGTTCATGCTGTACTTGGCGTAGTCTCGCATTTGCTGAACGCCCATTTCATCATTCTTGATCGACGGGTATCCCAATCCATCTCGGATACACTCGAAGACCCAATGCAGGGTCTTTTCGCGGTTCTTTTTCGAATAGCGGAAAACAATGGATGGTTCCGTGGTGCGGATCCGCTTGGCCGCTTCGAGGATCGCGTCGGTCATGTCACAGCAGGCATCTGAACCATCGCCGCGGGTCCCGCCGAGGGTGAGGATGAATAGATCGTTGGATCCGGGGAAGATTTCGCGATAGGCGCGAGATTTTCCGGCGCCGTGCTCGGAGATTTTCAGCCGCTCCATCTCCACCAGCTCGACAACTTCGCCATAGGTCATGGGCTGGAAGCTTTTGTCGACCACGCTGATCTTATAATAGGGCTCCAGCAGCGAGTCCTCTTTCTGCGCATAACCACTGGCATATCTTTCAATCGCATGGCAGATCAGGTAGGTGAACCACTTGGACTGCATGGCGTCCTTCAAGCCCTTGGCGGGTTCCGCGGGAACACGTTGGCAGATGTCGGCAATCTCCAGCAGCTCCTTACGCCGCTGCGGATCGGTCTCGAAATTTTCAGCCACGATACGGCACAGGCGGGCGTGGCGCTGCGCCCAGGCGATCACCGCCTCACAGGCGATTGTCATCGCGCGCCAGTTGTCAATCTTATCGATCCATTGCAGTTTAGTCGTACCGTCCCAGGGAAAAGCCTCCATCTCCTTGCGGGCATGGGCGATCTGTTGCTCAGCCAGATCGATACGTTTTTGCAAGCCATCTTCCAGAACCGTTTCATAGGGAGGAATGACGCTGTTGAAGCCTGACGCAAAGGCCGGACCCTCCATCGTGCTGACCTGATAAGCGCGTTGAAGATCCACCGGATCAAAATAGCGCTCACAGCGCTTTTGAAGGCTGAAGGGTTTCCAGTAATCGACGATCTCCTGGGCCTCGGTGAGAGGCTGAGGCGCGTAGTCCGTAGAAAGATAATCCTGAACTGACATATAGGACAGCTCTGGATAAAGGGGAAATAAATTAGGATCTTCGGCGTGGTAACCGACAATGAACTCATCCTCCTGAATAACCAGCGTACTGTTATCGAGGATGTTTTTTAGTCCCTTGGCGCGGCGTATCGGCTCAGGCTCACCTTCGGTGGCCTTGTGCGATTCGGTCAGCAGACGCATTCGCTCGATGCCGGCGCCGACGCCCTTTTCCACGAACTCGCCCGCAGACGCGTGCTTCCAGCGGCAGCGTGACTTCAGGCGCTGGGTCCTGGCGCTGGAAGGATTTTGCAGGTGCTCGTGCAACTCATCAGCAGGGATATCCATTTCCGCGGGATTTTCCGGGTGAAACTCGATTTTCTTGCCTTTGTAGTCAATTGAATGGATGTCAGTGTTCATCTGGTATTCTCCTAAGACCTCGAAGGGGCTGTCGCCTAGTTTTTATTTTTAAATGACTGGCAACAGAGTGATTCTTCCATCACAGGACGTGAAAGCCAGTATTTTCCTTTTTCATCCTGTTTTGAGGTAACGCAATCACCTTTACCCTTTTCGAAATCACGTGCGTTATTCGGGGTCTTAAAAAAAAATTCGCAGCTGTTGCATGTGGATGTGGTCATTTTTGGTTTTCCTCTTTCTTAGAGTTATTTTATAGGTTCAAAATTAATACGGTCTTGGGTCTCGTCGCGCCTCGAGACGATGCCGACCATGCCGCCGACAGTAACATCTTTTATTCCAGCGTTTTTAAATCCGTTAATTAAGAGTTTTGTTTTTTTATTCTGTGATCCTTCCAGGTTTTGATACTGAATGTGCTCTGTGCGACCAAGAAACTCATATTTTTTAGATCCATAGGAGTGGTAGTTGAGTATGTCTATGGCTTGTATATGGGAGTGGTATTTAGATGCATAGCGAATATAGGACGATAGGTCCTCCTCTGTGTCATTGAACTGAGGAACGAGGGGAATATGGATCCGTAGGTTTACATTTTCACGATAGAGGAACTCGAGGTTGTCTAATATTGTCTGTAAAGACCCTCCCGTAACCTCTTTATGTTTTTGATGATTCAAGCTTTTAAGGTCTACAATAAAAAGATCGACCAGCCCTGCGAGTTCTTTCAGTACGCTTTGCTCCTTAAAGCAGCAGGTCGTTTCGATAGCTACATGTACCTGTTCCTGCTTAAGACGCTTGACTAATTCGGTCGTGAACTCAGGGAACAGCAATGGCTCACCACCGCTTAAGGAAACCCCGCCGCCGCTGTTCTTGAAAAAAGGCTTGTCGGCGATCGCCTCTTTGATAATCTGCTCCATGGTCATACGGTGACCGATGGGTGAGCGAGCTTCAGTAAGGCAGACCGTAGTACAGCTCATGCAATTACTGCATTGTTCACGGTCAAAATTGAGTGTCGCAACACCGTCTGTCGCGATAATGAGTTCTGAGGCGCCAGTCGGACAGATGGCAGCACAGCGTCCGCAGGCATCGCAGCGCGAGCTATTATAGTAAAACTCTTCGGTTGTCTTTTGGGTTTCCGGATTATGGCACCAAGGGCACCTCAGCGGGCATCCTTTTACGAAAATGGTCGTACGAATCCCGGGCCCGTCTTGAAGACTGAAGTGTTGTATCTGCGATATTAGAGGTATATTCATGGTTGTCTGCCAATTTTTTTATTGTTTTTTTATTAGCCGTTGGGCTGTAAGCCTCGGTTTGACAATTCAAGCTAAGTTAATTCTGAATCCGTGACTTAGATTTTTTATTTGCTCTTAATTATTTGAAAATAAATGAAGAAATCAACTTTTTGCCAATTTGAAAACTTCACCTTCTGGGTGAATCAGAATATTAATTAAAGCGCCAATGAAATCAAAAGGTTACCTTATTTTTTAGCATTAAAGTCACAGAGGCAGATTGCATTCTAAGGCGGGCGATGAGGTATCATCAATAGGTGCTGCCCCTCTCGGACTAAGGGTTAAGCCTAATCACGGCTGTTTTCGCGGTTGTTGTTGCTAACTATACCCTTATGTCCGTGATATAGAACGCCATAAAAACGCGGCCTGCAGCGCTAAAGTGGGCGCTCTTTTATAATTCGTCTTATACTTCGGCCCCCTGCCCGGTTTTCTGGAGTAACCACTCTCCAGACGTACCGCCCCGATGCTCTGCGTCATCAGCCGAACCAACCGCTCGAGCAGACAGCCCACGTCGGCCAGCGTGAAGAGCCTGACGACCCGGTGCATCATCCGCGACAGCGCGCGGGTGAAGTTGACCCTGTAGCGGTGTTTCCAATGAGCCGTCTGTTGGTCGACAGAGCGCTGGGCAGCCGTCACCAGCAGGCTGGTCAGGTGCTTGCTGAAAACCCACCTTGGAGAAGGTGCTGGCCCGTTTTCCGATTAAGCGCATCGTCGTTGTGGCTGATCGAGGTTTGCTCTCCACCCATAATCTGGATGAGCTCAAGGCGATGCGCCTGCCGAATGGCACGCCTCTGGAATTTATTCTTGCGGTGCCAGGTCGTCGCTATAACGACTTCATTGATATTCTATCCCCGTTCCACCATGCCCAGTGTGTCGACGCGCACGTCGAAGTGATCGGCGAAGCGGATTGGCAGGATCTACGTTTGGTGATCGCCCATGATCCTGATGCGGCTACAGACAAGACTCAAAAACGCGATCAGAAAATTAAGGGTCTGGAGCAACAAGCTGCACAGTGGAGCGGAAAGCTGGATGCGCAGGATACGGGTAAAAAAAGTCGCGGTCGTTGCTTATCCGATGGCGGCGTTCGTGCACGTTTTTACCATGCAGTAAGCGATGCGCATCTGGCAAAGATTATTCGCGTGGATCTTAAAAGCGAACTGTTCAGCTACCACATCGACGAGAAAGCACTCCAACACGCCCGCCTGATGGATGGCAAGCGGCTACTGGTCACCAATACACCCGATCTCACGTCCGAGGAGGTCGTTAAACGCTATAAATCGCTGGCTGATATTGAGCGCGGATTCCGCGTTTTGAAGTCGGAGATAGAAATTGGCCCTGTGTATCACAGGCTTCCCGAGAGAATAAAAGCGCATGCATCGATCTGCTTTATTGCCCTGATTCTCTATCGAGTGATGCGTCAGCGCTTGAGGTCAGCGGATACGGGGTTATCGCCTGAGCGTGCGCTTTACCAGCTACGCCGCGTTCAGCATCACCGCATCGAGGTGAACAACAAGCCGATGACGGGAATCTCATCCATCAACGCCGAGCAGGAGGGAATTCTAGACTCACTTAAGGTCAGCAAACCGAATGAAAAAGGGCAATTATCGCTGTTGTAGTGGCATTTCTTAAACGTGTTCTTAATCAAATCAATAACTTATTTCTCTAGCTGTCGAACTCGGGTTGGCAGGATTATCGGAGAGCACCAAGCGCGGTGCGTGCAGATCGCCCTGCAGTCGCAGTCTGGGACGAGGGGCGCCAAATCCAGCGGCGACTTCAGGGCAGAAGCTGTGGTAACTAAAATAGTTGCTCAGCTCCTCGAGGCATAATCTGGAGCGGCTGTGGCCGCCGTTATAGCGCACCGAATGGCCTAACAAACAGGCGCTGATAGCGCTTTGGCTGGGGTCTGGGTTGCTGTCAGGTGTTGGCTGGCAATGCGTTCCATGGGCGGATCCTCGGGTGGGTCGAATCAACAAGCATTGACACGCAGAGGGTAAAGCTAAAGACCAAACCGCCGGTATCGGCCCGCATTTTGATACCAAGTTTTGATGCCAGAGCCGCTGTGTTAAATCGATCTATATCCTACCAATATGGTCTGTTATTGTTGTTTGTCTAGGACAACTCGGGGTGTTTTTTTAAAAATAGTCGGAGTTTGGCCATACGTAAGTCTGTCGCAGCAGCGCGGATCTGCACGCGCACCACCGCCTTCTTTACGACTAACCCGGACCCTTGAACCGGGCATTGTGTTCACCATCGACCCCGGGCTCTAGTTGATCGATTTGCGGCTGCCGTGGCTGCGGGCTGACTCGGTCGGCTGCGTTAACGGCGGCGCAGCTGTTTTCGGCCTGAAGGCAATAGTACCGGCCAGGTCTGGGTGGAGACCGATCTTGTCTGCGTAAAATGCGCTAATGTGAGTCAGATCCTGTTGCTGATCGCCGCTGAGTTCGAGCAGTGGGCCAATACCCAGCTGCTTGCGGGGGTAGTCCAGATAGCCCAGCGCGACCGGTACCCTAGCCGCTAGGGCGAGGTGGTAGAAACCGGATTTCCAGTGCTCGCGGAAACCGCGGGTGCCCTCCGGGGTGATGACCACCACCAGCGCGGGCTGGCGCTTAAAGCGCTCGGCCAACTGATCGATAAAGCCGCTGCTGACCCGACGATTGACCGGGATGCCGCCCAGCGCCCGCATCAGCGGTCCCAGTGGCCACCAGAACAGACTGTCCTTGGCGACCCAGTGAAAACGCAAGCCAAGGGCGCCTTTGGCCAGCATCGCCAGGATGAAATCCCAGTTGCTGGTGTGGGGGTAGCCGATCAGCACGCAGTGTGACACCTCGAGTTGCGGGACATTTAACTGCCAGCCCAGCCCTCGCAATAGTAGCCGGCATAGATAACCTATCATTTTAGTGTCGCGCCTGAGTTAAAGCCTGAGCCTATCATTTATGTTCGAAAATAAAGACCCCGTCCCATTCCGGATTCGCGGGTTGCTGGCGCAAGTGGGCGATTCGTTGCCGGTACAGCGGATAGGGGGCAGGCCCCAGCGGACTGTTCTGCAGTGCGGCACACAGTGCCTCGGCCTGATCCCAGCGCTGGGCCTGATAGGCCTCCATGGCCTGCTGGTGCTGTGCTAGCCAGGGAATCAGGGCAGCATCGTCCGGGGCCAGCGGTTCATAGATAGTCACCGCCTGCTGCTTGCCTTTGACCTGCACTTTGTCCAGTAGCCGAAACTGCAGCGGCGGCCCCGCATCTGGCAGTGGCTGGTGGCGGATACTCTCCACCAGCCGCTCGCTGACGATCAATGACACGCCGTAGGTCTTGGTCAGTCCCTCCAGCCGCGCGCCCAGGTTGACGGCATCGCCGAGCACGGTATAAGCCATTCGAAACTGGGAGCCCATATTGCCGACACTCATTTCGCCACTGTTAAGGCCGATACCTATGCTGATGGGTGGTAAGCCCAGAGCTTGCAGCTGCAGGTTGAGCTGTTGCAGCTGTCTGAGCATCTCAAGGGCCGCCAGCAGCGCTCGGTGAGCGTGGTGTCGATCGGTCAGCGGTGCCCCCCAGAAAGCCATCAGCGCGTCGCCGATGTATTTGTCGATGGTGCCCCGGTGGTCGTGGACGATGGCCGTCATCGGGGTGAGATAGGTGTTCATCAGTTGCGTGAGTTGCTGCGGGGTCAGGCGTTCCGAGAGACTGGTAAAACCACGAATATCCGAAAACAGCACCGTCATCTCACGGCTTTCACCGCCGAGCCCGAAATCGCTGTGTTGATGCCGCATCTCGTCCACCAGCGCTGGCGGCACGTACTGCCCGAACAGGCCGCTGAGCCGCAGGTGGCTGCGGGTCTCGATGACGTAACCCAGCAACAGCTGCAGCGGGTAGAGTAGCACCAGCACCAGCAGCGGTGGCGCCAGCGGTAGCACCTGGCGGAGCTGCTGCCAGAGCAGCAGGTTGGCAGCGATTACCAGTGCCGCCAGAAACAACGTCAGCAAGGTGGTGCGCAGTGCGCCCAGGTAGGGCGGTAGCAGTACCATGATCAGACCCAGCAACAGGCACTGAATCAGGTTGGCACCGGCCATATAGTCGGGGTGCTGGAGCATCCGCTGATCCAGCATCGCGGCAATCAGGTTGGCGTGCACTTCAACCCCAGGGTAGGCGTTCTGGACCGGCGTGGTGCGCAGATCGAGCAAGCCGGCGGCGCTGGTACCGAGTAACACGATGGCGCCTTCAAGGGCGTTGATGGCGGCGGTGCCGGCAAGCACCTCGTGGGCGGGCAGGTAGGGAAAGCTGGCCTGCGGGCCGCGGTAGGGCACCAGCACGGTGGCGGCGCTATCGACCGGAATCTTCAAGCCATCCAGCTCCAGCTGTTCCAGCATCCCGTTGTCACTGCCCGCCAGCAACTGCAGCCGCTGGCTGCCGAACAGGGTCTGCATCACCGCCAGCGACAAGGATGGATAGAGCTGCTCTTCAAAGCGTTGCAGCATCGGTACGCGACGGTAGATACCGTCGCTGTCCAGTGCTGGATTATCAAAAAAACCGCCGCCCATCGCCTGTGCCTGCAGCAGTGCGAGGTTCGCGGTGAAGCCGGGTGCGGTGCGGATATGTTGCCGCAGCCCGGGTGACGGCTGGCTGGCGATCGCCGGCGCCAGGGCACCGGTGCGGTAGAGTCCCTGACTGCTGAACGCATACCCCAGTACCACCGGCCGATCGGCCAGCGCCGTTGCCAGGCGCTGATCGGGATCGAAGCGCCCAAGCAGGTCGTCGAGTAATTGACGTTCGGCCGCTGAGGCCGCGGCGAAGCCGGCTTGCAGGCGTTGCTGACTGAGCAGCTGGTCGGATTCGGCAAACACCACATCGAAGGCTAGCAGGCCAATATGGTAATGATCAAACAGCCGGTCCACCAGCTCCGCCAGTTGTTCCCGGGGCCAGGGCCAGCGCCCGATCGCCGCCAGGCTGGCTTCGTCGATATCCACGATTACCACCCGTGGATCCTGACCCGGTTGTTGAGCGAGGCGCATCCGCCAGTCATAGAGCTGTTGTTCGAAGCGTTCGCTGAAGCGGTGGCGGTAGTCGCTGCCCGGACCACTGATTATCAGCAGCAAGACTACCAGGCTCAACAGTATTCGCAGCAGCCGAGGACGGAGCCTCATCGCCAGTCGCCTGTATCAGTCAGGGTGCGCACCTCAGCCGGATAGCTCGTTGTAGGTGACCTGGCGCAGTTGCTTAAAATCGATATCACCCTTAAGGATCTTGAGAATGCCGTCCTGCAGCAGGGTGCGCATGCCGTCTTTCAGCGCCTGGTTACGGAGTTCCGCCACCGTGGCACCGGCGTAGACTAGCTCCCGCAGCGCCGGGGTCACCTGCAGCAGCTCGTGAATACCGGTACGACCACGATAGCCGGTCATATTGCAGTGTTTACAGCCCTGCGGACCGTGCAGCTCGCAGCCCTGATCTGGCAGATTCAGCTCGTCGGCCCACTGCAGCCCGTACTGACGGCGCAGGAATGCGGTCTCTTCGCTATCAGCGCGGTAGCTTTGCTTACATTTTGGACAGAGGGTGCGCACCAGTCGCTGGGCCAGAATGCCAAGGCAGGCATCGGAGAAGTTGACCGGATCGATGCCCAGGTCGAGCAGTCGGGTGACGGTTTCCGGGGCTGAGTTGGTGTGCAGCGTGGACAGCACCAGGTGGCCGGTCAATGACGCCTCGATGCCGATATGGGCGGTTTCTTTATCGCGCATCTCGCCGATCAGGATGATATCCGGATCGGCACGCAGAAAGGCCCGCAGCGCCGCGGCAAAATCAAAGCCGATCTTGGGGTTGACCTGAACCTGCTGCAACCCCGGCTGAGTGATCTCGACCGGGTCTTCGGCGGTCCAGATTTTTTTCTCCGGTGTGTTAAGGCGGCCGAGGATCGCGTGCAGGGTGCTGGTTTTACCGGAGCCGGTGGGGCCGACCACCAGAAACACCCCATGGGGGCGTTGCAGTATCTCGCTCAGCTTGGTCGCCAGCCCCGGCATCAGATTAAGCTGTTCGACCCGCAGCGCGCCGCCGGTCGCCAGCAGACGCATGACCACGCTTTCATTATTGACCGTTGGTACGGTGGCGACTCGGACCTCCAGCAATTGGCCCTGGATGCGGATACCAAATTTGCCGTCCTGGGGTTTACGTTTTTCCGAGATATCCAGCTGTGATTGGATCTTGATCCGCGACAGCGTAGCGGGCACATGGCTGGCGGGAATTTGGATAATCTCCTGGCAGATGCCGTCGATTCGCATCCGCACCCGGGCCGGCTCCCGGCCCTTGCCCGGTTCGATATGGATATCGGAGGCGCCCAGACGTTTGGCGTCGACCAGAATACGGTTGACCATCCGCACCACCGTCGGCGCTTCATCGGAAACCGCATCATCACTGCCGTCGCTATCCAGATCCTCGATATCATCGAGTTCACCGACGATGGTGTCTAGATCGCCGTCGCTGCCGACCTGGCTGTGCCCCCCCAGGTATTGCTGAATATCGTCTTCCAGGCCGACCCGGATCTCAATATCCTGGCCCTTGAGGGTGCGTTGGATCTCCATCAGTCGACCCGCATCGTTGGGGTCATCGATAAGAATAATGACCTGGCCGCGATTACCTTCCAGCAGGGCGACGGTCTGGCGCCGCAGGTAGGAGATATTGAGCTGCTGCTGCAGCGGGTGGGCGTGATAGTGGTCGGGATCATAGCCCAGATAGGGTACCTGGTAGAAGCGCTCCAGTGAGGCGCCAATCTGCTGAGCGCTGAGCATGCAGTCCCGTTTCAGCATGCGGCTGACCGGTATGTTGCGACTGCTGCTGGCGATAATCTGCTCCAGCTTGGCGGCTTCGATGGCGGCTGTTTTTAACAAATAGTCGTAGGGGCCATCCATGACGTCGAAATCATAGCGGAATTTCTGGCCCATAAAGTGTGCTAGCTCGCGGGCTCGTTTCAGATCCAGGGCGCTAAAACTGCTGCCATCGCGGTGATTGATGATCTGCAGGACCCCCAGCAGCACCTTGTTGTGTTCGATCGGCACCACCAGCATGGAGTGGGTCCGAAAGCCGGTCTGCTGGTCGAAACTGTCATCGAAGCGCAGCTGCGGATGCAGTTGCCGCAGTTCTTCGGCGTTGCGGACATCGGCGATCAGCAGCGGTTGGCGGCTGAGGGCGACAAAACCGGCTAGCGAACGGGGGCTGATGGCGAGTTGAATCTCCCGCAGCTCATCGCCGGTTTTGTAACGACAGAAAATTTCCCGGTTGGAACGGTTGCGCTGGAAAACGCTGACGCGTTCCGCGCTGAACAGCTCGAGTATGGCGCGCTCGAGGTTTTCAAAGGCGACGCTGAAGCTGCTGGCCTCGTGCAATTTGCGCAACAGTGCAATCAGCTGTGGATAGTAGGCATCCTCAATAGCTGACAGCGGATTCTTGGCAGTTGCAACTTTGTCCATGGGGTATTATCTGTCATTATTGAGCTCAATACTTAACTCTAAAGGATGGAAGAGAAAGTGCAAGTTCAAGTATTAGGCTGCAGTGGTGGCATTGGCGCCGGTCTCAAGACCACCTGTTTAAGGGTCAATGAGACGATTTTAATTGACGCCGGCACCGGCCTCGAATCGTTGGATTTAGAAGCGATGCTGGGGTTGCGTCATCTGTTTATCACCCATGCCCACCTCGATCATATCTGTTGTCTGCCGCTGATGATGTCGACCCTTTATGATCGTATGCGCCAGCCGTTGCAGGTTCATGCCAGCCGCAGCGTGATTGATGCCTTGCGCCAGCATATCTTTAACTGGACGATATGGCCCGACTATACCCAACTGCCCACCCCCGAGACCTCGCTGCTGCGCTTCGAGGAGCTGTCCCCGGGCCAGCAGCTGACGTTGGACGGGTTGACCATCAGCGCCCTGGCGGTCAACCATCCTACCCCGACCCAGGGGTATCTGTTGGAGGATGCGGACGGCGCGATAGCCTTCAGCGGCGATACCGCCAGCAGCCCGTCATTCCTGTCCACCCTGGCGGCCGTCAACGACCTTCAGCACCTGCTGATGGATGTGTCCTTTCCCTCCGACCAGCAACCGATCGCCGATGCCAGCGGACATTATACGCCGGCGGCATTGAAGCGCGATCTGGATCGTTGGCCGGCCGATCGTCCCCTGCCTCAGCTACACATCAGCCATCTTAAGCCGGGCTTTGAAACGGCGGTGATGGACGAATGCCAGCAGCTGTTCGGCCACTGGTCGGTGCAGCGGCTGGCCTGCGGCGACCTGCTGACGTGCCGATAAGTCTATAGCAGCACTACTTTTCAACCCTGCTACTTTTCAAACACTGCGGTGCCGCTGACGGCGGTAGTCGGATTGACCAGGTCTTGCTGCAGCCCGTAGCTGCTGATTAAGCGCTCGGCCGCTGGGCCGACGAAATTCAGATGCATCTGACCCTGCAGGGTGCTGCCGGCGCCACAGCTGCCGCCGCTGCAGCTGGCGCTGAGGCTGATCGGCTGATGGGCGAGAATATTGTCGATGCTCTGGGGAGCACTGGCGGCCACCGCTATATTGCGGTCACTGACGGCAATATCTAGGTTAACCGCGGTGATTGCCATGGCATCGAAGTCTACCGTTACGCTGCCGCTGCTGTTAAGGGTGCCGAGGTTGCCGCCCTCATCGCTGGGAGCGGTGCCTGATCCGCTCAGGTAACCATAGTTGAGGGTGCCGCTGCCTCGCAGTCCCTGCACCGTGCTGGCCGGGGTGCTGTCAGCGCTGTGGATAAAGTGCACCGAGCCAGTGCCAGACAGGTCTGGATCGATCCCGCTGGCTTGCCAGTTGCCGTCCCATCGGCCCCAGTTGATACGCTTTCCGGTCTCGTGAAGGGCGCCTCCGTCGCTCAGGGTGGCACTGGCGCTGGAGATTTCACAGCCCTGACAGCCGTTCGTGGTGTCCGAGGGGGGCAGATCAAACTGCGCGTAAACCGGCACATCGGGATGCGTGGAAACGCTATCCAGGACGATGGTGGTATAGTTGTCAGATTCAAGCTGCAGGCCCTGGCTCTCACCGTTGTTGCCAATAAAGGCCAGTGACAGGGTGCTGCCGGCTGGGGCGATGCTGAGGCTGTCGCTGGAGGTCAGGGTGATGTCACGGTCATAGGCCGACACCCCGCTGATGGCGATGGTGGATGTGCCCCCGCTGGGGTGGTCCTCGAACAGCCCCCAGGCGCTGATCAGCCGCTCGGCGTCGGGACCGATAAAATCGACACTCAAATCGCCCTTGAGATCGGTACTGGTACCGCAGTTGCCACCGCTGCAACTGGCTTTCAGCAGCAACGGCTGCTGGCTCAGCAACTGTTCGAGGGCAGTCACGCCGTGCAGCGGACGTGCCGCCACGGTTTTTGAACCGACCTTGATATTGAGCCTGAGATTGACCACCAGCTGGCGATCGAA
Source organism: Motiliproteus sp. (assembly GCA_041586735.1). Lineage (GTDB taxonomy): Bacteria > Pseudomonadota > Gammaproteobacteria > Pseudomonadales > Balneatricaceae > Motiliproteus. The sequence goes on from JBFGZQ010000027.1 coordinate 26,267, forward strand.
ATCGATGTCGATAAGATTGTCCCCGAGCCACTCGCCGACCTGATTGGCCTCGTCGGTGGGGACCGTGCCGCCAGCCAGTTTAAAGCGATAAACGCCGCTCAGGCCTCGTACCAGGGTCTCGCTGCTGCGATGGGGGCTGTAAATAAAATGCAGGTCATCTTTGCTGTCGAGGTGGTCATCATGGGGGGTGATCGTCCAGCCTTGCTGCCAGCGTCCCCAGTTGACCCCGAGACCGGGGCCGTCCAGGCCGCCGACGTCGGTCAGGGTGGCGCCTTGTGATGAGAAGGTGCAGGGGGTGCAGGCGTCGTCATCGAGTTCGGTGTTGACCTCCTGTACAGAAACGAAGACCGGGATGTTGTCGGCGCCATTGACCCTGTCCAGCCGCACCGTATTGAGGCTGTTGACCAGAAAAGCGGCGCCGCCCGTGTGCAGACCTTCAGTGGCCTCGGTTTCGATAAAACTGACCCCGGTGACCGCACCTTGGGGCGCGTCGCTGGCATTACTGCTGTCCGTGTAATACCTGTCGTATGTGCTGAGGGGGGTGTCCGTGTCATGCGTGCTGTCTGTGCTGTACGTACTTTCAGTATCGTACATGCTGTCTGTGCTGTACGTACTTTCAGTATCGTACATGCTGTCTGTGCTGTACGTACTTTCAGTATCGTACATGCTGTCTGTGCTGTACGTACTTTCAGTATCGTA
>JBFGZQ010000028.1:0-24996 GCA_041586735.1 Motiliproteus sp.
GAAAAACAGTCTTGGCTAAATCCAGACCTACGGTCACAATAGTATTCATGGTCTCCTCCATTTCTTTTGATGGTTCGTACACTTCCATCATGGCGCATATTGACGCCGACTCAAGAAGAGGGAGGAGACCATCTCATCGACGCCCGCTGCACCCAATGTCGGGCTGAAGCCCGACCCACAGGGATCTATGGCTGAGTTTGAGGGGTAATCAGGCAAGCCGTTGTCAAGCACATGGAAGAGACCTAAAACAAGGTCTTCTAAGCGGTCAGGAGGTGCATCATGCCCCGTCAAGTATTAGCTGATACCTGTGTCAGCATTTCCGAGTTAAAAAAGAATCCTAGCGCTGTAGTTGCTCAGGGCGAGGGGTTTCCTGTCGCGGTACTCAATCGCAATGAGCCAGATTTCTACTGTATTCCGGCTGCTGCTTGGGAAGAGATCGTTGACCGATTGGAGGACATTGAGCTGAATGCCATCGCTGATGCGCGCCAGGATCAAGCCATCATCGAGGTCGATATTAATGAGCTATAAACTGGCGTTTCGTGAAAATGCCAAAAAAGAGTGGGACAAGCTGGCCTCTTCGGTGAGAGAGCAGTTTAAGCAGAAGCTGATGCAACGCTGCGACAACCCACGAGTACCGAGTTGCCGTTTGTCAGGAGCCAAGGACCGCTACAAGATTAAGCTACGCCAAGCTGGTTTCAGACTGGTGTACGAGGTGCATGACGAAGTGGTTACTGTGGTTGTGGTAGCCGTGGGTAAGCACGAGCGCAACCTGGTTTATAAGATCGCTGCAAAGCGGGTTTAGGGAGTAGCCTGCGACTAAAGCTTAGAGTTCTGCGACTCGTGACAACCGCGAAATAGACCCGCATCGCCGTCCTTTTTCGACCACAGCCGACAGGGTCACCCAACCCTGCCCCAACCCGGTCGGCTGTACTGCGTTGAATATTCACCTCCCCTCATGCTAAGATAGTAATCAGTTACTATCTTAGCATGAGGACGAACGTGGATACTCATCCAAAGCATCTTCCGGCTGATAAACGTCGCGCTGTGACTGTCGAATCCGTTGTGGAGCTGGCCGGTACTCAGAATCCTAGCAAGATCACTACCGCATCCATTGCCAAGCACATGCGCGTCACTCAGGGTGCGTTGTTTCGGCACTTTCCTAACAAGGAAGATATTTGGAGGGCGGTCATGGAATGGGTGGCAGAGCGCCTTCTGGCTAGAATTGATCGCGCTGCACAGGGAATTGAATCACCGTTGGCGGCCATGGAGGCGATGTTCATGAGTCATATCAAATTTGTAGCGGAACATCCTGGCGTGCCCAGGATTATGTTTGGCGAGCTGCAGCGTGCTGAACCAACACCGGCCAAACGGATAGTGCAAACCTTGATTCAACGCTACGAGGAGCGCTTGCAGCGATTCATCGAGCAGGGCAAGGCAAGCGGTGAACTCTCGTCCTCTCTGGATAACGAGGCCGCAGCTACGTTGTTTATTGGCACGATCCAAGGACTGGTCATGCAGTCACTGCTGGCTGGAGATGTGGAGCGCATGCGCAGCGATGCGCCGAGGGTGTTTGCCATTTACCGGCGTGGTATCGAGCGTGATATAGGGCATAAAACCGGGAACTCTCAATGAAAACATTACCCTTGCAAGGACGGACCCTGGCGCTGCTGGCCGTTATCACACCCTTGCTCGCGCTGTTCGTCTATGTCGGCCTGAGCTCGGGGCCGCTGGCACCGGTAGCGGTGCAGATTGCGGCCGTGGAAATGCGGGCTGTCACGCCGGCACTCTTCGGTATCGGTACGCTAGAAACGCGCTACACCTACAAGATCGGGCCGACGTTTGCCGGGCGTGTAAAGCATCTGGATGTCCACGTGGGCGACTGGGTCAAGGCGGGTCAAATACTCGGCGAGATGGATCCAGTTGATCTGGATGACCGGGTGCGCTCTCAAAATGCGGCGCTTAAGCGTGCGCAAGCAGCATTGCGTGAGGCTGAGGCCCGACACACCTATGCCCAGGCCCAGGCTAACCGCTACGAGAAATTATTTGCTGCACGGCTGGCTAGCGAGGAAATTGCCACCACCAAACAGCAGGAGCTAACCATTACTGAAGCTGCGCTCTCGGCCGCCCGAGAGGAACTCGCCCGCACTCATGCTGACCGTGAAGGAGTGGTGGCACAGCGCAGCAGTTTACGCCTGATCGCACCGGCAGATGGCGTGGTTGCGGAGCGCTATACCGATCCTGGCACCACCATCGTGGCCGGCCAGGCCGTGGTGGAAATTATTGATCCCAAGAGCCTGTGGATCAACGTCCGCTTCGACCAGGTCAGTGCTTCGGGGTTGACGGGAGGACTGCCGGCACGCATCGTACTGCGTTCGCGTAGCGGCCAAACCCTGCCAGGCCGGGTACTACGTGTGGAGCTAAAGGCTGATGCGGTGACCGAGGAGATGTTAGCCAAGGTGGTATTCGATAGCATTCCTCAGCCTTTGCCACCGCTGGGAGAGCTAGCCGAGGTCACGGTTGATCTTCCGGCACTGGCCGTCACGCCCACTATCTCCAATGCCGCCATCCGCCGCGATGGCGACCAGATCGGGGTCTGGCAAATCGTCGAGGATGATCTGCGTTTCACTCCGGTCACACTCGGTGCTTACGATCTCGCGGGGTTCGTACAGGTGCACGAAGGGCTAAATGCCGGTGATCAAGTGGTTATCTACAACGAAAAGGCGCTGACATCGCGCAGCCGTATCCATGTGGTTGGCAATATGCCGGGAGCACCGCGATGATCAGTCTGGCCGGGCGTGACATCATGCACGCCTGGGGAAAGTTTGTTTTTACCGGCGTAGGTCTCGGGCTGCTGATTGGCGTGACCCTGTCTATGGCCGGCATCTACCGTGGCATGATTGATGATGCCAAAGTGCTGCTCGATAACAGCAATGCGGATCTCTGGGTGGTACAAAAGGACACCCTGGGGCCCTATGCAGAATCATCCAGTATCTACGAAGATACCTGGCGCAGCATCCGTGGCACGCCGGGCGTGGCGCGAGCCGCGAGTGTCACCTACCTCACCATGCAGGTACGCCAAGGTCAGCGCGACGTGCGAGCGATGATCACCGGCATCATGGCGGGCGAACCCGGCACACCTGGCTGGCCACCCTATTTAGTAGCCGGTCGGCAGATCACCCGTGGCCATTACGAGGCGGTGGCCGACATCACCAGCGGTTTTAAGCTTGGCGATCGTATCCAGATTCGTCGGAACCACTACAAAGTGGTGGGTCTGACCCGACGGATGATGTCTTCAGGTGGCGATCCGATGGTGTTCATCCCGCTTAAAGATGCGCAGGAGGCGCAGTTTCTGAAGGACAATGACGCGATTTTGCAGCAGCGACGACGCAGCGCGACAAACCCAGCCTTCAACAAACCCGGCAGCCAGGACGTGCTGGATGCGGTCATCGCGTCACAAAGCAGCAACGCCTACGTTAACGCAGTTCTGGTGCAGACAAAAGCGGGCCACAGTGCCAACGATGTGGCTGAATCGATCCGCCGCTGGAAACGACTGACGGTTTACACCCGCAGCCAGATGGAGGAGATCCTGGTGGGCAAGCTGATCGCCACCTCCGCAAAACAGATCGGTATGTTTCTGGTGATTCTCTCCATTGTTAGCGCGGCTATCGTGGCCTTCATTATCTATACGCTGACGCTCGGTAAAATTCGTGAGATCGCGGTACTCAAGCTAATCGGCACCCGCAACCGAACCATTGCCGCGATGATCCTGCAGCAAGCCCTCGCGCTCGGAGTTATCGGCTTTGTGGTGGGAAAAATATCCGCCACCTTGCTTATGGCGCCGATTTTCCCCAAATATGTGCTGCTTGAGCCGCTCGATTCGGTGATCGGCTTTATGGTGGTGGTGCTGATCTGCATCTTATCCAGCATCATCGCTATCCGCGCAGCACTTAAGGTCGATCCGGCCGAAGCGATAGGGTGAGCAGATGAGCAACAAAGGTATCCGTATCGAAGGCTTGAGCAAGCGTTATGGCAAGGGTGATACGGCCGTCTATGCGCTGAAAGATGTCAACATGGAGGTCGCACCGGGAGAGGTGGTGGGGCTTATAGGGCCCTCGGGTTCCGGCAAGAGCACCTTGCTCAAAAGCCTGGGCGCGGTGATCGAACCCAGCGCCGGGCGGATGATCTTGGGCGATGAGGTGATCTACGATGATGGCTGGAAAGTACAGGATCTGCGGGCACTGCGCCGCGACAAGATTGGCTTCGTGTTCCAGGCGCCGTATCTGATCCCGTTCCTCGATGTCACTGACAATGTCGCACTGCTGCCGATGCTGGCCGGTATAGCCAATGGCGAAGCGCGCTCAAAAGCGCTGCAACTACTCAGGGCGCTGGACGTACAACACCGTGCTAGCGCCATGCCATCACAGCTTTCCGGTGGCGAGCAACAACGGGTAGCCATTGCGCGTGGCTTGGTTAATCGACCGCCGGTGATCCTGGCCGATGAACCTACAGCACCGCTCGACAGCGAACGTGCCATGGCCGTCATCCGCATCCTCAATGACATGGCGCACAGGTTTGAAACGGCCATCATCGTCGTCACTCACGATGAAAAAATCATTCCCACGTTCAAACGCATCTACCACATCCGTGACGGTGTGACTTACGAAGAAGCAGGAGAAGGACGGGGATTTGAATAGACGCATAGCCACTGTCAACCAACATCTAGAGCCAACCAACCTCTTGCCATGACTTCGAGGGTCAGTTCGCTTTGGGCTAACAATGATGGACATGAACGCCGCCCCTGTCGAGAATAGAAGGTAGTCCGAGGACATCAGACTTCAGTTTCTGCGCCAAACCGCCATTTTAGTCGCCGGCTTAAGTTGGACTTAGTTTTCTGATCAACAGACCCACAGCTATCCCGAAGTAGTCAAAACAGTCTGTATACACAAAGGCAATATTCACTTCAAGAAACTGACAGTCACCCGGCGCCCGCCCATCAGAAGCTGGTTGTCATAACCCCAGCCCATCTTCGCGACAATCCGTTCTACCAAACGCAGGCCCAATCCATAGCCATAGTCCGCGTTGTCTAAAGAGCTTGCTGCTTCAGCCCCTTCAGCCCCTTCAGCCCCGTTGAGGTTATAATTCTCGATCACCACCCGGCCACTATCGTAGCGAATGGACACATGACCCTCGGCCGTGTACTGAAAGGCGTTGCGGATCAGATTGCTTAGCGTCAGTCGGCAAGTGGTTTCCGATAGATTCAACATCTGTTCATTAAGTTGCAGGCTCAGGAGGACCTGTTTGCCCTGCAGCAGGTACTGATTGTCCTCTATGAGTTGCTCAATCAGCTTATGGATAGCCAGCGGAGCTGAGTCTTGCCCATTGGCAGAGACTGCATCAGCGCATTCCTGACTCGGATCTTCACGGCTAAGCCACAGCAGTGTTTCAGTCAACTGCTGCATATTCAGTGAGGCCCGCTGAATACGTGCTACCGCTTCCGCCCCCTTGGCTGCACCGTTAACGGCCCCTTCTTTAACGCCCGCTTCAACCTGGACCTGCTGCTGCAGCAACCGGCCGAGAAGCTCGCTGTTACCCTTGATTACGGCGATGGGGGTACGCAGCTCGTGGCTGGCGTGCTTGAGGAAATTCTGCTCTTTTTCCAGCACCTCGCCGATGCGATTAAAGGCTTCCTGCTGCTGGCGGGCTAATCGGTTAAGTTCATTGAAACCAAAATCCGCTGGCGCCTTACCGATATTCGCAAGTGTCAGACCATCGGCCCAATCCCCTAAACGCTGCAAGGGTTGAGTGAGCTTACGGAGGATCACATAGACACTGGCCAGGCTGAGTAACAAAAAACCCAGCGCCAATGGCCAGGTGAGACTCAGCAGCGATTTAATCCTATCGCCGCTTTGCTGCTTATGCTGCTCCTTGTTAATACGGCGCAGCAGGTAAAAAATCTTACCATCGGCCAGCGGTTCAGCCATAAAAAAAACCACCTCATCGGGACGACCAAATAACTGCCCTTCGGGGTGACGTTTTAGGATGCGCCGCTGACTACTGCTGACCTGTTCTAATTCGCTAAATTCCTGCCTGAGCCAGGGTGACAGCTGTTGCCAATCGAGATAGCCATTGAAGTGCACCGAGCGAGGCAAGGGCGGCGACTCACCACGCTCATAGGCCTCGCGGAAGCTACTGACCTCCAGGCTCATGTTCATAAAGTTGGATTCATCCAGCCCGCGTACAAAATACCAATTGAGCAGCAGCGTATAACTGACCACCACCACCAGCCCCACACACATCTGCACCTTGATCAGATAGCGCCGCATGGAGTTGTTATTGAGCGCGCCGCGGTGCATAGATCCACGTTTAGAATCATCACTCGAGCCATTATGCATCAACCTACGTCTCCTTTTCGCTGCGCATCGCCCTCACGCAGCGCCACACCTTGACCGGCGATGGTATGCAGCAATTTGCGGTCGCCCTCGGCATCCAGCTGCTGGCGTAATTTAAACAGGTGCACCTTTAAGCTGTTGCTGTCCGGCGGCTCATCACCCCACACCGCCTGCGCTAACTGCTGGCGCGATACCACTTCGGGCGAGCGGCGCAGCAGGCATTCGAGCAGTACCCAGCCGGTGGGCGACAACTGCAGCGGGCGGCCGCCACGTTGAGCATTTTTTTGACTGAAATCTACACGCAAACCAAAGCGCTCGAATACCTGGGTTTGGCCACTGCGACGCTTCGCCAGTACCTGCACGCGTGCCACCAGCTCTAACATCTCGAAGGGTTTGACCAGATAATCATCGCTGCCCACCTCAAAGCCCGCCAGCTTATCGGCCAGGGTATCGCGAGCGGTGAGCATCAACACCGGCGTATCCGATCCCTGTTCGCGCAGCGTACGGCACAGGGTCAGGCCATCCATGCGCGGCATGTTCACATCCAGGATCAACACGTCAAAATGGTGATCGGTCAGCAACTGCAACCCGGCCACGCCGTTGGCGGCGTGATCGCAGTTGATGGCTTCAAGCTCAAGATAGTCCATCACTGTGGCGGCTAGATCCAGATCATCCTCCACCAGCAACACATTTATTTTCATATCTTTATAACACTCAAGCGGATATTAACAAGCAATCGGCAGCGCTTCCGTATCGGCCAAAGCCTCAGCCAACCCAGCGGTTTTACCTGCCTGCGCAGAACTCTCTTCAGGTCTGAACAAGCGCTCAACATCATCACTAATTTTCAGCAGCACCGGAATCAACACCAGCGTAATCAAGGTGGCAAAGAGTATGCCATACGCCATGGAGGCCGCTGCTGGCTTTAAAAACTCCGACTGCTGCGAGGTCTCACTGAGGATCGGCAGTAGCCCGGCAAAGGTGGTGATCGACGTTAAGAATATCGCCCGTAAACGGCTGGTTGCCGATTCAAAAATCGCCTCACTGGCCGCCAGCCCCCGTGCCTTGGCCTCGTTAAAATGACTTACCAGCAGCAGGCTGTCGTTTACCACCACGCCGCTAAGCGCCATGATGCCATTGAGCGACAGCACGCCTATGGCCAGATTAGAAAACCAGTGCCCCCAGATGGCGCCGACGATACCGAAGGGGATCGCCATCATGATCAGCATGGGCTGCACATAGGATTTCAGCGGCACCGCTAGCAGCAAGAAAATCAGCATCAGCGCCACCCCAAACATCTTCAACATGGAGGCGCTGGTTTCTGCCTGCTGCTCGGACTCGCCGCCGAATTCGACGCTCACCCCATAGAAATTACGCTCAATATCCTTGGCAGCGCCTACTTGAAGATCCTGTACCAGATCGGTCGGTGACAGCTGGTTTTTATCCAGCGAGGCGGTCACCATCACCACTGCTTGCTGGTCCAAACGCGTGAGGGTGTTCTTCTCATACTCCATGTGGACCTCGGCCACATTGGCCAGCGGCACCCGCTCACCACTAGCGCTACGCACCCGCAACTGCTGCAGAGAGGCTAACGACTGGCGCTGCGCCTCTGGGTAGCTCAGGAACACTTCCACTTCATCATAACCACGCTGATAGGTCTGCGTCTTGGCACCGCCCAAAGCTTGCAACAACTGTTGCGACAGCTCTTGAGAGGTAAAGCCCAGCGCGCGTCCTGCCGCATTCAAAGTCAGTCGCAGTTGAGGCTGACCGGTGCCGCTGGTGTCGGTGATATCCGAGACGCCCGCTTTGCTGGCCAAAACGCTGCGCAGTTGCTTAGCCGCCTGATCCAACAGATCTTGATCATTCCCCAGCAACTCAATACTCAGATCCTCAGGCCCATTCCAACCGCTGTTAAAGCTCAGCTCGGTGACTGCTTCTAGGTTGGGGGTTGCCTGGCGCCACAAGCGCTCAACGTCGGTGATGGTCACACCGCTATCCTTGTTCAGTTCAACGGTGATAGAGCCGCTGTTGTCATCCTCTATGCTCGCCTCGATATAGCCCATCACCGAACCCTCTAGATGACGCTCGATCTGCAACTGCTGATCGACGGCCAGCAAGCTTTTTTCCAGGCTGGCCAGATGGCGCTGGGCCAGACCATAACCGGCGTCATCCTCGGTACTAAATCTGGCGCTGACCACCTCGCCGGAAATCTCCGGGAAGAACACACTGCGTACCTGCCCACTGGTGATCAACCCCGCCGACAGGATCAGTAAGGTGATAAAGCCCAACAGCATCGCGTAGCGAAAGTGAATAGCGATACGCAACAGCGGCTGGTAAATGCGCAAGCTAAAGTTATGCAGGCCATTATCAGCGGTCTGTTGCAGCGTCTGCCAGATGCGTCCCAGTGCACTTTTCGCCTGGGCGTTGCGGGTACGGACATGGGCTAAATGCGCAGGCAGAATCAGCTTGGACTCCACTACCGACAGCAGAAGACAGACGACCACTACACAGGCGAACTGCGCGAACAGCTGACCCATATGGCCGTCCACCTGGGTGATGGGGGCAAATGCCGCCACCGTGGTCAGCACGCCAAACAGCGTCGGTATGGCAACGCGCTGAGTACCTTTGATGGTACTCGCCAGGCTATCGCCCTCGCGCTGCTTGGTGGTGTAGATGCTCTCGCCCACCACCACCGCATCGTCGACAACAATACCCAACGCCATGATAAAACCGAAGGTGGTCATCTCATTGAGGCTCAAGCCCCAGAAACTATCCCCCATAAAGAAGAAGGTGCCGATAAAGCAAAACGGCAGGCCAGCAACTACCCAGAAGGCGACGCGCAAATTGAGGAATAGCGCCAGCAGTACACCCACCATCACCATGCCCTGCAGCGCGTTGCTGCTTAGTAACTCCAGGCGCTCGCTGATAAAATCGCTCTTATCGTACCAGGCCGTCACATTCACGCCTTCGGGTAACCGACCAGAGCCCTGCCAATCGGCAATCACCGCTTTGGCTTGGGTCACCACCTGAGTGATATCGCTGTGCTCGTTCATTACCAACTGTAGAGCTACCGAGGCCTCGCCCTGAAAGCGCATCTCGACACTGCTGGCGGTATCAAAGCCATCACTGATCTTGGCAACATCACCCAGCAGTAATTGACTGCCGTCGGTCTCGCTGTTAATGACAATATTGGCAAAATCACTCAAGCCATCGCCCTGATCACTGGCCACTACCGACAGGCTACGCTCGCTGCCGCGCAGCTGCGAGGTCACAGTGTTTAAAGATTCTGCGTTGATACGTGCCGAGATATCCGCCAAATTCAGGCTGTAAGCCTGCAGCTTACCCTCGTCCAGCTCGATGCGTATCTGCGGCTCGCGATCGCCACTGCTAATCACCTCGTTGATACCGCTCTGGCGCAGCAGCGCCTGTTTGAGCGATGTCTGCAGCTGCTGCAGGGTGCGCCTATCCGTGTCGCCGTGAATCGCTATCTGCAGTGCGTGATCCTGGCGCGACTGTTTGGTGACCACTGGGTTCTCGGCACCACTGGGAAAGTTAGAGATAGCGTCTATCTGGGTATTGATGTCGGCATAAAGCGTATCGAGATCGGCCGAGCTCTGCATCTCCACCACCACGCTGGTACCATTGCTGTGCGAGGTGCTGGTAATACTATCAATGCCGCTGACGCTCTCCAGCGCCTCCTCAATCTTCAGCGCCAACCCCTCTTGGGCCTGCTGCGCAGAGCCGCTCTCGTAGACCATGGAGATGGTCACCCGGCTCGGTTCCAGACTCGGAAAGGACTCCTTGCGTAACTCCCCCAGTTGCATAGCGCCCAGTATTAATACCAACAGCATCAGCAGGTTGGCCGCCACAGAGTTACTGGCAAACCACGCGATGATACCTTTTGGCGGAGTGTTCTCTTCTGCAGACACGCCGTGCACAGGGGGCTGCGGGAGCGCGTTCGAATCCAAGGGTGAGTGATCCATCGCTGATGGCCTATTAATCTAAGAGTGAGGTTAGAGTATGCCGAGGGACGGGTTAAGGTTGGGTTAAACTAGCGCTGCTGGCTGATAGTTTCAGCAGGTACCAGAGTCCTTACCTAGGTACCTTGCTCTGCCTGAATCTCAACGAGCATACCCGGCAGATAAGACGCCAGCGGTCGCAGTACTATCTGTAGCTGCTCAACGCCTGCAGGAGCGCGGATCAGCATTTGGCCGGCGTCATCAAACAAACGGCTGGGGCTAAATCGCTGCAGGTGGTTATCGACATCCACATACCAAACCTCCCCCTGCTGCGACAGGGCAGAGGCTGGCAGGCTCATTACCTGTTTTTGCAGCTCGCCGCTCACTCTGGCTTTGACAAAGCGGCCGGGCAGCAACCCCTTCTCTAGTGGCTGCTCGACACTGACGATCAAGGCGCGCTGACGGCTATCGCTGTCGATATGTTGCTCGGCGCGCACGACCTGAGCTTGCCACTGTTGCTCGGTATTCTGTTCATCAACCAGCTGCACGACCAAGCCGTTCAGAGCCTCTGAAGCTTGGGGTAACAGTTGCCACTGGGCATCGCTGAGCAACAGGCGCACCTCGACCTCATTAGCGCTGTAAAGCGTCGCCACCACGCTCCCCGGCTGCAGATAGCTCCCAACGGAGACCTCACGGCTCACCACCAGCGCCTCGAAGGGCACGCGTATCTGGGTATTGTCAAGATTGTGTTTAGCCTCAGCAAGCGCCGCCTGCTGTTGCGTCACCGCCAATTGCGCGGCCTTTAGCTGGGGTTCGTTAAGCACCAAGGGGGAATCCGGCTCGCCCTCAAGGCCCGACTGCTGCCACTCTTGCAGCGCTTGGGCGCTGGTGCGCTCGGCCTGCAATAATGAGACTTCGGCGTCGGCCAGCGATTTTTGCATGCTTAAGTACGCGGCCTGGTAGCTGCTTGACTCCATCGTAGCCAAGGTTGCGCCGGCGGCCAGCTGCACGCCGCTAGCAAAGTTATCGGCAAGTCGAGTAACGCGGCCCGACACCTCGGCGGCCAGCTGTATTTGATGGGTGGGTTTCACCTCGCCATAAGCCTGTACTTGGGCTTGGTGTACGCTGGCGCTGACATTAACCACAGCCACTACCGGCGATATTACCTGCTGACGACTCGCGGGCTCTGTTGAGTTGGTCGCCGACCGGGGCTGGCTGCCGGTAGTCTGGGTGCCGGTAGTCTGGGTATTAGTTGCGAAGGTCGATTGATTCGCAGCGGGCGCCGGTGGTGGCGGCATAATCAAAAACAGCGCCACGGGAATGCTCAGCAATGCCGCCAGAGTGATGACCAGACGCTTTTTGCGAATCGAGTATTTGACTGACATATTAGATCCCTAGCCCGAGCGCTAGGCCCAGGTCGATGCGGTTGCTCAGCAAATTGAGCTGGGTTTGGATAAGGTTGCTCTCGGTATCAAAACGGGTCTGCTGGGTTTGCAACAGATCGAGAATATCGACCAGCCCCTGACGGTAGCGCGCTTGGTAGTTTTTCTCGGAGGTCTGCGCGCTGCTAAGCGCCTGGCGCTGAAAACTCAACTGGCGTTGCAGTGAGCTTTCTTGACCCTGGGCATCCTCCACCTCCTGCGCCGCGCTTAAAAGAGTCTCCATATAGAACCAGTAGGCGGATTGCGCTTGCAGCTGTTGACGTTCGGCAGCAGCCTTCAACTGCCCGCCTTGGTAGAGAGGCGCGGTGAGATTGGCCAACAACGCCCACAGAGGATCCTGCATCAGCACACTACTGGCACCCCCAGCGCTGTTTAAGCCAGCACTGATACTAAAACTCGGCAGCAGCTCTTTATAGGCGGCACTGGTCAAGGCATCCTCGCGCTCAATGCGCAGTAGGGCCGCACGGACATCGGGTCTGGCAGTCAGTGTCTCGGCACTGAATGAAGCCGTCGATAGCGCAACCTCACTAATCGAGGCTGTTGCTAGCATGGCACTCAAGGCTTGTTCCACCTTCGAGAAATCACCATGACTGCCAAACAGCGTCAGCAGACTGCGCTTATCCTGCTGCCAGTCTTCTTGTAATTTTGTCAAGTTGGCCATGGCATTGGCGTAAGCGGTGCGGCTGGCATGCAGATCCTCCAGTGAACTTAAACCCGATTTGTAACGCGCCACGATGATCTGCTGGTTGCTTGCTAGCACCTGACTGCGCTGTTGCTCCAACTCCAGTTGTTGATCAGCGGCTTTTAGTGCCAAGCTCTGTTTGATAACAGAGGCAATCAACGTAGCCTGGGCTGCAACGAGGTCCTGCTCACTGGCTAGTACATTGAGCTGTGCGGCCTTAGATACATCAGCAAACTTATGCCAGAGATCCAACTGCCAGCTCAGCGTCACACTGGAGTTATAAGATGACTCGCTGTCCTCTACGCGATTGCCGTCGATAGCAAGATCGGCACTGGGGCGCTGGTCAGCAGTACTGGTGACCAAATCCGCAGAGACGAGCTTCAAGCTTATCAAGGTCTGTTGCAGGCTGGGGTTATAGTCTAGTGCCAGCTGTACCAGTGCGGTCATCTGCGGGTGGGACGCCTCCAACAGCTGCAACAGCGCTTCAGCCGATGCGGTCTCGCTATCCTCCCGCTGCTGACCTGCCGGCAGCTTTTGTGAGACAAGGAGCTGCTGCGCATCCGTCGCTTCTTGCTTCCAGACCCGGTCTTGTCCCAAAGTACGTGCCAGAGAGGCATCAGAAAGCGAAGCACAGCCGCCCAGCAAGCTGCTTATTAATACGAGTGACAGAATGGTTTTGTTCATGTGCTCGCCCGAGACCTCAGTGAAAGTCACCTGAGTATGCAAGCAAACGGGTTAAAGGGCGGTTAACGTTTAACAGACTGGACGCTGATGAATTGCCACCCGAGGCAAGAGTTCGGGCAGATGCTGCGATGCTTTGGTAAAATCAGCTCTACGTAGCCCCAACGCGACGGCTCCACCAACAGGGCCACCGCCTATGTCTGTAGCGCCATCCCAACAGTGATTAGCCTGGAGGTTTGGGTCAGGCGTTAATTTGTTCGAGCGAGGGAAGCTCAACAGACTGTTCAACCAACCGTCCTGCATCCAGGAGAAAACGCTGGTCTACCCCAGCCAACGTCGAAGGTCGGTGACTGATTAAAATTCGCGTCCGGTCGGCAAACAAGCGGTCCACCGCCGCGATCACCTGAGCTTCAGTTGCCTCATCCACCGCCGAGGTCGCCTCATCGAGAATCAGGATAGCCGGATCCTGCAACAACGCTCGTGCAATCGCCAGCCGCTGCTTCTGGCCGCCTGATAACTGTGCACCCCGCTCACCCAGTGGGGTATCGAGCCCCAGCGGCAGCGAGTCGACCAGCTCGGATAACTGGGCCTGAATGATCACCGCCTTGACGGCATCAGCGTCGGCAGCGGGACAGGCGTAGCGAATATTTTCTGCCAGCGTACCCCGAAACAGGGTGATATCCTGACTCACCAGGGCGATGCGTTGCCGCAATTGCGCCGGGTGCAGCTGCTTCAGATCAATACCATCGATAAGGATTCGTCCGGCACAGGGGTCATAGTAGCGCATCAGCAGATCGATCAGCGTCGATTTTCCGGCGCCAGAGGGGCCGGTCAGTGCGATCTTGCTGCCGCCCTTAAACAGCGCCTCGGCGGACTCGATGATCAACGGCTCCGGCTTATTACCCTGCCCTCTTAGACGATCAACACCGCCATAACCAAAGCTGAGCTGCTCAAACCGCAGCTCGCCGGTCAGCTGCTCCGGCAGGGCTTGGGCATCAACAGGGGTTTCAACGACTGCCTCGGCCCGTTGCAGATCCATCACCCGATCCAGACTGACCGACATTTTTTTGATCGCCACATAGAGCCCGAGCAGACTCTGTACCGGCCCGGTCGCCATCCCCAGATAGGTCGAAAACGCGATCAGTGACCCCAGCTGCCACTGTCCCTCGATTACCCAATAACCGCCGATCAGAAACGCCGCGGCCCGCGTCATCGAGGTCAGGGTGCCGGGTAGCGCATGGGTAAAAAATTCAACGACCTGCAGCCGCAGCAGATCGGTCAGATAATGCTCACCCAAGCGGTTCAGGCGTTTGGCTTCACGTCCTTCTTGAGCCACCGACTGGATGAACTTCATCGCCGGCAGGGTTTCTACCAGAAACGAACTGAGATCGGCCGAACGTTCGCGCAACCGCCGCGTGCCCTGCTCCACTTTTAGCCGCATCCACCGTAGCCAGAGCACCTCTAGCGGCACCAGCACCAACACCAGCAGCGACAGCTTCCAGGACAGCATCAGCATCAGTACCCCGGCCCCCAGCAGACCGATCAGGCTACTGACCGAGGTAAACAGACTATCGACGGCAAAACGCTGAATCTGCGCCACATCACCATCTAGGCGGGACAGGATATCACCGATACGCCGACTGCCGTAAAACCCTGGCGACAGGGTCTGCAGATGACGGTAAAGGTGCTCGCGCAGGGCGAACAGGATACGACCCGACAAGCGGGTATGCAGGTAGCGGTTGATCCCCGCTAACCCGGTGGCAATGATGCCCGCCAACACCATCGCCAGGGCCACCGAGACCAGGGTCCTATAATCCCGAGCGATCAGGCCATCGTCGATCAGCAGCTTGGTCAGCCAGGGTTGCAGCAACACCAGCGATGAGGCCAATAGTGACAACGCCAGCAAGCCCACAATGGACCTTTTATGCGGCTTAACAAAGGTGTACAGCCAGGCAAACGCGTGCTCGAGCTTGTCTCTAGCTAAACCGCCCCCCTCGGGTCCCGCCTGCGCCTGAACGCGAATAGTCGAACTGAGCCACTTCAGCATGGCAAGCACTGACCTGAATAAATGTTGATGTGGATGTTAAAGCTGATAACGACCTCCTCTAGCAGCAAAATACCGCCACCGAATGGGGCGTGACGGTATCTTCGATCAAGTTACAGTGGCGTATTGCAATTACTGAGTCAGTTTGGCTACCCGCAGATCGGAGGTGGACATATCCCCCGACAGCTGAATACTACCGATCTTATCCAAGCTATCAGGATCATGGATCGAGATATCGCTGGAAGTACCGCCAATATAGAGCCGCTTGCCGTCGCCCGAGATATTGATGTTGTAGTAGGTGTGATCAAGGTCCTTCACCCCCAGCACCTTCTTGTTCTTGACATCGTGTTTAGACAACGTATTGAACGCCCCGTAGACGGTATTCTTATCATTAGGGTCTGCCACCAGATTAAAGATAATGAATTCAAACGGTGCGAACTCCATCCGCTCATTCTTGCCGGTTGCCAGGTCCACCCGATTCATCCCCCACCACCAGGAGGCCGTTTCAAAGTTCATCGTGTCATCGGTAAACTCCGCCGTCACGTAGGGCAAAATATACTCGTTGGCCTGCTCACCCAGGTTAAACATCGCGAAGGCGTCAGGGGTCAGCCAATTGGGACGATCCTCGTTCTGCAGTGCACTGACCATCCGAATCTTACCGGTCTTAGGGTTGATTGCCTGCAAATCACCTCCACCTAGGAACACCTCACCGTTGGCCGCCGCCGCGATGGTGGTAATACGCCGATCCACTGGAAAACTGCGAACCGGCTTGGCATCCTTACCGTCGGCCGTATTGAACACCGCCAGCACCGGCGACATCACCCGATACTCATCCGTCAACAACTTGACTGGATTCTGCACCGTGTACAACTCCTTGCCATCAGTGCTGACAGCCAGGGAGACGAAGGTCTTCACCCTGATATCGTTACTGGACTGGTACGCGGAAAACACCAGATCACAGGTCTCGATATTCAAGCCGTACAGATTCTCCATGCCGTTACTGAGAAGGTAGGCGATACGATTATCGGGCGATAATGCAATCTGGCCCCCGAAGCTGCCCGGAATATCACAGCGGCGCACCACCTTATCGGTCTGCATATCGATCACTTGCAAATGGTTGGGCCGCGTCACCGTTAACAAATACTCATGGGTGCTGGATGGTAAGGCCGTGGTCGATGGTTCCAGTGACGAGCAACCCGCCAACAGCGCAGAGACGCCCAGCGCTGCCGCCAGTCCAAGTCCGACACCGCGCTTGTTCCGTGGATTAGTAATCTTCACAACGCTACTCCTCACTTATCATCTTCCGGGAAAATACCATCCAGTTTGCGCCAGTCCTGATCGACCTTGGCTACACCCGCGCCCCAGTTGGGGTGACTGTTCATAGTGTCCGGCACTTGAGCGGGCCACCAGCAGGCATCGGCGCAGCCATAAAGATCCGATTCCATCGGCTGACACAGCGAACCCAAGCCACCGAAGGGATCCACCTCCCAACCCGGGTCGGTGACCCCGGTACAACCGACCACCGTTTGCATGGCAACCACTTCATCCAACTCCGCTGAATCCGTCGTCTGATCCATAAGCTTGGCTTTTTTATTAATTGATTTGAGATGTTTCATGACTAAGAATTCCTCCTAGGAGTAACGTAAGCATCGAAAAAATCAGGGTTTTCGAGCATGATCCGGCTATAAACTTCGATTCCGAAGTCGATCCAGTTCCTGATCAGGTCACAGTAGTGATAAGCCGGGGCGGCCGGATCACCGTATTTGGCATAGCTCTCGTGATAACAGCCGCCAGAGCAGAGATTGCGAATACGGCAGGTCTCACAGCCGGTATCGCTGCGATCCAACCGGGCTTCAATAAACTGCGACAGGGCGGCTTTATCGATCCCCTGCTCGACATCGCCAAACAGCGGCAGCTCGGAGCCGGTAAAGCGGTGACAGAGATTGAACCCTCCGCGGGTGTCCACCGCCAGCAAGGCGACACCGGCACCACAGGGCAGCGACTTCTTATTGCCCTCATGCAGGTCCGTCATCAGCTGGTGCATATTGCCGAAACCGGTGTTCCGATGCGCCAGTGCGCCCTCCAGATAACGCCGCCCCAAGCGCTTCATCCCCTCGAACACCTGACTCAGCTCCTCGACAGTCAGATTAAACGCTGCCAGATCACCGGAGGTCACTGGGGCAAAACCCACTTCATGGAATCCCAGCTCGTGATACAGGTGCTGGTAGATCGCCTCGACATCGGTGATGCCCCGGGTCAGGGTGACGCGGACACCGACAGGACGTGCTCTGTAGCGCGATAGCAGCATCTTCGCCTTACTGCTGACTAAGTCGTATGTGCCATTGCCGCCTAGGGTGATACGATTCTTATCGTGCATCGCCTTGGGACCATCCATGCTGATGGTGAGGCCAATTGCGTGGGTGTTGAAGTAATCCACCAACTCCTCGGTCAACAGCGTGGCATTGGTGGTGAGGGTAAAATCGATCCTTGCTGCGATGGTTGCGAACCGCGTCTGACAGTAATCCACCACCTGGCGAATTAAAGCCATATTAGTCAACGGCTCACCACCAAAGAACACCAGATTATAGTTGTCCTGATCGGGTGATTCGCGCAGCAGCATCTCGATCGATTTGACTGCGGTATCAAAGGTCATCTTCTGCCCTTTCGAGGGGCTATCAAGATCCTCTTTGTAGCAGTAGCTGCAGCTCAGATTACAACCGGTATTGACGTTCAAGATAAGGGTATTGAGCGGAAACTGATCGACCTTGACCGGCTCCATGTTGATCTGCGCGCTGCCCGTATCGGTTACTACCTTGAGTAATTTCAGCTCCTCAATCGCCTCGACCAGCTCAGCCTGCGGATAACACTCGCCGAGACGCTCGCCGATCATCGCCGCGGTCAGCGGCTCTGCACCTTGCAGCACCGCGATCAGATCTCGGCTCAGCGGATCCAGCTCGAACAGACCACTGGTCGGAACATGGAACAGCATCTGCCGCTGCTCCAGATCCAATAGATGCAGGTTCGGCTCGACCAGAGTTAATACAGATCCCATCGTTCACCCCTTATTATTGTCAGACTCCGGATCGAGGCGACCCGGGCCTGTTGGGTTGGTTGAGGTTCGCTGGCGTTCTGGTTACTGAATCACCGGGAACATAAAGGTCTGGATAGCCACTAGCAGGTAGTTATCATCGCCACTAACCTGCCGATCGCCATCCTTGACGGTCGCTACCACCGCCAGCCGGCCAACGTTGTTGGCTGACATCTTTCTGGCTGGGTTTGGACCGGCGTCTCCCGGCACAAACACCCCAGTGGATGGGTCTATAACACCTGCAAAATCAACATCCTTGTCGTGCTCGGCCACCTCATCAAGCGCCTTCAATGACCAGCTGGCTGGCATATAACCCAGCCGCAGATCATCAGCGGTTCCGGGCTGGCCATCATTACCCGCGGCATAGCCGACGGCCCGGTAGGCCACCCTCTGTTTTGCCAGCTTGCCGCCGTTACCACCGACCCGGGCGAGCGATTGACCAGGTATGACCTCAACCCGAGCCAGCTGGTCGTAGACCGCCAAGGAAAGCCCCTTGGCTTGACCGATACGCAGCGGATGTTGTCCCTGAATAGCGCTACGGCTAGCTTCGGCGATAAACGACACCCGATCCGCACTGCGTGACAGCACCTTTACCAGCTTGATGCCATCACCCAGCACGATCTTACCGGTCAGATTTGACCCCTGAATCGTGATCGTCTGGCGCTCGCCCTGCTTGAGATAACTCGGTGACACCGACAGTAACTGGGAGCCGTTATGCTGCTCTTTCACCGCCTGCACGGCACCACCGAGTTCATTGGCCGAACGCAAGAACATCCGGCCCTGCATCGTCAAACCATCTGCAGACGCGGCCAATACTTGACGCATCTTGACCCCATCAATGCTGAGATTAGCGCGCCATTCAAAACCGGTATAGACCAGCGCCTTGCCGCTACCCGTCAACGGCGTACCGTCGGCATACTGACCACTGATGTCGATTTTATATTGATCATTACCGCTGTTCACAACGTTCAGGCGGGCATCAAATTCACCCTTCTCTGGCAACCAGCCCACCAGCCGCCAGCTACCGTTGAGTGGCGATTTTTTAGCCGCTTTCCAGTCAGCCCAGGCTTCGGACTCTAACGGGTAGGCCTTGGCCAGCTCGGGTACCAGCTCGGCTATGGTCTGCTCAAACCAGGCGTGATCCCGGGCTCCAGCCAGCAATTCAATGCTGGGGAACTGACCCATATGGAAATGCACCAGCTTTTCCCACTCCGAGGCACTACGGCGCTGCAACGCGACCCGGGCAGCGGAGTGACAAACGCCGCACTTGGCCGCTATCGTGTCACTGGCAAAGCTCTCGACCACATTACGGTCCTGCTCCAGTACATACCGTACCCCGGTGGTCTCCGTTGGTGCGAGTCCTTGAGTATCAGCCAGGTATTTGATCAGCTGGCGCTTCTCGTTGGCCGAAATTTTCACACCGCGAAGCGACTGCATCCGGCTAATACTCATCTCCCAGCCTTCTGGGGTCTTGCGCTCTTCATTGATCCGACTTAAAGATGCCTGGCCATTACCGGTCTCGGAATGACAACCCAAGCATCGATCGCGGAGAATCTGCTCAGCATCTTGAGCCAAAGAAGGTCCCGACCATGCCATTAATCCGGTCAGCGCTAAAGCGCCGACATGGGACAGTGACAGGCCAGTCTTGCTAATGCGGTTGTTGGTTTTCAAAGTGGATCACCCTCATCATATTATTAGAATATGGCAAATTATTAGACGCGCCCTATCGGGGCCCCTACCTGGTGATAGCGGACCTGATCTGGTGGTGAGGTTACCGGCGGCCTTAGCCCTTATTGATATTGATCACCTGCTGACAGGTATATTCCAGCAAGCCTTCGACGCCAAACTCAACGCCAAAGCCGGACATCTTGCAACCGCCAAACGGCGCATGGGGCAGCACCTCTGCATGGTTGTTGATCCAGGCGGTGCCACATTCGAGTCGTGCTGCAATCCGTTGTGCTTGCTCAATATCGCTGGACCACACCGACCCACCCAGACCATTGCAATTGGCATTGGCCTGGCGCACGGCGTCTTCGACATCGCTGTAGCGAATCACCGGTAGCACTGGCCCGAACTGCTCCTCGTCAACCAGTCGAGTGCCGTCACTGATATTCCCCAGGATGGTAGGGGGATAGAAGTAACCGGCACCTGGGGTGCGGACGCCTCCAGACAGGATCGTAGCGCCCTGTGCCTGGGCATCGGCAACCAGTTCTATCACTCGGTTTAACTGCTTCAGGTTTTGGACCGGACCGAAGGTCACACCCTCATCGGCACCGTTGCCGACTTTCTGCTGGGCAGCGATAGCCACCAGCTTCTGGCACAACGCATCATACTGAGAGTCGTGGACATAGAGGCGCTTCAGGCAGGCACAGGTCTGCCCCATATTGAGAAAGGCGGTTTGAAAGATGGGCATCGCGATCGCATCGAGATCAGCGTCCGGCAGGACAATACCCGCATCGTTACCACCCAGCTCCAGGGTCAAGCGCTTCAGGGTATCGGCAGCGGAGCGCATGATGGCCTGGCCCGTGGGCGTTGAGCCGGTAAACACGATCTTCTGGATATTCGGATGGGCGCTCATGGCACTGCCGATCTCGGCATTACCGGTGATGATATTGACCAACCCGGCAGGTGCGACTTCGTTGATGATCTCACCCAATAACAAGGTATTCAGCGGGGTCAGCTCGGAAGGCTTGCAGACCACCGCGTTACCGGCCCGAAGCGCCGGCATGATGTGCCAGACGGCGATCATCAGCGGCCAGTTCCAAGGGGTAATCGATCCCACCACGCCAAGCGGCTTACGATGCAGCTCGATCCGTTTGCTATCGCTGTCCTCGATCACCTCGACGGGAATCTCGAGTGCCGCGGTGGCGCGGGTCCAGGCGATAGCTCCGCCCACCTCGGCTTGCGCCAAAAACAAGGGTTTGCCCTGCTCCTGAACCACGATATTGGCCAGCTCGTCAGCCCGTTTTTCCAGCTGGTCGGCAATGGCGTTGAGTACCCGCTGGCGCTCGGCATGGGTGCTGAGTTTCCAGTGTTGAAACGCAGCCTGTGCGGCGACGACGGCCTGATCCAACTGTTGGACGGAAGCCTTGGGGCAGGCGGCAACTGGCTGTTCGGTAGCAGGATTGATGACATCGAAGCTACCCAGAGCTCCGGCGATCGCCTGCCGGTCAATGATAAGGTTGTACTGGTGGCTCATGTGAATTCCTTTGACGATTAAGGTTTATGTCAATGCCGTAACGAACAGATCAAGGCTCGTCCTTTGCTGTCTGCAGCCGATAAAAGGATACCGAGCCGCTAACAGACGTGGGTGATGGCTAGAGATTAGCCGATCGCGTGTAAATAAGATGAGGCCAACCTGTAGTGAGTTGTGCGTATATGTAATCAGTTGTAACGAGGCTTGATTATTGAATCACCAGGGTGTCAAAGTGAGTCCTCGATAGACACTAGGAGAGGCTGCGGAGAATGAGCGTCGTGATCAACAAAGATCGCCGGAGGAAGGTCTCCAGGCCGCCACTGCGGGTTGGGATGTTGGACTCCGGGGTCAATACGCGGCTGGATTCGCGAGTGGTCGCGACTCAGGCCTTTATAAAGACGGAGAGTGGTGCTATCGAGCTCGAGCCGGCTCGTGCGGATCGCCTGGGGCACGGTACGCTACTGACCGGCATTATTGCTGAGCGCGTGCCAGAGGCGCAGTTTGTCGTGGCGCAGATCTTTATCGACCAGCTGCTGGCATCGGCCCAGCAAGCGGCGGCCGGACTGGATTGGTTGGTGTCTCAAGAGGTAAAAATCGTCAATATGAGTTTTGGCCTGCGTGTCGATCGAGAGCCTCTGGCGCAGGCGTGCCATCGCGCGCTGGCTGCGGGGGTGGTCTTGGTTGCCGCATCTCCGGCGCGGGGGGCGGCAGTTTTTCCTTCTGCCTACCCCGGCGTTATCCGGGTCACCGGTGATGTGCGTTGTGCTGCCGATGAGTTTTCACAGCTGGACTCTCCCCAGGCTGAATATGGCGCCTGTGTTCGGGTTCCCGGTAGTCCTGTAGCGGGAGCCAGTGTCGCCACCGCGTACATTAGCGCGCAGCTGGCCTGCTATCTAAGTCGGGGCCCTGCCGAATCGAGCAGCCCTCGGTCTTGGTTAAATCAACAAGCCAGCTACCGGGGCCTGCCGGGCCATTTTGACCTAATCCCCCCCGAACGCCGACTCTGCTGGAAGGCGGCCAGCACAGGAACATCAATGACCCGCCGAACAACCGCGTTGGCACATCCATTTACCCCGTTATGTTGAAAGGTGGAGAGCCCATGCCTGAGCAACAACAAATCAAGCCGATCCCCGCGGCAGCCCATATCCGAGCGCCCCAGGTGTCACTGGCATTGAGTGACCCCGACATGTTAATCCGCCTGCTGGAACTCGGCCCCCGGCCTCACCTGCGAAGTTGCCTTACAGGCTTAGGCTGGAATGATATCCCGCTGGCGGCTTTAGACGCCGAACATGACCGCGGTTTGGCAGTCGATCGCATCCATCTCGGTAATGAATTTTGTGAACGTCTGCTGCCCACTCCCATCCAGCTCAGGACTGCTCTGCAGCAGGTCGAACAGCTGGAGGTCGAGATCAGCCTGCTGACACCGCTATTGACCGATAGCGGTATCAACCGGCTGCAGCCGCTGCTGGAGCTGCTACCCGACGGCACCGAGGTGGTGGTTAACGACTGGGGAACACTACGACTGCTCCGTAGCCACTACCCAACACTGATACCCTTGTTGGGTCGGCTACTCTACAAGATGATCAAGGATCCCCGCCTGCCATCGGCCCAATGGACCCAGCTACACCCCCATAGCGGCCGGTCGAAGCCCTTCCATCAATTGTTAGCGCGTTTCGGTATCGACGCCATCGAGATGGATCTGCCACCTTTTACTCAGCCCGAGCAGTTTCAGGTCGGTGATCTAGGGCTATCGGTGCACCTGCCATACGCCTATGTCGTCAAAGGCAGAATGTGCCGGATCGGCTCACTAAGCCTCGCCGACAAGGATAAGTTCGTTGCCGGGCACGCCTGCCGCAAAGAGTGTCTGGACTATGTCACCCCGTTAGCAAGGCCCGAGCAGTCGAGCCAGGAACTGGCCGGATTTCAGCGCGGCAATACTCAGTTCTATCGCTATGGCGCGACGATCGAGGCCTCATTGATCGAGGCTGTTAAGCAGGGATTAATCCAACGTTTAGTGTTTGCAGGAGATTGGAATGAACATCATTGCCCCCCTGAGTCAGCTTAATGAGATCGCGCCCCTGGCCGCAGCAGGGGCGGACGAGTTTTATTGCAGCGTGGTGCCCAGCAGCTGGGCAGCGCGGATCGGCACTACCGGCGTCAGCCGAAGGAGCTTCAGTAACCTGTCGCAGCAAGCCGACCTCGCTGCGGCAATAGGTCAGTCTCAGGATCTGGGGAAGAAGCTATCTTTAGTGATGAACGCCCAGCACTATACCGCCGAGCAGCTGGAATGTTTGCTCGAATTGGCGGGTAATTTTGCCGAACTGGGTGGCGATGCGGTGATCGTCGGCGACCCGGTACTGCTGGATCTGATCGCCAGTGAAGGGTTCAATGTTGGTATTCACCTGAGTTCTATCGCCAGCTGCCGGAATGTCGAGACCGCGCTGTTTTATCGTGAGCTGGGAGCCACTCGGATCATCTTCCCACGAGATATGACCCTTAATGAGATGGCTAGACTCAGAGCCCAGATTCCGGAATTGGAGTGTGAAAGTTTTATTCTCAATGACGGCTGCGTATTCGAGGAGGGAGTCTGCCACAGCATTCATCTGCCGCGCCAACTAGGAGGCGCTATCTGCATGGATAGCTATAACTATGATTACCAGCGCATGGATGGCGCGCCGCTCAGTTCGCAACAGCTCGAAGCACTGGGGCATAATGATGCCTGTTACCAGCAGTGGCTCTGGTATAGATTTGGTTGTGGTTTCACGGTGACCAAGGACGGCTATCCCTATGGGCCCTGCGGCCTGTGCGCGTTACCGAAATTGCAGGCCAGCGGCATTGGCTCGGTCAAAATTGCCGGACGCGATGCCCCTCTCGAGCGCAAGCAAAAGAGCGTGGAGCTGGTCAAGCGCGCAATCGATCAGCTGGCAGCAGACCCCGATCCCATAGCCCTGCTCGAATACGCTCAAGGACTACGTCAGAGTCAGAGCCAATGCAGCAGCGGTTACATGTGCTATTACCCCGAAGTGTTACGCCAGCAGCCATCCAAGCTGATCGCCAGGACTCGCTAAGAGCCTGTAAATAAATCGGCGATTGGCATTCGAGTTTATAGTAAAAACCGTGTAAATCAGTGCGTGAGTGACTGGAAAGCCCGTTTATATCGGGATTGTTTCTTCAATATCGTTTTTACATACTGTGTAAATAAATATGTGAAAGGAGACACCCGAAGCCAAGACTGACCCCTGTAAAAAATTGGGGTCAGATCAACATTTTTACGCTCTAACCCCTAACATGCGAAACGAGCGGCGCGAACATCGCCGCCTAAATGTAAAAACGTTCATCTGACCCCACTTTCCATGACCCCACTTTTCCAAAAACGTTCATCTGATAATCATTAGCCGAACTCCTCAGATCGGTGGTAAAACTAGAGTTGCGAAACTTTAATCACCACCTCAAATCGGAGAAGGCTAATGACTACCCCACTGTATTGCGGAATTGATTTACATTCAAATAATAGCGTC
>JBFGZQ010000029.1:0-23289 GCA_041586735.1 Motiliproteus sp.
GCGATCATGGATGCGTCGAAAAAATGGACGATGCCGATCAGAAATTGGAAAGCGGCCTTGAACAGATTTATCATTGAGTTCGAAGACCGCTTGGCGGATTACATCTAACCTTGGCAGTTACACAGAATTATTTACAGGCCCAACTATCGATAGCAATCGACTCGCTCAGCCCCTGTCAGCGACACCTGCTCCTGGAGCGACTGCAGCATCCCGACGCAATACCTGCAATCATCGAGCATCTGGAACAGCAACTTCAGTCCGATCTTAGGTGCCCTAAGTGCACCCATGATCAAATTAATCGCTGGGGCACTCTCAAAGAGCTACAGCGTTATCGCTGTAAAGCTTGTCATAAAACCTTTACGGCCTTGACCGACACGCCATTGGCTCGACTACGAAAACGCGAACTTTGGATGAAATACGCAGACTCCATGCTTAGCTCTGAAGTACTGCGTAAAGCAGCGGCGCGTTGCCACGTGCATCTGTCCACTTCTTTCCGCTGGCGGCATCGCTTCTTAAAACTGGCGGATTACCTTAATGCACCTGTACTTACAGGCATCGTAGAAGCAGATCAAACAATGTTCCGCGAATCATTCAAAGGCCAACGCGGCATTGCTAAGCGGCCTGTTCGCAAGCGTGGTAACGACAACAAAAAAGGTGCCACGTGGGTGCCCGTTCTAGTGGCTCGAGACCGAAGCGCGGGAGAGGCCGACTTTGTTCTCAAGCACTTCACTTTGAAAAATGTAGAGCAGCACCTACTCCCCCTATTAAACCGAGATATCGTACTCTGTACAGACGGCCATCTAACCTTTGAAATATTGACTCGTAAGCACCATTTTGAGCACAAGGTTCTCAACGCCAGTGCTGGTGAAAGAGTCAAGGCGTCAGTCTTCCACATTCAAGGAGTGAACAACTACCATCAGCGACTCAAGGGTTGGATCCAGCGCTTTCACGGTGTCGCTACCAAATATCTACCTCACTATCTTGGCTGGTTTCGATGGTTCGACCATAATCGATCAAAAACAAATCAACCTACTGATTTTATGGATGATTTCATTATGGCTGAAAAACTTCAACACTTAGTGCGAACATAGCCTGTTGTATGGCTGTTTGAGGACCTCATCGCGCCAACCGTCGGTTCGTTGGTCTCTTTTTTTTCCGGTTAGGCGAAAGTTTGCGGCTAATATTGCGGATGTCCGGTTTGTCTTAGTGTTCTGCGATACCGGCCCGCAAGCTTGAGCTTCAGGTGTGTACTCAATTGCTTTAGCGGGACGGTGTTGCAGAAAACGACATGTAGGAAACCGCGGGGCTCGAAGCTCGGATTTGCGGTGGCGGTAGGTCTATGGGGATTAGGGTATTGCTCCACCCGATAAGACCCAGCACCGCAGGCGTATTTATGGCTTTCTTTATCGCTTTGCCGGTAGATCTGACTCGTTCAGTCCCCCTTAGGTCACCTGGATAATCGGTAACGACAGACCCATATCGCACTTTCTTAGTACACGGCATGCTCTGTGGCCCTGCCGATCTGGATCGACAGTTTTGAAGAGGGCTCATTTTAGTCAGATTCATGCGGCTAGCCTCGGCGGTGCTCGAGGCCACTGAGCTTGCGCCAGTGCCTCAATCACGATCATGGACCCGCCACAGGTAGGACAGGTATAGAGACTCTTTTGCGAGGGCTCAGCAGACTCGGAGCCATCAACCGGTTGCTCCTTAATCTCAACGTTAAGCTGTCTGCGGGCCTGAGCCAAATTCTCTGCTCGTCCACCATTGGCGAACAAGCCGTAGTGACGAATGCGGTGAAAACCCAGCGGTAAAACATGAAGCAGGAAGCGACGGATAAACTCATCGCTGGCTAGCGTTAGGGTCTTATGCCGGGTACGTCCCTGCTGCCGATAATCCTTCCACTTGAACGTGACGCCACGCTCATCAAAGGTAAGTAGACGACTGTTAGCGATGGCGACCCGATGGGTATAGCGAGACAGATAGGTCAATACGGCTTGCGGTCCGGCAAAGGGGCGTTTGGCATACACGACCCATTCCTGTTGTCGGCAGGGTTGCAGCCAGGCAGCAAAGGCCGGTGCCTCGTTAAGCACCTGGTGCCGACCGAAGAACTGCAACTCACCGGCCTGATAAACAGCGCCAAGCTTACTCAGGAACAACCCCCTAAACAGGCGCGACAGTACCCGAACCGGTAAGAAAAATCCCGGCCGACAGGCCTTCCACCGATCACCCTCAACAGCCAAACCACCGCCCGGCACGATGCAGTGCACATGGGGATGATGAGTGAGTGCGGAGCCCCATGTGTGCAGTACCATCGTCACCCCAATGCGGGCACCGAGGTGGCGGGGATCGCGAGCGATCGTCAGTAGCGTCTCAGATACCGCTTTAAACAGCAGGCTATAAACCAGTGCCTTGTTCTGGTAGGCAATATCGCTGATTGGCGCTGGCAGAGTAAAGACGACGTGATAGTAATCTACCGGCAGCAGATCAGCCTGACGTGCATCTAACCAGCGTTGTGCCGCCGATGCCTGGCACTTAGGGCAATGGCGATTCCGGCACGAGTTATAGGCGACCTGGATCTCTGCGCAGCGTTCACAACGCAGTACGTGTCCACCCAGTTCGGCGCTACGGCAACGTTCGATCGCCGACATCACCTTGAGCTGACCGAGGTTGAGATGTCCCGCTCTGGCGTTACGCCAGGCAGGACCGCAGGCACGGAAGATATCCGCGACCTCCAGCGGTAATTGAGCCACGGTGAATAATCAGCGAGTCGATCGCTTCAGCTTCAGGTACTCCAGTGGGCCTTTGACATCACGCAGCGTCCGAGATGCGACCTGACTGTAGTGTGCCGTCGTCCCTAGCTGGTTATGGCCGAGCAGCACCTGAATCACCCGGATATCGACCTTCTGTTCCAGCAGGTGGGTGGCGAAACTGTGCCGAAGTGTATGCATGGACACATGTTTATCGATCTTGGCCTGCTTGGCCGCGGCATGACAGATACGGCTGAGCTGTCTAGCTGAAAGATGATCAATGGGGTCTCTACCTGGAAACAGCCAGCCATCGCGCAGCATTACATGCTTCGCGTGGGCGATGCGCCACCAATCCCGCAGTAAACTAAGCATTGCTGGAGAGAGCATGGCGAAGCGGTCTTTGCTGCCTTTGCCCTGCTCGACCTTCAGGACCATCCGTTGGCTATCGATATCGCAGACCTTGAGGGAAACCACCTCGCTGACGCGTAAACCCGCCCCATAGGCGATCGCCAGTGCGGTCTTGTCTCTGGGTTTCACGGCGGCATCAAGCAGGCGGGCCACCTCCTTGGGGCTGAGAATACTCGGAAGCTTGCGCGGTACACGGACCGGACTCATCAATCGAAGAGAGCCCACGCGGTCCAAAGTGATGTTAAAGAAAAAGCTCAATGCCGTGATGATGCCGTTTAAATTACCTGCTGCAACGCCATCGTTGACCATCTGTAGCTGGAATCGTCGCAGATCCTCAGGGGTGGCGGTATGTGGTGATCGGCCCAAAAATAACGCTAACTTTTTAACAGCACGAATGTAGCCGGACTGGGTATTGGGAGCCAACTTACGCAAGGCCATATCGTCGATAAAGCGCTGGCGTAATGGGCTGATTGTAGCTTTGGAATTAGCCATGATACTGCTCCTATCAGGAAGCAGAGGGGAAATACCCTCCACATCCCTTAGTACAGCACCCAGCAGAGATCGGATTGATATGAGGTCGATGCAGGGCTTACAGGTAGCAGCAACTACCGCGCGAGCGGTTTAGTACTTGTCGCAACTACTGTCATTAACGGGCATCGACAAGGTGTCCGCATTGGGGGCAAGTGAGTAGACCAAGGATCTCTCAGCGCAGCCCGCCATAGCGTTGGTAGAAGCTAGGATCGAGCTCCGGTAGCACACCCTCTGCAGTCTCCAGCACCGTCTGCAGATGCTGCTCGGCGGGCTCCCAGATCAGCCTGTATAGATTGCGGCACAACTGCCGCGCGGCTCGACCCTCCCAGTCTCCGGGCAGTAACGCCTCGGGTAACAGCGGGTCGCTCAGCAGGACTTTCCGATACTCATGCGCCAACAGGGTACGCGCCATAAAGCACTGCTGCGGATCCAAGCGCTGTTGCTGACTAAACTCCTGCCACACCGGCCTGAATTGATTCAAAAACAGCTGGTAATGCTCCGACAGACGCTCCAGGTTCCAACACTCTTTAACCAGAGAGCGCATCGCTCGGGACGTCGCCAGCTCTTTATCCAGGGTTGAAAAGATAATGGCATCATCCAATACACCCAGCTCCTGCAACGTTGCCCTGACCTCAACGATGTCCGCCTGCGGGTGCAGCAGCAACGTCGGAGTCAAGGCGCCGAATCCCTGCCACTGCAACTGCTCGCGGGCCTCTTTACGCTTTTCCGCTGCCACCTGAGACAACAGAACCTGTATCCACTTGCCGTCCCATTCAGGGTAGTGCGCGGCAAACACCCGCTTAAAGGCTTGCTCGAAACGGCGTCTACCAGAACCGGTCAAACTGTAATAGCTACGCCTGCCAACTTGCTCCGCGCTGAGCCAGTTCTCTTTAGCCAACCGAAACACCGAAGTTCGGGTCAGGCGCTGGTTCAGCCCCAGCGGTTCCAGCAACCTTATCAGGCTGCCCAGCCACACCGTCCCTCCTCTAGGCGCAATCGAATCACCATATACAGTAATGATCAGCGAGCCCCCGCGTATCGGGCGTCGTTGGCTAAAATTATCGATGAGCAGTTCCAGGGATTTAGATCTAGACATGGGCGTTGGCTGATATTTCCAAAATGATGCGCAGGGGCAACAGTGTAAAGGGGGCTACGGCGACAGGCAATCAAAGCCGAGACCACCGGATACAGCCAAGAGGCCGTCGCAACACTGATAATTAAGGCCCCGCCATCGATTCTAAACCAGCTCCGCTTAGCGCTGACAACACGAGACCCCGCTCCGCTGCTGGACTGCGAGGAAACATTTTTTCTTCGATCAGGGTTTATTTCCGTTATCATCCACACAATTATTTGTTATCAAACCATTGCGGTATAAATTAATTATGAAACCAGTTCATGATGATCCGATCGATTACGGCACCCTGCCTGGGTTGCTGGGTTACCAGTTACGCTTAACCCAACTGGCTATCTTTAAAGATTTCTCAGAAAGCGTTAGCGACGACAAGATCACACCGAGCCTATTTGGAGTGCTGGTTGTTATCGATGCCAACCCCGGTTTAAAGCAGACTGAACTGGCACAAGCGGTGCGCCTGGATCGCTCCACCGTGGTGTCAACTCTGGATAAACTCGAACGCCGTAAACTAGTAAAACGCCATCGGGTGGAGGAAGACCGGCGCACCAACGCGCTGCTATTGACAGACGCAGGTCGTGCGCTATTGCAGCAACTGATTCCCCAAGTTGAAGCACACGAGCAGCGCCTGGCTGCAGAGTTAACCGAACGGGAACGCAACACCCTGATCGAGCTGCTGGCTAAGATTTTCCCCCACAGCCGCTAAGTACGTCGATCGATCTATGGTGTAAAATCATTGAGGTCAAAGCCCTAACGGCGTGTATAAAAAAGGAAAACTCCCATATGACCAGTATCACTCTCAAAGGTGAACCCGTTACCATCAGCGGCGAATTACCCAAGATTGGTGCCCAGGCAGCAGATTTTATTCTGGTGGACCACCATCTACAGGATATCAGCCTGCAGCATTTCAGCGGCATGAAAAAACTACTCAACATCGTACCCAGCCTGGATACGCCGCTTTGCGGCGAATCCGCGTGCATCTTCAACTATCGCGCCGGCCTGCTTGAGAACGTCGCGGTGCTGGTGATCTCAGCCGATCTACCCTTTGCCCAGCAGCGTTTTTGCAGCACCGAAGGGGTCGATAGGCTGACAACCCTGTCGATGATGCGCGGCAAAGAGTTTGCCCGCGATTACGGTGTGCTGATTGCCTCGGGACCGTTGGCAGGATTGACGACCCGCGCAGTGATCGTCCTGGACGAACAGGACCGGGTTGTTTACGTCCAACGGCTGCCGGAGATCACCGCTGCGCCGGATTATGACGCGGCCATTGCCGCCCTGAAAGCGAGCTAATGACCCCGAGCCATGGCTCCGCTGTTTACACGTCACTGTAACAAACCTATTGCCGAGAACTGAACATGCTCCCCCACAACAGGCTACTGAACACTAAATCGGAAGGCGATAACGAAGTATTTATCACCCGTCATCTGGTGCGATTCGGCGATGTAGACCCGGCTGGCATCGCCTATTTCCCCCGGATTCACAACTATATTCACGAGTCCTTTGAAAACCTCTGGGAGGAGTACATAGGCGCACGCTATTACCATGTGATACAAAATGAGCGCATCGCCTTTCCGATGGCCCATTCAGACGTGGATTTCAAAAAGCCTTTGCAGTTTGGAGACCGGCCGCTGGTCAAGGTATCCTGCTTTAAGCTGGGCAGAGCCTCTCTGGGACTGCGCTATATTTTTGAGGTTAACGGCACCGTCTGTGTCGATGCGCGCACCACCATCGTATGTATCGATGCCGATAGTTTTAAAAGTTTGGAGATACCCGCAGAGTACCGGGTCTATTTTCAACGGATCATGACCCCCCTGAATAAAGATAAAGATTAAGATCTCGAAGGTGAGTAGTCGAATTACTCACCAAGATCCAATCCCTGCTATTCAGCTTGCGGTAGCAGTTCGGTGACCAGTTGATAACCGCGTTCGCCGAGTTGCTTATTAACCCGTTGTGGATCATCCGCCTTGTAACGAACGATAACGTCACGAGAGCCCTTCGCAACGGCATCCTGTTGCGGGGTCATCACACTGACGACATAGCCTCCCAGCTCATCCAGACAGGCCAACAGCTTCGACAGAGCCCCTTTTTGGTCCTGCAGGCGAATCGAGACCCGTGCGGCCCTTTTCTCCAGACAACCGGTAATATCGAGGAAAAAATCTAGCAGATCGACACTGGTGATAATACCCACGACCTTGCCTGCATCTACGACCGGCAGGCAACCGATGGTGTGCTGACGCATCAGGCACGCAGCATCTTCGACCAGCGTTGTAGGCGAACAGGAGACCACCTTGCGGTGCATAATATCTTTGGCGGTCAATTTCGACAGCAGATAATTAACCTCACCCGCCGACAAGGTCGTAATATCCGAAGGCGAAGCTTTTTGCACATCACGATGAGACAAAACACCCTGTAAATGCCCCTCCGCATTGACCACAGGTATATGACGAATCCGCCTAGCCTGCATTAGGCCGGCAAGATGACTCATCTTGGTATGCTCTTCGACCGTCAACACGGCCTTGGTCATAATCGTTTCTACGTACATTAGATGCTACCTCTATAACCAGGATTATAAATTGGGCCGCCTCGTGTCTCAGTGACCCAAATAGGCTTTCTGTACAGATTCATCATGAAGCAGTACCTCTGCGGTAGCGGATAGCGCCACCCGCCCCGACTCCAGGACATAGCCACGATCGGCGATCTTCAGCGCCGCGCGGGCATTTTGCTCGACCAACAGGATGGTCACACCCTGATTGTTAAGGTTCTGTATCACTCGGAAAATTTCCTGTACCAACAACGGAGAAAGCCCCATAGAGGGCTCATCCAGAAGCAGTAACGTGGGTTTCCCCATCATCGCCCGGCCTATCGCCAGCATCTGCTGCTGACCGCCTGACAAGGTGCCTGACGCTTGTAAGCGTTTCTCTTTAAGTACCGGAAACAGTGAATAAATGTTTTCTATTTCGGCCTTAATAACAGCTTTATCTTCGGAACGTGAAAACGCCCCGAGAAGCAAGTTATCCTCAACACTCAGGGGTGCAAACACCTGTCGCCCCTCTGGCGAATGACAGATACCTCGAGAGGTAATCTTGTGTGCGGCCAGATTGGTAATATTCTGTCCTTCGAAGATAATCGAACCGGAAGTGGCTGGCTGCACCCCCGACAACGTATGCAGCAGGGTGGTTTTTCCGGCGCCGTTAGCCCCAACAATGGTCACCAATTCGCCGGGATAGACCTCAAGATTGATATCGATAATCGCCTGCACCGGCCCATAGTGGCTGGACAGCCCCTCCACTTTCAGCGAAGGCGCTGCTGCGCCAGAATTCAGCGGCGGTTGTTGCGACTTAGTGTGCGACTCAGTATGCGCTTGGATCGTCATATCAAACATCCTCACCCAGATAAGCTTTAATCACCGCCGGATCATTCTGTACCTGTTGCGGGGTGCCTTCGGCAAGCAAGCAGCCGAATCCCAGCACCAGCACCCGATCAGAGATCTGCATCACCAGCCCCATGTTATGCTCTACCAGCAAGATAGTAATCCCCCTACCCTTGAGA
Organism: Motiliproteus sp.; assembly: GCA_041586735.1. Classification (GTDB taxonomy): domain Bacteria; phylum Pseudomonadota; class Gammaproteobacteria; order Pseudomonadales; family Balneatricaceae; genus Motiliproteus. Next base: position 8,365 of record JBFGZQ010000029.1, read on the forward strand.
CGCAGAATCAGCTCACGCATCTCTACCGTCTCGGTATCATTGAGCCCGGCGGCCGGTTCATCCATCGCCAGAAACTCTGGCTTAGACGCCAATGCGCGAGCAATTTCGAGTCTTTTAAGCTCGCCATAGGGTAACGAACCCGCTTCCCTATCAGCCAGGTGCGCCAGTCCGCAAATCTCCAACGCTTCCATTGACCATTCCCGAACCTGGCGCTCTTCGCGCACCACCGATGGCAATCTCAGCGCCGCCTTGATCAGCCCGGTATGGGTACGTAGGTGGCAACCTACCATGACATTTTCCAGCACCGTCATGTTGTAAAACACCTGCAGATTCTGGAAGGTCCGCGATATACCTAAGGCGGCTATTTCATGGGTCTGCAATCCCGCCAAACTTTTTCCAGCAAAGGTTATCGACCCACCATTCGGTACATAATATCCACAGAGCATGTTAAACAACGTGGTTTTTCCAGCACCATTGGGGCCTATGACCGAATAGATAACCCCCTTCTCGACCTCAAAACTGAGGTCAGTCACCGCAGCGATTCCGCCAAAGTACTTATCTATATTTTGGGCTTGTAAAATAGACATTAGTCACACTCCAGTGGCTTACTGAGTGGCTTATTAGGTTTACCAGGCTGTACAGACGGTTCTACGACCTTAGTAGCCGGGGTGCGCAAGTTTTTAAACAGTGCGCGCAACTTCTGGGCAATAAACACGAACAGTCCCTGGGGCATAAAGATCATCCCACCCATTAGAATGGCACCAAAAATCAGCATCTCATAGTCTTCAAATACCACCAGGGTTTCCGGCAACAGAGTAAGCGCAATAGCACCAAATACCGCACCGAACGTTGATGCCATCCCCCCCAAAACCACCATCGTTACGATCTCAATCGAGAAACCGAAGCCAAATGATTCGGGGCTTACAAACGCCTGTTGATGGGCAAATAGACTGCCCGCTAGCGACGCAAACAAAGCCGATAGTACAAACACATTGGTTCGAGTACGAACGGTATCGACCCCCATCATCTGCGCAGCAAACTCCGAACCATGCACCGCCCGCAGTTCACGCCCGGCGCGAGAGTCGATGATATTCAACGACACGAGTATTGCCGCCAGAGAGACGCAGGCAATCAACCCGTACCAGCGCAGATCACTGTCTATCTCAAAGCCAAACAGCGATAGGGTAGGAATATCACCTAGACCATCGGGGCCGCCACTCCAGGAGGACTCCTGCACCAGGATGATGTTGACAATAATACCGAAGCCGAGCGTCGCCATCGCCAGGTAGTGACCCTTAAGCTTGAGTATCGGCCTGGAAACCAGGTTAGCGACCACATAGACCAGCGCCAAACCCAGCAACATAGCCAGCCAGGCATTAAGCTCAAAGCGTGTCGTCAGCACCGCGGAGCTATAAGCACCAATACCAAAGAATGCCGCATGTCCCAGCGATATCTGCCCGGCATAGCCGATAAACAGATTCAGACCCACCGCCAAAATCACGTTCAGGAGAATGGTCGCACCAACGACGGTGACAAAATAGTTGTCCGGATAAAACACCGGTAATACAGCCACCGCCGCGGCAAACAGATAAAAACCACCTAGACGTTTCATACCCGATCCACCGATTTGAACCCGAACAAGCCGCTGGGTTTAAAGAACAGTACCGCCAGAATGATCATAAATGCCATTGCATCTTTATAACCCGAGGAGATCAACCCGGCCCCTAACGATTCCAGCACTCCTAGCACCAAGCCGCCGGCAACTGCACCCATAGAACTGCCCATACCGCCCAAAATTGCCGCAGAGAAGCCTTTTAATCCCAGCATGATACCGGCATCGAAGGAGGTGAAGGCGATAGGCGCAATCAACAATCCTGCCACCGCACCAATGGCAGCCGACAGCCCGTAGGAGGTCAACAGCATCATTTTGACATTGATACCAACAAGCCCCGCTGCAGTTTTATTACAGGAACAGGCCAAAATCGCCTTCCCGTAAATAGTTTTATCGAAGAAGTAGCGCACTAGCAGTACCAGCACGACAGTGATGCCCATGATCCATAGGTTTTGCGGTACCAGGGTCGCGGCGCCTACCTGGATCGGTTCATTGCCACTAAACGCTGGCATGCTGAAAATATCTTTGCCCCAGATCAGCAGCGCAGCACCGCGCAAGAAAATCGAAGCACCGATGGTGATAATAATAGTGGCTACCACTGAAGCCCCTCGTGCGGGTTCAATGGCAAACTTATTCAATGCAAAGCCCACCAGCGTGACAATCAGTATCGCTACCAATAGTGCCAACGGATAAGGCACACCGGCAGCCAGCAGACCGACCGCAGACATCGCGCCGAGCATTACAAACTCACCCTGGGCAAAGTTAACCACCCCTGATGCATTGTAAATAATGGCAAAACCCAGACCCACTAGGGCGTAGGTGGAACCAACTGACAGCCCGGTAGCCAAAAATTGGATAATCTGATCAAACATATACTGTCCCTCGCTCAGCAGCTAGCCCCTCTATCAGAGCGACAAATAGGCTAGCGACTGAGTTATGTAAAGAGTAGAAACCGACCTTACTCGACCAGGGTCCAGTCTCCGTTGCGGATTTCCAGCATTCGGAATGCATCTAGACCAAGACCCATGTGATCGGTCTTGCTCATGTTGAAGATACCGCCGGTACCAATGAAATTGGTAGTCGCTTCAATCTGATCTCTCACCTTCGCCTTGTCGGTGGAGTTGGCACGATCGATGGCCTCTAGAGCGATCATCAGACCATCGTAGGCATGGCCACCGAAGGTGGAAACCGGGCCAAACTTGGCCTCATAGGTCATCCCGTAAGCCATCAACACGGCCTTCTGTGGATCGCTATCGTCAAGCTTATCGGCAACTAACAACGCCGCGGCCGGTAACCGTACGCCCTCTGCTGCATCGCCGGCTAACTCGATATATTTCTTAGAAGCCACCCCATGGGATTGATACAACGGCAGATCAACACCCAGCTGACGAATATTCTTAGTCACAATCGCAGGACCAGAACCGAAACCGAAATTCAAGATTGCTTGGGCATCAGAAGCACGAATATTAGTGATCTGGGCCGTCATATCGGTGTCTTTGGTGCCGTAAGACTCATCGGCAACAATGCTGATACCATACTCGGAGGCTAGGTCCAAACTTTGCTCCCGACCAGACTTACCAAAACCGCCGTCACCGCTGATCAGCGCGACCTTGGTAATGCCGCGTTTTTTCATATCGGTATACACTTTGGCTGCAGCCATGCGATCGGTGTGTGGCGTTTTGAAGGTCCAAGGCTGCACAGGATCAATAATTTTTACAGATCCCGCTAGAGAGATAAACGGCATCCCCTCTTTTTCCATTTCAGGCATCGCTGCTAGAGAGCTGCCAGAGGTGGAGCCCCCGACGATCACATCCACCCGATCCTGCTTGATAAGTCGTTTAGTAAAGCTAACCGCCTTCTTGGCGTTGCCACCGGTATCGTAATGCACCAATTCAACCATCTTTCCGTCAATACCGCCGTTGGCATTGACCTGTTCGATATACAACTGCAACGTCTTCAGTTCCGGATCTCCAAGAAAGGAGGCGGGGCCGGTGACAGCGAGAAAAGTACCGACCTTGATCGTGTCACTGGCCTGCACCTGAACGCCTGCAGCCATCAAGCCGAGGGTCACCGCAGCCATACCGATCAAACTTGTATTGCGTTTTTTCATGGTTCATATCCTTACTTGAGTAATTAGTTATTTTTGTACGACAACTCTCGAAACAGGAAATATAATTCAGACATCGTCCTTTGTACTGCAGCACCAGTGAGGACCTATCACCAATAGCGCGCAGTCGTGATTTATAGTGCAGCATGATGATAAGAATGTGAAGCCAGCCCCGAGCAGACGTTCCACTACACGGAATCTCTGAAAATCAAGATTCCGTAACGACCGGGTTAACAGCAAAAGCGGGATGCCGAATCATTGGCCGCAGGCCCATGCGAACGCCAGAACAGCCCGCATAATCGCCTGTTTTGGTGGGGTGGCGGACAGATAATCCGCAGCTTGATAGATCTCTACGCAAGGTTCCCATGGCGACCTGGTTATAGGAAATACTCATCTTTTTCCAGCACAGCGGACAGTTCATCCGCGGCAGCGCTGAGTCGGGGGTACAGGTTGTGGATAATAGTAGAGGATGTAAACGCACCCTGCGTCCAAACGATATTGATACAGGCCTTGAGCCGCCCCTGTAAAAACACCGGCACCGCAATAGCACATAGATCCTCTGCAGGCCCACCAGGCCAATCATAGGCGTTACGCTGGCTATAACCACGCTGGCGGATCTGCTGCAGCATAGCGTCCAGCCACTGGGTGTCGGCCGCCATCCGCCCAGATTCCCCTCCGGCAGCAATCATCCGCTCGATAATCTCGTCGCGCTCGGTATCCGAACAGAAAGCCAGGTACGCATACCCTAGCGCAGACCGGAGCATATCGAACTGCGAGCCAACGAGTTCCGAATTGACCGTAATGACCTTTTTTTTACGAGTCCTCTCGATCACTTCCATAACCAGACCACGGCGAACGGCGACATAGGAGGGCCAAAACAGCTCGCCTTGCAGCGCATCCAGAATAGGTCCAGCAGCCTCCGCCAAGGCATCCGCACCCAGCAGATTGTCACCCAGACGATAGAGTCTAAAAGAGAGTCTGTAGCCGCCATCACTGAGCCCTCGGTACACCCAGCCCTGTAGCTGCAACGTATGTAGAATACGCAACAGGGTGCTCTTGGCGAGTCCCGTATCCAGATGAAGTTGCGCCAGGGATGCGGGTGATTCAGATTGAATGGCTTTGATCACCTGCAGGCCCCGCGCCAACACCCGAATAGTTTTTTCCATAACTCCACCTTTCCTAGCTGTGCATACCCTCTAACCGATAGAGCTTCCGAATTGTCATCGAACGCTCAACCCCTGCCGCCAGGGGGTTATGCCATAAAAAAACAACTGTCTTGCAACAGCTGTGATAACTGATCAGCCGCCGCTTGCAGCCGCGGGTAATAACGTTGCTCTATACATTCGGCCGTCACCGCACCCTCGGGCCAGACGATATTGACACAGGCTCTGACCTTTTGATCCACATACACAGGAACAGCAATACCGCAGAGCACACCTGCCGGTGCGGGCCAGATGTTAGTATCACTCTGGCCATAACCACGCTGACCACAACCACGCTGGCCATAACCACGCTGGCGAACGTGCTGCAGCAGTTCCGCGATCCAGACCTTATCCTTCGCCAGCCGCCCCTGCTCGGTTTTCTGCTGTGCCAGCCGCTCAAGAATCTCCTCCCGCTCCGTATCCGAGCAGTAGGCAAAATACGCATGTCCGACTGCAGATCTGAGAATTTCGGGCTCTACCCCCATAGACTCTCTGTTAACCACCATCGTCTGTTTTTTACGCGTCGTTTCCACAATCTCCATCACCAGACCTTTACGGATGGCGACATCGGAGGGCCAGAGCACATCCGCCTGTAACGCATCCAAAACAGGCCCAGCAGTTTCAGCCAAGGCGTCTCTGGCCATCAGCTTGGCCCCTATGTGCTGTAAGTGGTAAGAGAGCCGGTAGCGGTCATCACCGGTACCGCGATAGACCCAGCCCTCGTCCTGCAGGGTATGCAGTATTCTCAGCAGGGTGACTTTTGGTAGCCCGGTACCCTTATGCAGCTCGGCCAGCGAGGCCGATGGCTGCGACTGCAGATACTCAATAACCTCAAGACCTCGGGCCAAGGCCCTGATCATCGTTTCCATCCTGTCCCACCCTTGTCCGCTAACGTCTGCCACAGCCCGACTGGCGGGTAGCCCAGCGCCCCTCGATACCTGCCGCAATCACAACTCTATACGTTTGCACCGTAAATCGACAATAGCCTTAAATTCCATCTAGTGGAATAGCAACATTCCGTTAGCATTGCAACCCTCCGGACAACTGATGCACTATAAACCACAGATTAGCGGGATCGACTCTACTTAAAGATGCATTATATTGCATTTGAAATTACTGCCTAACTCGGGTCCCCTGACCCAAACAACAATAATGAGGGAACAACCATGCCAGCAAGCCTCAGCATCGGCTCTACGTCCACCACTAGGGTCACTATCGACCGCGCGCGGACCATCGAATTTATGGGCGATGAGGGACGCGTCTACTCCACCCCAAACCTACTCTACGATATTGAGATGGCCTGCAGAGACCTGCTTCTGGAGCACTCAGCTGAAGGTCAGGATTCGGTGGGCACCCGCATCGAGCTGGACCATATAGGCGCGACACTGGAAGGGATGTGGGTCGATATTCAGATCAGCGTCAGCGAAGTCAAGGGCCGCGCGGTGAGTTTCGATCTACTGGTCACCGATCCGCTGGAAAAAGTGGCTATGGGCAAACACAGCCGCTTTATCGTCGATCTTGAACAGACCGCGGCACGCCTGCAAGCCAAGGCGGCCAAGGTGGCATCGCTGCCTCAATAGCGGCACGGCTAGCGGAGCAGGGTTCGCTACGTAACGGCAACCCTGCAGCCATAGAAAAACAAAATTGAGAACCCAGGTTATGCATGAACTTCGGATTCACGGCCGCGGCGGTCAGGGGGCGGTTTTAGCCTCTAAAATACTAGCCAAGGCGTTGGTGGCAGAGGGTAAATTTGTCACCGCTATTCCCGCCTTTGGTTTTGAGCGCCGTGGCGCACCGGTAGCAGCATTCATGCGCTTCGACGATCACGAAATCCGGCGGCTCAATAACATCTACACCCCCAACTCGGTGCTGAGCATCGACTCTTCGGTGATCCGTGCGGTGAATGTATTCGAGGGCATCCAGCCGGGTGGTACTTGGGTCCATTCTACCAAAGACTCGATAGAGAGCCTGACATTCCCCGACGACCTTTGCACCCTGGGCCTGTGTGACGCAGTCAGTATCGCCATGGCGGTGTTCAGACGACCGATCACCAACACCATCATGCTGGGTGCTTTTGCCAAAACCACGGGTGTCGTTTCTCTGGAGTCGCTAAAAAAGGGACTGGAATCGTCTAATTTTCGCGATGCAGGATTGCACCAAAACATGGTCGCGATTGAACGCGGTTATGCGGAAACCCGCGTCTACCCACTCCAGCAGCGCAACCGGGAGGCCAGCTAATGACAACCTTCTTTAAAGCGGGGTCTCCTAATCTAATCCCCTACAAAGCTGAATACCCCGAGCAGGTTCCCGACAATCTCTGCCCGGTGGCTAAGGACTGCACCACCATGCTGCCAGGCGACTGGCGTGCCGAGCGGCCCGTGGTTGATCGGGAAAAATGTGTCAAATGCGCGACCTGCTGGATCTATTGCCCGGTGCAGTGCATCGTCGAAAAACCCACTTGGTTTGATATCAATCTGGACATCTGTAAGGGCTGCGGCATCTGCGCCCAAGAGTGCCCTCATCGAGCCATCAGTATGATTGAAGAGGTCGGGAGATAAATCATGCCAACGACTGAATTAGATGCGCCTATCGAAACAGCGCTAGAAACGACCCCAGACCCCTCCTATCAACCCACCACCGTGGTCTGTGATGGCAACGAGGCCTCGGCCTGGGGTGTGGCGCTAGCCCGCCCGGACGTGATCGCCATCTATCCGATCACCCCGCAATCGTCACTGGTCGAGTACCTTGCCCAATTTGTGGCTGAGGGTGTCATCGATGCCGAACTGATGAACGTCGAAGGTGAGCACAGCGTGATGTCCGCGCTGCAGGGTGCCGCCCTTGCCGGCGCACGCACCTACACCGCCACCTGCGGCCCTGGCCTGGCGTTTATGTTCGAGCCTTACATTAGAACCCCCGGACTGCGCTTACCGATGGTCGCCAGCTTAGTCACCCGCGATATGCTCACCCCGCAATGTGTCTGGGGCGGACATCAGGACGCCATGCTGGTCAAAGAAGCGGGCTGGATCCAGATGTATTGCGAGACCGTACAGGAAGTTTTGGATACCACGGTGATGGCTTTTCGCATTAGCGAACACCCGGATGTCATGTTACCGGTCAACGTCAACAGCGATGGTAACTACCTCTCCTACGGCGTCACCGGCATCAGCCTGCCCCCAGCCCCGTTGGTTGATGCCTTTATGGGACAAAAGAATGTTAATTGGCACGCCGCCCTGGATCCCGAGCGGCCCATGGCCATCGATCCCTTGACGGGGGGCGCGGGTGGACCCGGGCCTTCGATGTTCGCCAGCTACCGCAAGAGTCAGTGCGACGGGATGCAGAATGCACTCCGGGTTATTGAAGAGACTCATAAAGATTGGGGCGACCGGATCGGACGCTATCACTCGCCGCTGGTGGAGGAGTACCGGCTCGAGGGTGCCGACTATGCGCTGGTGACTATCGGCAGCATGACCGGTGCCGCCAAGGATGCAGTGGATGCCGCCCGTGAGCGCGGCGAAGCGGTGGGAATCATCAAGATCAAGACCTTCCGCCCATTCCCAGTCGAGGCGATCAATCGCGCCCTGAGCAAGGTCAAGGCGATCGGGGTGGTGGATCGCTCGGTCAATTTCGGCTGGAACTGCGGACCGCTGTATCAGGAAACCCTGGCCGCTGCGCAACAGCTGCAACGTTTTATCCCTTCGGCCAGCTTTATCGGTGGCCTGGCAGGCTCAGATATCACCGTCGAACACTTCGGCCAGGTGATCGAGGACACCAAGCAGCTGTTACAGGGCCGTACGTATAACGAACCCATCTGGATCAACCGCAACGACTAATTCAAGGAAAGACCATGCACCAGAGTAACTACTTGATTATCGGCAGCTCCCACGCGGCACTAGAAGCGCTCGCGGCGATCCGGACCCAGGATCCTGATGCCAGCCTGACGCTGATCACCCGCGACACTCATCTGCCCTACTCGCCCACGGTACTGCCCTATGTGGTTTCCGGCCGCTCCCAAGCAGATAACGTTAGCTTAAAAGATCAGCGTTACCTCGATGAACAGCAGGTCAAGTTCATTCCGGGACGCAGCCTGATCAGCATCGATCCGGACAATAACAGTCTGATCCTGGATAACGGCGAGCAGTGGCATTTCGACAAGCTACTGCTGGCAACCGGTGCCAGCCCGATCATCCCCGCTATTGCCGGCCTTGATAACACTCCGTTTCAGGTGCTCAGAACCCTGGACGATGCGATCGCGCTGCGTAGGGCCTCGGCCCAAGCCCGCCGCGCGATTGTCCTGGGTGCCGGATTAGTCGGGATGCACGCCGCCGAGAACTTGGCTGAAGCGGGTCTGGACGTCACCATCGTGGAGATGCAAAGCCAGGTACTACCCGGCTATTTCGATCCGCAGGCTGCGGCGATGATTGAGGCCGCCTTTAGCCAGCACGGCGTGACGATGAAAATGGGACGCAAAGCAGTACAGATTCAACCGCAGGGACAGAGCGGCTGCAGCGTCGAACTGGACAACGGTGAGACCCTTGACGCCGACTTGCTGCTGGTTAGCACCGGCGTCCGCCCGGTCATTGATTACTGCAGCGGCAGTGGCATCAATACCGATCAGGGGATTTTAGTCGATGATCATATGGCTAGCAGTCGGACCAATATCTGGGCCGCCGGCGATGTCGCGCAGGCGCAAGATTTCTACAGTGCCGCCAAGGTCGTCACCGGCATCCTTCCCGATGCCGTGGAACAAGGGCGAATCGCCGGAATGGCAATGTGCGGTGATCCCTACGTGAAGCCCTACCGTGGCGGGATACCGATCAACACCTACACCTTCTACGGACAGCAGGCGATCTCGGTCGGTGTCAGCGAATTGGCGATCGAGGCAGAAGCTGAGTCCGCTGACCAGAGCAGCGTTGAGCTGCGGGTCGACACGGATAGCGGGATCTTCCAGAAGATCATTCTCAAAGGCGACCGACTGCAGGGGATATCCGCAATCAACGCCCCCCTAGACCCCGGCATCATGTGGCAGCTCATCCTGCGCCGCATCGATCTGAGCGCGGTCAAAACAGAGTTTGTGGCGCAGCCACTTGAAACCGGCCGCCGACTAATGTCTGAAACCTGGCGCTAACACTGTCGACGACACTGAAGGAGAGATCAACGTGGCTATAGGTTACAACAGCATCACATTCAATGCCGACAAATGCGACGGCTGCGGCGACTGCATGCGTGCCTGCTCCCAGGCCAAAGCAGGTTCCGATGACAGCGTGCATTCGCGGATTCAGATTCTGGCAAATAAAGATAAAAGCCAGATCGAGCTGGCGATGTGCCGCCAGTGTGGCGACCCTAAATGTGTCTCCAGCTGCCCGGCAGCGGCACTGAGCAAAGACATGACCACCGGCGTCATCGACTGGAACGCCGACAAATGCGTTAACTGCCTGCTGTGCACGGTCGGTTGCGCCTTCGGCGGAATCACCTATGACGCCACCGTGGGCCACGTCAGTAAATGCGACACCTGCGATGGCGATCCCGCCTGCGTCAAGGTTTGTCCGCACGGTGCGCTGGAGTACAACACCTCCGGTAGCGTCTACAACCGCATCGGCGCTAAAGAGGACCTGTTTGTACCGGGATTGTCTGCCTGCCAGGGGTGCAACTCGGAACTGCTGATCCGGCATACGCTGCGCAACATCGGCCCCAATGTCGTCGTTGCCACACCGCCCGGCTGTATTCCCGGCATGGGCACGGTCGGCTACAATGGCAAGACCGGCACCAAGGTGCCGGTATTCCACCCGCTACTGACCAACACCGCGTCGATGCTGGCCGGGATTAAGAAGCAGTACAACCGCCTAGGCCGAGACGTCACCATGCTAGCCCTAGCCGGAGACGGCGGTGCCGGCGATGTGGGCTTCCAATCGCTGTCGGGAGCTGCCGAGCGTAATGAGCAGCAGCTGTTTATGTGCGTCGATAATGAAGGCTACATGAACACCGGCATGCAAAGCTCCGGCAGCACCCCGGCCGGTTCTTGGACCTCGACCACCCCGGTCGGCAAGGAGATGCAGGGCAAGCGTAGCGATGCCAAGAACATGGCCAGAATCATGATGATGCATAACTGCGAATATGTCGCCACCGCATCTCTGGCGTTTATGGATGACTACTATGCCAAACTCGACAAGGCGCTTGAAGCCAGCAAACGGGGATTTGCCTATCTGCATGTCTACGCCCCCTGCCCCACCGGCTGGCGGTTCCCCGCTGCAGATACCATTGAGGTCTGCCGCAAGCAGGTTGAAAGCAACTTCGTCACCCTGTGGGACTTCACTCCGGAGCAGGGCTTGAGGTTCACCCGCAGCGTCGATAAGCCGGAGCCCTTAACCGCCTATTTACAAAAAATTGGCAAATACCGCCACCTCGATCAAGCCCAGATCGAACATCTGCAGCGCCGTGTAGACAATCAGCTCAAGAGCTTGAAAGCGTTTGAACTGGTCGCGGAAACCTCCTGAATATCAGGACCCAATAGCTGCACATAAATGGCTAGTTAATGCCAACCCGATCACTTATAAAAACAACAGGGAGACGACCGCAATGAATGTCGGAAACAGCACGGCAGTACTGGATATGCCCAGTGATAATATTAAGGCTCGCTATATGTATCAACCCGAGATAGAGACGCTACCTCGTGAACAACTGGCCGAGCTGCAGCTAGCCCGTCTGAAAAAAACCTTAACGCACGCGTACAACAATGTTCCCCACTACAAGAAAAAATTTGACGCTGCGGGCGTCACCCCCGACAGCTTGCACAGCCTGGAGGATCTGGCTAAATTTCCATTCACAGTAAAGGCTGATCTGCGTGATAACTACCCGTTCGGCATGTTTGCGGTGCCGCGTAAGCAGGTATCCCGCGTCCATGCCTCTTCAGGCACCACCGGCAAACCCACGGTGGTGGGCTATACCAAGGGCGATATCGACCGTTGGGCGCAGTTGGTAGCCCGTTCCATCGCCTGTGCCGGCGGCGAACCGGGTGACATGCTGCACAACGCCTATGGTTATGGCCTGTTTACCGGCGGTTTGGGGGTTCACTACGGCGCCGAGAAGCTAGGCTGTACGGTGACTCCGATGTCCGGCGGCAATACCGAAAAACAGAATATTGTACTCCAGGATTTTGGTGCCGACATACTCTGCGCCACCCCCTCCTTTGCCCTTAATCTGGCTGATAGTGCCGAAAAGCAGGGGATCGATCTGCACGCCGGGCCGTTGCGGATCGGGATCTTCGGTGCCGAGCCTTGGAGTGAGGCGATGCGCCTCGAGCTGCAACAGCGGCTGAATATCAAGGCGATGGATATCTACGGTCTGTCAGAGATCATGGGGCCCGGAGTGGCTGTCGAATGTATCGAAGCCCAATCTGGCCTACATGGGTGGGAGGATCATTTCCTGTTCGAGATCATCGATCCCGGAACCCAGCAACCGCTGCCCATCGGCGAAACCGGTGAACTGGTCATCACCACGCTGACCAAAGAAGCGCTGCCGATGATCCGCTATCGCACCCATGACATGACCAAATTAACCATCGAGCCCTGTGCCTGCGGTCGTACCCACGTGCGCATCCTACGCGTCACCGGACGCAACGATGACATGATGATCATCCGCGGGGTCAACGTCTATCCGTCCCAGATCGAATCGGTGCTGGTTGGATTCCCCAACACCGCGCCACACTATCAGTTAACTATTCGTCGTGAAGGGGTCATGGACACTCTGGATATCGAAGTTGAAGCCGATCCCGACTTGAGCCCGGAGCAATATCCAACACTTGCATCTGAGGTCCGTCACCATATCAAGTCCATCGTCGGTATCAGCTGTAAGTTGCTGATCAAGGAGCCGGGAGAACTACCCCGTTCCGAAGGCAAGGCGGTGCGGGTCAAAGATTTGCGCTGAGGGCATCCGCTGCGCAAAGACCCAAGAAAACATACCAAGACCTTAGGAATCCAGCGGGTATAATCCAATACCCGCTGGAATTCTTGATATAGAGCGACTGAGGAGCGTGACGCTCCTCCTTGATCCTAAAGGGGACAACGGGTTTCTTATCCATTACCTCCTTGATTGGATGAAACAATCACAAAAGCGACTTCGTGTCGCACCACAGAATTATTTACAGGCTCTCCGATCAGCAAATATCGCGACCGAATTCATTTCAACTTGCTTACCTTCGATCAGAGCACGTAGTCATCGTAAGTCCGTTGGATACCCTCCCGCTCTATGCCGATGTAGCGTAACGTGGTGCCTGTATTGGAGTGATTAAGCACTTTGCAGATCACCTCTAATGGGACCTTGTCTTGCCACATGGCATATCCCCGCGTTTTCTCATCGAATGTGTGCCAAGGCGTACGTTGACGATTTCACCCACTTCCTTGAACTTGCGAGCAACAGTCAAGCGGTCAATGGCCTTATTAGCACGGCCGGCACGGTTACCCTTGGCTTGAAACAGCCACTCGTCAGCGGGGTTCTCGCAACACCGGCGGGCAATAATGTCCTTTGCCTTCAGGTTCAGGTTGAGCTTGATGCTTCTCCTCTTTTTGGTCTTTCCCTCGACCAGGATAAGAGCATTGTGTGATGTAAGCTGGTGTTTGTTCGAGCACGAGGTGCTGGTCGCTATGCGGGGATTAGCAGGAGTCGTCCACAGGGAGCCATTCAGTGATCGCCTTACAGCCCTAGTCTATCAATAGCGTCCACCTTGCCCTTGCGGATCGTCACCACCCAATGCCAATCATGGTCAGAGTAATACCAGCGACTAAAGCCATGCCCACAGTTAATGTGTATGGGGCGGCCTGCGAGGTGCAGCAGCTTCAGAACGCTGCCGTGCTGATGGATGAGGTGGTGATGGAAGCTATCGCCCTGCGGAGTACGTAATAGCATATTCATGCTCTAGTCCTTTGCATCGTATAGGTGGTTAACGAGTCCAGTCGATAGCGATAATATCGTCATTGAGAATGTTCACTCTCCACTCGCGATCTTAAGCAAAATAGGTCCAGGTTTCTAATAGGTAGGCAGCGGTTCCTCTTATTGCGGCTGCAGCTAATTCCAACAAATTATTTGTAGACTTGGCTGCCCATATAGCGGATTAGCTCCAGCATAGCCCTGAATATTAGGCATGCCATTAGCCTAGCAACGCAGCGCTCATAGCGCTGCTCTAGGGTCTAGGCGTCAGTAGTAGGCTCTAGCCGACTCTTAGCCGTTGCTAGCCATGCACCGACGCCCCTGTACCCAAGACCCCCTCTGCGGGGCTGAGTAACGCCTGCAACTCGGCCAAGGGCATCGGCCGCGCATACAGATAACCTTGAACATGGCGCACCCCCTCGTTTTTCAGCCAATCACGCTGCTCCAGGGTCTCCACCCCTTCGGCCACGACACTCAAATGCATACTCTGGGCGATCGCCAGGGTCGCTCGCACCAGCGCCGCATCCTCCCGGTTATCGGTCACCTCGTTAATAAAAGCACGATCTATTTTCAGGCCAGATACCGGCAGGCTTTTGAGGTAACTCAATGAGGAGTAACCGGTACCAAAGTCATCCAGTAGCGCGCGCACGCCCAGTAACTTCAGTTCACGCAGCTGCTGATTAACGAATTCGATATCTGCGATCAGGCTCTTCTCGGTGATTTCCAAGACTAACTGATTGTATAATAAGCCTGTTTTTCCACACACTCGACTCACTAGGGCGCACATATCGTGCAGCCGCCACTGCCGCGAGGACACATTGACCGCCACGTAGGCGTTCGCCGGAAAACAGCTCTTCAGGCTGGCGATGTCGCGAGCCGCCTGCCACATCACCCATTCGCCCAGCTCACCAATCAGTCCGCGCTCTTCGGCGAGCGGCACAAATACCGCGGGTGACACCATACCCAGCTCCGGATGCTGCCAGCGTAACAGGGCCTCGACGCCACAGAGGGTCTCGGTATCCAGATCGATCACCGGCTGATAGTGGACACTGAACTGATCGAGCTTTAACGCGGTGCGCAATGCC
>JBFGZQ010000030.1:0-22774 GCA_041586735.1 Motiliproteus sp.
ATTACTACGGGATGAAGATGGTTGATATAGGGCTGGCTGACTACCTCAGCAAAGACCTCATGAGGCGCTCTCTGCTGGGTTATACAGGACGTACTTGGTACGCCCCTCATAACATAACAGAGGCTGCCAACAACCTCTACGAAGAAGCGTACAAGCTTCAGAGGGAGAGTGTCGATTGCCATCAAGCCGAGCCTTTACCGACCACCTGAGATGATCGAAGTCTTAGATATGCTGGGGGTGGTTCTATGCATAGCCTCTTGATCGCGGGGGGTGTTTTGAAAATTCAAGAGTGAGGCAATAATGTGCCATCAGCACCATGCCTATGCGGGCTCTTCAAAGCGGCTTGGTGACATGACCCCACCACTTCATAGTTGTCCTGCAGTATTACTCAGAAGCGACCACCACAGCTACCTCAGAGCCTCAGCCGACCATCTTTGTACTGGGTGCGCGGATCTTTTGAGTATTGACTGAGCGTTGACTTGGGAGAAGGATTGCTCATTGTTAAGATTGTAGCGGCCATGGTAGCCTGCGCGCTCATTATTAAGTATCTATATAAAGGAATATTAAATGAACGCGAAAGCTCTTGTTGTTCCTGCTCTCGTAGCAGTATTGACCACCGGTTGTGCAAGCATTATCAACGGAACTAATGACTCCGTAACTATCTCTGCCCCGGCTGATACGTCGGTATACATCGATGGTCAAAAAACTGGAACAGGGGATGTGACCGCTACTTTAAAACGCGGGAAAACTTACGTCATTAGCGCTAAGAAAGAGGGGTGTGAGTCACAGAATCTAGAGACCTCTACCTCTTTCGATAAGGCCAGCTTGCTGGGAATCTTGATTGACTTTGGAATCATCTCTATTCCACTCGATTTTGTGATTGGCGGAGCAAGAGAGCTCGATCCTAAGATCTACTCCGTCGAAGCAGATTGCACCACCTTGGCTCAAGGCTAATCCGCTTCAGGCAGCCCCACCATCTTAGTCTTCTGCGATACCGACCTATAAGCTTGAGCTTCGGATGTGCGCTCAAGCGCTTCAGCGGACAGGTATCGCATAAGCAGATGAGGCACCCCTCCCCCCATTGATCGTCAAAGTACCTTTCCAAACGATTTGGTGAGCCACCCCAAGCAATACAGATAGATCATGAATCACTCATTGAGGCGCTACAGGCTTCTCACGTAGCCTCAGAGACAGATCTAGGCGGCTTGGCTATCTACGACGCCTTACACCCACGAAGGGTAGGATCTACCTCTTACAAAGCGGTAATGGCTGCTGGGCGCTGTCTATGAAGACAGATGCAAATTAACCATAACGGCTACAGAGCGGCATTCCTAGATACCAACAGGGCCACGAAGAGTGATATGATACGCTTAAGTTAAATAGTCATAGCTGTCACACCTACTGGTAATAAGTTGTCACACCTTGAAGACTCGAGAACCACTAACCAGAACAAATCGCTATAGAACAACACGTTATGGAAAACAAGGCCCGTCCTCCTCGCGGGGAGGCCAGCCTTATCTTGAGCACCAACGTTCATAACCAACTGTTTTAAATAGGGCGTTAAGGACTAGCAAGCCGCTACCTAGATAGGCTGCTAAACATCAAAAACCATTCGCCCGCCAGAACGGTCGGATTGATCGACTAAAGTGCTGCGCCGGCTTAAGACTATTTAATATTTGACAATAACTGCGAACCATGCAACCGTACTCGATCTGCTTATAGAGGGGACGCGGCGCTGTCGTTAACGCGTGCGCGACTTGTTTGATAAATGGCAAACCTGTTGAAAGACAGGGACGCAAAGCTTCCAGCCTAAGGGTCTAAGACCTATGGCAGTGGGGCTGCCAAATGAATCCTATTATGACGCTGCGCAAAAAAACTCTACTAATAGTTGCGACTACTATGCTGGCCTGCCTGCTGGGCCTGTACTTCATTTCTCATCTCTTCCTGTTGTCCAAATTTGAAACGCTGGAAAGATCACGGATCCAGGATCGAGTCAGCCAGGCTCAACGGCTACTGCAGCACAAGGCGCTGCAACTCGAGCTTATGGCCACCACACTCGGACAGGTCCTAGAACAGAGCACCGAGTTCGTCCGCGACGTTCAGCGAGCACTCGCTGTCGAGCGGGCCGATATCGATCTGGTGGCCGTGGTCGATCCGCATCTAGAGGGCGGCATACGGCTCGAGCACAGACTCCATCACCAACCAATGGGCCTAACTGATCAACAGCACTGGCTGCAGGCGCTGGCTCGGCTCCCTGACACGCCCCCGGGGCTGCTGGTGGTGCAAGGCGAGCCCTGGTTATTGGGCGGCTATCAGCTGGCCGCCAACCTGACCGCCACTGGCGGCCGCCAGCTGTGGCTGGCTCGCAGGCTGGATGGCGTGGAACTGGCTAAGCTTGGGCAGCTTATTGGTGGCACCGCGCGTGTGCAGACCTCTGTCGCCGATGAGACGAAGACCTCAGCCAGGGTGTTCTGGCCAGCACCGGGGCAGATCGGCTCGAGACTAGTGCTTGAAGATCTGTATGCACAGCCGGTATTGGCACTGACCGTTGCAGCCCCAGCCACGATTCTCAGCACCGGTCGGCACGGCATCAAGCTGTTCTTAGTCACGGCAGCGATCGCGGCCGTGGGGCTGTTTCTGATCAGCCTGATCCTGCATGAGCGGCTACTGCTACGCCGGCTGATACGGTTGATGCGTGACGTTAGCGCCATCTCCCAGCACCCCCTCCGCGGTCAGCGGGTCCGGGTAATGGGTAACGATGAACTCTCGACACTCGCTAAGACCATCAACCAAGCACTAGCAAAGCTTGAAGACAAGCACCAACAGTTGCAGGACAACGAACAGCAGCTGAGCGAACTGATCGAAGCGATTCCCGACCTGGTGTGCTTTAAAGATGCCGAGGGCCGTTGGCAGCGGATTAATCGCAACGGTTTACGTATCCTGGGGGTCGACAGTGCTGATGTGTTAGGCAAACGCAACGAGGAGATCGCCGCAGTAAATATGCTTATCGCCGACCCTTTGCGGCTGGATACCGAAAAGGGCCTGCAGGTCAAATACAGCCGGACAAAGGCCCGCTATGAAGCGGTGTTCGATAGCGATAATGGCCGCTACTGTCTGGATATGATCAAAATACCGCTCGCTGACGAAACCGGAGCGCATAAAGGCATGGTCGTCTTGGGACGCGACATCACCGAAAGCAAGAAGGCGCAAGCGCTTATCGAACGCCAGGCAAACTATGACTGCCTGACCGGGCTGCCGAATCGTAATCTGCTCCAGGAACGGCTGCGCCAGGCGATACAAGAAGCGCCGCGGCATGACACCCAGCTGGCCGTGGTATTTGTCGATCTGGACCGTTTTAAGTCAATCAACGATTCTCTGGGGCACGAGTCCGGTGACCTGCTGTTAAAGGCTGTTGCGCAGCGCCTGCAGAGCTGTCTGCGGCAGACCGATACCGTGGCCCGCCAGAGCGGTGATGAATTTGTCGTGCTGCTCTGCGACTTTGTGACAATTGAACCGCTGTTTAAAATCTGCGAACTGATACTGGAGTGCTTCAACAAGCCATTTAACCTACAGGGTTATGAGGTACTGATGTCCGCCAGCCTTGGGGTGGCAACGTATCCTGGTGATGCGGACAGCCCCGAAAAATTATTCAAGTATGCCGATACCGCGATGTACGCCGCCAAGGAGGCGGGGCGCGGTCAATACTGCTGCTTTTCCCCAGAGATGGAAGCCGCAGCAGCTACCGCCACCACCATCACCTGGGCACTGCGCAGCGCGCTGAAGCTCAAGCAGCTCAGCGTCCACTATCAGCCGGTGATCGATCTGGATACCGAGACCCTCTGTGGCGTCGAGGCCCTATTACGCTGGCAGCACCCGGAGCTGGGCGTGGTATCACCCGCAGTATTTATTCCGCTCGCCGAAGAGCGCGGCCTGATTGGCGAGCTGGGCGAATGGGTGATGTGGCAGGCGGCTCGCGATATCGCCAGCCTGAAGGGCTGTTTTCCGGCAAACGCCTACGTGGCGATCAATGTATCCTCACGGCAGTGGCGACTGCACGATATGTGCGCCCTGGTGCAGCAGACGTGTGACGAAACCGGCTTATTACCTACACAGCTAGTCCTGGAGATTACCGAGCAGAGCCTGATCACAGATATTGAATTCGTCAGTCAGCAACTGCGTGAACTGGAGCTGCTGGGCGTGCGGGCGATATTGGATGATTTTGGTACCGGTTACTCCTCACTGAGCTACCTCAAAATCCTGCCGGTATCCGGCCTGAAAATAGATCGTGCTTTTATTAACGGGGTGACCGACAGCCGAGAGGATGCGGCGCTGGTGCGGGCGACTCTGGCGATCGCCCAGAGCATGCATTTGCGGGTCGTGGCCGAAGGGGTGGAGACCCTGGAGCAGCGTGATTGGTTGAAAAACGAGGGAGTGCGCCATATTCAAGGTTATCTGTATGCGCGGCCGATGCCATTGGCCGAGCTGCAAGGCTTACTCAGCGCCACGCAGGGGGTCTGGGGGGCTAGAGCGTCGACGCATGATTTGTCGCAGGCGTTGCTGCCAGCAGGGCCATAGGGCGGTGCCGCTGGCAGCAAGCCCATCCAACCTATCCGCACGATAAAACAGCGCCGCTTAGCTGGCGCAGCACACCCGCTTGCCGGTGCTAGTCAACCTCGATCAATTGATAGCTATGGCTGATATCGACCCCGCCCTTTTCGAGCATGATCGATGCCGAACAGTATTGTTCGGCCGACAAGCTCACTGCGCGTTTAACATGCGCTTCTTTTAAGTTGCGCCCGGAGACCACAAAGTGCAGATGGATCTTGGTGAACACCGCTGGTACCGCATCGGCACGTTCGGCACTGATCTCAGCACGGCAAGCGGTGACATCCTGGCGAGTCTTTTTAAGAATAGTCATCACATCGAAGCTGGAGCAGCCACCCAGCCCCAGCAGCAACATCTCCATGGGCCGCGGCCCTTGATTTTTGCCACCATGATCTTCCGGGCCATCCATGCTGTAGGTATGACCGGTGCCGGTGGTACCGTCGAAGCGGGCATCACCCGCCCAATTGATTGTGACATTCATCTGGGTTATCGCTCTAAAAGTGGGGATTATTAACTACGCAAACAGCGCCTGTAGCTGCTGACCGGGATCCTCGGCGCGCATAAAGGCCTCGCCAACCAGAAAAGCATGGACCTGATGCTCACGCATCGCGATCACATCATTGCGGCTGAGGATGCCACTCTCGGTGACCACCAGGCAGTCACTCGGAATCTGCGCCAACAGCTGGTAGGTGTTCTCGAGACTGACCTCAAAACTGTGCAGATCACGATTATTGATCCCGACCAGCTTAGCCTCTACTCTCAGCGCCCGCTCCAGCTCGTCACCGTTATGCACCTCGATCAGCACATCCATGCCCAGTGAGCGAGCCAGATCATGAAGCTCGCGCAACTGCGCATCATCTAAGGCCGCGACGATCAACAGAATACAGTCGGCCCCCAGGGCACGCGCCTCGTACACCTGATAGGGATCGACAAAAAAGTCTTTACGAATCACCGGCAACTGACAGGCGGCACGCGCCTGTTGCAGGTACGCATCCGCACCCTGGAAGAAATCGACATCGGTCAATACCGACAAACAGCTGGCACCGCCCTGCTGATAACTGCGGGCGATAGCCGCCGGATCAAAGTCGGCGCGAATCACCCCTTTGCTCGGCGAGGCTTTCTTGGCCTCGGCGATGACCGCCGAACGGCCTGCTGCGATACAGTCACGCAGCGCCCGGACAAAGCCCCGAGGGGCATAGTCAGCAACAGACTGCTGCTGTTCGATCTGACGCTGTAACGCCTGGATGGAGATCTTCGCGCTGCGCTCCGTGACCTCTTCACGCTTACGTTGAAGAATTTGCAGCAGAATTGTCGGTATGTTCATCGCTCTGAGTGCCTTTGGTTAACAGTGAGAATCACTGTGAAGATGTGAAAGAGCACTGTTAGTGCCTTACCGCCAACGCGTTAGAGACCTCCACCAGCGCCTCCAACTTATGCAGCGCCGCGCCGCTGCTGAGAATCTGCGCAGCGCGCTCAACGCCATCCTGCAGTGACGCCACCAAACCGGCGACATAGATCGCCGCCCCAGCATTGAGCTTGATAATATCGGCCGCAGGACTCGCCTCCCCCGCAAGGATGCCGCGAATCAGCTGCAACGATTGCTGGGCGTTAACCACCACCAGACTATCCAACGGCGCACGCTGTAAACCCAAGGCTTCAGGAGTTAGTAGGTACTCACTAATCTGACCCTCTTTGAGTTCGGCGACATGAGTCGGGCTGGCAATACTGATCTCATCCAGCCCATCTTCTGCGTGCACCACCATGACATGCCGACTCCCCAGGCGCTGTAGCACCTCAGCCAGCGGCCGCAGCCACTCGCGGCTGAACACCCCCAGCACCTGGTTGGGTGCCGCCGCCGGATTGGTGAGCGGCCCCAATACATTAAAAATAGTACGCACCGCCATATCCCGGCGCGGGCCGATGGCATGCTTCATCGCGCTGTGGTGCGCCGGGGCAAACATAAACCCAACGCCCACCTGCGCAATACAACTGGCGACCTGCTCGGGCGTGGTGTTCAGATTGACGCCCGCCGCCTCCAGGAGATCAGCACTACCGCTGGTACTGGAGACCGAACGGTTACCATGCTTGGCTACCCGACCACCCGCGGCGGCCACCACGAAGGCCGCCGCCGTGGACACATTGAAGATCCCCGCACCATCACCCCCGGTGCCGCAGGTATCGACGATATGCTCGCCCGCAACCGGAACTGCTGTGGCCAGTTCGCGCATCACCAGGGCCGCGCCCACGACCTCGTCAACCGTTTCACCCTTCATCCGCAGGGCGATCAGGAAACCACCAATTTGCGCGGGGGTCGCCGCGCCGGTCATAATCGTACGCATCACCGCCTGCATCTGCTCTACGGTCAAATTCTGGCGTTCGGTCAGGGCTTTAATCGCCGCCTGGATATCCATCACTTATCTCCTGTCGAGGGGTCTGGCTATTCAATATTTAAACGCTGCTAGCGCTGCAGAAAGTTTCTCAGCATCTCATGGCCATACTCGGTCAAAATCGATTCCGGATGAAACTGCACCCCTTCGATATCGAGGGTCTTATGTCGCACCCCCATGATCTCCTCGACATCCCCCGCCGCCGTTTCGGTCCAGGCGGTCACCTCCAAGCAATCGGGAATACTCTGTTGATCGATCACCAGCGAGTGATAACGGGTCGCGGAGAACGGGTTAGCAAGCCCCTTGAACACCCCCTGGTTACGATGATGCACTGGCGAGATCTTACCGTGCATCACCTGTCCTGCCCGGATGATCTGGCCGCCAAACGCCTGGGCGATACTCTGATGGCCGAGGCAGATACCCAAGATCGGCAGCTTACCGGCAAAATATTCGATGGCCGCCACCGAGATACCCGCCTCGTTGGGGGTACAGGGGCCGGGAGACACGACTAACTGATCGGGCTGCAATGCCTCTATCTGCGCAATACTGATCTCATCATTGCGGTAGACCTGCACATTCGCACCCAGCTCACCAAAGTACTGGACGATGTTATAGGTAAAAGAGTCATAATTATCGATCATCAACAACACAGCCAAACCCTCTTCAATATCTCTGAGCACCCCAGCTAAGCCTGGGTAAACAACCTCGCTGGCTTGCCCAGAAGGGAGCCGAATGCTACCACAAAAACCACAGCGGACACTAAAGACCCGAGCTTGCAAACCCCTGTCGAGCGCTTAAAAAAAACCCGGTGATCTGCATCACCGGGTTTCTAGGACAACAGCTTACACCAAAGTTACTTCTTGGCTTTAGCCTTAGCCGCCTTACGCTCTAGCTCTGCAGCAACCACTTTCTCAGAGACCGAAGCGGGGCACGGCAGGTAGTGAGCGAACTCCATCGAGAACTGACCGCGGCCAGAGGTCATAGTACGCAGGGTACCGATATAACCGAACATCTCTGACAGTGGCACATCGGCCTTGATACGCACACCGGTAACACCTGCCATCTGGTCTTTGATCATGCCGCGACGACGGTTAAGGTCACCGATCACATCACCCACATGGTCATCGGGAGTAAAGACGTCAACCTTCATGATCGGTTCGATCAGCTGAGGGCCCGCCTTAGGCATAGACTGACGGAAGCCGCCACGTGCTGCCAACTCAAACGCGATAGCCGAGGAGTCAACTGCGTGGAAGCCACCGTCAACCAGTTCGAACTCCACATCCAATACCGGGAAGCCGGCCACAGGACCCACGCCCATCATATTCTTGAAACCCTTCTCGATAGCCGGGAAGAACTCCTTAGGTACGTTACCGCCGACAACTACCGAGTTAAACACAAAACCAGAGCCTGGCTCACCGGGCTTGATGCGGTAGTCGATCTTACCAAACTGACCCGAACCACCCGACTGCTTCTTATGGGTGTAAGAATCTTCGATAGCGCGAGTGATAGTTTCACGGTAAGCCACCTGTGGCTGTCCCACCTCCAACTCAACACCGTAGGTGCGCTTAAGGATGTCAACTTTGATATCCAGGTGCAGCTCGCCCATACCTTTAAGGATGGTTTCACCGGAATCCTCATCGGTTTCAACCCGGAACGAGGGATCTTCGGCGATCATCTTGCCGATCGCGATACCCATCTTTTCGGAACCGTTCTTATCCTTGGGGGCCACCGCGATAGAGATAACCGGCTCAGGGAAGATCATCGCTTCCAGCGTGCAGGGGTGCTTAGGATCACAGAGGGTATGGCCGGTCTGGACGTTCTTCATGCCGACGATGGCAATAATATCGCCTGCCTGAGCAGAAGCGATCTCGTTACGATCATTAGCGTGCATCTCAACCATACGCCCAATACGCTCGGTCTTACCGGTAAAGGAGTTAAGGATACTCATACCCTTTTCCAGAATGCCCGAGTAGATACGCACGAAGGTCAGGG
This sequence comes from Motiliproteus sp., assembly GCA_041586735.1. GTDB lineage: Bacteria > Pseudomonadota > Gammaproteobacteria > Pseudomonadales > Balneatricaceae > Motiliproteus. The sequence goes on from JBFGZQ010000030.1 coordinate 8,985, forward strand.
CGCCAAAACGGTCATCCATGATCTTGAACGCCAGCGCGCGCAATGGCTCAGTGGTAGACACCGTGGCCACTTCGCCAGTGGGGTTACCCTCTTCGTCAGTCAGCGGTTGAGGCACCACATCGGTGGGACTGGGCAGGTAATCAACCACAGCGTCCAGCACCAGCTGCATGCCTTTGTTCTTAAATGCAGAGCCACAGAGCGTCGGGAAGAAGTCCAGCGCGATGGTGCCCTTGCGAATGCAACGCTTAAGCTCGTCGATAGAGGGCTCTTCGCCGTCCATATACGCCATCATCAGGTCATCGTCCTGCTCGACCGCCATTTCAATCAGCTTCTCGCGATACTCTTCAACCTGATCCACCATGTCGGCGGGGATATCAACAATTTTAAAGTTCTCTGGCAACCCCGTGTCGTCCCAAACGAATGCCTGACGGGTCAGCAGATCAACGACACCGACGAAGTTCTCTTCGATACCGATCGGCAGTACCATCACCAACGGGTTGGCACCCAGGACTGTTTCTACCTGATCAACCACGCGCAGGAAGTCGGCACCCATACGGTCCAACTTATTGACGAAGATGACCCGCGCCACTTCGGACTCGTTGGCATAGCGCCAGTTGGTTTCCGACTGTGGCTCAACGCCACCTGAACCACAGAATACACCGATACCACCGTCGAGTACTTTCAGCGAGCGGTAAACCTCAACGGTGAAGTCAACGTGCCCGGGGGTGTCGATAACGTTGAAGCGGTGATCTTTCCAGTAGCAGGTCGTTGCTGCAGACTGGATAGTAATTCCACGCTCCTGCTCCTGCGCCATGAAATCGGTGGTCGCTGCACCGTCATGCACTTCCCCGGTCTTATGGATCTTACCGGTCAGCTTCAGAATACGTTCAGTCGTGGTGGTTTTACCTGCATCAACGTGAGCGAAGATACCGATATTTCTGTACAGGGATAGATCAGTCATTGGGTTACTCGATAAGTCAGGGCGTAGAAATAGCGCGCGATTATACTAGTATTGAAACTCATTGGCTATGATCAGCACAATTTTCCAACAGCCAAGCTACCGACTGCCGCAGCAAGGATCACCACCGCTATCGGCGCTGCAGCTCGACCAACATCGCCTCAAACACCGATACCAGATCCTGATCACCCTGGGCTAGCGACAACCCACGGCGCGCTAGCTGCTCGGCCCTGAGCCGATCGCTCATCTGCAGCCGCAGCCGCGCCAGCTGCAGATAGACCAGCGGATCTCGCGGTGCAATTCTCTGCGCCCGCTCTAACTGCGCCAGCGCACCCTGCTGATCACCACGGGACTTAAGCGCATCGGCCTGCTCCATCAATGCCAGCAACACCGGTGAAGATCCCGCATAGCCACCCGCGACAGCCGAAGCCCCCCCGCTCGCTGAAGAGTGCGGCGTGATAGCCGAAGGCCTGGCAGCAGCCGGCGCCGGCGTGAAAGCTGGTGCTGGCGCCGGGATAATCACATCGCTCCTCTCGACAGCAGCCGCTGTGACCGCTGACGCTCGCGACGCACCCGCACTTCGATCTTCGATAGGCACCGAAGAACCGGATTGACTGGCACAACCCAACAACCCCAGCAACCCCAGACTCCCGACTAACAGCCGCAGCTCTCGCCAGCTCTTATCCATAGAATAACCACCCATCATTCACTAACCACTAGTCTGCAAACAAGCGCGAGAACCAGCTCTGAACCCGCGGCACCGGCGCCTGCGCCCCGCAACCGCCAAACCGTCCAGGCTCCGAACCGACCACAAAGGGGATCAGCCTGGCACTGGGGCAGCCGGCATCGGTCAGCAGCCCATTAGCATCATCGACCCACTGGTAACGGATATTGGCGGGCACCATCGCCTCCAAAGGCGCCGGTCGCAACCGCACCATCAGCTCCGCCCAGACCTGCAGCGCGCCACTGCTACCGGTCAACGGCGTGGGACGGTTGTCATCATGCCCCAGCCAGGCAACCGCCAGATAATCGCCGGTAAAACCGGCAAACCAGCTGTCACGCTGATCGTTGCTGGTACCGGTTTTACCCGCCATATTGAGCGAGTCCGGAAAACGCTGGTACAGCGCCTTAGCGGTACCCTCTCGCACCGTCTCCTGAAGCGCATACTGCAGCAGGTGCATAGCCGCAGGATCAAACTGCTGTTTTAACTCAAAAGGATAACTCGATAACAACTGGCCCTCTGCGGTCAATACCGAGCGGATCGCTCGCAAGGGTGTTTCAAAGCCATTAGCCGCGATGGTCTGGTACAACTGGGCCACCTCCAGCGGACTCAGACTGAGCGACCCCAGCAATGTCGACGGAAAGGGTTCTATCTCCCGCCGCACCCCAAGCCGCTGTAACACATCAATCACTCTGGGCATTCCCAGCTCCATGCCCAGATGCGCAGTAGCCAGATTATAGGAGTTGGATAGCCCTCGGTGCAGCGGCACCAGACCTCGCACCTGATGATCGAAATTATTCGGACTCCACAGCGAACCATCAGCATTTTGTACCCGCAGCGGCTGATCTTTGATCGCGCTGATCAAACTGTAGCGTCGCGGCTGCTCCAGCGCCGCCAAGTAAACTGCAGGCTTAACTAGAGAGCCGATCGGACGCACGGCATCCAGGGCACGATTAAACCCCTGAAAACGAGGCTCACGATCACCGACAACCGCCACCACCTCACCGGTCTGACTATTGCCAACCACCAGCGCAGCCTGAAGATCATGGATCGTCTTGCCATGACGCTGCTGCAGACGCCTGATGGCCTCTTGTACACTCTGCTCGGCGCGCTGCTGCACAATGGGATCCAAGCTGGTAAACACCTGCAGCCCTTCCGTTGCCAGATCCTGCTGTCGATAATCGCGGCGCAGCTGGCGCTTCACCAGATCCAGATAACCGGGAAACGCGTCCTTGGTCAAGCGGCTCTTAGACACCACACCCAAGGGTTGCTGACTGGCATGCAGCGCGGCACGCTGATCGATACCACCGCTGCGCTGCAACAAGTCGATCACCAGATCACGGCGCTGCTTGGCGCGCTCGGGGTGGCGACGCGGGTCGTAATATGAGGCGCCCTTGACCAGACCGGCCAACAGCGCCAGCTGCTCAACCTTCAGACTCTCCAATGGTCGGCCGAAATAATACTGGCTGGCCAGACCGAAGCCATGGATAGCACGACTTCCCGCCTGGCCGAGATACACCTCATTGAGATAGGCTTGAAGAATGTCATCCTTGTCATAATGAAGCTCTAACAGCAGCGCCATCGGTGCTTCGAGCAGCTTGCGCAACAGACTGCGCTCACTGGTGAGAAAATAGTTCTTCACCAACTGCTGAGTCAGGGTACTACCCCCCTGTACCACCCGCCCCGCTTGCAAGTTTGCCCAGCTCGCTCGCGCGATGCCGCGCAAGGACACGCCATGATGCTGATAAAAATGACGATCCTCGACCGCAATCAACGCTTGCAGCAACAACGGTGGCACCTGATCCAGCTTGACCAGGTCTCGATCCTCGTTATCCGCAGGATAGATCCCCCCCACCAACACCGGCTCCAGCCGCGCCAACGGTAACAACCCGCCTGCGCTGCTAAGCTGCTGCAAGCGGCCACTGGCAAAGCGCAGATCCAAGTGCCGTGAGGGTTCCTGACCATCAGCAAAGCCGAACCCCCGACTAATCAGCTCCACGCGCCAGGATTGCACATGCATCTCACCGGGACGCTGTGGTCTATCGACCTGCTGATAGCCCAGCAGCCCCAATTCAACTGCCAGCTCATCGGCCGTCAATGCCAGACCTGCGTATAACTCCAACGGTCGGGCATAGACCTTGGCTGGCAGGGTCCAGCGCTGCCCTTCAAAGCGGCTGCGAATACTGGCATCCATATACAGCAGCGCTAACGTCAGCAGCACCGCAACAACCAGCAACAATTTAAACGCCAGCGACCACCAGCGTCGCGGAGACCTGGATGCAGAAACAGCTGCACGAGACTTAGAGGGGGGCCTGTTTTTTGACATACGGGGCAGATTAACTAGGCGGAGTGTTGGTACTCGCCTTGACATAGAGCTCGGTTAGCAGCTCCACCTGGCGTAGTAATTGATCGCTGGCATCCAGCACTGACAGGTTATAACGCTCACGCCCAGACTGCTGAATCGCAACATCAAACCAGACCCAATCCGATCTGATCCTGGCCAGCCGCTCAACGATCTCCGCATTAGCATAGCTATTGGCCTCGAGTAACTCCAGGGCGGCAACAAACTGCCTCCGCACCTCAGCCATGCCACCACTAATCGCCGGCGTATCTATCCCCCAGCTACTTAGCAGGTAATAGGTAGCCATACGCTGCGTCAGCATGCGCTGGCGACCGGACACATTGATCAGCTCCGCAGCCGGCATATCGGAGAGTGACTGCAACACCAGCACTAGCTGCTGCAATTCCAACAACAGCGACTCACTGATACCGAGTAGCTGCTGGGCTTCTAGAGGATTAGTATTGTTCAGGCTCCGTGATTTGTAGGCCTCCCACAGCGGCCCCACGCGCTCAAGCTGCTCAGCAACCCGAGACTCATGCTGCCATTGCTGTAGGCGCAGGTACTGAGCCTCAAACAGCGCTACCGCATCTAACAGCTCTTTCTCAGACTGTTGCCGCTGAATTCCCAAGCCAAGCTGGGCATAGGATTTAAGAATTCGCTGGGTCAGCATCCGTTGACGTCCGGCGTCATTAATCGCCTGCTGCAAAAGATACTCATCAGCCATCGCCATGGAGGATACCGCCCCCCCTAGCGTGGCGGCGAGCATCAAGACCCAAGCCAACCCGCTGTTGTTAACGCGCAACGCACCCCCCTTACAAAACTGGCCAGCAAATCGAAGAAGACTATCAACATAATAGGCTATCCTCATGATTTAAGATCGAATAAAGCCCTCACCGGGAACTCATCTTTACGGGCCCGCAGAACTCAGCACGATCGTATGACCCCTGCTAGGCTGCAGTTATGCAGATCTAAGCGCTACCGACTTTAGCGGGGCCAGCCAACAACCTAAGAACGCATCAAACAAGCAGATAGCGACCGGCACTGGCAACCGCAATCGTGAGCACACCTAGACAGGCATTGATCATCACCAGTTTGCGGATCACCCCCATCTTGGCCCCTGCCAGAGGAAAATCTTCCGCTTTCAGCGCCCGTTTTATCACCGCGTAAGGGCCCATAAACAGATAGACGAACAATGCCGCCATCAGCAGAAACAGCAGCAGCATGCCATGCACCTGGAGGCCGACATGCGCGAAGCCACCAAACACCCTAAACAGCATCCATAGCCCGGTGCCAAGCAGTAGCGCTAGCGCCACCCACACGCCGACAAAAAACCGACTGAGGATGACGCATAACAGCGGCAGCCGCAGCGGCGGCTCAAGCAGCGCCACCGCAGCAGGGCGCACCGCCAGCAGCAGCACCCACATCCCTCCGACCCAATACACCACAGCCAGCAGATGTAACAGCATAGCGATAGCCATCAGCCCTGCCTCTCCATATCCCGAATAAGGTTACGCATCTTACTCCAGGTCGCGGTATCGATCGGTCCGGCATGCCGATAACGCACGATACCTTTACCATCAACAATAAAGGTTTCTGGGGCGCCATAAACACCCAGATTGAAACCCAGCGTGCCATCTGGATCAAAAATAACGAACCTGTAGGGATCCTGATACTGACGCAGCCAATTCCTGGCCTCCTCGGCATCATCTTTATAGTTCAGACCAATCACCGGAATACCATCATTACGGGCGATACTCAGCAGCTGTGGATGCTCCACCTTGCAGGAGGGACACCAGGTAGCCCAGATATTCACCAACACCGGGCGTTTCGGCAGATCTGCCTCGGTAAGCAACCGATCGGGGTTCTTTAACTCGGTCAGAGAAAACCCAGGAAAAGGTTTGCCTACCAGCGCCGAAGGCAGCTCCTTGGGATCGAGTGACAGGCCTTTCCACAAAAACAGTCCCAGCAGCATCGCCAGAACAATCGGAATAAACAGCAATGCGCGACGCACATCCATCTCTTATGACTCCTTAAATTACGCGGGCAGCAGCCGAACGCTGACGGCGGTAACGCTTATCGGCAGCGGCCAGCAGACCACCGACCGCCATAAAGATGGCTCCGAGCCAGATCCAACGCACGAACGGCTTGACCTGGATCCGCACCGCCCAGGCACCATCATCCAGCCTCTCACCCAGCGCAAGATAGATATCCCGAAACAGACCTGGATCGATCGCCGCCTCCGTCATCATCTGCCGCGAAGTGGTATAAAAGCGCTTCTGCGGCAACAGCTCGGTATAGGCGCGACCATCGATCTGCATCTCAAACACCCCCTCATCACTGATAAAGTTGGGGCCATTAACCTTGCGCATCTCCTTAAAGGTAAAGCTGTAGTCACCGATCTCCAGGGTGTCACCCACCGCCATACGCAGATCACGCTCGTCATTGTAGAGCGTCACCATGCTGATGCCGACGATCGTCACCCCAACACCTATATGGGCCAGCATCATGCCGTAATAACTGCGCGACAAGCCTTTGAGAGCGGCGATTTTATCGGCCTTATTCGCGACCTTGGCGGCCAGATCCCGGAATGACGCCAACACCACCCAGGCGAGCAAGCCAGCACCCAGAGCCCCCCACCAATCCAGCACCCCCTTATAGAGCAGGGGCGTAGCGATGCCAACCACGACACAGAGCGCAGCAACAATAATCAGAGGTTTCCACATCTGCTGACTAGCCTGCTTCCAGCGGGTCAACATACCGATACCCAGAAACACCGTCAGGATACTCATAAAGGGTACAAAGAACGCATTGAAGTAGGGCGGCCCCACTGAGAGCTTACCCAGGCCCAGCGCATCGACGATCAACGGATACAGAGTGCCCAGCAATACGGTGATCGCCACGACGGTCAAAATAATATTATTGATCAGAATAAAGCTCTCTCGCGATACCAGTCTAAAGCTCGATTCGCTCTGTAAACTCGGCGCTTTAATCGCGTACAGCAGCAGCGAACCACCGACGGTGATCGCCAACAGCACCAACACGAAAAAACCTCGGGTCGGGTCAGTGGCAAAGGCGTGAACCGAGGTCAACACCCCAGAGCGGACCAGGAAGGTGCCGAGCAGGCTCAAGGAGAACGCAAATATAGCCAACAGCAGAGTCCAACTCTTGAACACACCGCGTTTTTCGGTCGCCGCTAGCGAATGCACCAGTGCGGTACCCACCAACCACGGCATAAAGGAGGCGTTTTCGACCGGATCCCAGAACCACCAGCCGCCCCAACCCAGTTCGTAATACGCCCACCAACTGCCTAATGCGATACCCAGAGTCAGGAACACCCAGGCGATATTTGCCCAGGGACGCGACCAGCGCGCCCAGGCGGTATCCAGCCGGCCACTTAACAATGCCGCGATCGCAAAGGCAAAGGCCACGGCAAAGCCGACATAACCCATATACAACATCGGCGGATGAATAATCAGCCCCGGATCCTGCAGCAGCGGATTAAGGTCAGCGCCATCGGCGGGAAAATTCGGCAAAAGCCGTGTAAAAGGACTAGAGGTCAACAGCACAAACAGGCCAAACCCCACCAGTACTATACCCAATACGGCCAACACCCGTGCCAGGATATCTTCAGGCATCCCTCGGCTAAACAGACTGACCGCAAAGGTCCAGCCGCTCAAAATCCACAACCAAAGCAGTAACGACCCCTCGTGCCCACCCCACACTGCACTCAACTTATATACTGCGGGGAGCGCAGTATTGGAGTGACTGGCCACATAGACCACGGAGAAATCATCCGTCCAAAAAGAGTAACACAAGCAGAGAAAGCTAAGAGTCAAAAACGTAAAGACACCATTTGCCAACGGTCGGGCATAACTCATCATCTGCAGATTACCGGAGGATGCACCGACCAGCGGCACGACCGCCAGGACAATACTCAGCCCCAGAGACAGGATCAGAGCAAACGTACCAAATTCTGGGATCATTGACCCTTAACCTCCACTTTTCTGGGGAACAATATTCTGAGGAACAGCATTCTGACCACTAGCGGTCTTGCCAGCGGCATCCAGCGCAAACTGCACCTCGGGAGGCATATAGTTCTCGTCGTGTTTAGCCAACACTTCGGAGGCTTCAAAAACACCTGCAGCATTCATCGCCCCCTGCGCTACGATCCCCTGGCCCTCTCGAAACAGGTCCGGGAGGATACCGGTATACTCAACGACCACATTAGACACGTGGTCAGTGAGCCCAAAGCGGACTTTGAGACTGCTCTGATCACGCTTAACACTGCCATCAACCACCATCCCCCCAGCGCGAATCCGCTGACCGACCGGTGCCTCACCCGCCGCAATCTGGGTAGGGGTAAAAAACAGATTGATATTTTGACTCAGTGCATACAACGACAGCCCCACCGCAATGCTGACAGCAGCCACGATCGCAACGACAAAGGCCAGCCGTTTTTTGCGTTTAGGATTCATGTGAATCACCTCTAAAACTCAGGAAACAGATTGCAGCAGATAGCACTTAGTTCACCCGCTCATTAATAAGAATTTTGATCAGACTATCGTTATCCAGCACCGTTACCGGGCTGATAACACCCTGAAGATCGCCAGACTGGGCCCCTGGGGTACCCGAAAAACTCACGGTCGCGCGTACCTGCACCTGCTCGGCCGATGACAGTTTCACCATCGGCCCCATCGCCATGGAGTCATCTAGAGTCACCAACACCGGTAAGTCACGCACCTGAAAGCGTGCGGCAGCCAACGGCATTTTTGCCCCAGTGACCGCCTGAGCATAAACAAACACCGTGGTTTCAGGAGCGATAGTGCCCTTAAGAGTACTATCCAACTCTACCAACACCTTGAGCGACGCGGCGGACGCGGCGACAGCCGGCTTTTGCTCCGACAGCGTCGGTTGCGGGATGTATTCAGCGCCTTGCTGCGCCAGTTGCGACTTGGCATCCTCAATAGCCTGCATTAACCCTTCACGATTGACGTTGGCAAGATCACTACTGACCACCCCCTGCCAGATATCAATCGCCCGGTTAAACTGACCCGAGTCATAAGCAGCAATACCAAGCAACCATAGCGTACCGGGGTCCTGAGGATTCAGCACCAGCGCCCGATCAATAATCTGCTGCACCTCGGCGGTAAGCTGATGATCATGGTGGTAATACAGCGCCTGGGCCTGCTGACTGAGGATCTCCGCATGCTCGCCAACCAACTCCGCTACTTTGCCAAAAGCCCAATAGGCATCCTGATAACGCTGCAACGTCAGATAAGTACGCCCCAGAGTAAACCAGCCTTGTGTATTATCGGGCTCCGCCTCCAACCGCGCCCGCAGGGCTGCGATCTGCGCTTCGATACCCGACAGATCATGGGTGGCTTCAGAAGATGCTGCAGAGTCTGCTTGTTGGGGTTGATTGAGCAGATCGCTAGAGCCTAGCTGCAGATACATATAACCCGACAACAGTGACACCAACAGGGTCATTCCCAGGGGGATCAGCACAGTGCGCGACGGGGATGGATGAGCAACAGGGAGGGCATCATCCACCTCCTGCAACAGATTCTGTTCCAGCTCAAGACGCAGCGCATCAAAAGCAGCCTGATCCTGATCTTCCTGGGCCAACTCCAGCTTAAGCTCGGCAACGCGCTGCTTGAACAGCTCCACATTCAGCTGATTGCGATCAACCTCGGACAGCGGGGCTTCGAGCTGCGCCCTGTTTCTCAGCCAGGGCCACCATATAAACGCTAAGGCAAGGACTACCAACAGGGCCTGCATTGACCAGAAAAAAATCATCATATCTGTGTATTACCAAGAGAAGAGGGTGCCATTCCTGACTTGACTGCCACCGTGGGACACTGGGATCAGAGAAAAGTTTATATCCGCGCCGCATTATACTGTTTTACCAAAGATTCAAAAGCGCTCCGGGGCAGCGACTGACTATAGGAAAGGCCCTGTACGCAACTGCAGCGCAGCGATTTAAGACCCTCTTCCTGCACAGCAGAATAGCCACGCGCTTAAGGCGCCAGATACTGATAAATACATGAATAGACCTAACGAAGCATGGCAGCGGGTAGCTATGGGTCTGAAGCAGATCGCCGCCGGGCCAGGGACTGCGATGGACACTATAAGATGAAGGCTTTTGACAGTGTCAGGCCGCGAAGAAGACCATTACAGCCAAACAGACCTACAAAGAAAACAGTTACTTATCAATCAGAAACAACAGAAAGAGAGAGTGCAACCTCTACCGAGATTGCACTCGGTATTATTACTTAGCCATAAACTCGATAGCCGCTTTTAGCTCGTCATCAGTACAAGTCATGCACAGACCTTTTGGAGGCATAGCGCCTTTTCCAGCAATAGCACTGGCAACCGCAGCATCGATGCCCGCGGCAAGACGAGGCGCCCACGCATCGGCATCGTGGGCCTTAGGAGCATTGGCAACACCCGCAGCATGACACATAGCACAGGCCTTGTTGTACACTGCCTGGCCATCATCAGCGACAACAACAGAGCTCAGCAGAGCAGCAGCAACAAATGCAATTACTTTTTTCATAATATTCGACCTATTACAATTTTACATGAGAAGCTCAGTTTGAGCAGCGGGTGAATATACCAGAAGCGGATCGATTTGAATAACAGTGCATTAGTCTTATCAACCTCTCCGGCATATCCGGAAAATCTCAACCAAGAATTTAACACCTCGGCACACGGGATAGGTACTCCCTGTTTACGCACGCCTGTCTTTCGACAACAGCTTCACCCATAGCCGCGGTGATCGATAACGCCCTAAGGCAATACAGCTAGGTTTTTTCATAGGGAGATTTTCGCAGAATAAACCTGAATAACCGCTGAATGATGCCAAGGATAGGCTGAAGACGCAAAATGACCAGAGTCATCATTCCGATGCTGGACGCGCTCTGCTTGATTGGCAACGGCAACACCACGCTGACGCGTAGATGCCGATTGACGTGGCGAAAGTTGTAGCACCCATAGCCATTGCCAACAGGTTTCAAGGATGTCCAACAACCTCCGGTACGCGATAAGCCGCGCTATTATTCATTTTGATCCTCGTTTGTGGAATAATCGCCTCTTTATTGATCAAAGAGCGCAACCGGCCATCATGTTAAAACTCCCCGCACTCAGCATTCCGACCCTGGCTCTGGCACTACCTCGTCCACCGCTGCCACAAAATCTGCTAAGAAAGCTATCTCTGACAGCGATGCGCCAAGCCAGCCGCATCCCTTTTCCATTGCAACGCAGGGTACTACTCAAGCTGATGCAGCAAGCCTTTCAGGAGCCTTTAGACGATGGTGATTTCGACTTTCTCGACGGCAAATGGCTCAAAGTTGAGATCAGCGATCTACAACTAACCTGGTTTTTCAGCTTCTGCCCTAGCGTCGGACTGATCGCCAGCCCCGATGAGCAGGAAGATGCCGCTATTCGTGGAAACTTAAAAGAGTTCTTACTCCTGGCAACCCGTAGCGAAGACCCTGACACCCTATTTTTTCAACGCCGGCTGATGATAGAGGGTGATACCGAGGTGGGGCTGGAGGTCAAAAACCTGATGGACGGCGTGGACCACGACAGCCTGTCACCGCTGCTAAAACTGATCCTGACTCGCGGCGCCCCCATGCTGCAAAAACTACTAGATTAGCCGTATAAGTCGCCATCAAGACGTCAAACCTACGGCTTACTCTATAGGCTGACACTGCCCGGCGGTTTCCAGCGTCACCCCGGGCGGCGTCGACTTATGACTACGGTAGCTTAGATCTTGTCTATTAATGCTAAAATTGGCGCTATCGGTGCCAGCGACAATCCTGTTCCTGGCCTGGCGCTGCAGCTGAAAGTGACTCGCATCAACTCTCAGCTCATAGCCCTCAACAGCATTCACCGAACCGCTCGTGCCTGCGGTATCGAAACGTAACTCATAGAAACAGCGCCCCTGAGGACAGCCCCGTGTCTGCGGCTGACTCATATAGGCCGCACTGAATGAGACCTCGGTGTACAGGCAGCGCAGCGCCATCGGCTCTGCCAAAGCCAACCCCGGCAGCCCCATAGCCAGCAACAAGCCGCACAAGGTAGATTTAGTCATGATCACGCCCTCTCCTTAACATCTCGGTCAGAATATACACCGGCAGCACCTGAAGTGCAGGCCTAGCATCGATTTCTTTATAGGCAATTAAAGGAGAGGTGCGGATGGGGGTTTGCTACAATCACGCTTTGCCACGACCTCTTCAACTCACACCTCTTCAACTCACGGACTCTTCATTTATGACAAAACGCGCTGTTATTAACGGACTCATCACTGGAATAGGTCTCTGCCTGGTCAGTGCTACCGCGGGCGCCAGCACATTCAACCTGGGTATCAACAACGACAGTGTCGGCGTCGGTTTGAAAAGCACCCTCTCCAGAACCAGCCAGTTCAACGCTAATTATCTCTACACTGATAAGCAGGGTAAAACCCTGGATCTGGGCTTCTTAACTGTCAACAACTCCGGCGGCAAGCGGATGGCTATCGGCGGCAAGGTTCTCAAACTCTGGTCAAAGCGGCGTAATAATGGCCATGCTATGGCGCTGGGTGGCGATTTCCGCATGCCCATCATGCCCGGCATATCCGCAACGATAGAGGGTTACTTCGCCCCCACGGTGTTGTCAGCATCCGGCATCGAAAACTATTACAGTATCGACGCCAGACTGATGTATGCCATTATGCCAACCGCGGATCTGTACCTGGGCTATCGTGACCTGGAGTTTAGATTTGAAAACGAGCGCGATCAGACCCTGGATCAGAGCTTTTATCTGGGGGTTGAGTTTAAGTTTTAAACCCCGTTAACGCCCCCTCTGATCGAATACCTAGCTTCTGGGAGGGGGCCGCTACTCAAAAACCGCCACATCCCCCGCCCCCTTCCGAACCACCACGACCTCATCTTCCACCATATTAATCACCGAGGTGGCCTCCATGCCGCAATAGCCGCCATCGATGACGAGATCGACGCAGTGCTGCAGGGTATCGCGGATATCGTAGGGATCGGTCAGCGGCTCGGTCTCGCCGGGGAGGATCAGCGAGCTGCTCATAATCGGCTCACCGAGCTCCTCCATCAAGGCCAGGGCGATGGGGTTATTCGGCACGCGAATACCGATGGTACGGCGCTTAGGGTGCAGCAGTCGGCGCGGCACTTCGGCGGTGGCTTTCAGAATAAAGGTGTAGGCACCCGGGGTGTGCTGCTTCAGCAATCGGTAGGCACCGTTATCGACCTTGGCGTAGGTGGCCAGCTCCGAGAGGTCACGACAGACCAGGGTGAAGTTATGTTTATCGTCGAGCTTACGGATCGCCTTGATCCGATCGATAGCCGACTTATCACCAATATGACAGCCGATGGCGTAAGCGCAATCGGTGGGATAGATGACGACCCCACCCTGGCGGATGATCTCCACAGCTTGTTTGATCAACCGCGGCTGGGGGTTTTCGGGATGGATCTGGAAAAATTGACTCAAGTTCACTGACCTCAGGATTTACATCACGGACGCCTTCAGATCCGCTGCTATTACGTGGCTACCACTGTAACTCAATTAACGAGCAACGGAGCAACCTTGGTGCTTCTGAACGCTCTTACATTGTCGGATTGAAACCCGACCTTGTATCTCTCGGTGATGGATGGTTAGCTGCCATCTATCACAATGAAGCCAGTGAGTTTGTGTCCGACCTTAGCCTTCAGAGGCTGTAATGTAGATTAAACCCTGGCTTCATCTTTCTCGAAGACTGGATG
>JBFGZQ010000031.1:0-20404 GCA_041586735.1 Motiliproteus sp.
TAGCGATCATGGATGCGTCGAAAAAATGGACGATGCCGATCAGAAATTGGAAAGCGGCCTTGAACAGATTTATCATTGAGTTCGAAGACCGCTTGGCGGATTACATCTAACCTTGGCAGTTACACAGAATTATTTACAGGCTCGCGCTCGCTGGCGTTGATATTCCTGAGATCAAACTTGTTGCGCTGGATAAGCTTGATAGTCTGCCGCAAATCAACCTGCCCGATGAAAAGCAGGCCTTCGCCATCAAGCGCTTCGACCGCTCCGATGATAAGCGTATTCACATGGAGGATTTCGCGCAAGTTCTGGTGAAATACCCGCACGAAAAATACAGCTCCGCAAATTATGAAAATATCGGCAAAGTTATTTATGACTTTTCTGGCGACGGGTTGAGCGACGCTCAACAGTTCGCAAGGCGATTACTGGTGAACATTCTCTTGGCCAATGGCGATGCACACCTCAAGAACTGGAGCTTTCTGTACCCCGATAAAATCACACCGCGCCTTTCTCCAGCTTATGATATCGTGACAACCAACGTCTATATCGAAAATGAAGCCCAGTACGCGCTCAACCTCGGCAAAACGAAAGAGTGGTATGCAGTAACCCTAGCAAACTTCCAGTTGTGGGCAGATAACTCAGGCATCCCATGGCGGGTAATCAAGCCGCATTTGGATGACGCGTTGAGCAAGGCAAGAGAGCTATGGCCTGAAGCACTTAAAGCGCTACCGATGGATGATGCGCATAAAAAAGGGCTAAAAGCTCATTGGAGCAAGCTTCAGCAAGATTTTAAGATTGATACCGCACTCTAAGCTGTGCGGCGACAATTAGGGTGGCCGGCCAAGATAGTTGACGCCAAACATCCGATAGCGCTAGGTTGAGATCATGGCGCTGTAGCGTCTCGGCGAGATCGAGTAGCTGGTGGTTTGCTTCAACGTAGGAGAGTTGATTGCTGATACAGACGTATTCACGAGCCGCTTCTACAGAGACCAGGGGATAGCGGCTAAAGAAGTTTGACCTGAAATCCCGGCACTGACGAGTGCCTAGGCCTGATGTCAGCTCTAGAGCGTGAACGGTGTTGCGATGGGCCAGGGGGTCGATAGTTGTGACGGAATCGTGACAAACCCTAGCCCTATCAGGACCCTTCGAGACCAAGAGGTGATTAGTGAGAATAAGGCCACAAGCCGCGTGGCTTGTGGTCTCAGTAGGTCTACGGAGGTCTCCGTAAGTCCTTGATTTGGTGGAGCTGGCGGGACTTGAACCCGCGTCCACAATGTTTCCGAACCAGTGATACTACATGCTTAGTCAGTTATTTAATTTAACTCTTGAGACTCCCACTGACAGGATTCTTTAGAGCGAGCCAGATTAGTTTTAACGCTTCAGCCCCTAGCGAGACATCCATCGCGATCCTGTATGGGATGACCTTCCGTACCACAGCCTACAGGCAGACATGTGTGGAAGGGCGCTATGCAGGTTATTAAGCTGCTAGTGCGTAGTTTTCGTCGTTTGCAATTAAGCATTGGTAGTGTTTATTTACGTGATCATTTACCACTCACGGCATGCACACA
Organism: Motiliproteus sp.; assembly: GCA_041586735.1. Taxonomy (GTDB): domain Bacteria; phylum Pseudomonadota; class Gammaproteobacteria; order Pseudomonadales; family Balneatricaceae; genus Motiliproteus. The sequence continues at coordinate 1,566 of JBFGZQ010000031.1, forward strand.
GGACATACGCACCATGTCGAAACCAAATCAGCCCCGAAAAAGTTGTGTCCGGTATGCTCGACCTGTCGGTCGAGTCAAACCTCCTCTTTTAAAAACCATTCAGCTACATAGAGTATGAATAGTTCAAAAAGTTCACTGTGGATCAGTTATTGTTCATGATCCGTTGTTTTTGCCGACTCCAGTCGCGATCTTTTTCGGTCGCGCGTTTGTCGTGTTCTTTCTTACCTTTGGCTAGGCCTATTTCGCACTTTACCTTGCTGCCTTTCCAGTACAGTGCCAAGGCGATGCAAGTATGGCCTTTCTGTTCGGTGCTGGCAAATAACTTGGCCAGCTCACGCTTGTTCAGTAATAGCTTGCGGGCCCGAGTCGGTTCGGCGACCACGTGGGTGCAGGCGGTCTGCAGTGGCATGATATGCGCATTTAGCAGCCAGGCCTCGCCGTTTTTCAAAAACACATAGGAGTCGGTCAGTTGTGCTTTTCCGGCCCGCATGCTTTTAACTTCCCAGCCTGCCAGCACGAGGCCCGCCTCAAACCGCTCTTCGATATGATAATCGAAGCGGGCGCGTCTGTTTTTGGCGATGGTGCCGCTGGATGAGGAGGAGTTCTTAGTGGTCATAGGCGGCGATTATATAGAGGCCCCGTGGCTAAAGCGAGCATGCATGCGATACTGGGGCATGAAACATGACCCTGGTCAGCACGGATCAATTCGAGTGTTTTGTTTCGCTGGCGGCTTGCTATAAGATTCGCGCTCTGTTTTTTGAGTGTTTGGTTTTCTGTATGCAAGATCGGCAATCGATACACGGCTCCTGGGTGAGCCGTTGGACATTTATTTTGGCGGCTACCGGTTCTTCGGTGGGGCTGGGTAATATCTGGAAGTTTCCCTATATCGCTGGCGAGAATGGCGGGGGGGCATTTGTGCTAGTGTATCTGGTTTGTATTGTGCTGGTCGGCATCCCGATCATGATGGCCGAGGTGTTATTGGGTCGCAGGGGGCGGCAGAGCCCTGTCTATACCTTTCGTGATCTGGCTATTGAAAGCGGCAGTTCACCGCGTTGGGCTTGGTTGGGACTTTCCGGCGTGCTGGCCGGGTTGTTGATCTTTGGATTCTACAGCGTGGTGTCTGGCTGGGTGCTAGCCTACGTGTTTTATGCGGCAGCAGGGAGCTTTGTCGGTTCTGGAGTGGACCAGACTCAGGCGTTGTTTGCTGGCCTGTTGGCCGATCCGGAAGCGTTGCTGATCTGGCATACCCTGTTTGTTGTGTTGGTCGTAGCGGTTATCGCCAGGGGCGTCAATAAAGGTCTGGAGGTGGCGATCCGGGTGCTGATGCCGCTGCTGTTTATATTGTTGCTGTTGCTGTTGGCCTACTCAATGATATCGGGTGCCTTCAGCCAGGGCGTGTATTTCCTGTTCCATGTCGATTTTAGTGCCTTAACCTGGGATGCCGTGTTAGTGGCGTTAGGGCATGCCTTTTTTACCCTCAGTCTGGGTATGGGCGCGCTGATGGTGTATGGCTCCTATATGCCTAAGCGTGCATCTATCGGTAGTACCGTGTTGACTGTGGCGCTATTGGACACGCTGGTGGCATTGGCGGCCGGATTGGCTATTTTCCCGTTGGTGTTTGTTAATCAGCTAGATCCCGGTGCGGGACCGGGGTTAATGTTTGTGACCCTGCCGGTGGCTTTCGGGAGTATGGATGGTGGGCAGGTGTTTGGGTTTATGTTTTTTGCGATGGTGGCGATTGCGGCCTGGAGTTCTGCTGTCTCGTTGCTTGAACCCGCCGTGACCTATGTGGTGGAGCGCTTCGGTATCTCCCGGGTCGGGGCGTGCGTTATTCTTGGTGGAGTTGTTTGGGTGCTGGGGGGCGGTGCGTTGATGTCGTTTAATATCGGCAGTCAGTGGTCGCTGTTTGGTATGAGCTTTTTTACCCTGCTGGATTTCCTGACGGCCAGCGTGTTGTTGCCGCTGGGAGGGTTGTTGGTTTGCGTGTTTACCGGCTGGTGGGTGGCTAGGAGAATTATCCGTGAGGAGTTGTCGATGCGCTCGGAGTGGCTATTTAGAGGTTGGTTTTTTGTGGTGCGTTATGTCGCTCCGGCCGCTGTGGCGGTTATCTTTATTGCAAATCTGTGGCAGAAAGTTGCTACCTAAACGGAGGTAGGCATGACCGATGTTGATCGCAGTGCGCTCGTTTTACATACGGCTAAGCAGATGTACGATCTGGTCAATGACGTGCTGGATTATCCCGCGTTTTTGCCTTGGTGTTCCAAGACTGAAATTATAGAGCAGACCTCGCAGCATATGGTGGCGCGGTTGACGGTGGCTAAGGGTGGTTTTACCTATAGTTTTATTACCCGTAACTCGATTACCGCACCCAGTACTATTTTGATTGAGCTTGTTGAGGGGCCGTTTAGTAGTTTGGCCGGTTCTTGGAGCTTTGCGGCGTTGGGCGACGAGGCCTGTAAAGTGAGCTTAAACCTCAGTTTTGGCTTTAAAGGCAAGCTCACGGGACTGGCGATGGGTAAGGTGTTTAATCAGATCGCAGTGGCCATGGTCGATGCGTTTTGTGCAGAAGCCGACAGGCGTTACGGTTGTTGATGATGGATTGCTGTGACTCGGGCGTTAAGTGTCTCGAGAGTTCAGTTGTGGAGAGGTGAATGAGCATGATCCGTGTAGAGGTTGCTTACGCATTGCCTGATGAGCAAAAGATTTTTGCTCTCAAGGTTGAGTCAGGTTGTACTGCCTATGAGGCTGTTATCCGTTCTAAGATCGTGGAGTATTTTCCTCAGATCGATCCGGATAAAGATCCGATGGGGATTTTTGGTAAGGCCATCCGAAGTCCGCGGACTGAGGTGTTGCAGGAGGGGCAGCGCGTGGAGATCTACCGGCCGCTGCTTATTGATCCCAAGGTCGCTCGTGCTAACCGTGCCGCCAAGCTTAAAGCGGCACAGCAAAGCGAGTGAGTGCTGTAGGTTAAAGTCGTTATTGGGGTGCGGGTGGCTGCGACGCATCGGCGTGATAGTCGCCGCTGATCTGTGACAGCTTGTGGTCTTTGAAAAACAGGGTCAGCTGTTTTTGCACGAGTGCGTCATCGCCGGATTTTAAGCTATAGAAATAGTCCCAGCGAGACTGGTTAAACGTATCGATGATCAACGGTGAGCCGAGAATATATTTCACCTGATTGTGGCTCATTCCCAGCTTGAGTTTATCGACCATCTCCTGGGTGACTCGATTTCCCTGTTGGATGTCGATCTTGTGTACGCCAGGAAAGAAGGTGCAGCCGTTGAGTCCGGTTAGCACGCTAACAAGAAGGGTAATGCTAATAATAATTCTTTGCATTTGGATAGGGCTTCAATCAAACTTGAACGCAAATGATACATCATTCTTCAGGTCCCGCTAAGCGCTAGCATAGACCTCAGTCGATTAAACAGTGAAGACCATGAGTTCAGAAAACCAAGAGCTTCGAAAGGCCGGGCTGAAAGTGACCCTGCCCAGAGTCAAAATCTATCAAATTTTGGAGCGCGCGGGCGAGGGCGATCACTGGAGTGCGGAGAATATCTACAAGATTCTGATGGAATCTGGTGAAGATGTCGGGCTGGCCACCGTCTATCGGGTTTTGACTCAGTTTGAGGCGGCAGGGTTAGTGGTCAGGCACCATTTTGAGGGCGGCCATTCAGTTTTTGAGCTGGCGGCTGACGAAAAGCATGATCATATCGTGTGTGTTAAATGCGGCCGAGTAAAAGAGTTCAGTGATCCGGAGTTGAACCTGCGTCAGCAGCAGATCGCCAAAGACCTTGGCTTCAGTATTTCGGATCGAACCGTCTATCTTTATGGTATTTGTACGGGGGGCTGCGAGGATCCTTTGTAGTCGCTGCTCGCCTATCTAAAGCCCAGGCTGTCAGTCCAGGGCCAGCATCTCCTCGGCATGATCGATCGAGCGCTGGGTGATCTCGATGCCGCCGAGCATTCTGGCGATCTCCTGCACACGCTGCTTCTCATCCAGGCGCTGGATTCGGGTGCTGCTGTGACCGTTCTGTTGTTGCTTGCTGACGTACAGGTGGTGCTGCCCGCGCGAGGCGACCTGAGGTTGGTGGGTAACGCAGAGTACCTGGCTGTGGCTGCCCAGTTCGCTTAACAAGCGCCCTACCACTTCGGCAATCGCACCCCCGATACCGACATCGACTTCATCAAATGCCAGTACCGGTGTGGCGCTGGTCTGTGCGGTGACCACTTGGATGGCTAAGCTGATACGTGATAGCTCGCCGCCGGAGGCGATTTTCACCAGTGGCTTGGCGGGTTGACCGGGGTTGGTGCTGATCAGGAACTCGATATCTTCTAGGCCGTAGGCTCTGGCGCTGCAGGCGGTCATGCAGACTTCGAAGTGGCTGGAGGGCATCCCTAGTTGGGCGAGTTGGTTGTTGACCTGCTGGCGGAGGCGTTTGGCACTGCTGCTGCGCTTCTGGCTCAACTGTTGAGCCTGTTGCTGATAGGTCTTTTCAGCTAGCTGGCACGCCTGTGCCAGCTGTTCAAGGCTGCTGTCGCTGAGGCTGAGCTCTGCCAGTTCCTGGGCGAGTTGCTGGTGTAGCTCGGGCAGGCCGTTGGCATCGACCTGGTGCTTGCGGGCCAGCTGGTATAGCAAACTGAGGCGCTCTTCGACCTGCTCTAGGCGCTGCGGATTAACTTCGGTGCGATCGATAAAATGGCTGAGCTCTAGCGAGGCTTCTTCGATCTGGATCAGTGCCGAGTTGAGCATCTCGCGGCTGTTGCTGAGGGCGTCATTGTTAATATCTAGGGCCGCGAGCTGTTGCAGGCAGCTGTTGAGCAAGCTGGCGCAGTTGCCTTCATCGGACTCGGTGGTGCGCTGGCGAATCGCATCACAGGTTTCTAGTAGGGTTTCGGCGTGGGCCAGCTGCTGCTGCTCCTGCTCCAGGGCATGAAGTTCGTCCGCCTCTGGGGCTATTTGATCAAGCTCTTCAACCTGATAGCGTAACAGTTGCTCGCGCGCATCCTGTTGCTCGCTGCGGCTGCGCAGTGAGTCGAGACGTTGCTGCAGTTGTTGCCAGTGGCGAAACTGTTGCCGGGTCTGACTTCCTAGGCTGTCCAGCGCGCCGAAGCCGTCGAGTAGCGCACGGTGATGATCTTTTTTGAGCAGGCGCTGGTGTTCGTGCTGCCCATGGATTTCGATCAGCAGCTCGCCTAAGGCGCGCAGGTTTTGCAAGGGCGCGGGTTGGCCGTTGATATAGGCGCGTGAGCGGCCGTTGCGGCCTACCACGCGCCGCAGAATGCAATCATCATCCTGGTTGAGTTCGTTGTCGGTCAGCCATTGCTGGGCCAGTGGTAATTGGCTTAGGTCGAAGCTGGCGCTGATATCGGCGCGCTCGCAGTCGTGGCGAACCATGCCGGAATCGCCGCGATCGCCCAACGCCAGCCCCAAGGCGTCGAGCATGATTGATTTGCCGGCACCGGTCTCGCCGCTAATCACAGTCATGCCCTGTTCCAGCTCCAGCTCTAGTTGGTCGATCAGGGTAAAGTCACGAATACTCAGGTGGGTCAGCATCACGAATCCTGCCAGCAGTGGTTAATAACATGTTTATTTATACAGTAGTTTTTTAAGCGATTCCAGTGCCATTCGGATTCGCTGTTGATGGGCCTTGAATCCTGCAGTGCCATCCCCATATAGGGGACTTAGATAAAAGAGTTGGTTCCCATCCAGCTGAGTTTTGGAGGCATTGATGGCACACGAAGGTAAGGCGCAGGCGCCGCATACGGAAGAGGTTGTTAATTCTGAGCCGCTGGCTGATGCAGCCGCTGAGGCGCAGGTTGAAGGTAGCGCTGCTGCCGATGGCTCGGAGGAGCCGTCCAGTGACGCGTTACGCCAGGATCTGGATCAAGAGCTTGAGCAGGCGCAACGGGCGCTAAAAGAGGCTCAGGATCAGGTGTTGCGGGCGCAGGCCGATGTGCAGAATATCCGCCGCCGGGCCGAGCAGGATGTCTCCAAGGCGCGCAAGTTTGCGTTAGAGCGGTTTGCCGAAGAGCTGTTGCCCGTGGTGGATAACCTCGAGCGCGGTCTGGAATCGGCGCAGAATGATAATGCCGATGTCAAAGTCATTCGCGAAGGGGTTGAGCTGACACTGAGCTCCTTTATGAGCGTACTGAAAAAGTTCAATGTTGAAAGCATTGATCCGCAGAGTGAGCCCTTTGATCCGCAGCTGCATCAGGCGATGACGATGGTTGAAAATGACAACGTCGAGCCCAATACCGTGTTGCATGTGATGCAGAAGGGTTACCAACTGAATGGCCGCTTGGTGCGTCCTGCGATGGTGATGGTGTCCAAGGCCGGGGCGAAAAGCCCCGACACGCCAAAAATCGACGAACAGGCTTGAAACCCGTACAAGCAGACCAATATAGATAACTAATCAAGAATCAACTCTTACCGAGCTCCCTCTCGGATGGAGTCAGTAACACAGGAGCGAATCATGGGTAAAGTAATAGGTATCGATCTGGGCACCACCAACTCGTGTGTGGCTGTGCTCGATGGTGGCAAGCCAAAAGTCATCGAAAACTCCGAGGGCGATCGTACAACCCCTTCTATTATCGCCTATACGGCCGATAATGAGATTCTGGTCGGTCAGTCCGCCAAGCGTCAGGCTGTGACCAACCCGAGTAACACCCTGTTTGCGATCAAGCGTCTGATCGGCCGTCGTTTCAAAGACGAAGTGGTTCAGAAAGATATCAAGATGGTGCCGTACAAGATCTGTGAAGCCGATAACGGCGACGCCTGGGTCGACATCAAGGGTAACAAGCAGGCGCCACCCCAGATCAGCGCTGAAATTTTGAAGAAGATGAAGAAGACCGCCGAAGATTTCCTGGGTGAGTCGGTCACTGAAGCGGTTATTACCGTACCGGCTTACTTCAACGACTCCCAGCGTCAAGCGACTAAGGATGCCGGTAAGATCGCGGGTCTGAATGTGTTGCGGATTATCAACGAGCCAACTGCCGCAGCGCTGGCTTATGGTATGGATAAGAAGCGTGGTGATAGCACCATCGCTGTGTACGACCTCGGCGGCGGTACCTTCGATATCTCTATCATCGAGATCGCTGAAGTCGATGGCGAGCACCAGTTTGAAGTGCTATCTACCAACGGTGATACCTTCCTGGGTGGTGAGGATTTCGATTCGCGTCTGATCGAATATCTTGCCGAGTCTTTCAAGAAAGACACCGGTATCGATCTGCACAACGATCCCTTGGCACTGCAGCGTTTGAAAGAAGCGGCTGAGAAAACCAAAGTTGAGCTGTCCAGCAGCCAGCAGACCGACGTTAACCTGCCGTACATCACCGCCGATGCCAGCGGTCCTAAGCACCTTAACGTGAAAGTGACTCGCTCTAAGCTTGAGTCTCTGGTCGAGGCTCTAGTCGAGCGTACCATCGCTCCCTGTGCGCAAGCGCTCAAGGATGCCGGTCTAAGTGCTTCTGAGATCGACGAAGTGATCCTCGTCGGTGGCCAGAGCCGGATGCCGATGGTGCAGGAAAAGGTTAAAGCCTTCTTCGGCAAAGAGGCGCGTAAGGATGTGAACCCGGATGAAGCCGTGGCTGTGGGCGCGGCGATCCAGGCGGCAGTACTGTCTGGCGAAGTCAAAGACGTGCTGTTGTTGGACGTGACCCCGCTGACCCTGGGTATCGAGACTATGGGTGGCGTGGCCACGGCGGTGATCGAGAAGAACACCACTATTCCGACCAAGAAGTCGCAGGTGTTTTCGACCGCTGATGACAACCAGAGCGCGGTGACTATTCACGTGGTTCAGGGTGAGCGTAAGCAAGCCACCCAGAACAAATCTCTGGGTCGTTTCGATCTGGCGGATATTCCACCCGCACCGCGCGGTATGCCGCAGATCGAAGTCAGCTTCGATCTGGATGCCAACGGTATTCTTAACGTGTCGGCCAAAGATAAGGCGACCGGTAAGGAGCAGTCCATCGTCATCAAGGCCTCTTCGGGCTTGTCGGACGAAGAGATCGAGAAGATGGTGGCCGATGCTGAGGCCCATTCGGCTGAAGATGAGAAGTTTGCCGCTCTCGTAGGTGCGCGTAATGCCGCCGATGGTATGATCCATACCGCCAAGAAAACCTTGGAAGAGGCCGGTGACAAGGCTAGCGACGCAGAGAAAGCGGCAATAGAAGACGCGATCACGGCACTGGAAGTGGCGATCAAGAGTGACGATAAAGAAGAGATCGACACCAAGACTGCGGCCTTGACCGAAGCGGTTTCTGGGGTGGCGCAAAAGATGTACGCTGACGCGACTGCGGAGCAGGCCGGTGGTGCCGAGGCACAGCCCGAATCGTCCCGCGCTGATGATGCCGTTGATGCCGAGTTTGAAGAGGTTAAAGACGACAAGAAATAAGTCGTTGCGGTATTTTTGGCAGTAATACACAGCGCGGGAGTCACACTTCCGCGTTGTTGTATCTGGATTTAGTATCTGGATTTTGCATTAGCGTTGTTGTTTATCAAGCGGATTTTTTATGTCCAAGCGTGATTACTATGAAGTACTGGGGGTCTCCCGGGACACCTCTGACCGAGATATCAAGAAGGCCTATCGCCGCCTGGCGATGAAGTATCACCCCGATCGCAATCCTGGAGACAAAGCATCGGAAGAGAAGTTTAAAGAGGCCAACGAGGCCTACGAGATGCTCTCTGACGCCCAGAAAAAAGCCGCGTACGATCAGTACGGCCATGCGGGCGTTGATCCCAATATGCGCGGCGGTGCGGGCCAGGGTCACGGTGGTTTTGGCGATGTGTTTGGCGATGTGTTTGGCGATATTTTCGGAGGCGGTGGTGGTGGCGGCCGTGGGCGTTCGCGGGTGCAACGCGGTGCCGATCTGCGCTACAACATGGAGCTCGATCTGGAAGAGGCGGTACGCGGGGTCGAGAAGAAGATTCGTATCCCTACGCTAGTGGGTTGTAAGACCTGCAACGGCAGCGGCGCCAAAGCGGGTACCAAGCCGACTACCTGCGGCACCTGTGGGGGTATCGGCCAGGTACGGATGCAGCAGGGATTCTTCTCGGTGCAGCAGACCTGTCCCGCCTGTCACGGCGAGGGTTCTACGGTGTCCGATCCCTGTACCGATTGCCGGGGCCGTGGACGGATCGAAAATACCAAGACCCTGTCGGTCAAGATTCCTCCCGGCGTCGATACCGGGGACCGGATTCGCCTGGCGGGTGAGGGCGAGGCGGGTACCCATGGTGGACCTTCTGGTGACCTCTTTGTCCAGGTCTCGGTGCGTCGCCATGCGATCTTCGAGCGTGATGGCAAAAATCTGTACTGCGAGGTGCCGATCAGCTTCGTCGATGCCGCGCTGGGTGGCGAGATCGATGTACCGACGCTCGACGGCCGAGTCAAGCTGAAGGTGCCTGAAGAGTCACAGACCGGCAAGATGTTCCGGCTGCGCGGTCGCGGAGTGCCGCCGGTACGCGGTGGTGCGCCGGGCGATCTGATGTGCAAGATCTTGGTGGAAACGCCGGTGCATCTGAATCCACGGCAAAAGGAGCTGCTGCGTGAGTTCCAATCGACCCTGGATGAAAAGTACGCCAAGCACTCACCCAAAAAGACCAGCTTCTTTGACGGGGTGAAGAAGTTCTTCGAAGATATCTGATCTGCGGGTATTGGCAGAGCGGAAACAGACGCCCCGGCTGTGGTTGATTCCACACCGGGGCTTTTTTTTCAGCCTGTTGGAGTCGGGTCGGGGTTTGCGTCGGCGCTGCGCTGAAACAGATAGCAGCTCAGCTGGCCGGCATTGAGGCTGCGGTGCAGTTGCCAGTGGCTGGGTACCGGCAGCGGCTGCAGAGTTTTTTCCGCCTCGATGTAGATCCAGGCGTTCGGCTGGAGCAGCGCCTGCTGTTCCAGCGCTTCGCAGCACCCCGCCAGCATCCCCTGCGCAAAGGGCGGATCGAGAAAAACCAGATCGAAACAGGCTGCGCCAGTGGCGCTCTGCAGCCAGCGACTGGCCTGGCTATGCACCACGTTAGCATCCTGTTCAGCATCGAGTAGTGACAAGTTAAGGCGCAGCTGGCGTACCACCACCTCACTGCTATCGACCAGGGTCACATGCGCCGCGCCGCGCGACAGTGCTTCGAGTCCCAGGGCACCACTGCCTGCAAACAGGTCCAGACAGCGGGCGCCGGGCAGCTGGGTTTGCAGCCAGTTAAACAGCGTTTCACGCACCCGATCGGTGCTGGGGCGCAGTCCCGGGAGGCTGGCAAATTCCAGTTTACGGCTGCGCCAGCGACCGCCGATGATCCGCAGTTTATTGCTGCCTTTTACCGGGCTGGTTGGGCTGGATCCTGGGCGTTGGGGCGAGGCCGGGTGTGGCGGTTTGCGGGAAGGGCGTCGGGTCATGATAAGGGCGACTGTCTCCGATTGCGGTTGCGGTTTAGTGGCGGCTAGCGGCGTGGGCGAGACGCCCTGAGCTTTCCTTGCGTTGAACCGAGCAGTTTAACCTCTATAGAGGCTATTCGTTAGCCAACTATGATAAGATTTGCCGCAATTTGCAGCCTGTCCTGGTGGAGGTCTTGAAGCGTGCGCGGCGCCTCAGCCATGGAGGTGCCGGTCGTTATCTGGAGTGGATATAGTTTGATGAATGAGTTGATGCAGACGTTGGCAGGACCCGAAGCCTTACCTTATGTGCTGGGCGGGTTGGCGCTGGTGATCTCCCTGGCTGGCAGTTACTGGCTGACCCGATCCGGATCCTCCGAGCAGACCGCTGAGCGGCCGCTAACCGCGCCAGAAGAGCGGCAGGCTAAGGCTGCGGTACCCCAGGCAGAGACACCCCAGGCAGAGACATCCCAGGCAGAGGGTATCACGGAGACGACTGAACCACCGGCTATTGAGCCCGAGGTTAGCGTCGATGCAGAACCGGAGCCAGAGCCAGAACCAGAACCAGAACCAGAACCGGTCGTTGCCGTCGAGGCGCCGGAGCAGCGTAAGGCACGGCTGTTTCAGCGGATTAAACAGGGGTTGGGACGTACCAAGGCCAATCTGACCGGTGGCTTAGCCGATCTGTTTCGATTGGCCAAAGAGATCGATGATGAGCTGCTCGAAGAGATCGAGACCCAGCTGTTGATGGCCGATGTCGGGGTCGAGGCGACCACCGACATCATCAAAAAACTGACCGCGCGCGTTGAGCGCAAGCAGTTGGGTGATGCCGATGCCCTGTATCAGGCGTTGCAGCAGGAGCTGGCGGGATTGCTCTCCGAGCATAGCGGCGCACTGCAGATCGATACCAGCAAGCAGCCTTACGTGATCCTGGTGGTGGGCGTCAATGGTGTCGGTAAGACCACGACCATCGGTAAAATGGCCAAACGTTTCCAGGCCGAGGGCAAGTCGGTGATGTTGGCCGCAGGTGATACTTTCCGCGCGGCTGCCGTGGAGCAGCTACAGGTCTGGGGCGAGCGCAATCGGGTTCCGGTGGTGGCTCAGCATACCGGCGCCGATAGCGCTTCGGTGATTTTCGATGCTGTGCAGTCGGCCAAAGCCAAGGGCGTCGATGTGGTGATCGCCGATACCGCCGGTCGCTTACAGAACAAAGCCCATCTGATGGGCGAGCTGGAAAAAGTGGTGCGGGTGATGCGCAAGCTCGATCCCAGTGCGCCCCATGAGGTGATGCTGGTACTGGATGCCGGCACCGGCCAGAACGCCATCAGCCAGGCGACGCTGTTTACCGAATCGGTCGGGGTCACCGGTATTACCCTGACCAAGCTCGATGGTACGGCTAAAGGCGGGGTGATTTTTGCGATCGCCAAGCAGTTGGATATCCCGATTCGCTTTATCGGTGTGGGCGAGCAGATCGATGATCTGCGGCCGTTCGACGCCCAGGAGTTCGTACAGGCGTTGTTTGCTAAAGACTGATTGCTACAGACTGATCGCTACAGATAGACCTAGAGTGCTGCCGCTATGATCCGTTTTGATAATGTCAGTATGCGCTACCCCAGTGGCTACGAAGCGCTGAGTCGGCTCAGCTTCGAGTTGCCGCGTGGCGAGATGGCGTTTCTGACGGGGCATTCCGGTGCTGGAAAGAGCACTCTGTTGAAGCTGATCATGTTGATGGAGCGCAGTTCGCAGGGCCAGGTGTTTGTCGACGAACAAAACCTCAACCGGATGCCAGCGGCACAGATCCCCTTCCTACGGCGTAAAATTGGGGTGGTGTTTCAGAACCATCAGTTGCTGTTTGACCGGACGGTGTTCGACAATGTCGCCTTGCCGTTACAGATTTCAGGCTATGAACACGACAATATCGGCCGGCGGGTCCGCGCCGCACTGGATAAAGTGGGGCTGCTGAAAAAAGAGAAACTCAACCCGATTGTACTGTCCACCGGTGAGCAGCAGCGGATCGGCTTGGCGCGGGCCATCGTCAATAAACCGCAGTTGCTACTGGCTGATGAGCCCACCGGTAATCTCGACCCGGAGTTATCAGCGGAGGTGATGGGATTGTTTCATCAATTTAACCAGGTGGGGGTCACCGTACTGGTCGCCAGTCACGACCTGGAGTTGATTTCGGGTATGCGGCATCGGTGCTTGACTCTCGATCAGGGGCGCTTGTCCAATGTCCGCTACTAGGCGGCCCGCTCGCCAAGGGGCCAGCAGCCAGCAACCACCCCGTCAAGGAGCCCGTAGTCAGCAGCCACCCCGCCAGGCACGGAGGCGCAGCTATCTGCGTCATCATCTGCAGATGGCTAGAGTGAGTCTGCGGCGGTTGTTGATAACGCCCCTGGCGACCCTGATGACCCTCGCTGTTATCGCGATAGCACTGAGTTTGCCTGCGGTGCTCTATGTGGGTCTGCAGAACGTCGACCAACTGAGCGAGCATTGGCAGGGCTCCACCCAGATATCGCTGTTTCTAGCCGATCAGCTGAGTGAGGAGGAGGGCCGTGATCTGGCCGTTCAGCTACAAGCCAACTCGCAGATCGCCCAGCTCAACTATCTATCTAAACAGCAGTCGCTGGCCGATTTTCAACAGTATGGCGGTTTTGGCCGAGCACTCGATCAGCTCAACTATAATCCGCTGCCCGCGGTGATCTTGGTGATGCCGACCCCGGAGTATGCGCAGTCCGAGAGTTTGCTGGCGCTGAGTCAGCAGTTGTTATCGATCGATGGTGTGGATGATGCGCTGGTCGATCTGGCCTGGGTGCAGCGTTTGCAGGCGATGGCTGAATTTGGCCAACGCTCGGTGCTGGTGCTGGGGTCGCTGCTGGCGCTGGGGGTGCTGCTAGTGGTCGGTAATACCATCCGTTTGGAGATTCAACATCGTCGCGAAGAGATTTTGGTGGTGAAGCTGGTGGGCGGTACCGATGGTTTTGTACGCCGGCCCTTTTTATATACCGGGTTCTGGTATGGCCTCGGTGCGGGGCTGCTGGCCTGGGTGTTGGTGCAGTTGAGTCTCTGGTATCTAGGCTCGGTCGTGGATCGCTTAATTGAGCTATATCAGTCTGGGTTTCAGTTGCAGGGACTGGGTGTGGGGGGCTCTGCGGTGCTGCTGCTGCTGGCGATGCTGCTCGGCAGCAGCGGAGCCTGGCTGGCGGTATTGCGGCATCTCAAGGCGATTGAGCCGCATTGATAATAGCTACGGGTATAAATAATACCTATTGTATGGGCAGCCACGAAGGTGCCGTCTGTCCAGGAATTCCCGGTTATCTAGGTCGTTAGCACCGCAGGCGTGAGAGACAGGGCTTGGGACGGTTGCAGCAGACGATTGCAGCAATAGCATCGGCAGCTGGACAGCCGTTGTAGCAGGCTGGCGAGCAGCTAGCCTCAAGATTTCGCCGTGGCATGGCCTCTTGCACGATTTTTGCGCAGTCGTTACACTCTTTTGTCTCAGGCCGTGCTGCGATTGCGGTAAGACAGGAACTTTGGCCTATTATTTGGGTCAATTAGACCGACATGTATCATTTGGTGATTAGCGGTCACTCGGTAATAACGTTAACGGAGAACATATGGGTACCAGTTTGCAACCGATGGATCTAATGAGTCCAGGGGGAAGCCCCGAGGCTTATGTGCATACCGTCAGTGCGATTCCTATCTTAACTATCGAAGAGGAGCGGGCGCTTACCGAGCGGCTTTTCTACGAAGAAGATCTTGAGGCGGCCCGCCAGTTGGTCATGGCGCACCTGCGCTTTGTGGTACATATTGCCAAAAGCTATTCGGGCTATGGACTCAACCAGGCCGATCTGATTCAGGAAGGTAACGTCGGCTTGATGAAAGCGGTCAAGCGTTTTGATCCCCGGGTCGGTGTGCGACTGGTCTCTTTTGCGGTGCATTGGATCAAGGCCGAGATGCACGAATTTATCCTGCGTAACTGGCGCATCGTTAAAGTCGCGACCACCAAGGCGCAGCGTAAGCTGTTCTTTAATTTGCGTTCATCCAAGAAGAGCCTCTCCTGGCTGACCAACGATGAGGTCCATGCCATGGCGGCAGATCTGGGTGTTGAGTCGAAGGTGGTGCGGGAGATGGAGCGGCGCATGAGCTCCAGCGATATGGCGTTCGATCTGGGTAATGATGACAGTGATGAGGATGCTTACAAAGCGCCGGCCTATTTCCTAGAAGATAAACGTAATGATCCAGCCCGCTTGGTCGAAGATGCACAGTCGGTCGAGGATTCTAATGCCCGCTTGACGTCGGCTATTGGTGATCTGGACGAGCGTAGTCGTAATATTCTGATGCAGCGCTGGTTGAGTGAAGAGAAGGCCACGCTGCATGAGTTGGCGGCCGAATATCAAGTATCGGCAGAGCGGATCCGGCAGCTGGAAAAGAACGCTATGAAGAAAGTACGGGCGGTATTAGAAGCCTAGGCTCGGCTCTTTTCAGGCTGTTCATCGGCGCCGGGCTTGTCTCGGCGCTGTGTTTTTTTGGTCCTTATTAATGAGCAGGCCTCGGCGTTCGGGTCGTTGGCTAGCCATCGTGGCGCTCTGCTCTCTGTTGCGCCCCTCTGTGACGCATCGCATTGATACCATTGGCTGCTCTGCGCATGCGTTGAAGGCCTGGGTGGGTGTCGAAAATCTGGCGCAGTTATAGACCGCTAATCGGTAGCTGATGTACTACGCGTTGGTGCTGCGGGGGTTGTGTTGTCAGCAGTGTTTTTTGTGGCAGTTTGTATATACTCAGCTTCACTAAAATTTCGGGGTTTGCCTGGCTGGTGCCACTGGGGAACTTGCTGCTTTAGTCGGCTGGTTGCTACTGGTCGGGACCGCGTGGCGACAGGGGAGAGCGGATGATTGAAATAGAACTTAACGGCGGTCCACACCAGTTGGCAGTCTCTACCAGTGTCACCGAGTTGCTACAGCAGCTGGGGCTGGCAGAAAAGCGCGTCGCGGTCGAATATAATCTGGATATCCTGCCCAAGAGTCAGCATCCGCTCACCGCTATCCAAGCGGGCGATCGTATCGAAATTGTCCATGCGATTGGTGGCGGTTAAAATTTTCAGGGTTAAAGTTGCTAGAGACTGCGTCGATCGTCAACTCCGCAACCCGTATCATTCGTTAATATCACCACAGAGAAGCTTGTTATGAATCAGCCGTTTCAGGATCAACCCTTGAGTTTCGCCGGCTTGACCTTTACCTCCCGACTACTAGTGGGAACGGGTAAATACAAAGATATGCAGCAAACGGCTGATGCGATCGAGACCAGTGGCGCCCAAATTGTCACCGTGGCGGTGCGTCGTACCAATATTGGCCAGAATCCGGATGAACCCAACCTGCTAGATGTGATCTCTCCTGAAAAATATACCCTGCTGCCCAATACTGCGGGCTGTTATAGCGCCAAGGATGCCGTGCGCACCTGCAGGCTGGCTCGCGAGCTGCTGGGTGGCCATGATCTGGTCAAGCTGGAGGTGTTGGGCGACGAAAAAACCCTGTATCCCAATGTCACCCAGACGCTGATAGCGGCGCGCGAGTTGATCGATGACGGTTTCAAGGTGATGGTGTATACCAGCGACGATCCGATCATCGCCAAAGAGCTTGAAGATATGGGCTGTGTCGCGGTGATGCCGCTGGGCTCCTTGATCGGCTCGGGTCTAGGGATCCGTAACCCGCATAATATTCAGCTGATTCTGGAGAACGCCAAGGTACCTATTCTGGTCGATGCCGGTGTGGGTACCGCGTCTGATGCCGCCATCGCGATGGAGCTGGGCTGTGACGGGGTGCTGATGAACACCGCGATCGCGGCTGCCGGCAATCCGGTGTTGATGGCGTCGGCGATGAAAAAGGCGATCCAGGCCGGTCGAGAGGCGTATCTGGCTGGGCGGATGCCTCGCAAGTTTTACGCCAATGCCTCATCACCTCTTGCCGGTACTTTCTTTTAGAAGGATCTGCAGCAACGAGGCGCTTTTCCCGGCGCAGATGGTTGCTCATGGACTTGGAGTCTTCAGTCTCCAGGTCATTTTAAGATCGGCCCCGGCCGTATTGATGGATAGGGCGTATGTCAGTACAACTCATTAAGCTGCTTGATGGCTTACTTGCTAGTGGTCAGCTCGAGTTGCTCACCAAGATCCAACATGGTATTGAAAAAGAAGGGCTGCGGGTTGATCCCCAGGGGCGGATCGCACAGACCGATCACCCCCGGGTGCTGGGTGCGGCACTGACGCATTCGCGGATCACTACCGATTATTCGGAGGCGCTGCTGGAGTTTATCACCCCGGTGTGTCAGGGGGTTGAGCCCACGCTGCAGTATCTGCAAGACCTGCACAGCTATACCTACTCGCATCTGGGTGATGAAACGATCTGGGCTGCGAGCATGCCCTGCCGCATCGATAACCCGCATGAGGTGCCGATCGGTCGGTATGGCAGCTCCAACATCGGCACCCTGAAGCATGTGTATCGTCTCGGTCTTGAGACGCGTTATGGCCGGGTGATGCAGTCGATTGCCGGAATTCATTACAACTTCTCCTTGCCGGAAGCGATCTGGCCGCTGCTGCAACGGTTGCAGGCGGCGCCAGGACAGTCCGTGAGCACCCTGCAGGACGTTCAGTCGCAGGGTTACTTTGCCTTGCTGCGTAATTTCCGTCGCCATGGCTGGTTATTAAATTACCTGTTTGGGGCATCGCCGGCACTGAGTCGCTCCTTTGTGGGCACTAAGCCTACGCAGCTTGAAGTGTTTGATGCGCAAACCCTCTATGGTCCTTACGCGACCAGTTTGCGGATGAGTGATCTGGGCTATACCAATGCGGCTCAGGCGTCGCTGAGCATCTGCTATAACAGGCTGGAAAACTATATACATACGCTATCAGATGCCGTCGCGACACCCTTTCCTGCGTATGCGGCGCTGGGGGTCAAAAACGAAGCGGGTGAGTATCGCCAGCTGAATACCAATCTGCTGCAGATTGAAAACGAGTACTACAGTGATATTCGTCCCAAGCGGGTCGTTCACGCGGGCGAAAAGCCACTCCAGGCGCTGCGCAGTCGCGGGGTGGAGTACGTCGAGGTGCGTAGTCAGGATATCAACCCGCTGTTGCCGTTGGGTATTGATACCGACCAGGCACGCGTTATCGATTGCTTCCTGTTGCATTGCCTGTTGGCTGATTCTGCAGATATTTCTGATCAGGAGTGTGCACAGCTCAAGCGTAATCACGCCGCGGTTGTGAACCTGGGACGTAAGCCAGGCCTGCAGCTGGAGACGGCTGAGGGTGCTCGAACCCTGCCAGACTGGGGGGGGCAGTTACTGGATGAGATCATGCGGGTGGCCGAGTTGCTGGATCAGGCGCAGGGCGATACGTTACACAGTCGTGCGCTGCAGTTGCAGCGCGACAAGCTGGCAGACCCCGAGTTAACGCCGTCGGCCCAGGTGTTGCGATTGATGCGAGAGCGTGGTCAGGGGCATGACGCTTTCGTGCTAGCGCAGTCTCAGCTGCACCGGGATCGGCTATTGGCAGAGCCCATGGATCAGGTTAAGCGCAAGGCGCTGGATCTGCTGGCGCAGCAGTCTTTAGCGCAGCAACAGCAGATGGAGCAACAACCGCAACAAGACTTTGAGCGGTTCTTGGCGGGTTACTTTGCTCGCTGAGCCGCATATGGCACAGCCGGCGTATTGGGCGGCACTCTAAATTTTAGTTGTCATAGTAACGCGCGTCGCGGTTGATATGGCGCGTAGCTTGGCGCTAGTATGGGCGCTACGTTGTCTCATGGGAGATTACGGATCTCATAATCCGCCCGCTCGGGGCGCATAAAGTAGGATGTGACGATGCTAGAACAATGCCGTAATGCAAAGGAGCGCTGGGGTGGCGTCAGTGATCTGATCGATCGCTGGTTGCAAGAGCGTCAGGACCTACTCAGTCTGTTCGTGGCTCTGCCGCAGCAGCCGCTGGGTGCCGAGCTAGTAGGGATGGTTCATAACTTCAGCGAGATCATGGTCGACTATGCCTCCTCCTGGCATTTTGGTGTTTATGAGCACCTGCTGGCCGAGGCCGATGATTTTAATGACGGCGGTTTGGACCTTGCTCGTGAACTTGACCCTAAAATTCGTACCACTACCGATGCGGTGCTGATCTTTAGTGATAACTATGCCAAGCGTAAAAGCCTCTGTGTTCAAGACGTCGCGCATCTGTGCCAGGATCTGTCCGATCTGGGTGAACTGCTGGAAGAGCGTTTTGAGCTCGAAGACCGGTTGATCGAAACGCTCCATAATGCCCATAAAGATCGCGTTTAGAGGGCTGTTTCGGGCATAAGTGGCATAAGTGGGGTCACCCATTAGCCAACTCCGGTCAACAGGGCGCAGAAGTTCTTGAGCTTAAACGCCCTGCATAATTTTCTAATTAACCCTGGCCTTGCACACGCGTCCGAATTTTCAATCATCGTGCTGCTTCATAAAGAA
>JBFGZQ010000032.1:0-19393 GCA_041586735.1 Motiliproteus sp.
GCCATCATTACGGTGCCGGCCGCCGCACTGCAGGCACTGACCCCCGGTAACAGCTACAGCCTGGTCGCCGATGTAGTCGATGTCGCCGGCAACAGCGCCGGCACCGACAACGTCAACAACGTCAGCGCCAACGACGCTATCACGTTCACTGTGGAGGATGGTAGCAGCAACGGCTTAGGTGGAAGCAGCACCGAAATGCTGATGGAAGGGGACATTATCACCGGCTACGTCGAAACCAATAACTGGATGGACAGCAACAATAGTCAGGCTAGCGTAGAGAACCGCTACGACGCGGACGGGAACTTCCAGGGTAGTACGTTTAACGCTAGTGATGCTGTTGGCACTGTCAATGACTACTCTGATGAAGGGCTGACCGGTTATATGACCGCTTACAGCTATACCGAAGATGATGGTGATCTGATCAGCATCAGTAGCGAAACGCTGAAGGACTTGAGCAGCAAGGTTGTCGGTCACACCCAAAGTTATAGTTGGTCAGATGGTGAAGGTCATTCGGTTAGCACTGAGCATCACTACGATGAAAACTGGAGCTTCGAGGCTGGCCGCATCAGCGATGGAACGGTTACTGTGGAATATGATGCGCTCTCAGACATTAGCGAGCAGTTAGAGCTGAGTAACTTTGACACGGACAGCTTTATGGCGGCTTTTGGCGCTGAATCAGACCAGAATGGCAACGACGAAGCGATGCATGATTACGCTGAAGGCTACGCATGGGCGGATCCATTTAACGATGCTATGATCAATTCAACCGTTATCTAACATGACTACAAAGCCGCCGGCGCAAGCTGGCGGCTTTGTCTTTTCAAAAGATCTAAACCACTAGGAACAACAGTATGAGTCAGCAAATTGATGACATGAAAGCCGCTCAAGAGCGTGAACTCGATGCCTTGCAGCAACAACAGAAAAGTGAACTTGAGGCGATTACGGCCCAGCAAGAAGCGCAGTTGAGTGCCATTGAACGCCAGCAGGAGCAGCAGTCGAATGCCATTAAGGGGCAGCAGGAGCAGCAGTTGCGCGCCTTGCAAAACAGTCAAAAGGCCCGGCAGGAGTCACTGCGTGCTCGTCAAGCAGCGCAGCTCGCTTCCATAACTGCCGCCAGCGGGCAGGCCGGTAAAAAATAACAGTCTGACCAAATTTGGCGGGCAATAATACGTTGGATAGCTATACCCTGATTTTTTGCGGTTTATAACCCAATCAGAAGAACTCTATTCCCGTCCGTTTCCATCCCTATCACCCATTCTGGACGTAGCTGCTCCGTTTTGCTGGATTGACAGCATCGATGATCGGAATCCAGAATGGCTGATCCGTTGTTTCCAGGGGGCAATCTAACGCCTAATCTATAGGCTGCGCCTCGCGTATTGTAAGGGGCAATAACTATTCTCATCTAAGAGCGCTGATGGCATCCGCGTCCATAATTAGATTAAATTGGGTTGGCGCTGGGAGGCTCAAAACGAGTTTTACTAGCGGTGAGTTCTTTATTTATCTTGGAATCCAGTATGCCAGAGATCCGCGTTAGTCAGCTCAGTGTCTATCCTATTAAATCCACCACCGGTATCCATCTCAACCATGCACTGGTGGAGGAGCAGGGCTTGGCCTTTGACCGACGCTTCGTGGTGGCACGGCCCGATGGCCAATTTATCAGTGCCCGTAGCCATCCGCGGTTGCTGCAGATTCATAGTGCGTTGCTGGCCACCGGGCTGCATGTAAAAGCGCCGGGGATGACAGCGCTGGAGCTTCGTTACAGCGACTTTTGTTCCGAATACTGCGATCTGACCATCTGGGCGGATAGGCTGCAGGGCCAGCGTTGCGGGGCACAAGCCGATGCCTGGTTTAGTCGCTATCTCGATGAGCCGTTGCAATTGCTCTATCTGGGCCAGCAGAGTCACCGCCAGCGCGCAACGCATGTCGGTCTGGCGGCAGGAGAAGTGAGCTTTGCCGACGGCTACCCATTGCTGTTGTTGTCGCAAGCCTCGTTGGCGGACCTCAATAAGCGTCTGGTGAATCCGGTACGGATGGAGCAGTTTCGACCCAATCTGGTGCTCAAAGGCTGCGCAGCCTTTGCCGAAGATGGCTGGAAGCAGATCCGTATCGGCGAGGTGGTGTTTGAGGTGACGACCTCCTGCTCGCGTTGTCTATTAACCACGATCGATCCAGACAGTGCCGAGGCTGATGCCGAACAGCAGCCGTTAGCGACGCTGGCGCGCTACCGTAAAGGCGATGGCAAGGTCTACTTCGGCCAGAATCTGGTCGCCCTTAATCGCGGAAAAATCTCCTTGTACGATGAGGTTGAGGTGTTGCAGACCCAGCCCGCGCCCGTCTATCTCGATCAGGCGCCGGTGCTGCAGCGTCCCGCGCTGATCCCGCATCCCTGGCAGCCGGGCGAACTGGCCAGGCTCGAATGCGTGGCGATTCGTGACGAGACGGCGGATGTTAAAACCTTCAGTTTCCAGTTGCTCGACGCACTTCGGGCGCAGTATCTCCCCGGCCAGTTTATCTGTTTAGAGCTGGAGCTTGACGGCGAGCCGCTGCACCGTAACTACACGCTCTCCAGCTCGCCGAGTCGACCGGATCGGCTGGCGATTACCGTGAAGCGGGTTGCCGGTGGACGGGTATCCAACTGGCTGAATGACCAGTTTAAGGTGGGAGATCAGCTGCTGGCGCGAGCACCCGCCGGTGACTTTCATTGCCATGCTGCATCAGCGGATCCGCTGCTGTTGCTGTCGGCTGGCAGTGGTATCACCCCGATGCTGTCGATACTGCGTTGGCTGGCCGATCTGCAGCTCGATAACGATATAGTTTTTTTGCACAGTGCTCACAGCGAAGCGGATCTGATCGCCCGCCAGGAACTCGAGCTGTTAGCTAAACAGCAGGGTCGTTGTCGGCTGATCTATACCCTGACCCGGGCTAATCCCGGCGATCTGCGCTGTTTTCGCGGTCGGCTGGATCGCTCGATGTTAGAGACGATCCCCAAACTGGCGCAGCGCCAGGCCTATGTGTGCGGACCGCACCCCTTTATGGCGCAGGCGAAGTCGTTGCTGCTGGCACTGGGATTGCCGGAGTCGCAGTACTTTGAGGAGAGTTTTGGCGTCCGAGAAGGCGATCGTGGTAGCACTGCGGTGGTACCGCGGCAGGTCAGTATTTTGTTCGACTCCTGGGATAGTCTGGTGGAGGGTAATACCCAGCAGAGTCTGCTGGAGCAAGCCGAGCACGCGGGCGTTGCGATTCCGTTCTCCTGCCGCGGTGGTTTTTGCGGCAGCTGTCGAGTCAAGCTCGAGAGCGGTGAGGTAGAGGTGCTGCAAGATGCCGGGCTTAGCGATGCTGACAAAGCGGGGGGCTATATCTTGGCCTGCAGTTGCCGCCCCAAGAGTGATCTGGTGCTGACTCAGGGCTGAGGCCGCGCTTGGCGGCTGGCGATCAGCTTGGCAGTTTGCTCAATAGTGCCACCCCCTGGCGATAGCCCAAGCCACCATTGCCGTGCACCAGGCCGCAGTGCTCTGTGCCGTTAACCAGGCAATGATGCATGCTGATCAGGGCGTTGAGGGCGGGGTTGTTCCACGCGGCTCTGGCCAGATTCATGCCGCCGGTGACGGTGATACTGTGCTGGGCTAAAAATTCGGGAATCTGTTCAAGTACCTCTACCAACCCAGATGCCAGCAGAAAGGCCATCGGCACCACCGGATAGCAGGTGTACGCTTCCAGCAGGGCGTCGCCACGTTTAAATACCGCGGCAAAATCGATCCCGGCCTCGCGGCAACAATCCTGATAAGCATCCCGCAGATGGTCATAACTGGCGATCGTCTCGATATGCTCAGGACCATCGTGCTCCAGTCGGCTCAGCCCCACCGCTTTGATCTCTAGCATCTGGCTGGCGGCACAGCCGAGCTGCTGGGCCAGTGCTGCGCTGACAATCAGCAGCCGACCCTTAAAATCGACCATTGGATTGGCGCAATCGACGCCACGAAACAGCGAGGTGATCGGTTGGTGCCAGCGGGCATTGGGTAGCAGTTCGGGTGAGAAATCGTCACTCAGCGCGTTGCGGTAACTAAGGCTGTAGTTGTCGAACAGCGCCTGGGCGATCTGGCGGAATTGAGGTGCATCGATCTGATGTTGCTCTAAGAAATGTTGCGCCAGCTCGGTGTAGGCTTGAGTCAGCGGCTGATCGGCGCCGTAGACCGCCATCTGTTGCAGGCGCTGATGGCGGCTATACCCTGTTTTCAGGTGATCCTCGCCACAGATCAACACCGCCTGCTGGCCCTCCTCGATAAGGGTCTTGGCGTGCGCCAGTGCCTCGATCGGCGCGCAGCCGCTACGAAAATGTAACGGAGCTTCCGGGCTATGCCAATCCGTGCTGAGAGGATCGATATGCAGTTGCAGGATGGGCTGCCCCAGCTGTTCGATGCGCTGTTCTAAATCGAGGCAGTGTTGGATCGAGCCACTGTCGTCGAGGGTTTTAGCGGCGCAGATGATCAGGGCTTTGGACATGGGTTGGCAACAGGCAGCAATCGGGAGCAGCAGTGTAGCAGATCTAGTCAAGAGCGGCGCAGCTCCAGTTGTGCTGCTAAAGTTAGTAAGTCTTTTTAATTCGCAGGCTGTAGGCTGGCCGCTGTGCATCTAAAGGGCAACAATAACCGTCCTCGCCTCACGACTCGGACAACCGTAAATGGGTGAAATAATGATCTACCAAGGACCGTCGATACAGGTCGTCGCACTGCAGGATAATCTCGTCGAGATGCGCTTTGACCAGCAGGGCAGCCCGATTAACAAGTTTGATAACCAGACCCTGGATGATTTGAAAACCGCCGTTGAAGCCCTGGCTTCAGAGTCCGAGTTGGCGGGGGTGCTGATCAGCAGCGCCAAGGATACTTTTATAGTCGGCGCCGATATCACCCTGTTTAGCGAGGTGTTCAGCATGGCTGATGCTGAGATTATCGAGATGAATAGGGGGATCAACCGGCTGTTTAGCGTACTGGAAGATCTGCCTTGCCCCACGGTGGTGGCGATTAATGGCGTGGCGCTAGGCGGCGGTTTCGAACTCTGTCTGGCAGCCGATTACCGCGTGATGGCCGACAGCGCCAAGGTGGGTCTGCCTGAAGTGAAACTGGGGATCTTTCCGGGTTGGGGTGGCAGCGTACGTCTGCCGCGGCTGATCGGCGCTGATAATGCCATCGAGTGGATCTGCACGGGTGCTGAAAAACGTGCCGATAAGGCGCTGTTCGAAGGGGCTGTGGATGCGGTGGTAAGCGGCGATAAGCTGCGTGAAGCGGCGCTGGACCTGTTGGTGCAGTGTCGTGCCGGCAAGCTCGATTATCGGGCGCGGCGATTGGAGAAGCAAAGCCCGCTGCAGCTAGGGCAGCTCGATGCGATGCTGGCATTTGAGACCGCCAAGGGCTTTATTGCCGCTAAGGCGGGCCCGCACTATCCGGCCCCGGTGGCGGTGGTGAACGTGATGCAACAGCACGCAGAGATGTCGCGGGACCAGGCTATGGAGGTGGAGGCCAACGCCTTTGTGAAGGTCGCCAAGACCGATGTCTGCGCCAATCTGGTGGGGCTGTTCCTCAATGATCAGCAGATCAAGAAGGTCGCAGCAAAATATGCCAAACAAGCCAAACCCGTTAAGCAGGCTGCAGTACTGGGTGCCGGGATCATGGGTGGCGGTATCGCCTACCAGTCGGCTGTTAAGGGCACGCCGATTCTGATGAAAGATATCAATGAAGCGGGCATTCAAGGTGGCTTGGTCGAGGCCGGGCGCTTGCTCACCGGTGAGCTGAGCCGCGGTCGTATCGATGCGGCCAAGATGGCCAGCGCCTTGACGCGCATTCGTCCTACCCTGAGCTACGGTGATTTTGGCAGCGTAGATCTGGTGGTCGAAGCGGTGGTGGAGCATCCCAAGGTCAAAGGGATGGTATTGGCCGAGGTGGAGCGCCAGGTTTCTGAGCAGTGCATGCTGACCTCCAATACTTCGACCCTCTCGATCACCCGGTTGGCGGAGTCGTTGCAACGTCCCGAAAATTTCTGTGGTATGCATTTTTTCAATCCGGTGCAGCGGATGCCGCTGGTCGAAGTGATCCGCGGCGAGAAGAGCAGCAAACAGGCGATCGCCACCACCGTGGCCTACGCGCTGGCGATGGGCAAGACCCCAATCGTGGTCAACGATTGCCCGGGCTTTCTGGTGAATCGCATTCTGTTTCCCTATTTTGGCGGTTTTACCCGGTTGCTCGAAGCGGGTGTGGAGCTGGCTCGCATCGACAAGTTGATGGAACGTTTCGGCTGGCCGATGGGCCCTGGCTACCTACTCGATGTGGTGGGTCTGGATACCGCAGTACATGCCAATGGGGTGATGGCAAAGGGGTTCCCGGAGCGGATGGCGAATACCCGCAAGAGTGCCATTGAGCTGTTGGTCGAACAGGGGCGTCTGGGACAGAAGAGTGCCCAGGGTTTTTATAACTATGTGCCCGATAAGAGGGGTAAACCGAGCAAACAGCCGGCCCCCGAGATTCAGGCGCTGCTGGACTCGGTGGTGGTTGAAAAACGGCAGTGGAGCGATGAGCAGATGGTGGCGGTGATGATGGTGCCGCTGTGCCTGGAAGCGGTGCGTTGTCTGGAAGATGGCATCGTCGACTCAGCCGCCGAGGTGGATCTGGGGCTGGTCTACGGTATCGGCTTTCCGCCGTTCCGAGGCGGTGCGCTGCGCTATATCGATACCTTGGGTCTAGAGGCGTTCTGCCAGCTGGCCGATCAGTTTGCCGAGCTGGGTAATCTGTATCGGCCGACTGAAAAATTACGTGCCATGGCTGCGGCCAAGCAGCGCTTCTACGCCTAACCGGGGGATACACAGATGAGTTATATGGATACCGATGCGGTGATCGTGGATGCCGTGCGTACCCCGATGGGACGGACCAAGAATGGCGGGTTCCGACATGTACGCGCCGATGAGTTGTCTGCGGTATTGGTCGATGCGCTGCTCGATCGTAACCCCGCAGTTGATCCGGCGGAGGTCGACGATCTGCTCTGGGGCTGTGTCAACCAAACTCAAGAGCAGGGCTTTAACGTAGCGCGGGCGGTCGGGCTGCTCAGTCGGCTGCCTAACAGGGTGCCGGCGCAGACCGTCAACCGCCTGTGCGGATCGTCGATGGCCGCACTGCACAGTGCAGCCCAAGCGATACTGAGCGGCAACGGCGAGCTGTTTATGGTCGGTGGCGTCGAGCATATGGGCCATGTGGCGATGACCCAGGGTATCGATATCACCCCATCGCTGAGCAAGCACGCGGCCAAAGCCTCGATGATGATGGGGCTGACCGCGGAGATGCTCTCCAAACTGCACGGCATCAGTCGTGAACAGCAGGATGCCTTCGCACTGCGTTCGCAGCAAAAAGCCCAGGCGGCTACCCTGGCCGGTGGCTTTGCCAACGAGTTGATCGCGGTTGAGGGTCATGATGATAACGGCTTCAAAAAGCTGATCGAGATCGATGAGGTGATCCGTCCGGAGACCTCATTGGCATCGTTGACTGGATTGCGGCCGGTGTTTGACCCCAAAGGGGGCACGGTCACCGCAGGTAGCTCCTCGGCACTCGCCGATGGTGCCTCGGCGGTGTTGCTGATGTCGGGTGCCAGAGCACGTGCGCTAGGCGTGGCCCCGCGGGCCCGGATTCGGTCGATGGGGGTGGCGGGTTGTGATCCGGCGATCATGGGCTATGGTCCGGTGCCGGCGACCAAGATGGCGCTCAAACGTGCGGGGTTGACGGTCGATGATCTGGATTTTATCGAGCTTAACGAAGCCTTCGCCGCACAGGCGCTGGCGGTGCTCAAAGACCTAAAATTACGTGAGTTGATGGAACAGAAAGTGAATATGCACGGCGGCGCCATCGCTCTGGGGCATCCGCTGGGCTGTTCCGGTACCCGGATCATCACCAGTCTGCTGAACGTGATGGAGCAGCGCCAGGGCACGCTGGGCCTGGCGACCATGTGTATCGGTATGGGTCAGGGGATTGCGACCGTTATCGAGCGGCTCTGATGTTGACGTTAGTCCGGACTATAGTTTAGGCAGTCGTTCGGACAGTAGCGGGGACTAGAGTATTCGGGTCATAGCCGTTGTTATCCGTGCTACTCATACCGAGGATTCGATATAACAGTGATTCAACCACCATAATAAACGGATCAGGTGTTGTGATGATCGAGAGTGCAGCAGTTCCAACCGGTAACCCCAATCCGCCGCCCTTTCTGGCCGCTATCAACCCTGATGGCGTTAATTCAATTATCGAGGTGATGACGTTAGCGTTTCAGCGCTATAGTGAGCTACCCGCTTTCAGCAGCCTAGGACGAACGCTGAGTTACCGAGAGCTGGATCAGCTCTCGGCACATTTTGCCGCCTATCTGCAGCAGGTGCTCAAACTGCAGCCGGGTGACCGGATCGCGGTGCAGCTACCCAATCTGATTCAGTATCCGGTGGTGGTGTTTGGGGCCCTGCGTGCCGGGTTGGTGGTGGTGAATACCAATCCACTCTATACCGCCAGTGAGATGCAGCATCAATTCAACGACGCCGGTGTCAAGGCGCTGGTGCTGTATGCCGGCTGTGGTGAGCGGGTCGAAAAAATTCTGACGACCACCCAGATCCGCCACCTGATCACCACCGAGGTGGCGGATCTGCACAGTCCGCTCAAACGCTGGCTGCTAAACGCGGTGGTTAAGCACCTCAAGAAACTGGTGCCGGAGTACTCTCTTCCTGGCGCCGTCTCATTACCGCAAGCGCTGCAGTTGGGTAGCGAGCATCTGCATCTGCCCTCAACCCCAGGGCCTGAGGATGTCGCGGTGTTGCAATACACCGGCGGTACTACCGGGGTTGCCAAAGGGGCGATGCTGACCCATGGCAACCTGGTGGCCAACTACCTGCAGCTGGCGCGCCACTTTGGTGATTTTATCGGTGTCTCCAAAGAGACCTTTATCGGTCCGCTGCCGCTGTACCACATCTATGCCTTTACCCTGCACTGTATGCTGCTGCTCGGCAGTGGCAACCACAGCGTCCTGATCCCCAATCCGCGTGATATACCGGGTTTCGTCAAGGAGATGAAAAAATGGAAATTCACCGGTTTCGCCGGGCTTAATACCCTGTTCGTGGCGCTATCTAGCAATAAAGAGTTTGCCCAGCTGGATTTCAGTGCGTTGAAATTTACCGCGTCCGGCGGCATGGCGCTGACCACGGCTGCGGCCAACCGTTGGCAGCAGATCACCGGCTGCCAGATTCTGGAGGGCTACGGCCTGACCGAGACCTCGCCTGGGGTGACCTTTAACCTGCCCAATAGCGTGCAGCTGGGGACGATCGGCCAGCCATTACCGCTGACCGAGCTTAAAGTTCTGGATGACGATGAGCAGCTGTTACCCAACGGTCAGCCGGGTGAGCTCTATATACGCGGGCCGCAGGTGATGAAAGGCTACTGGCAGCAACCGACGGAAACAGCGTTGGCGATGACGGCCGATGGTTGGTTCCGAAGCGGTGATATGGCGATCATTCAGGGGGATGGCTTTGTCCGCATAGTGGATCGTAAGAAAGATATGATCATCGTCTCGGGTTTCAATGTCTATCCTAACGAGATCGAAGATATCGTCTGTAGCATGCCCGAGGTGCGTGAGTGTGCCGCGATTGGCGTGCCCGATGAGCTAACTGGGGAGGCGGTGAAGCTCTTTGTGGTCAGTAATTCTGAGCAGTTGTCGTTGGCGCAGATTCAAGCTTACTGCCGGGAGCGGTTGACTGCGTATAAGATTCCTAAGCAGGTCGAGTTCTGCGATGACCTGCCCAAGAGTAACGTCGGTAAGGTGTTACGTCGGGCGCTTAAACAGCCGCACCCGCCAGCTTGAGCTACAGTTCGCATAGCGTTGTAAGCAGCAGCGGTGTCAGCCGTCCGACTGGCTTTTCTTGTTAGCTGGTATCCCACATTCTCCCCAATCATCGGGCTCATATGGGATTCTCATTCTCCACTTGAGATCTGGCAGGAGTTTCTTCTCGATAGAACCCGAACGGATCGCATTGAATCGTTCTCTAATTAGCGCAGTATCTCGTTCATATTCATCCTTTATGATGACATCTCCACCCAGGATGATACGGCGATAACTTTGGTTCCCTTTGCAGAAGGACACATGCAAATTACCGAGATACAGGATGCGTCCCTTCGTGACGGTGAACCTCATAGGGGGCATTTCTCGAAACCATGCAAATTCACGAAAAAGCACTTCAGATATTTTGTAGTTACCTGCGGGCAGGCTTACAACAAAAAGTCGGCCACACAACCAAGGGATATCAGTTTCACTACAGGTGGGGATATCTATGAGAAAATTTCTATGCTTCATGCCGGAAGTAAGCACTCCCTTGTGTTGCATGTCGCCATCTTCAGATCGGTATTCGAAAAGAACGGTGTGGTGGTAAGGGAAACTAATCGGAGCCGTTACAGAACCAACGATCACACCATTGATATCATCATATGCAGAGGGTTGAGTCTCCGCTATGTTCCTTTGAGTGTCATTGAGGCTGAAACAGCCAGAAAGCAAAGCGCTGATAAATACAACGAGAGCAATTTCTGACAGTTTGGTATACATTATTGCCACCTGACGGCTCAGAAATCGGCAGTTTACTGCGTCCGGTTGCTGGTGGGGGCTGAGGGTTAGAGCCCCGGCTACCTGATTAGGCGCCACGGGTAAGAACTTGTTTGAGCACCAACGCATGACTGTGCATCTGGTCCTTGGCTGCGTAAACCAGGGTTACATTTCCTTGACGAGATAGTGCTCTGATTTCTGACAGGGCTGGGTTACCTTTGAGTTCCGCACGATACTTCTTTTGAAACTCGGACCACTTCTCAGGATCGTGCCCGAACCACTTCCGCAGTTCCGTTGTTGGCGCCAAATCTTTAATCCAAAGATCAATGTTGGCCTTAGTTTTTGTTACACCGCGTGGCCAAAGTCTGTCTACAAGTACTCGCACTCCATCCGTCTTTGCCGTCTGTTCGTAGGCTCGCTTTAGGGAGATGCTCATTACTTATCCTTTTACATCTAACGTCTTGCTCGGGGGGCGCAGCCCTGCCGACGTCTACAACCTAAATGTGCGGGCGCGACGTAACAGATCCAAAACAAATCCAACAAATGTTGCCGTCCATGTGACAAGTGCAATGTACAAAAAGATTGGCGGCAAGAACTTGAGAAAATTGAACCCCATCGCTTCGCTCATCCGCTCAGTACTCACCGCATACATGCCGAGCGGGAAAACTGCGCCCCAGTAAAGCGGGTCGTATTGCATTGGGAATTGCTTGTACAGGTGGCGCCAAATGGCGAGTATCACCAGCATAGGGATCCACCAAGTGCCCGTCGCCCAATAAAAGACCGTGAACCCCTTGATAAAGGGTAACAGCGAAGTCAGGTAGGGGGCGTCGGACACATTGATAATGAGCAGTGATCCCGCCAAAGTCGATATCGCCATTGCACCCATGTTGATCCAATAGGGTGGTGACAGATCGCTGGGAGAAAGTGGGAAAAAAGTGTAGCGGTAAAAAATGAGTGACATCATCCATATATACAACATCCCTCCCCACAGCCACATCGAGAGCGCAAGGAAGTTCATCTCCAGTTTTCCAGGCTGGCTGACGTGGGCCGCGAGCAGTGCACTGAGGACCGCAATCGATTGCGTCGCCACGACTGCAAGTAGCCAGGCGCCATTGATCCCTTTATCAAGAGTCGGTTTCTTCTCTTTGATAGTGAAACCTGTAAATATCGTGTAGGTCAGACCGATCCAAAGCAACAGCGCTATCACCCAGAGCACGGTGCCAATGCGATAGTCAGCCGTGAGCAACACGAACTGCCCACCAAGGATACCGGTTGCCGCCACAACGGTGAAGAACCCAGGTCCGCGTAGATGATCGACCATGTCGCCAAAGAACCGACCCGGGTATCGAATCATGCGTAGCATGGACAAGAACCAAAGCGTTACGTAAACAACGATATTAAACTGGAACAACGCTTTCGCTATGAACTGCATGTCCAGCAGGTGAGCAGCGAGCGAGACGATACCCGTCGCCATTACCATGCCGAAATACGCGGGTGACAGTTCAGCAAGTTGAGTGAGTGCGCCCGGCAGCTCACGCCGTGTCGAAGTATCAGGCTTTTCTGGAGCAGTTCTCATCTCGTAAACACCCGTACTATGAAGATGATAGTAATTGGGGTCGTATCAAACTTTCTTTTGGACTACCTGTTTTTGCCGACCAAAGCCTGCGGCCATGCAATGCCTCCACCTCAATCTTGAATCACTCACTCCCCAAGATGGGCCCTTTGTTTGCTGCCGTACAAATCTCAGATAGCAGCTCACCATCAATATGTGCCTTGAAACGTTCTCTGTACGCGATGTAATCCAGCCGTATTAGTGGTTGGGCAGCGCTAGGTAGAGGGCGTTGCCGCCCCGGTCGATCAATAACAGTAGCGTCGAACGTCGCTGTTGCGCCGCTGCGGCAAACTCCTCAAGAGAACGGATCTGGATGCGATTGACCGACAGGATTCGATCCCCAGGGCGCAGTCCTGTGCGTGCCGCGGGGCTGTCGGGTTGAATCGATTTTAGCAGCACCCGGTTGTGGTCTTCGGTCAGCTGCGCACCGGCGAGATTGGGGTTGTAACGCTGGCCCTCGGTGAGACCTTGGCCGGGAAGATCCAGGACGACAACTTTCTGGAAGCGCGCATTATCTCGCAGCAGATCAAAGGTTAAGGATTTTCCGATCAGCCAGACCCCGAGCTTAGCACGCAGCTCGGCGGTATTTTTGACCACTTCGCCGTTGACTTTCAGGACCACGTCTCCGGCAAGAACTCCCGCGTTGTCGGCGGCGGAGTTGGCCGCCACTTCGCTGACCAGTACCCCACTTTCGTGGGGTTGTAGACCGAAGGCGTCGGCCAGCTCAGTGGATAGATCTTGAATCACCACGCCCAGCCTGCCGCGTCGGACTTCACCGGTGGTCGCTAACTGCTGGATGATGGCTTGGGTCATGTTGCTGGGTATCGCAAAACCGATACCGACATTGCCGCCGCCTGGGGCGATGATCGCGGTATTGATACCCACCAATTCGCCAGCCAGGTTGATCAGGGCGCCACCCGAATTACCGGGGTTGATCGATGCGTCGGTCTGGATAAAGTTTTCATAACCCTCAATACCCAGGCCGGTGCGCCCCAATGCGCTGACGATGCCGGTCGTTACCGTCTGTCCCAAACCGAATGGATTACCGATCGCGACCACAAAATCACCGACCTGGAGTTGGTCTGAATTTGCCATGGGTACGGCGATGAGTTGCTGCGCGTCGACCTTGAGCAGCGCCAGGTCCGCATCAGGATCACTACCGATGAGTGTGGCTTGCAGATTGCGACCGTCGGTCAGGCCGATATGGATCTCGTCAGCAGCGGCGATCACATGATGATTGGTGACTACCCAACCCTGCTTGGCGTCGATAATGACCCCTGAGCCTGCGCTCTGAGACTGGCGTTGCTGGCGAGGTTGCTGTGGCGGTGGCAGGTTAAAAAAACGGCGGAAAAAAGGGTCTTCCAAGAGTGGATTGCTGGCGCGTCGGTAGGTAAAGGTGGATATGTTGACAACCGCGGGGGTCACGCCCTTAAGCAGCGGTGCCAGTGTCGGCAGTGGCTGCCCCTGAGAGTCACTGAGCGGCAGTGCGGCCAGGCTTGAGGTCGAGTACAGTAGATTGGGCAGTATCGACAGGCTTAGAATGAGGCAGAGGGTTGAGATTCGCTGAGAAAATTTCTGCATAGCAGCTGTGCCTAGATCTGGATGGTTACTGGTTACTGGTTACTGGCTGGCCCAAGCGGGTATCGATGCTTGAAGGTATCAAAGGGCCGATCACCGCCATGAATGGGTTGGAGCCCGTCACTGAGGAAAAGTTTAGTCGGTATTTAAAAAAACGCGGCTAAGGCGGGAGTCGGGCGGTGCAGGACTGCGTGTGGCGCCCGCTGTTGTGATCTTGTTGACGGTCTGGGCGCTGTTAAGGGGCCGCTGCCGTAAAGGGTTCAGTCGAACAGAATTTGTAGCACCAGCACCGCCGCGCTAACCGAGCAGAGCACCAGGATCATAGGGCGCATCCATTCTGATTTAAGTCGATGTTTGACCCTCATGCCCAGCCAGACGCCGATCAGGCTAGCGGGTAGGAAATAGAAAAAATAGCTCCAGCTCTGGGGAGTGACAAAGCCTCCTGCCGCCATCCCGACTAGTGATATCAAACTGCCTATGACAAAGAATGCCGAAAGGTTGGCGCGGACAGTGTCGCCCTGTTGATGTTGGTAGAGCAGTGCCATCGGTGGCCCGCCAATACCGGTGGCGGTGCCGCCTAAGCCCGAGAAGAACCCCGCGATAAGGTGGTTTTTGGTGGTAGGATCGACCTGAACTTTGCATAAACTGATAGCGACCGCGGCGAACACCGAACAGGCTATCAACATCTTAATACCCTCTATTCCTGTTATCGACATCAACCAGACGGCCACTGCGGTCCCCGGTATTCTGGTTAGCGTTGCCCACAAAATGGGCGGCCACTGGATGTCTGCTTTATGCACCCAAGCGGAGATACATAGCTGGACGCAGCCGATCATGACGATTGGGGCGGGCACCATCTGCGGATCGATCAGGATTAAAAAAGGAACGGAGACCAGCGCCAGTCCAAACCCTATCGCGGTTTGGAGCAACGAGGAGATCATGATGATGAAGCAGGCCAAGGCTAGTAGCATAAGATTCTTAAACCCTATCGTAAGAGGTGTGTCGGGTTGGCGTCGTGACTGCTGATCCGGTTAGCAGCCTGTGCCACTGAGCCGCTGCTTTAGATGCCGTACTCGTCGAAGATCGCGCGCATGCCGGGTTTGTTGGCGAGCACCTCTTCACGCTCCAAACCGTTCAACTCGTGCGGGAAGACCAGCCAGTCATCAGATTGATGCAGGTAATAATCGGGCAGCAGATCGGTCTTGTTATTGGCCGGTTTGAACCAGGGGGTGGCGATGCGGATATCGCTGGGGGTGTTTAAACGCGCTTTGGTGCGCAGCGTCTCGATGACCGCCTTGATACTCAGGCCGGTGTCGAACACATCATCGACGATCAGTAAGGCGTGGTGCGCATCTACATTGCGGATGATGTAATCCAGCCCGTGTACCCGTACTTTGCGTCCCCGTTTACCGATACCGGTGTAGGATGAAGTACGAATGGCGATATGGTCGGTTGTAACCCCGAGGTTATCGAGAATCTCCTGCACCGCAATACCTACCGGCGTACCCCCGCGCCAGACAGCGACGATAAAGTCGGGCCGAAACCCGCTCTTGAAAATTTCCAGGCCTAAGCGGAACGAATCTTCCAGGAGTCCTTGAGCGGAGAGATAAACCTTGTCGACCATGAGGGTTCCTTAGGGCTTAGATAGGTATAAAAGCCGAACAATATAGAGCTCGGCACCATAGAGGGTTTGCCAAACGCTAGCAATATCACTACACATTACTGAGTGGCTGAGCTGGCCCTAAGATCGATCCGGCCCTGATCGGAGATCAGGATATCCGGCAGCAGGTTGCCGACATTGAGTCGGGCGCTGAAACGGTAATTGACCTGCCCGTGCTGTTGTTGGATCAAGCTCGAGAGTACCCGTAAACTGTTGAACAGATCCGCGCTGGCTTGGATTTCTATATCCTCTTCGCCATAGGCTGCGACGACCGGCAGGTTGTTGGCGACGCCGGTGATCACCCTGTGGCCTTCAATCTCTATGCTGTACACCAGGCCTTGCAGGGTCAGCGCGGTGCGGTTGGGGTTGATGATATGCAGACCGATGGCGAACTGCGGCAGCATGCCGCTAGCGGGCAGCACGTTAAAGGAGTTGACGCTGACGCTGGGCTTTTCAAAACCGGGCTGCAGGCTGGCACAGCCGTTGACTAGCAGGCTGACCAGCAGCCAGCAGGCCGCTAACCCTAATTCGGCGCTACGACCGCCGAGCTGCGGTGTTAGATATCGAGGGTGCATCGGTAAGCGCCTGATCGTGGGTTTATGGTCATGGGTTTATTGTAGCGGGTTTATTGTAGTGATTCGTTTAGCAGCGATTACGACACGAATACTGCAGTCCCGGCTTCATAGAGGAGCTTTATACTGGTCAGAAAAAGCATCCCGTAGCAGAGCAGATAAAACCAGGTATCGTTAATGCGGTTATGCATCCAGATACCCGTGTAGACGCCGATGGGCGCAAAGATCACCAGCACTAGCGAGGTCATTAGGTTCTCGGTGTCGAACAGTCCCAGCAGGCTGTAGGGTACCACTTTGATGAAGTTGATCACCGCGAAAAAAATAACCGTGGTGCCCGCAAACAGGGTTTTGTCCAGCTGTTGGGGTAGCAGATAGATGTTCATCGGCGGCCCGCCCGCATGGACGCTGAAGCTGGTAAATCCCGCCAAGGTTCCCCAGAAGCTCCCTTTGAGGGGATCTGCCGCAGTTTTTTTCGGTGAGCGTTTGCGCAGTTTGTTGATCCCGAAGTTGAGCGTAAAGACCAGAGCGATAGTGCCGATCAGCAGCTTGATATGAGTTTCGGTCAGGTATTGAAAACTCAGAGCGCCGATACCAATACCCAGTGCGGCTGCCGGGAGTAAGATTTTCAGATTGCTACTATCGTAGCGGCCACGGAAGCCCCACATGCTCACCAGATCCATCACGCAGAGGATGGGCAGCAATATAGCGGCCGCTTGAACAGGGGTGATCGCCAACGCCATCAGCGGCACCGCGATCAGTCCCAGGCCGCCGCCTAGACCACCTTTGGATATACCTACAATCAGCACCGCCGGGATGGCCAACAGATAAAAAAATGGATCGGTAATCACAGTCTGGCTCTCATGTATTAATCGTCTAGTCATTAACCGCGGGCGCCAGCATAACGGAGTGTTTGCCGGAAAAGCTACTAGAAGACTCTGTGCTCATTAGATGTTGCGGGCTGATGGTTGAGAGGCCTTAACGACGCTGCTGATTGTTGATGATCTGCAGCGCGCACAGCGTTTCCAGCCTAGCCGTCACGGATTAACGCTGGAGATTAATCAACAGCGTTAGTTCTATACTGGTGATAACCAAGAGTTAGGCGACAGCACATAGCCGATCCAAGCCATCCTGCGGCGCTGACTGCTGAACGGTTAGAGACCATCGAGGGACAGATCTATGGATACCAAGGTCGCACTATTTTTTCTTCTCGATAGTGGTAAGACACTGATGCCGCAGAATTATGGCATGCAACTGTCGGTGCAAAAAGTGGTGCCCCTCTACGATAGCCTCAATGCCAGCAGTCGCTTTGCAAAAATGAACTTCCCCGACAGTACCGTCTATGGTTTTAGCTATTTTAGCAAACCGCTCCAAACCGACATGCTGGTGGTGCTCAGAGATCTGCGTCATGGTGGGCGTAAGGCGCTGGAAACGCAGTGCCGGGCGCAACTTGCCAAGTTATTGAATGTAGATGAGGCCTTTTATTACGACGCCTATGTGCATCAGGTACTGTGGATGCCACGGGGCTTACAGAAGCAGGAGTTTCTGCATTACCTGAGTATGGCTACTGGTGAGGGGGAGCCTAATCTTGAGGGGGTGACCCGTAAGTATTTGAGTAATAGCTGGGTGATGAACTACCGCAGAGGCTATATTTTTGGTGGTAAGAGTGAGCCTGATTTTTGCCGCTCGCTGGCGCTTTACGGACTGGGAATGGCCTACCACCGACAGCTATCGATGATCAGCGACCGACTTGCCCAGTCCGCCGAGTTAGGGGGGGACCTGCTCAGCAGTACTCAGCTGGATGCCTATCGATTTAGTTCGCATTACCTGTTCGATAATCCGGTACGGCCTGCGCATAACAATATCGCTGATATTTATCAGCATGTGACCCAAGGCTTAGCCTTGGAACGGCTGGAGTCGCAGTTTCGTAAAAAACTGAGTGACCTGTCAACACTGCTGAGTATTAGACAGGGTCATGATCAGAGCAGTGGGGGTTGGACCGAAAAATTCTTAGGTGAGCAGCGCAGCGGTCACGGCATTAAATCCAACCTAGAGGCCAACGCGGTGAATAAAAAATCTAGCAGGCACCCGCTGATTTGGGTGCTGGTAGTGATGGTGTTGGCGGCGGCCGGTTATTTTACCCTGCCCGAAGAGCAGTTGGCCGCGCTGCAGGCTTGGTTTAAATAGTGGGTTGTCTGCTGATGATGCTAGGCTTTTGTTCGAGAGGCTGGGTGGTGGATGAGTGATGGAGGCTATGGTCGCAGCGGCTCGGATGACAGCAAGATGATGCACGTGCGGCTTGCTCGTCGTACCGCTAGTTGGCTGCAGGGGTTGTTAGCGCTACTGTGCTGTTCAGCGTTTGCCGAACCCCTGTTTCAGGATCAGTCCCTGAGTCGCGAGGCTGCAGATCAGACCGCTCAAGCCTATCAGCAAAGCGGTACCGCATTGGGTGAGCGGATAGGTTCGATGCTGGAGATTAGCGATGTCCCCTTTGCGCTGCTGCCCTACGAGCAGAACTACCTGCTGTGGAGCTATACCGATGCCATCAATCGTGATGCCTATCGGCAGCCGGGGAGCAACATCGCCGATGGCCTCGATCAGACTGAAGCCAAATATCAGCTCAGCCTGATGTTTCCGCTGTGGCGGGGCATCTTTGGCCCGCGTACTGCGCTCTCTGCCTCCTACAGTCAGCTGGCGCTGTGGCAGGCCGCCAATGGCGATATCTCCGCACCCTTTCGTGAAACCAATTACGAGCCGCAGTTGTTTTTGGTGCTGCTACCGCAGCTAGCGTGGGGTGGATGGAGTTTTGATTGGCTGGAGGTCGGCATCAATCATCAGTCCAACGGCCGCAGCGAGCCGCTGTCGCGCAGCTGGAACCGTATCTACGCCAATATGTCTATCGAGCGCAGTCGCTGGGTGATCAGTTTTAAGCCCTGGATCCGAATTACAGAATCGAGCAACGATGACGATAATCCCGATATTACCGATTATCTGGGTCACTATCGGTTGAGTCTGGCCTATAGAGCCCAGGATCAGGTGCTCAGCGTACTGACGCGATACAACTGGGAGAGCCATCGAGGTAGCTTGGAGCTGGGCTGGAGTTATCCATTAACCCCTAGGGTGAGACTTTACACTCAGTTTTTCAGCGGCTATGGCGATACCCTGATCGATTACAACCACTACCAGAACCGCATCGGCGTCGGGCTGATGCTCAATGATTTGTTATAATCTGTTGATGTAAATCCGACCCACAAAACCCTGAGGGTCGGATCTGTTCCTATGGGGGCTACCGCATATTCAGGGGGCCGTCATCCACTGATCGAGTTGCTCAATATCGTCTGGATTCAACGAGCCGATGGTCTGTTTGAACTGAAA
>JBFGZQ010000033.1:0-18339 GCA_041586735.1 Motiliproteus sp.
CCCCGTTGGAATATCTCCGGTAACGAAGCCTGTGGTTTAGGGGCGGTGCGTGGCGGGGTCCGTTTCGTCGCCGCCTATCCTATTACTCCAGCGACCGAGGTGTTGGAGTGGTTGGCCCCTGCACTGCCGAAACTGGGTGGGGCGCTGGTGCAGGCCGAAGATGAGCTGGCCTCTGTGACCCAGATTATCGGAGCATCCTT
Source organism: Motiliproteus sp. (assembly GCA_041586735.1). Lineage (GTDB taxonomy): Bacteria > Pseudomonadota > Gammaproteobacteria > Pseudomonadales > Balneatricaceae > Motiliproteus. Next base: position 201 of record JBFGZQ010000033.1, read on the forward strand.
TGGGGGTACGCCCTCGCTAACGGCGACCTCCGGTCCGGGGCTGGCATTGATGATGGAATCGATCGGTCTAGCGGTCGCCTCCGAGACCCCCATCGTGGTCATTGATGTGATGCGCGGCGGCCCCTCGACCGGTATCCCTACCAAGTCTGAACAGTCGGATCTGAATATCGCTCTCTATGGCCTCCATGGGGATGCACCCCATCTGGTGTTAGGTCCCTTGACGATCGCCGACTGCGTGTTTACCACCCAGTGGTCGGTGATGCTGGCCGAAAAACTACAAACGGCGGCGATCGTATTGTCAGATCAGGCACTGGGACAAACGCGCGCGTTGATTCCCCGCCAACTCGACAGCGGTTGGGTGGCAAAACGAGAGCTGGTGGACAGCCCCGGAGCCGGTTACCAGCGTTACGCGATGACTGAATCCGGGGTATCGCCGATGTCATTGCCGGGGCAGGCGGGTGGCCAGTATTGCGCCGATGGTCTGGCACATACGCAGACCGGTCTACCGTCGAGCAAGGCAGAGGATCACCACCTGCAGATGGATAAGCGGCTACACAAATTAACCCGGCATGACTTTGGCGAACACTGGGCGCAGATCGAAGGTGATGAGCAGGCAGATGCTGCCGTGCTGACCTGGGGGTCGAGTTACGGTGCCACCAGCGAGGCGGTAGCAAACTTACGCGCCGAGGGTAAAAAAGTCCGCTTGATCGCCCTACGGCTGTTGTCGCCGGTACAGCCACAACGCCTTGCCGAAGCCCTGCAGGGGATCAGCAAAGTGCTGGTAGTGGAGCAGAGCCACTCGGGGCAGTTTTATCGGTATCTACGTGCTCAGTACGATATTGATGTCCCGATGCGCTCCATGGCCGTGCCCGGACCGCTGGCGATTAGGCCTTCGGATGTGAGTAACCTGTTGAATGACTGGAGCGGATCATGATTACAATAACAGAGATTAAGACCTCCGAAGGGGGGTGCCAGCATCTGGAGGCCAAGGATTATAAATCTGGTGTAAAGCCAGTCTGGTGTCCGGGTTGCGGTGATTACGGCGTACTGCTGGCCTTGACCAAGACTCTGGCTGAGCTCCAGTTGCAACCGGAACAGGTCTCGGTGATCTCCGGTATTGGCTGCTCGTCACGCATCCCTGCATATCTGAAGACCTACGGTTTTCACGGGGTGCACGGTCGGGCCCTGCCGCTGGCGACCGGTCTTAAAGTCTCACGTCCCGATCAGACGGTAATCGTGGCCAGCGGTGACGGCGACGGTTTTTCTATCGGTGGTAACCACTTTCTGCACGCCTGTCGCCGTAACGTCAATCTGACCTATATCATCATGGACAACCAGCTCTACGGGATGACTAAAGGGCAGGCTTCACCGACCAGTGCTCCTGATTGGGAAAAGGGCAAATTGACCCCCGGGGGCACCGGAATCAACCCTTTCCATCCGTTGGTTATCGGCCTGGCCTCGGGGGCTAATTTTATTGCCCGGGTCTCGGGTACTGACGCCAATGGCGCCGTGCCGATCCTCAAGCAAGCGATCGAGCATCCGGGTTTTTCGCTGGTGCATATTCTTAGCCCCTGCATCACCTATAACCGTGAACAGCTGGACTGGAAAAAGCAGGTCAGGCCCGCACCGGTCGAGGCGACCAGCGATCCTGCCCAGGCGGCACGGCGGTTGATGAGTGACGATAATCTCAACCTGGGGGTGCTCTACAAGGGCAACCGTAAGCCCTATCAGCCTGCACTGAAGGCGCAGATCGATAATCTGGAGCTGCTGGAGGCGCAATTCGCCGTTTGATCTGTTTTTTATGCTCCGCAGCGGCCTTGCCGTAGCGGAGCCTGTCTCTGGATACCGTGCTTAGGTTATAGATGCTTAGGTTATAGGTGCTTAGGTTATGGGCACCTCTACCGAACTCTTCTGGCGCTTCATCGAGAACAGGGTGCTCACCGTCCGTACCCCTGCTTGTGTGAGGATGCGGTGGCTGAGGAACTCCTGATAGCCCTCCATATCCTTGGCGAGCACCTTCAACAGATAATCACAGCCGCCGGAAACGGCATGGCATTCGAGTATTTCTGGGCACTGGTTAACGATCACCAGAAACCCGGCCACCGTCTCCGAATGATGGTTATCCAGAGAAACCTGGGCAAACGCACATATTTTTAAGCCTGTTTTATCGGCATCGATAATCGCGGCATAGCCACGGATAACGCCATCGTCCTGCAGACGTTTCACTCTGCGCCAGCAGGGGGCGTTGGATAGCGACACCTTTTCAGCCAGTTCCCGATTCGACAAGCGGCCGTTTTGTTGCAGCTCGTGGAGTATCTTTATATCTGTACGATCGAGTTTCATAGCAATAAATAATCAATCTGTGACGATTTAAGGGTACATCTATAGCATTTTTGTGCATTTTTACCAACAAAAAGCAACCCTGTTGCCTGCGCTTGTCGATACACTATTAAACAACAATAACACTATTCTAAATAGCGCAGGGCTGGGGTGGGACTCTGGCGAGGCACTGTCCGTCGCTTCTATTAACCTGCGGACAAATAGGCTGCCGTACCACTGCGTTATGCGGAGCAATCTAAGGAGACGCGCCATGGCCGTCACGGGTCTGACTGCATCGGCTACTGCTACTGTAGCTGTCGGTACTGCAGCTGCACTTGCTTCTGTGTTTGACTGGCACCACATCGCGCGGTTGCTGTTTGTCTCCCGCGCCCTGGATGCGATCGAAGAGCAGGAGTTAGTGCCCGCTAAATTGGTGTTTAATCAGTTCTCCGCGCGCGGCCACGATCTAGCGCAAGTGCTACTTGGGTCGTTACTTACCCACCCTCATGATGGCGCTGCGGGCTACTACCGTTCGCGGCCCTTCGTGTTGTCGCTAGGTCTTGAGTTAGACGTAGCCGTTGCCTCACCGATGGCCAAGGCGGGCGGTTACAGTGACGGTCGTGATATAGGTGTGGTCTGCAATTACCCCAACATCGAGCGTAAGGGGGCTCTGTTGTTTCCGATGTGCGGCGGCGTTGGCTCGCAATACTCGCCGATCACCGGCTGGGCGCAGGCGATCATCTATCACCGCGAACAACTCAACGATAAGCGCTACCGAGGTGCGATCGGGGTTTCCATGGGTGGGGACTCGTCGATGTCTAGCAGTGGCTTCTGGGCTGCATTAAATATTTCCACGACCAATAAGCTCCCCCATCTGTTTTATATCGAAGACAATGGCTACGGTATTTCGGTGCCGCAGACTGTGCAGACCCCGGGTGGTGATCAGGTGGCCAACCTGGCGGCCTATAAAAACCTCAACATTATCGACGGCGACGGTACCGATCCGCTACAGGCGCCTCTGCTGATCAAGCAGGCGGTCGACTATGTTCGATCGGGGCAGGGCGCTTGTTTGCTACGTCTGCGGGTGCCGCGGCTATGCGGTCATACCTTTCAGGATACCCAGGCCTATAAGTCGGCGCAGATGCTCGCCAGCGAACAGGCTCAGGATCCGCTACCCAAGTTAGGTGCACATCTACGCCAGCAGGGGATACTCAGTGCCGAGCAATGGCAGGAGATTGAGCAGCAGGCCGTGGCCGACGTCCGTGCTGCGGTTGCTAGAGCCAAGCAGCTGCCGGAGCCGGATGCCAGCCAGATTTGCCGCTATGTCTACGCTGAAACCGATGCCCAGGGGCAGATGCAGGTGCAACTGCGCGGTGGGCTGTATGCCGAAGCGTATGCATTTCCGCCGGTCAGCCACAGGCCTAAGCCTGAAGGATCACGGATTAATATGCTGACGGCTATTCGTAAGGTATTGGACTATGAGCTGGCGACGAATCCCAAGGTGCTGGTATTTGGTGAAGACGTGGGACCCAAGGGCGGTGTGCACGCCGCGACTCTGGGGCTCAACAGCAAATATGGCGGTTATCGGGTGTTTGATACCAGCCTGTCGGAAGAGGGGATTATCGGTCGTGCCGTGGGTATGGCGCTCTCGGGACTGATGCCGGTACCGGAGATTCAGTTCAGAAAATACGCCGAGCCTGCTGCCGAGCAGATTACCGATGTCGGCATGATGCGCTGGCGCACCCATAATCAATTTGCCGCGCCCATGGTGATTCGTATTCCGGGTGGTTTTGCCGGGCGCGGGGATCCCTGGCACTCGATGTCGGATGAGGTAGAGTGGGCACACAAAACCGGTTGGCAGTTGGTCATGCCTTCCAATGCCGAGGATGCTGCTGGTTTGCTGCGTTACGCACTGCGCGATAACAACCCCACCATCTTCTTTGAGCACCGCAGCCTGCTCGATGGCAGCTGGGCGCGACGACCCTATCCCGGGGATGATTATGTGATTCCGTTCGGCAAGGCCAGAATGTTGCTTGGTGGCGACAAGTTAACCGTGGTGTGCTGGGGGGCGATGGTCGAGCGCTGTGAAATGGCAGCCAAGCAGTTGGGGATGGGAGTCGAGGTGATCGACCTGCGTACGCTCCAACCCTGGGATCAGGCCGCCGTGTTGGCCTCGGTGAAGAAAACCGGGCGTTGCCTGATCGTCCATGAAGACAATCTAACCGCCGGCTTTGGCGCGGAGATTGCTGCGGTACTGGCCAAGGAGGCGTTCTTTGATCTGGATGCACCGATCGAACGCGTAGCGATGCCCAATATACCGGTGCCCCATAATCTGCAGCTGTTACAGGCGGCGGTACCGAGCTGCGAGCGCATCGCTGCGGCAATGAAAAATCTGCTTGAGATCTGATGGGTAACCCTATGGCTAAGGTGATAGATATCCTGTTATCCGCGGAGCAGCTCGAGGGTACATCTGCCACCCTGAGCCGCTGGTTGGTGGCGCTGGGTAGTTCGGTCAACAGTGGCGAGCCGCTGATCGAACTGGAAACCGATAAAGCGGCCCTGGAGATCTGCTCCCCAGCGACGGGTGTGCTGTTGGAGACCTGGGTTAATCCCGGCGATCCGGTCAAGGTGGGTGCGGTTGTTGGCCGGTTGAGCGTCCAGTCGACAATAGTACAACCGACAATAGTACAACCGTCTGTGGCCTCCATAGCAGCACCCACATCAGTACCGGCAGCATCGGTAGCCGCCACTAGCGATTCAGACTCGGTCAGTTCGACACGCACAGACAGTGCGACTCGCTCGCTGATCAGTCCGGCGGTGCGGTGTCTGCTGCGTCAGCACGATCTTGATATGGGTTTGATTGCCGGTAGCGGCCGTCGGGGTAGGGTGACTCGTGATGATGTTAACAACTATCTTGCCTTTAGCCCATCACAGCCGCTGATCAGTACCGAGCTTGATGCTCCGCAGCGTTCGTTGCTTACTGAGCGTCAGTCAGAACCCTTGCAGGGCACTCGGATTGCCCATACACCGATGCGCAAGGCGATCGCCAAACACATGGTCAGCAGCTTGCTGCACGATTCACCTCATGTCACCAGTGTGTTCGACATGGACCTGAGCAATGTGATCGAGCATCGCAAGAGGCATGCCAAAGAGTTTACCGAACAGGGTGTTAAGTTGACCTTTACGGCCTATTTTGTGGCCGCTGCGGTCACGGCCCTCAGAGCGGTTCCAGAGGTCAATGCCCGTTTCCATGAGGATGCGCTGGAGCTGTTTGACGACATCAATATAGGCATCGCAACGGCGTTGGGAAGTGAAGGGTTAGTGGTGCCGGTGCTGGCGCAGCTGCAAAGTTTGACCCTGCTTGATATTGCTCGGATGCTGAACGCGCAAACAGAAAAAGCACGACAGCGTTCGCTGGCCCCATCTGCGATGAAGAATGGCACATTTTCGATTTCTAATTATGGAGTTAGCGGTAGTTTGTTGGCGGTACCCGTTATTATCAATCAGCCGCAAGTGGCCATCCTCGGGGTGGGTAAGCTGGAAAAACGGGTCGTCGTCGAGGAGGTCGATGGTATCGATACGATGCGAATAAAACCGCGCTGTTATGTGTCATTAAGCATCGATCATCGAGCTCTGGATGGCTATCAGGCCAACCGTTTTCTAACGGTTTTCGTCGACCGGATCGAGCACTGGGAGCGGTGATGCACGGTATTTTCAGCGGAGATAGATGATACTCAATCGTCTAGAAAGGGGGGATCCTGATCTTCATCCCAGCCGCTCTCTGGACGGGGCTGGCCGTTCAGCAGTTGCTGCAAGGCGTGCAGGTGGCGGCTATGTTCCAGCTGCTGCGGTTGGTCTCGAACGTCGTCATCGGTAATCCCCAGTCGGGTCTGCAGGTTCTGCTGGGTCGTGCGTTCGATATGAATGGCCAGCTCGATCGCGTGATAGGGGGTCATCAGATAGTGTGAGAGGGCATTGATATCATCGATGGGTGATGGCTGGGCGATGCACGGGGGCTGGCTCTGATCAGCGCTAGACAGCTGCTCCGATGCCAGAATTTCAAGACGCAGGATATGTTGGTGCTGCTTATCAGCCAGTTGCATAAAGGTGGCCGCAGCCTCTGGATTGTTAAAGCTCTCCAGTTGTTCGGCCAGCTCGGCATAGCCGTCGGCTATTTCGGTTTTCAAGGCCAGGGAGTCGTATATCAGCCTGGTGTTGGAGTCGATCATCATCGCTCTCCTCAGTATGGACCCTATTGGAATACGTAGCTTAAGGGTCTTCAGGACGTCTTTTGTTATTAATTAACGCTTAGTCATCAGCCTTTTTAGCTATCAGTTGCTGGCAATGACTCTTGGTGCTCTTGACCTCGGCTAATAGCTCTTCAATGTCCTTTTTATTCTGTTCTAGCCGAATCTCATGCTTATTGAGCAGACTATACCAATGACGTAACTGGGTCTCTTCTCCTGTGCCGGAATCATAGATATCGAACAGTTCAAGCGATTCGTCGAGGGTAAAGCCAATCCGTTTTCCGCGCAGGATCAGCATCAGCCGAACCCGATCGCGCTTGCTGTAAGCACGGCGGTATTTGCTGCGGTCGGGGTTGAGCAACCCCTTATCCTCATAAAAGCGGATAGTGCGTGGTGAAATATCAAACTCTTGCGATAGTTGGGTGATCGAATAGCTCCCAGCTGCAGTACCATCCGATGAGCCGTCGTGGGAGGTAGCAACGTTTTTTTGTCGGGTATCGGTCAAGGGTCGTTGATCCACAGGGTTAGGTTTAAGTTGACGCGCTGCGAGCCAAGGTGGTTACCAAGACCACTTACCCAGGTGATAGCTTGGGTAAGTGGTGCGTCGATCTAAATATCTAGTTTACGTTAACTTCTGCTTACGTCAACTTCTGCTACAACCTAACCTTATTCCAGTCTCGGTATGACCTATCCATAGCCTCTGAATGACCGCAGTGGTATGCGTGGGGGCTATACGTACTGACCCGCATCAACCCGGATTACTTCGCCGGTGATCATTCTTGCTGCATCAGATACTAAAAACAACACGGCATTGGCGATATCTTCTGGCAGTGCCAGTTGTGGCAGCAGTGCTTCGCCCGCAGCCTTGTCAAGAACCTCCTGCGGTAGTTGTTGTGCCATTTCGGTCATCACCATTCCCGGGGCAATTGCGTTGACGGTAACCCCTTTGGCGCCGAGTTCCCGTGCTGCGGTTTTGGTGAGGCCGATCAACCCTGCTTTGGCAGCACTGTAGTTGGCTTGGCCAAATTTGCCGCGGATGCCGTTGATGGAGGTGATGTTGACGATTCGGCCATGTTCGGCACTACGCATGATCGGAGCTAGAGCACGGATCATATGGAAGGCGCCGCTGAGATTAATGTCGATCACCGACTGCCATTCATCATCCGCCATCTTGATCAGACTGCGATCACGAGTTATTCCGGCGTTGTTAATTAGCAAGGTCGTATTATCCGGCAGTAGTGCGACTTCTCGTTTGACCGCTTCTGAGTCGCTGATATCGATCCGGTGATAGATAAAGGGCAGAAGTTCCTGCGGGTCCTGATCGATGACGTCGAAAAGGTGGACTTCGGCACCACGCTCAAGCAACGCCTGCGCGATAGCTCGACCGATACCCCGGCTACCGCCGGTGACTACAGCGGCTCTGCCACTGAGGTCGTAGAGTTGGGAAAATGACATGGCGATTCCGCTATTTGTTGTTGTGGTTATGTTTAGTTATGTTGTGGTTACAACAAGATTTGAAGTAAATAGTGAGCTGTAAACTTTTGAATAAAAAGGGTGCTGTGCCGGATGGCAGGCACCCACTTTCTTTGTGTTACTTAATCGGACAGGTCAGCGCTAAACGCTGTGCTGGGCGGAAACCACAACGCTGCAGGAAGCTGTTGAGGTTGAAGTTATCCCAAGGGACTTCGGTGCGTACTGATTCTACGTGCAGGCCTTTCAGGTTAGTCAGCAGTTGTGATACTAGAGCCTGACCGATGTGCAATTCCCGAGCTGAGGGATCGACTCCGAGGGTATCGATGACCGCCTCTGAACTGGTTAGACCGAAGCCACCATTGTCTACTCGCGCCATGATAAAACCGCGAATACTGGCCAGCTTGTCCTTCACTGGATCCTCTTTCTCTGCAACCAACGACACCCGAATACCCGATTCATTTAGGGCCTGATTGACGATGCGCTGATAGTAAGCGGTTCGATCGGTGTCGGTAATATGCCGGTCGATGCGTACGATCGCATCTAGATCGGTTGCGACCAGGCTACGCATAGGCACCCGATCACGCGATAGATCGGCACCGTCAAATTCGGACTCGTTCATCGCATGGGTAGATAGTTCCAGCACCTGGCGGCTGGCGAGTTTGAAACCGGCGTCGGAGAAGAACCGTAATAACTCTGGTTGATTCCATTCCACGACCGATTGCAGTTCACGGCCACCCTGCTGGCGGACCTGTTCGATCAGGGCGTCGAATAGTTGGTGGCCGACACCGCGGCGTTGCAATTCCCGATCAACGCCGATAGCATCCAGAACCGCAATGGGTTGGGTACCGCCGAACTCTCCCTTAAGCATGTGGCATAAGACGAATCCTGCAACCTTGCCATCTATTTCGGCACTCAGTGAGATAAAAGTGGCGGGGTCTTGCTGCTGTGCTTGTAGCCTTTTGCTGAAAAAATCCAGGCGCGATACACCGCTGAACTGCTGGTCCAGGGTGACGACTGCTGTTAGATCATCCGGGCTTAGGGCCCGGACACTTACTTGATTATCAGTCATTATTAGCTGTCCTTTGATGGCGACCTATTAGGCGTGCATGCGCTCGTATTTGGCCTGCAACTGCTCTTGACTTTCCTGGTTGTTTGGGTCTATGACGATACACTCCGCCGGGCACACTAGTACGCATTGAGGCTCGTCAAAAGCTCCGACACATTCGGTGCATTTATCGGCATCGATATGATACATAATGCCGTCGCCTTCATCGATCGCTTCGTTGGGGCATTCCAATACACAGACATCACAGGCGGTGCAATCTTCATTGATGATTAGGGCCATGGTGGCTCTCCTTATTCTCATTATACGAATAATAGGATAACGTCATTTTTACTGATCACAGTATCGATACAGTAGCCATAACGTTATCACTCATTAGCAATGAAATCTCTCTCTTACGAGGCCTTTGCTAAGGCTTCGATTTGTTGGAGTTTCTCGTACCGGAAGGCACCCCAGAGTGCTGCGCCTATAGCACCGGCGTAGGCAGAGTCTTCGTGGCTGCGCGCTTCGGCTTTGAGTTTCAAGCCTTGCATCGACTCGTTGAGACCATCGATCATACCGCTATCCAGTGCCAGGCCACCAGTACAGAGCACCACGCCATCGGTCGCCTTGATCACCCGCAGCAGTTTGGCCAAACGGCCAGCCATCGACAGGTGGATCCCCTTGAGGATGTTAGGAGCGGAAATTCCGCGCGATACCATGTTGATCACATCGGTTTCTGCCAAAACTGCGCAGATACTAGAAACAATCTCAGGATTGTCGGCTTGACGTGACAACGAGCCGATCTCGTCCTGGGCGATGCCTAGGTAGCGTGAAATATTCTCCAAGAACTGTCCGGAACCCGAAGCACACTGGCTGGTCATGCGGTAGTTGAGCACCTTACCGTGTGTGTCGATTTTCATCGCCCGGCCATGCAGAGCGCCCATATCCAAGACGCCAGTGGCTTGTGGATCCAAAAAGATCGCACCACGAGCGTGAGTGGTCATGGAGTAGAAGTGACCGGTGCGGAAGTCAATGTTTTCACCGTCACCGGTAGTGGCGCAGTACGTCACATCTTCACGTGTCAGGCCGTTGTCAGCAAGCAGCTGATCGTACGCCTGGGCAGACAGCTGCAGCGGATCGCGGGTACGAATCCGATCATTGCGTTTGGCCAGCCATTCAACCTTGCCATTTTCGTGTTTGAACAACACCGTCTTAACAGCACCTGTTCCTAAATCAATACCTGCAGTAATCATCGTTTATGCCTCCACTGCACGGCGGGCAAATTCAGCTGCCCCCAGTGCGCCGGTGTAAATGGAATCTGGATCGATGTTGATCTTTATATCACCATAGTTTTCTTGGACCAGAGCCCGTAGCTCCTTGACGGCAGCCTCGTTCTTGGCTACGCCACCGGTAAAGGTCAGTTCATCATCAACACCGCCAGAGCGGGACAGAATCGACATCGAGCGTAGGATGATGGCGCGGTGCAGACCGGCGATAATATCCTCACGTTTTTCACCCAAGGAGAGTCGGTCACGCAACTCGGCACCGGCGAACACCGTGCAGGTTGAGTTGATCGATACTTTCTTGGTGGACTTCATCGCCAACGGTCCTAATTCGTGCAGACCCAGTTGCATCTCGTCGGCGATATAGCCCAGGTAGCGGCCACAGCCGGCGGCACAACGGTCATTCATCTGGAAATTGACGACGATGCCGCTTGCATCGACCTGGATACCCTTGGTGTCCTGTCCGCCGATATCGAGCACGGTACGGGTCTTGGGATACATCAGGTGCGCGCCTAAGCCGTGACAAAGAATCTCTGAGCGGATGTGATCTTTGGGAAACGGCAATCGAGCCCGTCCGTAACCGGTACCCACCACGTAGGTCTCCTCCAGATCGATGGCCAATACTTCGGTCAGTGCTGCCTGCACCTTGCCGAAGTCATCGGTCTGGATCTCTCCGGCAGTGAGGGCGCTGTCCAGCGCGATCAGGAAGGTCTCACTCATATCCACCTGCGGTGGAATGTTCTCTACCTCGATGATCGACTTGTCGTAGATATTGATCAGGGTATCGGAACTGATGCCCTGTTTTGCGGCCTGCTCTTCGGCAACTTCCATATACACGGTGCCTGCCAGATCGCGGAAGAAATCCGATTTGCGCTCGGCGCCTGGTTCGAACAGCTTTGATAGCTCAATCTTGAGTGCGTCAAAGGTGCCTTCCAAGGTGGTATGGAGTAATGCAGGATCTTCCTTGTAGCTACCTGAGGCCGCTTTTTCGCCACAAAGCCTTTTTAGGTTGTCAAGCTGTACCAAAAACTGCGCTAGACGGAAATGGCGCTCTAGCATATAGAGCACATCATCGGTGCTCAGTGTTAATGTGGATGACTTATTCAGCGATTGACGCAGCAGTACTAGTCGGGCGCTAATCAGCGCTTCGGTCTTGGCGACTAACGCTGCGGTGTCATAATTTGAACGCGAGTTGGTGATACCGTGCCCGAGTGGTGCACCGGTATCGTCCATAACCACGGCTTTGGTCGTCGTAGAACCCAGATCTATTCCGATAAAACATTTCATAACTGGCTCCTGATTAGCGCGCGCTGGCGATCATGTTGCCTTGACGGCGTTGCTCGATCATCTGGAAATAACTCTCCAGACGGTTCTTGACGTTGGCTGCCGAGAAGTAACGCGGATCCACCAAGTCGGTCTCGACGAAGGCACCGGGTTTGCCAGTACGTTTTTCGATCTCCTGCATCATCATCAACTGACCAGCAGAGAAACTGTTACAGCTCTTGATGGAGTTGATTAGCAGGCCGTCGGCCTCGTAGTCGTTCATATATTTTTCAAGCATATCAACCCGCTTGGGCAGGTTACGGTTGGTGTAACAGCCCAGGCAATAATCGGCCAGTGACTCCAATGGGTTATCGGCATCGTGGCGGAAACCCTGGTCATAAACACCGCCCACCTTGGTGTAAGTACTGGCGACAACGACAGCACCCTCTTCATAAAACATCTTCCAGAACTCGCGGAAGTTGGTCCAGTTGGGTGGTCCTTCCATTACTAGACGATAGCGTTCTTTACCCATCGAGCCACCGGGGGTGACGGGGCCCTGACCCTTTTTGATTCGTTCCTCGATCTCTTGACGTAGAACCTTGTAATAATCAACAGCTTCTTGAGTACCGCGGAAAGCGGTAAACATAGGTCCCAAGTAATAGATGGCACCGAAGTAGGCATCGATCGGGCTAGGCTTGTTTTTGGCGCTTTCCAGTACCCAGACTAGATCGTCCTCGGCCTTGGCGGAACGTCTCATCATCTCGCGCAACTTATCGATATCGAACTTGTTGCCGCTGACCTGTTCCAGCGCAGGAATAACATCTTCTTTCAGCTGCTTGACTACGAAGTCGCGCATGTTCTGGGTGACCTCGCCGTCGCCCTGGTAGGGCACCTGCAGCATCACGGTGGGGCATTTGTACTCTTGGCGCAGTAGTTCGAACCACTTCATAAAAGTGAAGCAGCCGGTGTAAGAGAGCAGCAATAGATCGGGGTTGGGGAAGGGCTTACCGTTAGGGGCAATATTACCCTTGCTCATCATGCCGATATCTGCCTTAACGTAGGTACAGACATCCTCGGAGTGACCCATCCGTTCGGCGCTCTGGATATTAGCGCCACTTTGCTGGCGCATAGCGCTTTGGATGGCGTTGGTTTCCGGTAGGTTGTTGAGCATTCCAAAGCTCTGGATCAGCTCGTTGAGGTTGCCGGGTACGAAGGTAGAACACATCTTTTTGCCGGTTTCGGCAGTGCTAGTGATAGCATCGTAGTTGGCGTTGATCATCTCCTTCTGCATCAGCATTGAGGAGTCTTTTTGGGTCTCTACTGTTTCAATCTTGGCACTCATGACTAGCTCCAAAGCTTGATAGAATCGGCGAATGTACCGGCTTGCTCACGGATGGGTTGCATCTGACCAGAGTTCTCGGCGTATTTGAACGAGATATGCGGCACATCGTGTTCGCGCATTCGATCGGTCAACATCGGCCGTTCCAGTAGTGCTGGGTCACAGAAACTCGGCGCAGCAAAGATAACCCCTTCTGCTCGGCGTTCTCTGACGGTACCTAGCAAATACATACCGACATCTTCATGACGATCACAGTACTTGGCAGCCGAGTCGGCCGATTCGTGCAGGAAGGCAGCGGCGAGATTGGCTAGCGGATTGCCTTCGGTCGGTACAGGTTTGAGTAACCAGCGGTTAACCAGCATGTAATCGTCATCGACGATGTAGCAACCGGCCAGTTCGATAGAACGAATCAGATTCAGTGGTGGTTGCTCACAGAATGAACCGTTGATAATGACTCGGCAGTTATCACGGACAGGATTATCCAGCGTTCTGGCTGCATCCATATACTCACGCAACATGGCGTTGTGTTCTTCAACCGCTATCACCATCCCTGCACGGTTGAGCAGGTAAACGTCGTTACTGGAAACGTTTTGTGGCATCTCGGCGCGCAGGTCATACAGCTCGCGGATCAGATCGCGATTGATGTTGTAAATAGCGATGGAGTTGCGGATCGCCTCATCGGTGATCTTGTTGCCGGAGATCTTCTCCAGACCTTCACGTAGCTCCTGCAACTCGGCGATGTAATAGTTGCCGCCCACATCATCCTTGTAGTTCTGAGGAACGTCGAAGTAACGCACGTAGGTCTCAGGGAACATCAGCTTCCACATACCCGATAGGTTGCGGATTACATCGCAGATGCTGGGAAACAGCATGCCATCAACAAAATCCAGACGCCCGGTCTTACCCAGCTCGATAGTGGAGCGTGGGATACGACAGATGTAGCTCTGGTAGTAAGCATCGCCGTGGATGACTTCCAGTTTGTCACCACCACCGAGGATCCCCAGTGACAGCATATTTCCGGCATGCATGATCTCACGCGGAACGTAAACCGGCATGTAACCGATCACCTTGCGAGCAGGATCAGCTGCTTTCCATTCGCGGGCTGCGGTGAAGTGCGTATCTTCGTACAGCTCCTCACAGCGGTTAATAATATCTACAGTACTCATACTATCGATGCTCCCAATTAGCGGCGCGTTTCCCGACGAAAGCCTGTAAGCCCTCTACAGCATCGTGGGTCGCCATTAGTTCCTGAAGGTAAAGTGCTTCTACGGTTGCTAGCTTGTTCTTAATTCGTTCAACGCTATCAAAGCTGACGGCTTTGACTGCAAAGCGCAGTGAGCTGGCACTGGACGATGCTAGGTGCTGGTCAAAATAGGCTTCTGCTGCTGCAGCAGGGTCGTCACTGAGCGCATTGACCAGGCCGATACGCAGGGCTTCGTTGCCATCGATGCTACGGCCTGAAAACAGCAGATCTTCGGCCTGGCTCTGACCAATACGTTCGGGTAACAGACAGGATGCTGCGGGGGCAAATACCGCCAGCTTGATCTCGGGCTGGCCCAGCATGGCATTGGGTTGGGCGAATAGCAGGTTGCCCGCCAGAGCTACCTCAAGACCACCACCCAGGCACTGTCCCTGAATGGCTACTAGGATCGGTACTGGGCAATCCAGCATCTGCGTGATCAGTGCATGCAGGCTTTTTAGCATCGCCTCGCACTGATCCGGCATATGCTCGGCGACGCTGGCGCCAAAGCTGAAATGGGGACCTTCGGCATCGAGCAGTACCGCGCTCAACTTGGCGGAGCCCAGATGTTTGTCCAGTGCCGCACTCAAGGATCCAATCATCTCGGCATCGACGATATTGGCCTTGGGTCGAGAGAGACGTAATCGCAGCAGCCGCCCCTCTTTTTCTAACCAGACTCTTAGCGGACCATCACTCATCTTTGTTGTCCTCTGTTATTTTTATGGCTATGTATTTTTATGCACTTTTCTGCGACCTGGCGCTTTGGTGTGCTTTTGGTATGAACTTTAATGCATATTAATCCAATGTTAACGTTAGCGTCAACATGTTTTTAGCGAATTTCGGTGTTTCTTTGTTCGGTGTTTTGCCTCGTGGAGTGTTGCGGGGCGTAGTTGCATGTCTCGTGTACAGTCAGGGTAGTGATACTGCTGAAGATGGAGCTAGGCCTGGGTTTTTAGGCGCCCGGTTTTTGGCTGATATCAATAGAACACCGGAACAGCTCACTAACGGCCCCAAGGATGCGTTGAGATGTGCGTTGCAGAGGCTAGGGATGGGTTCGCGCGGAGAGCAGGGGCTCAATGAGCAACGCCTGTTGATATGACGGCTGAGTTATTCTGTCTGGAGCGGCCCCGATGGCGGGGCCGCTTTTATAGAGGATGTTCAGATCTTAGATCCTAAGGATAGCTAGACACCCGAGTAGGTGATCAGGCTTTAGGGATCAGATCCTCGATCAGTTCTGGCGTCCAAGGGGCTCCTTGGGCCAGCGCCTGACGCAGAGCCACGAAGTCGATCTCCCGGCCGACTTCACGGTTGCCTTCGTTAAAGGCACGGAAACCGGTACGGGCTTCGTTCATCATGTTCAGGGCCAGCCAGGCGCGGCTGTTCTCCTTGTTGGCGTTCCAGGCTTCGAGCTTAGGTTTGCGCAACTCTTCCAGTGATTTAGTCATACACTCAGGGAAGGTTTCCAGTAGTTTGCTGGCCAGAGCTTCGACACGTTCATCGAGCAGTGACAGGTCTATCTGGCCCTGCTTGAGCAGTGCTTTGCCAGCGTTGAGCGCATCGCCGGTTTTAAACTCGCCATGGATAATACGGCCGAATTCGTCCAGGTAGGTATCGGTGATGACGGTTGGGTTGGGGATGAACTTGCCATCGATCTTCAAAGCCGGAACAATTTCACAGCAGATCCCTAGGCGGTTGGCTTTATGCGCAGAGAATGGCTCGCATAGGGTGCCTGATACCATCGCTTGCTCGCAGCCGATCATTACTGGCAAGAAATCGGTAGCGCCGCCGATGGCTGCTGAGCCATGCTTGGGGCCTGCTTGGCCGAAGTTAGCTAGATCCTGAGCCACGGTAAAGTCAGCAGCCATGCCTATCTCCTGACCGCCACCGATACGCATGCCGTTCACACGGCAGATGACCGGCTTATCACAACCGAGAATAGCCGATACCATATCGTTAAATAGACGCATGTACTGACGGTATTCCTGCGGATTACCGGCGTAATATTCGGCGTACTCCTTGGTGTTACCGCCGGTACAGAACGCTTTGTCTCCTACCGCAGTAAAGATGACGGCATTGACGTCGCGAGCGTTGGATGCGGCGCGGAAGGCTAGAATCAGCCCTTTGGTCATATCGGTGGTGTAGGAGTTGAACTGCTTGGGGTTGTCCAGCGTAATCCAGGCGTTGAAGACACCCTCGGCGATGCTGCCATCGCGTCGTTTGGCTGGGCGTTTTTCAAACAAAACGCCGGGAACAATCTGTTCCGGTACTAGGTTGTGATCATTGAGTTGTTTAGGCGCGATCTTATTGACGATCGCGTGGGTGCTGGCTTTCATAGGTCTTCCCTCAGGGTACAAGAATGGCACGAGCGCTGAGCTTATGCGCATGCGCGGCGGCGAAAATTTGATTGATGTCGCTAAGCGGATATTGCTGGGTAAAGGGCTTCATCGCGATCTTGCCATCCAGTACCATTTGCAGTGTGTCAGGATAGTAAGAGGGCGCGCAGCCCCAGTTGCCTTGTGCCTTGGCGTGGAACGCCATTAGGTTGGAGAGGCGGAATTCTTGTTTGGCCATGGTGAAGCCGACCACGGCAAGGGTGGCGCCGAATGTCAGCAGGCTAAAGGCGGTGGCTTGGCCTGGGGCGGAACCCGAGCATTCGAAGATCTTCCACTCGGTGGCGCGCAGGTCTTTTTCTTTAACGAAAGCCTGGACCGCTTTTTTCAGCGAACGGGTGTCGAAGTCGCGGGCATTGAGGGTCAGCGCGGCACCGTAATCACGATAGCTCTCTAGTTTGGCACTATCGACGTCGATAGCGATCACCGTGGCGCCCATCGCGTTGGCGATCTGTACCGCGTATCCCCCCACGCCGCCGACACCGATAACGATGGCCAGATCGCCGGGTTGAATACCTGCTTGGGAGGCCGCCTGAAACGGGGTAGTGACGGCGTCAGCTACTACCGATACGTCGGCCAGCTCCAGTCCTGCCGCGGCTAGCTGGATTTCATCGACCTCGCACAAGCAGTGGCCAGGAACTGTGATGTGAGTGGCGAATCCACCCTGAATATCGTTCCCAGGCATCTTCTGGCTACGACATATATTATGCAGACCGCGTTGGCATAGGTCGCATTCGTAGCAGGGGAGTACCGCAGGAATGATAACCGCCTTGCCAAGTGAGGCTTCGCAGCCGGTGCCTGCGGCGATGACGCGACCGCTAATCTCATGGCCTAGTGCCAGCGGTAAGTCGCTATTGGTTTTGACGCCGTCGTAAAGAAACCCTAGGTCGGTATGGCAGACGCCACACCCGGCCACTTCGACGCAAACCTCGCCTGGAGCGGGCGGTTCAAGTTCAAAGTGGACCTTTTCAAAAGGCTGTCCGATCTCGGTCATCACCCATCGGTAGGCTGTGCTCATTGTGATATGCCTCTTGTTGATACTGGATTGAGGGTATGGGTCACTAAGCCGAGTACGGCTATGTAGTGACGCAAAGCGATATGAACTTTAATGCATTCTAAGACGATGTTAACGCTAGCGTCAACCTGTTTGTGACGTTGTTGAGGCGGCCGATCTTTATTGATCTCACCCGGCGCTACGCTGTTTTTGAGTTTAAATGAATTATAATTCTTATTGTGTTGAGCTGTTTTTAATCATGCATTATGATCCTGACTCTCAGTTTTTTATCGATACTCCCTCTGGTTGGTGAGTGTTTTCCAGATCAAGTCGCAGGAGAGAATAAAAATGACCACCTCTACACTAAACAAAAAAACTGCTTTCAGTTGGCAAGACCCTTTCTTTCTAGACGCCCAACTGACCGAAGAGGAGCGCATGGTTCGTGACGCGGCCCGAGATTACTGCCAAGAGCAGCTGATGCCCCGGGTGTTGGACGCCAACCGCAACGAAGTTTTCCACGTCGAGATCATGCGTGAACTGGGCGAG
>JBFGZQ010000034.1:0-17659 GCA_041586735.1 Motiliproteus sp.
CACCTGCAGATCGCTATCTATATAGACGTGGCCGCCTTTACCGGGCGTCTTCAATACCAGATCGTCCTTGACGACTACAGGGGTTTGCAGCCCGGTATCCGGATCGATACCGCCGGCAATACGGATGATGTGATTGCCGGTATCGCTACCGATGACAATCTGGCTGAAGCCTTCTTGCAGCCGGCCCAGCTCAGCCTGACTCAGGTGCAGCACTGCCGTACCGTCTTCACCCTCTGCCAGATCAAAGGTGCCAGTGCCTACATCGAACACCGAGTCCGCAGGGGTATCGCGATCATAGATCTCTTTTCGTTGCTCCAGCTTCTGCTGCAACTGGCGCACATGATCCAAGGTATATACCTCTGCCGGACTATCAATGGGCATCAAGTCCTGCGCCGGATCACGAGGCATCATCGCCTGAATCGATCCAAATACCGGGTCTGCGGACAGTAGAATCCGCTGCTCAAGAGCCTCAAGTCGAAATGCACCTTTAATCGCCTGAGTAATAGTTTTGCGCTTGAACATGAAGGCTTTGACCTTATTTGAGATGACAGCATGCAACGGCGGAAGACAGATTCCGCCCAGCATTAATTTAAAGCGACCAAATTTAAGTTATTAACCGTACAAAGAGCAATTGTTTTTTAGCCCATGTTTAGCCCATGCCGGAATTGTTCTGGTCAATAATTACGCGCACTTTAACTTGCTAATGGCTCATACTCAGTCGGTGGCCAATCATTATGGGATGAGTGAAGTCGATCCAGGTTGTAATATTTCATACAGGTAACCGCATCAGGATTTATATGGATAGGGTTTGGCTGAATAGAACCCCTGCAAGGTTTGGCGTTCAAGCACTACAGCACACGTTGCTGCAAGCGCTCAGCAGCACTGTTGTTAACCTCGGCTGGCGCGTATAATCGCCGCTGATTTTCTACTGATTTATAGCCCTTTGATGTCTAAAAAAGCCGACCAACTGTACGCCCAGCCGCTCGAGACCATTGTCGATTTTACGTTCGATGAGCAGGTGGTCGGGGTGTTCTCCGATATGATCAACCGCTCGGTACCCGGCTACGCTACGGTGATCAAGTCACTCGGTATCTTGGCGGCGCGTTTCGCCCAACCCGATACCCTCTGCTACGACCTGGGGTGCTCGCTCGGCGCCGCCACGCTGGCGATGCACCAGCAGGTGCGGCAACCCAACTGTCGGTTTATTGCCGTCGATAACTCCCCAGCGATGCTGCAGCGCTGTCGTGAACACCTCCAGGTGGCCGCTTCACTGGACGAGTCCGAACCACGCATCGATCTGGTCTGCGCCGACATCCTCGATATCGAGATTCACAATGCCAGTGTGGTGGTGATGAATTTCACCCTGCAGTTTATCGCCCCCGAGCAACGTCAAGCGCTGCTGCAGAAGATCTACGCCGGACTCCAACCCGGTGGCGTGCTGCTGCTGTCCGAAAAGATCGCCCTGGCGGATGAGGTCTCTGAACAACGGCTGACCGATTGGCACCACGATTTTAAGCGCGCCAACGGCTACAGCGACCTGGAGGTCAGTCAAAAACGTAGCGCGCTGGAAAAGGTGATGCGCCCCGAACCGCTGGCACTGCATCAGCAGCGTCTCAACCAGGCGGGTTTTGCCGAGGTGCAGCCCTGGTTCCAGTGCTTTAATTTTATATCGATGGTCGCGATCAAATAACCGACCCGTCAGCCGTTTTTCAACAACAGTCCTTACTATGAATCAGACCGTCCCGGCCCTCAATTTCGACGCCTTTTTTCAACAACTGCAGCATAGCGATCTGAGCGCCTGGACCGAACCGCTGCAACAAGCCGTCACCCGTAAGCTGGCAGAGCTCAATCACGGCGACCTACCTCGCTGGATCGACGCCTTTAACGCGCTGCCCACACTGAGCGCGGATCAGCTCGAACTCGATCGCAGCGCACTGCTAATCGGTACCCAAGCGGGCTGCACGGCGACGCAGCGCCAGCAACTTGAACAATCGATGCGCCAGTTGATGCCCTGGCGTAAAGGCCCCTACAGCCTGTTCGGCCTCGATATCGACACCGAATGGCGCTCAGATCTTAAATGGGACCGGCTCAAGCAACATATCGCCCCGCTGCGCAACCGCAACGTCTTGGATATAGGTTGCGGTAACGGCTACCACTGCTGGCGCATGCACGCCGCCGGCGCTAAACGGGTGCTGGGCATCGATCCCTCGTGGAAGTTCCTATTGCAGTTTCGCGCGCTGAAAAAATATATTGGCGAGACGCTGCCGGTCGAACTGCTGCCGCTAGGGATCGAAGAGCTGCCCACCCAGATGCGCTGTTTCGATAGCGTATTTTCGATGGGAGTGTTCTACCACCGCCGCAGCCCGATCGATCATCTGCTCGAGCTGATGAGCTTCCTGCGTCCTGGCGGTGAGTTGGTGCTGGAAACTCTGGTGATCGATGGCGATCGCAACTGCGTGCTGGTGCCCGATGACCGTTACGCGCAGATGCGCAACGTCTGGTTCCTACCCAGCGCCGCTGCACTCTGTAGCTGGCTGGAACGCTGCGGTTACCAGCAGGTGCGCTGTGTCGATATAGACACCACCGGAGTGGAAGAGCAGCGCTCTACCGACTGGATGAAGTTCCACTCACTGCCGGAGTTTCTCGATCCGCAAGACCCCAGCCTGACCCTAGAGGGACTACCGGCACCCAAACGCGGGATTTTTATCGCCCAGAAGCCGTTTTGAAAACGCAGGCCTGACAGGGGTCAGTTTTTCCTTTGCTGCGCTGATCATCCCAGGCAAAAGGTCCGACCTCGCTGTTCCGTGCTAGGAATACAGGTTCATCTAGGATACGGGGAGGCGAATATAGGCCTGTCACACCCTGGTTGCAGGGTCACGGGTTCTTAATAGGGTTATCCTGGCTGGCTAGATTGGCCCGCCGCTCCAATTCATGCGCTTGGGCGGCGCTCAAGCTACGCCAGGGGCGCGGCACCAGGCCCGGTACCAAGCGGCAGTATGTCCGGTAGGGTTCGCCAAACTGCAGTTTCAACTTACGCTCTTCCAGGCGCGAGCCCAGCACCAGATAGAGCGTCAGCAGCAGACCGGTTAACAACTGCGCGGCATCCAGCTCCCGACTCCAAAGGATGACTAAAGCAAAGAAATACCAGGGATGACGTACCCGGCGATGCCACCAGCCCAGCTGAAATCGAGCCTGCTGCTCCGGATCAAGCTGCTGTTGACGCAGCTGGGCGGAGCCACTGAACTGGCTTAGATCGTAATCGCGTAAAGATAACGCGAAAGCCACTAGCGCAGCCAGCGCCAGCCCATTCATCAGCCAGCCCAGCACCCCGCTCCACTGCCACAGCTTGGGCCCTGATGCCACAGCTAACAGCAGCAGCACCGGGATCAACAACAGCACCGAGGAGAGATTAAAGGCCAGCCGGTAATAGCGCATCGCACCGGGCCAGCGCGCCGCGCACCAAGCCTTGCAGCGCAGCGAGGCCAGCCACGAATGCAGCCCGCAATAAGCCAGCCAATACAGCCCCAGCACCCACAGCTCAGTCGTCACCCTGCACCTCCATATCGATCACCGATGACCCAAAGCTATCGATGGCCGCATAGCCAGCGAGCAACTCAGAGCAACCGGTGCACTCAGGCCAACCGATGCACGACAGCACTGGCCAGCTTGACGTTATCGTGCAGCGGGCAGCGCTGACAGACCTGATCCAGAAACGCACTTTTCTCGGCCTCGGTCAGATCAGCATCGATACTGGCCTCGATCCGAATCTCGCTAAAACCCACCCGGTCAGCGGTCGGCTTTCCCAGTAGCCCCGCTAGATTGATATCACCCGAGGCGCTCACCTGCATGCCGCGCAGGGTAATTTGCTGCTGAAAGGCAGCCGTTCGAGCAATGGTGGCGATACAAGCGGCCAGCGCGAACAGAAACTGCTCCAGCGGCGTGGGCCCCTGGTTAGTGCCCATGGCATTCTCAGGCTGATCGATAATAACTTGATGGCCACGAATATCCGCACTGATGCGGTAACCCTCAGCCATGTTGGCGGATACGGAAACGGTTTTCAAGGTAGACATACAGAAGGCTTCCCGATATAAATAAGAATTGGCTAATATAATATATCCACCGGGCAGATTTCAAGTACCGAGCGCGGCGAACGGTTGCGGCGGAGCTGTTCGGTCAACTCTTGGCCGTTGACATTGAGTATATTAAAACCAGCCATCAATCCATACGTCTTTACTCGGGCACTATTTCGGCCAGGTGATGAATAGCCTAAAATAAGCCCCCCACAGCACATTGAGTAGCGATAATGAACCCTGGAATCCTGGCCGCTATAGGCGCATTTATGCTATGGGGATTTCTACCGCTGTACCTCAAAGCACTCGATCCGGCTCAGCCGGGTGAAATTCTCGGCCACCGCGTGGTCTGGTCTCTGCTGTTTATCCTTATCTTACTGGCTATAAGAGGCCGCTGGAGCTGGATCGCCCAAGTGCGGCAATCACCACGGCTCATTCTGGTCGCCTTCGGCTGCGCACTATTATTAGGCACTAACTGGCTCACCTATATCTGGGCGGTTACCTCGGGGCATATTATCGAGGCCAGCCTGGGTTACTTTATCAATCCACTCTTGAATGTGCTGATAGGGATGCTGTTCCTGGGAGAACGGCTGCGCCGGGTGCAGTGGCTGGCGCTGGGTATCGCGGCTAGCGGAGTGCTGTACATGACCTTCGCCTACGGCGAACCACCCTGGATCGCATTGATTTTAGCGTTTAGCTTCGGCCTGTACGGACTGATCAGAAAACGTTCGCCGTTGGGGTCGATCGAAGGCTTATCGCTGGAAACCGTGGTGATCGTCCTACCCGCACTCGGTTACCTGCTCTATCTTAGCAGTCAGGGCCAGGCGCTATTTGGACAAGGCGATCTGAGGATGAACCTACTGTTTGCCGGCACCGGCATCGCCACCGCCCTGCCGCTGATCTGGTTTGCCTACGGCGCCCAGCGGATCACCCTGACGCTATTGGGGCTGCTGCAATATATAGGCCCGAGCATTCAGATGCTGATCGGCATCTGGATCTTTAATGAGGCGTTCACGGGTCCACGAGTACTGGGCTTCGGTCTGATCTGGTTGGCATTGGCGATCTACAGTCTGGAGAGTTTCTACCGTCACCGTGCCCGCAAGCGTCAAATACAGCCCCTAGCGGCCGTCGATTAAACCCCGGCGCTGCCGATATGCGCTCGGCGAGTAACCGCTCCACTGCCGGAATGCCCGGGTAAAAGCCCGGGACTCACTAAACCCCAGCTGCATAGCGATCTCCGCTACCGACAGCTGCCTAATCCGTAACTTCTCGATCGCCAGATCCAGACGAATTTCATCTTTGATCTGTGGATAGCTGCAGCCTTCCGCTTTAAGCCTGCGCCTCAGGGTCTGACTGCTCAGGCCATAGCCTTGCGCCAAAGTTTCAAACGAAGGCAGCTGCAACACTGTTTGCGGCGGGTGCAACAGGTCGCGACGGATACGTGCACGATAACTCAACGCATCATCGCTGATGGTCATCAGTCCGGCGGGGGAATCGCGTAAGAAATGCGCCAGATCACGCGGCGTGCGCACCGCGCTCTCATCCAGATAATCGCAGCTAAAACGCAATGCCAGCCGGGGTTGATTGAAGCGCTGCTCGCAGGGAAACAGAAACCGTAGCTCACTGCTGTGCGCGGGCACCGAGTAGGGAAAGCTGACCTGCTGCAGCACGATACTACGACCGATCAACCAGCTGGAGAAACGGTGCCAGATCACCATCCAGAACTCGCGGTAGAAGCAATCGGGATCCTGCTCAGGATCTCTAAAAATGACCTCAAGCTCCACACTAGAACCCTCTCGGCGTAACCGCATCGAGATATCATCGCTGAACAAATTATAAAATTCGATCCCCTGCTGCAGCATCTGCTCCAGGGTTGGATAATGCAGCACCTGGCGCGCCATCAATGCGAACACTCCACGCTTACAGCGTTGCGCGGTGCAGCCCATAAACTCATCATCCAGCAGCAGCCAGATCGCCTGCACCACCGCCGCCATCTGTTCGGCCGGGGCTCTAGCCTGCAGCAGCTGCTGCGGCTGGATACCGAGCTGTAGCAATAACCGCTGTCGATCATGGCCACGACGCTCGGCGCAGGCCAGGGCTGCATTAAGATAATGAATAGCTACCGTCGCCATCGCCCCCCCTAAAACCCAAAGTTACATTCAAACCACCCAGCAATGTAACACTTTGTGATGCAAATGGTCATAAACTGTCATTTATTGCCACCCTGAAAGCACTCATAGTAGCGACCGCAGTGGCTGATTTTTTCGCCTAAGCTAAAAGACCGCTGACTACAGCAACGCTACCTACCGATATATTGACAACCGACAACCACACCGAGGCCCCACCATGACTCTGACATCTGATGCCATCGTAATCGTCGCCGCCGCCCGCACCCCGATGGGTGGGATGATGGGCGCACTCAGCGAGGTTCGCGCGCCGCAACTGGGCGCCACCGCTATTCGTGCCGCCGTGGCTCGTTCGGGCCTGCAAGCCAGTGATATCGATCAGCTGATCATGGGCTGTGTATTGCCAGCAGGGCTAGGACAGGCGCCCGCGCGCCAAGCCGCTCTCGGCGCCGACCTGCCGTTAGCCGCGGGTTGCACCACGATCAACAAGATGTGTGGCTCGGGGATGAAGGCGGTCATGGACGCTCACGACCAGATCAAAGCCGGCAGTGCCAAGATCATGGTCGCTGGCGGCATGGAGAATATGAGCCAGTCGCCCTACCTGCTGCCCAAGGCACGCGCGGGGATGCGCATGGGCCACGGCCAGGTACTCGATTCGATGTTCTTCGACGGCCTTGAAGATGCCTACGAGGGCGGGCTGATGGGCAGCTTCGCCCAACAAAGCGCTGACGACTTCAATGTGACCCGCGCCACTATGGACGACTTCGCCATCGAGTCGCTAACCCGTGCCAAGCGGGCGATCAGCGCCGGTGACTTTGCCGCCGAGATCGCCCCGGTCAGCATCCAGACCCGTAAAGGAGAACAGCAAGTCAGCATCGATGAGCAGCCGGGTAACGCCAATATGGACAAGATCCGCCAACTGCGCCCGGCGTTTAAGAAAGACGGCACGGTGACGGCGGCCAACTCCAGCTCGATCTCCGATGGCGCTGCGGCATTGATCCTGATGACCGAAAGTGATGCCCGGGCTCGTGGTTTAACGCCACTGGCACGGATCGTCGGTCACAGCACTCACGCGCAGAAACCGGCTGAATTTACCATCGCCCCGATCGGCGCGATCCAAAAACTGCTGCGTAATATCGGCTGGAGTAAAGAGCAGGTCGATCTATACGAGATCAACGAAGCCTTTGCCGTGGTAACCCTGCTAGCGATCCAAGAGCTGGGCCTGGATGCCGCCAAAGTGAACGTTAACGGCGGTGCCTGCGCCCTGGGGCATCCGATCGGCTGCTCCGGCGCGCGGATTCTGGTCTCGCTACTTTACGCCCTCAAGCAGCAAGGCAAAAAACGCGGCCTGGCCTCACTCTGTATTGGTGGCGGCGAAGCCACCGCTGTAGCGATCGAGCTGATTTGAATCCGACATTTTGTCGTTTAGAGGTACGTTATGGATCTTTCACTGAGCGAAGACCAGGCCATGATTCAGGATATGGCACGCAAGTTCGCGCAAACCGAACTGGCTCCGGCAGCGGAAAAGCTGGATCAGGAGGGCGACCGAGCGCTGTTTTTGAGCCATCTCAAGCAGCTGGCCGAACTGGGCTTTATGGGACTCAATGTCGATGCCGAGTACGGCGGCTCCCAAGCCGGCAGTGTCGCTTTTAGCCTGGTGATCACCGAACTGGCGCGCGCTTGCGCCTCCACGGCGGTGTCGGTATCGGTCACCAACATGGTCGCCGAGGTGATCCAGGTGGTGGCCTCTGACCAGCAAAAGGCCCGCTACCTGCCCAAACTGTGCAGCGGCGAGTATGCCGCTGGCGGCTTCTGCCTGACGGAAACCGGAGCGGGCTCAGACCCTTCGGCCATGAAAACCACCGCGGTACTGGATGCTGATCACTGGCTGATTAACGGCGCCAAACAGTTTATCAGCAGCGCCGAATACGCCGGGGTGTTCGTGGTCTGGGCGGTCACCGACCGTAGCGCCGCTAAAGGCAAAGGGATCTCCTGCTTCTTGGTCGAGCGCGATGCGCCGGGGCTATCGATCTCCAAAGCCGAAAACAAGATGGGCCAGCACGCCTCCTGCACCAACGAGGTACGTTTTGACAACTGCCGCATCCCTAAGGATGCGCTGATGGGCGGACTCAACCAAGGCTTCAAGATCGCCGTCAGCGAGCTGGCGGGGGGGCGTATCGGTATAGGTTCCTTGGCACTGGGGATAGGTTTGGCAGCGATGGATTACGCCCGCATCTACATCAACGAGCGCCAACAGTTCGGGCAGAAGCTGGCCAACTTTCAGGGCTTGCAATGGATGCTGGCGGACGCCTATACCGAACTCGAAGCCGCACGCCTACTGCTAATGAGTGCTGCGGATAGTAAAGAGCGCGGCCAGCCCTTTGCCAAGCACGCCTCGATGGCCAAGTTGTTTGCCTCAGAAAAAGCCAACGCCGCCTGCTACACCGCGCTGCAACTGCTAGGCGGCTACGGCTATATCAAGGAGTTCCCGCTGGAGCGCTACGCCCGCGATGTGCGCATCACCTCGATCTATGAGGGTACCAGCGAGATCCAACGGGTCATTATTGCTCGTGAACTGCTGCGTGAACTCGACTGATGGGTTTGCACTCATCGTCGAACGCCCCACTCTAAATGAGGATTTTCCATGAACGTACAGGATAAAGTCATTATCGTCACCGGCGGCGCGTCGGGCCTGGGCCTGGCCAGCTGCCGGCAACTGGCACAGCAGGGCGCCAAGGTCGCCGCCTTTGATCTAAACCAGCAAGCTGGCGATGCCCTGGTTGCCGAACTAGGCTCAAAAGCGATGTTCGTCAAGGTCGATGTCACCGACAGCGCCTCGGTCGAAACGGCTATCGCTCAAGTGGTAGCGAAGTTCGGGACCCTCCATGTGTGTTTAAACTGCGCCGGAATCGCTCCTGCTGGCAAGACCGTTGGCCGTAACGGTGCCCTGCCATTGGAGAAGTTTTCTCAGGCGATCAACATCAATCTGATCGGGACCTTTAACGTGCTGCGGCTGGCTGCGGCACAGATGGCCAACAATGAACCCGACGCCCAGGGCGAGCGCGGGGTGATCATCAACACCGCATCGGTCGCCGCCTTTGACGGTCAGCTCGGACAGGCCGCTTACAGTGCCAGCAAGGCTGGTGTGGTGGGCATGACCCTGCCGATCGCCCGAGATCTGGCTGACCTGGGAATCCGGGTTATGTGTATCGCTCCGGGTATCTTCGATACGCCGATGATGCAGGGGATGACCGCTGAGGTGCGCGAGCCACTGCTCAAGATGGTGCAGCACCCCAAGCGCTTCGGCGCACTGGATGAATACGCCTCCCTGGTGCAGCACATCATCGAAAACAGCTATCTAAATGGCGAAGTGATCCGCCTCGACGGCGGCATCCGCATGGAGCCGCGTTAACAGCCAGGGAGTCACTGAGCAACATCCAGACTGGCTCATGACTCCCGGTTACGACCAAGCCCTGACGACTAGCAACGAATCGCTTTCAATTCGATATATTCTCTAAGCCCCTCATCACCCCACTCGCGGCCATTGCCCGACTGTTTGTAGCCGCCGAAGGGGACTTCATAACTCCAGTCACCACCATTAACGCTGACCTGACCGGCGCGCAGCTGGCGCGCCAGCAATAACCCCTGTTTTTTGTCCGCCGCCCAGACCGCAGCGGCCAGTCCGTAAGGGGTATCGTTGGCGATCTCAATGCCCTGCTCGATACCATCGTAGGGGATCATGCACAGCACCGGCCCGAACACCTCCTGGCGGGCGATCGCCATCTGGTTAGTAACATTGGTGAACAGCGTCGGGCGCACGTAATAGCCTTTGTCCAGCCCGTTGGGACGCTCCAAGCCACCACACACCAGAGTCGCACCCTCATCGATGCCATCGCTGATCATCTGCCGCACACGCTGGTACTGCATGTGTGAGCTCAGCGGCCCCAGATAGGCACTGGGATCACTCGGATCGCCCTGCTTCAGCGCTTCGGTGGCGGTTTTAGCCAGCGCAACCGCTTCATCATAACGGCTGCGGGGGACCAGCATCCGGGTTAAGGCACAACAGACCTGGCCGGAGTTGACCATCACATCCTTGACTCCAAAGCTAACGGCAGCAGCAAGATCGGCGTCTTCAGTAATCAGCAACGGCGACTTACCGCCCAGCTCCTGACACACCCGCTTCACACTGGGCGCCGCCAACTCGGCGATGCGCACACCCGCCCGGGTGGAGCCGGTAAACGAGATCATATCGACATCCGGATGGCTGCAGAGCGCCTCACCTACCACCGGGCCATCACCGCACACCAGGTTAAACACCCCGGGTGGAAAGCCGACCTCATCGATCGCTTCAGCAACAATAAAGGCGTGCAAAGGGGTGATCTCGCTAGGTTTCAACACCATGGTGCAGCCTGCTGCCAGTGCTGGCGCCACCTTGCCGATCAACTGCCCCAGAGGCACATTCCAGGGGGTAATAAAACCACAGACCCCGACCGGCTCCTTAACGATCAGCGCGCTACCCAGCTCCTCGACCTGATCCATCAGCTGGGCCCGCTTGGCATACAGGCCCAACGCATACAGCGGCCCCGATACCTGCCAGCTTCTGGCCATCGCCAGCGGCATCCCCATCTCCGCCGAGATCGTCTCTGCCAGCAGCTCCGCCCGGGTTTTCAGCGCCTCCTTTAAGGCGCTGATCAGCCGTTCGCGTTCCCCAGCCGGCGTCTTAGACCAGCGCGCAAACGCCTGGCGCGCGGCTTTGACCGCCGCATCGACATCCTCCGCCGTACCCTCAACCACTTCAGCGATAAGCGCTTCGGTAGCAGGATTAATCACCGCCCGCATCTCAGAGCCATGGCTCGGCTGCCACTGGCCATTGATATAAAAAGATCGATACCGGTTAGACATATCTACACTCCAGCGAGTAACGCTCCATTTGCAGCGCGGCAAACAGGCGATCCATAATCACGATTGAGAAATAACATATAGCGCCGCTATCCTGATAGCAAGCAGCGCTTGACGGACTCGGCATACTGGAACCTTAAGAGCGTTGACAACTAGACGACCGGTCTAATAGAATCGCCAGCCTAGACGACTGGTCTACTCCAGACCTGTTACAGCTAAAATGATCAACTCTACTACCCTAAGACCTAAGCCATCACCACGACAGCCAGAGCCACCCCATGATGACGTCTCGTAAAAGCGATAATACCCGTGAACAGATTCTGGAGCAGGGCTACACCCTGTTTAATAATCTGGGCTATAACTGTACCGGCTTGAAACAGATCCTACAGGCCGCCGGCATCCCCAAAGGCTCCTTTTATCACTATTTCGAATCCAAAGAGCATTTCGCAGTAGAGATCATCAACCACTACCACGCGCTGCAGTTTGATCGTTGGGAAACCGAGTTCAAACAACCCGGCCTCGACAAACTCAGTCAGATTCGTCGCGCCCTGGGTATCATTATCGAGGAATACGAGGCGCAACAACCGATGACCGGCTGCCTACTGGCCAACCTCAGTGGCGAGCTAGCCAACAGCAGCCCCTATTTTCGAGACGCGATTCAGCGCTCAGGCCAGCAGGTGCTGAGCTGTATCCGTGATGATATGCGTACCGCCCAAACGGAGGGCACAGTGCGCCGAGATATTCCCGCAGACGAGCTGGCTTCGGTGCTTTTCAGTGCCTGGCAGGGCGCGATCCTGCGGATGAAAGTCACCCAGTCCACCGACCCCTTACGTTTGGTCGTCAGCCACTTGCTGGATAATTATTTCCGTCCCCCGGCAGATGCCAAATAACTCTTTATCTACATTCACATTCACATTCGCCACCACGACCCAGTCACAGGAATGTTCATGAACCGTTTTAGAACCGCCGCCCTTAGCCTCTCGCTGGCCGTCCTGCTCTGCTCTGCAGCACAGGCGGCCGAACCCGCACCTCAGGGTCTCCCCGCCGAAGTGATCCGGGTGCAGGCCCAACCTATCGTCCACACCCTGCAGGCGATAGGCAGTTTGCAAGCCAATGAAGCGATCATGTTGCGCCCTGAGCTGAGTGGACGGATCGGCGAAATCCTGTTTCGCGAAGGCCAGCAGGTTAAGCCTGGGCAAAAAATATTCACCTTGGAAGCCTCGACCTATGAAGCTGAGCACCAACAGGCTCAAGCGAAACAGCATCTCAGCCAGGTTGAGTTTGACCAGGCCGAACAGCTGCTCAGTCGCAACCTGGGCTCGCGCCATAATCGTGACAAAGCCCTGGCGCAACTGCAGATCGACCGGGCCGAAGTCCGTTTGACCGATACCCGCCTGGAAAAGATGTCACTGACGGCACCCTTCAGCGGTCAACTGGGCTTGCGTCAGGTGGCCGTAGGCGACTACGTCCGTGCAGGCCAGGATCTGGTCGAACTGGTGGATGCCTCACAAATCAAAGTCGAGTTTCGCATTCCAGAGCGTTATCTGGCCAAGGTCAAACCTGGTCAAGAGGTGCGAGTGACACTGGATGCCTACCCCGGTGAGTCCTTTAATGGCCAGATCTATGCTGTCGCTCCGCAGGTCGATGTCAGGACCCGTAGCCTGGATCTCCGTGCGCTGATCGCCAA
Source organism: Motiliproteus sp. (assembly GCA_041586735.1). Lineage (GTDB taxonomy): Bacteria > Pseudomonadota > Gammaproteobacteria > Pseudomonadales > Balneatricaceae > Motiliproteus. Next base: position 12,783 of record JBFGZQ010000034.1, read on the forward strand.
TCCCGACGGTCGTCTGCGTCCAGGACTGTTCGCCAATATAGAACTGACCCTGGGCAAAAACCCCCAGGCACTGATGATTCCCGAGCAGGCGATTATTCCCCAGGGCAAGCAGTTTTTTGTCTACCGGGTCAGCGACGCCAAGATCGAGATGGTGCCAGTAGTGCTAGGGCTACGTCGACAGGGCCAGGTCGAGATTAGCCGCGGCCTGGCGGTCGATGATGTCATTGTCACCGCCGGACAACTCAAACTGCGTCCCGGCTCACCCGTTACCCCGCTGTTTTCCCAGCCTGAAGCCATGAACACGGGCGCTGCTGGCAATATTGACGGCAAAAGAGCAGCACCACAGGGAGAGGCTCACTAATGTTTCTACCTGACATCAGCATCAAACGCCCAGTGCTCGCCACGGTGATGAACCTACTGATCATTCTTGTGGGTATCATCGCCTATGACCGGCTAACGGTGCGCGAATACCCCAACATCGATGTCCCGGTAGTCACCGTGGAGACCCGCTACCCCGGTGCCAACGCCTCGATCATGGAGAGCCAGATCACCGCAGAGGTAGAAGACTCGCTATCCGGCATCGAGGGGATCGACTTTATGAGTTCGGTCAGTCGCTCTGAGCTGAGCCAGATCACCGTGACCTTTAAGATCGACCGCGATGCGGATTCGGCCGCCAACGACGTCCGTGACCGGGTCGCCCGGGTTCGCGGTCGCCTGCCGGAGGGGATCGATGAGCCGATTGTCGCCAAGGTAGAAGCCGATGCCCAGCCGATCATCTGGCTGGCATTCTCCAGTGACCGTCATGACCCGCTGGAGGTGACCGACTTTGCCGATCGCCGGGTTAAGGATCCTCTGCAGGTGATCCCAGGGGTCGCTAACGTGATCATCTTCGGCGAGCGTCGTTACTCCATGCGTATCTGGCTCGATCGTTCACGGATGGCGGCTTTTGATATCACCCCGCAAGACGTCGAACGTGCCCTTCAGCAACAAAACGTTGAGATACCTGCCGGGCGGATAGAAAGTGTCGAACGCGAGTTCAGCGTCCTCAGCCAGACCGATCTCAACAGCGTCGCCGAATTCGAACAGATTATTATCCGCAGTGACGACAACTATCCGATTCGACTAACCGATGTCGCACGAGTCGAGATCGGCCCCGAAGAGGAGCGCCGTATCTCCCGTTTTAAGGGTCAGAGTGCAGTCGCACTAGGGGTGGTCAAACAGTCTACCGCCAATCCTCTGGATGTCTCGGCTGGCATTCGCGCGGAACTACCCAATATTCAGGCATTGCTCCCCGATGGGATGCAGGTGGCGGTGGCCTACGACTCGTCGATTTTTATCGAAGAGTCGATCAACTCGGTGTTTAAAACCTTGCTGGAAGCCACGGGACTGGTGGTGCTGGTGATCTTCCTGTTCCTGCGTAATCTACGCGCCACGCTGATCCCGCTGGTCACTATTCCGGTGTCGTTGGTGGGTGCCTTTGCGCTGATGCAGCTATGGGGATTCTCCATCAACACCCTGACGCTACTGGCACTGGTACTGGCGATCGGCCTGGTCGTCGATGATGCCATCGTGATGCTAGAGAACATCTATCGCCATCTAGAGAACGGGCTCAGCCCCATTCAAGCCGCCTTCAAAGGCAGCCGAGAAATCGCCTTTGCCGTCATCGCCACGACTCTATCTCTGGTGGCGGTGTTTGTTCCGGTTGCCTTTACCCCGGGGCGCACCGGTACGCTATTTACAGAGTTCGCACTGACCCTCGCCGCCGCGGTAATCGTCTCCAGCTTTGTGGCCTTGACGGCCGCACCGATGATGTCATCACGGATGCTGCGACATCAGCAGAAGCACAGCGCGATCTACAACCTGTTCGAGTCCGTACTCAACGGCACCACCCGCGGCTATCGCACGCTGCTAAACCTGACCCTCAAAGCACGCCCACTAATGTGGATAATAGTGCTGGCTTCAGGTTACGGTTCCTGGACCCTGTACCAATCGCTACCTCAAGAGCTGGCACCGACCGAAGATCGCGGTACCATCATCGGCTTTTCAATGGGCCCGGATGGCGCATCAGTTAATTTTATGGATCGTTACGCCCACCAGGTTGAAGGGCTTTTCAGCCAGGTCGAAGAGGGTGATCGTTATTTTATGATCGTCGGCTACCCCAGCAGCACGCAATCCATCGGCTTTTTAGGGCTCCAGCCTTGGGAGCAGCGCAGCCGCAGCCAGCAGCAGATTGCTCAGAGCCTGATGCCACAAATGTTTGGCGGCATCACCGGCACCCTGTCCTTTCCGCTGAACCCACCCTCATTGGGCCAGAGTATCGTCAACCGCCCGGTGGAGTTTGTGATTCAGACCAGTGGCGACTTCGAGGAGCTAGAGCAGATCACCACCCAGGTGATGGCCAAGGTGTACGCCAATCCAGGCTTTGCTCAGCCAGATAATAATCTCAAACTCAACAAGCCCGAGTTACAGATCATCATGAACCGCGACAAGGTGGCCGATGTCGGCAGCAGTGTCGATGTCATCGGTCGCACCCTAGAGACGATGATGGCCGGTCGCGAGGTCACCCGTTTCAAACAAAACGGTGAGCAGTACAACGTCATCCTCCAGGTCGAGGGGATCGATCGCAGTAATCCTGACGACCTCACCAACATCCATGTTCGCGGTGATAGCGGGCAGATGATCTCGCTAGCTAATCTGATGCAGATCGAGGAGACCGTCGCCCCGCGAGAACTGAACCACTTCAACAAGATGAAGGCGGTCACCATCCAAGCCAGTCTGGCACCGGGATACAGCCTAGGCGAGGCACTCAGCTTCCTGGAGCAAAGTGTCAAACAAGTATCGGCAGCCGCACAACTGGATTTTGCCGGCCAGTCGCGGGAGTTTAAAACCTCCAGCAGCAGCCTGGAAACCACCTTTATCATGGCGCTAGTGTTTATCTTTCTGGTCCTGGCCGCACAGTTCGAGAGTTTCCGCGCGCCGCTGATCATCCTGATCTCGGTACCGCCTGCAACGCTGGGTGGCCTGCTGGCGCTGAAATACAGCGGCGGTACCATCAACGTCTACAGCCAGATCGGGCTGATTACCTTGGTCGGATTGATCACCAAACACGGCATCCTGATCGTCGAATTCGCCAATCAACTGCAAAAGCAGGGACTGTCACTGCTCGACGCGGTCAAGGAATCCGCTACCTTGCGTTTACGACCTATTCTGATGACCACCGGGGCAACGGTGCTCGGGGTATTGCCACTGGCGATGGCCGTGGGCGCCGGTGCCGAGAGTCGCCATCAGATCGGCTGGGTGATTGTCGGCGGCATGGGGCTGGGCACCATCCTGACCCTGTTTGTGGTACCCACGGTCTATATCCTGCTAGGCAAGGTGACCCATAAGCTGGTGGAGCCGGATGCCGTTACCGCAGGCTCTGGCCATTAACGACGTCCACTCGCTGCCGGGGGTTCATCCAGCCCCCCGGCAACAACCTATCTATGAGCAGGTTGTCAGTCGTAGCCCTGAGGGTTCATCGTCTAAGCTGACCATTATTCATCTATTCACCTATTCAACAAGGAATGACTCCATGCCACTCCACCGCAACAAGCTGGTTATCGCCCTCGCCTTCAGCATACTCAGTCAAGGGGTCGCTGCCGGGGCGCTGAAAGATATCTACCTCAAGGCGCTGACTAATGATCCCCAGCTACGGGCAGCCCATGCCCGCTATCAGGCAGATAGCGAAGCTACTCAGCAGAGCCGCGCAGGCTTGCTACCACAACTCAACCTGGGGGGAAGTCTGGGTTATAGCGACATCGACCCGGGCACCGACGGCAGCAGCAATAGCCTCAGCCTGACGCTAAGCCAGCCGGTATTTCGCGCCCAGAACTGGTTTAATTTTGAACGCAGCCAACAACTGACCGAGCAGGCTGCTGCGGTATTCGCCAAAGCCCAGCAAGATCTGATTCAACGCACCCTGCAAGCCTATATGACCGTACTGGAGGCCAAGACCAACTTGACCAGCGCCCAGGCCGAGGAGAAAGCGATCCAGCGCCGCCTGGAGCAGGTCAAGGCACAATTCGAGGTGGGTTTGATCGCAATCACCGATGTCCAAGAGGCACAGGCCACTTTTGACAACACCCAGGTGCGACGCATCCTGGCAGAGGGCGCGCTGGATAACAGCTACGAGGCCTTGGAACGACTCAGTTCCGACCGGGTGCAGGATGCCCCTGCGCTGCACGCCGACTATCCCATCACCGCTCTGCTACCGGAGCAACGCGATCCCTGGGTCGCAAAAGCCTTAGCCGAAAACCTGGAGCTGTCGATCATCCAACACGGCGTCAGGGCTGCACAGATCCAGACCCAGGTGGCTAAGGCCGGGCTCTATCCGACCCTAGACCTGAGTGCCAGTCTCAGCGACAGCAACACGCACAGCAGAACCCAATTTGATGGCCGCAATGACACCCTGGCGCTGACCCTCAATGTCCCGCTGTATCTGGGCGGCGCTGTGCGCTCCCAACAACGTGAAGCCTTCCAACGTCTGGAGTCCAGTCGGGAGCAACAAGAAGATATTCGCCGAAAAGTGATCCAGGATACCCGCAGTCTGTTCCGAAACCTGCAGACCGATCGCGCCACCATCAACGCCCGACAGCAAGCGATCAGCTCCAGCCAGGCGGCGCTGCATGCGACCTCGGCAGGCTTTGAAGTGGGTACCCGGAACGTGGTCGATGTGCTGCAGGCCGAGCGCCAGCTGTTTGCCGCCCAGCGTGATTTTGCCAACGCCCGCTACACCTATGTACGCAACTTGTTTCAGTTCAAACAGACCATCGGCTCGTTGAATCCAGACGATATTGAGCAACTCGATCAGTGGATGACGGCCCCCTGAATATGCGGTA
>JBFGZQ010000035.1:0-16435 GCA_041586735.1 Motiliproteus sp.
CTCCGCAAACCCTGCCGTTACCATCAATGCGATCTGCGCCAACGGGCCAACCCTGAGCCAGACGTGCATTGATGCACCTGTTGACGTGCCTCAACAAGACTCAAGTAAGCCTTAACCAGAAACCAACCCGTGCCAATAGGGTTTGATCTCCGTGGTTTAACGCTATGCCCTGCGCTTGACTCTGGTGTCTTTATCAACAGATCAACATTGACAGCAAGCTTTTCTAAAAACAGGATACTCATTATGACCATTAGCTATCGCGCCGCTGAAATACCCGCTGAAAACCTCACTGAAAAACTCCTCGGGCAACCCACTGCCGAGCCATTATCCGGTGACATCAAAACCCGTAGCCAGGTGTTTTTTAATACCGAAGAGCAAAAGATCACATCCGGCACCTGGGAGTGTGAGCCAGGTCGTTCTCGCTGGGAATTCACCACGCGCGGAGAGGTTATCCATGTACTGTCTGGACGCATGACCGTAGAACGCGATGGCGAAGCAGCGGTAGAACTCACCGCAGGCTCAAGTGCCGTATTTCCCGTGGGCTGGTGTGGTATCTGGACGGTGCACGAAACCTTGCGTAAAGTTTTCGTCATCTATGCTGCATAACCGCATCACCGGATAGAGACCTGCTGATCTAGTCGCCACCAGCCCTCTAAATATCGGTACCTCTAGCCAACAAGACTGGCATTGTAGGCCGGTTACCTGACTTAACGGTGTAGCCTTTTCTCTAAGCTACCCCGTTGAGTCAACCTGTCAGCCGCCACCCAAAAGCAACCATCCTGCCACGGGAAAACATCTCAACACTCAAGAAGACAGTGCCTCAAGGAGCCTGTCGTAATTAGCGCATAACTAGACGCTCAGCCACATCCCTCCCTCGCGCTCATCCGTTAACCTCAATGCTATCTGTGCCAATGGGCTCACCCGGAACCGGACGTGCACTAAGGCACTGGTCGAATAACATCAATAAAATACAAGAGAGGTCGAACTATGAATCAGCCACTACCCAGTGAAATAATCGCCCTTAGCAGTCCTATAACAACACCCTGGATGGATAAAACTCATCCCAACAGTCTATTTAACTCTAAAGTGTTACGCATGCAGCCCTTGGGAGAGTCGGTCGTTCAGGTTTTGCTGAGCTTGCCCTCGGCGTTCCCCAAGTGCCAAGCAGGACAATACGTTGAGCTGCAACTAGAGAGCGGCCTTTCAAGGCCCTTCTCCATCGCCAATCACGCCACCTTAACCGATCATATTGAACTTCATATCGAGCGCCGCCAGGGTAGCCAAGCCAGCCAAGCCATTCTGCAACAGCTGGAGAGTTTTGGTGAGATCGGCATAAAACCAGCGGCCGGAGAGGTGCGATTTAAACCCGCAAACGGCCCGCAAATATTTCTGGCCGCAGGTACGGGGTTTTCCCAGATCAAAGCACTGCTGGAACAAAGTCTGAGCCACAGCTCAGCGGACCCGCAGGCGACTTCCCGCTATCCGCTCTACCTGTTCTGGGGGGCGAAAACAGCCAGCGAGCGCTATATGGAGGACGCAGTCCTCGAATGGAGTCGTCAATACCGCCATATCCACTATCGCCCGTTGAACTGGCAGGCGGGGGACACCTGGGAGCAGGCGGTTGTCGAGACACTCAGCCACCTACAGGATTGCCAGGTATATGCTTGCGGCTCACCGAGACGGGTCTACCAGGCACTGGATAGGATGGAAAAAAACGGGCTTTGCGCATCGCGTATTCAAGCTGACGTATTGGCTTACGCTCCCCGACCCTTACAGGCTGCCATCTGCTAGGAAGGGTCGCCCTAGGCAATGTTGAGATGACTCAAACTCTGATTACAGCGCCCTCGTGCTGAGGTTGGCGGCATGCTCAACAATGCCGTCTTTTTTATCCATGAATATCCTTTATCACGCCTAATCCAGGGATTCTAAGCCTACTATAGGGACCACTCTATCCTGCCATTGAGGCCATTACCGGCAGGTCAACCAAGCAACCTCCGCCACCGCAGCATCGTCGACACAGAGCTGGTAGCGCATATTGCCGTCGAAATAGATGCTATCCCCCTCATTAAGTAGCAGCGGTGCATAGTACGCTGCCAGCATCCTCACCTGTCCTTTGAGCACCATAATAAAGGCTTCGCCCTCGTGGGCCGACCACTCACCCGCACCCTGCTTCAGCGTAGAGATCCTGGGCAGCATTCTTTTCTGCAACAGTTCGCTTGCAAGCACACGATGACTAGCCTGTTTCTGCCGTAACAGGCAACCCGAACCCGCTAACGTGATGGAGCGCCGAGACCGACAGTGGCCCTCCTCCCTAGCCAAGATCGCCTCAAAGTCCGATCCAAGGGATGTTAGCAGCTGCTGCAGTACCGCAATCTTTGGTGAAATGCTGCCCGCTTCTATCTTTTGCAGTTGCCGGCGGGTCATTCCTACATCACCTGCGACCTTCTCCAAGGAAAGGTGCTGACTCAGCCGCAACTGGGATAGGCGTTTTCCTAGATCTATTTCGGCATCAAGCTGCGGTGGCGGGTCAAGGTGATCGAGGCTCAACACCCCAGGGGCGAATACCGATGCAGTCATGGAAGCACCGCGGTAGGACATATAAAGCTCACTGACTGCTAAGCCCTAGGCTTGGTGCAAAAACTCTCCAGGACCTTGCCTAGGATAACGAGGCCTGGAGAGATGCATGAATAGACAGAGGCTGGCATGAAGGGCTGTTGCCCTCAATCGGGGAACACAACCGTGCGGTTATCGTGCAGGAACACCCGTTTCTCGATGTGATATCGCACCGCCCGGGTCAAGGTCAGGGATTCGATGTGCTGTCCCTTAGCGACCAGGTCTTCGGGGTAGTGGCTATGATCTACCGCCTGAACGCCCTGGGTGATGATGGGGCCTTCATCGAGATCACTATTGACATAGTGCGCGGTGGCACCGACCAACTTCACCCCTTTTGACCAGGCCTGGTGATAGGGTTTGGCGCCCTTGAAACCCGGTAACAGCGAGTGATGAATATTGATCGCCCGACCGTTCAACTTCTTGCATAAACTGTCGGATAACACTTGCATGTAGCGCGCGAGTACGACCAGTTCGCAGTTGTTTTTTTCAATCAGATCCCACACCTCGGCTTCCTGCTGCGGCTTGGTATCCGCGGTGATCGGCAGGTGGTAAAAAGGGATACCGTACCAGTCTGCCAGACGCTTAAGATCGGGATGGTTAGAGATGATCAAGGGGATCTCGATCGCTAGCTCACCGGTCCGATAGTGATACAGCAGGTCATTGAGGCAGTGATCGAACTTCGACACCATGATCGCCACTCGGGGCTTGTGGTCGGGCGCAGTCAACTGCCACTGCATACCAAACTTCGCCGCCCTTGGGGCAAATTCCGCATCGAAATCTTCAGCACAGAACGCTTCATCCAAGGGAAAAAACTCCACCCGGATACTGAAGTGATCCAACTCCTGATCGTCAAAGGAATGGATCTCCCCGACATAATTACGGGTCTCCGCCAGAAAACGGGTTACGACGTCGACGGTGCCTAGACGACTGGGGCAATTGGCCGTCAGTATCCAGAGGCTATCTTTGCGCTTCATCGGCTCTCTCCTCTCAGCGTGTAAAAAAGTGTTGCGCGAACGGTCTGCCTAAACGGCTCGCGGCAACAGCGCCCCGACCTAATGACCGGGGCATGGGGATTTAGCCGCGCACAATCAGGCCGTATTCAGCACAGGCATCCTGTAGCCATAGCCAGATATAGTCGGCAAAGCTGCGGCGTACCACCAGTTCCCATTTTTGCGGACCGATACGGCGAATCACCGCCTGGGTCTTGGCGAAGGTGGTGGTCACCACCTTACCCACTGGAAAATTGCTGTCGTGAAAGTCATAAGCGCTGCTCTTCTTGAGCACGTTGATCGCATCCTTTCCGGCTAGCACCAGCACCGTCTGACCACCCGATACATCGGCAATAGAGACGTGTCCGGTCATGACCTGGCGCAGCTTTTTTTCGATACCGAAGGCTTCAGCACCGGGTACGATCAACATCCACTCGTCGGGAGCGATCCAGCGCACCGAGACCTCCCCCGCCTCCGCACTTTGCAGGGCGCCGGGCAGCTTAAACCCCATCACCTGGGCAAAGCCTTTGACGAAGGATTTATTCTGCAGCGATCCACGTAACACCAGGTGTCCCAACAGACTCTGCTCCTGCAGATGTACGCCACCCTCGACCGGCCCCTTATTGGCCAGAGTGGCCAAGTCGGCGTGGTAGAGCGGGCTCTCGGCCCGGGGGCCTTGCCCCGGCAACTGATTCATCAACGCATAGGCAGGCTGGGGCGGGGCTTTAAATTCGGTCTTTGTCATCAAATCAGACATTTTGACGCTCTCCTTTGGGATCCAGGAAGATCGGGCTGCAGATTTCGGCTTCGATAACGCTGCCGTCGGGTTGCGGGTAGTACACAGCTTCACCCATCTTATCTAGGCCGCCGCGTACAAAGCCCATCGCGATACTGTGGCCGAGGCAGGCGCTGTAGTAGCTTGAAGTCACATGCCCGAGCATGGTCATCGGAATAGGCTGTTTAGGGTCGGCTACGGCCTGGGCCCCTTCCGGGATCACGACTTTGGGATCTCTGGTCTTCAGACCCACCAGCTGCTTGCGATTGGGTTTGAGGCAATCCTCACGCGCCATGCCACGCTTACCGATATAGCTGAACGGTTTCTTATTAGACACACACCAGCCCATCCCCAGATCCATCGGGGTCACCGAGCCATCGGTATCCTGTCCTGCGATGATAAAGCCTTTTTCAGCACGCAACACGTGCATGGTCTCGGTGCCGTAGGGGGTCAGGTTGTACTTGGCCCCGGCTTCGAACACCTTCTCCCATACCTGCATGCCGTAGTTAGCCTGAACGTTGACCTCGAACGACAGTTCGCCGGTAAAGGAGATCCGGAACACCCGCGCCGGGACACCCGCCACGGTGCCTGCATGCCAGTCCATAAACTTGAAGCTGTCACCGGACAGGTCGATATCATTGGTCAGCTCAGCCAGCAGTTTGCGGCTGTTGGGACCGGAGATCGTCAACGTGGACCAGTGATCGGTAACGGTGTTGAAGTAGACTTCCAGTTCGGACCACTCGGTCTGGTGGTAGAGTTCCAGCCACTCCAAGACCCGCGCCGCGCCACCGGTCGTGGTGGTCATGATGAAGTGGTTCTCGGCCAGACAAGCGGTGACACCGTCATCAAACACCATGCCGTCTTCACCACACATCAGTCCGTAACGGCACTTGCCTACGCCCAACATGGCCCAAGCGTTGCTGTAAACCCGACCCAGAAACTCGCGCGCATCCTTGCCCTGAATATCGATCTTACCCAGGGTTGACGCATCGAGGATACCAACGCTATCACGTACGGCCTTGCACTCACGGTTGAGACTGTCCTGCATCGACTCCCCGGTCTTGGGGAAGTACCAGGGACGCTTCCACTGGCCAACGTCCTCAAACAGCGCACCATGCTGCACATGCCAGCGGTGCATAGCACTGTAGCGTTTAGGATCAAACAGCTCGCCGCAGTGACGTCCGGCGATGGCACCGAAGGTGATCGGCGTGTAGTTGGGGCGGAAGATGGTGGTGCCCGTCTCGGGGATACTCTTGTTCATTGACTTGGCGGCGATCGCCATGCCGTTGATATTGCCCAGTTTGCCCTGATCGGTACCGAACCCCATCGCGGTGTAGCGCTTGACGTGCTCGATCGACTCGTAGCCTTCTCGAGTAGCCACTTCAATGCCCGCTGCGGTGACGTCGGTTTGGTAATCGACAAACTGCTTGGGTGCACGACTGGTAGGCTGAGTATGGGGTATATGAAACAACGCCATGCTAGCGCTTTCGCTGATCTCGTTGTCGACGATAGCCACCTCCAGCAGTTCGTCGGACTGCTCGCCAAAGCCGGCGTTGGCAGCCGCCAGCGCACCGCAATGCCCCCCCTCTTCGAGACAGGCAGCCAGTCGGTAGCTGCCGTTAATAGCGCCCGCAACCAACTGCTGCTGCACCGTAGCGCCAGGCACGAACGCCTGAATATCATCACGCCACTCGGGCCGGCTGCCGGTATGACAGGATAGGTGCACGGCGGGACTCCAGCCGCCAGCGCTGGCAACGGTATCGCAGCTCAGGGTGCGAACATTTCCAGTCACCCGATCACCGACGGCGTTGATGGACGCGATCACTACCCCGGACACCCGCTTGCGGCCCTTGACCTCGATCACTGCGCTGCCCTTGATCACCTTGAGTTTACGTTTCTGGGCTTCTACCACGCAGGCACCCGTTGGCTCGGCACGCGTATCCACTATAGCAACCACTTTGCGGCCCGCATCCTGCCAATCGAAGGCGGCTTGATAGCCTCGGTCGTTGGTGGTCATCAGCACCAACTCTTTCCCGGGAACCACGCTGTAGCGTTTAATATAGGTTGAGATAGCCGATGCCAGCATGCAGCCGGGGACATCATTGTTAGCATAAACCAGTGGACGTTCGATCGCCCCAGTCGCCAACACCACCCACTTAGCGCGAACTCGATGCATCCGTTGACGCACCTGACCCTTAGGGGCCAGATCAGCAAGGTGGTCGGTGCGACGCTCATGGATGGTGATAAAATTATGGTCGTGGTAACCGTTGACGGTAGCACGCGGCAATAGCATCACATTATCCATCTTCGACAGTTCTGCTACGACACCCGCGACCCATTCGGCAGCGGGCAAACCGTTAATGATCTCGTTACTGTGCAGCAACATACCACCAAACTCGGCCTGTTCGTCGGCGAGGATCACTCGGGCACCGGTTCGACCAGCGACCAGCGCGGCAGACAGACCCGCAGGGCCGGCACCGACCACCATCACATCGGCATGGTGGTTAATATGGTCATAGATATCCGGATCGTTCTCCAGCGGAGAGCGGCCCAAGCCTGCGGCCTTACGGATAAACTTCTCATAGGTATCCCATAGCGACTGGGGATACATAAAGGTCTTATAGTAGAAACCAGGCGGCATCATCCGCCCACCGACCTTGCCGATATAGCTCATCAGATCGTTATCGGTGCTGGGCCAGCCATTAGTGGACTTCGCCACTAGGCCGTTGAACAGTTCCTGCTGGGTCGCACGGACGTTGGGCACCTGGGTGGCCTCGGTGGCACCGAGCTGTAACACCGCGTTGGGCTCGTCGGCACCCGCGGCGACAATCCCACGGGGACGGCTGTACTTAAAACTACGGCCCACCACGTCGACGCCATTGGCCAACAGCGCCGAGGCCAGGGTGTCGCCGACAAAGCCCTGGTACTGGGTGCCGTTATATTCAAAGTTCACCGGCTGGTTGCGGTCGATGCGCCCACCCGCCTGGAGACGATTTTTCTGGGTCATGCTTTTCAGATTCATGCTGGGCGCCTCACTTATCCTGGTTAACTGTAAAATGGGGCTGCTCACCCACCTTATAGGTTTCTTTGATCTCGTAACTCAGAGTATCGCGGCTGATGTTGAAAAACTTTCGACACCCGGTGGCGTGCACCCATAACTCATGGTGCAGCCCGCGAGGATTGTCACGGAAGTAGAGATACTCGCCCCACTCCTTGTCGCTGTAGCTCTCGGGATCCAACGGGCGGGCGATGTGCGCCTGGCCTTTGGCGTGGAACTCATCCTCTTCGCGGTGTTCTTCGCAGTAAGGGCAGTAGATAGAAAACATAGTCAATATCCTCCGGTCAGTGGGCCACGCCTGCGGCGCCATGTTCATCGATTAGCGATCCATCCCAGAAACGGAACATGGAGAACGGCTTGGCCAATTCGTGGGCCTCACCTTTGGCCAGGGTCGCCGCAAACACGTTGCCAGACCCCGGTGTCGCTTTAAAGCCGCCCGTTCCCCAACCGCAGTTAAAGAATAGATTTTCAACCGGGGTCGCCGAGATAATCGGACAAGCATCAGGACAGGTATCGACGATGCCACCCCACTGGCGGTTCATCCGTACCCGGCTGAAGATGGGGAATAGCTCGATAATGGCCTGTACGGTGTGCTCGATGGTGTGATAGGCGCCACGCTGGCCGTAGCCGACATAGCCGTCAATACCGGCACCGATCACCAGATCGCCCTTGTCGGATTGCGACACATAACCGTGCACGTGGTTGGACATCACCACCGTATCGAGGATAGGTTTGATCGGTTCAGACACCAACGCCTGCAGCGGATGCGACTCTAATGGCAGCGCAAATCCGGCCATCTTCGCCAGCACGCTGGAGTTCCCCGCCACCACACAGCCGATGCGATCGGCCTTGATGATGCCGTGCTGTTTGGTTTCTACCCCAATGGCAGCGCCATCTTCTTTGAGGATATCGATCACTTCGCACTGCTGGATCAGATCGACCCCCAGTGCATCGGCAGCACGCGCATACCCCCAGGCGACGGCATCATGCCGTGCCACACCGGCGCGCGGTTGCCAGGACGCACCCATCACTGGAAAGCGGCGGTTGGCCGAGCAGTCCATCATCGGCACGATCTCCTGCACCTGCTGGGTGTCCAGCACTTCGCCGTCGATGCCGTTGAGGCGGTTGGCGTTGACTCGTCGCTCGATATCACGCATATCCTGCAGCGTGTGCCCCAGGTTCAGAACCCCGCGCTGGGAGAACATGACGTTGTAGTTGAGATCCTGAGACAACCCTTCCCAGAGTTTCATCGCATGCTCATACAGATGCGCGGACTCATCCCAGAGGTAGTTGGAACGCACGATGGTGGTGTTACGGGCGGTGTTACCGCCGCCCAGATAGCCTTTCTCCAGCACCGCGATGTTGGTGATACCGTGTTCTTTGGCTAGGTAGTAGGCCGTGGCCAGACCATGGCCACCACCGCCGACGATGATGACGTCATACTTTTTCTTCGGCGTGGGGTTACGCCAGGCTCGCTGCCAGTTTTCATGATGACTCAGGGCGTGTTTGAGCAGCCCGAAACCCGAATACTTTTGCATTATCTGATCCTCACTAGGTTCCGGCCATTAGCGCACGGAAATGGTTTCGAAAAAGGCTGTCGATCAACATTCGATAACATTGACTGCCAACCCTCCTCGAGAGGTTTCTTTATATTTTTCATGCATATCCCTACCGGTATCACGCATAGTGATAATCACCTTATCCAAAGATACGAAGTGCTTACCATCACCACGCAGTGCCAACGATGCGGCGTTGATCGCCTTCATTGCAGCCATGGCGTTACGCTCGATACAGGGGACCTGCACCAAGCCGCCGATCGGATCGCAGGTCAGCCCCAGGTTGTGCTCCATGCCGATCTCGGCGGCATTCTCGACCTGCTCCGGAGAACCGCCGGTGATCTCCGCCAGTCCGCCAGCGGCCATCGCGCAGGCAGAACCCACCTCACCCTGACAGCCGACTTCGGCGCCTGATATCGAGGCGTTCTCTTTAAACAGGATGCCGATAGCGGCCGCCGTCAGCAGGAAGCGGATCACCCCTTCGTCATCAGAATTGGGGCAGAAGTTATAGTAATAGTGCAGTACGGCAGGGATAATGCCCGCCGCGCCATTGGTCGGCGCGGTCACCATCCGTCCACCGGCGGCGTTCTCTTCGTTGACGGCCAGGGCGTACAGATTGACCCAATCGAGCGCCCCTAAAGACGGGGTGATCATGTCCATACGGGTGCGATTTTTCAGCTCGCGCTGCAGTGCCGCTGCGCGGCGCTTGACTTTCAAGCCGCCCGGCAACACGCCCTCATTGCGAATGCCATTTTTAACGCACTCCTGCATCACCTGCCACAACTGCAGAATACCCGAGCGAATCTCCGCTTCAGTTCGCCAGACCTGCTCGTTCTGAAGCATGACCTCAGAGATCGATAAACCGGTATCACTGCAGATCCGCAGTAACTCAGCACCGGTGGTAAAGGGATAAGGCTGTTTGCTGCGATCTTCGACGATCCGATCGGCGCCTGCCGCCTGCTCATCGACCACAAAACCACCACCCACCGAGTAGTAAACCTTGTGCAGGAGCTGCTCACCGCTGGCATCCCAGGCGGTAAACGTCATGCCATTGGAGTGGTAAGGCAACGACTCCTGGCGGTGATAAATCAAATCCTGGTGTTCGTGGTAATCGATGCCATGCCGACCGAGCAGGTTCAAGCGCGCTGTTGCAGTGATCTCCTGACAACGGGGCTCTACGATGACGGGATCGATCTCCTCGGGAAGGTGGCCCTCCAGTCCTAGTAAGACTGCCGGACCCGAACCGTGACCCTTGCCGGTCGCACCTAGAGAGCCGTACAACTGCGACTGAATGCGGGCCACCCGCTGCAGCAATCCCGCCTCAGCCAGCGCGGTGGCGAAGGTATGGGCGGCCTTCATCGGCCCCACCGTATGCGAGCTAGATGGACCGATACCGACCTTAAGCATGTCGAATAAACTAATCGCCATGGTAAAACCCTCCCTTTGACCGAGCAGCACACTGCCCGGCCTGGTTATTGTTGTATGCGGGATGTTGTGCGGTTAACGGTAAACCGGAAACTCCGCGCACAGGGCGCTAACCTTAGTTTTCACCTCGGCAATCGCACCGTCTGCATCACCGGCCTGCATGGCATCAAGAATATCGGTAATCCAGCCCGCCAGTTCACGGCACTGTTTTTCTTGCATGCCACGCGTGGTAATCACCGGCGAGCCGATACGTAAGCCTGAGGTCACAAAGGGTGACTGAGGGTCGTTGGGCACGGCATTCTTGTTGACGGTGATGGAGGCACGCCCCAGAGCCGCATCGGCATCTTTTCCGGTCAGCCCTTGCTTGATCAGACTCAGTAGGAACAGGTGGTTCTGGGTACCGCCGGACACCACGTCGTAACCGCGCTCGATAAACACCCCGGCCATCGCCTGGGCATTCTTGATCACCTGGGCCTGGTAAGCCTTGAACTCAGGCTCCAGCGCTTCCTTGAAGGCCACCGCCTTAGCGGCAATAACGTGCATCAGCGGGCCGCCTTGTCCACCGGGAAAGACCGCCGAATTGAGCTTCTTCTCGAGATCTTTACCTTCAGAACGAGGGTTGGACTTGCATAGAATTAAACCGCCACGGGGACCGCGTAGGGTCTTGTGGGTGGTGGTGGTGACCACGTCGGCGAAGGGCAGTGGATCGGGGTAGAGTCCCGCGGCAACTAGACCGGCGACGTGGGCCATATCGACAAACAAATAGGCACCCACCGCATCGGCGATCTCACGAAAACGCGCCCAGTCGACAATCTGCGAGTAGGCAGAGAAACCGGCCACGATCATCTTAGGCTGGTGCTCGCGAGCCAACGCTTCGACTTGATCATAATCGATCTCGCCGGTAGCTTCGTTAAGACCGTACTGAACGGCATTATAGATCTTGCCAGAGAAGTTAACGTGGGAGCCATGGGTCAGGTGACCACCGTGGGCCAGGCTCATACCCAGCACCGTGTCACCGGGCTTTACCAGTGCCATATACACAGCAGCGTTGGCCTGGGAGCCAGAGTGCGGCTGAACGTTAGCGTAATCCGCACCGAACAACGCTTTAGCACGATCAATCGCCAACTGCTCGACCACATCGACGTGCTCACAGCCACCGTAGTAGCGTTTCTCGGGGTAACCTTCAGCATATTTATTGGTCAGCAGGGTACCCTGGGCTTGCATCACCCGTGGGCTGGTGTAGTTCTCGGAGGCAATCAGCTCGATATGGTCCTCCTGACGAACCGCCTCATTCTGAATAGCGTCCCAGAGAGCCGGGTCAAAATTTTCGATATTGTCGTTTTTGCTGAACATTGTTTTTATTCTCCTGTTTGGGCCTACCAATTCGCCGCCCAAATCGATTGATATCACTGAAAACACTAACCACAGCGCCCCCAGACCTTGCATGATCACCATCTTAAAGAAGGAAAAACCAACATGGCTGCCTTACCGCGCTTCGATCCTATGGATTTGCGACAGCGGCCACGCCATTAGCACACCAGCTGGATGCTAACCGTCAACAGCGCGGATCTCCCCCCAGCCTCCCCGCATGAAGCGTGCGAGCCAAAAGCACCAATACGCGCTAGCTCATACGCAGGATCGCGAGTAACATCATGGGGATAACAAGCCAGAAAGGACTGAGAGGACATTGATGAGCGAACCCAAGGACAAGCGCAAATTCTGTACCCCGATGCAAGAAACTAACAGTCCGTTTCTACCTACAGAGGAGGCGACCCATAAGCCCATTCGGGTGGGCTTTGTGCTACTTGAGCACTTCTCGATGATGGCGTTCACCGCAGCGGTCGATGCCCTGGTCACCGCTAATCTGGTCAGCCCCACACCGCTGTTCAGGTTTACCACCTATGGGATAGATTCGCGCACCGCAAAGAGTGACCTCGGCATCAGCATCTCCACCAACGGCTGGTTGGAACCGTTGCAGACGGAGGGCGATGACAGGCTAGATATTTTGATCGTGTGTGGCGGTTTCCGCTGCGCCCTGAGCGAACACCCTCTGTTGACCGCTAAGCTTAAGGCGGCCGCACGGCAAAAGACTATCCTAGGCGCCCTATGGAACGGCGCCGTCGCACTGGCCTATGCCGGCCTGCTCGACGGCCGGGAATGCGCCCTGCACCCCGATAACCACGCCTTTATGAATGAACGATTCGCCAAAGTAAAGGTGTCCAAGCGGGTACTGGTGGTAGAGAACGACCGAGCCACTAGCGCCGGTCCCAGCAGCGCCCTGGAAATGATGCTGCTGCTGATAAAAGGCATACAAGAAATACAAGGCAAAAACACGGTGCGGGCGATCCGGGAGATATTAAGTTGTGACCAGGCAGCAGAAAACCGCGACACGGAACTGGTTCAAATCACCGACGATCCAAGCTTCCCTGATATTCTTAGAACGCTACTGCAAATCATGAGCGCCAACATTGAAGAGCCTCTCAGCGTTGACGAGCTGTCCAGCTTCGCAGAGATCTCTCGCCGCCGTATTGAACGGTTGTTCCAGACCCACTTAGACACCAGTCCTTCGCGCTTTTACCTGGAGCTACGCATTACCCATGCCCGTCGCCTACTTCTCCAGGGACAGGATTCTATTGCCAGCATCGCGGTGGCTAGCGGTTTCGTCAGCTCAACCCATTTTAGCCATTGCTTCAAAGATTATTTTGGCCTGTCTCCCAGCCAGGCAAGACAGCAACGCTCAGACTAAATATGTCTGTCCGCGCCAATAGATCCTGGATACTGAAACTCGAGGCATGAGCCAAAGCACGTAAATGCATACCCCTTACGGGGGTATTAGTATCGATGCCCTAGACCCATAATCTCCAGGCAGCAGCGCTTTACCAGCGCACGACCTTTAGTGTCAGATCGAAGGGTTCATCCTCCTTGGCCACCCTCATCCGATAATCTTCCAACTCACCATCGGCGACAAGTCGTACCACATTATCGTAATCCTCGCCGTCCCCTGCCAGGCGGATCGTATAATCACAGGGCTCTCCATGGCTCACCAAGCGAACCCGGTAATCGTAATTATCCATAGCCTACGCTCTCCATTACTAATATGCTTTTTTCAGCCACCATACCAAGAACAGCGCCTTCAATACGCGCCATTCTGGTAAAGATAGACCGAAGGTTAGCAGGGGAATAGATCTATATTAAACGGCCGCTGTCTCATAGGACTCCAGAGCAATCATCAGCTCGGGCGCCAGCCCCTCAAGCGCCTCACCGAGCTGATCGCGACTGACCGAGAGCGGCACCCGCACCTCAAAATCAGCAGAGAAAATGACCTCAGCACTCATAGGCTCCGGGGTACAACGGCTGCTGAGGCTGAGAATGGTGACCCTAAATCGATTCAATACTTCACCGATCTGGGCAACGATGCTGTAACGATCCTGGCCCTCAAATCGCAGACGCAGGGGGTAGCCAGGATCTTCAACTGCTCGGTCACCCTCCCCGATCATGACCCTCAAACCCTGCCCCTCCAGATCGTACAGATCCTCCTCCAGAGCCGGCCCTTGCTCAGACGGCACCGAGATCTGGAGAATACCGGCAAGCTTGCCCTGCAAACGAGAAAAATTACTGTCCAGCCACTGCCCTTGTCGGTTGGCGATCAACTGGGAGACCTGTTCCACCAGCCCCGGTCGGTCCTCACCGATCAGGGTTAACACCAATTCTGTCTTCATCCTCTTTCTCTCCGCATTCTTCGCCTCGCTTGGAGACCCGCCAATACGCTAGAGCCTACCGTGGCACGGGCAGCGCAGCCTGTTCGTAAACGACAAGAGATGTTCATTTGCGTCAACAGAAAGAGACAGAGATATCAGAAAGAAAAATCCAGATAGCCAACCAACAGGCTATCTGGAGGAGATGCATCAGCACATCAGGGCTGAGATCAGCAACTCTGGCGTAACACCGCTAGCGGCTGGCGCGTCAGCAGCGACACCCCAACGTAGCAGACCGACGAGGCCAGTGCACCAATCAGCGGTCCTTCGACCCATCCCAGATCCGTCAGCATCAGCAACCCACCGCTGGTGAAGAAACCCACCAGCATCGCCACCAATGCCCCGGTAACATTGCCCTGCCAGAAGGTGGAGATAAACACCGGACCGATCATCGCGGCCAGCAAGGTGCCCGAACCGAGGATCCCCAGCCAGGACAGCATGAACGGCGGCGCGTACATCATCATCAGCAGACCGAGTAGCCCCAGACCAACCACCGCGATGCGATTAATCACCAGCGCATGCGGCGAGTCATGCTGCGCATCCTTGAACAGCGCCAGGCGCAGATCATGCGAGGTCGCAGCCGCCACCGTTTGCAGCATCGAGTTGGCGGTGGACTTCATCGCAAAGATGATAAACAGGGTGATCAGCCCTTGCAGCGCCGGGTGCAGAAAGGTCTGCAGATACATCGGCATCGCGCTGTCTGGCTGGTCGAGCTCCGGGCCGAAGGCGCGCATGTACAGGCCCACGAGCGGAATCAGGCTGAGGATACAGCCAAGAATTGCCACATAGATCCCTACCTTGTGCATCTTGACATCTGGCCTAAAGGCCAAGAAGCGCACCGACATGTAGGGCAGAACGGCGGCGAACAGGAACGCGTAGGGGAACACCAGATACACCGAGCTCTTGCTCGAGCCGTAAGGAGCGCCCGTTTGCGGATTGAGCAGGTTGGTATCGATCGCATTGAGCCTGGCTACCCATTCGCTCAGGTCGACACTGGTGAACATCTGCACCATGATTACCAGCGCTCCCAGCGCCATGCCGCACACCATCAGGGTGTCGGTCCAGGCGACTGCGGCGAGTCCGCCCCACATGGTATAGAGGATGATCACCGAGATCATCATCCAGGCGCTAGTGGTCATCTCGATATTAAGCCAGGATGCGCCGAGCAGACCTACCGCCTTGATCTGACTGACCATGAATACCATCAACAGCACGATGGTGATAGCGGCCGCGACACCTTGCAGCAGACGTCCGCCGCTACCGCCTCCGTGGATCTGGCCGATGTACTCGGGAATGGTGTTGCTGTCCATCTTCAGTGCACGTTTCTGCATGAAACTGGCGAAAAACAGCACCGCGACCATCATCGCCGGGGCGAAGAAAAAATTACCCAGCACTTCAATCGCACCAAATTCATAGGCCACGCCTGGCGAGCCCATAAACCCCCAGCCGCTAAAACCCGTGGCCACGATGGTGGCGGCGCCGACAAAGGGACCGAGCGTACGCCCGGCGAGCAGAAAACCGCCCTCGTCGCTGTCGCTGACCTTGCGTGAGGATATGGCGCCAATGCCGATCATCACCGCAAAGGCGGCGATCATCAGCACCCAATTAAGCACTTCGTAGAACTCCATGATCACTCCTCCACGCCGGAATTGTTGTTACGCGAAGAAATCCAGTAGCGCCCGATGGCCAGTAACAGCATCGCTACATTGAGCTGCACATACAGATCTAACACCCATGAGTTCATAGTCGTCTCCTTTTTTTATATTTTTAGAGAGTCGTGGGGCAAAATTCGCCCTTCCGATCCTACCGCTGCCGATCGCCCTCTAGAGGAGGGCCGACGGTGCGGTGTTTATAGTGACGCAGCTTCGCTGCGAAGGTACGTATAAGGTTATGATTAGCGAGAAATGATATTATGCTCAGGGCCGAACGGGAACTGGGTGATGTTTTCAGCACCGCTGTCGCCCACTACCAGGATGTCGTGCTCGCGGTAACCGCCGGCGCCAGCCAGCCCTTCGGGCAGCATCAGCATCGGCTCGATAGAGACCACCATCCCCGGCTCGAGCACGGTATCGATATCTTCACGCAGCTCCAGACCCGCTTCGCGGCCGTAGTAGTGGCTCAGTGTGCCGAACGAGTGGCCGTAGCCGAAGGTGCGATACTGCAGCACATCGTGCTCGAGGAAGATCTCATTGAGTTCGGCGGCGATATCGCAGCAACGCGCGCCGGGTTGAATCAGCTCCAGACCACGACGATGCACCTTGCAG
>JBFGZQ010000036.1:0-16381 GCA_041586735.1 Motiliproteus sp.
TATGAGCAATCTCAGTCCGCTTGAGGGCAAGGCGTTTGCCGAGCATGGCATGCATCTGTTCCGTCGTCTGGAAACGCTGAATATTCCGGTTATTGCCCTGGTGAATGGTTACGCCCTCGGTGGCGGCTGTGAGCTGGCGCTAAGTTGTGATTTTATTCTGGCGGCGGATACCGCAAAATTCGGCCAGCCCGAGGTGAATCTGGGGGTGACGCCGGGCTTTGGTGGCACCCAGCGCCTGACCCGTCGGGTCGGTACCGCGGTGGCGATGGAGCTACTGGTGACTGGCCGTACCATCTCGGCGTCTGAAGCCATGCAACGCGGTCTGGTCAATCATGTCCATCCGCAGCAGGAGCTGTGGGACAAAGGATTGGCGCTGGCGGAGATGATCGCGGCCAAGAGCCGTACCGCCATTCAGCTGACCAAAGAGCTGGTACAACGAGGCCAGGATCTGGATCTGGATAACGCCTGTATTATGGAAAGCGACCTGTTCGGCCTGAGCTTCTCGACCCCGGACCGCGCCGAGGGGATGGCCGCGTTTTTGGAAAATCGTAAACCGAATTTTGAGTAATTATCGTCACGTAGGTTCTTGACCCCGGTAACGGAGCGTTGCTGCGCAGCAACGCTCCACCGGGTTATTCAGGAGGTATCGCCAGCATAGCAACAACTAACGGATACCTTGCCTAATAATCAGCTAGCTTAGCGATGCCGTGATGCGGGTCGCTTGGCGCTACTCTGTGAGCGGGAGGCGTTGCGCTGCGGTCGCTGGCCTGCCGCTGGCCTGTGGCTGGCAGCCAGCGGGACCTGCTCGGTGCGCGACTGTCCCGGCTGTAACCCGTCCAGCGACCAGTCACCGATCGCCATGCGCACCAATCGCAGTGTAGGAAAGCCCACTGCGGCGGTCATTCTGCGTACCTGCCGATTACGCCCCTCGCGAATCTTTAACTCGATCCAGCAGGTGATGTCGTTGTTGCGCTGGCGGATCGGCGGCACTCTCGGCCATAAGGCCGGTGGCGCTAAGCGTCGGCAGCGGGCGGGGCGGGTTATGCCATCTTTTAATTCGACCCCGCGCGATAACTGTACTATAGCCGCATCACTGATCTCCCCGTCTAACTGTACCCAGTAGGTTTTTTCCAGCTTGTATTGGGGATCACTGACCTGCTGTTGCAGTTTGCCGTTATCGGTTAGTAGCAGTAATCCTTCGGAGTCGTAATCCAGGCGTCCGGCGGCGTAGAGTCCAGGTTGCTGGATATATTGCGCCAAGGTGTTACGCCCTTCAGGGTCGGTAAATTGGCATAGCACTTGAAAAGGTTTGTTGAGCAAAACGATTGTAGCCATAGTCACTATTGAGTCACCCTTGGGTCGCTCCTGAAGAGAGAAGAGCCACTGTAGCGATGCGCAAGTACGGCGGCAAGTGGGAGCGCGGTTATCGGGTTTTAAGTGCTCGACAGGATTGTCGACAATGATAACTTCGTCTATCTGGCGTTGTTTTTATGGCCTTTAAGATTAAGTTGTTGATATTTATGTTGTTTATTTTTTTGTTGGTGTCTTTCGCCTTTTGTCGTAGTTATAAGTCTGTACAGTAGGATTACAATAGTGGCTTGATTAGGGTTTAACTGTCAACAATGTGCGGATTCAGCTCTAGTGGTTTCTAGATTGCAGCCCACAATAAACAACAAAAGGACCGGAACCATGGCCTACCTAGATGAATATCAACAATCGATCGAAGCCCCTGCTGAATTCTGGAAAGAGAAGGCCCAAGCGCTGGATTGGTTTACCTTTCCTCAGCAGATCCTATCGAAGGATGACAATGGCATTGATCGCTGGTTTGCTGATGGCGAGATGAACACCGCGCACATGGCGCTGGATTATCATATTGAAGCCGGTCGTGGCGACCAGGTGGCGATCTACTATGATTCGCCAGTAACCGCCACTAAGCGGGCGATCACCTATACCGAGTTGCGCGATCAGGTGGCTACATTTGCCGGTCTGTTGCAGAGTCAGGGCGTCGAGAAGGGTGATCGGGTCGTTATCTATATGCCGATGATTCCGGAGGCGGCGGTGGCGATGCTCGCGAGCGCGCGCCTAGGCGCCATCCATTCGGTGGTATTCGGTGGTTTTGCGCCTAATGAGTTAGCCGTGCGCATCGACGATGCCGAGCCTAGGGTGGTGGTCACCGCATCCTGCGGCGTCGAGATCGCCAAGGTCATCCCTTATAAGCCGTTGCTTGACGAGGCGATCAATCTGTCCGCCCACAAGCCGCAGAGATGCATCATCTTCCAGCGCCCTCAGGTCGCTGCCGAAATGATCGCCGGTCGCGATCTGGACTGGGCCACCGAGATGGCCAGCGCTAAAGCGGTAGGCTGCACGCCGGTTAAAGGCAGCGATCCTCTGTATGTGCTATATACCTCGGGCACCACCGGTAAGCCCAAAGGTGTGGTGCGTGATAATGGCGGCCATGCGGTGGCGCTCAAGTACAGCATGAAAGCGGTTTACGATATGAACCCCGGTGAGGTGTTTTGGGCCGCATCCGATGTGGGTTGGGTAGTGGGGCACTCCTACATTGTTTATGCTCCGCTGCTGGCCGGTGTCTCTACGGTGTTTTACGAGGGTAAGCCGGTGCGTACCCCGGATGCAGGCGGCTTCTGGCGGGTGTGCGAAGAGTATGGCGTCAAGGCGCTGTTCTCCGCGCCGACCGCCTTCCGTGCTATTCGCAAGGAGGACCCTGATTCACTGCTGCTCAAGCCCTACGATCTTTCCAAGCTGGAATATATCTTTATGGCGGGCGAGCGCCTCGATCCGCCGACCTATCACTGGGTTAAGGATATTCTGGGCGTTCCGGTCGTCGATCATTGGTGGCAGACTGAAACCGGTTGGGCGATCTGTGGCAACCTTATGGGCGTTGAAGCCAAAGAGCCGAAGGCGGGTTCCTCGACGCTGCCGACGCCGGGCTTTGATGTTCGGATTCTGGACAGCAAGGGTAACGAGGTTGAGGCCAACCAGCAGGGTAATGTCGCTATCAAGCTGCCGCTGCCGCCGGGCTGTCTGCCTACCGTTTGGGGGGATTTCGAGCGCTTTCGTACCGGCTATCTAAATATCTTCAAAGGTTACTATGTCACCGGTGATGGCGGCTATAAGGATGATGAGGGTTACGTCTTTATCATGGGCCGGACCGATGATGTCATCAACGTCGCCGGTCACCGTCTGTCTACCGGAGAGATGGAGGAGGTCGTTGCCGCCCATCCAGCCGTTGCCGAGTGTTGTGTGATCGGTATCAATGATACGTTGAAGGGTCAGAATCCGGTTGGTCTGGTGCTGCTCAAGGACGGTGTTGAGATCGATGAGCAGCAGCTGCAGGCAGAGCTTGTTGCCGCCATGCGTAAGGCGATCGGCGCGGTGGCCTGTTTCAAGACCGTCATCGTGGTACAGCGTCTGCCCAAGACCCGTTCGGGTAAAATTCTGCGTAAACTGCTGCGCCAGATCGCCGATGGCGACGTGTACAGTATCCCCTCGACTATCGATGATCCCGCCAGCTTGCCGGAGATTGCGGGCATCATGAATAAGCATGGTCTGATAAGCTAGATTCAAGGCAACAGCGTCGCTGAACTTTAGGCGGGCCTTGAAAGGCCCGCTTTTTTTTTGCCGCGGATCTGGTTACAGTCAGTGCTTTGACAGGATTTACACTCTAGGGAGCACGCTGTGCAACAGACCGTCTTAATCGTCGATGATGAGATCAACATCACCCTGTCGTTCCAACGGCTGTTTCGAAAAGAACCCTACCGGATCCTGACTGCCAATAGTGGCCAGCAAGCGCTCGAGGTACTCGAGACCGAGACGGTCGCGGTGGTGGTGTCGGATCAACGCATGCCGGGTATGACCGGCGCGGAGCTGTTTACCATCATTCAGCAGCGTTACCCCTATACCATTCGGCTGTTGCTTTCAGGCTATACCGATTTTGAAGCGTTGACCTACGCCATCAACAATGGCGCCATCAGTAAGTTCATCAGCAAACCCTGGAATCGTAATGAGCTGCAGCAAAGCCTGCAGCAAGCGCTGAGCCGCGCCCAGGAGCTCAGTTATCAGAGTGATTGCGATCAAGTATTCCAGAATTCGAGCCAAGGGATGCTGCTGCTGGATGCCGAGTACCAAATCGTGTCGACCAACGCGGCCCTGCTTAAGCTTACCGGTCATCAGGCCTCTGAGCTGCTCGGCAAAACGTTATTCGAGGCCATCCCCGAGCTGGACCCTGCACAGGTGCAAGCTGCCGTCAGTAGCGATAAGCATTGGCATGGCGAACTCTGGTTATTACGGCATGATAAAACTATCGCCCTGTTTGCGCTGGCGCTGCAAGAGAATCGTGACACCCAGCGCTTGAGCTTCAGTTGCGCCGATATTACCCAGGCTCGGCGCAATGAGTTGAGCAGCCGCCATGACCTGCTGACCGGCCTGCTCAATCGCCAAAGTTTCGAACAGGAGGTCGCCGAGCCGCTAGAGCATCTGCAGTCCGGCTCAATCATTGCGGTATTATCGTTGGATCTGGTCAACTTCCGCCAGGTCAATGAGAGTTATAGCCACGCCGCCGGCGACGAGCTGCTGTGTCAGGTGGCAGCGTCGTTACGCGAGTTGCTGGCTGAGTATCCAGAAATTCTACGTATCGCTCGTGTCGGTGGCGATGAGTTCGCGCTGCTCTGTGTCGCTACCAACAAAGCCTCTGTTGGGTCGCTGTGCGAGCAGGTTCTTGATTGGTTTAAAGAGCCCATCATGGTCGGTGAGCACAGCCTGTTCATCCATTTTAAACTCGGAGTCGCGCTGACGGAAAGCAGCGCCATCATCGCCGCTGAGCTGATCCAACAGTCGGCTACCGCCGCCGCTCGCGCTGACCAGCAGCATTTTAGCATTTATGATAATGAGATGCTTGAGGGCGCCAAGGAGCGCATGGAGCTCCATAACGACCTGCACAAGGTGGTTAGTAATAATGAATTAACATTAGTCTACCAGCCCAAAATAGAGATCAACAGCGGTCGTATCATCAGTGCTGAAGCGCTGGTGCGCTGGAATCATCCCACCAAGGGGCTGATCTCTCCCGATCAGTTTGTGTTTCTGGCTGAGGAGTCGGGACTGATTCTCGATATCGGCGACTGGTGTATCGGTGAGGCCTGCCGCCAGCTCGCCTGCTGGGAGCAGAGCGGTGTCGCCCCGGTGGCCGTAGCGGTCAACCTGTCGCCCAGACAGTTTTCAGATTATGCCCTGCCGCAACGCCTGCAGGCATTGCAAGCCAAGTATCAGCTGCAGCGTTCGACCCTCGAGCTGGAGGTTACCGAAAGTACCCTGTTGGATGATAGTGGTCGGGCGATCCAGATGATGCAGCAGATCCGTGCGCTGGGGATTCAATTTGCGATGGATGACTTTGGCACCGGTTACGCCTCGTTCGATTATCTCAAGCGCTATCCGTTCTCGACGCTGAAAATAGATCGCAGCTTTATCATCAACCTCTGCAATAGTAACCGCGAGTATGCCATTGTTAAATCGATGATCAAGATGGCATGCCAGCTCGGACTGACGGTCGTGGCCGAGGGGGTTGAGGAGCAGAATCAGGTAGATATCCTCACGGAGTTGGGTTGTGATTATATTCAGGGGTTCTTTTATAGTCGGCCGATCGCCGCCGAGGTGTTCGAGCAGCTGCTGCGTGAACAGCCTTTTGCCATTAACGCTCAGTAATGGCTATGGCTGAGCTGGCGTTGCGGCCAGCATGGCTACCTTGGCAGGTGCTAAGTTCTCAACCTCTTGATCCGTGGCCGCTGCGCGCCACTAGCCATGTCCTAAAAAAATCTGGCCCTGTATAGTGGCGGTTTGATTTGTCAGGGTTCGGACCGTCTATGAAAAGCGATACTTACAGCCGGGTGTTTGAGGTAGCCGACAGTCTGCTAGCCGAGGGCATTCGTCCCACCCAGCAAAATGTGCGTGAGCGACTAGGTAAGGGCAGTCTGTCTACGATCCATAAAGCGCTAGGCGAGTGGTGGCAGACGCTCGGGCAGCGTTTACATCAGGGTCGGCACTATCCCGATCTTCCTGAGCCGTTGTCTGAAGCGATGATTAGCTGGTGGCAGACCGCTGTAGATCGTTCTCGCAGAGAGTTTGAGGGGCAGCAGGATCAGGCGCAGCGGCAGCTAAAAGCCTTGCGGGCCTCGCACCGTGAAGAGCTTGAGCAGCATCAGGCGAAGCTATCTGGGGTGCTTGATAAGCTGTCGCAACAGGTTGACCTGCAACAGCAGCTATACCAGCAGTTGCATGAGCTGGGCCAGGATCGGCTGGCATTAGAGCAGCGGGTGCTCGGCGCGGAGTCCAGTGCCGCTGAGTGGGTGCGTGAGGCTAAGGTTAATGCCGAGGTTATTCGTCGGCTGGAATCAGAAAATGACCAGTTACGTCAGCAGTTGAAACGCCAAAGTTCGGCGCCTGTCGATGAGGCCTTGCAGCAGTTACAGCAGGAAAATAATAATCTGCGGGCCTTGGTTGCCGATCTAGATAGCAAGTACAGCCAGTCTCACTAGCGGTAGTTATCGAGGATGCAGGGCGATGCGAATCTGGCGCCTAAGAGCGACTCGGGGTAGGATTGTCGGCTTTATTATAAATTGACTGGGTTTTATGAATATCGACATCCCTGCAGATGCCAAAGTCTCGGATATCCTCAAGACTGTACAGAGTTTAGATGAGGGTGGGCATATCTATTGCGGTTCTGAACGGCATTTTTCATTGTTGAAAATCTGCCTGATCAAACTGCAAAAAAGTGATGTCAATATCTACCTGTTGGACGAGCATGGTTTTACCCTAAAGCAGGTCTCGGCCAGAAAGAAGGCGGTGGCTATTGTTTCTAAGACCCGGCAGACGATCGCCCCTCCAGCCATCGAGCAGGTTACGCTGCAACCTCCCGAACAAGCGGCGGAGATCATCGCGCCGAGTATCGAACCACTGCCGCCCTCACTTGCTGTCGCCGTTGAGAGCGGCTCGTTACCTCGGCCGGTTGATAGTCAGTCGCCAGCCTCGGTTAAACCGCTAGAGCAGGGGCTCACGCCGCCTCAGATCAGTGCGGTTCGGGACCTGGAGCAAACCCTGCGTCGCTGTAAAGAGCAGGGGGTGCTACTGGTCGGCTTTAGCGATGGCCTGGTGGCGGTGCCCGAAGCGCTCGGCTATGGTGCGGATGCGATTAGCTCTGCTGATGCGCTAGAGGTGGAATCATTTGACGTCTACAGAGGCTACGAAGCCGATGACGAGACCGGTTATTAATCATTCGCGTAGCCGCCTGTTTAGGCGTCGATCTCATCAAGGCCTGCGCTGAGAACCACTGCCCTGCAGGCAGGCCGGCCGGTTTCATCCGGTTTAGCCGAGGAAGGAGCGGGTATCCTCTAGCACCTCGCTATGCGGTAGATCGACACGCTTAAGTAGCGTCATCGGTGTCTTGCGGGTATCAAAAAGCGCTAATGAAAAGAGCGGCTCCGAGATCTGATATTCAATCAGGTAGTGTTCATGTTGGAAGTGGATACTGAGGCTGCCCCCGGCTTGCGCATCGTCGCTTGGTGTGGTCTTGATCTTAATGCGATGGTGATCTAATCTCTTGAAGCTTGTTTCAAGTAGTTGATTTAAAATATAATCATGGGTAAAGGTTTGTTGTGATTTTCGGCCTTTACAGAGATCCTTGATCTTGTAGCTGAATCCCTGGGGGAACACCCGGTAATACAACTTGGCTCCGGTTACGACATTCTTCAGCGTCAGGTTGAGGCTGTCCTGGGTCAGGCTACTGGCTGCAGAACGCCAACCCTCCCACGACGAGCGTGGCGAGAAGGGTTGTTGAATCTCAACGATCTGCATGCATTGTTCACGGAATACGTCTGGGTCTGATTCATGCTTGTAGCGCCAATAATTGCCCGTTCGCGGTTCAAATCCGGCGTAGCCTTGAGTTTCGGAATCGACAATATTAATGCCCGCTTCGTTAAGGTCGTTAGTGGCTTGTTCGGCTTGCAATACGCCTTCAAAAACATCCGCCCATTCGATCTTTTTTTCGAAAATCTCGCCACAACGATACTTTACCCGCAAGCCGGTTTTCGGCAGATCTTCGGGTTTTAGTTGGATCATTACGTGTGCGACCATACGGCATCCTCTACAAAGGGTAGTCCAGCGTATCTATACAGAATAGTCGTAAAAAGGTAAATCATATAACTGAAAAATGTAGGGGTCAGCTGTTGGTGGCTGATTATAGTGGATGATTGTAGTGAGTGGTTCCAGCGAGGAGGTTAGTTAATAAGGGTTCGTTAATACATGCTTTTTGATACGCAATTGATTAAGATCACACGACTAAGCCATAAGGAGTTGGTAGGTGGGTAAAATAATACGTGTCATGCTGGTCGACGATCATGAAATTGTGCGGGCTGGATTTCATCGCCTGCTCGATAGCGCCGCTGGCATATCGGTGATCTGCGAGGCCGCTAACGGTGATGAGGCGTATCGTCTGTATCAACAATATACACCTGACGTGGTGGTTATGGATCTGTCAATGCCTCCCGGAGCAGGCGGTCTTGATGCTATACAGCGAATACGGGCGATAGACCCTCGGGCTAAAATTCTGGTGCTGACCGTACAGGAGTGTGAACCTTATCCGTCAAGAGTGATGGAAGCAGGTGCCAAGGGCTATCTGACTAAGCGCTGCGCACCCGAGGAGCTGATTGAAGCGGTTCGTCAGGTGAGTGAGGGTAAAGAGGTTGTTGCAGAACAGATCAAACAGCAACTGTCAGGCAGTCAGGGTGGTGGTTCGATTCTTAGTACGCTCACCAAACGAGAACTACAGATTTTTACCCTGCTGGCGGGTGGTCAAAGCCCCGCGCAAATTGCTGAGTCGATGTTTATCAGTCAAAAAACCGTACATGCGCATCGCTCTAATATTATGAACAAGCTTAAACTGGATAAAACCACCGATATCATTCATATGGGGATCCGTCACGGTATTGTGGTTGCTTGAGCCCCGTGACTAACGGCGGCATGTCTTCTAGTGTGGTTCGGAGTCTTGCGTGGCAGTACTGCCTTACAGTGTTCTTCTAGCCGATCTGCATCAGCAAGCGCTACAGAGCCATCAGCGGCGTTTATTGGTGCTGAGGGGTAGCGCTGACTGGTCGGTAGCCTGTCTCAATCAGCTGCCTGCTGCGTTACTTGAACGCCCAGGGCTCTGGGTCTCCAATCAACCTGAATTACCGCCTCTAGTGTCCTGGCACACAACGACATTGATTAAGCCTGCACGCTGCCACCAGGTACTGGGGCAGGAGTTTGGCTGGCTGGTGATCGATGCTAAGGATCGACTCGATCCCGATGCTCTGGGTGCGTGCAGCGGTACGCTCTGTGCCGGAGGGCTGATGATGGTGCTGCTACCGGCTAGACCGACGGCAGCGCAACCGCCCTTTGATCGCTGGTTGCAGCAGCGACTCCAACCGGGGCCAGGGGTGGTGGTTATTCGCCAGGATGATGCTGTCGATAGCCCCCCGGTGGTTCTGCCATCTGTTGCGGCATTGAGCAGCCGTCCTGCGTCTATAGGGCCTGTGGATGCCGATTGTTTGACCGAGGATCAGGCAGCCGCGGTGCTGCAGATTATGCGGGTTGCTCAGGGGCATCGTCATCGCCCGCTGGTGCTTAGCGCTGATCGGGGCCGAGGTAAGAGCGCGGCGCTGGGCATCGCCGCCGCACGCTTGTTGCTCGAGCGCCCCCGCTATATTCGGGTGACGGCTCCGGCGGTGACCGCGGTAGAGCCGCTGTTTGAGCGGTTACTGGCGTTGTTGCCCGGCTCTCGCAGGCAGCGACAGCAGCTGGTGTTTGGCCAAGGCCGAGTAGAATTTATCGCCCTGGATCTGCTGTTGCAGCAGTCTGAGGATCGTGCGACGACGGGGCGTTGCGATCTGCTGCTGGTGGATGAGGCGGCAGCCATTCCGGCGCAGATGCTGGAGCGCCTGCTGCTAAGCCATGCGCGGATCGTGTTTTCTACCACCGTGCATGGTTACGAAGGTACCGGACGTGGCTTTATGATCCGCTTTCGTCAGTCGCTGGATCATCACACCCCGAACTGGCGGCGCTGTGAGTTAGCGGCACCGATCCGCTGGCGGGATGGCGACCCTGTAGAGCGTTGGGTGTTTGAGACGTTGCTGCTCGATGCGGAACCTGATACGCCTGCTGCTGCGGTGTTAGATCTGTCACAGGCGCGCTTGAGTCACTGGTCGTCCCAGCAACTGCTCGATGATCCGCACCAGCTGCGGCAGCTGTTTGCGTTGTTGGTGCAGGCGCATTATCGCACCCGTCCTGGGGATCTTCGTGATCTGCTGGATGATCCGACGCTGCAGGTGTGGTTGCTGCATGCTTCATTACCCCCCTCGTTACGTTCTCAGCCACGCCCTCCGTCAGGCTCACAGTCTGGCTTTCAATCAGGTTCGGGAACGTTGCTCGGGGTGATGCTGGTGGCCGAAGAGGGTGGCTTTGAGGCGGAGTTGGCGGACCAGATCTGGCTGGGACAGCGCCGCCCGCAGGGGCATCTGTTGCCGCAAGTGTTGGCGGCACAGGCGGGTTGGCGTCAGGCACCGCGGTTAACCCACTGGCGTATTGTGCGTATCGCGGTCCCCGAGCCACTGCGTTGTCAGGGCGTGGGGCGGACGATGGTGCAGCGTCTGCATAGCGAAGCTCAGCGGCGGCCGGTTGATCTGCTGGGCAGCAGTTTTGGTGCCACCGAGGATCTGCTGCCGTTTTGGTATTCGCTAGCGATGCGGCCGCTGCGTTTGGGGCTCAGAGCCGATGCCAGCAGTGGCTGCGTGTCGTTGCTGTATGGGTGTGGCTGCTCCGAGGTGGGGAACAGCTTTGTCGAGTCGGTCGCCCAGCGCTTTGCTGGCGATCTGCCTCGGCAGCTACAGGGTGTAAATGCCGACCTAGAACCTGCGTTGGTGCGACTGTTATTGCAACAGTCACAACCTGGCCAGTTACCAGACGATCAGCTAGCGCAGCACCGCACCGCAGGATACGAGGTCATCGACTCGCAAGATCAGCATGATCTTTACGCGTTGGTGTTCGGCCAGCGCGGCTGGGAGCAGGCTGAACCTGCGCTGTATCGCTGGACCTTGCGGCGCTTGGCTGACCCTGAGTTTCGCCTTGATCCGCTGCTGGAGCGGGTACTGATCTATCGATTGATTCAACGGCGTGACTGGGCAGAGATCCTGGCGTTGCTAAAATTCACTGGTGTCCGTCAGGCCGAGCAGTGGTTGCGTGTCAACCTGAAAGTGCTGCTGGCTGATCTGCCGTTGCCGGTGGCAACAGTCACAGGGCTATGACGAGCGCGCTTGTATGAACGCGTATGCTGATAATACGGAGGTACCGATGCCGCCCTTTGAACTGATCGCTCATCGCGGTTATCCCGCGCGCTACCCAGAAAATACCCTGTTGGGATTTGAGCAAGCGATAGACGCGGGGGCGCGATATCTGGAGTGTGATGTCCAGCTCAGCGCCGACGGCGTGCCTTTTGTGTTTCATGATCGGACCCTGGAGCGGCTCTGCGGAACGCAGGGCTCGATTCATCAGCTGAGCGCCGAGCAGTTAGAGCGCCATTCGCCCTGTAACCCGCAACAGTTTGGCCAGCGCTTTCGGGGTATTCCGATGCTGCGTTTGCAGCGCTTAGTGGCGTTGTTGCGCCAACAACCGCAGGTCAGGCTGTTTTTGGAGCTTAAACGGGGCATGCTAAGAACCGTTACGGCTGAGGATGCCGTTGCCCGGGTGATAGCGGCCATCGAGACGGTACGGCCACAGGTGGTGTTGATCAGTTTTTCGATCAAGATGCTGGCCTGTGCGCAACAACAAGGCTGGCCCCGGCTGGCTCCGGTGTTAACCCGGTGGTATCAGCTGCAGCAGCGTTCGACGCTCAAACTTAATCCGGAGTGGCTGTTTCTGGATCATCGGCAGATCCCCCCAGACTGTCGTGCGCTGAGTCCGCAATTGGCGGTCTACGAGGTCTCAGATATAGGTGTTGCCCAGGCATTAGCGCAACGGGGGGTGGCTTGGATCGAAACCGATTCGATCGCCGAGATGCTGGCCGCCCGAGAGGCACTGTTAGCGAGGATTAGGGGTGGCTAACGATTGACGCTTGAATACCGCGCAGATACCACGCGGAGGACCGCCGCGAAACCGGCAACGGGGGCCCTGGTGGCTGAGTTGAAACTGCTGGCAATCACGACAGTTGCGCTGGCGTACGGCGGATGTCGGTGCAGCACGGCTGCGAGTCGTATCCATCGCTCAGTCTGGCGCCAGGTCTAGCAATCGATACAGCTCGAATCGATGCTGCTCGACCCACTGCGGATCGATAGCCCCCCAGCTGTTGAGCTGATAATACCCGGCGTTGTTGCGTATGCCGTCCTGAACAAACTCCAATTCTAATCCCAGTCCTGGAAGGGCTTTGAGGATATCTTGCAGGGTACGCCTTGGCCAGCCAGTGAGTCGCATCAGCTCTGGAACACAGGGATGCGGCTGGCTGTGAATCAGGTGTGCGACAATCAGGCGCCGGACAAAGGTGGGATTGAGGTTGTCTACAGACATATTAGTACCGCCATTATCGGGGTGAGACAAAATTCCGGCTCGTGCAAAGGTCTCGAGGTGATGTTCATTCGTATCAGTGTTTTCGGTCAGCGGCAGCTTTTTGGCTGCTGTCAGTGCTGTCGTCTGCGCTGTCGTCTGCGGTATTTTTATACTGGGCATCGTGGCGATCCTGGTCGAATTGGCCGCCTATGTCGAAGCGCCGGTTGAGCCAGCGCAGGTAATATTTCCACACCAGTAATGCCGGTAGTAGCCAGAGCATGATGGCCAATAGATTCATGCTGCCGATATGCGATGGGGGGCCGAATTGCGCCAGCCACTCCAGCAGTTGCCAGTGACGAAGCAGATAAAACCAGCCGAGCAGTGCGCCGCAGCCGATGGCAAGGAGCACGTAGTAGAGCGGTTTTAGCGGGGCAGCGGGGGCGTTTGGTTTCATAAAGTGGTTTTCATCGGTAGTTAGAGGATGCGTAACACCTCATCGGTAGAGGTGGATACGCAAACTGGGCAAAAACGGTTCGGGATCAATCCGGTTATCACTGCGAATCTGGCGGAGCCGTTCCGACTGGGGTGTCAGGCTCGGGGTGTTATGTTCAGGAAAGGGCAGCTCTGGATCATACCCAAACAGCAGCGGCAGCGACAGGTTCATCGCCTGCCGCTGGGGTGCGGACGGGTAACGAAGATTGGCGCGCATCAGTGGCGCCTGGGGTTGAATCTGGGCCAGCGCGGTGTCGCCGTTAAGCCGGTTGAGCCTATCGAGCTGCACCTGCACATGGGGCTTATCCAGCCCTATGCGTAGCAGCAGCTGCTGGGCCTGATCAACGCTGATGCGCTTGATACTACGGCCACTGGTGTACCAGTTAAGGCCCACTCGCTGGGGCTGGCGCTCGACGGCGGGGATCAGTCGGTAACACTGTTTGAGGTGCAGGCGTGCCAAGCCCTTGCTGTCCAACGCATCACGGACAGCGTTGCAGCGCTGCCTCAGGGTTTCAAGCACGGCGGCGCTGTCGTCCTTAAATTCGGCCAGCAGTAACCGAAACGCGGTTTTGGCCTGGTTGACGCCCTCGGCAGCGGCGAGCAACGGGGCATCGGCTGCAATCAGTCCATGACAGCTGCGGGTACGGCGGCCATCGCCGCGATCCTGATGCCAGAGGTCGCAATACAGCTCGACGGCCTTGAGCCGTGGATCGAGATGGACCGCCTGCTCCTGCTCGGTCAGGGGGACCCAGAGTGGCAACGTTGAGCTTCTGAGTAACGCTGCCAATACAGCCAGTGCTTCGAGTAGTGCCTCAAAACGGCCCACCAACTCCGCATGTGCATATACCAGAGTTGTCGCAGGGTCTGTCATGGGGGTTGTGATAGAGCTCGTCATTAACAGGTGTCGCTGTGCTGTTGGCGTTGGCTACGCCGATACTGTGGTCGTGGTCTGCGGTGCGGTGCATAGAGCGCAAACATCTGGAGAACCAGGGGGCGATTAGCGCTCGGGCTAATATATCAGAAAAATACGCCGTTGAGACGGTAGCGGGCTAGGTGGCGTGGGGTGGGTATGGTTTAATGCGGCCCATGTTTAGACCTCTCTCTTTATACATCGGCTGGCGTTATACCGGTGCCAAGCGCCGCAATAATTTCATCTCTTTCATCTCTTTGGTGTCGACACTCGGATTAACGCTGGGCGTTGCTGTGCTGATTCTGGTGCTGTCGGTAATGAACGGTTTTGACCGTGAGCTGCGGCAGCGCATTCTCGGCATGGTGCCGCATGCCACACTATCGAGTTACCAGACCGAGCTCCGCGACTGGCCGGCGCTGATCGAACGGATCAATAGCTACCCCAAGGTTGAGGGCGCGGCACCCTACATCGAGGCGCAGGGGATGCTGACCAATCGCGGCCAGGTGCAGGGCACCCTGGTGTACGGCATCGATCCGGATTACGAGCAACGGGTATCGATCATCGGTAATCATATGACCCAGGGAGATATCGGCGCCCTGCAGGCCGGGGAGTTTGGTATCGTACTGGGCGATATACTATCGCGAATGCTGGGCGCGCAGCTGGGTGACAAGGTCACTCTGGTGCTGCCTGAAGCCTCGATCTCGGTCGCCGGGGTTTTTCCGCGCTTGAAGCGCTTTACGGTGGTCGGGGTGTTCAAAGTCGGCGCCGAACTGGATGCGTCGATGGCGTATATCCACCTCCAGGATGCGGCCAAGATCAAACGTATCGATGCCGATGCGGTCGAAGGGATTCGACTGAAACTGGATAATCTGTTTGACGCGCCCACCGAGGTTCGGCGAATTGCGG
Organism: Motiliproteus sp.; assembly: GCA_041586735.1. Classification (GTDB taxonomy): domain Bacteria; phylum Pseudomonadota; class Gammaproteobacteria; order Pseudomonadales; family Balneatricaceae; genus Motiliproteus. Next base: position 14,885 of record JBFGZQ010000036.1, read on the forward strand.
CGCAAGAGGGCAGCCAGTTGCGCGCCAGCGATTGGACCCGTAGCCACGGTAATCTGTTCCAGGCGATCCAGCTCGAGAAGAAGATGATCGGCCTGCTGCTGTTTATTATCATCGCCGTGGCGGCATTTAACATCGTCTCCACGTTGATCATGGTGGTCACCGACAAGCGTGCCGATATCGCCATTCTGCGCACCATGGGGGTATCTTCGGCGACCATTATGCGGATCTTTATCATTCAGGGCGGGGTGATCGGCAGCTTTGGTACCCTGGTGGGTACGGCGCTGGGTATCCTGCTGTCGTTAACCGTGACCGATCTTATCGCCTGGATCGAACAGTTATTCAATTTCCAGATTCTCAGCGCCGAGGTCTATTTTATCAGTTATCTACCCTCTGAATTGCGCTGGGATGACGTCATTGTTATCTGCGCCAGCTCATTAGCGATCAGCTTAGTGGCGACTATCTACCCGGCGTATCGAGCGGCGCAAACCAAGCCTGCGGAGGCGTTGCGTTATGAGTAGTTCGGTTAGGGATAGCTCAGGGATAGATAGCTTAGAGAGGAATGGCTCAGCTAACCGGGCGGTACTCAGCTGTCGTCATATCAGTAAGTTTTATCGCGAGGCCGATACCAAGCTGGTGGTGCTCGATGACCTGCAGTTTGAGGTGCAGCCGGGCGAGCGGGTAGCGATTATCGGCAGTTCGGGATCGGGTAAGAGTACCCTGCTTAATATCCTCAGTGGTCTGGATGACCCCTGTGCGGGCGAAGTCAAACTGCTGCAGCAATCGCTCACCGGATTGAGCGAAAACAAACGCGCCGCGCTGCGTAACCAGGCGCTGGGCTTTGTATACCAGTTCCATCATCTGCTGGCCGAATTTAGCGCCTTGGAAAACGTCGCCATGCCGCTGCTGATCAGCAACACGCCGCTGGATCAGGTGGAACAGCGCGCCCGCGCTATCCTGGAGCGGGTAGGGCTGGGAGCACGACTGCAGCATAAACCCTCAGAGTTGAGTGGCGGAGAGCGTCAGCGGGTGGCCATCGCCAGGGCGCTGGTGGCTGAACCGGCAACGGTATTGATGGATGAACCCACGGGCAATCTCGACCGCAACACCGCCGAGGAGATCCAGGCGTTGATGCTGGAGCTGAATAGGTCACTCAATATCGCCTTTGTTGTGGTGACCCATGATGCCGATCTGGCGGCGCGGATGGATCGAATGCTGAAGTTGGACGCAGGCCAGCTGCACGCTTGTTGACATCGTGGTGTTGAAATTGTCGTTCAATGTCGTCACTGCCCTTCTATCCTTAACAAGCGCCTAGGCTCAAGCTAGGTATGCAACCTAGCTGCCCACAGGTTAATCCTTAGGTAAAAGGAGCTGTTATGGAACCGTCCACGACGCTGTTTGCGACCCTCTCTTTCTTGTTACCCTTTTTCTTTACTCTTGCCACCGTAGGAGGCGTGCTCTGGGGGGCTCATCGGTTGTTGATAGCCAGGCATGAAGGGA
>JBFGZQ010000037.1:0-11721 GCA_041586735.1 Motiliproteus sp.
TACCGCATATTCAGGGGGCCGTCATCCACTGATCGAGTTGCTCAATATCGTCTGGATTCAACGAGCCGATGGTCTGTTTGAACTGAAACAAGTTGCGTACATAGGTGTAGCGGGCGTTGGCAAAATCACGCTGGGCGGCAAGCAGCTGGCGCTCGGCCTGCAGGTTTCGGAATAGGCTGCGGGTCTGTTGAATCACTTTGGGGAAGTCCCGGCGCAACAAATGCCACTGTGACCAATGGTGGCTGTACTCGAGAGTTGCGCCTGAAACGATCAGCCGGGGGCGGTGGGATATCGGCATCGAGCGCACTGTTTAGAGCCCTGTCGTCTGACCTGAGGCTAGGGATCAATCGCCACATAACCTTGAGAGGTCAGCAAACTTTGAGTGTATCTGCTGCAAACGCTCACTGCGTTGTAACGACAGCAGGGCGGTGTCGATTTTTTCCACCAGTGCTGATCGTTGTTTTTCGGCTATGGCCTTCGATAAAGCCAAGTAGGCTGGGCGCTGGTTGTGCTCAACCAGGCTGACCTCAACCAGTTGGTTCGATACCCCCAGGCGATGGGCTTGGCAGAGTGTCACCTCTCGATTGTTAACAAAACCTTGCAAACGCCCTTTGAGCAGTTTGCCGATGTTCTGTTCGGTCGTGGAGACTAATTCGGTGCTGATCAAGCCTCGGGCTACCGCCAGGTCAAACGCCTGGGAGACGCTAAATCCCCGGTTGATGCCGATGCGCATGCCGTGCAGGTCGTCGATGGAGCGCACTTTGCCGGCATCGGCTTTGTTGACGAAAAAACTGAAGTTGCTGTAGTGAAGCGGTGTCGGAATAAACTCTAGATAAAGTTCGCGTTGAGGGGTCCTGAACGCGGCAAAAACGCCATTACCCGGTAGCTTGGCTAACTCTAGGGCACGACTCCAGGGGCGGCAGCCAATCCGGTATTCCAGCTCCGTCGAATCCAGCGCTGACTGGATAATTTCTATATCAATGCCGCTGGGGATTTCGTTGTCACACCAACTGTAGGGTTTAAAATTATCAAGGGTATACAGCTGCAGTACAGCGGAATCGGCTGCCGATAACGGGAGGCTGATACAGGTGTACAGCAGGATCAGTAGTAGATACCTAGTCATATTCGCCCCTTGCTGGCTCGGTCAATGAGTCATCTCTTCTATCCTAATAGTAGTCACTTCCGGTTTGGCTGGCTTGCAAGCAGGGTGTCCGCCATGGCCCTAAGACCGCCCTGTGCGGTCTTTTTTGCCAGGTATGCTGCATGCCAGAAAACAAAAAATACAATAGAGTCGTTGTTTTCGATCTGTTGACACGTATGTGTTATTTGTGCTGTACTGGATAGTACAAATGGATCGCTGCATTTGTTTTTGTGATACAAATGGCTTTGTTTTGGCTTGCTGAGCTAGATAAACCGCGTATCGCTAACCGTTGTTTGAGAACAAAAATCCCTGACAAATAGGTGTTAAAAAGATGATTAATAAAACAAAAATAGCCACAATCGCGCTTTCAGCGTCCCTGGGGCTGAGTGCCTCTTTTGCCAGCCAGGCCGCGGAGCAGCGCTTTATCTCCATCGGCACCGGTGGAGTCACCGGAGTCTATTACCCCGCAGGCGGTTCGATCTGCCGCATGCTCAACAAAGACCGTAAGGTTCACGGCATTCGCTGCTCTGCAGAATCCACCGGTGGCTCGGTCTATAACGTCAACACCATCCGCCAGAAAGAGCTGGATTTTGGCGTGGTTCAATCCGATGTGCAGGCCGCGGCCGTGCAGGGTGACAACCTGTTTGCCGGCGTAGCCTATGAGGGCTTGCGCGCGGTTTTTTCCCTGCACTCTGAGCCGATTCACGTGATGACGCGTACCGAGGTTGGGATTAAAACATTTGCAGATCTCAAGGGTAAACGCGTCAATATCGGCAACCCGGGTTCAGGTCAGCGCTCCATGATGGAGATGCTGATGAGTGAGGCCGGTTGGACCAAAGACTCCTTTTCCGTCGCGGCAGAGCTGAAGTCCTCCGAGCAAGCCCAGGGCTTGTGTGATGACAAGTTTGATGCGGCCTTCTGGGCAGCGGGGATACCCAACGGCTCCGCCCAGGAAGCAACCACCACCTGTGATGTCACCATTATCCCGATGGATGATGCTATCTCCCAGGGTGTCCTCGATGCCACGCCCGCGTACTCAACATCAACGATTCCCGGCGGCATCTATAAGGGCAACGACAAGGATATTCCCAGCTTTGGTCCCAAGGGCACGCTGGTCAGCTCCGTTGATGTTCCTGACGAGGTGGTCTACCAGCTGGTCAAGGCGGTGTTCGAGAACTTTGAATCGTTCAAGAAGCTCCACCCTGCATTCGCCAGTTTGATGCCCAAAGAGATGGTTAGCACCTCGCTGGTCGCGCCTCTTCATCCCGGTGCTGTGAAGTACTACAAAGAACAAGGCTGGCTGTAATTCAGGTGGCCGGGGGCGCAAGTCCTCGGCACCCGATACTGAGCGCTACGACTACGCTTTCCTTATGCATTATCAGCAACCTCTAAGGCGGCTGAGAATCAATGCAGTACAAATATAACAATAGATCTTGCGTGGGCTCGCTCACCGCAGGGGGGATCCTATGTCCACCAATGAACACTTGCACCAAGGCTCCACAGCACAAGAGCTGGAGGATATGGTTGCAGAGGCCGATACGGGTAACCGTATGCCCAAAGCCCGCTATGCCATTATTATTCTACTGCTGGTCCCTCTGATCTGGTCGCTGTTTCAGCTCTGGATCGGCTCCCCATTACCGTCGCGCTTCGGTATCGGCTTTCTAAACGACACTGAGTCGCGTGCTATCCATCTTGCCCTTGCCGTTTTTCTAACCTATCTGGCCTTTCCTGCCTTTAAAGGCAGCCCCCGCCGCTATATCCCGATTCAGGATTGGCTGCTCGCGTTTGCCGGTGCCTTCTGTGCGAGCTATATCTTCATCTTTTATGAAGACCTGTCTCTGCGCCCCGGGCTACCCACTACCCTGGATCTGGCCGTTTCGGGGCTGGGTATCCTGCTGGTGCTGGAAGCCGCTAGACGCTCTCTCGGTCCGCCCTTGATGATCGTAGCTGCCACCTTTTTGGCCTACGTTTTTTTTGGCGATAGCCAGATCCTGCCCGACATTCTGCGCTGGAAAGGGGCCTCTTTCCAAAAAGCGATGTCCCATATGTGGCTCACCACCGAAGGGGTGTTCGGTATCGCTCTGGGTGTCTCTTCAGGATTTGTGTTTCTGTTCGTGCTGTTCGGGGCGTTGTTGAACGCCGCCGGTGCCGGCGGCTATTTTATTAAAGTGGCCTTCTCGTTGCTGGGCCATATGCGCGGTGGTCCGGCCAAGGCGGCGGTGTTTTCATCGGCGATGACCGGGATGATTTCCGGCTCTTCTATCGCCAATACCGTCACCACCGGAACCTTTACCATTCCGCTGATGAAGCGGGTGGGTTTTAGCGCGGAAAAAGCCGGCGCAGTGGAGGTATCCTCCTCCGTTAACGGCGTTATCATGCCGCCCGTGATGGGCGCCGTGGCTTTTTTGATGGTCGAGTATGTCGGTATCTCCTACGTGGAGGTGGTTAAGCATGCTTTTCTGCCGGCCACCATCTCCTATATAGCGCTGCTGTATATCGTTCATCTTGAAGCCCTGAAGATGAATATGCAGGGATTACCCCGTTCGACGCCACCGCGGCCTTGGAAGATCCAGCTGTTGCGCAGCGGTATTATTACCAGCAGTACCCTGGTGTTATTGGGGGTGATCTATTTTATCGTCGATGCGATCAAGACCCATCTGGATGCCCTCAGTATCCCGCTAATCCTGGTGTTGATCCTAGGCAGCTACCTGCTGCTGCTGCGTCTGGCAGCCTCTGAACCGGATCTGGAGATGGACGACCCTGATGAGGCGATCGTCAAACTGCCGCAGTTCGCCCATGTCTTCAAGACCGGTCTTTACTATTTGGTGCCGCTGTTCGTGTTGGTGTGGTTTTTGATGGTCGAACGCAAATCACCGGGGCTCTCGGCATTCTGGGCCTCGATGCTGATGGCCTTTGTGCTGGTGAGTCAAAAGCCGCTTAAAGCCTTTTTCCGTAACACACCTGATGTGGGCAAGCAGCTGCTGGCAGGTCTACAGGACCTGAGTGACGGACTGATCACCGGCGCCCGCAATATGATAGGTATCGGGGTGGCCACCGCCACGGCAGGAATCATTGTCGGCACCGTCACCCTGACCGGCATCGGTGGGGTGATGGCGGAGTTCGTCGAGCTGGTTTCTGGTGGTGTGCTGATCGTGATGCTATTGATGGTGGCGTTAATCAGTATCGTGCTGGGCATGGGGCTGCCTACGACCGCCAACTACATCGTGGTGTCTTCATTGATGGCCAATGTGGTGGTGGAGCTAGGCGCGCAGCAGGGGCTGATTGTGCCCCTGGTGGCGGTCCATATGTTCGTGTTCTATTTCGGTATTATGGCCGATGTGACCCCCCCGGTAGGCTTGGCATCGTTCGCCGCCGCGGCGATATCGGGTGGTGATCCGCTAAAAACCGGCTTTACCGCTTTTTTCTATTCGATGCGCACGGCGTTACTGCCGTTTCTGTTTATCTTTAACACCGATCTGCTGTTGATTGACGTTACCTGGTGGCAGGGGGTGATCGTGTTCTTCGTCTCACTCGCTGCGATGCTGGTGTTTGCGGCCGGCACCCAGGGCTACTTTTTCGTTAAGAGCCGATACTGGGAAACTGCTGCCATGTTGTTGATTGCCTTCACCCTGTTCCGGCCCGGATTCTGGTTGGATATGCTGGAGTCGCCCTACCATCAGCTAAACCCTATCCAGATTCAACAATATGTAGAGGCGCTTCCCGAGGATGCCGATCTGCGGATGAAGGTAGAGGGCGAGACGCTCGATGGCAAGTTCGTCAAAACCACGGTGATTTTTGCCATGGGTCCGCAGGCTGATGCCGCCGAGCGCTTGAAAACAGCCACCGGTCTTGAGTTGATCACGACCGATGGCAAGGTGCTGGTAGACAATATCCACTTTGGCACTGCCGCCGAGAAAGCGGGCATGGACTTGGATTGGCAGATTACCGCCATCGAGGAGCCGGCAGACCGGTTTGCGAAGGAGTGGTTCTTCATTCCTGCCTTTATGCTGCTGGCGCTGGTGACTACCTTGCAGCGTCGCCGTTTGCACGTTCAGAAACTAGGAGATCAGGTTCATGTATAAACGTATCCTGTTAGCCGTAGACCTTAACGATGAGTGGTCATGGCACAAAGCACTGCCGGCCACCATCACCCTGTGTCGGGCGTTCGATTCTGAATTGGAGGTGATCTCCGTGATCCCCGAGTACGGCATGTCCTGGGTGGGGGAGTTTTTTCCGAAAGGTCATGAACTGAAGATGCTCAAGCAACATGAGGCGCGTCTCAAAACCTTTGTTGAGACACATATCCCCGAGGATATTCAAACGGACTTCCACGCACGGGAGGGGCGCATCTACGATGAAGTGATCGAGACTGCAGAGGAGATTGATGCCGATCTGATCATCATGGCCTCTCACAACCCCTCCGCCAAAGATCACCTGTTAGGCCCTAACGCCTCACGGGTGGTCAGACACACCCATAGATCGGTGCTGGTCGTTCGAGGCTAGGCATTAGGAGGTTAACTACTCGAGGATAGCGGGTCGACCCTGAGGTTGGCCCGCTGGTTGTTACAGTTGCCGCCATGGGCGGTTAGCAGAGGAGGTCTGCCTGTTCAGGGTAATGGCTAACTGCTGTAGTAGCCGCCCAATCGACGCAAGTTCGCTTCGAAATTATTGATATTCTCTACCATCTTACTGCCGCCCATGGATACACATTCGGCCAGCAAGGCTTCCACCAGTGCGATAGACGCCAGGATGGAGGGGAAGAAATGGGGGGTGTCGTTATCCAGGGTGAAGACCACGTCGGCACTCGCGGCCAGGGGGGAGCGCAAAGTATCGGTGATCGCAATGAGTTTGGCCCCGGATTGGCGGACGATATCGACCGCATTGACGGTTTCGCTGGTATAGGGGTCTGAGCCAAACACCACTACCACATCGCCAGCGCCAATAGCGGCCAGTTCAGTCAGCAGCGTCCCTGCTTGGCCTCTGATCAGGCTGAGATGCGGAAAAGCGATGCCGCCGACGTACGCGAAATGGTGGGCGCAGGCAAAGTTATCTCTAAACCCCAGCGAGTAGACCTGGCGCGCCTCAATGATCAGCGGTGCGGCAATTTGGAGCTGCTCCAGCGTGTCCTCTTGAAACAAATGTTCCAAGCCCTTGAAGGCGGAAGACGCAAAATTAAAAAACACCTTGTTGTCGGGATCGGCACTGGCCAGATCCTGCAGTGTTTGCGCACGGTTACCAAAGGTGCTCGGCGCCTTGGTGTGTACCTCCTGCTGGAACAGCTGTCGAAAGCTGTCGTAGCGCTCAAAGCCGAGAGTTTTTGCTAGCCGCATCAGGGTTGATGGTGTTACCCCGGCGGCCTCAGCGCTCTTGCGAATCGATAGCAGCGCCACCTCAACGGGGCTCTGAAACACAAAATCAGCGGCTTTTTTTAGCTGCGGAGTGAGTTCTGAATAGAGTGCGGTGAGTGCTTTCAGGGTGCTGCCAGCCGTCGCCGGCGGGCCTAGGGTCGCTTGGTCTTGAGCCATCTGTTTGGTCGGTCTCATTAGGATATTCATAGAGTTAAATCTGTAGCAGTTTACCTCAAAGATACAAATAGATCACTTAAAAGCAATTATGGATACAAATGTCTTGACATGATACGTTTGTATTTTTTAGTATCTGTATAGGATACAAACGAAGCATCATCCGATTCTGCCTTGTCTTTCGTTCTCCTACCCAACAACAACGATTAATTGTAGGACTTGCCCATGAACAGCCCAGACTTTGAAACCCTGATTTACAACAAGCATGCCGCTTATGCCGAGATTCGCTTTAACCGTCCCCATCGCTTAAACGCGGTCGTGGAACAGTTCTACGCTGAATTGATAGCGGCTTTAGGCCAAGCTGAAGCCGACCCTGAGGTACGTGCCGTGCTCCTGACCGGCGAAGGTCGGGCCTTCTGTGTCGGCGCCGATATGAAAGAGCATGGCGCTGGGGAGCGTACCCAGAATCAGCGGCGTCAGTATTTGCAACAGGGTAATGATGCTTGCGAGGCGATCTTCCGGCTGAAAAAACCGGTGCTGGCCGCTGTCAACGGTTATGCCCTGGGCGCGGGTGCCGAGATGGCCTGCTCCTGCGATTTCGTGTTTATAGCCGAGAGTGCCAAAATCGGTTTCCCCGAAGTCAGCATCGGTACCTGCGTGGGCGGCGGGGTGACCCAGTTTCTGCCACGTCTTGTCGGCCTTGCCAAGGCCCGGGAGCTGATCTTTACCGGTGTCAAAATAGACGGTTCTGAGGCGGCACGCATCGGCATGGTGACCCGTGCCGTGGCCGATGACGAGCTCTACTCAGCGGCTACGGCCTTTATCAGCGAGCTGGCCACCAAGGCACCGATCTCCATGGCGATGGTGAAGTCGCTGATCAACAATGCCTCCTACCAGAATCTGGACGACCAGTTACGTCTGGAGATCGATAACGTCTTTATCTGTACCACCACGAGCGATTGGCAGGAAGGTGTTAATGCCTTTGCTGAAAAGCGCGCACCAAATTTTAAGGGGTGTTAATCATGAACAGCTCACTGCACGATTTTCTGGCTCCTAACTCTATCGCTATCGTCGGCGCCTCGGCAGACCCCACCAAGCGGGGTTACAAGGCGATGATTGGTCTGTTGAATGACGGCTATCAGGGCACCATCTATCCGATCAACCCCAAGGCTGACGAGATCCTAGGGGTCAAAGCTTACCCCTCGATCACAGCGCTACCTGAAGCGGCCGATATGGCTCTGATCTGTACCCCGGCAAAAACCATTCCCGCTCTGCTGACGCTCTGTGGCCAGAACGGGGTTAAGGGTGCCATTATTCTTGCCAGCGGCTTCGGCGAAGTGGACGAGGCCGGTGCGCAGCTCGAACTTGAGGTGCTGGACGCCGCCCGCCAGGCAAAAGTACGTATCGTCGGCCCTAACACCTCGGGCCTCTTTAACCTGCACAAGCAGGTCAATCTGCTGGCCTTGAATAACGTCAAACCTGGCGATATCGGTATCATTTCGCAGTCGGGTAATATGCTGCTGGCCCTAGCGCTGGAGGCGGAAAGCAACGGTCATATAGGTTTTAGTACCTATGTGGGTCCGGGCAATCAGATCGACGTGGGCTTTGCCGATTACCTGCAGTACCTGGGGGAGGAGCAGAACACTCGAGTGGCAACCTTCTACGTCGAAGGGTTCAAGGACGGCCGCGGGTTTTTGGATGTCGCCAAAGAGGTCACCAAAACCAAGCCGGTGGTGGTGTACAAATCAGGCTCCACCGAGGCGGGCCAAAAGGCGGCCAGCTCCCATACCGGTGCCTTGGCGGGGAGCTACGCGATGACCGTGGACCTGCTGCGTCAGGTGGGGGTCAATGTCGTCGGCCGGTCCGACGAGATTTTGCCGGTTGCCGAGGGCCTCGGTCTGCTGCAGCAGGCCGCGGGCAAGCGGGTAGCTGTGCTGGCCGACGGCGGTGGCCAGGCGACTATCTCCTCGGATCGGCTCTCCGAAGCTGGGCTGGAGCTGGCCGAGCTTTCCGATACCACGCGTGCAGCCTTGCGGGACATTCTGTTTCCACAGGCGTCTTTGGTTAACCCTATCGATGTGGCGGGTAGTACCGATGCCAATCCAGGTCTGCTGGCCGACTGCATGGAGATCCTGGCGCAGGACCCCAACGTCGATATGGTGTTTCTAGTGGGTATGTTCGGTGGCTACGGTATTCGTTTTGCCGAGGAGCTCAAAGCCGAAGAGATGCAGGCGGCAGAAACCATTGCCGCGCTGGCGCAACAGACCGATAAGCCGTTGGTGGTGTACAGCCTCTACGCTCACGTGCAGCCCGAGCCGCTGATTAAACTCCGTGCCGCGGGCCTGCCGGTCTACGACTCCATCGAACATGCGGTACAGATCATGAAGGCCTTGGCTGAGCGCGGCGATTATATTGCCCGCAGTCAGCGGGCCGAGCAGGCGCTTCCGGTCAGCCCCGCTGCCGAGGTTGTCGCGATGTTTGACGCCGCTAACAAGGCCGGCCGCGACCTGTTCGAGTTTGAGGCCAAATCCCTGCTACGCACCTATGGCGTGGATGTGCCCAAAGAGCTGATTGTCCGGGATCAAGCCGGGCTCTCAGAGGCCCTGGCTGAATTTGGCGACACCCCCTTGGCAATGAAGGTGGTCTCCAAGGATATCCTCCACAAGTCCGATGCCGGCGGTGTTAAACTCAACCTTAGTGGTGAGGCGGATCTGCGCCAGGGCCGCGATCAGATTTTGGCCTCGTGCAAGGTCTATAAGGCCGATGCCGAGATCGAGGGTGTGCTGGTAACGCCAATGGCCCGCAAAGGCACCGAGGTGATTATCGGTGTCAGCCGCGATCCCATCTTTGGCCCGGTATTGATGTTTGGTTTGGGGGGCATCTTCGTCGAGATTCTCGAGGACGTGGCGTTTCGCGCCATCCCCCTGAGTCGCGATGATGCGCGCTCCATGGTCGATCAGATCAAGGCCCGCAAGATCCTTGAAGGTGCCCGTGGTGATGCTGCGGTGGACAAGGAGGCGCTGGTTGAATTGCTGATGAAGGTCTCCAGTATTGTCGAGGCCCACCCCGAGATTGCCGAGTTGGACCTTAACCCGGTGATCGCTTACGACGACGGCTACGCGGTAGTGGATGCGCGGGTGATCGTCAACCAGGAGACAACCTCATGAGTCAGTACCCCCAGTTAACCGATGCCCTGCTCAGCGTTGAGAACCGCGTCGCCACCCTTACGCTGAATCGCCACGATCTGCGCAACGCCTTGACCGGAACCCAGCTGATCGAGGATATCGTCACCACCGCACACTGGGTAAACCAGGCTGCTGAGGTGTCGGTACTGCTGATTACCGGCGCCGGTTCGGCCTTCAGTGCCGGCGGCAATATCCGTGATATGGCCGAGCGCGGTGGGGATTTCGCCGGTGATGTCGCCGAGTGTGAGCAACGCTATCGTAGAGGTATCCAGCGGATCCCCTTGGCCCTGCAGGATGTCGAGGTGCCGATCATTGCGGCGGTCAATGGTCCGGCTATCGGTGCCGGTTTTGACCTGGCCAACATGGCCGATATCCGTATTGCCTCGGACAAGGCCAAGTTCGGCGAGACCTTCCTTAATCTGGGGATCATCCCCGGTGACGGCGGCGCTTGGTTGATGCAACGCCTGATCGGCTACCAGCGGGCCTTCGAACTGACCCTTACCGGTCGGGTGATTGATGCGTCCGAGGCCAAAGAGCTGGGCATCGTCATGGAGGTGGTAGCGGCCGATGAGCTGCTACCTGCGGCCCTGACACTGGCCGAGCGTATCGCCAGCCAGCCCCCCAAAGCCACCCGATTGACCAAGCGGTTGATGAAGATGGCCCAGCGGATGGAGCTCAAGGACTTTCTTGACCTGTGCGCCTGTTTCCAAGGCATGTGCCATAACGAGCCGGAACACCTCGATGCAGTGAACCGGATGCTGGAATCCATGGCCAGGAAGTAGCGCCTAGCGCGAATCAGGGCGTCTTCTTAAACCACGATACCCCAGCCCGAAGGTGGTCCTTGAGTCGTGGTTCTTTTCCGTGTGTAGCGTCTCCTGTAAAGGCGTTGGGCACGGCTTTTTCTAACAATAAAAAAAGGGAACACTATGACTATTGTGTTGATCAGCATGTAGGGGTCGTCGGTGCCGGTCAGATGGGCAGCAGTATCGCCCAAGTCTGTGCTGTCGCGGGTTTAAGGGTCACCCGAGTTCGACAGTTACAAACATAAGCTGCTGATTTATAATAACAAGTATTTAAAAATTGCCACTACAATAGCGATAGCTGTCCTTTTTCATTTGGGGTGTCGACTGTACTGGTCAACAATTCTGGACACTTTAATTTGCTAATTACTCATACTAAATCGGCGACAGATCATTGTTGAATGAGTGAAGTCGATCCAGGTTGTAATATTTCATATAGGCAGTTACACACTTTTATCTACAGTCCCACGGCGGCTGGTGGATTTTGAATATCCAATCGTGCTTCAAGCTGCCAAAAAAACGCTCTACTACTGCAGGGCACCTCGAAATACTTCATTTCCTACAAACCCTGTTATTAAAAATCAACATGTTGCAATGGTGGTTTTGTTGAATAATAGGGTTTTTCGAGGCGCACTAAAGTGTCCGGTACATTCAACCAGAACATCCCGATATTAGCGATTATCTGGGTCACTATCGGTTGAGTCTGGCCTATAGAGCCCAGGATCAGGTGCTCAGCGTACTGACGCGATACAACTGGGAGAGCCATCGAGGTAGCTTGGAGCTGGGCTGGAGTTATCCATTAACCATTAACCCCTAGGGTGAGATTTTACACCCAGTTTTTCAGCGGCTATGGCGATACCCTGATCGATTACAACCACTACCAGAACCGCATCGGGGTCGGGCTGATGCTCAATGATTTGTTGTAACCTGTCGATGTAAATCCGACCCACAAAACCCTGAGGGTCGGATCTGTTCCTATGGGGGCTACCGCATATTCAGGGGGCCGTCATCCACTGATCGAGTTGCTCAATATCGTCTGGATTCAACGAGCCGATGGTCTGTTTGAACTGAAA
>JBFGZQ010000038.1:0-10546 GCA_041586735.1 Motiliproteus sp.
CCGCCTTAAACAATAAGCGACTAAGGCAATATTGCTTGGTCACACCTAATGATCTCGCGGTGTCATGAGTGATAAGTGGCACCGGGTTCAACCGCCGGATGCGGAAAACCGCATGTCCGGTGGTGTGGGAGGGGTAACGGGGGGACTGTAGATAAAACTGTGTAACTGCCTATCATCATTGCCAGTAATGGCTAAGGATAGGCAGCATGAACAAAGAACAACTCGAAGCCTTCGCTCGCGAAGCAGCAAAAACCATCAAAACCGAAAGTGACCTCAATGACTTCCGTCGGATGCTCACCAAAGTCACCATCGAGACAGCGCTGAATGCGGAGCTGGACGATCATCTCGGCTACGATAAGCACCAGCCCTCATCAACGGATAATAGCCGTAACGGATACTCTCGCAAGACGCTTAAGACCGAAGATGGCCAGTTTGAACTGAACAGTCCGCGTGACCGTGACGGCAGCTTTGAACCGAAGCTGGTCAAGAAGCAGCAGACCCGCTTTACCTCGATGGATGACAAGATCCTGAGTCTCTATGCCAAGGGCATGACGACGCGTGAGATCGTGGCCACCTTCTATGAGATGTACGGTGCCGATGTCTCTCCTAGCCTGATTTCTAAGGTTACCGATGCGGTGATTGAGCAAGTCGTAGAGTGGCAGTCTCGGCCCTTAGATAGCGTCTATCCGATCGTTTATCTGGACTGTCTGGTCGTCAAAATCCGCCAGGACAAGCAGGTCATCAATAAGGCCGTCTATCTCGCCCTGGGCGTCAATATGGAGGGCCACAAAGAGCTGCTGGGAATGTGGTTATCAGAAAACGAAGGGGCCAAGTTCTGGCTTAACGTGCTGACCGAGCTTCAGAACCGTGGCGTTAAAGATATATTAATCGCCTGCGTCGATGGCCTGAAAGGCTTTCCCGACGCGATCAACGCCGCGTTTCCAGATGCCCAGATCCAACTATGCATCGTACATATGGTGCGTAACTCGATGAAGTACGTGCCCTGGAAGGACTACAAAGCTGTGGCTGCTGATCTCAAGCGGATCTATCAGTCTGCTACCGAAGAAGAGGCCCTGCAGGCGCTGGGTCAATTTTCCGAACGCTGGGATGATAAATACCCGCAAATCAGCCGCTCCTGGCGTGCCCATTGGGAAAACCTGAACACGCTGTTTAAGTACCCTCAGGATATTCGCAAGGCCATCTACACCACCAATGCCATCGAGTCATTGAACAGCGTGATTCGTAAAGCGATCAAAAAGCGCAAACTATTCCCGACTGACGACTCTGCCAAGAAAGTCGTGTACCTGGCGATCATGGATGCGTCGAAAAAATGGACGATGCCGATCAGAAATTGGAAAGCGGCCTTGAACCGATTTATCATTGAGTTCGAAGACCGCTTGGCGGATTACATCTAACCCCGGCAGTTACACAGAATTATTTACAGGCTCGTAACGGGCGCAATCCTGTTACCTCCACCCGATCAGGGTATTATCTATTCAGGCAGCTAGCTTCTGCTGAATAGCGGCACCCCATAAAAACCGATTAAGGCTATCCATCAAACCCAGTCTTCGACACGCAAACCCGCTACACGCTCGAACTCTTTGGAGTTATTGGTGACGACAATTAAGCCCTGGGAACGGGCGTGGCCGGCAATCATCTGATCGTATGGCCCAATAGGTGTGCCTCGGCTGGCCAATTCTGCTCTGATTTGGCCAGTATGGATCGCCGCGCTATCCTCATAAGGCAAGATATCCATCCTAGCAGCAAAACCTTCAAGATTACGCAGATTATGCTCAGGTTTAGAAGAGCGCTCCGCACCATAAACCAGTTCCATATAAGTAACGCTGGAGATACACATTTGGCCGTAGTGCGTTGTAAACGCCTCGCGAACGGCCTGCGGCTTGTTCTTCATCGTGAAGATGACGATATTGGTATCCAGCATATACTTGAGCATCAGAGACTTTCCCGCTCCTGATCTTCCGGCTGATCACGCTGGGCCATAAAGTCTTCGGTGACGCCTTCTCCATCGAACCAGCTATCCCAGCCCTCGCCCTCAGGCACAACCAGTCGGGCACGGCCTAATGGGATAATATTGACTCGCTTCACTGACGCAGGCATAGCTACTGGCTTTGGGAACCGTACAGCCTGTGAGGTATTGCTTTTAAAAATCGATGCGCTTTCCATCTGCCCCAATCCTCGGATATACGTTTTGTATACCCATTATAGAATCGAGCCTGTATATGTCAACGGTATATCCAAAAACCCTTTACAGCAATCTGCCTATCCACCTTTCTATGGCAGGATAGCTGTCGCCTTCTGCGAAGTCGCAGACCCGTAGACATTTATATTGACGTTGGCAGCGGCGTACTCGCCACTAATTCAGCACCTGCTTTCCATGATCTACTCCGACACACCGATACCCTCCTCTCTATGCCGAGAAATCAGTGATGACGACCAGAATTAAGGTTGCTAGGATAGGGTACGGGTGCTCCGTTAACCACCGAGGGGAGATTAAGTGCCAACCCTACTGAATGCAAAAGGGTTCAAGTTCTTTTTCTATGCCAATGAACATCCACCAGCTCATACACATGTGGTGAAGGCTGATGGATGGGCCAAAATCGAGATTGAAACCTGCATGGTGGTGTATTCATCGCTCAAAAATCAGGAACTCAAGGTGTGTCTGGAGTTATTGCACTTGCATAGGCAGCAATTTTTGGAGGTTTGGAATGACTGGTTTGGCAGGTAAAGAGGTACATTTTGACGACCACTACCTTCATGTCGAGCTGAATGATGGCCGGCGTATTTCAACCCCACTCAGCTGGTACCCTGAGCTTGAGCAAACCTCTGTCAAGGCGCTCCGTCACTACCGTTTTATTTGCGATGCGACGGGTATTGAGTGGCCAGATATCGATTACCACCTGAGTATTGCGGCCATGCTGGAAATACCTTCCCAGCAGGTGGCCTGAGATCACAGCAGTGGTGACTTAGGTATAAGGGGCTAAGGAGAAAGGGGGGCAGGGTGTTGGGCTTGTGAGTCGGATTGTAACCCAACGTTGGCAGCAAGCTTGGATCGGGCTTTAGCCCAACCCACAGGGCTAGCTGAGATCTAGATATAGCCTCGCGCTTTAATCATCTCTAACACCTTATCGGCGGCCTCATCGGCGCTCATCGCGGTGGTATCGAGCACGCATTCAGGCGCTTCGGGCACCTCATAGGGGGAGTCGATACCGGTGAAATTTTTCAGCTCGCCTTTGCGGGCTTTTTTATACAGGCCCTTCACATCGCGCTGTTCGGCGATATCCAATGGTGTGTCGACATAAACCTCACAAAACTCGCCCTCTTCCAGCAGCCGGCGCGCCATATCCCGCTCGGCCCTAAACGGCGAGATAAAGGCGCTGATGACGATCAGTCCGGCATCGACCATCAGATGCGCCACTTCGGCAATGCGGCGGATATTCTCCACCCGATCGGCATCGGTGAAGCCCAGGTCTTTATTCAGCCCGTGACGAACGTTGTCACCATCGAGCAGATAGGTATGCCGCCCCAGCGCGAACAATTTTTTCTCGACCAGGTTGGCGATGGTCGACTTTCCTGAGCCCGACAGTCCGGTCAACCAGAGCACACAGGGCTTCTGGTGTTTCATCTGCTGGCGTGCCTGCTTGTCGACGTCCAGATGCTGGACGGTGATGTTCTGGCTGCGACGCAGGGCAAAGTTGATCAGCCCGGCACCGATGCGGGTGTTGGTCATCCGGTCGATGAGGATAAAGCTGCCGGTGTCGCGATTATCCTGATAGGCATCAAAAGCGATGTTCTGGTCCAGACTTAGAGTGCAGACCCCGATACCGTTCAGCGCCAGATGCTTGGCCGCCATATGCTCGAGGGTATTGACGTTCACCTGATACTTAATATCGGTGACCGTCGCCGGGACGGTACGGGTACCGATCTTCATCAGGTAGCTGCGACCGGGCAGCAGCGGCTCGTCGTGCATCCATATCAATGTGGTTTCAAACTGCCTGCCAACCGAGGCGGGAGCCGAGGCCGCCATCAACAGATCACCGCGAGAGATATCGATCTCATCCTCCATCGTCAGGGTGATCGACTGTCCGGCGACCGCCTGTTGCAGATCACCGCCGTCGGCGACGATCCGCGCCACCCGACTCTCCTTGCCACTCGGCAGCACCCGAATCTTATCGCCAGGCTTAACCCTGCCACTGGCCAGATATCCTGAGAACCCTCGAAAATCCAGATTCGGACGGTTGACCCACTGCACCGCCATCCGCATCGGCAGCTTTTGCAGGTGTTCGTCATCGACCTCGACCGTTTCCAGATAACCCATCAGCGTGGGGCCAGAGTACCAGGGGGTCTCGACACTAGGCTCGGTGATGTTATCACCTGTAAACGCCGACAACGGGATAAAGGTGACCTCCTCTAGTCCGATCTGCTTGGCATACTGTCGATAATCATCGACGATCTGCTGATAGATCTTCTCGGAGTAACCCACCAGATCCATCTTGTTGATCGCCACTACCAGGTGACGAATCCCCAGCAGCGAGACCAGATAGCTGTGGCGCCGGGCCTGGGTGAGGATTCCCTTACGCGCATCGACCATCAGAATGGCGGCATCGGCGGTGGAGGCTCCGGTGACTATGTCGCGGGTATACTGCTCGTGACCCGGGGTATTGGCGACGATAAACTTGCGTTTATCGGTGGAGAAAAACCGGTAGCCGACATCGATGCTGATCCCCTGCTCGCATTCGGCGGCCAGGCCATCGACCAACCGGCCGATCAGGGTGCTTTTGCCGTCGTCGACGCTGCCACAGGTGATAAACCGCAGCAGGCTTTTACCTTCGTGCTGCTTCAGGTACTGATCGATATCGGTGCTGCTTAAATCCGCGACCTGTGCCATTAGAAATACCCCTCCTGCTTGCTCTTCTACATCAGTTGAGAGCCTAGGTGTTTATGTCTAGTATCTCAACTCAAGCATTAAATATTTAATGTCGAGACAGCAAACCCACTGGCAGCGCTAGGCAGCCGCAAACCGCTGTTACTATAAATAGGAAGCCGTTTCAATGCAGTATCTTATACACGACCGCCATACAGCTTGAGGCCTATCGGCCCCTGGGACTCATCGCCAAGACCTGAACTTGTGTACGTTACCACCCGAGTATCCGTGACTCGAGCTTTCGCCCCTGCTTTCAGATCGCTACCCTCTCGGCATGCCCTGATCTGGCATTTTTAATTTTCACTTGGAGCTTTTTATGAGCCGCACTAAACCAACCCAGCAGCCAACCCCGCTACCCCAGCCCACGCTGAACGCCGTGATCGATATCGCCAAGCAAGCCGGCCAAGCGATTATGGGCATCTACGAGCGCGATTTTAAAATCACAGCTAAGGCCGACCACAGCCCGTTGACCGAAGCCGACCTGGCCGCGCATCATTGTATCGAGAACGCTCTTAATGCCCTGACACCGGAGATACCGGTGCTCTCAGAAGAGTCCAAAGATAGCGCCATCAGCGAACGTCTGAGCTGGGATCGCTACTGGCTGATCGACCCCTTGGACGGCACCAAGGAGTTTATCAAGAAGAACGGCGAATTTACCGTCAATATCGCCTTGATCGACCATCAGCAACCGGTGTTTGGGGTGGTGTACGCGCCCGCCTTGGGCGTCTGCTATTGGGGCACCAAAAATCACGGCGCGTTTAAACAACAAGATAACCATAAGATCGAAGCTATCGAGGTGGGCACGCCACCCAGCAGCGCCAGCGGTTGGCGGATCGTCGGCAGCCGCTCGCACCAGTCCGAAGCATTCAAGCAGTTTACCGTAAAATTTGCTGCGCCCGAGATTGTGGCGATGGGCAGCTCGTTGAAACTCTGTCTAGTCGCCGAAGGCAGCGCCGATATCTACCCGCGCCTGGGGCCAACCAGCGAATGGGATACCGCGGCGGCTCAGGCGGTGGTCGAAGCCGCGGGTGGCCTGGTACTGGAATACCCCAGCCTGACGCCATTAGGCTACAATAGTCGCCCGGAGACCCTGCTCAATCCCTTTTTTATTGTCTGCGCCCGTAAAGATCCGCTGTGGACTGGGTTGTAGGGCCGGGTTGCAGGGTTGGGTTGGCGCGTGGCTACCGTCAGGCTAAAGCCCAACCCACAGGTTATTATCCTGATACAATCGGTGCCGCTCATAAGCCCTCAACGGGCATGCTAATCCGACAACAGCATGAGCACGGTATTGATAAGCGCCTAGCAGTCACTAACGACTGATAACCACCAGGTTGATAGCCTAGGGGTGAAGACCGCCTATGCGCGATGACGCACCCTAAACCACGAGGTAACGGATGATACCCATAATTCTTTCAGGCGGCTCTGGCACACGCCTTTGGCCACTGTCTCGTAAGCATTATCCAAAACAGCTGCTGCCACTGGTGAGCGACGAGCACAGCATGCTGCAGCAAACCCAGCAGCGATTACTGGGCGTTCCGGAGCTGCAGCCACCGGTAATTGTCTGTAACGACAACCACCGTTTTATGGTGGCCGAGCAGGTTCGTCAGCTCGGCTGCGGTCATCAAGGCATTCTGCTAGAGCCCATCGGCCGCAACACCGCGCCGGCGATCGCTGCGGCCGCGCTGCACCTTACGCAAACCGGATCTGCCGATGCGCTGATGCTAGTGTTGCCGGCAGATCACGTGATCACCGATATACCGGCGTTTCATGCCGCACTGGAGGTCGCCAAGGCGCAGGCCCAACAGGGGGCGTTAGTGACCTTCGGTGTGGTTCCCCATCAACCTGAGACCGGCTATGGCTACATCCAGCGGGGCCAGGCCATCGAGGCAGAGCCCAGCGCCTATCGGGTACGCTCCTTCGTCGAGAAACCCGACAGCGCAACCGCTCAAGCCTATCTGCACAGTGGTGATTATTACTGGAACAGTGGCATGTTTCTGTTCGCGGCCAGTGATTATCTGGCAGAGTTAGAGCGCTTTGAGCCCGACATGTTGGCCGCGTGCAAGAGCGCGATTGAGGGCAGCCTCCATGATCTTGATTTTATCCGCCTGAACGCGGAGGCCTTTGCGCGCTCTCCGGACAACTCCATTGACTACGCCGTCATGGAAAAAACCGCTCGCGCAGTCGTGGTGCCCTTAGACGCCGGCTGGAACGATGTCGGATCCTGGTCTGCACTGAAAGATGTGAGCCCGCAAACCGCCGAAGGTAATGCCGTCGTCGGTGATGTGTTGTTAGAGAACACCCGCGATTGTTTTGTATATGCCAGTAGCCGCTTGGTCACCACCCTCGGGGTTAACAAGCTGGTCATCGTTGAAACGGCAGATGCAGTATTGGTCGCAGACATGGAGCAGGTTCAGGACGTCAAGACCCTCGTTGACCGACTGAGCAGCGCAGGACGCGACGAGGTACTACAACACCGTGAAGTGTACCGTCCCTGGGGCAGTTTCGACGGCGTCGATCGCGGAGAGCGCTATCAAGTCAAACGGTTAACCGTCAAGCCCGGATCCGAACTGTCACTGCAGCGACATTTTCACCGCTCCGAGCACTGGATCGTGGTACAGGGTACGGCGCAGGTCACCCGCGACCAAGAGCAGCTGTTGATCAGTGAAAACGAGTCGGTATACCTACCCCTGGGCTGTGTTCACAAACTCAGCAATCCGGGAAAAATACCGCTCCAGCTCATCGAAGTGCAAACCGGCGGTTACCTGGGCGAGGACGATATCGTCAGACTAGAAGACCCCTACCATCGAGACCCTAGCAGTTAGAGCCTAACTGTCTGAGTTTATTCCGACGCGGGCTGGAATACGCCGGCAGATTGTCGGGCTGCAGCCCGACCCACAGGGGAGCGGAACCGTTTGTGGGTCGGAATTTATTCCGACGCGGACTGGAATACGCTGACAGATTGTCGGGCTGAAGCCCGACCCACAAGGGAGCGGAACCGTTTGTGGGATTGACGAGAATGTTATGCTGAAGCCCCACCCGCGAGCCCATTTTTAATTCACGGCCCAGCCCCTATGCACAGCACGTCAGAAGCTAAGACTCATATTGTTATCACCGGCGCCAGCGGCGCTATCGGCGGTGCGCTGGCGCTCGAATACGCGGCGCCTGGGATGCGTTTATTCCTGCAGGGGCGTGATCGGCAACAGCTCGATGCGCTGGCACTACGCTGCCAACAGCAGGGGGCCGAGACCCGCTGCGATGCTTTTGATCTGCGGGCGACCCCTGAGCTGCAAGCCTGGACGACGGAGATCTGCTCAGAGCGAGTACCCGATCTGTTGATCGCCAATGCCGGGATGAATATCGATATAGGCGCAGACCGCCACGGCGAGTGCGATCAACAGATCGAGGCGCTGCTCGATCTGAATATCAAAGCGACCCTGCTGCTGGTAAACCCGATCGCCAAGGCGATGCGCCGGCGCGGTGCGGGTCAGATCGCTATTATCAGCTCGCTGGCGGGCTACTACGGTCTGCCGATCACGCCCAGCTACAGCGCCAGTAAGGCGGCGGTGAAAGCCTATGGCGAGGCGCTACGCGGCTGGCTGGCGGATGCGGGTGTCGGGGTGACGGTGGTGATGCCTGGCTATGTGAGCTCGCCGATGTGCCTGGCGATGCCCGGCCCCAAGCCACTGCAATGGCCCCCAGAACGCGCGGCGCGGGTGATTCGTCGGGGGTTGGATAACAACCGCGCACGGATCAGCTTCCCCTTCCCGCTAAATTTTGGCAGCTGGTGGCTCGCGGTGCTGCCCTCGGCACTGTCGCAGCGCATTTTGAAATGGCTTAACTATGGCGGTTAATAGAGGCAGGCTAGCTATGCAGGCTAAGTGCTGATGACAGGGAGTGAACTTATTGCCGCGTTAGGACTACCGTTGCTGCTCGGGCTGATCGGCTCGTGCGCCGCAGAATACGGCCTCGCACCCAGGTCTGAACCCCTGTGGCAACGGCCACTGCCAGCCGTTAGCTTGCAGCTCGGCAGTTGGCTGCTGCTGTTCACGCTATTGCTGCTGCTGACCCAGCGGCCCTGGTTTACCCTGGCGGCAGTGTTCGGCTTGCAGCTGTTTCTGGTGGTGGTCAACAACGTTAAATACCAGAGCCTGAAAGAACCCTTCCTGGTGCAGGATTTTGAATATTTCTGGGATATGCTCAAACACCCGCGCTTGTATATCCCCTTCTTCGGCTGGTGGCGGACGCTGCTCTCCACGGGTGGTGCTATAACGGTGATCGGCGCCGGACTCCTGCTGGAGCCGGCCCTTCACGCTGCCGCCCAGGCACAACTCTGGACGATGGCTGCAGCACTGTTGCTGCTGGCCGCCGGTCTGCTGGGTTATGGCATGACCCTGACTCTGGCCGAGCGCTTTAACCCCGAGACTGATCTCAAGCGCCTGGGGCAGATCGCTTTTTTCTGGGGCTATGCGCGGGCGCTGTGGCGCGCAACCGCCATCGACACCCGCTCCAGCCCGTTCCTGAATACTGCCAGCCCCGTTACACCCGAGGCCTTGCCCAATCTAGTGGTGGTACAGAGCGAGTCTTTTTTTGATCCGCGCTCGCTCAGTCCGCTGATCAAGGACAGCCTGCTACAGCACTACGACCGCATTATCGGCGAATCGCTCAGCCATGGCCGTCTCGAGGTGCCGGCCTGGGGGGCCAATACCGTGCGTACCGAGTGTGGATTTTTGACCGGCCTGCCTCCCGAGGCGCTGGGGATCCATGCGTTCAACCCCTACCACCAGCTGGCCCAGCAGGCCATTCCCAACCTGGCCAGCCACCTGCGCTCGCAGGGCTACCGAACGCTGTGTATCCACCCCTACAGCGCCAGTTTTTATCTGCGCGATAAGGTCTTTCCCAAGCTCGGGTTCGATCAGTTTATCGATATCAGCCATTTCAGCACCGCGCAGAAGCAGGGCCAGTACATTGGCGATGCCGCCGTCGCCGACAAGGTTACCGAGCTATTAAAGAGTGCCGCAGCAGACCCTAAAGCCCAACCGCTGTTTATCTTTGTGATCACCATGGAGAACCATGGTCCGCTACATCTGGAAAAGCCCGATCCCAGCCTGGTCGAACAGTTTTGTCAGCAGCCGCTGCCCGCCGGCTGTGAGGATCTGGCGGTCTATCTGGGCCATATCCGCAGCGCCGATCTGATGCTAGCGCAGCTGACCGAGACCCTAAGCCAGGGGCCTCGCGACGGGCTACTGTGCTGGTACGGCGACCATCTGCCGATCATGCCCAGGGTGTATGCCCAGCTGCAGGCGGTAGATGGTCGCACCCAGTACCTGATCTGGCGCAGCGGCCGAGCTGCGGCTAAGCCACAGCAGCAGGAGCTGTCGGTGGATCAGTTGGCGGCGCAGCTTTTGGAGCAGGGCTTGGAGGTCAGGTTTTAAGCCCATGCAGACCGGCATGCGCTGACAGATTGTCGGGCTGAAGCCCGACCCAGTGTGCCCGGCATGGGCCAAAACTTGTTACCTGAAAGGAGGTAACCGGAAGTAGTGACGACAACCGTAGCGAAGCGCAAGGGGGAAGCCGTGAGGCCAGCCTGAAAGCAGCGTCTAGCAA
>JBFGZQ010000039.1:0-8615 GCA_041586735.1 Motiliproteus sp.
GATAAAGTGAATCCGAATGGTGGTGCGGTGGCACTGGGCCACCCGGTCGGCGCGACCGGCTCTATTCTCATTGTAAAAACGATGGCTGAGCTGGACCGCACAGAGGGGCGCTATGGCCTGGTCACGATGTGCATCGGCGGCGGACAGGGGATAGCGCTGATTATTGAACGGCTGAGGTAATATGGGGGGAGCTCCTGATCTTATATCTTCTAATATGCCTTCTGTTGGATCCTTTTCCTAAACTGGCCGGGAGACTCCCCAAGTTCGATTTTGAACAGCCTTCGTAATGAACTCTGGCTAGCATAACCTACACGTTCGGCAATCTGTTCCAGACTCAAGCTGCTGGTTTCAAGCAGTAACTTGGTTTGCTCAAGGCGCAGCCGCTGTTGGTACTCGGTAACACTGATCCCATTCGCTGCCCTGAATCGACGCGAAAGGGTCCGTACGCTGACCGAGTGTATTCGCGCCAGCTCGTCAAGGCACAGCTTACGAGACACATCGCGCTGTAAGTAGCTTTCAACCGCTAATATCAAGCTGTCTTGGTGATCCGTTTGTTCCTGCATAAACACGTAGGGAGATGCTGTTCTCTGAGTCGCATCGATTAGCATGTTACGTGCCGCACTTTGCGCCAGATGACGGCCCACTTGCTGCTCCACTAATTCCAGCATGGCGCCCAGATTGGCCGTCATTGAACCCGAACTGTAGCCGCCTCTCTCCTTTACCAGCATGGTATCGGCAAGGTGCTCCACGGTGGGATAGCGGCAACGGAACACTTTTGCGAGCCACCAGGCGGTCGTGGCTTTCTTTCCTTCCAGTCCACCAGTCTCACCCAATAAAAATACCCCGCTGCAATTGGCGGCCACCAAGGTGCCTCTCTCCACATACTGTTTCAGCCAGCGCACCTCCTCACCGAGTTCGGCGAGGCGACTGAGCAACGACTTAACATCGAGGTGATGGATACCAGGCACCACGATAAGGTCAGCTTCGGGAGTCTGGTCGAATGACAGGTCCGTGTGCAGCCGAATACCATTGGAGCAGGTCACCAGCCCGCCTTTGCGCGAGGCCAGCTGGCACTGATACAGGGGCTGGTCGCTACCACGTTGTTGTTTCCATATGGAGTTGGTGACGTTAAAGACATCAAAGGGTGAGGTCAGGCCTGTTGCCTGACAGCCATCAAAGGCCAGTCCTATTACTCTGCGCATTTGGCCGTATTTGCTCGCTATCTGTCCTGCCACTGTCTCAAATTGAGCGTTGTTCGAGGTTAACCTAACCGGGTAATTTAAACCCAGTATGAGGCAATCAAATGAGTCATCAACCAATCAGCCGTTATCCGGTTCCAACACAGAAAGATTTACCCAACGATATCCGTGATAGAATCCTTTCCGTGCAGGAGAAGGCGGGATTTATTCCCAACGTTTTCCTGACCCTGGCCTATCGTCCTGACGAGTTTCGCGCCTTCTTCACCTATCACGACGCTATTATGGAGCGAGAGGGTGGTACCCTTACACCGGCGGAGAAGGAGATGATCATCGTAGCTACCAGCGCCTATAATGGCTGTCAGTACTGCGTGGTCGCCCACGGCGCCTTGCTGCGGGTGTTTTCCAAGGAGCCGCTGCTCGCCGACCAGATCGCCATCAATTACCGCCATGCACCCCTGAGCGAGAGGCAGAAGGGGATGCTGGATTTCGCGATCAAACTTGCCCGTAAGCCCGAAACGATCGACGAAACCGACTACGAGGGGCTGAAGACCCATGGCTATACCGAGGACGATATTCTCGATATCGCCGGCATCACTGCATTCTTCGGTTTATCCAACCGGATGGCCATTGTCACAGGGATGCAGGCGAACCCTGAATTTTATACACTTGCCCGGCAACCCAGCACTTAACTGACTCATTACAGTCATAAACGAAAAAGGCTCTTCGACCCGTTTCGCAAGTGCCTTTTTTCACCAACCTTAAACGGCGTAGCATCCGGTGACGGTTGAAGACCGATGTCCTTAACCGTCACCGACTAAGCACAAGTTGCAGCGTCTTATTCGCCTGCTACTTTGCGCACTACATTCAGCAGTACATTCGCACCCGCCTCGATATCATCGGGGCAGGTGTACTCTTCGATGTTGTGGCTAAGCCCCTTGGCGCTGGGTACGAAGATCATGGCTGTCGGACAGTTCGGCGCAAACGACTGCGCGTCATGGCCAGCGCCGCTCGGCAAACGTCTCACCTTGTGGCCCTGGCGGTCAGCTTCCCTCTCTACCAAGCTGATCAGCGTTTCATCAAACGGGGTTGGATCGAACCGGACCAACTGGCGCGTTTCGATGGTGACGCCTTCTTGCTCGGCGATCTCTTCGATAAACTGCATGAGTCTACGTTCAGCTTCCTGCAGCTTATCATCTTCGGTATTGCGCAGGTCTACGGTCATCTTGACGCGGTTGGGGATGACGTTCACCAGATTTGGTTTCATCTCAATGCAGCCGACGGTCGCAACCTGGTAGCCCCCCATCTCCTGGGCCAAGGAGCGTACAAACGTGGCGATGGACATGGCCGCGTAACCCGCGTCATGCCGCAGCGCCATCGGGGTCGTGCCGGCATGGTTGGATACACCGCTGATATTGATTTCAGTCCAGGAGATCCCCTGAACGCCCTCCACCGCGCCGATGGTGTAGCCTTCCAGCTCCAATACCGGCCCCTGTTCGATGTGGAGTTCGATAAAGGCGTGAGCCCGCATGGAGCCACATGGCTCAGGGCCGTTGTAACCTATCTTTTCCAGCTCATTACGTAGGATCGTGCCGTCCGTTCCGGTGGTATTTAGCACGGATTCAATCTCGATATGCCCCTGATGAACCATGCTGCCCATCATGTCGGGCGTGAAGCGAACCCCTTCTTCATTGGTGAAAAAGCCGACGGCAATCGGACGCTGGGTGCTGATGTCGGCTTCGTTCAGGGTCTGTATCACTTCTAGACCCGCTAAGACCCCCAGATTGCCGTCGTACAACCCACCGGTTCCGACGGTGTCGATATGGGATCCCATGAGTACCGGCTTGCCCGGCTTCCTGCCTTCCCGAACCGCCAGTACATTACCCAGTTGATCGATAGTGATTTTTAGCCCTAACTCTTTCATCCAAGACACCACAAGGTCGCGCCCTTGCTTATCTTGTTCTGTTAGTGCAATACGGGAAGCGCCTCCGCCTTCCAGTGCGCCGCATTGGCCCAAAGCTTCGATACGTTCGATGAGCCGGCGGATGTTGATGTTTGCTGCATGTGCCATATAACCACCTGTCTGTAAAAAGTACCAAGCGCCCCCTTAAATTGCGAATTTGTATGCAAGAGGCTGGCGCTTTGATTTGTCATGAATACTACGGAATCTGTCCTCACTGAATCCAAGTGAGGGCCCCGGCGGCTCGCTGAGTCCCTAGTTATTGTTAACGCATTTCTAAAGAGGCTCCTTGGTTGTCTTCGGCCTTACGGCTCGTTTCGTCGGGGTGCGCCCATGCGGTTTCGTCTATATCAAGATCGTTGAACTTCTTAACATCCAGTAGCGGCTCTTCGATTCCCTGTTTCCTCTGTTGATCATAGTCATTAAGGATGCGTTTGACCGGTTTGATCAGTAGCGTCAACGCAACAAGGTTTATGACGGCCAGCAGGCCCATGGTTAAATCGGCAAAGGCGAATACCGTGCCCAAGTTCTGAGCTGATCCCCAGACTACTAACATCAGGAACAGGATTCGGTAACCGTTAAAGATGGTTGTTTTTTCCCCGAACATAAAGCTTAGGCTGTTCTCACCTAGGTAGTAGCTGTACATGACCGAGGTGAAGGCAAATAGTGCTAGCGCAATGCTGACGAAATAAACACCCCATCCCCCGACATGTTCGGCCAACGCATTCTGCGTCAGGGCGACGCCACCCAGGTCAGTGCCTGACTGGTAGACGTCGGACAGCAGGATGATGGCAGCGGTGCAGGTACACAGAATCATGGTGTCAACAAATACGCTGAAGGCTTGCAGGATACCTTGTTCGGCCGGATGCTTGACGTAGGAAATGGCAGCGGTATTCGGTGCGCTACCCAACCCCGCTTCATTGGAAAAGAGGCCCCGCTTCACACCCATCAGGATAGCAGCACCGACACCTCCGCCAACGGCCTGTTCCAGGCCGAATGCGCTGTTCAGGATAAGGTTGAAAATGGAAGGCACCGATTCGATGTTGGTGCCGATCACCATCAGTGCAACCGCTAGGTAGCCAATCGCCATAAAGGGCACGATGTACTGCGCCACATCAGCAATGCGGCGTACACCACCAAAGATAATAATGCCAACAAGAGCTGCCAGCGCGATGCCGGTTGCATAGGTCGGGATGCTAAAGGCGCTTTCAAAGGAGGAGGAGACGGTGAATGACTGCAGAGATGGGAAAGCGAAGCCAAAGGTCATCATCAGCAGGACGGAGAATAGATGTGCCATCCAGCGGTTTTTCAAACCGTGCTTGATATAGAACGCAGGCCCCCCACGGTAACTGCCATCCGGCTCGGTCTGCTTGAACAGTTGGGCTAAGGAGCATTCGAAGATGCTGGTAGCCATACCCATCAGGCCTACGACCCACATCCAGAAAATGGCACCCGGTCCACCCAAGGTGATTGCAACGGCAACACCCGCAATGTTTCCCGCACCAACGCGGCCTGCCACACTCATGGCGAGCGCCTGGAATGAGCTCAAGTGGTTGCCTTCATGTCGGAAGGACCTTCCCAGCAATCGAAACATCCGCCCAAAGTAGCGAAACTGAGAGAAGTTGGAGGCGATCGTAAAGGTAACCCCCAAGGCTATGAGCACAGCGATGAGCACCTTACTCCATAAAAGATCGGTTATTAGAGACAGCATTTGTTTCTCCACCATTTGTTTTGTGATTTTTGTTATTTGCTTAATCCATAGAAGAGGACTACCATCATGCTACCGCCTCTATTGTGGAATTAATCATCATATTGGCGCATTATATCGATGGTTTTCACACGATTTTGGTGCAAAAATGAAGAATAAAACCATGGCTGATATAGACGATTTTGATCGGCAAATATTGGAGATCGTACAGCGCTCGAATCGCACCACATCGGATGTCATCGGGGAATCGGTGGGACTCTCGCCCGCTGCGGTTCAGAGGCGCCTCAAGCGGATGCGACAGGAAGGGATCATTGAGGCAGATGTCGCGATCGTGTCACGCCAGGCCATAGACAGGTCCATGACATTCATTGTACAGATTACCTTGGAGCGGGAGCGTGTAGACCTTTTGGTCGATTTCAAACGACAGATGCTTAACAACCCCCAGGTCCAGCAGTGTTACTATGTCACCGGGAGTTATGACTTCATCATTATTCTCACGGCTGCCGATATGGAGGCCTACGAGCAGTTCACGCAGGAGTTCTTTTTCAACAATAAGAACATAAAAAGCTTCTACACAAACGTGGTCATGGATGCGGTTAAAACCGGTATGTATATCCCGGTGGTTCAAGAATCAGCTTAAGGTACTCCTAATAAAAAAATGGGGAGACCTAAGCCGCCCCGCACACTTCGTAGTGGTTAGTGCTCTCCGTTGAGTATCTGCTGATACAGTTCAGGGTCGGTGGCACCTTCCGTACCAATAATAAGAACCGAACTGTTACCATCAAGACCCAGCAGGTCCTGCATGGCTTGATCGCCCTTGATGCCTAATAGTGCTGCGATACCTGCCACGGCCGATTCTCCCGCTTCGACGGAGGAGTCCTGTCCGCAGCCCTTCGCCAACAGGCGCATACTTTCTGGGACCAGCGGTTCAGCGACGGTGGTGAAGTCATCGGCCCCTGTTTCCAGAATCTCCCATGCCAGCAGCGATACCTCGCCGCAAGCCAGGCCCGCCATCAACGTGTCCAGTTTGCCGTCGACGACCATCAGCTTCTCCTCAACAGCGCTAAGTTGCAGGCAGTTCGCCTGCTCTGGCTCGACAACGATCAGGCGCGGGCGCTGATCTCCCCACAGATCCCAAAAGAACCCGCAAACGGCCGATGCCAAACCACCACAGCCGCCTTGGATAAATACATGGCTGGGAATCTGGCCGTCCAGCTGATTGACCGTTTCCAGCAGCATTACGCTGTAGCCCAGGGCGACATCTTTGGGGATCTCCATATACCCCTCGTAGCTGTTGTCGGAGACGATGATCCAGCCATTTTCTTTGGCGGCTTGATCTGCTTCCTTAACTGAGTCGTCGTAATTTCCGGTAATACGGATTACCTCTGCGCCCAATTCTGCCATGGAGCGCTCACGACCAACGGATACGTCTGCGTGAATGTAGATGACACAGGCGCAACCGAACATGCGCGCACCCCAGGCGACAGAACGACCATGATTGCCATCCGTAGCCGTCGCAACAGTGACCTTACGAATCACCTCGGCGTACTTGCCGCTAAATAGGTCTTCGATCTGCGCCTGCTCACCGGTTTCCCGACTGATCGCCAGCAGCAGCTGCTTGGCGACGGCATAGGACCCGCCCAGGGATTTAAAGCTTTTTAGCTCGAACCGGGTCGATTCGTCTTTATAAAACAGCTTTCCTACTTCGACCTGTTCAGCCAGACCCGCAAGCTCATGAAGCGGCGTGACACTGTAGCCAGGCCAATGCTGAATATCCTCCATCGCCTCTCGCGCTTTGCTCGCACTGAGTATCGACCGCATCGCATCGGTATAAGGAGCGTCTTTATTCGCTTTGGGGTTGTGGTAGTGGGTTAGATAGCGGTTCTTATTGAGCATCTTACAGACTCCTTGGTTTTGTAGCTGTTGCTCCACCAGCGCTGTCCAGTAGCGAGCGCCGGTTTCGAGGACGTTGTCGTTAAAGTCGTAATGTGGGTTATGCAGCATGCAGCCGCCTTGGCTGTCGGTTCCGTTGCCCAAAAACACGTAGCAGCCGGGGACAACCCGCTGCAGACAGGCAAAATCTTCCGAAAAGCTCTTGGGCGGAACGTCCAGCACCACCCGATCGGGGCCGTTTACTTTCAGGGCGGCACATTCAGCGGCCTGGGTTGGTGCTCTGGCATTGTGGGTAACGAAAAACTCGTGGGAAAATGTGACCTCGACCTGGGCGCCAAAGGCGTCACCGATACCTGATGCAAGCGTCCTAATCCTCTGCTCCACCTGATCGGTGGTCGCATCGTTGAAGGTTCTGCAATCGCCTTTGAGGGTGACAGTGCTGGGAATAACGTTGCGCGCTCCATCGGTCAGAACTTCGGTAACGGAAACCACCACCGCCTCCAGAGGATCCACGGTTCGTGAAACGATGGTTTGTAACCCCTGAATAAGCTGAGTAGCAGGGATAATTGGGTCGTCAACGAGGTGCGGTGACGAGGCGTGCCCGCCGCAACCGCTAATGCGGATCTCAAACAGGCTTTCACTGGCCATAATGGCCCCCGCACGCATCGCTAGCACCCCTGCTGCAAGCCCCGGAAGATTGTGCATGCCGTACACCTCGGTAGCCGGGAAACGCTCAAACAGGCCATCGTCGATCATAGCTTGAGCACCCAGGCCGTGCTCTTCATTGGGCTGAAAAATGAAAACCACGGTGCCCTCAAATTCACCGTATTCTGCTAGTTGACGTGCAGCGCCCAGCAGCATAGCGCTGTGACCATCATGGCCACAACCGTGCATTTTGCCATCGATTTTTGAGCGGTGGTGGAAGGTATTCAGCTCAATGATAGGCAGCGCATCGGTGTCTGCGCGTAGAGCTATCATATTGCAGTCAGGCCTATTGCCTTTGCGAAGCACACCGACAACACCGGTTTGGCCAATCCCTTCATGCACCTCAAGCCCCCACTCTTTGAGTAGCGAAGCTATAAGGCCTGCCGTCTCATGTACGTCAAAGCCCGTTTCAGGATGGCTGTGCATCTGACGCCGCCAACCGATCATTTGCTCAACAAGCCCATCTATAAGTTTAGTCATCACAATATCCAAGAGTTTTGTCTGTTCATGACTCACATTATCCCGACGATCTTCAACGGCATTCTTCTGAGTGGGCTGCTGGATTGATGGATTTCTTCGATTTTATTGTGGTTATCGCGGAAAAAAATCAACCCAAGGGCAGGGGGCAGGTAGTTAGGAAGTTGGATAGGTAAGGGGTCGTTAGCCAAGAATCAAAAATTCACTCCCCTAAAGGTGGTTGCCTGATGATTAGAATGGGCTCAGGCCGAAACTCGGAAAAGACGGTACCAAATGATCGCATTGGGTCGCAAGCTGAGCATGGATTAGTTCTGGTAGACCGGAAAAATTCAGTAGGAATGCTGAAGGGGAGAGGCAGACTCACGTTCTGCATAAGGCTATCTCTATGAAAGTGCCAGTCTTGGATTTTGTTGGATTAAGACGGATGTCATTGCGCACAGAAATTGCACAGACGGAACCGAGAGTGATATCTGACGGGGCTGCAATGAGAGCTGAATTAAAGCGCTCTTTGCAAAGAAGCGACGTAATAAGTAGGTGATAATAAAGTTGGAGACACAAAAAAATCGAGGCCCCGAAGAGTGCTCGATCTCTTAAAACTTCTTATAAATCAACAAGGACATGGTACCAGTGGCCGGACTCGAACCGGCACGCTTTTAAGGGCGGGGGATTTTGAATC
>JBFGZQ010000040.1:0-6901 GCA_041586735.1 Motiliproteus sp.
CCCTATTGGCACGGGTTGGTTTCTGGTTAAGGCTTACTTGAGTCTTGTTGAGGCACGTCAACAGGTGCATCAATGCACGTCTGGCTCAGGGTTGGCCCGTTGGCGCAGATCGCATTGATGGTAACGGCAGGGTTTGCGGAGAGGATGTGTCTAAGCACCGTTTTCTGCGGTAAATACGACAGTTAGCGCTTTTTGATGCAGCTTTGTTCTCGGAAGAACCCGCCTAGTCGGGCTGCAGGTAACCTTCATGCCCTGCGATGAGAGTAACAGCAAGATCCGCATTGCCCAATTCTCCATGAAGCGCCGGTTGGTGGCAGAACCCGTTCAGGTCTGTGCCTCGGGGGGCTTCATTCGCAGAGGGGCAGTTACACTCGATGGCTGGAGCGCTGTGAATGGAACCCTTTAGGAATGCGGATATTTTGTCCGGGTAGCGACACTAAAGTGGCTATGCCAAAAAATATCGAGGCGCTAGCTAGGACTGTCTGGCGATAATATTACTATCGGTATCGCCCTTGGGTTTGATCTCGTAGGTCGGACAGAAACCGCCGGTGCTGCAGGGGCTGGGAGCCGGTAGGCTGGCCTCGCCCATTTTGCGACTGATGGCACCGTCGGCCAGCCACTCGATTTCAAATCCGGTCGTCTCCTCCGAAGGGAAGTTGCGAACGACCCCTCGGCTGCCTAAGTTTGTCAATATTTGATAACACTCGCCTCCCTGCTCAATGATATCCCCAGGGCTAAAGTCGAAATCAGTTGTCATCATCAAATACCTCTAGTCGTTAATCTGCGATGAGTCGGCAGCTTTATCCTAGCAGTCAATAAATATGAAATATAGTGCCATTTTGTAAAAACTACCCTGAATATGAACTATTGTTCCTTATGCAGGAGCTGGAAAGAGAGATTGTTGCGGTCTCAGGCCCCATTTAGTAACGGAGCCCGCAGCGGGTTGCTGCACTATTAACCTGATGGACAAATAGGTACCCATACCTATCTGTCCATCGTCTCCTCAAAGCGCAGCTGCTTAGCCGCCCGCGATGATCTGTACCAGGGTTACTTCACAGCCATTGGGTACCGCGGTGCTCTGCTCACCTGAGAGCACTAAGTTGCCATCGATGGCGATGTTGATATTTTCATTGTTCAGTTGCTGGCTGGCCTCCGGAAGTTTACGTCGCAGTGCCTGGCGCAGTTCATGGACGTTACTGACCGGCTCGTCAATGACCAATGCCTGTTCCGGTGCGCCGGGCATCGCTTCAGACAGGTTGACTCGCACCGCAAACCCCGTAGTAACCTTGGACAGCTGCGTATGCCAGTCTAGCGCCGGAGTGCCTTCGGTATTGAGACCGGTCAGGGTATAGAAACGTGATTTCATCGCCTCGAACTCCTCTCTATCTATCTTCTCGCCCTTGAACGGTCCGACGGTAATCGGCTCCTCGAACCAGCGCTTGGGCAGGGTGTCATCCTTGCCGCGTAGGCCTATACGGAAGTTGAGCATCCGCTCCAGCCCGGTAATGTTACGGCCGATTTCGTTTAGTGAGGCTTCATCGAAGCTTATTCCGGTCAGGTGGTTAAGCTGCACCGCGAAGTCGTCTAAGCCGGTGGTGGAGGGGGTGTTGAACAGCTTGGTGTTGAAACGGCAGTGCCCCAATGCATCGCCGACCGCAAAGGTATTTTCGCAACGCCGTACGGCGATCTCCTTGCCCTGGTAGCTGTTGGGTTCGGGCGCTACGGTACCGCCGTAGAGGGACTCTTTAAATTCGGCGTTATCGTTGATCCGGGCGTTAATCTCCAGTGTGGCCCGGTTGCGCAGGTGGTCCATACCCCGGGTGGCGACCGCTAGCCCCAGGGCAAAGGCTTTGAGAATCCGCGAGTCATGCGGATCCGATTGCCCCAGCCCCTTGACCGACATCAGGTAATCGAGCGCCTGTAACGGGTATTTACCCCGCTCAACCGCCCGGGTGGAATCGGCGATGGTGTCGCCGAAGCCTTGGCGCAGAGCCGTGAGTTGCAGCAGTTTTTCGATATCGGGGTAGTTGCCCCAGCTCAGATCGAGTCCGCCGGTATCGGCTTGGGTAATAATGCCGCGCTGGTAGAGTTCCATCGCCCAGCCAACAGCGGTACCGGTACCGGAGGCGTCCAATCCCAGGTCGTTGCAGATGTTGTTTAGACGCAACACCTGCTCCGGAGTTTTGATGCCGATATTGGGACCAAATTTGCCGACGTTGACATACTCAGGGCCTTCTCCCTTGTCGTATTTGTCAAACACGCCGTCATTGTTGATGCCGTTGTAGTCGCGCGCCTTGTTATGCTCTACCTCGCTCTGGGCCTTGTCATAACTGGCGTTACCGGTCAGCCCTTTAAGCGCTCCAGCGCCGAAGCCGCCAGTACTGTCGGGCGTCATATCGTTGTTGGCGCGGCACTTGACCGGACAGCGGAAGCAGCTGCTCATGCCGGGCCGATAGGGATCGAAATTATCGGCATCGAGGGTGTCGACCCAAGCTGTCTCCTGGTTGTTCTTGGTGCCCAGCGCCCCCAGTACCCGGGTGGGTTTATATAGAAAAGGGGTACCGACCTTGCTCATGGCATTTTTGATCACACTGGCGGCGAGGTTCTTACGCCCTAGTGCTGTGCCTTGAAGTTTGTAGTCGCGGCTGACCGCTACCTCGTCGCCCTTACCGTGGATGATAATGGCTTTCAGATTGAGTGAGCCCATCTTGGCACCGCCGCCGCCGCGTGCCCAGATTGCTTTCTCGCCGCCCATAATGCCGCTGGACAGTACCCCGTTTTCACCGGCGCTGGTGATCCGGGCCATGGCCATATCTTTGCGCTCCTGATAACCATAGGTATCGACGATGGTATGGGTGAACTCCAAGTTGTTCATGCCAAGATAGGGGCTGGCATCGAGGTACTCGATGGTTTCACGGTCGATTCTGAGCATCGTCCATTGAGCATTACGCCCGAACAGTACTAGATGATCGTAGCCGTGGCGCTTGAGAAATGAGGGGAAGTAATCGCCGCCGTTGGCATCAAGGATGGCACGGCTTTCGGGTGAGCGGCTGGTGACATTGCCACGGGTGGCCGAGGGCATGGTGCTGGTCAGTACCCCAGCGCCGAAGATGAGCGGTACTTCAGGATCCAGCGCATCCTTCTCCTCCTGCAACAGATTGTAGAGCAAAAACATATTGCCGCCACGACCGCCTAGGAAGGTTGATACTACCTCTTGCGGCAGGTAGGCGCTCTGCGAACTGCGGTTCTCCAGATCCACAAACAAGACTTTGCCTTGCGTCGGGTACTGGGGGCTGGAGTGCATTCGCTTGAGTAGTCGTTCAATACGCTGTCTGATGTCCATAACCGTCTCACTCTCATTCTGTTTAGTTCTTATTGCTAAGGGTGACTATTTGCTAAGGGTGACTATAGCAAAATAAATAGTTTTATATCAAACTATATCGCTCCAAACAATACTGGAGCGCTTCTGGTCGCTAAGCGGCACTATGCGTACCCTGTAGTTGCCGATGTATACGGATAGTTGCCGATGTATACGGATTAGGCCATCGCGGACGGGGCTTTGCTACGTTCCGGTAGTCGGAATCACCCGCAGCATTGGGGTTGCTCTCCGATAACGACCTATGCACTATAGATCATAAATTGGAGTATTTAAGTAGCTGTCTAGGCTTTCAGGATGGAAGTTGAGAGCGAAATAGAAAAATAATGCGTATTTGGGTGTTGGCCGGTCGAACCTGTGGTCTATGCCATCTGCGTCTCACATCAGGGTAAACGGGATTGAATTATGAAAGACATGGCTCCTGTAGTTGCAGGAAATGGCAGTTTGGTAGATGTTACAGGCGCTATAAACGTTTTTTCCCAGGCGTCATCCGCACAGCGGGATAAATTAGCCGCTGATGAGTTGTCTCAACTGCTGAGCTGTTGCGGCATGCAACCGCTGGCAGCAGATCATTCACAGGCGGATTCCGGGTTCTCTCTGGCGGTAGAGATCTGTAATACCCGTGAGTTCGGTATGGTGATCAGGGCCGGATTAGCGGAACAGGGGCCGCAGTTTTATCAGCGCTTTACCAAGGACCAGGCAGTCATCTCGGCTGCTACCGCGCTGACCGATGCGCAGGAATTTTTTCAGCGTTTCAGCCGCAGTTTCTGTTACCAGCAGCTGAACGGGGCCGTAGCTGATTCGCAACTGTTGAGCTGTTTTAGTGCCTTGATCAGCCTGGCAAACCAGTTTTCGCCAGCCAATCCGAAAACCCCCTATGTGATCGAGCGGCTGGAGATAAGTCCGTTCGCCTGCAGCGAGGGGATGCTGTTACCACTACAGGGTTGTTGCCATTTTCGGCCGCCTGCTGACGTGCTTTGTCCCCGTCCCATCGCCAAAATTGGCAAGTTACTGCATCCCGAGTCGATCGGTATTATCGGGGTGTCGGCCACTAACCTTAATTTCGGGCGTATTATCTTAAAAAACCTGTTGGCTAGTGGTTATCCTTCTGAGCAGATGTGTATCCTGCGTCCGAACGAGTTACAGATTGATGGTGTCGCCTGTGTCGAGAGCCTGAGTGCACTGACATCGAAGCTGGATTTGTTGATCGTGGCGATTGCTGCTGATGCGGTCTTTGATCTTGTAGATCAGATTATCGCCTTGGATTGTGCCGAAGCGGTGATGTTGATTCCCGGTGGACTGGGAGAAACCGAATCGAGCAAGAATGCGGCACAGGCGATGAAGCAGCGCATCAATGCCGCCCATCTACAGGAGAACGGTGGACCGGTATTCCTGGGCGGTAACTGCCTCGGTGTCGTGTCGCACCCAGGCAACTATGACTCCTGGTTTATTCCCCGCGAGCGACTGCCCAAACCGCAGAAAAAAGATCCACGCCATTGCGCACTGATCAGCCAGAGTGGCGCCTTTATGGTGACTCGGCTGAGTAAGAATCCCTGGCTGGATCCAGCCTATATGGCTGCGCTGGGCAATCAATCAGATATCAGTCACGGCGACATGCTCAGCTATTTCGTGGATCAAGAGGGTGTCGACACTATCGGTGTTTATATCGAAGGCTTTACCGACCTGGATGGTCTGGCGTTTGCCGACGCGGTGGGTCGCGCACGCCGTAAAGGCAAGCAGGTGGTCGTCTATAAAGCGGGCCGAACCGCAGCCGGTCAGCGATCTGCGCTAGGGCATACCGCGTCGCAAGCGGGTGATTATGCCCTCTGTGAATCGGTTCTAACCCAGGCGGGTGCGATGGTGGCCAACGATCTAACCGAGTTCGATGATCTGCTCTATATCGCCAGCTGTCTGCACGATAAAACGATCGGCGGGTGTCAGGTTGCCGGTGTCAGCGGAGCGGGTTTTGAGACCGTAGGGATGGCAGATAGTATCGCGCTGGGGAGTTTTAGTCTGGAGATGGCCGAGATTCAGCCGCACACCCAGCAGCGCTTGGAAGAGATCTTGATTGCCAAGCGTCTCGATGCCTTGATGGAGGTGCGCAATCCGATCGATATCAACCCGGGTGCCGATGATGAAGCGCATCTGCTCTGCACCCAAGCCTTTGCCGAGGCCGACAATGTCGATGCGGTGCTAGTGGGCTTGGATCCTATGTCACCGATGATGCGCACGCTGGAGCATTGCAGTCGGCCTGGATTTGATCTTCAGAATGACAACAGTATCGCCCAGCTGTTGCCGCGGTTGGTTGCGGTGCAGCAGAAACCTATTATTGCCATCGTCGATGGTGGCAGTCTGTACGATCCGATGGCTGCTAAGTTGATGGATCAGGGTGTGTGTGTGTTTCGCTCCTGTGGACGTGCTATGCAGGCCTTGGCTCGATATACCCAGGCGCGGCTACATCCCGGTGTGGATTGCTAGCTCGGGTCGGCGCATGCGTTTATCGCCTAGAAAATAAGGCAAAGTAGAGGCTTGCTGCGTTGTTTTATCCAGAGGTCATGGATTAAAGAGCGCAGCTTTTTGTGCGCAGCACAAGAAGCTGTGCTATAAGGGTTTCTACTTAACCGAACGATGGAGACAGCAATGAGTATTAAGCATGTGGGTGTAGTCGGTGCGGGCCAGATGGGCAGTGGGATTGCCCAAGTGTGCGCCTTGGCGGGTTTGCAGGTGTCCCTGTGCGATCAGAATCAACAGGCCGTAGACCGTGGCCTGGCTGCGATTACATCCAGCCTTGAACGGATGCTGGCCAAAGACAAAATTACGGCTGTGGAGTTGGCCGCCGTGCTCGGTCGTATCCAGGGCGCTACCTCAACCGAATCTCTGGCGCAGGTCGATATTGCCATCGAAGCGGCCACCGAAGTCGAGGCGATCAAGCAGCTTATCTTTAAAGATCTGGACCGTGTCTGCCAGCCAGAGGCGATCCTGGCGACCAACACCTCCTCGATCTCCATTACCCGGCTGGCGGCTGTGACCCAGCGCCCGGGACGGGTGATCGGCATGCACTTTATGAATCCGGTACCGATGATGCAGTTGGTCGAGGTGATCCGGGCACTGCAGACCGAAGATGCGGTGTTTGAGCAGGTAACCGAGATGGCTAAAGCCATCGGTAAAATACCGGTCGATGTTAAAGATGCGCCTGGTTTTGTGGCTAACCGTATCCTGTTGCCGATGATCAACGAGGCGGTCTTTACCCTGCACGAAGGTCTGGCCAGCGCTGCAGAGATCGATACCGTGATGAAGCTGGGGATGGGGCATCCTATGGGGCCGTTGGCGCTGGCGGATCTGATCGGTCTGGATACCTGTCTGAGCATTATGGAGGTGCTCCACGACGGCTTTAGCGACTCCAAGTACCGTCCCTGTCCGCTGCTCAAACAGATGGTCGACGCGGGCTATCTGGGACGCAAGTCCGGGCGTGGTTTCTTTATTTATTAACCTGGCGGACAGATAGGTATCCATACCTATCTGTCC
>JBFGZQ010000041.1:0-5650 GCA_041586735.1 Motiliproteus sp.
AAGTCACTGGCTGAGGAGAAATTCAAGTGGCCAAGCCCGTCAGATGACCTGCTACCCCTGACCGGAGAGCAGATCAACTGGCTGCTCGACGGCTACGATATCAGTCTACTCAACGGCCATCAAAAGCTGCATTACGAGACTGTTTTTTAACCCGATTTTCGTACCTAAAAGCGTTATTTTTGTTATAGTTTCGCCATGAAAACAACGCCAAATTCAGCCCTCGATACCCGCATCTTGCTGCTCGAAGAGATGCTGCGCCTCAAAAAAGCTCAGCAGTTTGCTGCCAGTAGCGAGAAGCATGCTCACCAGATCCAGCTGTTCGATGAGGCTGAGGTTGAAGTCGAAATCAAGGCGCTGTTAGAGCAGCTGCCGGAAGAAGAGTCCAAGACAGAGCCCAAGACGACTAAAAAGCGCCAGCGTGGTTTCTCCGACAAGCTGGCCCGTGAGCGCGTTGAACTGCTCCTCTCTGATGAAGAAAAGGCCGGTGCCAGCAAGGTGTTTTTCACCAAAGTGAAAGAAGAACTGTGATCTGGCAAGGGTTTTCCGGACACAAATCAGCTTTTCGGTACTGCGCATCGTAGTTAGTGCCCATCCAGAAACTAATAAGCAGCTGATTTAGAGAATAAAATTCTGAGAATAGATAAAAAATCCTCTTGGCTCTGGTATGTTTTAAGTGCGAACCAAAAACATCCAACAACCAAGAGGATCCAGCATGCGAGAGACCCGCAATGCTCAAGCCAGTATATTCGAAGAGTACTCAAATCACGAGTATGGCGTCAGACTCCGGAAGCTGTCGGAGATCCTGGACAGACAGCCAGAGATTCTGGATCTGGTTGCTGCGGACTTGATAGACACGTCCGTTGCCGCCGTTGGGCGAACCGGTCTTAGTGCCGAGAGCGTTTTACGTTGCTTGCTGCTGAAGCAGCAACGGGGTTTCAGCTATGAACAGCTGGCCTTCCACTTGTCGGATTCGGTGACCTATCGAACGTTTACCCGATTGCCGGCCCGTCTGTCACCCAGTCGGTCATGCCTGCAATCCACGATTCGCAGCATTAAGCCGGAAACGCTGGAGCGGGCGCATCAAGTGCTGACAAGGAACCTGCTGGACACAGGCATTGCTTCGCTGGATAAGCTGCGCATCGACAGCACGGTGGTGGCCAGCAATATCGCCCCGCCCAGTGACAGCCAGTTGCTGAATGATGGCGTTCGAGTGATCAGCCGGCTGCTGGCAAAAAGCAAAACCGACACCGGCCTGAAGGTCCGCTTTACCGACAAGCGCAAAGCGGCAAAGTCACTGGCTTTTCGTATATTCAACGCGAAAAAATCGATCAAGGATGAACTTTATCCTGAGTTGCTGAAGATCGCTCGATGGGTTGTGAGGCAAGCGAATCGCGGACATCAGCAGGTCGTTGACGGTGCCGAGGCTTCCGCCGTCACACGGAAATGGCTGGGGGCTCTGGCACACTACAAAGGCCTAACCGAGCAGGTCATTGAGCAAACCGAACGCCGCGTTATCCGGGGTGAGCGGGTGCCTTCGGGGGACAAAATCGTCAGCCTGTTCGAGCCGCACACCGATATTATCGTCAAGGGGTTTCGCGATGTGCAGTACGGCCACAAGATCAACCTGAGCAGCGAAGTGAGAGGCTTTATCACCGCGTTAACCATCGAAGAGGGCAATCCTGGTGACAAGACGCTGTTCCTGCCGGTTCTGGATTATCACCGCTCTGTTTTGGGTAGACTGCCCCGTTCAGTGGTTGCCGATGGCGGCTACGCCAGCCAGGCAAATGTGGCGGCTGGGCGCGAAATGGGGCTCAGGCACGTTGTATTTCACAAACCGGTTGGCGTATCGCTCACCGACATGGGGGTGAAGTCGAAAACCTTTAAAGCATTGCGTCATTTTCGAGCCGGCATCGAAGGCAATATATCAGAGTTTAAGAGGGCATTCGGGGCCGCGAAAGCGAGGTGGAAAGGTCACGACGGATTCAAGGCGTTTGTTTGGGCCTCGGCTCTGAGTTACAACCTGGTACGGTTGGCTCGACTCGGTCCCGACTAGCCCGCAGCGTCGGACTGAAAGCGGTTAAAGGCACGCATGGGAAGACCATGCAGTGGATCCCTATGGCCTGAATCTGGATGAGTTGATCAAATAACGGCCAAACTGACTGGTGTTCAACCATTTTTGATTTTTTAACGGCACTCAGCCCAGCCCATTCCCCAAGAGCGAGCCGGGCTGACTGAAAATGCCTGTTTCTGGATGGGCACTAGTTAGCTGGCGCCTGGTATCCAATTGATGAATGCCGACGCTGGCGGTTATAGAAGACCTCGATATATTCGAAAATCTCCAGCTTTGCTTCCTTCCTGGACTGGTAGCGACTGTGATGTGTCAACTCGGTTTTTAGCGTGCGAAAGAAGCTTTCCGCTGGAGCGTATCCCAGCAATTGCCTTTCCTGCTCATGTTGAGAACTGAGCCATGTTCTTTAAGGGTTTCGCGGTAACGGAAGGAAGCATACTGGCTGCCACGGTCGTGATGTACCATCAGGCCTTTGGCTGGCAGCCTTTTCCAATACGCCATCTTCAGAGCGTTATCTACGAGCTCGGCTGTCATACGTTCTGACATGGCCCAGCCCACCACAGATCTCGAGTACAGGTCGATCAAGACAGCCAAATAGAGCCACCCTTAAGCTGTCGCTATATAGGTGATATCACCCACGTACACCGTATCCGGATGCTCTACTTTGAACTCCCGTGCCAGCAGGTTCGTGGCGACTGGCAGATTGTGGTTGGAGTTAGTCGTGGCTCGAAAACGCCTTTTGGTCTTCACTTCAAATCCTTGCTGGCGCATCAGACGGCCAATCCTAGACCGACTAAGCTTTTCCCCATCATCGGCTAAATCCTTCTGGATGCGGCGTTGTCCGTAGGTTCTCCGGCTATCGTTATGAAAGGTCTCTACTTTCTCTCCCAGTCGTCTATCCTCACGATCTCGGTGGCTCTCTGGCCGGTTGCACCATTCATAGTAACCACTTCTAGACACCCTCATAACCGCACACATACGGCTCAGATAGGCAAAGGTCTCCCGATAACGCTGGATAAATGCGTACCTCACAGGCTTTCCTTTGCAAAGTACGCCGCGGCCTTTTTTAATATATCCCTCTCCTCAGATAACCTTTTGTTTTCCTTTCTTAATCTCTTTAGTTCGTCATAGAGATGCTCATCCGCAAGCCTCTCGGTATTTTGCTTCTGAGGGCGATGGTACTTGCTGATCCAGGTATGCAGAGTATTCTTGTTAACCCCAAGATCCTCAGCGGTTTTAGTGATCGGCTGATCGCTCTCTATCGCCAGCTTGACGGCCGACTCTTTAAATTCCGCTGTATAACTATTCTGCGGTTTGCTCATTGGTACACACCCTCTAATTAGCTCTTAAAATACTTGAGGTTGTGTGTCCGGGAAAGTCTAACCACATCAACTGCTCTTTATTCCAGCCCAGCTGAAAGTGCTGGAGATCTGGCAGGAAAAAGCAGTATTCGAACAGAATGGCAGCGATCTGATCATTGCCGCGAAGCGTCCTACACATCCGCTGGGAAAATGTATCGCGACCACCTCGCTCTTGGCCTACATCATCGTTTCTAAATATGCCGATGGTTTACCGCTGTATCGGCTGGAACAGATGCTAAAGCGCTTGGGGCATGATCTCAGCAGAACTAGCATGGCGCACTGGGTGATCCGTCTAGATGATGTATTTAAGCCGCTGATCAATCTTATCCGTGAGGTTCAGAACAGTAGTGACTACCTGCAGGCGGATGAAACACGCATCCAAGTTCTCAAAGAAGATGGTAAAACCGCCCAGTCAGATAAATGGATGTGGGTCACCCGCGGCGGGCCGCCCGGGCAGCCGTCGGTATTGTTTGACTACGATCCTTCACGCGCAGGGAGCGTGCCTGTTCGCCTATTGCAAGGATTTGCCGGCATCCTCCAGGCTGACGGCTACTCGGGCTATGGTCAGGTCTGCCGTGAAAACGCGATCACCCGTATCGGTTGTTGGGATCACGCGCGCCGAAAGTTTATCGAAGCAACCAAAGCCGCAGCAGGTGGATCAAAAACTAAAAAGGGAGCCACCACCAAAGTCAGCAAAGCGGATGTGGCTCTGGGGTACATTGGTAAACTCTATGCCGTTGAGCGGGAGATCCGCGATCATAGCGAAGCCGATATCTACCAGGTTCGACAGTCGATGAGTTTGCCGCTGTTAAACGAGCTTCATGCCTGGCTGGAAAAGAATGCCTCCAAGGTAATGAAGGGCTCGCTGACCCGCAAGGCGATCGATTACACACTGAATCAATGGCCCCACCTGATAGGCTACTGCGATCGAGGCGATTTGCAGATTAGCAATGTCTTGGCCGAGAACGCAATACGTCCGTTCGCGGTCGGACGAAGAGCCTGGTTGTTCGCCGATACCACGCAAGGCGCCCATGCCAGTGCAACCTGCTACTCGTTGATCGAAACGGCCAAAGCGAATCAGCTAGAACCCTCGGCCTATATTCACTATGTGCTGGATCGGATCGCAGAGGCGGATACCCTGGAAAAATTGGAAGCCCTGCTGCCGTGGAATATAGCTCTGGAGCCTGCTCCTAAAAAAGTGGCGCAATACGGTTAGGTCAAGTGGGTCGATTTAATGGCGCATACGACTTAATCGCTTAATCGAATCAAGTGGGAAAACTGCAGGAGGGCATTTCCTGTTGCGACAGATGAGATTTTCAACATGAGTGTAATCCCTTGGTGCCTTGGTAGCTGTACCAATTGATGATCGATGCCTCCTTTATGTAAATTGATATTGAGAGCAGTGGAACGTTCTTTAAGCGGCCTCCAGAAAGAAACACGCTCTTTCGGAGGCCGCCATGGACCACAAAGGATGCGCACACATATTGAACTGCTGATCGGGGCCATGCTGACTCAATCGGGCTTTGTAACCGAAGCTTGGCTTGCCATTGATGCGAAACGACACTGGAGTAGTTACTACTATTGGTTGCAGAAGGGTCAGTGGTCCTGGGTAACGCTGGGACGCCAGCTGGCCATGCTATTGACGATAGGGTGGTCTTTCGCTCCTCAAGCAAAGCGCCGGACTGCAGGTACCACCATCAGCACGGGAATAAACCGAACCGACTCCAATTCGTGTTTTCCGGTCAGAGACTGGTGGGATCGAAAGTCACGAATATTCCGCCCCCCAGATGGGCCGGAATACGATTGGAATGAAGGGATCTCCCGAAAAACCGCTTAGCGGTGGGCTCAGGACAGCATGAAATGACGACGATGCCGGCTCAAAAGTGAGCTGGCAGGAATCGCAGAACTCTAAGCTTTAGTTAATAAAAATAACAAGGAAAAAATTGA
Source organism: Motiliproteus sp. (assembly GCA_041586735.1). GTDB lineage: Bacteria > Pseudomonadota > Gammaproteobacteria > Pseudomonadales > Balneatricaceae > Motiliproteus. The sequence continues at coordinate 5,377 of JBFGZQ010000041.1, forward strand.
TGAAGTATAAGCCTAACAAAATATTCAAGAAGCGTACGCTGTTTAGTGTTGTGGCAGTGTTATCTGCACCACTAAGCAATGTTTATGCTATGGAGATCGATTTTGGCAGTCGGGATATTGAATCCCGCTGGAGTAACACTCTCAAGTACAGTGCTGCCTGGCGTGTAAAAAATCTGGATGAAGATGTCTCCGGTAAAAACTATAACCCTAACATTGACGGCGGTGATCATAACTTTGACAGAGGTTTAGTCAGCAATAGAGTTGATGTTCTTAG
>JBFGZQ010000042.1:0-5313 GCA_041586735.1 Motiliproteus sp.
TGCGGGTATAGCTCGCCATCCTGGCGGCGATTCCAGATCTCACCACTCCAGTGATCATCGCGCTTGATGGCATGCCACATCTCCTCATAGAAACCCCTGTCATGCCTCCCGGAGGCCAGCATACCTGGCGTTCGCCCCATGCTCTCGCTTAATGAATAACCGGTGATATGGGTGAAGGCATCGTTTACCAGGACAATCAGTTGATTGGCATCGGTGATCATGATCCCTTCCGAGCTGCTGGAAAACACCTGTTGGAACAGACTGGCGTCTTGATAAATCTTTTTATCGGTAATGTCGCGACCCAGAACGACCATCCCCTTATGGGCTCCGGTTTCGTCAGAGAGTGGTATTTTGATCATATCCAGGCAGTAGCTGCCATTAGCGGTATTAAATACCGCCTCATAGCGGGCCTTTATGCGACTGGATTTGACCTGTAAGCCCTTTTCGGTATCTAGCCGCAGAGGGTCGGCGATCAGGGTGTTCACCGCGGCGATCTCCTCATTGCGCTTGCCTAATACATCAACACCGTCTAACCCCAGGATACGTAAACCGTTGCGATTAATCCGCCGCCAACGACCATCGGCATCTTTAAAACACACCAGATCGGGAATCGCTTCGATCAGCTCGCTCAGCTGCTGTTCGTTCTCCTGCAGTTTCTGGAGACTATCTTCAAGCTCTTTTATGGTTTGGTTGATCGTCTTAGCCAGCACCGAGAGCTCATCGTTACCGGTTACCCGGACCCGCTGACCGATGATGGGACGATTGGAGATCACCCCAACGTCTGTAATCAACGCCATCAGCCGGCGCAGCAATAACCGCTCATGCAGGATCAGGCTGATCAGGAATAACCCCACAGCCGCAATCGCCGCCGTGACTAGGAACAACTTCATGCTGTAGCGACCGGCTATAAGAATCTCGGTCTGGGCCTCAACGCTGAGCGTCAGTACCGGCTGGGCATGCAGATCGTCGAGCACGAGCCGCGCACCGATCTGCTCCGCTGTTGGCCAGAACACCCGGGCTGAAGCCCCCGCCTCATCGGCGCCGGAGACCTGCACACGCGCAATGCCGCCAATGATGCGGCCAATATCAGCCAATTCAACTTTACCCAGCCTGCGAGCCAGCAACAGCTGACGGCCAGCCGTGCCGGCCACTTCGGGGGCCAGGCGATAGCCACCCAGCAACCAAGGCTCGCCTTGCACCACCAGCAGCCCCGGGAGGGCGTCAGGGAGCAGCCTCAGCGCCTGCGGCCAAACCTCTTTGTCAGGCAAGCCCGTTAATAAGTCTGGATGATTCACATACTCGAGCTGTATGTCGCCCTGCCGATGCGGATCGACCACGGCCACAAGATCGATATTAGCCCGTTCGACAGCACGTGATAGCTTAACCTCGTTGGCTAGCTCGGTACTCTGTTGCAGCACCTGTCCTAGCGTAGCGGCCATGAGATTAAGCTGCTCGGCATTACGCTGCAGCAGTAATTGAGCCTGGCTAGCCCGATCCTGGATCCGTGATACTTCAAGCTCTTCAAATTTTGACAATAGAAAAAAATGGGAAATTAAGTACAGGCCCAGCAGGCTGGCCAGCATGGTTGCCGCAATGACCAGCAGGGTTTTTTTACGCAGTGTCATGAATTCATCCATTCGGTAACCCCGCTACCCTAGATCCTGAGACCCTTAGGTGGGAAGCTTTGCGTCCCTGCCTTTCAACAGGTTTGCCATTTATCAAAAGGTGCCGCGCACGCGTGCACAAAAAAGCGCCACGCGCGTTCTACAAATTAGAGCAGGGACTATAATATAACCCCTATATTTGTACCACTGTCGAGCAGCGACCATGATACGCAGCGGTAAGCCGGTGCCGCGCAGCATGATATGGGTCTCCAATATGAACGCTATTACGCTAGCGGATAGGCAGAATAACCGCCAGACTAGGACTTACATCTAGCATCGGCTATTAGCCCCCTTTGGAGAGAACCTTATGCCTGATAAAGAGCGCCAGATAACCCTACGATTCCTGGCTGAACCTGCCGATGTCAACTTCGGTGGCAAAGTCCACGGCGGCGCGGTGATGAAATGGATCGACCTGGCCGCCTACGCCTGTGCCGCCGGTTGGAGCAGCCGCTACTGCATCACCGCCTACGCCGGCGGGATACGTTTCGTACAGCCGATCCATGTCGGTAATCTGGTCGAGGTCAGCGCCAAGGTGATCTATACCGGCCGTACCTCGATGCATATCGGCGTCGACGTGCGTGCCGGTGATCCCAAATATCCGCAGCGCCATCTGACCACCCACTGCATGATGATCATGGTTGCGGTAGACGATGCCGGCCGGCCGACCAATGTGCCGGAATGGCTTCCGGAGACCGAGAAAGATAAACAGCTCCAGCAATCGGCGCTAACGTTGATGGAGATGCGCAAGAAGATCGGTGCCGAAATGGAGGCCCATACCAAACTGTAGCCACCTAAGACCGAGGGGCGGGTAGCACCCTATGCTACTCCCCAGGCTATTTCCGCAGCGTCTTTGAAAACCTGAAAGTCTTTTTTAATGCGCACTAATCCCGCCTATCTCAACAGAGGGCGCTAGTTGAGTCCCTTAACCAGCTCTTAAGAACCCCTGAATCCTGTCCGTGTTTGTCCGTCGAATAACGCGCTACACTCAAGCTACATCCACAAAGGAGAGAGATGATGATTCAGTTAGGCGATAATATCCCCGCGGTAAACCTGACCCAGGTGAGCGCTGACGGCCAGCAGACGCTGCCTGCCGATCAGCTGTTCGCCGGTAAGAAAGTGGTGTTGTTTGCGGTTCCCGGCGCGTTCACACCCACCTGCTCCAACAGCCACCTACCCGGATACATCGTCTTGGCTGACCAGATCTTGGCCAAAGGGGTCGATATGATCGCCTGCGTATCGGTAAATGATGCCTTCGTGATGCAGGCCTGGGGCGCCGCGCAAAATGCCGAAGCGATCTGCATGCTGGCTGACGGCGGCGGTGCTTTTACCAAGGCCTTAGGTTTATCGATGGACACCGGCGACTTTGGCGGTGTGCGGTCACAGCGCTACGCCATGGTGATAGACAATGGCAGGGTCAGCCTGCTCAATGTCGAGCCTCCGAAAACCTTCGAGGTCAGTAACGCCGAAACACTACTGGCTGCACTGTAGTCGACCGCCCCCAGCAAATAGCGAGTAACACCATGGACTCCCGTTCGATCCCGAAGGGGCTGTTGGCCCTGCGATTCGACAACCGCTTTGTCAATGAACTGCCGGTCGACCCGGTCAACAGCACGGTGCCCCGCCAAGTGATGGGCGCCTGTTCCTCACGGGTGCTGCCCGCCCAAGTCAGTCGACCACAGCTGGTGGCCTACGCCCACGAGGTGGCTGCACTGCTGGACCTGTCTGCCGCAGACTGTCAAACAGCAGCGTTCGTGCAGGTGTTTACCGGTAACCAACAGTTACCCGGCATGGATCCCTACGCCTGTTGCTATGGCGGCCATCAATTTGGTAATTGGGCTGGCCAGCTGGGCGATGGCCGCGCCATCAATCTAGGTGAAATAGTAAATTCGCAGGGCCAGCGCTGGGCGCTGCAGCTTAAAGGGGCGGGGCCAACCCCTTATTCCAGATCTGCCGACGGCCTGGCTGTATTGCGTTCCTCGGTGCGTGAATTCCTCTGCAGTGAGGCGATGTACCATCTCGGGGTGCCCACCACCCGCGCCCTTAGCCTGAGTCTGACCGGGGAGCAGGTGTGGCGGGATATGTTCTACAACGGTAACGGTAAACAGGAACCGGGCGCCGTGGTTTGTCGTGTGGCACCCTCCTTCACTCGCTTCGGCAGCTTGCAGATCTTCGCCTCGAGGGACGATAGGGTGCGGCTCAAACAACTAGCCGATTACTGCATTCGCACCGACTTCCCCCACCTGGGCGAACCCTGCCCTGAGGTTTACCGGCTGTGGTTTGAGGAGGTGTGTCGCACCACGGCGGAGATGGTCGTCCACTGGATGCGGGTGGGATTTGTGCACGGGGTGATGAACACCGATAACATGTCGATCCTCGGCTTGACCATCGATTACGGCCCCTACGGCTGGCTGGAGGATTACGATCCCAACTGGACCCCCAATACCACCGATGCCGGCGGGCGTCGTTACCGCTTCGGTAATCAATCTCAGGTCGCGCTGTGGAATCTGGTGCAGCTGGCCAATGCCATCTACCCACTGATCAACGAGGCGGAGCCACTGGAGAAAGCCTTGGAAGGCTACCAGAGCCATTACCAACAGCAGTGGCAAGCGATGATGGCACAGAAGCTGGGGTTAAATGCCTTTGAGCCCCAGACCGACGAGGCACTGGTGACCGAGCTGTTGGAGATCTTACAGCTGCTGGAAACCGATATGACCCTGTTCTATCGCCTGCTTGCGGACGTAGAATTTGAGTCGATCGCGCCAGACCAGGCCAGCAACGACACCCTGATGGCACCGCTACTGGATGCCTATTACGATCCGGATCAGCTGACCGACGCACACCGCCAACGGATCGGTGACTGGTTGCGCCGGTATGGTAATCGCGTACGCCAAGATGCGATCCCCGATGCGGTGCGGCGCGCACAGATGAACCGCGTCAATCCTAAATACGTGTTGCGCAACTACCTAGCCCAGCTAGCCATCGACAAGGCCGAGCAGCAGGACTTCTCTCTAGTTAACGAGCTACTGGAGGTGTTACGCCGGCCCTACGATGAGCAGCCCGACAACGAGCTGTATGCCGGCAAGCGCCCCGATTGGGCGCGCCAACGGGCCGGCTGCTCGATGCTGTCCTGCAGCTCCTGAGCGAACGATGCGCTACTCTGAAGCCTCCATCTCGGTATCATCGCCGGGTAGATCTTTTACGCTTTTCAAGCGATTCAGTAGCTCTTGGCGGCGTTGATCATCCAGTAAGGTCTCGGCAATTTTTTCGGCCAACACCTCCTCTACCCCCTGGCTTTCGATAATCTCAGCGATGTAATAGAGCACATCGATGCGGTTATCCATATCTTTGGCGTGCTTAAGATTCATGTACTCTCCGATCATAGAGCCGTCTTTGCCGATAACCTGATGAACCGTTCTTATGGCCATAGTGCCCTCATAGCTTTATCTGTGCTTTAATATAAACTGTATATGCATACAGTATGCCTATAATTCTGTTGACGAACAAGCCATTACCAAAGTAGCGAAAAGCCCCGTATCTTTTAGTGCGGGGATGGATAGCTAGGCGAGCGAAGCTTGCCCAGTATTGATCACTGTGATTATATACAGCATATGCTCACAAAAACTCTCAAACTCCGTATCAAAGATAAACA
>JBFGZQ010000043.1:0-3671 GCA_041586735.1 Motiliproteus sp.
CTCGCCCAGTTCACGCATGATCTCGACGTGGAAAACTTCGTTGCGGTTGGCGTCCAACACCCGGGGCATCAGCTGCTCTTGGCAGTAATCTCGGGCCGCGTCACGAACCATGCGCTCCTCTTCGGTCAGTTGGGCGTCTAGGAAGAAGGGGTCATCCCACTGGAACGGGGTGCGGTTATTGCTCATGTCATACCTCTGCTGGGGCTGTGTTTATTTGTAGATAAATGTAGCGACAGGCTGCTAATAAGTACAATATGTGGTTTGCATACATTTGATCAATAAAGTTGATAGTGAGTGAGGCTGGTAGTAGCTATGGATATTAAGCGATTACGCTATTTCACCGAGTTGGCCGAGGTGGGTAACTTTACCCAGGCTGCCGTCCGGCTGGGCATCGCTCAGTCTGCGTTGAGCATGTCGATCCGTAAACTCGAGGATGAGACGGGACTGAAACTGATCAACCGGGCGGAGCGGAAGATGACCCTGACCGCCGATGGCCAGGTGCTCTATAAACATGCCGGGCTGATTCTTGAGTGTGTTCATGAAGCCGAACGTGAGCTGCTGGAGCTTAAGGGGGTAGAGGCCGGGGTGGTGCAGTTCGGCGCGCCCAGCATGCTCAGTTCTTACTACCTGCCCAGGGTGTTAACGGCGTTTAAGACCCGTTATCCCGGGGTGCGGGTTAACCTGATCGAAGCCGGTACCGCATCACTGCAGCAGATGTTGATCGATGGCGAGCTCGATCTGGCGCTGATTCGCAGTGATCGGGCGCATGAGCAGATTCGCGTGGTTGAGCTGTTCGATGAGGAGGTCGTGGCCTGTGTGCCGCGCGAACACGCTTTTGCCGAACGTCGTTCTATCTCGCTGGAGCAGTTCTGCGATCAGCCGCTGGTACTGTTTCGTGAGGGATACTTCTTGCGTGAAGCGGTGAGCCAATATTGTCGCCAGCATAGCCGCTCGCTGGATATTCGCTTTGAAACCAATCTGGTGGTGCTGTTGAAATCGCTGGTCGTGAACGGCGTCGGTATCAGTACCGCGTTATCGATGATTCTAGATCTGGACGATCAGCTGGTGGCGGTGCCCTTCGATCCGCCGATCCCGCTGCATATCGGCCTGGGGTGGAAGAAGAGTCATTATCTTTCCAAAGCGAGCCGGGCCTTCCTGGAGTTTATGCAACAGCAGTTGTAAGCGTTTTTCGCGTGGCTAGAACTACGACCAGAACTACGACCAGAGCAGCTTCAAAGCCAGCCCTAGGGTGGCGGCGATGATTAACGGTTTCACCAGCCGAGCGCCTTGGGTGATCACTAGGTTGGACCCCAGTCGAGCGCCGACTAACTGACCCGCCGCCATACACAGGCCTAGGCTCCAGACTACCTGCCCGGCACCGATAAACAGCACCAGCGAGCAGATATTGGTAGTAAAAACCAGCACCTTGGTGTGGGCGGTAGCTTTGATCAGGTTGTAGCCCCGTGCGGCCACCAACGCAGCGACGAACAGCGAACCTATACCCGGTCCGAAGAAACCACCGTAGAAACCGATGCTTAGCGCCATGCATAGCGCAAAGCTTCGCGGCCCAAGACGCGCCGGGGTGTCGCCATTACCCATCCGTGGGGAGACTAAAAAATAGACGGCGATGACGATCAATAGTAGCGGAATCAACTTGGCCAGTACGGCTACATCGATGCGCTGTACGCAGTAAGTCCCCAGTCCTGAACCGATCAGCGCGCAGATGATCGACCCTTGCATGCCTTGCAACTCAATACGGCCTTTACGGTAATAGTTGAACATCGACGAGGCGGTGCCGAATACATTTTGCAGCTTGTTGGTGGCTAGTGCGGCGATCGGATCGAGCCCTAGCGCCAATAGGGCCGGCAGTACTAACAACCCCCCTGCACCGGCGATCGCACTAATAAATCCTGCCACTGTACCTAGCAGGCACAGCAGTACCAGTAGTGCGAGACTGGGGTCGGTAAGCTGGGTGGCCAGATCGCTAAAGTTCATAGAAAAACAGGCTAAGAAGTGGGATTGGCGCTGACAATTTCACCCTGGATCAGGGTAGCAGCCTCTTCGCCTTCAGGTTGCAGCATCTCGGCAGCAGTACTCGATGATACCCTCATCGATGAGGATATCATCTGCGGCCAGGGTACCAGAACCGTTCGGCACCTCGGCGGGGATGCTGGCGCGGTGCACCAGCCCAGCCCGATAAAGGAGGTGCCGTACAACACCTCACCGGCCTGTTCAAATAGCGACTTGCCCTGTTCGCTGGTCATCTTTAGCGGCAACGGTCAGCTCATACCAGCGACGGGATCGGTCAGTTATTCGACGATGCCGTTCAGTTTTAGGTCTTGCCACTGTGTATCGGAGAGGTTAAGCAGCTGTTGCAGTTGCTGACTATGTTGCCCCAACGTCGGTGAGCTACTCGCGTACTGCACCGGGGTGTCGGAAAAGTTAATCGGATTGGCAATCGAGGGCACCGTCCCCGCATCGGGGTGCTCCAGCGTCACCTGCATCTGCCGGTGCTGCACCTGTGGATCAGCAAATACCTGATCCAGGCTGTTGATCGGCCCGCAGGGTACGCCGCATTCAGCCAGTTTTTCGAGCCACCAAGCACTGCTGTGTTTGCTCAGCAGCAGTTCTATGATTGGGATCAGATCGTTGCGGTGCTCCACCCTGGCTCGGTTGCTGGCAAAATCGGCATGAAATGCGAGTCCCGGCTGGCCGGCTAGTTCGCAGAACTTGACGAACTGATTATCATTGCCGACCGCCAGGATGATATGACCATCAGCGGTGGCGAAGGCCTGATAGGGGACAATATTGGGATGGGCGTTACCCAAGCGACCCGGTACTTGGCCGCTGGCCAGGTAGTTCATGCCTTGGTTGGCCAGCGTGGCGACCTGCACATCCAGCAAGGCCAGATCGATATGCTGGCCACGACCGCTGCGAGCACGGTGCAGCAGCGCGGCCTGGATCGCGTTACAGGCGTAGAGGCCGGTCATCACATCGACCTGGGCCACGCCGACTTTCATCGGTGCGCCCTCGGTCTCACCGGTAACACTCATCAAGCCGCCCATTGCCTGGATCATAAAATCGTAGCCGGCGCGTTTGCGATAGGGACCGCTCTGGCCGAAGCCGGTGATCGAGCAGTACACCAGGCGCGGATTGATCGCGCTCAGGCTGGCGTAATCGAGATGGTATTTTTGCAGTCCGCCGACCTTGAAATTTTCAACTACAACATCGCAGTGCGCGGCAAGCTGATGGATCAGCGCCTGACCTTCGGGTCGGGTAATATCCACAGCGACCGACTGCTTGCCGCGATTGGTGGCATGAAAGTAGGCCGCATCGGCCGTGTCCTGGCCCGCGCTGTTCTGGATAAAAGGTGGCCCCCAGTTACGGGTATCATCGCCGCAGCCGGGGCGTTCGATCTTGATCACCTCGGCGCCGAAATCCGCCAACATCTGGGTAGCCCAGGGGCCCGCCAGGATGCGGCTGAGATCGAGAACGCGGATGCCTTCCAGTGCGCCAGTCATCAGCAGAACGCCTGAATACCGGTGATCGCCCGACCCAGGATCAGGCCGTGGATATCGTAGGTGCCTTCGTAGGTGTTGACCGCTTCGAGATTCATCACATGGCGAATGATATGGAACTCGTCGGCAATGCCGTTGCCGCCGTGCATATCC
>JBFGZQ010000044.1:0-3306 GCA_041586735.1 Motiliproteus sp.
CACGGGCAGACGGTAGATCACCACATTCAGGAAACTGCCGATCAGCAGGGCGAAGGTGAAGGCCAGCCCGACGGCCAGCCAGTGATGTTCAACAATATACGGTAACAGCATGTAAGCCCTTAGTGTTTTTGGCTTATCTTAATCATGGAACCATCAAAGAAAATTGTTTCATTCTTGATGCGTGAGTGAGTGAGTCTGTATTCATAAGGCCTCCAGAAGGATTCTTATCATGGTTCTTAAGGTTTCTGTAAACTCTGTTTCAAAAATAACCCAGTTTGGCAACAACAGAGCCATATTCACATAATTTTGAAACAAACACTAATGCCGAAAACCCTAATAAAAATGAAACAAGTGCATTAGGTATCGTGTGATGCTTGTCATCGATTCCTGACTGTTCCAGTCAATCATCGTGACCCCGACAAGATCGCCCCATCAAACTTCGTTTTATGGTTCTCAGGCGGGGTGCTTGTGAGCACAAGCTAGATAGTCCATACCGTACTTTAATTACGCTTTCTGTTAAACAGGAAAGGGTATCGTTTTGTGTTTTTTGTAATAGATAGGCCCATTTGTCTTTTGTGTTGTGCCTTTATAACCTTTGAAGCGGCTTATCCAAATCGAACTTAACGCCTTTCGCGTATGCCTCTAAACTATCTTTAATCTCTTGTGTGATCGGTGTTGATAGATCTAAGTTTAGCTGCCAAAAACACATCTGATGCCCCACCGCGATGACATAGCGCTTGTGAACAATCGATACCTTGTTAGCCGCGATTAGAGCATTAAGCTCTGATTCTACTTGAGGATTTATGAGGGCTGCATCTTCTACACCTTGCCCCACATGCCCAATCCAGTAATGCATAAAACTACCATCTGGCATCACAACAGAAGCGGGTCTGATAGGGGCATATGCATCAGTCAGCGACTCTAATATATTCATTCCGATTCCTCATCTTATACCCAATGCAGGGTAACCGGTCATTCTGAGGAGGGGTTGACGCCTCGATACAGATCGGACCGAAGTGGTTGATCCGCGAACGTTTCCTTCCACACCCGGGGTGTCAGCTCCTGTACCCGGCTCGCAGGATGCTCGCTGATTCGCAACAGAACATCGGTCAGGTAGGTGTATGGATTGACGTCGTGCAACTTGCAGGTGCTGATCAGGCTCTGGATGATCCCCACATGCTCTGCACCCAGCTCGGTCCAACAGAAAAGCCAGGCTCTGCGTCCCATGGGTATGGGCCGCAGAGCCCGCTCCAAGTGGTTGGTATCCAGTGGCACATCCGGATCTTCTAGGAACACGCGTAGGGCAGTCTCTCTTTTCACCACATAGCCCAACGCTTTGCTGAGTGGGTTTGACGGGGTCAGGTCGCCACGGTGAAGCTGCCGATCACACCATTCAAAGAAGCCATCCACTACCGGCTTGCTGTACTCCAGTCGGTGTTGGTGTTTCTTGTCGCCGCTCAGGCGTTGATCGCGGATCTGCTCTTCGATGCGGTACAGGGCCGCGATGTAGTCCAACGCCTCGCGTACGGTTGCCGGCTCCTGCGATTCAGCCTCTATAAAGGTACGGCGGCTGTGGACCCAACATTGAGCATGCGTCACCTTGGTATTGTGTTGGGTATAGCTGGCGTAAGCCGAATAGCCGTCGCTCATCAGGGTGCCGCTGAAGTTTTTCTTCAGGGTGGTTTCAATATGCTGCCGGCCGCGACTGGCCGAGTAGGTGAATACCACCTCATCCCGGTCCCCATATAAGGGCCAGAACCACGCCTGTTTCAGTTTGCCCTTGCCGGCCTTACCCGCTTTGATCGGTGTTTCATCCATCGCCAGTACCTGGCTCAGCAGGATGTTGGCCAGCTGGGCATCAACGATCGGGCGCAGTAAATCGATGGCGCGTTTGACCAGGTTGGTGAGCGTCGCCCGACTCAGGGTGACACCGGCCTGGGTCATGCGCTGGTGCTGGCGATGCAGTGGAAGATGGTACTGGAACTTGTCGACCAGCAGCCCCACCAGCAGACTGACATCCGCCAGGCTCCTGTCCAAGACATTGTCTGGGGCTGGACTGGGCAGGGGTTGTTCAGCCTCTTTGCGCTTGATCACCGGACGGTCATAGCGCAACACCACATAGCTGGCCGGACGCTGCGCCAGGCGGAAGGTGCTTTTGGTGCCGATGATCTCGAACTGGTCCGCATCGGGTCCGGCTAGCTCCGGAGCCTCGAGTGCAATCACCTCTACCGGCACCTCTGCATTGAAGCGCAGGCCGCTGTCGTTGACGCAGTCATCGGGGCGCTGCTTGGGCGCCTTGCCACGCTGATAGGTTACCGTGACCTGCTCACCTTCCGGCGCCGTCTCCGCGGGCGCCTCCCCCAGCAAGCTGGATTGGTGCGGATGATCGACCGGACGCTTTTCGGACTTCTGTCCGAACAGCTGCCGCTCGAACCACTCCACCCGGCGTTTCAGCGCCGCGTTCTCATTACGTAGCGTGCTGTTTTCAGCATCCAACGCAGCCCGCTCCGCGACAGAGATGTCGCTGGAAACAGGGGTGTCTGGAAGTGTCGAAGAGGTCGTCGTCATGGCGAGGGATTATATCAAAATAAGGCTCAGGAGGCGTGCCGATAACGCTTGAACTGACGGGATTTTTGCACTTCGATACCGTCAAGGATCAATTGCAGCTCGGTCCAGGTCAGCGCGTGCTGCCCGGTCGCCGATGGGCGCACCCGGAACTGCCCCTGCTCCAGCCGCTTGCTCCATAGGCAGAACCCCGACGGCTCAAAGTACAGCACCTTCATCTGGGTCTTGCGCCGATTCACAAACACGAAATACTGACCGCTGAGCGGATTGTGCCCGAGCTGGTTCTTTACCAGGGCGCTCAGCCCATTAAACGATTTACGCATGTCGGTGGGTTGCGTACAGAGCCAGATTCGAGCCTGATTACCAGGGACGAACATTAGCCCTGACTCAAACGAAGCTCGACACCATTACCCAGGCTAAGCACGATGTTCCAAGCAAGCCCTTTGCTTGCCGAAGGTAGTGCGGTGATATCGATAAATGATGTCTCACGCTCTGCCGGCGATACCTGATCATCAGCAAGGCGCTTGCGCCAGTTGCAAAAGCTGGCATAGCCGACTCCGTGCTCTTCACAAAATCGTACTGCGGACTGGCCGCTGTTCTGCCATTGGTCGATCACAGCCTGCCACTGACCGGGTGTCCTGCGTGTTGATTGAGTCATGCCGCTGCCTCCCATATTTATGAAGAGGTCAGCTTATCGCGCGATCAAGAGGGTGGGCAGAACGCCTTAGAATGAACGCTTAC